>NZ_BARG01000053.1 GCF_000376565.1 Streptomyces hokutonensis | reverse complement strand
AACGTGCGCCACCACCCCACTACCAGGCAACTTGCCCGCCGACAGGCTTTTCAGACGCCCTCTAGTACAGATGCGCTCACAGCTCCCCGTCGTGGTCATCTAACCGGCCAAACCGGCCTGCTCCGTAGTCAAGACGCTGCGCCGCCTTGACCAACGACGCCAGCGGGTCGCCCGCAGCGTGCCATCGACACCGGGCACGACGGCACCTCCACGTGCGGCAACGGGTGAGCCACCTTCGGACCGTGGACTTCGTCAACGGGCTTGCCTCTCCAGGAAGTCGGTGCGCGTTGGCGCCCGTCAATCCGCCGCGCCAGCAAAGCGCCATGGCGCGCCACCCCTTCCGCCACGTAGAAATATGCACCACCATGAGAGCCGCGAATCCGGTCAGACCACCGGAAATTCGCACAATCTTGCGCTCTTTCAAAAGTTCCATCCCCCCACACGCTGCCCCGCAGAGGAATGCCGTTGAGAAGTCACGCCCAGCAAGCAGTGGAATGGCTCGCCGCCGCCGCGATCGACCCCCGCGCGTGCAAGCGGGAATGGCGCTCGGACACCGGCACCGCAGTGCTGGCTGCCGGCCGGTTCTGGGACGTGCTGAGCGTGCCGGAGGAGTTGGGCCTGTTCGCACTCGACGTGCTGCTGCGCTCCCCGCGGCTCGAACCCGGCCCCACCCTCGCCGACTTCACCTCCCACCGCCTGGGCTTCTTCCTGCCGCCGGATCCGCGCACTCGCTGGGTCGGCGATGGCGTTCGCTACGCCGGCCAAGGCGCTTGGATCGCCGTCCCGGCGCCTCAGCGGGCCACCGGTGCTCTGCGCTGGCTCGTGCCGCCGGACGGCAGCGGCACCCTCCATACCCCCGCCGCCGTGGAAGTGGCACTCCAGCAAGCCACCGGGATACTCGCCGCCCTGCTCAACCCAGTCTCATCCCACCGCCCCGACGCGCAACCACCAGCCATTGAGGCCCGAGCCCGTACGCATTACCTGCGCCGGCTGGGCCCTGCGAATACTGGCCGGAGGCCGGGCTGACGACCTGCGCCGCTGAGGAAGTTCAGCCTGCGCCAGCCCGCGCGACGGTCACGCGCTCCCAGCACGCAGTGCCGATTCCGAACTCCACGCCGTCAGGCGTCCCGGTCGTGGGCACGGCGGCCAAGGTGGCCCACTGTGCGTCGTACCGGCCAGGCACTATGCGCCCCCGCACCCACCACTCTGCCACCAGGGCGGCGTAGATCGGCGGGTTCATCTCGTGCGCGTTGGTGAGCTCGGCATCCGGCTGGTGGTGCAGGAGACACCCCGCCGTGGTGGATGTGCGGTCCATGCCGTCGCAACGCATCCAGTACGCCAGTGGTACGCCAGCGCTTAGGGATGCAGCCGCATCGGGTGAGTATGCCTCCCCCGATCGGGGCCATGTACTTGTCAGATAACCACGGTGTCGGGCCACGACGGGCCACCACAACCGAACCAGGACCGAGCGTTGGGCACAAAGCAGTGAGCAACGCGGGAACGAGGGGGCGGCGAGAGCCGGGTCCTCAACCGCCCGCATGCCGTGTCCGTCGTGCGCCGAGCACGTCGATTGCGACTCGCACGCTGGCCGGAACGGCAAGTTCTCCTGCATGAGGCGCTGGAATCAGCCCGGCAGCACTTGACCGATCAACTTTGGATCGCATTCATCATTGAATCATGCGCGAAATGTAAAATCCCGCCGACTTGCGATCAGGATTGCGGAGTGCTGCTCTGGAATAGGCAGGGGGTAAAGAGCTAAATGATCCGGGTCCGAATGAGTGGCGTTCAGCCGAAGTAGGGGACAACCCGTCGTGTGACGACGGGATGCCCCGCGCTGCGACCCGCCTATCGGAGGTTCACGATGACACAGGTCTCTTCTGCCCGCATTCCACTACGCCAGATCACGGCCGTGCTCTTGACGGCCGCCCTGACGCTCTCCCTCTCGGTGGTGCTCACCGTCACCTCGACGAAAGAAGCAGCCGCCTTGTGCTCCGCCAGCCGGTTCAACGGCACGTGGCGCTCGTCCGACGCAAGGCTGAAGCGTATCGACCTATGGCAGGGAGAGGACTGCCACCTGTACGCCAGGGCCTGGTCCGTCTGCGAGAACGACGCATCGTATATCTGCAGCTGGGGAAAAAGGAGAACGGGAGACAGTCCCGAGCCGAACTTCCAGTTCGTCGGATACAACTGGAGCAACGCCGATGAAGTGCTGCAACTGCGGATGCAGGACACGTCTCACATCTCGGTGTGGGACAGCACTGACTACCACAACGGTAAGAAGGTCAGCTTCACGGTCACGATGTACAAGAGTCGTTGAACCCGCGAAGGGCAGCAACTCCGCCCGCGCCGCTACTGGACGAAACCCCCTAACAAGACAGGTGAGGGTCTCGCCGCTCGTCCCCCGCCCCCGACAGGATGCGAACCGCGCCGGGGTGGGCCCTTGTTCGCGGATACAAATGCCAGGGTCTCCGCGTCCTCGCCGACCGCGCCTACACGGGCGCCGGCTCCTGGGTCACCACCGGACTCAAACGGCCACCAGCCGGCGAACTCACCCTCACCCAGCGCACCGTCAACCGATCCCTGGCCACAGCCCGGGCACCGGTCGAACGCGGCATGGCACGGCTGAAGTCCTGGCAGATCTTCCGAAGATCCCGCATCAGTCCCAACCTCCTAATGAGGTTGTCAAGTCGCAGCGGTGACAGGGAGGTTGTTTTGGTAGCACTGTCCGTCACGGATGAGAGCCCACAGGACGTTGACACGTCTGCGGGCCAGGGCGAGGACAGCCTGGGTGTGCCGCTTGCCTTCGGCGCGCTTGCGTTCGTAGAAACGGCGTGAGTGGTCGCAGCTGCGGATACTGATCAGCGCGGAGGTATAGAAGACGCGTTGCAGGCCACGGTGATAGCGCCTGGGCCGGTGCAAGTTTCCGCTGATGTTGCCCGAGTCCCGGGGGACCGGGGCGACTCCTGCGAGGCTGGCCAGGCGGTCGGCGGTGCCGTAACGGCTCATGTCGCCGGCGGTGGCTGCGAGAAATTCGGCACCCAGCAGCGGGCCGATGCCGGGCATGCTGGAGATCACTTCGGCGAGTTCGTGCTCGCGAAACCGAGCCGCAATGAGCTTGTCGATCTCGGTGATCTGCTCGTTGAGGCTCATCACCTCCTTGGCCAGGGTGTGAATCACCTGCGCGGTGATCTTCTCCCCGGGGACGGCGGTGTGCTGACGCTCGGCTGCTTCCAGGGCGGCCTCGGCCAGGGCCTCGGGGCTGCGTACCTTTCGGTTGCGCAGCCAGGTCTCCAAGCGGCTGCGGCCGACCCGCCGCAGGGCAGCCGGGGTCTGATAGCCGGTCAGCAGGACCAGCGGGCCGACGTTGCCAACATCAAGGGCTCGTTCCAAGGCCGGGAAGACACTGGTGAGTTGGCCACGCAGGGTGATCCGGCGGGTGCGGTCGGCGTTGAGGTCGGTGCGGCGGTTGGTGAGGACCCGCAGCTCGATGGCGTGTTCGTCGTCCGGTCGGAGGACGGTCAGGTCCCGGCGCATCCGGGCCTGGTCGGCAATGACAGTGGCGTCCTTGGCGTCGGTCTTGCCCGTGCCCCGGTAGCCGGCCGAGGCCCGGTTGACCGCCAAGCCGGGTATGTAGACGAGGTGCTGGCCGTGGTTGAGCAGCACGCTGATCCACAGTGCGGCCATGCCGTCGGCGACATCGACCGCCCACACCACGTTCTCGTCGAGAGCCATCACATCGGCAAACAGGGCCAGCAGTTCCGGCTCGTCATTCAGGACGCGGCGTGACAGCAGCCGTTCCCCCTCAGCGTTCAGGACCACGCAGTGGTGGTGGGTCTTGCCGATGTCCGTACCCGCCCAGATCTGGGCCACCAGTTCCTCCGGTCGTTCGATGGCGCTCTGCACTCCGGGACGACCTCGCCGGCGTGGTCCTACTCAGCGATCCGTCCGCGGACGTTCGCAGCTCCTAATCAGCGGCCGAGTCGTCGTGAGACACCGGGCGGCCAGGTTAGGGGAACCATCGAGGGCAACCGCATGAAAGCCATACCCAGTGTCTCTGGGTCCCTGGACCCTACGACGGCCCGTCCAACCCACGAGCAAGGTAGAACCGCATGACCGTCATCACCAAAGCTGTCCTCACCCTGGAAGGACAACGCTGGAAACTGTCAGTAGGTGTTTCTGAACTCCTGCCGGTCAGGGTTCAGCCTGGCCTGGGAGCTTGCTGTCAGTGCGACCGTCTATGTTAAGCGGATGACACAGATAGATCTTCCTGCGTTCGAGCGGGAGTGGATTCGGCTTGAGTCGTGGCTCTGTTCGAACTCGCCCGCCGATCACGCCATGCTGCGAAGGCCGGCGGAGCGCGAGCGGCTCATCGAGCTGGAGTCGCGGCTCGGCTTCGACCTGCACCCGGAGCTCAAGGCGCTGCTGCAGCAGCATGATGGAGCCGCTGAACCTGTTGCCGCTCCTGGCTCCCGCAGACGCCTTCCTGCTGGTGCTTTTCTTCCCTCGGGGCACCGCCTTAGCGGCGTGGACGACATCGTGATGATGTACGACGTGCTCGTGGACGTCGGCAAGGACAACATCGATGCCGACCTGTGGGAGGACGATGCACTGGCCGTTAATCTGCATCGCTGCGTGCCGTTCGCGCTTCCCAACGATGGCGGGGTTGCCTTTGTCGATCACCGCCCCGGACCTTCATACGGTCACGTGTATGAAATGGGCATCGGGTCCGGGGACCTGGACGGAACCCTATGGGCAACCGGCCTGACACAGCTTTTTCGAACCTTGGCCGATGCTTTGGAATCTGACGGTCCGTTCCTCTACTACTGGCCCACACCCTACGAAGGCGAATCAGGCCACCGTTGCCTGGAGTGGCAGATCCGAACCTGAGGCAGTCGGCTATGGCTTCCTCTCCCAGCGGTCGGTGCGGGGGCCTTTTCGGGCCAGGCGTCGGGTCATGAGGGTGATGAATGCCCAGTTCAGGTGGGCTTCGGATTCTCTGAACTACGGATCGGATCTCGCGGGACCCCGCTCGTGGGGTTGCCTCCTTGGTAGGTCATGATGCGGCGATGAGCATGCAGCATCCCCGGGAAGTTGGCCACGAGCATGTCGTGGCCCGGTATGTCGCTGGTGAACGGCGATACCTCGAACTGCTGGGAGGAAACTTCCTTCGCCTCGGGGAGGAAGAACGGACTGCCTTCGTAGGCGCGCTGCAAGCTGACTCTCTCCAGGTAAGCGACCAGGAGCTCAGAGCGCTCCTTGCGTATGAATGGCGTTCCCGGCTGACCGCTGCGTGGTTGGTCGGCGTGGCCCGGCGGGTTGAGTGGCGTGAACGCATCGGCAGCCTTCTGCTGGCCAGTGAACTCACCTATACAGGTCAGGGTTACTGCTTTGCGCTCTCCCGGTTCGGCAGCCAAGATGATGCGAACATCCTTGCGTCCTATTTGTACCGGTATCTTCCGCAGTTGGAATGCCGGTATGACCAGGGACCCGCCCTTGGGGCGCTCATGAGGCTGGATTCCCAGCTGGGCACAAGTCACTCCGCGCGATTCGTTGCTCCAGACGGCCTCTGGGAACGGTGGGTCGATGCGCTTCCGCATACGCGCGGGACCGCGACCGCGTGGGCGGACAGCTCCAGAGCAGCGATCGACGCATGGTGCGGGCCTTGGGAGGCTTGACCTGTCGCTCATGGCGCGGAGAACGGTGTCGGCCGTCAGGTGTCGGTGGCCCGTCCCGCGATCTGGTTGAAGGTGGGCATCCCGAGATCGACCGCCGAAGCCGTGCGGGCTGTGGCGGCGTCCATCTGGACGAGCTTGTCGTTGGCACCGGCGAGGCTGGTTTCGAGGCCTTCGACTTCGCCGAGCCAGCCTTCCCGTTTGGCCTCGGCGATGCGGTCGATGAGGTTGTCGCGGATCTCGATGAGCCGAGGTCGTTCGGCAGGGTCTGGCCGGAGCATCGCGCATCGCAAGCAGGCGTGCTCATGAATGCAAGGAGTGGAGAAGGCTCGGCCGCAGGTCCCAATGGAGAGTTTCCGCTTCTCAAAGTGGCCGCGGAAGGAGTCCCACTCTTTATCGGTCGGTATGCGGTACTCCTCGCTGGGCCGGGAGGCCCGGCGGCGGGCCGAATCTGTGCATCCGAGTTGTCCATCCGGGCCAGGTACAGCAGCACTAAGTCACAGGCGGTGCAATTGGGCGCTGTAGTCGGCCCGAACCACTCAGGAAGCGTCGCTATGACGTCTGCGGACCGGCTAAGCCAGGGTCTCGACCGGATCACGTACGCACGCGCGCGAAAAGGAAATGCCGGCTCCTGGCCTGCGCAGGCAGGATCTGTCTATGTCGACCGACGTCAGCGGAATGATCGAATGCAGGCCGGGGGCCCGCCTATGGGGACCCGACGACGAGGACTCCGTGTGGGAGGTCGGCATCGATCTCTTCCTCCTCAACAGGGGCAACGCCTACGACGGCCTGGCCTGCCTCTTCGGAATCCGAAACTCCTACGGCTTCCGGCCCTTGGCGGAAGATCGTGGCTTCCCTGACGACGCCTCGGATCGGCTGCGAGCTGAGTTCGCCGGCTACGGCGGCCCCCACGATGTGCACGGGACCACTTGGCTGACCTGGGCCGAACTGGACACCACGGACTGGCAGGAAACCAACGCCTCAGGCACACGAACCTGCGCCTCAGCCGCAGGGATCGACACCGACTGGGGCCGGGTCTGGAGCGTTATGGACATCCTCAGCGAAGTGCACGGCGCGGAGAACGTACGTCTCGTCGTCTGGTTCCACTGACAGACGGCTGCGCGCGCTACTTGGCCAGGCGGGGACACGATCTCGCGATCTGAGCAATGCTCATGACCTGTGGATCGGTCTCTGGTTGGACGCGAAGGCGTACCTTCCCGAGTGATCGACTTCTGGTCATCGAGTAGGCCGACGTCGCACCGTCGGTCGGGAAGGTACGCCCCGTGCTGAGCGTAGTGAATGCCGATGGAACGACCGAGACCGGCTTCCTGATCGACGACATCGTCCGCGAGGGTGCGAGGCGGATGTTGGCCGCTGCTCTGGAAGCTGAAGCCAACGCCTATATAGCTGAGTTGGACGATCAGCGTGACGAGAACGGGCGCCGCCTGGTGGTTCGCAACGGCTATCACCAGCCGCGGAAAGTCACGACTGCGGCCGGGGAGGTAGAGGTGAAGGCCCCGCAGGTGAACGACAGGCGCGTCGACGAGGCCACCGGCGAGCGGAAGCGGTTCTCCTCGGCGATCCTGCCTCCGTGGTGCCGCAAGTCTCCGAAGATCAGCGAGGTGCTGCCGCTGCTCTACCTGCACGGCCTGTCCTCCGGCGACTTCGTGCCCGCGCTTGAGCAGTTCCTCGGCAGCTCCGCCGGGCTCTCGCCGGCAACCGTGACGCGGCTGACGGCCCAGTGGCAGGCCGACCATCGGACATTCGGCGAGCGCAATCTGTCCGTCGCCGACTACGTCTACGTCTGGGCCGACGGCATCCACCTGCGCATACGTCTGCAGGAGGCGAAGTCGTGCGTCCTCGTGCTGATGGGTGTGCGCACAGACGGCACCAAAGAGCTGATCGCTATGGCCGACGGCTACCGCGAATCCGCCGACTCCTGGGCCGACTTGCTACGGGACTGCGCACGCCGGGGCGTGCGTGCTCCCGCCCTCGCGGTCGGCGACGGCGCCCTGGGCTTCTGGAAGGCCCTGGCCGAAGTGTTCCCCGAGACCCGCCATCAGAGGTGCTGGGTTCACAAGATCGCCAATGTCGCGAATGCCCTGCCGAAGTCCGCCCAGCCCGGTGCGAAGAAGGCCCTCCAGGAGATCTACAACGCCGAGGACCGCGAGCACGCCGTAAAGGCGATCGCTGCGTTCGCGAAGACCTACAGCGCGAAGTTCCCCAAGGCCGTCAAGAAGATCACTGACGATGTGGATGAGCTGCTGGCCTTCTACGACTTCCCCGCCGAGCACTGGATTCACCTGCGGACCACGAATCCGATCGAGTCGACCTTCGCCACCGTCCGGCTGCGGTCCAAGGTCACCCGGGGCGCCGGCAGCGCGGCCGCTGCCTTTGCCATGGTCTTCAAGCTCGTCGAGTCCGCCCAGGCTCGCTGGCGGGCCGTGAACGCACCCCACCTCGTCGCCCTCGTCCGCGCCGGAGCCCGCTTCGAACGCGGCCAGCTCGTCGAACGCCCCAGCAGCCAGGCCCCGTTCACGGCAGCCTGAATGATCACCACCGCGTGATCCGTCAACCGAGAGGTAATGATGAGGCTGCTGCTGAGCTCCTGGTTCCTAACCCCCGACAGCCGACCGTCGGCGCTGCCCGCCACCCTGGCCACAAGCAGAGCGGGCATCGTCTTGAACGCACTCGACGAGTACGGTCGCTCACGCGCCCGCGACTACGCCCGCGAGAGCCGCACCCTGGAAACCTTCGGCTACATCTGCGAAGAACTCGATCTCCGCGACTACTTCACCGCCCCCGAGGAACTCCCCAAACGCCTGGACGGCCTCGACCTCGTCTGGGCATTGGGCGGCAACGCGTTCGTCCTGGCTCGCGCCATGGCCCAGGCAGGACTTCGCAATGCCCTCCAAAAGCAGCTGCATCGGCCCGAGTTCACCTACGGCGGCTACTCGGCAGGAGCCTGCGTCGCCGGACCGGACCTCCAAGGCATCGACCTCATCGATGACCCAACCATCCTGCCCAAAGGCTATCCGCCGACTACCGCACCGGAGTGCCTCTGCCTGGTGCCCTACCGGATCGTTCCCCATTGGCGATCCGAACACCATGACACGGAAGGCGCGGAGCGAGCCGCCACCCATCTCGCCGAGCGCGGGCTGTCGCACCATTGCCTGCGCGACGGGGAGGCCGTGAACGTCCATGACACCACCAGGCCGGTCACCTGGCCGCCATCTTCTTGATCCACAGGTCTTGACTATTACTCGGTGCTGGACGACGCGGACTTCTCCTCCCGCCTGACGGTGACCGATACCGGCCGCCCGAAGAGCGTGGACATCCGGTACGGCTTGCTGCAGGGGAAGACCTCCCGGGTCCGCAAGGTGATGACCGAACGGATGGTATAGGTGCGCAACGCGCAGGGACTGCCCATGGAGATCGTGCTGAGGGCGGACCAGGAGGGCTTGGCCCTGCGCTGCCGCTTCCCCGGCCGGGGTGACGGCACCACCCGCACTGTTGCCGCCGAGGTCACCGGTCTGACCCTGACCGTCCCGGCGGACGGCGGCGCCCAGTACACCCAGCCGTACACCCTCAAGTCCCCCAAGTACCAGGAGTGGTACGTCTCCCGCGCGAACCACACCACGCCTGTGCTCGGTGCCGCGACTGCCTCGGCCGGTGGTGCGTCCTTCCCGCTGCTCGCCCGCACCGAGGCGGCGGACGGCGGTACGTGGTGGGTGCTGGCCGGTGAGTCCGGCATGGACGGTACCTACCCGGCCTGCCACCTGGGGCAGCCCACGCTCGACACGGCCGCCGGCAGCGTGACGTACACCATCGCCTTCCCCGCCGACGATGAGGCGCTCTGCAACCTCGGCCCCGGCGCACCCCAGGTCACCGGTGCCTGGCAGACGCCCTGGCGGTTCGTGGCGGTGAGCCGGGACCCGGCCGGGCTCGCGGAGACCACCCTGGCCACCGACCTCGCGCTGCCCTGCGCGGTCGAGGACACGTCCTGGGTGCGTGTGCCCGGGGGCGTCGGCCTTCAGCTGGCTGACGGCGCCGACCAGTCCTACCAGCCTGGAACAGACGCTGCGCTGGTTCGACCTGGCCCAGGAGATGAGCTGGCCATACGCCCTCGTCGACGCCAAGTGGGACAAGATGACCGATGCGGCGGGCAACGCGGTGCCGCTGGAGCGCCTCGTCGCCGAGGCCGATACCCGCGGCATCCGACTCTTCCTCTGGTACAACTCCGCGGGCGAGAACAACGACGCCATAGCCAACACCCCGCGCGACCTGATCGCCGACGCCGCCACCCGCCGCGCAACCTTCCGCCGACTGCGTGACCTGGGCATCGCCGGCATCAAGGCCGACGGCTGGCAGAGCGACAAACAGCAGCTCATCGCCCGCCAGCGCGAGGTCCTCGAGGACGCAGCCCGCTACCGGCTGCACGTGGTGCTGCACAACACCACCGTGCCGCGCGGCTGGGACCGCACCTACCCCCACCTGCTCGGTGTCGAGGCCGGCATCGCCAGTGAGTACTACGCCAACACCAAGCCGTACGCCGACCAGATCCCCGAACAGACCACCATCGCGGCCATCACCCGTAACGCCGTCGGCGCCTTCGACTACGGCACCACCCTGCTCTCCCCGTACGTCTACGGGGGCAACCCGCGCCGGACGACGGACGCCCACGAGCTGGCCCTGACCGTCATCTACCAGTCCGGCTTCAACGGCTACGCAGACAACCCCGACCGCTAACTCGCCCAGCCCGCCGAGGTGCGCGAACTGCTGAGCACCGTTCCCGTCGCTTTCGACGAGACCCGCTACCTGGCCGCCGCCCCTGGCAGCCACGTCGTCGTCGCCCGCCACAAGGGCGGCACCTGGTACATCGCCGGAGTCAACGGCCGCACCCTCACCATCTGGCCCGGCCTCGACTCCTCGGTCCCCGGCTACACCCCGCCCACCGGCCAGGCTCAGCCCCTCAGCGTCGACCTGCACGACCTGGGTATCCGGGGCAGGCGCAGGATCAAGCTGTTCGCCGACACCGCCGCCACGGACGGCGCCCTGCGCCACTGCGACCTTCGGGGCAGCGCCTTCACCGTCCACACCGCGCCCTTCGGCGGCTTCATCGCCGTCGTCTGACGCGGGCGGCTTCGGGTTCGCGCTGTCGTCCGTCAGCGCGACTGTCTCCTCCTACCCCACCCCGGGCGGCACAGTTCCGGTCTCCGCCCCGAGGTCGCCGACCGCCCGGCCGCTTCCGCCGGACCTCACGGCCAGCCCCGCATTGCCCGGTGGCGGCGCAGGTACCGCCGCTGCGCCCATGCAGACGAGCTCTCCATCGGCTGCCGGCGTGAGCCAGGGCCCCAGCGAGCAACACGGGCGGCAGGAGGAAGGACGCGATGAGGCCCCCTCGCGAATGATGCGGCGCGAGGGGGCGGCAGAGAAGGGCCCGACGATTGTCGGATGGCGGTTTGTCAGCGCACGGTCATCCGCACCGGCACCACCGGGTACGTGTACGGCGTGTCCGTGCTGACCGCGAGCGCGGCCGTGTAGGTCCCGGCCACGTCCACCGCCGTCGCGCCCGCGTCCAGCCGGACGGTGACGGTCAGGCGCCGGCCGGGGGCGAGCGTATGGGTGGTAGACGTAGTGGAGAGCCAGCGGACGTCGGTTGCCGGGACGCAGCTGTCGAGGCCCGGCAACTGCTCGACATTCGCGCGGGCGTCGAAGACGCTCGGCGCACCGCCGACCCGGTAGAACCCGCAGGCGCCACCGGCCCGGTAGAGCGGCGTGGAGGCGGCGGGCAGGGCCGTCCAGGTGCGGGCGGCCGGGTCGTAGGCGTAGCCGGCGCTGGTGACAACGCCGAGCAGGTTGCTGACCCCGCCGGAGAGGAGGAAGCGGCCGTCGGCGGTGGTGGCGGCCGAGGCCCACAGGTCGATGGGAAGGTCGGTGATCGGAGTCCAGGCGGCGGTGGCCGGGTCGTAGGCGTAGCCGTGCCGCGTACCCTCCACCACGGTGGTGCCGCCCGCGCAGTACAGCGTGCCCGAGACGGCGCCGCAGCCGAGCCAGGAGATGGCCTCGGGGTAGGGGGTGGTGGCGGCCCAGGTGTCGGTGGCCGGGTCGTAGACCTGCACTGCGGTGGCGCCGGTGCAGTATCCCTGGCCGCAGCCGCCGACCAGGTACCACTTGCCGTCGAGTGTGGCGGAAGCCGCTGCCGCGTACCCGGCGGGCACCGGGGCGGCGGTGGACCAGGTGCGGTGCTGCGGGTCGTAGACCTCGGTGCTGGTCACAGTGCCGCCCTCGGCTGTCCAGCCGCCGGTGACGTACAACTTGCCGTTCAGGAAGGCGGACTGGGGTGACTCGCGGGGGGTGGGGTGGCCGCCGGGGATCGCCGTCCAGGCGGCGGTGACGGGGTCGTAGACGTAGCCGCCGGACAGAACGGAGGTGCCGTCGGTGCCGCCGACCGAGTAGACGCGACCGTCCGGGCCGGTGGCGACGGCGTTGTCGATGACGGGGGTGGGGTAGTCGGCCAGGGAGGTCCAGGCCGAGGCTGCGGGGGTCACGTCCGTGGACGTGGACGTGGTCTTCGGCTTCGTATTCGTCAGCCGGTCGGGGGTGAAGTCACCGGGAACGTACTGCGGAGCTGCCGCGCGGGCCGTCGTTGCCGTCGGAATGTCCCCGGACCGCTCGGTGAGGCTGACGGTGAGCGGGGCCGAGCCGGTGTTGCGCAGGGTGACCTGGGCGGTGGTGGCTTTCCCCTTGCGCACGGTCTTGTCGACCGCCGCCGGGCTGATCGCCAGCTGTCCGGCGAGCAGCACCGCGTCGAGGCGGGTGGCGTGGTCGGCCTTGACGTTCACCTTCTTCGTTGCCGTGGTGTAGTGCTCGGCGCTGAACGCGACCTGCTGACGGCCCGTCCGCGGCGCGAAGCGTACGTACGAACCGTCGCCCGCCGTGGTCGCCTTGGCGCCGGTCTTGCCGCTCACCGTCGCACCGCTCAGCTGCCGGCCGGTGTTGCGGTCCGTCACCGTCCCGTACAGCAGCCCGCCCGGCACCGGCTTGCAGGTCATGCCGCCGAAGGCGACGTCGTCGACCTGCCAGTAGTAGGCGTAGTCACCGTTGTAGCGGAACCGCACCTGGACGGCGGACCTCCCCGCCGCGCCCGGGAGGGCGATGCTCTGCGTCCCGGGGCCCGCGGAGGCGGTGTCGCGGTGCCAGACGGTGGACCAGGTCGTGCCGCCGTCGACGCTGAGGTCGACGTCGGCCTTGGAGTCGTCGTCGAACGGCTTGTAGAAGGTGCTGAAGCGGACCGCGGGCGTGTCGTAGCCGGTCAGGTCGAGGACCGGGGAGAGGAGGGAGGTGTTCTGCCGGTCGCCGGAGTAGTCGCTGTCGGCGATGGCGAAGCCGCCCGACCCGCCGGTGAGGTTGCCGCGCCCGGCCGGGTCGTCGAAGCGCCAGGTGTGGCCGCTGCCGGTGACGCTCCACCCGGCGGGCGCCTGCGTGCCGTCGAAGGTCTCGGTGGCCTCGCTGAACGTCTGCTTGTACCCGGGCGCCACGCAGGCGGCGGCGTCGACCGGGATGCCGAAGTCCTTGCGGCCGGCCTTGGCACCCACCGTCAGATCGGCCGTCGTGACCTGGTAACCGGTGTAGACCGGGTCGACCTGCAGGGTGTAGGTGCTGTTGGCGGGCAGCCTGAGGGTGTAGCGGCCGGTCGCCGGGTCGGTGTACGTCCGAGTGGACGGCTCGTCGGTGACCTGGATGCCCGCGGAGAGCGGCCAGCCGTGCCCCGAGCCGTCCTGGATCCGACCGCTGACGGTGACCAGGGGCTGGGCGGAGAGCGTGAAGTCCCGGGCCACGGTCGCGTCGTCGCCGACCTCGACGGCGGCCGGCGTGGTGCTGCCGTAGCCGAACTTGGCGGCTGTCACGTCGTACGTGCCCGCCGGGAGCGTCATGTCGTACGTACCGTCGGCGCCGGTCGTCGTGGCGTTCGCGCCGGCCGTGATCCGCACCCCGGCGATCGGGCCGCCGGCGGACGGGTCGGTGACCTTGCCGGTCAACCTGCCGTACGGGCCGGTGGTGAAGGCGACGGTGCCGTTCGGGGTGCCGAGGCCGGTGGGGCCGTCCCAGCCGGGGCCGGCGGTGCACAGATAGGCGGTGGCACAGGTGCCGTTGGTGCCGCTGGTCACGTCGTTCAGAGCGCCGTTCGGCGCGCCGTCGCGGGCGCCGGAGTGGGCGTACGGGTAGGCGTTGGGGTAGGTCTTCGCGCCCGGCTTCCCGGCGAGCGCGTAGGTGGCGGCGATGATCGGGGCGGACGCGCTGGTGCCGCCGTAGACGCCCCAACCGCGGTCCTCGTACGTGTTGTAGACGCTGACCCCGGTCGCCGGGTCGGCGACGGCAGACACGTCCGCGACGGCGCGGTTGGCGCAGCCCCGGTCGGTCTGGAAGGAGGGCTTGGGGTGGTAGGCCGAGCAGCCGCTGCCCGCCCCGGTCCACGCGGACTCGTTCCAGCCCCGGGGGGTCCCGCTGTCCCGGCTCAGCGAGGTCCCGCCGACCGCCGTGACGTACGGCAGCGAGGCCGGGTAGCTGGTGCCGTAGCCGTTGTCGCCGGTGCTGAAGGTGATCGCCACGCCCAGGTGCTTGTAGTAGTCGTCACCGGGCAGGTCGCCGAACGCGCTCTCGCTCCCGCCCCAGCTGTTGGAGACGTACGCGGCGCCGAGCGCGACCGCCGTGTTCTCCGCCTCGCCGAGGCCGTCGATGGACGGCTCGTCGGCCTCGACCAGCAGGATGTGACAGAGCGGGCAGGCGGCGCTGACCATGTCGAGGTCGAGGGCTATCTCGCCGGCCCAGCCCTGGTCGGGCTGTGGATACTCGGTGCCGCCGCGCTGGTCGGTCTTGCGGAAGCAGCCGCCCGCGGTGGTGCAGGGCGGCAGGCCGAACTGGGAGCGGTAGACGGCCAGGTCGGCCTCGGCGTTCGGGTTGTCGTAGGCGTCGACGATGGCCACCGTGACCCCCGCCCCGGCCACGTCGGACGGCAGGTCGTAGGCGCTCTGGAGGTCGGCGGGGCCCAACCCGGCGGGAGCCAGCAGGGGTTGGAAGCCTTTGCCGGTCTGCCGGACATCGTCGCGGGCGACCGCGAAGCAGGCCATCTGGTTGGGTTTGTCGGGTCTCGCGCAGAGGGGGTGCGTCGGCACGGTCGAGGCCGTCGAGGCGGTGTCGGCAGTTGCCTCGGTGGTAGCGGTGGCGGTCTGGGGAAGTGCCCAGATCAGTGTCATCAGGATGCTGAACAGGGCGGTTAACGCCGCCAGTCGGGTACGGAACAGTCCCACCTTGATCATCCGAGTCCTCTCAGATATTCATGGGTATGAGGGAAAAGATCAGGCGGCAGCGTATGTCTCGTACATGTCAAGTGTGTGAAGTTGTGCGCTCCTGTTTGATCGATTGGGTGGCAGGCTGCTGCCGCCGGGCGCCCCGCCATGCGAGTCAATGCGCCACCTGCCCCGGCCAAGCCGCACGCCGCCGAATCACCCCACCAAATTTCCCGCCCGCCGAAGCCATCTCCCGTCACGCGAGCAAGCCGTTCGCCGCAGCCCGCCCGTACGCGAGGCCGCTCACCCGGGAAGGGCCAGGCCAAGCTTCCTGCCAAGCGCAGACCCACCACGCCACGTCGCGCACGGGCTGAAGGAACCGGCGAAGACCACACCGCCCCGGCCACCCCGGAGGGGGTCCCTCCCTCAGCACGCCACGGCCAGGGCTCCCCTCACCTGCCGTGGTGCCGGGCGAGAAGCCTTCGCCAGTCGCGGGCGGTGCGACGTGGCGCGGCGGCGATGTTGGTGTGGCCGTCCTGACGGTGGACGCCGATGGCGAGGTTGCGCAGACCGGCCACGGTGCACGGGAGAAGGCCGGCATGGATCTTGGAGTCGAACTCGGGGAACGTGCGGTCGCGGACGTGGTGCAGAAGCTTTTCGATCTTCCAGTGCCCTCTGATCCAGTCGGCGAGCTCGGCGCCGGTAACCGCACCAGGCGGCAGGCTAGGGACCACGCCGCGTTCCCCCGGCGGGCAGGCAACGGCGTCGCCCTCGTCGGCGCCGGCGGGGACCACTCCAACACCGCCCGCTCGATGTCCTCGAAACGCGGCTCACCCCCGCGTCGGCGCGGACCACAGGCCCGTGAGCGCCTGGTCCACGGACTTGAGCGGTTCACCCCCACGTCGGCGGGGATCACGCGGCCGGCGTGGAAGTGACCGGGGACGATGAGGGTTCACCCCCGCGTCGGCGGGGACCACAGGCGCGCAGTCGTCGCTGAAGACCGTTCCGTCGGTTCACCCCCGCGTCGGCGGGGACCACACGTCAGTGGGGATCGCGCGTACGGTCGCCGCCGGTTCACCCCCGCGGACGCGGGGGTGCTCCGTCCTTGGCTCCCGCGGCGTCCTTGATGCCGATGTGGTCCCCGCCGATGCGGGGGTGTTCCGCCATGACCCGTCGCGTCACGATCAAGTTCGAAGTGGTCCCCGCCGACGCGGGGATGTTCCGGCACTGTCCGGCAAGCATCGCCGCCAACTGCCGTGGTTCCCGCCGACGCCGGGAGAGGTCCGTCCAGACCCGCTGGCTGGCAGTGAACGCACGCCATCTCGCCAGCCTCCCACGTGCCGGAGCTCGCTTCGAACACGGCTGGCTCGTCGAACGCCCCAGCAACCAGGCTCCGTTCAAGACAGGAACTCGGATCACGTTCAGGAGCGACCATCGGTTTCGTTCACATGCGTGCGGTCCACCATGTGGCCCAGGCCGCCGGGCTGACGGCCAGGTCGATCAAGGACCTGGAGCGGGGCCGCCGGAAGCGGCCGCAGCGCCGCACGCTGGAACCGCTGCTGACAGCGTTGGGACTGACCGACGCCGTCGCGCTGCTCGCCGCCGACCGTTCTGGTCGGCAGAGCAGTCCCCCGGCCGATGACGGCGCCATCACATCAGGTCTGCTCGATCGTCGCCGTCAACTGGCGGTACTTGAGCGAACACGTCCACGAAACCCCCGCCCACGAGACCGCCTGGACCGTAGCCGCCTGCTGCTCACCCACCTCGCCGACGGCTACGGCTGGGACACCGACATCGGCGCCCCCGGTTGACGAGAACAAGGTCACTACAGCCACCCAGCCGCTCTCCGACGCCGGATGGAAGCACACCGTGGACAGGCGATGGCTCCGCCGGACGTCCCCCGACGAGGACGCCTGCGTCCCGGTGGGGCGATCCGAGTCGGAACTTCGATGTCCAGGGACCACGTCGGTCGGTGGGCGGGCCGTCACCGGGTGCTCCGACTGCGTTCAGTAGAGGGATTTGGGCAAGCCGGCCAGGCGCCGAGCCCAGAAGGCGCGGTGGATCCAGCGGGCTTCCTGGGCGTGGACGAGACGGTGGCCCCGCAGATACGCAGTCCGCGTGGCCTCGACCTTGTGCGCGTAGGCGGCGAGGCCGGAGTCCGCGCCGCGGTGCGCACGACTCAGGTGGGCGTCGACGGCCAGGCCCGCGCCCATCCCGGTGTAGAGGGCGGTGAGAACGCCCTGGGAGGAGAGCGGGTCGAAGGCGATCGCAGCGTCCCCGGCGGCGGTCCAGCCGTCCCCGTACACCCGGTCCAGGTGCGCTGTGTGCGCGGCGGCCCGGCGTGGCGCGGCTGGTGGCGCAGGCGGGTGCCCGTGCCTGTGGGTCCACCGGGACACGTGCCTGGTGGCCGGCAACCGTCGGTGAAAGTGGCGCGCGGTGTACGGGGCGGCAGGCAGGTCGGTGTCGGTGAAGTAGGCGACGAGGCGCCCACCGGAGGGCTGTGGGGCGGTGTACCACCAGCCGTCCTCGTCTGATTCGACGAGGGAGCGGCGGTCGGTGTCCAGCGCGTCCGTCTCCAGGTGCGCGTAAAGGGCTGCGAGCCGGTCCCGGACCCACCGCCGGGCCCCACATCGGACGGCGATCGCGGCGGCGCGGCCGGTGGCGTCGATCACCCAGCGGCAGCGCACCGTGCGCTCCCCACCCGCCCCAGGAGCATCGGCAGGGCCCGTCCCGCCGCGCAGAGCCAGAGTCCAACTGCCGTCCGGCCTCCGGGCCGTGCCGCGTACGGCCGTGCCCTCGGCGACCTCGGCTCCCGCCGCGCGGGAGGCGTCGCGCAGTCGCCGATCGAAGAGCCGCCGGTCGAGATGCCAGCCGTGGCCATGCGGATCGTTGATGAAGTCCACGGCGTGCAAGTCGGCCGACCCCCACGCCGAAAGACTGCCGTAGCAGGGCAGGTGCCCGGACCCGAGAACACGGTCAGCGACCCCGAGGTCACCGAGCAGGACCCGCCCGGCGGGCACAAGCGTCTCGCCGACCTTCGGCGGCCCGGTGCCGGCGTCCGCCAGCAGAACCGTACGCCCAGCCCCGGCGAGTGCGATCGCGGCGGCGCAGCCGGCCGGGCCGCCGCCCGCCACCACCACGTCGTAGGCTTCCGCGCCCGGAGCCAGTGCGGGGCTCACCGCTCCTCGTGGAACGGGTCGAGTCTTTCGAGGTATCCGGCGGCGATCTCCTCCGCGAGGTAGCCGGTCGCCTCCGCTGCCTCGCTGACCGCCTGTGCCACATGGTCGGCCTCGACGGTTTCGGGTGCGAGCCGGTCCGCTGGCCAGATTCCGCCTGCGGCGGCCAGCACGGACGGACCTGCCTCGGGCACCTGTAGGTTGACCAGGTTCGCCGTGTCCGGTGCCCGGTCGAGCGGTGCTCCCGGGCGCGACTCCACGCGGATCCGTTCGGGGAACTTGCCGTCGCCCACGGTGTAGTCGCGCACCTCGATGACGCCTAGTTTCGACCAGTCCTTGATCATCTGTGCGCGCTGCTCGTTCATGGTGCCCGTGAGGCCGCGCAGCCAGGTCGCCCGCCGCTCGAACGCTTCCTCGCGGGCACTGTCGTCGCCGCCGGCCGACGGCGTGTTGACCTTCTCGAAGTCCTCAAGCTTCAGCACATGGTTCGGCACCTGGGCAGGCCAGAAGGTCGGCAGGTACGGGCTGTAGCGGGGCCCGAGATTGGCCAGCACCTCATAGCCCGAGCGGCAGCTCGCGGTGTCCGCCTGCCATGGGGCGGCCATCCAGCGGGTGAGGTCGCCGGGCCCTTGCGCGAACAGCGGGCCGTTCGCAGCCGTCGCTTCCTGCGGGGTGAGGGTGGGCCCGTAGTCGGGTTCTGCGGTGTTCGGGGCTCGGTGCTTGATGCGGAAGGGCGCGCTGAACATGCTCGGGGTCCTGATGGGCCAGGTGACTTCGCACCCGGGGTGGAACGCGTCGGCCGCACAGCTCTCCAGGGCGGCCCGGTCCAGCAGCCCCGGCTGTTCGGCGACCGGGGCACTGTCCACGTTCGGTCGGGGCTGCCGCAGCGGTCCGGCTTGGAAGGCGCCGTCGGCCCAACGACTCAGCATCCAGTCCTGGGTCGGGGACAGTTTGCTGTGCTGACGCACGGACTTGGGCTTGCTGGCCATGGCGTCGCCGTAGAGCCACGGCCACGGCACCGGGGACGTTCCGTCGCGGTCGTAGTCGCGCAAGGCGACGTACGTCTGGCGGCGCAGTTCCCGGTTCCGCTGGGAAGGATCGGCCAGCCGCTTCCGCATCGCCGGGGAGAGGAAGAAGTTGGGACCGTTCCAGCCGAACTGCGTGGCGAAACCATGGTTCACCCACTGCAGATCACACAATCGGCGCAGTATCGGTTCAATATGGTCGGCAAACGAAATCTGCGGCGGGCGGGTGAGCGAACCGGCCGTGGCGAAGACATCGAAAAGCAGGTCGTAGAGGGTACGGACGGATTTCACGCCGGGAGCGTAGTGGGGAGGTCCCACCACGACCCAGGCGGGGGTGGCGGTCAGCTCTGTGCCGTCGATACGTACCTTTGCCGTCACCGGTCCGTCGGACACGTCGTCGTACCAGGTGTCGTTGTTCGTGACTCCGGTGATCGGGCTGTTCTTGTAGGAGGCGGAGTTTCCCCTTCCGCCGAGCACCAGCAGGCGGCCGTCGGAATGGGTGGAAATCTCCCCGAGATACACCGCCTTGTCCATGATCTTGCCGGAATCGAATTTCTGCGTCTCGGTCATCGAGCCGCGAACGGTGCGGCTTCCGGGGTCGATGACCAGCTTCTTCCGGTCGGCGCCCACCACGTCGGCGTTTCGTCGGCCGTATTGCTCCGGCGCGAGTGCCTTGCCCTCGGGGATGTCGAGCGGCACATGGAACTGGTACCAGGCGGCCTTCTTGTTGGCCAGGTGCACTGTCCACTGAATCTCGGAAACACCCGCGTCGCCCGGCTTCAGCTCCCGCACGACATCCCCTGCGGCGTTGTAGCCGTACACCCGGAAACGTGCGGCCTGCCTTCGGATCGCCCCGGATCCATCCTTGTACGCGCCGAGGTCCTCCGGTTTCTGGTCCGGTGATTCCGGGCCGATGAAGGGTGTTTCCTTGCTGTTGCCGACCCGGGCGACACCAATGGCAGGGTGAATTTTCACCTGCACGATTTTAACGTCCATCGAACAGCCTTCCGTTGCGGGACCGCCGGTTCGATCATAAACGTAATATCTTGCGATTTAGGCCGAACATCGAGATTGCCGAATCGCTGGGCGGATGCATCCTGGGACGCCAAGGCGGCACTGTCGGCGGGCGGGGCCGGGAGCGGAGGACCGGCAGTCGTCCCACCGTCATTCGAGCCATTCGGGCACGGCGTCGTCCGCATCGGAGTGGGGCCACCGCCGCAGCTCGGCAACGGCCTGTTGTCGATGGCGGTGGCGGTGGCGGTGGCGGTGGCGGTGGCGGTGGCGGTGGCACATCTTCCGTCCCAACACGACGCCCCGATAGCCATCATGGTCATGGGTTCTTCACAGTCGAAGATCAGCGGCACCCTGACGAGCGTCAGGGCGGTGCAGCGCCGTGTCGGCTCCGACGGCTCTGGGCCGCTCCTCCAGCGCGACGAACGAGCACGGAGCTACCACATCGACGACGCCCTCGTGGCCAGGCCTCACGAGGGCCATCCCGAGGCAGACGCCCGTCCTGACCCTGTTACGCCGCGACCCAACCGGGACGGCTTCTGCCGACCGTCGCCAGCTCAAGATCTGACGGCCAGCCGCGCCAAGGGAAGCCGCTCTTCGGAGTCAGTCGGTCTTCTGCCAAACGCGGACATCAACGCTCACGTTCTGGGCTTGCGGGTGCACGGCGGTCACGGTGACGAGCGCGGATCGTCCTTCGTTGGTGACCAGACAGAGCTTGCCTCCCGCAGCAACCGGAAGGTCCGCGAGGCGCTGTCCCTGGGTCTGCGCGAGAACGGCACACCGTGCGGCATCCGGGCTCTCCCCTTGAGGAACCACGGCCAAGTTCGCTCTGTCGCTCCTCAGCACGGCCTCCTGCCCGTCGCTGATCTGGGACAACTCGATGTCGCCATCGGTGGGAAGGACACCCCCGGGCGGAACCGAGTCCAGGTTGAAGTCGCCTGATATAAGCAGTGGTCCGGACCAGCGCACCGCGGGAGAGGTGGAAGCGGAAGCCGATGTGCTGGAGTCTTCGGTGGGCCCAGGAACTGTTGCCGTGACGGTGTTCGTGACCGTAGCCGTGGCGGTTGCGGTTTCGACCTTTGCGGCAGGTGAGTTGACGCCGGCCGCCGGCAGACCGATGAAGCCCACGAGGAAGGTGAGAACCCCAGTTACGGCAGTGATGAGGGCGGCAACGGCAGTCCAGTGTTCGGGCGTCTTTTTGACGCGTGGTTCACCCTGCGGCGGAACTGGTGGCCTCAAAGGTGGAGGTGGAGTTGCCATGAACGTCCCCCGTTCAGCGGTGTAAAACGCAAGCGTTCCACCTCGCTGACGTCCGTGCTGGCCACCTACGATTCCGTGACGTGTTCGTGCTTTTACTGCACGTGAGTAGCTGGGCGAGCGGTTCGACGTCCACGGTGACCACCGCGTCGGCGGTGGCGCGGGCAGCCGTGTCCAGACGCGGGACGATCTCCTTCAGGGGCCTTGGGTCAAGGCTCGACTTCCCCTCGGCCCACTGGAAGAAGATCTGGTCCACCAAATCCGCTGGAGCGGCTGAACCGGGAGACCAAACGCCGGGCCGACGTCGTCCAGGTCTTCCCCAACCCTGCAGCCCTCGACCGGCTGGTCGCCGCGGTCCTGGCCGAACTCCACGACGAGTGGCAGGTCTTCGACCGCCGCTACCTCTCCGAAGCCTCCATGGCCGAACTCCTCACGACGCAACCGGCCGTGGACGATCGCCAGCTTCCGCCACAGCAGAACCCGAATCAGCTCGACCAGTGACTACACCACTCGGCGGGACACCGTCGGAAGCAGACCCCGCCCGCGACGTTGACCCGGCAAAGGGGCCCTGGCCCTGCACCCACCCGCGGCCGCGTCATTCCTGCGTAACGCGGCGATCGTCTGACCGAAACTAATTTCCACATAATCACGATGTACGGAATGCCAGAACTATTGCGGCTACTTGCCCATACACCACTTCACCTGGCTTGGGGTGTCAATGGCTGACAGTACGCTCATAAGTCCGCAAAATCCGACAGTAATCGTCGGCCCGGTGACCGCGAAGCCCTACGCATGGCCGTACGACACATCCGTGCCCGCCGACCGAGTCGCCGTGCTCTGCATCGACTGGCAGACGGACTTCTGCGGACCCGGCGGCTACGTGGACACCATGGGATACGACATCTCGCTGACCCGCGCCGGGCTCCCGGCGACGCAGAAGCTGCTCGCCCACGCCCGCAGCACGGGCATGCTCGTGGTCCACACCCGTGAGGGGCACGCCCCCGATCTGGCGGACCTGCCGGCCAACAAACGCTGGCGATCCGCACAGATCGGCGCCGAGATCGGCGCCGCCGGACCGTGCGGCCGCATTCTGGTCCGGGGAGAACCCGGCTGGGAGATCGTGCCCGAAGTGGCCCCGCTTCCCGGTGAGGTGATCGTGGACAAACCGGGCAAGGGAGCGTTCTACGCCACCAACCTCGACCTCGTACTGCGCACCCGGGGCATCACACATCTGGTCCTCACCGGCATCACCACGGACGTGTGCGTCCACACCACCATGCGCGAGGCCAACGACCGCGGCTACGAATGTCTGATCCTCTCCGACTGCACCGGCGCGACGGACCCCTCGAACCATGAAGCCGCGCTGCACATGGTGACCATGCAGGGCGGCGTCTTCGGATGCGTCTCCACCGCCGACGACCTGATCACCGCCACGACTGAGGCCACCTCCTGAGACGACCCACCGGACGGACCCCTGCACCACTCGAACAGTCCTGCACATCCGGGCGCACGGTCCGAATCCGGCCAAGCCGACCGCGTCGACTCCCCTTCCCATCGACGAAAGCAGGAACCGCCATGGCAGTTGCGGAATCCCTCAGTGTCGAGGCCGCCCCGTACGCGTTCTCCTTCGACCCCGCCGAGACGGCACTCGTTCTCATCGACATGCAGCGGGACTTCCTCGAACCCGGCGGATTCGGCGAGAGCCTGGGCAATGACGTGGAACAACTGCGGAGGACCATCGCTCCGCTGCGGGCCGTACTCGACGCCTGCCGCGCCGCGGGCATGGCGGTCATACACACCCGCGAGGGACACCTGCCGGACCTGTCCGACTGTCCCCCCAGCAAGCTGCTGCGAGGAAACCCCAGCATGCGCATCGGCGACCCGGGCCCCAAGGGCCGGATACTCATCCGCGGTGAGGAGGGCCACGACATCATCGAGGAGCTCTACCCGGTGGCGGGTGAGCCGGTGATCGACAAGCCGGGCAAAGGCGCCTTCTACGCCACCGGGTTCAGTGAGCTGCTCACCTCCCGCGGCATCCGCCGTCTCGTAGTCACCGGCGTCACCACCGAAGTGTGTGTGCACACGACGGTCCGCGAAGCCAACGACCGTGGATACGAGTGCCTGGTGCTGTCGGACTGCGTCGGCAGTTACTTCCCCCAGTTCCAGCAGGCGGGCCTGGAGATGGTGGCCGCTCAGGGCGGCATCTTCGGCTGGACCGCGGAGTCGGCCGCGTTCCTGGCGGCACTGGCCACCACGTCGCCCGTCGGCCCCGACGCTCCGGAAACCGCCCGCGAACCGGCGCCGCAGCCGCGCTGACAGGGCCGCGGCGCCCGGTCGCCCCGCCCCGGCCGCCCCCACCGCACCGCCACATCGACGGTGCCCACTGTCCACCAGTGCCCCGTCACCCGGCGTACCCCGCGCCGGAATCCACCGCTCCACCCGACGAAGGGTGATCCCACCATGCTGTCACTCCGCCGCACCGCCCCCGCCGAGACCCGGCCCCTGCCCCTGTGGGTACGCGGCGACACCAACGCGTTCTTCGGACTTGCCGTCAACGTCCTGGTCAATGTACTGACGTTGACCGGGTTGTGCCTGGGCGTCGTCAAGATTCCGGACGACGACGTCTTCCACACCATCCTCCCGGCGCTGGGTATCGCCCTGATCGCGGGCAACATCTACTACGCCTACCTCGGCCGCCGACTCGCACGCCGGGAGGGCCGCCAGGACGTCACCGCGATGCCCTACGGGCCGAGCGTGCCGCACATGTTCATCGTCGTGTTCGTCATCATGCTGCCGATCTACCTCAAGACCAAGGACCCGCTGCTGGCGTGGAAGGCCGGTATCGCCTGGGCCTTCATCATCGGTGTCATCGTCCTCATCGGGGCCTTCGTGGGCCCGTACATACGCCGGTACGCACCCAGGGCCGCCCTGCTCGGCACCCTCGCCGGTATCTCCGTCTCCTTCATCTCCATGCGGCCCGCCGGCCAGATGTGGGACCACCTGTGGATCGCCCTGCCGGTCTTCCTGCTGCTCCTGATCGGCCTCATGACCGATCTGAAGCTGCCCGGCAACATCCCCATCGGACTCGCCGCACTCCTGGTGGGCACCGCGATCGGCTGGGCCGGCGGAGCGATGGACGGCTCCGCGGTCTCGGCGGCGGCCGACGACATCACCCTCGCCCTCCCCGGCCTCCACATCGACACGCTGTTCTCCGGTCTCTCGGACGTCGCACCGCTGCTCGCCACCGCCATCCCGCTGGGCGTCTACAACTTCACCGAGGGCATGAGCAACGTCGAGAGCGCCGCTGCCGCCGGTGACAACTACAACCTGCGTTCGGTACTGCTGGCCGACGGCGCGGGCGCCGTCATCGGCTCGGCGCTCGGCTCACCCTTCCCGCCCGCCGTGTACGTCGGTCACCCAGGGTGGAAGAAGGCCGGCGGGCGCACCGGCTACTCGCTGGCCACCGGCGCGGTCATCGCCCTGATGTGCTTCCTGGGCATGTTCAGCCTGTTGGGTGCGATCTTCCCGGTCGCCGCGATCGTGCCCATCCTGCTGTACATCGGCCTACTGATCGGCGCCCAGGCCTTCCAGCTGTCACCCAAGGCACACGCCGCGGCCGTCGTCGCCGCACTCGTGCCGAACCTGGCCTCCTGGGCCGTCGGGCAGATCGACAACGCCCTCGCGGCCGCCGGCACCGACGCGTCCAAGGTCGGGGAAGCGGGTCTGGAGTCGTCAGGTGTCGTCTACCACGGGCTGATGGTCCTCGGCCAGGGCGCGATCCTGGCGGGCCTGATCCTGGGCGCGCTCGTCGCGTTCGTCATCGACAAACGGTTCGTCCCGGCGGCAGCGGTGTCCCTGGCCGGAGCGGCGCTCTCCTTCATCGGGCTCATCCACGCCCCTAAGATCGACTGGAACGCCAGCGGGGGCGTCAGCCTCGGTTACCTCTTCGCCGCCGTCCTGTGCGCAGCCTTCGCCCTGACCCGGCCGACGCCCCGCGAGCCGGACGCCGAGGAACTGGCACTCGAGCGGCTGCACGGCGGCGGCTCCTTCGCGGGTGCGGCGCCAGAGCCGGCGCCGGAGGACGAGCGGGGACCTGACCCGGTCCCGGAACCCGCGCCGGCCGGCGTCGGCGTCCTGCCGGACGAGACCGCCGAGCCGCACAAATCGGCGGCCACCGACTGACGTGGCAGAGACAACTGACGACGATGAAGGCGCCTCCCGTGCGGCCGGGTGACCACCTGGCTGCACGGTCGCGCGAGGACGGATCGGAACCATGACGAACGGAGAGCGGATGGATGTGGACCTGCCACAGACGGTCGCCGAAGTGACGGCGGCCTTCGCCGGCTACGAGGAAGCCCTGGTCACCGACGACCACGAAGGCGTCACCGGGTACTTCTGGACCTCACCCGACACGGTCCGCTTCGGTATCGCCGACCGGCAGGCCGGGATCGAGGAAATCCGGGACTGGCGACGGCAACAACCGCCGTTTCCTCCGGGCAGAAAACTCTTCGACACCAGAATCAGCACGTTCGGGACCGACTACGCGGTGGTCACCACCCTGTTCGCCTACCCCGGGGGTAACGCCGTCGGCCGCCAGACGCAGTCGTGGACACGCTTCCCCGTGGGCTGGCGCATTGTCAGCGCCCATGTGTCGGAGGTGCCGGACGAGACCTCCCGGCCGGGCGCGTGAAGGGCCTTGGCTGCCCCGCCGACGAGACGGCCGGCTGATACCTCCCGGGGACGGTGATCGGATCGCCCCACTCCCAGTGCGACGGCGGATGTTCGCCGCAGACGACCACAGCCGGCTGCGCCAAACGTTGCCGGTGCTGCTGCAGCTCCGCAGACCCCTTCGACGAGCGGGTCGCGGCTTCGTGGAGGTGCACACCTCGAGCAAGGCCGTCGAGCCGGCCCGCACCGACCTGGAGCCTCCCGTGGCCGTCACTGCGGACGGACGCCGCCATGCCGGCACCGTACTCATGGGCGCCGGCGGCATCCGCTCGCGCACGTGACCTGATGAGCCTGCCCAACGCGCCGGTGTTCTCTGGCGAGTTGGCCCTCCGGACAGGTCCTCACGTCCACGCCCGACCGTTCCAGGTGGCCGGAGGGTCGGGGGGCGAGTGCGAAGCCGGCTGGCTCTGGGCGTCACCCCTCGTCGCGCAGCTGGGCCGCCAGCGACGTCAGCGGTCGGGCCTCCTCGGTGTGGCCCAGTGCCGTGAGGCGGGGCACTGCCTCGTTGAGCCGGGTGAGGGCCAGGGCGGGGCGTTTGAGGTAGATGCCCTCCACGACCGCTGCCAGACGGACGCTCTCCACCCACTCGTCGACCCGGTCCTTGTCCGGTCCCGGTTCGCCCAGCAGGGTGAGTGCCTTGTCCAGGGCGCCGAGGGCGGCCTCGTACGTGCCGGCGTAGGCGTTGACCCGTCCGTACTCATAGGCCAGGGCGCTGTCCAGTGAGCGGTTGTGCGACTCGTGCCCCGCGGCACGGGCCTGGTCGGCGACTCGGCCCGCGTCGGCGAGAACGCTGAGGGCGTCGGCGAGGCCTTCGGAACCCTGCTGCTGGGCGTGGAGCCGGGCGAGTTCGCGCAGACAGGAGCTGAGGTGCTCGTAGCGCGGCGCTCGGGCGTGGGCGGCGAGAGCCTGGTCCGCAGCCTGGCGGGCCCGTTCGAACTCGCCGGACTGCGCGAGGAGTACGGCCGTCTCCGCGGCGATGCCGACATGGCTCCCGAGGTCGTCGTCCCAGTCGGCCGACTCGGCCGCGAGGGCGGCGAACTCCGCCGTGGCGGCCTTGAGGTCGTCTCCCGCACGCAGTGCACGGGCGCGGGTCAGGCGCAGCTGGGCGACGAGCCGGTCGCTCAACTCTCCTGCGGTGACGTCGGGTTCGGCGAGGAGGGAATCGAGCAGCGCGATGCAGTCCTCGATCCGGCCCAGGTCGAGGCTGACCTGCGCGGCGTGGCTGTAGGTGCAGAACGCGTCGGTGCGGCTGCCGTGACGCAGTGCCAGTTCCGCGGAGCGCGTCAGGTGCCGCAACGCCTCGTCGCGGCGGCCCAGGTGCAAGCAGACCTCGGCCAGTTCAGAGTGCAGGCGAGCGGTGTCGACGGCGTCGGCGGGCCATTCGGCGGCGAGTTGCAGCGCCTCGGCCAGGTCCGCGTGCGCGGCCTCCGCGTTCTTCAGCGCGAACTGGATGCGGGCGCGGAGTCCGAGTGTGCGCGGCAGATGCCAGGCGGGGCCGTCCGCCCGGAGCCGGTCGCGGAGGGCATCGATCTCGGTGCCCGCGGCGGACAGGTCCCCAGAGAGGGCGTAGGTGCTGGTCCGCAGCAACCCGGCACCGGAGAGCTGCCCCGCGAAGTTGTGCCGCGCGGCGAGCTCGCTGAGCAGATCCACCTCGGCATGGACCGGCGCGGCGTGCTCCTCGTCGCGCGTCGTCTGGAACCGCAGACCGAGCACTGTCGCCCGCAGCCTGAGCAACTGGGCCTCCTGGTACGGGGCGAGGCCGGACGCCTCCTCGTGGAGGCGGACGATCGCGGCATAGGCGTTGCTCAGCGCGGTGGTTGTCGCCTCGGCCGCGTCGGAGCCGTCGGTGCTCTGCGGGCTGACCTGGGCACCGGCGAGCAGGGCACGCGCGCGGGCGAGCGCCGCGTGGCCGGGCTCCATGGCGTCGTCGTACAGAACCGCAGCCTCCTCGTGGAGGGCGGCGGCGACGGCGAACTCGTCTTTGTCGCCCGCCGAGTTCGCCTCATCGGCCAGCAGGTCGGCGCGCAGCCTTACGAGCGGTCCCACGGCCGGGTCGTCGGGGTGGACGTAGCCGGGGGCGGCGACGAGCACGCGCAGCCGTGCCCAGCAGGCCGTCGCGTCCGGATGCCCTTGTTCGTCCAACGCCCTTGCCCGAGTGATGAGTTCGGGCAGTTCCTCGGGGACGGACTGGGCCGTGCGGGCGGTGGCGGGTACGGCGGCCGGGGCTACGTCGTCCAGGGCGCGGGAGCGCAGGGTCAGTTCGAGCGCCTCCAGGAGCGGGCCACGGTCGAGGCGGGCCCGGCGCCGGTCGGAGTGCGCCGTAGTGCCGTTGCGGGCGTCGAAACGGGCCGCGAGGTCGTCGGCACGGCCTTGCACCTCGGCGCGCAGAGCGGCGACCGTCCAGGTACGACCCGGGTATCCGGCGGCGGGCAGCTCGCCGTGGCCGAGGGATTCGACGCGTCGGAGGAGGACTTCGACGCCGGTGAGGAAAGCGAGCAGGTCCTGGGGCGAGTCGACGTCGTCGAACAGGTTCCGGTTCTCCGCGAGGAGTTCCAGGCCGCGCGCCTCGTTGCCGGTGAGCGCACAGAACTCCAGGTGCCGGCCGACCTCGCCGGACATCGAGGGGTTACGACGGCAGGCGCGGTACCCGGTGAGGTGCAGTGCGCGGGCCTCGTCGGTGCGGCCGGTGCGCAGCAGGGGAAGCAGCGCGTGCGACACGGAGCGGGCGGGCTCCTCCTGGCAGGACTCCTTTCCGGCCAGGACGGGCTCCCAGGCGCGTAGTGCCCGTTCGTCGTCGTCAGCGGCGAGGTGGTGCAGAGCGCGTTCGCAGATCTCGCAGGCCTCGCAGTCGCTGAGCCTGGTGCGGGGCCGTCCCGCCCAGAGCTCGAAGGCGAGAGCGCTGTCCTCGCCCGTGTGAGCGGCCAGCCGGTAGGCCTGTCCGTAGTAGGGCTGGAGTTCCAGACCGGCCTTCTCGTACCGGTCGCGCATCTCGGTCAGCCATTGGCGCACGCTCGTCAGGGGCATCTCCGGCAGTGCCACGAGGGCGTTGGCCACCCACTTGAAGCGCCAGAACAGCGTGTGGCGCAGCCGTTCGTCGAAGATGTCGGGCTGTTCGTCGAAAAGGGCGAGCAGCCGGGCGAAGACGACGGGTGACTTCCGGGGTTCGGAACCGTAGGCGTACGCCTCCTGGAGCTCGAGGAGCGCGTTAACCAGCGGGACGGGCTCCGCGAGCTGCTCGGCGGCCTCGGTGAGTTCCTCGGCGGTGACGGTGCGGCTACGGCCGTAGGGGCGCCGGTTGTTCTCCTGGAGCGCCCGGAACAGTTCGTCCGTGTTCTGCGGGTGGGGTGCAGTGGGCATCGTCAGCTGTCCTTGCGGAGGGCGTGGGCGAGGAGGTTGAGGAAGGAGCGGTTGATCAAGCTCGACTCGGCGGGCCTGAGGGGTCGACGGGACAACATCGCGGCCTGCCCGTAGAGGGCTTCGGCGCTGGTGCGGGCCAGTTCGGGCTCGTCGATGCCGACGGCGGTACGGACCAGCGGGTTGAGCTGGTTGAGGATCAGCTGGGCCCGCGGGGCCTCCTGGCGCAGATGCCCGAGGATGTCGCCCCAGACGCCGCCCTGTTGTTCGCGGGCGAGTTGGGAGCGGGTGCGCTCGTGCCGGGCCTCGCGGCTGTCGAGGAGGAGTGCGGGGGCCGAGGCGGGCTGGAACGTGCGCAGCGCGACGTCGCAGTCGAAGACGGCGAGGGCGTCGCGAGCCTGGGCCAGATAGGCCGCGGCGGCGAGTTCCGTCTCCCGGTCGACGGGGTCGAGATGGGCGGTGAGCGTGGCCGGGTCGAGATCGGCGACGCTCACCTCGGGCCTGATCTCCGGGAGCCGGTGGACCAGTTGACGGTCGTAGGTGTAGCCGCCGTTGACGACTCCGAGCCCGGCGGCCGAGGCGATCGCGGCCACCTGCCGGAACTCCTCCACGCTGGAGGTGACGAGCACGGTGCGGTGGGTGCGCGCGAACTCGTCGAGGGTGGCGTGTCCGTCTGTGGTCTCGAACGGCAGCCACGGCAGGAGCATCCGCAGGATCTCGTCGTCGTGCACGGCGAGGGACTTCACGGCCAGGTGATGCGCCTGGAGGAAGCGGCCGAGGAGCTCCGGGTCGCTGGCGGCGGTCCGGGCGATCCACGCGCGCAGCCGTTCGGCGAGGGCGTCACGAACAGCGGCGAGGGTGTCGTCCTCGTACAGGGCCTCGCGGGACGCGGTCGGGCGCAGGCTTTCGGCGTCGACGACACAGCGGACGAAGAACGCCCACTCGGGCAGGATCTCATCGGCCTGCTCGGACAGCAGCATGCCCTTGACGTGCACGCGGTGGCCGTGGCGGCGGCCGGCCGGTACTGCTTCGGGGAGCACGCACGCGATGCCCTTCAGCCCCACGGCCGGCAGGTCCAGCTCGATGGTGTCCAGGGGTGTGAACCCGAAGGTCTCCTCGCCGTACGCGGCCAGCGCGCGGGTGCGCGCTCCGGGCGTCGGGTAGGTGCGCGCCCAGGGTGCGGGCTCGGGGTTGACGGTCGCGCCATCGCCGGTGCCCCCGTCGAAGGTGACAGGGTGGCGCAGCAAGGAGCCGAAGTGCCGGGCGAGCGCGTGCACTTGGGCCGGGCGGGTCCACTCGCTCGCGTCTGCGCGGGGAGTCAGGGTGACCGTGGTGCCGAGCCGTGGACGGGCGGATGCGGGCAGGGTGCGCACGGAGTAGCTGCCGTCGCCGCGTCCCCGCCACTCCACGGCCGGGGCACCGGGAGTGCGGGCGGAACGGCTGACGACATGGATCTCGTCGGCCACCAGGAAGCACGAGAGCAGCCCGATACCGAACTGGCCGATGAAGTCCGCGCGTTGCTCAGCGATCCGGTCGGCGCGCTTGCTGCTGCGGCCGATCGTCGCGAGGAAGCTGTGCACATCGGCCTCGGTGAGACCGACGCCGTCGTCCTCGACACGCACCACCGAACCGTCGGCGTACAGACGGATGCCGAACGGGGCGCCGGGGGCGGCCGGTTCGAGTGCGTGCCGCGCGGTCAGCGCGTCCACCGCGTTCTGGAGGAGCTCACGCAGATAGACGCGGGGGCTTGAGTAGAGGTGGTGGGAGAGGAGATCGACGAGACCGCGCAGATCCACCTGGAAGGTGCGGTCGGCGTCGGCCGGGCTCGAAGAGGCGTGGGGCAGAGTCATCGGGCAGTCCGGGGTGAGTGTTCGACGAGGGAGCGGTGCGGCGGGCCGGGTGCCGGGATCAGGCGTTGCGACGGGCGCGGGCGTACATCTTTTCCGGCTCCGACATGTACCTCCACGGCCAGGAGGTGTAGGCGCCCCGAAGTTCGCGGAAGACGCGCGGCAACGCGATGCGTTCGGAGGCCAGAGACAGGGCCATGCCGAAGGTGTTGAAGTCCTCCTGCCAGCCGGGGCGTCGTACGTAGGCGGGGTGGAGGATGCTGTGCTCGGCCGCTTCCAGCAACTCGTCCTGGGTCTCCGGGGTGATGAGCGAGTTCATCCGGTCGGACTCGACCCACTCCTCGATGTGTGCGACGGCAATAACACAGCCGAGGCGATGGCCCGCAGGCGCCCGCGCGAACGCCTTTCGGGCGAACGCCAGGGCCTCACCCGGCTCCCCGCTCCAGCGGGGCTGCAACTGCGACACCCTCTCGATGTGAGTCTCCAGGTCCAGCGGGTCGCGGCGCAGGGCGGCGTCCAGCCGGGTCTCGCAGACGACAGGGCCGAGCGACATACCGCGGCCGGAAGTCAGCAGGTGACGCCACGGCGTGACCCACTCCGGCCGCGACTCCGCGCACTCCAACAGCTGCTCCTCGGCTATGCGGAGCCGCTGGTAGAAGACCTGCCACTGCTCCCGGCTGACATTCGCCGCGTTGGCGCGAGTGCGCGCCTCCCAGCCCCAGGCGACGTGCCGCGCCCCGGAGATCAGCAAAGCCGTCGCCCGGTGTTCCTTGTCGTCCTCCACGGCCCGGCCGATCCAGTCCTGCACACCGTTCAACTCGGCCAGCTGGCCGAGTACTTGGTGGTCCCGGCCGAGATCGAAGGGGGCCAGTGCCGCCTTGACCGCCGCCCAGTCACCCGCGCCGGCCGCCTCCACCAGGGCGAGCACCCGCGCATCCCCGAGCGCACGCAGCTTGTACATCCGGTTCGTCAGCCCGCGCCGAGCGGGCAGCGCGTGCGGATCCGCTGCCGGTCTCGCCCCACGCCTACCGAACAGCTTGTCCAACATGCCGCACCCTCCCCAGGTCCCGCGTGATCGTTCGGTGCAGCATAAGTGCCCGCACCGACAGCGCTGCCACAGGGTTTTCACGGGTATGACCGGGGCCGACTTCTGCGCCCTGGATGGTGCTCGACGGCTGGAACACAGGAGAGGGGTGCTCAGGACCAGGGCACCGAAGCGGGCGCGTCCTTGATGAACGCCGCGGCGGTTCTGCGGTGCACCGGGAGGACGGGCCCGGTCCCGAACACCCGGCGGGCCAGGCTCGGCAGCATGAACCGTCCGAGCCGCTCGAAGGTCGTGAACCCGCCGGTACTGAAGGCAGGTGCCGATTTCACCCAACCGGTCAGTAGCTGCACCTCGGCGAACTCCGCGAGACGCCGGCCACTACTCCCGGGGGAGTAATCCGCACCCCCCGCCACCCCAGGCAGTACCCGCGGGCTCCCCCTCCCGTCCGACGTAACCCCCTCCCCGTGCCGGAAGGCTGACAGCTGAACAGCTGAAACGGTTTCGTCGTAGCGAGGGAGATCTGCTCATGACGGTCGGGAAGACAGCCACGCAGGGTGTGGGACGCAGGCGGGCCGTGCCCTGGGTGCTGCTCGGGCTATGGGTGGCCGTGCTCGTGCTGGTCGGCCCGTTCGCGGGGAAGCTCGCCGACGTGCAGCACGACCGGGCCATCGACTACCTGCCCTCCAGCGCCGACTCGACCCAAGTGGCCCGGATACAGGACGCGCTGCCCGGGGGCGAGAGCACCGAGATGGTGATCGTGTATCACCGGGGCGGCGGGCTGAGCGCGGGCGACCGGCGGGTGGCGGCCGGGCAGGTCGAGGAGATCGCCGCAGCGCATGAGCTGGTCGGCGGGGCGCCCAAGGGGATTGCGTCCGACGACGGTACGACCCTCATGTACCCCGTCGCCAGCAACGAGCCCGGGCGCGACGAGAAGCTGCGGGACGCGCTCGTCGAGGACGTCCGGGGCATCGCCCGCGGCCAGGACGGGCTGAGCGTCGAGGTGGGCGGCACCGCAGCGCTCGGCACCGACGCCGGGAAGGTCTACGACTCACTCGGCGGGCCACTGCTCTACACCACCGTCGCCGTCGTCGCCCTCCTGCTGATCCTTATCTACCGCAGTCCGGTGCTGTGGCTCGTGCCGCTCGTGGTCGCCGGCATCGCCGACCTCTTGTCGATGGGCGTCGCGTACGGGCTCAACCAGGCCTTCGGTACCACCGTCACGGGCCAGAGCGCCGCCGTGATGACGATCCTCGTGTTCGGCGCGGGCACCGACTACGCACTGCTCCTCGTCTCCCGCTACCGGGAGGAACTGCGGCGCATCGAGCGCCCGTACGAGGCCATGGTCGCCGCCCTGCGCGGCTGCGGGCCCGCCGTGCTCGCCTCCTCCGGCACCGTCGCCGCCGGCCTGCTGTGTCTGCTCGCCGCCGATCTCAACAGCAGCCGCGGCATGGGCCCGCTCGGCACGGTCGGTGTGCTGTGCGCGCTGATCGCGATGCTGACACTGCTCCCCGCCGTCCTCGTCCTGCTCGGGCGGCGGGTCTTCTGGCCGCTCGTACCGGCCTACGGCAGCGAACCCACACAGCGGCGGAGCCTCTTCGCCGCGATGGGCGACTCCGCCCGACGCAGGCCGCTGACCGTGCTCGCGACCGGAGCCGTCCTGCTCGGCGCACTCGCCCTGGGCACGCTCAACCTACCGGGAGCGGTCAAGCAGGAGGACTCCTTCGTCACCAAGCCGGAGGCCGTCACCGCCATGGAGACCCTCGCCCGGGCCTACCCCGGGCGCGGCACCCAGCCCATCGACGTGATCACCCCGGCGGCCCGCGTCGACCGGACCCTCGCGGCGATCCGGGCCACCCGGGGAGTCGAGAGCGCCGAGAAGGGCCGTACCGCAGACGGCTGGGCCGAGATCTCCGTCATCGCGAAGGACGCACCCCAGTCGGCGGGAGAGACCGCCACCATCAAGTCCCTCCGCAGCGAACTGAAGGGCTCCTACGTCGGCGGGGACAGCGCCGAGCAGATCGACCTGGAGGACACCAACAGCCGGGACACGAAGATCGTCGTACCCCTGGTCCTCGTCTCCGTGCTGCTCATCCTGTTCGTCCTGCTGCGCAGTCTTGTCGCGCCGCTCATCCTGGTGGCCGCCGTGGTCGCGGTCTGGGGCGCGGCCCTCGGGATCGCCGGGCTGGCCTTCGGACCGCTCCTCGGCCTCAAGGGAACCGATCCCGGGCTCGGGCTGCTGTCCTTCGTGTTCCTCGTCGCCCTCGGCGTCGACTACGGCATCTTCCTCATGCACCGGATGCGGGAGGAGTCCCTGGCCGGCGCGGAACCGGCCGCCGCCGCGCTCACCGCCCTGCGCAGCACAGGCGCCGTCATCGCCTCGGCCGGCCTGGTCCTCGCCGCGACCTTCGCCGTGCTGATGAACATGGGGCTCGTGCAACTCGTCGAACTCGGCTTCGTGATCGCCGTCGGCGTACTCCTCGACACCTTCCTCGTACGGACGTATTTGGTGACCAGTGCCAGCGTCGCCCTGCGCCGGAAGATGTGGTGGCCGGGCGGCCTCTCCCGCGAAGGCGCGCCCGGCGCCGCGCCGTCCGAACCGACCGAGCCGCCGCGGCAGGCGGAGCAGGTCGCCGCGCCCTGACCCGCCGGGCCCACCACAGCCGACCGGGCGCCTCTCCTGCCGTCTGCCGGAGGGGCGCCCCCATGACGGAAGATGGAGCCGTGCAAGATCGGGGAGCGGCCTCAGCCGCAGGGGATCTGAGAACCACCGTCGTGCGGGGTGACGCGCGGCCGCGCCGGTTCGAGCGCGTCATGGCGGTCGTCAACCGGGACCCGCTCACCGCGCCGCACCGCACCCGCAACGACGCGTTCCTCGCCGTCGGGGTCGCCGTGCTGGCCGTCATCTTGGCGTTGTTCCTCGACGACGGACTCCCGCCCGGTCCGCCCGGCTGGGCCCTGCTGGCCGGCGCCCATGTGCCGCTCGTGTGGCGGCGCAGCCGTCCGCTGCTCGTGCTGCTCGCGGTGGCGGCCTGCGTCACCGCGTACCACGTCCTCGACTACAACCACGGCGTACCCATCCCCGCGACCCTCCTGGCGCTCTACACGGTCGCGGCGACCGGCACGGTACGCCGCTCGCTGCTCACCGCTGTCCTCGTCCTCGGCCCGACGCTGATCATCAACAGCTTCACCAACCCTGACGGGGCACTGGAGCTCCTGCAGATCTCCGGCTGGGTCATCGCGGTCCTGTTCTTCGGCGTCGACGCCCGCCTCTACCGCCAGTACGTCGCCTCCATCGTCGAGCGGGCCGAACGGGCCGAACGGACCCGCGAGGAGGAGGCGCGGCGCCGGGTCGTCGAGGAGCGGCTGCGGATCGCCCGCGACCTGCACGACCTGCTCGCGCACAGCATCACCCTGATCGGTGTACGGACGTCCGTGGCGGCCCACGTCCTCACCGCGGATCCGGACCGGCTCGACCGCCAGGCGGTCGCCCAGGCGCTCGACGACATCGCGGAGACCTGCCGGACGGCCCGGGGCGAGTTGCGTACGACGCTGGAGGTGCTGCGGGAGAACGAGGTGAACGTGAGTGTCGGAGGGGAACGGGAGTGGGTGGCCGAACCCGGCTCCGGACCGGGTTCCGGTTCCGGAGCCGGCTCTGTGGACGGGCGCGGGCCGCTGCCCGGGCTCGACGGGCTGGGCGCGCTCGCGGAGGCGGCCAGGGCCGCCGGGGCCAAGGTCGAACTGTCCGTCCACGCGGACGGCGTACCGCCCTCGGTGGGCGCCGCCGCCTACCGGATCGTGCAGGAGGCGCTCACCAACGCCGTACGCCACGGGGGCCGCGACGACCTGACCGTCCGGGTGGGACTGCGGGCGGCGGAGGGGACCCTGCGGGTGACCGTCGCCGACAACGGGGCGGGGCACGGGACGCGCCACGGGGTGAGCAGCGCGGTGCGCAACGGGGTGGGGCACGGACAGGGAGCCGTCGGCGGCACGCCGGGGTTCGGGCTCGTCGGGATGCGTGAGCGGGCCCGTAGCGTGGGCGGCACACTGGACGCCGGACCGGGTCCGACCGTGGGCTTCGAAGTGACCGCAAAGCTGCCGCTGCCCCGGGAGGAACCCTCGTGACGGCCCCGATGCCGATCCGCGTACTGCTCGCCGACGACCAGACCCTCGTACGGGCCTCGTTCGCGATGCTCGTCGCGTCCGCCAAGGACATGGAGGTCGTCGCCGAGGCGGCCACCGGCCGGCAGGCCGTGGACCTCGCCCGTTCCGCGAGGCCCGACCTCGTCCTGATGGACATCCGCATGCCCGACCTGGACGGCATCGAGGCGACCCGGCTCATCGCCGCCGACGAGGACCTGGCGGGCGTGAAGGTACTCGTCCTGACGACATACGACACCGACGAGCACATCGTCGACGCGCTGCGGGCCGGGGCCTCCGGCTTCCTGGTGAAGGACATCCGGCCGGCCGAACTCCTCGACGCCATCCGGACCGTGGCCGCCGGGGACTCCCTGCTCTCGCCAGGACCCACCTCGCGGCTCATCGCCCGGTTCCTGCGCGCACCCGACACGCCGATGTCAGCGACAGGCGGCCCGGACGGGCTTTCCGAACGGGAGCGGCAGGTGCTCACCCTGGTCGCGCGCGGGTTCAACAACACCGAGATCGCCGAAACGCTGGGGCTCAGCCCGCTCACCGCGAAGACCCATGTCAGCCGGATCATGGGCAAGTTGGGGGCACGTGACCGGGCGCAGCTGGTGATAGTGGCGTATGAGTCGGGGCTCGTGATACCCGGGGCGGTCTGAGCACCGCCGCCAAGTCCCGTCCCTACGCGGAGGCTGCTCCTGACTTGCAACGATGGGACTTGTCTTTAGCCCGCCTGCAAGACGAAGAACAGGAAGCAAAGGAAGCGCGGCTCGACCGCGATGGCCTCGGGGAACAGCTCGCGGGCGGCTGGGTCAGGATCCGGCTCGCTGATGACCGTGATCCGGAAATCGGCCCTGATGAAAGCCTCGATCATCGCGTGCAGGGGCCTGTGCCATCTGCTCACCAGGGCGGTCTGACCGCCCACGGTCCACTCAACGGTCCATTTGATGGTGTCGAAGTAGTCGCACTCGGCCTCGCGACCGGCCTCGCGGTGTATGAGGTTGACGGCAAAGGGATGGTCGACAGACACGATCAGCCGACCACCGGGCCTGAGTACGCGTCGCAGCTCGGCCAGCGCCGGCCCCCAGTCCTCCAGGTAGTGCAGCACCAGGGACGCCACCACATCGTCGAACGTGTCATCAGCGTAAGGAAGCGGGCCACCCAGGTCCGCCACCCGCAGGTCCGCACCGTCGCCGAGCCGCCGCCGAGCCAGCTCCAGCATCCCGGCACTCGCATCGAAGCCACTCACCAGGGCGCCACGGTCGCGCAGCGCGGCAAACAGAAACCCCGAGCCGCAGCCCGCGTCGAGGATCCGCCGACCGGCCACGTCTCCAGCGAGGGCCAGCATCGCGGGCCGCTCGTAGTAGGCATTGACCAGGTTGGTTTCGTTTGCGGCCGTGTACGCCCCGGCGAAGCTGTCGTAGTCGTTGGTCTTCGACGGATCCACACTCACTGCGGACGGCGAGACCAGCCTGGTGGAAATCGCGTGCTCTTCGCGCTCGCTCGAGATCATGGTGCGGGAGACGTGCACTGCAGCGGTTCGGTTCCGGGCCGCTCCCGATCGTCCTCACATCCTTGAAGATCCAACGAGCCGTGTGTTCAAGCGTCATCTCATGTCAGCCTCAGGAACAGGCACGGAACGCCAGTACCACGCCCAGCCCCGGCGCCGTACCAGCCGTCGCACACCCCACCTCCGGGACCAAGTCGTCCACAGCGCCGGAGCGAACACCTCGCAGGCGGACCCCTCGCGACACCTGCCTTCGACTCCTGAAGGCACTTCTCGAGGTCCGCGAGTGGCGCCAGGGGACGTCCGCTCGACGACAGGCGCGGCTTCCCGACGCCGTACTCACAAAATCCCAGCTCAAGACGGCGAGAGTGCGCGGAGTCGGCCGCCGGAGAGCGCTCCACAACTCGGCGGCGCTTGGTTCGGACCTTTACCAGGCTCCATACGGCATGGCCAACAGGCCTGCTTTTCAACCCGTCGCGTTGAAGCCGTTGACGCATGAAGGGTCGCGCCGGACACTCCTGCATTGAACGGCGATCCCTGCCTGGCCCGCACCCAACTCAGGCCTACGGCAATCGACATGACGGATCGTCCGGAATCAGGAGGACAGCCAGGGACCGCAGATTCACGATCATCCTGAGAGCGCTCTCAGACCTGACCTGCTCTCCGGTCTCCACCAGGAGCCAGGCCCCTGCACTACTCCCCACCCGCCAGCTTGCCAGGGAGAACCCACGCGATGACGAACTCCCCACCACCTGCCGGTGCGCCCGCAGGCAGCCAGAGAACCGTCCCCCTCGTCCTGGGCAGCACTCTGCTGCTACTCATCGGCACACTCGTAGGCTTGATCGGCACCGGTGGCAGCGCCTCGGCGGCTGTCCCAGGCGCTCCCGCAGGCTGGACCACTGTCTTCTCCGACGACTTCAACGGATCGTCCGGCAGCGCGCTGAACCGGGCCGACTGGCTCTACGACCTGGGCACCAGCTACCCCGGAGGCGCCGCCAACTGGGGAACGGGCGAGATCGAGTCGGCCACCGACTCCACGAACAACGTGTACCAGGACGGGCAGGGACACCTGGTCATCCGGGCGCTCCGGGACGGCTCCGGCCACTGGACCTCGGGACGCATCGAGACGCAGCGCACCGACTTCGCCGCCCCTGCCGGCGGACAGCTCCAGATGAGCGCGTCCATCCTCCAGCCCAACCCGGCCAGTGGACTGGGCTATTGGCCCGCGTTCTGGGCGATGGGCGGCGCGGCCCGCCCGGTCGGCGCGACGAACTGGCCGAGCATCGGCGAGTTCGACATCATGGAGGACGTCAACGCGCTGAGCAAACACTCCACCACCTTCCACTGCGGGGTGTGGGCGGGCGAGTGCCACGACCCCGACGGCATCACCAGTGATCTTCAACCGTGCGCGGGCTGCCAGACCGGCTACCACACGTACTCCGCGATCATCGACCGCACGAACACCGCCGCGGAGCAGCTCCGCTTCTACCTCGACGGCAATCTGACCTTCACCGTCAACGAGAACCAGGTCTCGGTCGCCACCTGGCAGGCCGCCGTCGACCACGGGTTCATGGCCATCTTCGACCTGGCGATCGCCGGTTCGTACCCCGACAAAGTCTGCGGCTGCAGCTCGGCCGCCCAGGCGGGCAGCATCACATCAGGTGCCGCCATGAGCGTCGACTGGTTCGCGGTCTACCAGCAGGGCGCCAGTGGCAGTACCACCGGCGGTACGACGACCGGCGGCACCACGGGTGGCAGTACGACCGGCGGGAGCACCGGTGGGAGCACGACGACACCGGACTACACCGCCGGCGTGACGCGCCTGAGCAGCAGTCAGGCGCAGATCACGTTCGTTCCGACCACACCCGCGGCGTACGTCGATGTGCACTACCTCATCAACAACGCCGGCCAGCAGAACTTCCGTATGGCCAACAGCGGCGGCACCTGGACGCAGAACGTCACGCTCACCGCCGGATCCACCCTGACCTACTGGTTCACCTACGAGAAGAACGGCCCCCAGTACGACAGTCCGCACTACACCTACACCCAGTGAGCCCCCTGGGCCGGTCCCGCGGGACCGGCCCAGGTACCACGGCCGCGCAACGGCCTTACCCGGAAGGAAAGTCGTCAGTAGCGGTCGCAGGTCTCGCGGACGTAGCCGTCGTGGCCGGCCGGGGTGACGTCGAGGTCCCGCCGTACGATGCTGATCCGGTCGCCCCAGCCCGCGCAGGCCTTCTCCATGCCCTTCTCGGTGTACTCGACGACGATGACGTGGTCGCCGAACGCGTCGACGTAGGAGCCGCATTCGTCGTACTGTCCGCACTCCTCCACCACCGCGAAGTCGAGGCCGACCCGCTTGCGGTCCTTGGCGAGTTCGAGGGTGTTCTTCTGGGCGACGGCGAGGTGCCGGGCGTGCGCGTGACGGGCGAGCAGGGTCTGGAACGCCTCGGCGTCGGCCGCGGTGAGCAGTCCGTGCGGGGCGCGGGTGTAGCTGTCGTAGTTGTCCGGCTCGACGGCGTCGAATCCCTTGTCGGCGCACGCGTCGATCCAGTCGTCCACCTTCTCCGCGATCCGCGCGCGCTTGGCCGGGGTGCCGATGTCGAGCATCGCCTCGCCCCAGTCCTTGTCCATGACGACCTTTCCGGAGCGGTCCCGCAGCAGGAGGTCGGCATCCCAGTCCCCCTCGGCGTCCGGCTGGGCCTGGAACGCGTTGACGTAGCAGATGTTGTAGATGCCCGGGGCGGGCGAGGCCGTGTGGTCGCGGGAGACGACGGAGACGCCCTTCGGCGGGGTGTACGCGCCGCCGAGTTGGTAGTCGACGCCTGCGTGGACGGGCGGTGTGGACATCTTCGCCGTCGGGGTGCTCGGGGAGCTGTCGGCGTCGGCGGCGGAGCCGGAGCAACTGACGGCGGCGAGGGCCGTCGCGGCGAGGACGGCGGAGAGGGGCATGGTGACGCGGCGGGAGCCGGCCCGGGACTTGCGCATGACGGTCTGCCTCTGGATGCGAGAGCATGCCCCGCCTCGGACTCGCTGGATCCTGGCGACTGGGGCCGGGCTGACGGCTCGAAGGCCTGTGACCGGCTGGGAATGCCGTGGTTGTGCGGACCGTGGGGGTGTCGGGTGGTCCGGTGCCGTGACGATACCAAGGCGGCCGCGACCGATTGTGCCGGCCCCGGACCTGGTCGGCGGGTGTCCGGGATCGGCAAGGGGACGCGGTCGGGCGTACGCGTCGTCGGCGTCCGTGCGGTGCGCGCGACAGGGCGAGCAGGAAGGCCGTACTGCCCGACGGAGCCTCGGTGACGGTGAGGGCGCCGCCGTGGTTGCGTACGACGTCCCCTGCGACGGCCAGACCTGGACCGGCCCGGCCGTCGTCGCCCGTACGGGCCAGGGTCGCGGTGATCGCGGTGACGGTGTGCCGCCGACCGTTGTCCCGGAACTCGCCGAGAACGCGGGCCAATTGGCCGCAGCTGCCCATGCGATGCCGTGGCGCACCCGCACCCGGAGGGCGGGCATCGGTGCTGCCACACCCGCCTCCGTCCGGAGTTGCAGGCCGCGTGCACCGCTTCAGAGCGGGCCGAGGACCCGCTGAGGGGACACTCAGTCGGTCGCGGCGTACGTCCAGAAGTCACGCATCCACGTGGGGAAGGCGGGACCGGACAGGCCGCAGGGGGTGAAGAGGACGCTGACCGTGTCGGTCGACGGGTCGATGTGTGCGGCGGTGCCGGTGCCGCCCACCCAGCCGTAGCGACCGGGGGTGTTCCACGGCTCCGCGGAGGTGACGTCGACCGAGCCGCCGTAGCCCCATCCCTGGCCCTGGAGGAAGAGGTCGCCCTCGGCGCGCTGGTCCGCGGTGAGGTGATCCGTCGTCATGAGGCGTACGGACTCCGGGGAGAGGACCGTGCCGCCGCCGGCCAGCAGCATGCGGCCGAAGGCGTGCCAGTCCGCGACGGTGGACACCAGGCCTCCCGCGCCCGAGGCGAAGGCGGGCGGGGTGGACCAGGCTCCGTCGGCTGCGTCGGCGAAGGTGTGGGTGCCGTCAGGGGCTGTCAGGTAGTAGGGGGTGAGGCGGTCGCGTTCCGGTGCCGGTACGGCGAAGGCCGTGTCCTTCATCCCGAGCGGCGCGAGGATCCGCTCGGCCAGGAACTCCGGCAGTCCACGTCCCGCGGCCCGTGCCACCAGCACGCCTTGCAGGTCGGAGCTGGCGTTGTACAGGAACGCCTCTCCGGGCTGCCGCAGCAGGGGGATGTCGGCGAGCGCGGCGACCCACTCGTCCGGGGTCAGCGGCGACCGAGGACCTCCGTTGTACACGGCCACGTCCGCGAACAGGGGCTGAAGGGCGGGGGTGGTGAAGTCGGCCCCGAAGCCCCATCCCGAGCGCGACGACAGGACGTCTTCGACGGTGATGGGACGGGCGACCGGCACCACGTCGTCCAGTTCGCTCGCGGGAGTGCGGACGACCTTCGGGGACGCCAGTTCCGGCAGCCAGCGCGCGATCGGCGCGTCCAGGGTGAGTACGCCGTCGTCGACGAGCGCCAGCACCGCGGCGGCGGTGATGGGCTTGGTGACCGAGGAGAGCCGGAACAGGGTGTCGGACCGCATCGGCGCCGAGCCCCCGGGCTCCGTCGCTCCCACGGCCGCGACCTCCACCTCGCCGGAGCGGTCCACCAGCGCGACCGCTCCGGGGAAGGCTCCCTCGGCGACGTACTTCTCCAGCAGTGCGGTCAGATCGGTCATCAGGTTCTGCCCCTCGTGTCACGGCCGACGGCGGATATGTCTCTAGGACCCTCCGCCGGCCCGGAACTCATCGGTGCAGAACCTCACGCCTCCTCAGCGTGCGTGGGTCGAGGTGCTGCGGTAGTCGGTGTACGTGTAGGGGTTGTCGAGGACCTTGGTCTCGGGGACGTCCGGGTTCATGCCCTCCGCCCAGGCCTCCTCACCCATGGTCGACCGCAGATGGTCCACGGTCTCCTCGACGGTGCGTCGCACCGCGGCCAGGTCGGTGTCGAGGAGACGGTGCTCGTGCTTGACCACCCGGCCGTCGACGACGACGGTGTGGACGTCGCCGCGCTGGGCCTGGAAGGCCACATGGCCGTAGGGGTTGAGCAGCGGGAAGGAGACCGGTGAGTGGTCGTTCTTCAGCAGGACGAGGTCGGCCTTCTTGCCCTCCTCGATGCTGCCCAGATCGCTTTCGCGGCCAAGTGCCCTGGCGCCCCCGCGCGTTGCCCACTCCACCACCTGGTCGGCGCGCAGCGCGCTGTGGGTGACGGTCTCGCCCCGGGCGTGGGCCTCCAGGTGCTCGCGGGCGCGGTCGGCGCCGAGGGTGGTGCGCATGGCGGAGAAGAGGTCGCCGCTCCACCACACGCTCGTGTCCATCGAGAGGGAGACGGGGATGTCGTGGGAGCGGACGGCCCAGGTCGTGGGATAGCCCTGGCCGGCGCTCTGCTCGCTCTCCGTGGACACCGAGACCGAGCCGCCCGTGGCCGCGATGCGGTGGTAGGAGTCGGCCGACAGGGTGGAGGCGTGGACGTAGACCGTCTCGGGGGTCATGAACCCGTGCTCGTGCATGAGCCGGATGCCGTCGTCGCCTGTGGCGCCCCAGACTCCGGCGTGGGTGGTGACAGCGACGCCCAGATCGCGGGCGACCTCGAAGGCGGGCTTCTCGGGGAAGGCGGGATCGCCGGTGACGTCGAAGGCGATCTGGAAGCCGAGCATGTCGTCGCCGGTGATGCGGCGGCGCACGAAGTCCCGGAACTGCGGCGTGCCGGTCCATTCCGCGGGAGCCTGCTGGATGTTGCCGTAGGCGAGGACGAACCGGCCGGGCACGGCCCGCAGCGCGTCCACCGCCGCGTCCGCGTGGTCGACGCTCTGCAGCCCGTGCGACCAGTCGACGACCGTGGTCACCCCGGCGTCCAGCGCCTCGACGGCGGCCAGGAGGTTGCCGGCGTGCACGTCCTCGGGCCGGAAGGCGGTGCCGTGTTCGAGGTAGTACCAGACGAAGTACTGGGTCAGGGTCCAGTCGGCGCCGTAGCCGCGCATCGCCGTCTGCCACATGTGCCGGTGCGTGTCGATCATGCCGGGCATCACGATGCCGTCGGACGCGTCGATCTCCGCGGTCCCCTCCGGCACGGCGAGCCGCGGGCCGACCGCGGTGATCCGGTCGCCCGTCACGAGCACGTCCGTGTCGCTCAGCACCCGCCGTGCGCGGTCCATGGACAGGACGGTGCCGCCGCGCAGGACGACGGGTCGCCCCGCCTGGAAGGGGGTGGACTGGCTCATCACTGACTCTCCCACTCGACATCGGACGACTGTCCGTATGGCGGCTCTCGGTTGGTGACCGATCGTCGTCAGGGTGCTGTCCGGTGTCAATACTCCGTGGTTTCCGAATTCCGCCCGGTAATGTCCTCAGCCGTCCGCTCTGCGGTCGCCCCCGAGTCGCCGCGCCCGAGTCATCGCGACGGAGGCCTGTTCTGCTGCGTACAGTGCCCTCGACGGGTGTCCGTACGGCGGACACCCGGGAGCTGAGCCGACGGCGACCAGAGGAGCCACCATGCCGCGCGAAGGAACCGGACCCGATTTCATCGAGGCGCTGGCCCGGGGCCTGGAGGTCATCACCGCCTTCCGGCCCCGGCAGCCGGTGATGTCGCTGTCCGACGTGGCGAGTGCGACCGGGCTGGCCAGGCCGACCGCGCGCCGGATCCTGCTCACCCTGACCGAACTGGGCTACGTGCGCCAGCAGTCCGGCGGTTTCGTGCTGACCCCGCGCGTGCTGGACCTCGGCGTCGCCTACGTCCGCTCGACGGGACTGTGGGACGTGGCACGCCCGCACCTGGAGTGGCTGGTGGAGCGCACGAACGAGTCCTGCTCGATCGCCCAGCTCGACGGATCGGACATCGTCTACGTCGCCCGGGTCTCCGTGCCCAAGATCGTGACCCTCGCCGTGCAGATCGGCACTCGCTTCCCCGCGCTGCCCACCTCGCTGGGCAAGGTCCTGCTGGCCGCGCTGCCGACCGACGAGGCGGCCCGGGTCCTCGCCGAGCCCAGCCGCTCGGGCCTGGAGTCGGTGTGGCACCCCGGCCGGGCCGAATGGGAGGCGGAGCTGCGGGAGGTGCGCGCGCGGGGCTGGGCGGTGACCGACGAGCAACTGGCCCGGGGCATCCGCTCGGTGGCCGCTCCGCTGCGGGACGGCTCGGGCCGCGTCGTCGCGAGCGTCAACGTGAACGCGCACGCCGCCGAGACCTCGATGGAGGTACTGCTCGACGACCATCTGCCGCTCCTCCTCCAGGCCGCCGGCGAGATCAGCCTGGACTTCGCCCGGCTGGAGTCCGCGCCCCACGCGGTCCGGCCGTCCGCTCGTGCGGCGCGATCGTGACGTCTTGACGCCTCCGTCGTCCGGGACAGAGAATCACTCCCCGGACGACTGTCCGGTGTACGGACAGAGAGGCAAGGTTCATGTCGCAGAGCGCCAAGCCCACTCCACCGGGCACCACGGGCCCGCTCTCCGGGGTGCTGGTCGCGGACTTCTCACGGATCCTTGCCGGGCCGTACGCCACGATGCTGCTCGCCGACCTGGGCGCCGACGTCGTCAAGGTCGAGGGACCGGGCGGCGACGACACCCGCGCCTGGATGCCCCCGACACGCGACGAGGTCTCGACCTACTACCTCGGGATCAACCGGGGGAAGCGTTCGATCGCCCTCGACCTGCGGGACGAGAAGGACGCCGCGGTCGCCCGGAACCTCGCCCGCCGGGCGGACGTCCTGATCGAGAACCTCAAGCCCGGCGGCATGGGCAAGTACGGACTGGACTACGACTCGGTCCGGCAGGACAACCCCGGTCTGATCTACACGTCGATCACCGGCTTCGGCGCCGGAGCGGGCCGGCACGTCCCCGGCTACGACCTCATGGTGCAGGCCATCTCGGGGCTGATGAGCCTGACCGGCGACCCCGACGGACCGCCGTACCGGGCCGGGATCTCCGTGTTCGACGTGATGGCCGGCAACCACGCCACGATCGGCATCCTCGCCGCACTGCGCCACCGGGACGCCACCGGGACGGGCCAGCTCGTCGAGGTGAACCTGCTGTCCTCGGCCCTGACCGGACTGGTCAACCACAGCTCGGCCTACGTCGCCGGCGGCACCGTGCCCTACCGGATGGGCAACGCCCACCCCAGCGTCTTCCCCTACGAACCGCTGCCCACCGCCGACAACGACCTCATCGTGACGGCCGCCAACGACGGGCAGTTCCGCAGGCTGTGCGAGGTCCTCGGCATACCGGAGGTGGCCGACGACCCGCGGTTCGCGCGCAACGCCGACCGCACCGCCCACCGGAACCTGCTGCGGCCCTTGCTGGCCGAGAGGCTGAAGACGCGCGGGGCCACCGAGTGGTTCGAGGCACTGGTGGAGGCCGGTGTGCCGAGCGGACCGATCAACACCATCGACGGCGGCTTCGCCATGGCCGACCGCTTCGGACTCGACCCGGTCGTCACCGTGGGCGAGGGCGACCGCGCGGTGCCCACCACCCGGCACCCGATCCGCTTCTCCGCCACCCCCGCCTCCTACCGTCTGCCGCCGCCCGAACTCGACGAACACGGCGCCGAGTTGCGTACCTGGCTGTCCGCACCCGAGGAGGACGGCCATGTCTGAGCCGACACCACGCCCCGCCTACCCCACCGCCCTCGGCGCCTCCGACCTGCACACCATCACCCTGCTCGGGCACGACCTGGCCGAGGACATCATGGGCTCGGTCGGCTTCGGCGAACTCGCGTTCTGGCTCGCCACCCAGCGACGGCCGACACCCGGCGAGACCCGTGTCTTCGAGGCCGTGCTCGCGGCCCTGGCCGACCACGGCTTCACCCCCACGGCCATCGTCACCCGCCTGACCTACCTCTCCGCCCCGGACTCGGTCCAGGGCGCACTCGCCGCCGGACTCCTCGGCGGCGGCTCCCGCTTCCTCGGCGTCACCGAGGACACCGGCCGCTTCCTGCACGACGTACTGGCCTCCCTCGACGGAGACCTGCCCACCGACGAGGCCGGCTGGGACGCGGTCGCCCTGCGCACGGTCGAACGGCGGCGCGAGGCCGGGGAGTTCGTCCCCGGCCTCGGTCACCACGTGCACAAGGAGGGCGACCCCCGTACGCCGAGGCTGGTCCGGATCGCTCAGGAGGAGGGCGTCTTCGGCCCGCACCTGAGCCTGTTCGCCGCCATCGGCCGGGTGCACCCGAAGGTGCTGCACCGGACGCTCCCCCTCAACGGCGCAGGAGTGTGCGGCGCCGCCCTCGCGGACCTCGGCCTCCCGCTCCAACTCCTGCGCGGCTTCGCGCTGTTGGCCCGTACCGCCGGACTGATCGGCCAACTCGCCGAGGAACTGCGCCACCCCGTCGCCCAGGACATCTTCCTGTCCGTCGACCGCAACAACACCCCGGTACCTCCGGAGCCCTACACCCCGGACCCGCTCACGAAGGACCGGCTCAAGGACTGACCCCGCGCCCGCCGTCCCACCATCCACCCGCACGCAGACCAAGGAGCCGCAACCGTGTTCGTCGACGAGGACAACATCACCGAGCTGGCCGTCCAGCGGTGGGCCACCGCCCACTCCCCGCGGCTGGGCGAGCTGATGACCGCGCTGGTCCGTCATCTGCACGCCTTCTCGCGTGAGGTGCGGCTCACCGAGGACGAGTGGATGGCCGCGATCCAGTGGCTGACCGCGGCCGGCAAGATAAGTGACGACAAGCGACAGGAACTGATCCTCACCTCCGACGTCCTCGGACTGAGCACGCTGGTCGTCCAGTTGAACAACGAATTCACGCCGGAGGCGACCCCCGCCACGGTGCTCGGTCCCTTCCACATCGACGGCTCGCCTACCGCGCCCCACGGCTTCGACATGTCGGACGGCATCCCGGGCACACCGCTGTTCTTCACCGGCAAGGTGACCGACACCGAGGGCAAGCCGCTCGCAAACGCCGTACTCGACGTGTGGCAGGCCGACACGGACGGCGCCTACGAAGCCCAGATCCCCGAGACCGACGAGGCACGCCTGCGGGCCAAGTACCGCACCCGCCAGGACGGCACCTACTGCATCCGCACCATCGCGCCGCACGGCTACGCCATCCCCATGGACGGCCCCGTCGGCGACCTCATGCGCCGCACGGACATCAGCCACTTCCGGCCCGCACACGTCCACTTCCTCATCGACGAACCGGGCCACCGCAAACTCATCACCCATCTGTTCCAGGCGGGCAGCGACTATCTCGACTCCGACGTCGTCTTCGGCACCAAGGACGCGCTGATCGTCCCGTTCACCGAACGACCGGCCGGTACCGCACCCGACGGCAGCACGCTCGACGTCCCGTACCTGCACGCCGAGTACGACTTCGTCCTCCAGCCCCGCTGACCGTCGGGCGGAGGACACGGCCGCACGACGGCCGCTCGTCCCCGAGGTGCCTGGTCACCGGGCGCGTCACGCGGAGACGTGATCGTTCACCCCGGTCAGGTCCGAGCGGGGCGTGCCGCGTACGGTGCGGGCAAGCGGGAACGCGCACACGCCGGCCGCGCCGGACGCACCCGCCGTCACCCCGCAGCACCCGCAGCACCCGCAGCCTCCCGGAAGGACGAGCCCCGTGCTCACGTCGTACGCCGACCACTTCGACACGCCCGCGGGATATCTCGACTTCGCGCGGTTCGGTCCGCCGTCGCGGGACGTCGTGGCCGCGACGGCCCGGGCCGTGGAGGAGTCTGCTCGTGCCGACCACACCACCGTGGACGGCCTGATGGAGGCAGAAACTGTGGCACGGGACACGGCCGCCCGCCTGGCCGGTACCGACGGCCGCCACACGGTGCTCCTCCCCAACGCGTCCACCGGGCTGTTCCACGCCGCTCTCGGCATCCGTGCGGGCGTGGTCCTCGCACCGCGCACCGACTTCCCGGCCAACCACTATCCGTGGCGGCGCAGCGCCGACCTCGGCCGGGCCACGCCGCGCTGGCTCGATCCCGCACCCGGCGCCGGAGTCACCCCCGACCTGGTCCGCGCCGCGCTGACCTCCGACGTCGTCGGAGTGTCCGTCAGTGCCGTCGACTTCCGCACCGGCTTCCGGGCCGACCTCGCCGCTCTGCGCGAGGCGATCGGCCCGGACCGGCTGCTGATCGTGGACGCCATCCAGGCGTTCGGGGTGGCGCGGATGGCGTGGGACGCGGCCGACGTGGTCGTCGCGGGCGGCCAGAAGTGGCTGCGCGCGGGATGGGCGACCGGATTCGCGACGCTGTCCGATCGTGCCCTGGAGTCTCTGGAGCCGGTGCTCACCGGCTGGACAGGGGTCGAGGACGTCGGTGTCTTCGACGGAGCCGAGCACGCACCCGCCGTGGACGCGCGACGGTGGTCGATCACCAACCTCAGCCCGGTGACGGCCGCGGCCTTCGCTACCGCTCTCGGGCTCGTCGAGCGGTACACGGTCACGGCGATCGAGGCCGCGATCGCCGTGCGGGTAGCCGAGTTGACGGAGGTCGTCGAGGAGCACGGCGGTCACGTCCTCTCCCCCGCCGACCCGGCGCGGCGGGCGGGCGTCCTCTCCTTCGCGCTGCCGGGGCACGATCCGTCCGTCGTCGCGAAGGCACTGCACGGCGAGGGCGTCACCCCGACCGTCCGCGCCGACTCGCTCCGGTTCTCCCCGCACGCCTCGACCCCGCCGGAGGCGTGCGCACGGGTGGCGGCGGCACTTGCCTCGCTGAGGAACTGACCCCACCGGGTGCCCGTGAACCACGCGGCGCCGCCGCCGAACGGTCCTGGTGGTCCTCCCCAACTCGGTGCGGCCATCGCCCATTTCGGGGAGCAGGCGGACACCGGTCACCACGCCGAGACCCGGCAAGCCCGCGATGACCTCCGCCTCGGGACGGCGGCGGCCCTCACGGCTCGAAGCGGCGTACCGTCCCGTCGTCGCTGACCAGTGTCAGGACGATTCCCAGGTCACGGGCCGCCGTGCCCGCCGCGATCTCGGCGAGGAGCCCGTCGTGGTCCCCCCAGCGGCGCAGCAGCCGGTAGCGCTGGGCGAGGGTCAGGGTGAGGTCGCCGAGCGGGAGCGCGCCGGTCAGTGCCGCGAACGCGGCCTGGTCGGGTGTCGGGGTCACACCCACCGCCGCGAGGTCGTCGAGCGACGCCGTCGTGTGCGCCGAGCCCGCCCAGTCGGCGGCGGCCAGGCGGGGCACGCGCGTTGCGGCGTCCGGGGCCGCGAGCCGGAACTCGGTCCAACGGTGCAGCGCGTCGGACGGATCCGGTCCTCCGAGCAGACCGCCGAGTCCCGGCCGGCCGAACGGGTCGGCCCCCTCCTGCCTCAAGGCATCGACCAGCGCGCCCGGCAACCAGTCACCTCCGTCCGCGGGCTGACGGAGCGTCAAAGGCAAGGAAGCGGAACGGACTTCGGTGTCTCCCGGCTTCGGCTCGGGAGCCTTCGTGGCGCTCGACTTCACCTGGTCCGGGGCGACTTGGACACCGAGACGGTCGGTAAAGAGTCCGGCCACGTTGTCCAGCCAGCCCGCCGCGACCGCGGGGTCGATGTCCGGCCGTACCGACTTGCTCATGTAGCGGCCGGACTTGTCGTTCACGGTCCAGGTCCGCAGGCTCTCGCTCCAGCGGAACTCGCCCGACACCCGGCTCGCGCCGGGCCGCGTACGACCACCCTCCTCGAACATGGCGGCGATGCCGGTGTGTCCGAGGCCGTCGATCTCCGCCCGCAGCGACTCCGCCGTCACCTCGGGGCGCCGGGTGCGGACACCGGCGAGCAGCGCGTCGAACCGGTCCTGCGCCATCACCTTCGAAGGGGCCTCGCTGCCGAGCAGCACCCGCCCGTCGTCGGTCACCGTGTACAGCCACACCGCGTCGTGGTTGCCGGTGATCAACAGATCGGGGTCCACCTCTTCGAGGGGGATCCACAGCGGGTTCGCCCGTACGTCGCCCTCGTCGTCGCGCTCCTCGTCCTTCACCCGCTTCGGCAGCACGGGGTCGCCGAAACCGGCCGTGAGGTCACCGCTCGGACCGGGCCGCGGCGCCGTCGGCAGCAAGGTCTCGTAGTGGTCGATGCCGTTGTAGGCGACGTACACGGTGGGCCCGTTGGCGTTCTCGGAAAGGCGGTGCAGCCTGGATCCGCCGTGGCCGTCTGGCTGGACGACGACGAGATCGATGCCCAGCGACTGGGTGAGCAGCAGGGGTACGTCGTCGTAGAAGGGTGTGTGCCACAGTTCGGGCGAGCGGATCGCGCGGTCGACCAGCCCACGCTCCCCCAGGGTGACGGTCAGCGCCGGGGTGGCGGGCACGGCGGTCGGCAGGTGGCTGCGGATCTCCTGCCACAGCGCCCGCGACCTCGCCGTGGTGGGGCCGTGGAGGGTACTCAGGACCAGTTGGCGCACGTTGTTCCCGTGCGCCTGGTCGGTCAGCGCGCGCCGTCGGGCGTTCGCCACCGGCCCTGTGGCGTTCTCCAGCCCCTCGGTCTTCAACTGGGCCTGGATTCCCGCCTGTTGCGCGACGGTCAGCGGGATGGGCCGCCGCGGGCTCAGCAGCGCGAGCAGGGGTTGGAGGCTACGCAGGTCCGGGTACCTGTCGTGGACGATCGTGTCCAACGGGTCCCGCGTGGCGTGCTGGTGGGCGGCGGCGGACGTCCCGTACCAGTCGGCGGTGTCGTCGCGCAGGTCGGCGACCGTCATCGTGCGTACGGCTCTGCCCCGCACGGTGTGGCCGGGGTGCTGGGCGCCGATGCCGGCGATGAGGGCGGTGAACAGGCAGTTGCCGTCGGGACGCACATTCTGGAGGGTCATCCGGCGTCCGTCCACGAGGACGGTCCGGGCGGGCGCCGGCTGTTGGTCGCCGACGGACTTGCCCTGTGCGTCCGAGTCGGGCTTGTCCTTGGGCTGCGTCTCCTTGCCCTCGGTCTCCTTGCCCTTCGTGTCCTGGTCGCTCTTGCCCTTCGGGGTTTCGGTGTCCTTGGTGTCCTTGGTGTCCTTGTCCCCGGGCGGTTCCGTGCCCCGAACAGGCGGCGCCGGTACCGGTGTTGAGGTCCGCGGACGGGCCGACAGATAGCTGTCACCGCGCCGGTAGACGGTCACCTGCCGGAGCGGGCCCGCCGTCGGATCGGCGGAGCCCGGGAAGAACCGGTAACTGCCGTCCTCCCCCACGACCGTGATGTCCACCCCGAGGGAACGCGCCGTCAGGTCCGCCGCGAGGTCCCCCGTCGCGTCGTCCCAACGGCGGGCCCGCTGCACATGCAGCCGTACGAGACTCTGCCGCTGGGCGGGGGTGAGTGCGGTGAGCAGGGTGTCGGGCAGCCGGCCGCCGTTCTCCTCGACGGTGCCGGACAGGGCGGGGTCGCGCCGGAGGTGCTCGCCGAGCCTGCTGGTCAGTTCGGCCGTACGGAACACCGCTTGTGGGTCGAGCGTCACGTCCGGGGGCATGTCGACGCTCCGGGCCACGCGGCCGGCCAGTCCGGCACGGCGGGCCTCCGACACCGCCGTCGGGCCGCCGCGCTCCGCGACACCGAGGACCGCCGTGAAGAACCCGTTGCCGTCGCCGTCCGGTTCGTGCAGGTCGTAGACCCAGTTGCGGCCGTCGGGGTCGGTGGCGGTCAGGGTGCGGTGGTCCTGGCCCGCGTCGAAGCGGCGCAGGGACGGGTCGGGAGTGCCGGCCGTCTCCCACGGCGGGCGGCTGAACGCGGGGCGCAGGTCGGCGTTGCCCGCCGCGTCGTCCTGCTCCCCGCCGCCCTTCTTGTCGCCGTCCTTGTCGGTGGTCTTCTTCCCCGCGTCCTTCTTTTCGGCGTCCTTCTTCTCCGCGTCCTTGTCGTCGGCCTTCTTCTCCGTCGCCGGTGCCGCCGGGGCCCGGAAGACGACCTCGTCCGGTTCCGGAGTGGTGCCGAGCTGCGCGCGTCCCGCCGGTGTCGCCGCGAGCTGATGCCAGCGGGTCAGGCGATCGGCGGCTTCCCGGACGCGTGCGTATTCGTCGGCGAGCGCCTCGGCGAAGGCGCGTCGTTCGCCCAACTTGGCTGTGAAGGCGTTCAGTTGGTCGCGTGCGGTGTCGCGGGCCGCGCGGGCCGCGGTGACCTCGGCGTCGGCCGCCCGCAGCAGGGCGATCACGCGGTCATGCGCGGCGTCGCGTTCGGCGTCGTAGAGTTCCGCCCAGCCGTCGTGGGCGGGTTCCGCACCCTCGTTCTCCTGTTCCAGGCGGGCGAGTTCGCCGCGTGCGGCGATCACCTGGGGCAGGGTCTCGACATCGCGGGCGGTGAGGGCGCTCAGTAGGTTCTCCGCGTCCGTGAGGGCGGTCTCGCGGCGCGGGCCCTCCTCCCGGCGCAGCTCCCAGTACTTCTTGTCGGCGGCCGTCCACTCCTTGTCGGCCCGGGTGACCGCGTCCCACGCCCGCGCCGCCACCGGCGGGAATCCGTCGTCCTCGATGAGGCCCAGTTCCCGGGCGACGTCCTCGCGGACCCAGGCGAGGACGGTGGTATCGGTCTCGCGTGCCTGCGGGGCGCGCTGCGGGTTGCCGAACGGGCTGCGCATCGCCCGCACCGGCGCGGAGTCCTTGACGTGGTGGTGGACCGCGGCGACGCTCAGCCAGGTCGTGGGGATGGCGAACAGGAACGTACGGGTGGTGTTCGGCTTGACGTTCACCGACGCGAGGCGGTCGCCGCCCGAGGCGAGGGTGTCGGACTCGGTCGCGACGTCGCCCGGTCCCGAGGCGCCCATCTGGTTGGTGCCGGTGGCGGCGGTCGACGTGGCGGGACCGCCGCCGAGCGCCGACTCGGCCTGCCCCACGCGCCCGGCGCTCGCGCCACCGCCCTGCACATGGCGCTTGGGAGCCTCGTGCTTCATGCCGTCGGTGACGGCGAGCAGCCGGGCCTGCCGGAACTGCGGCCTCGAGTACAGCCGCAGGTCGGCGTCCGCGCCGCCGAAGAAGCCGCGTTCGCTCAGGCCGGCCACCTCGTAGCCGCCGGGCTCCAGGGTGCGGTCGTAGAAGGCGCTGAGGGCGTTGTTGCCGGTGCCGTCCTCCAGGTTCTGGGCGGGCCCGGTGCCGGCGCGGGTGAGCGGGGTGTCCTGGGCGCGGGCGATCAGGTCGTCGTCGACCGCGCCGGTGAGCGGGAAGGACGTGTCGTAGGCGGAGGCCAGGACAAGGGAGTTGGCGGTGTGGAGCTGGTCGACGCCGACGATCCGGCGGACCTTGAAGCCGTCCGGGGGCATCGTGAACGGCTTCATGCTGTCGTCGGGGTGGAGTGTGTCGAGCCAGCCGCCGGGGCCCGTCGTGGCGGGCGGCGCGACGCGGCGGGAGGGTCCGGGGGCGTCGAGCGCGGGCGGGGCCAGCGGGTCGTCCCGTTCAGCGGCGGGGTCGGCGGGGTCGGGGCGCATGAGGCTGAGCGGGTAGTGCTCGACGAGTTCCCCGACGTCGCCCTCGGAGCGGATACTCAGCAAGCGCCGGCCGGAGACACCGCGCCAGGTGCGGTGCGCGGCCCGCTTCACCCAGGCGGGGGCGCCGGTGCCGGTCTTCGGTTCACGAGTGTCGGTGACCTCCAGCGTGAGCCGCATCCGGTAGCGGGTGACGTACTCGGCGTGGGCCTGGGTCGTCGTCGCGGTGGCGATCCGCACGCTGCCCTCGGACCGGTTCTGGGCGGCGGTCTGCTGGGTGGAGCCGACCTCCGCGTATGTCGGTCCGGCCATCCGTACGGTGTCGTTGCCGGTGTGTGCGCCCTGGGAGACGGTGGTGCCGACGCTGGCGCCGGAGGCGCGGCCGCGGCCCTCCTGCGTGGTCTCCGCGGCGCTGCGGTGCTCCTCGAACTCCACGCTGTGCCCGAGGCCGCCGAAGCCGCTGCCGTCCGGAGCGGGTCTGCCTACGGGCACTTTCACGGGGATCAGCTCGGCGCGCGCCCTCACCTTGCGGCTGCCGACCCACAGGTTGGCGGTGGACGAGCCCCAACGGCCCACCCGGGCGGGCACGGAGGAACTGCCGCCGGTCATCTCCTTGCCCAGCGCCCGCACGACGCGTTCCGACATCAGCCGGTGCACCGTGTCCCGGTCGCTTCCCGTCAGTCCCAGCGGCCTCAACTGCCGGTCGAAGTCGTCGAGTACGGTCGCGGTGTCGAGCGCGGTGAGCGGGAAACTGCCGAACGGGTTGTCCAGGAGCCAGGGTTGGGGCGACCATCGGCGCCGGGTGTAGAGCGGTACGTCGCCCCAGCGGTCCCGCAGCAGTCCCATCCGGTAGGCGCTCTTCTCCGGGAGGTGCCCCACCCAGCCATCGTTGATGAGGACCCGCCGCCCGGACGCGCCGGCCAGCCAGCGGGGCAACCGCCGTATGCCCGTGGCGCGTTGACCGACGAGGGTGGAGGTGGCGGCGATCTCGTGGTCGACATCGGCGGTGACGAGGACCTGGCGGCCCTGGTCCTTGCGGTTGATCTCGGCGAGCGCGGTCCGGGAGACGGCCCGGAAGCGGGACGTGTCGAGGCGGTAGGGGCTGGCGACGAGGCCGTAGTTGCCGGTGGTCCCGGTTCCGGTGTCGTGCGAGTGGAGGTAGACGAGCTGGCCGCCGAAGAACAGCGTGCTGGTGCTGGTGTGGCGTCCCGAGGCCTGGGTGGCGCCGCCGATGGTCGTCTCGGCCTCGATCGGGATGGCGCCCGTCACGGCGGTGAGGCTCCCGGGGCGCAGCCGGCTGCGGTGGGCGAGTACCGAGGAGCGGTCCAGGTAGGGGGCCTTCGCCCACAGCCCGGAGGCGCGCCAGCCGGTCGGGGCGGACGACTGGTCGAAGTTCGCGGTCAGGAACTGGCTCTGGAACACGCGCAGCGCCGCGTCGTGGACGGGGGCACCCTGATGGGTCAGCATCCAGGAGTTGCCCGACGACTCCCTCAGGACGTCCTCGGCAGCCCGGCCCAGCGCGGGGTCCGCGACGACCGCGAGGGTCAGGTACGGGTGGCGCCGGTACTCCTCACGGCCACGGCGGCCGGCCCGCTCGAACAGGCCGCGCCTGGCGAGCGCCAGGTCCCGCGCGGCCTGCCCGGTGGTCGCGAGGGGCACGCCGTGCAGGGGGTGGTGCGGGCGTGACATGTCGCGGGCGGGCGTGTGCTCGACGGGCACGCCGAGCAGCACACGCCCCACGGAGGGCCGCTTGATGTCCGGCCCGGAGCCGGCCGGGCCGATGAGGTTCTTCTCGCGCTCGCTGAAGACGAACGGCCGTGTGCCGAGCAGGTTGAGGAAGAGGACACCGCGCAGCAGCCCGCGGAACCGGCGGAAGCCGCCGCGCCGCGCGGTGAGGGTGACCTCGTAGCTGTACAGGTGGGTGCCCTTGGTGCCGATCGACATGGCCTCGTGCGTGGCGGCGGCCCCGTAACCGCTCTCCGCATCGCTACGGCCACCCCAGCGCACGCCGAGGGAACCGGTGCCCGCGTGCAGCGGGCCACCAGCCTCGTCGGTCGCCGCGTCCCGCAGCGACAGCAGCCCCTCCGCGCCGACGTGCGCGCCGCGCGCGCTGTTCTGCCGCCCGCCGAGGTTCTCGCTGCCGGGTGCGCTGAACCGCAGCCGCAGGTCCTTCTGCGTCCCCTCGAAACGCCGGTCGTTCAGAGCGGCGTCGATCCACACGTAACGCTGGGCACGGGTGGCGCGGCGGGAGTCGACCAGGGAGATCCGCAGCCCCGAGGTCATCATCGTCTCCAGGTTGCCCGCCATGCTGTGGAAGGCGAGGGTGTTGAGCACCTCCAGGGTGTTGGAGACCACCATCTGGAAGTGGTCGGCGCCCCGCCAGCGGGGATTGGCGGGATCGAGTTCGGACAGCGGCGCGACGAGGTCGGGGTAGGCGCGCGCGACCTCTTCGAGGACCTGGTCGCTGAAGTGGTCGAGGAACGTGCGGTCCTCGCCGTCGATGTCCCGTACGTAGGAGCCGTCGGCGAACGTGAACTCCTCGACCCTGCTCATGCCGAGGGTGGGCGGCGCGTCCTGGGTGAGGTACGGCGGCACCCTGGGCGGGGTGCCGGGCGCGGGGCTCGCCTCCCCGGCGAGGCGGCGGGCCTCGGTGCGGGTGAGCCGTTCCACGGCCCAGGTCTGGAACGTCTGGGTGCGCGGTGCCTCGCTCCAGGTCCGCGGCGGGTTCTTGCGCAGCTTGCCGGGTGTCGAACTCGCCTCGTCGCGCCGGCGGTTCGGCAGCGGTGCCTTGGTGTCGGGCGGTGCGGTGACCGTGACGGTCTTCTGGACCAGGTAGAGGCCCGTGGGGTCGCCCTTCGCCTGCCCGGCCGACTTGACGGCGCCGGTTCCGCCGGTGACGGAGGCGCGGTTGCGGGAGGAGCCGTAGCGGAAGTTGAGACCGGCGAGCAGGCGCAGGTCGAACGTGCCCCGGTCGATGCCGAGAAGCTGGAAGGCGGGCCCGAGGGCACCGCCGACGTCGACGCCCGAGGACCTGCCCGTGGTCCGCTCGTTGCGGACCGTCGTCTGGGAGATGTCCCGGAGTTCGGCGGCGGTGGTCTCGCTGATGAGGACGGCCTCGCCGGGCTCCACCCGGACCGAGAAGACACCGAGCGGTTCGCGCCCCGCGTCGTCCTTGAACAGCGGCGGCGACGTGACCGTCCCGGCCGCCATGACCCGGCTCATGCGGTGGAACCCGTCGGTGGAGAAGAACGAGTTGATCTGCTTGCCGGCCATGCTGTCCGTGTCGGTGTCGATCTGCTGGAGCGCCCAGTCCCGGATGTGGGTGACGGGACCGAAGCTCTCCGTGTTCATCATGCGGTAGTTCGAACCGCGGTCGAGGCGCATCCGCGGCGGCAGCCGGTCGGCGGGCGGCTTGGGGTGGGTGAGGCTGTCGGCGATGCGCACGAACAGCCCGTCCCTGACGGCGAATCCGAAGGCGACCTGAGCACGCGTGCCGGACCTGGGCCCGATCGCTTTGCCGGTCCGGTCCACGGGGCGTCCGGCCGGATCGGTGACCTTGAACTCGTACCAGACGTCGTCGAGATGGGCGTGCGAGCCATCGGTCGTACGGGTCTCGTTCTGGTTCACGACGAGGTTCTGCATGTTGTACTCGACCCGCTTGGTCCACGAGAACTGCGCGAACACCCGTCCCCAGGGCGCGAACAGCGTCTTCACCGGTCCGAGCGGCGCGGTGGGCGCGAGGGAGGTCGACGTGCTGTTGACGGCGACCCGGCCGGTGAGGGCGGTGTTGCGCTGCATCGTGTCGATCTTCACGGGGTTGGCGTAGCCGAAGGTGAACCTCTCCCACTGCCCGTACGGCCGGGCCGTGACCGTGAGAACCCGCGACTTGCCGTCCACCGTGCGGTAGTTGAACTGCTGCCCGTCGCCGAAGAAGCCGCTCGGGTTGTGGACGAGGGCGTGTCGTACGTCGTCCAGGAGCCCGTCACCGGCGCGGTTGCCGCCGGGGCGCGCGGGACGGGGGCGGACGCCGGGCGGCTGCCGGAGGTTGAGATCGAGCTGCTCGACGACGCGGTCGGCGCCGCGCAGGACGCGGTCCCCCTGGCCGAGGGTGTAGGAGCGGCGCAGCAGGTTGCGTGGCAGCCCGCGCAGCAACTCGCCGATGCCGCCCATGTAGACGGGCAGTTTGGCACCGTCGGTGAACGACGCGGGGCCGCCGCCGCTGTACGGCGCGGGCGGCAGATCGAGATCGACGCGCGGCGGCCGACGGGAGTCCAGGTCGTGCACCACCCAAGTCGGCCCCGGCGTGGCGGGCTTCTTGACCGGCGGTGCGGTGAACTCGGCCTCGGCGTCCTCGTCGATGGGTTCGAGCGGAGGGGTGCGGCGGTTCGGCGGGGCGCCCTTGCGGGGCGGGCGCTGCCGGCGGGGCTTCTCCGGCGGTTCGTCCGAGTCGCGCGGAGGCACCGAAGTCGACTTGTCGTCAGCGGACTTGACCACTTTGTCGACCGGCGCCTCAGTGACCGCGGTCGTCGCGTCGGTCGTCGAGTCGGTTGTGGTGGACGTCGTCGCGACGAGAGGTGTTCCGCCGCTCACGGTGACCACGGGCTGCGGAACGTCGGCGGACTCCTCGGGCTTGGGGGCACCGCCGCGCAGCCGCTGCGGCAGCCCGAGGCCCTTGCGGAGACGGTCGGCGAGCGCGGTCGCTTCCGCACGTGTCCCGCCCGCGGCCAGTACGTCGGCGACCTGACGTACCGCGCCTCGGTACGACTCGACCGCATGCCGCGAGTCCGCGAGCACGGGGTGCAGTTCCAGGGGCAGCACGAGCGCGGTGGCGGTGTCCCACCACTGGCGTGCGGTGTCCGGAGTCGGCCCGGGCGAGCTCAGCGCGAAGTCCGAGAACGCGTCGTCCCACAGCCGTCTGGTCGCCGTGGCGGCGGCGGTGTCGAGGTGCCCGGACCACGGACCGGGTTGCAGCATCAGTGCCTTGGCCTGCTGCAAGGGCGTGAGTCCAGACTCCAGCAGCGACAGTCTGCCGCTTCCCAGGGCTGCCTGGGTCTGCTGCTCGACGGTGAGGGCGGCTCCGGTGGAGGACAGGGCGGCGACGTCCACGTCGACATCGCCGGCCGGGAGACCGCCGGCGGAGAAATCGTGGGGCAGGTCGTCCTCGGTCAACTGCGAGGCGATCCAGTGCCGTTGGGCGTCGGAGCGGTCCACCACGGGGACGATGGCGGAGGACGGTGCCGACGAGTCGGAGCCGAGGTCCAGGGCGGCGTCGGCGTGGGACTGCGGCACCTCGCCCAGTTCGCCCAGCCGCGTCTCCGTCCGTACGAGGTCCGCCCGGGCCTGCCGCACCCTGTCGTCCGCGTTGTGCCACGCGGTGCCGTCGTGGCTCGCTCCCTCGCCGGTCTCGACTCGCACGCGGAGCCGTTCGGCGGTGTCGACCGCGTGCTGCAACGACCGCACGGCGTCGGCATGGGCGTCGTGGGCAGCACCGACGACCGGGGCGGGGTGGATAACGGTGCCGGGCTCTGGGTCTGTGGCGTCCGTTGCTGGCGGAGCCACGGCCTTTCCCTTGCCGGTGCCCGTGTCGTTGCTCGAACTCCCCTGCTCAGGAACGCCGTTGTGAGTGACCGCGGGAGGAACGGTGGTCCCGACAGTGGGCGTCACGGGCGTCGATGTCACCACGGGCGGCGGCAACCCCGTGGCGGGCGGGGCGACAACAGGGTCCTGGTGCAGGGTCGGGGGCGGGTCGACCCGAGTTGTTCCGACCGGCTCCACCTCGGCGGTGTTCAAGTCGTGGGTCTGCGGCGGGACTTCGGTGCGGTGGTCGTTGCCGTTGCCGCCGTGCGTGACGACGGGTGGCACTGAAGTGACACTGCCTCCGCTGATGGTCGGGACGGCCGGCGGGAGGGGTTGCACGGAGGTCCCAACCACTGGCGGAACAACCGGCGTTGAGGCCTTCGTCGACGTGTCGGCGTCCGTGTCGATGTGGATACCGGTGTCCGTGTCCGTGCCCTGGCCCGATTCCGGATCCGCGTCCACGGGCGTGTGCGGGCCGCTTCCCGCACCGGACTTGATACCGCCGTTCTTGCCCGAGCCCGGGTTCTGACCGCCGCCGGTACCGGCGTCTCCGGTGCCGATGTCGGAGACCGATGTGGAGATCGCCGGCGGGTTCCCCAAGTTCTTCAGCCAGTCGGCGCTGTTGGTGACCGCGTGCTCGGCTCCCGCCTCGAACCGCTCGCTCAGGCCCGACCCGACGAACGTCTGCCAACTCGGCGTGAAGTCACCGAAGAACGCGCCCATCACGAGGGACTCGGCCAGCGTCTCCGACGCGCCGTCCGCGACGAACTCACCGCTCTGGTCGAGCACCTTGGCGGAGAGGCTCTCGTCGCCGTGGGGTGTCGGCGTCACATGCGGGGTGACCGTGGGGGGCGTTTTGGGGACGTGGGTGCCGGGGCCCGGCGTGGGACCGGGCTTCGGCTTGTTCGTCAGGTTCAGGTCGGTGTCGTTCAGCTTCGGTGGCTTCGCTCCGCCCACGTTGATGTCGTCGAACTTCTTGCCCAGGTCACCGATGTTCTTGACGTTGTTGGTGAGGTTCTTCATCGTCTTGGTGAGGATCGGCGCGAGGAACCCCGCGACGGCGCCGAACGCGGCGCTGAGACCGATGTCGCCCCAGTCGATCGACTTCGGCCGTTGCCCCTTGGGAGCGCCCACCATCATGGCCAGCCGGACCGCGAGCGTCATGAAGGCCTCCTCGGCGGCCTCCAGGAAACTGGGCAACAGATGCGTGCGGCGCGAGAGTTCGAGCAGGACCTCCAGGATGAAGACGCGGCTGCGGGCACGTGCCACCGCCGCCTCGCCGGCGCTGGCGCCGCCGGTGAAGAAGGACATCACCGCGAGGATCGCGAGCTCGATGAACAGGCGGATCAGTTCGGCGATGATGTTCCACTTCGCCTCGCGGATCTGCATGGCGATGTTGACCTGGTTCTTGGTCACGTTGTCCAGGTCGGCCTCGAACTTGTCGAGATAGGGCAGGACTTGGTTGATCGCCCCGATGAACTGGTCGGCGGTTCCCTTGGGGAGGCCCTCCCCCACGGTCAATACGGCTTGTTGCGCCCGTGCCTTGAGCGCGCCGACGTGCTGGTGGAGCTGGTCGAAGGACCGGCTGGTGTCGTAGGCGTGGTCCTCGTTGGCCTCCAGGAACTTTTCCCCGATGAGGATGAAGAACAGCCAGTTGAGCTTGGGCGATACGACGATGGCCACGTTACGGTCGGCTCCCGGTCCGCCCTTGTTGCTCGTGGATGGCGTCGATGATCCCGCCCTGGTTGCTGCGGATCGCGCGGAGGTTGTCGAGCGTGCCGTCCCCCACGGCCGAGATGCCGGCGGCGATGGCGTCGATGGTGGCGAGGACGGAGTCGCGGGTCTGGACGAACTCCTTCCGCAGCTGTTTCCCGTAACTGTCGTCGCCGGTCCAGCTGACGTCGGCCAAGGCGGCGTGGGCCGACGCACCGACGTCGTTGGCGTAGCTGCCGAGGTCCTTGATCACGCGGGTGCCGCCCAGGATGGCCTCGGGGCTCGATGTGTAGGACGGGCCGGTCATCGGGTGCCTCCGCCCTCTTCGTCGTCGGCGATCTCGTCGTGCAGCCGGCTGCGTGCGGCGGACCTGGTGGAGTTGCTCCGGGCAGGGGCGGACGGGCCCACGAAACGCGCCCAGTCGATGTCGAGTCCGGCGAGTTCGGGCACCTGCGGGCCGGGGGTGTCGAGCGGCCGGAAGCGGCGGGCCGCCTCGCGCCGTGCCTGCGCGCGGCCCGCCTCGACCGCCTCGATGATCGCCGCGCCAAGTTCCGCGCTCGACATCTCGCGGAACTTGGACCCCAGGAACCGCAGGTCGCTCAGTTCGCCCCGGGGTCCGACGGTGACCTCGACGGAGCCGTCCTTGGAGACCGTGGCCGACGAGAAGTCACCCATGTCGGCTTCCGCGCGGGCCGCGTCCTGCTCGGCTGCCGCCAGTTCGGTTCTGGCCCGGGCTAAGCGTCGCTCCAGCTGTTCCGCGTAACCGTCCGGGCCGGACTCGGGCTCCTGGGTCATGCGGCCTCCATCTTCCTCGTACTCAACTCACCGGAGGTGAGCACGGCGGGGACCGACGCGAACGCCGGGCCGCCCGTACCGGCCGGGGGCCCGCGTCGGTGGCACGGACATGTACCGGCGGCAGTCACGTCGGCGCGCACCGGAGGTCCCGTCCGTACGCACCCGGGGGCCCGCTTCACCCGCCCTGGGACAGGACGCGCGCGGCTCGGGCCCGCAGACGTCCGATCATGGCCGGGCTGGTTGACGTCCGTCCCAACGGCACATGACGTGCAATGGATGAAGACCGCATCCGGATTAACTTCCCCTGCACCAGGGCGACTTGAAGCAGCGGCGCACCCGCGGCGGAAGGTCCGGCGACGGCCCGACCGCCGGAAGGCGATGGCCCGCTGTTCCTTGAGCGGGGTCCCCGTCCCTCACAGGTCCACGCGTACTCCCCAGCCCTGTTCGAGCGCCACGTCGTAGGCGACCCGGACCGCCGCGACGTCGAGGGCGGCGTGGCCGGTGGACTTGAAGACGGTGAGGGCGTCGGTGTCACCGCCGCGGCCCGGATGGCCGCCGTCGAGGACGGACCCGAGGAGGGTCACCGGCCGGCCGGGGGCGAGGTCCTGGAGTTCGTGGGCGCCTGCCGGTGGGGGCGCCGTGGCCGCGCCGGTCCACTCGGCGAACAGGGCCGCGTCCCGGACGGTGCCGGGGTCCAGTTCGGGTCCGTGGGAGCCGCCGACCGAGGAGACATGGACGCCGGGAGCGAGCCACTCGCGTCGGACGACGGGTGCGGTGGCGCCGGTGCAGCAGAACACGACATCGGCCTCGCGTACGGCCTCCTCGACTCCGGCGGCGACCCGCGCGCCGGGATGCAGCGCGGCCGCCGCGCCGGCCCGTTCCGGATCGCGGCCGGCCACCGTCACCTCGGCCTCCGGCAACACCGTCGCGATCAGCGCGAGTTGGGCGCGGGCCTGGGCGCCTGTTCCCACCACCGCCACCCGGCCGAGACCGGGGCGGACGGCCAGGGCCAGCGCGCTCCGCGTGGCGACCGCCGCCGTGCGGACCTCGGTCAGCGACTCACCGTCCACGAGCGCCAGCGCCCGCCCGTCGTGTTCGTCGAACAGGGCCACCAGCCCCCGATGGAATCCGCGTCCGGGGTGTCGTGGATCGGCGGTCACGGTCACCAGCTTCGCGGCCAGCCCGAGCCCGGGAACGTAACCGGGCATCGCGCCCAGCAGACCCATCGGGGTCAGGGCGGCGATCCGCGGCGGGACGGAGACCTCGTCGCGGGCGATGGAGACCAGGGCCCGGCCCACCGCGTCGAGGACGGCGTCGGGCCGCAGCGCGGCGGCCGTCTGCCGGCGGTCCAGCACGAGCAGGCCGCTCACCGGCCGGCCTCCGCCGTGCCGGCGGTCAGGGCCGTCCCCAACTCGTCCGTCGCCGCGCGCAACTCCCGCTCCACCAAGGCCAGTTCCGGCCCGTCGAACTCGGTGTCCGGTCCTACGACCGTCAGTGCGCACACCGGGGCGCCGGGGTCGGGCACCACCGCCCGGCTGACGGAGGCCACCAGCTTGTCGTTACGTCCGCGCTCTACGGCGACTCCGGTCCGTTCCGCCTCGGCCAACTCCCGTGCCACGTGCACGGCTTCATCGCCGAGTCCGTCCAACCACCTTGCCCTGGCGTCCGGTTCAAGGGCGGCGACCAGGGCAAGTGGCCCGGCGAACCGCCCCACCGGCAGCAGTTCGCCCCGCAAGTGGCTGATCATGGCGAGCCGTTCGGGCCTGACCACGTCGATGACCCTGGCGCCGCCCTCCTCCAGCACTTGGAGGTTGACCATCATCGAGGTCGCGGCGGACAGCCGTTCCAGCACCGGACGGGCCAGCGCGGTCAGCGAGTTGCCCGCCGCCGAGGCGGACATCCGGAGCACGGCGGCGCCGGGCAGATAGCGGTCACCGGCCCGCAGCACCCAGCCGCGCCGGACCAGGTCCAGCAGGATCCGGTAGGCGGTGGCGCGGTGCAGGCCCACCTCGGCGGCCAGATCGGTCAGCCGCACCGGGTGCGGTGCGCGCGAGACGGCCTCGACCAGGTCGAGCGCCTTGTCCACGGCCGACCTGGGCGGCGCCGGGGTACGGGGTGCGACGGGCATGGCGGCGGTTCATCCCTCTCGTCCGCGGTGCGACCACGGGGTACAGTATCCGCGTTTCATCAAACGATACAGTTGTTACAGAGAGCGTAACAACATGACGGCTTACGACCTCTCGTCCTGAAGGTGACCATGAGCGATCTGCCCCCGGGTGCCCCGACCCCCTGGGCCGCACCGCCCGCCGGAACCGTGACGGTCTACCGCGGCGCCACCCTCTTCGACGGCACCGGCGACCAACTCCGTACGGACACCACGATCGTCACGGACGGCGCCCGGATCCATGCCGTCGTCGGCGACGGCGACCCGTTGCCCCCGCTCGCGGCCGACGCGCCCCGCGTCGACCTCGACGGCAGGTTCGTGGTCCCCGGCCTGATCGACACCCACCAGCACCTGGCCACCCCGCCCGACCGGCCCGTCGCCGAAGGAGTGCTACGGCGCCTGGTGCACAGCGGGGTCACCGCCGTCCGTGACATGGCCGACGACCTGCGGCAGATCGGCGACCTGGCCCGGGCCACCCTGGTCGGCGAAATCCCCGGCCCCGACATCCGCTACGCGGCGCTCATGGCCGGCCCCTCCTTCTTCGACGACCCGCGCACCCACGAGGTCTCCCGGGGCGCCACGCCCGGCGCCGTCCCCTGGATGCAGGCCGTCACCCCCGACACCGACCTGACCATCGCCGTCGCCCTGGCCCGTGGCACCCACGCCGCCGCGATCAAGATCTACGCCGATCTGGACGTCGCGACCGTCGCCGCCATCACCGCCGAGGCGCACCGCCAGGGCATCGCCGTCTGGGCACACGCCACCGTCTTCCCTGCCGCGCCCGGCGAGGTCGTCGCCGCGGGCGTGGACAGCGTCTCCCACGTCACCCTGCTCGCCTTCGAGAACCCCGCCGAGCCGCTGAGCAGCTACAAGACCAAACCCCCGGTGGATTACGACCGTTTCGCCACGGGCGACGACCCTCAACTGGCCGCGCTCTTCGCCGAGATGAGCCGCCGCGGCACCGTCCTCGACGCGACCGCGTCCATGTGGACCAGCGACGAACTCCGCGGCGACACCACCGAGTCGGTCGAACGGGCCCGCCGCAACACCGAGTTGGCCGCCGCGGTCACCGCCCAGGCACACCGCGCCGGAGTCGGCGTCTGCACCGGCACGGATTTCGAGACCGGCCCCGACGACCCGTTCCCCGCCCTCTACGGCGAACTCGCCTTTCTCGTCGACCGTTGCGGCATCCCCGCCGCGGACGTCCTGCGCTCGGCGACCCTGGTCGGCGCCAGGGCCGCAGGCACCGAGGCGGACATGGGCAGTGTCGAAGCCGGAAAGCTCGCGAACTTCGCGGTCCTGGAGGAGGACCCGCTGCGGGACATCGCCAACCTGCGCACCATCACCCTCACCGTGAAGCGGGGCCGCCGCTTCGACCGCGCCGACTTCGAGAAGGACGCCAAGTGACCGCCGTCGCCCGCCCGATGATCGTCAACGCGCTGGGGCAGCTCGACAACCCCAACACCCCCGCCGCCAAGGCCGCCGCCACGCAGCTCAACCCCGCCAGCGCCCAACTCGCCGTCGACGCCCGCGCGATCGCCGAGGCCGGCGCCTCCGGCCTGACCGCCGTCAACATCACCCTCGGCTACACCATGGGCGACCTGCCGCCGTACGAGCACACGCTGGACGAGATCGCGGTCTGGGACGGAATCCTCGACGCACACCCGGCCGACCTGCTCAAGGTGCGTACGGCCGGCGACATTCGGCGCGCCCACCGCGAGCGGCGGATCGGTGTCATCTACGGCTTCCAGAACGCCGTCGCCGTCGGCGAGGACCTCGACCTCGTCGACAGCCGCGTCGCCGCGTTCGCGGAGGCCGGTGTGCGGGTCGTCCAGCTCACGTACAACCAGGCCAACCACCTCGGCGACGGCTCCATGGCCACCGCCAACCGGGGCCTGACCCCGTTCGGCCGCCGGGTCGTCGAGGCCCTCAACGACCACCACCTGATGGTCGACCTCTCCCACAGCGGGGAGAACACCTGCCTGGACGCGGCCCGGCACTCCCGGCAGCCCGTGTCGATCAACCACACCGGCTGCCGTGCCCTGACCGACCTCCCGCGCAACAAGACGGACGAGGAACTCCGCCTGGTCGCCGACCGGGGTGGCTTCGTCGGCATCTACTTCATGCCCTTCCTCAACCCGACCGGCCACGCCACCGCCGCCGACGTCGTCGACCACATCGTGCACGCGGTCGACGTCTGCGGCGAGGACCACGTCGGTATCGGCACCGACGGCAGCGTCACCGCCGTGGACGACCTCGACGCCTACCGTGCGGCTCTCGCCGACCACGTCGCCGCCCGCCGGGCGGCCGGGGTCGGCGCGGCGGGCGAACGGGCCGACACCTACCCCTTCGTCGTGGACCTGCGCGGCGTCGACCAGTTCCGCGACCTGATCCGCCTCCTGGAGAAGCGCGGCTACCGCTCCGGACGCATCGAGAAGATCCTCGGCCGCAACTTCCTCGACTACGCGGATCGCGTCTGGTCGTCCTGAGGGTCCGCTCGCCACCGGCGACCGTATGACATCGGCGAATTCCGGCGGGCCCACCACACCCCGCGCTCCCCTGCGGGGGAGTTCCGGCCCGACCGGCGGCGGCCTCCGCCTCGGCGGGGCACCCCGCTCGATCCTGATCGAGGCGTGAGCCGGAGCGCCTCCCCAACCTGGCGGCAATCGCCGTCGATACCCGCTGACATAGTGTCCGCATGCTTGAACGGATACGGACCGTCAGACGCCCGGCCCTCCTGGCGGCAGGTCTCGTCGCCGTCCTCGCCACCGTCTCGGTGCCCGCGGCGGCCGACGACTCCCACGAGGTCGCGCTTCAGCTCCACGCCCCGTCAACCTTCCACATGTACAACGCGGACGAAGGCGCCGAGGCCACGAACGACGACTTCGCCGTGCCCGTCGCCGTCACGGCCGGCGACGGCGGCCCGGCCCGCAACGTCAAGGTCGTCGTGGACACGTCGGGGCTGGCGGGCATCGCCCGGGCGGGGAAGGGCGGCTACGGGAACTGCACCGGCGACGGCCCGGTGTTCACCTGCGAGTACGGCGACGTGCAGAACGGCGACGGGGAGGCCAACGCCCCCTTCACCCTCCACGGCGAGAACGGCGTCGAGCCCGGCGACAGCGGGACAGTGACGTACACCGCCACGGCCGACAACGCGGCCCCGGTGACCGGCATCACCCGCATGACCGTGGGCGGTCCCACGCTGCACTCCCCCAAGGAGGAACAAGCGGTGAAGGGGCTGACGCCGGGGAAGTCCGTGCCGCTGACCCCCAGGTTCGCCAACCACAGCCGGTTCACCACTGAGCGGGGCGTCGCCCTGCACATCACCGCGCAGGACGGTCTGCTGGTGACCTCGCACCCCGACAACTGCTACTTCAATATCGCGTTCACCTCGGCATGGTGCACGTTCCCCACGAAGGCCGCACCGGGTACCGCGTACCGCACCAGTTCCCCGATCGGCTACACCGCCGCTCCGGGGAGGCTGACGGGCTCGCTGTCCTACAACTGGTCGTCCGAGCCCGAGAAGCCCGACGGTCTCTCCGTACGCGGCACGGGTGCCACCTTGACCCTGACCACGACAGCCGATCGCGGCCTCACCGGCGTGAGCAGCGGCGTCAGCGCCGAGACCACCGTGCAGGCCGACTACGAGCCGGTGACGGCAACCGTCCGCGGCCGGGTCGGCAGCACCGTGACGGTACGGCTCGGGCTGCGCGACCACGGCCCCGGCCGGTTGACCGGCTCCGAGGCACCGGGGGGCTTCGAGGTGGTCCCACCGGAGGGAACCACCGTCACCTCCATCCCGTTCGTCTTCGAGGACTCGGGCGGCAAGTGGGCGTGCGAGCGGCCGGAGAAGCCCGGCGGGGCATTCGTCTGCGACATCGGTACCGAGGACTTCAGCTATGTGCGGCACGAAGGGGGTACGACCGCCGTCGAGTTCCACATCCGCATCGACCGGCAGGTGCCCGGCGCGCGGGGCACCGTCCGGACGTACAACCCCTACGACCGCACCCCAGGGAACGACACCGCCGACATCCCGCTCGAAGCGTCGCCCGCCCTGCCTTTCAGCGGCCCTGCCCTGCCTTTCCAGAACCCCGGCCTCTGGGCCGCGGGAGCCGTGGTCGTCGCGGTTCTGGTGGCCCTGTTCCGGCGTCGGCGGCGCGCGTCCCAGGCGTCGTGAAGGTGCCGACAGTCCTTGATCCTCGCGGCACTGCGTGTCTCCGCCACCAGTAGGCGGTCCCTCAACGGATCACCACACCCTGTGCTGATCGCCCGCCTACGCCACCGCTCGCTTCGGGGCTCTTGGACCCAGGACCAGCCGTCGGAGCCTGGTCGTGTTCTCGGACGTAGACGGTGACTCGCGCTCCGCCGACCCGAGTTGTTCCGTCCTCGCGGAAGTGGCGCCGCAAGGTGCTTGCCTTCGCTTCGTCCCGCAGGTCGGCCGGCGAGTGCGCACCCGCCGGGTTGCGGACCGCGACGATCCGGTCGAATTCCAGGATGCGTGCCGCGATCTCGCGGGCGGGAAGCTCGACACCTGACAGCGTGTTCGACGAGACGGGGTCCTGTGCCAGGGCCAGATCTGTCAGGAAGCGGGTGTCCGCGGGGTCGGTCGCGGTCCAGGCCCGGTACTGGCCGGAGAAGTAGAGGAGCCCGTCGCCGGGACGGCCTTCCTTGCGTACGGCGGCGCCGACGGCGGTGGCGTCATTGCTCCGGCTCTGGGGCGTCCTCAGCGACAGGCTCGTCGGGACGAGCGCGGCCAGTACGGCGATTGCCGCGATCCACGCGTTGCGGGGAGACCGCTGCCGGCGGTGGAAGTAGTCCATCCAGGCGCCCAGCAGCAGAGCGATCCCGATATTGCTGTAGAGGACATACCGGTCGACGAAAAGGGGCTTGACCAGTGAGGCGATCAGCAGCAGAAGGCCCGGAAGCACAAGTATCGGCACAGCCAGCGCGGAAAGCCGCACGGGCCCCCTCACGCCCAGGGTCGCCCGGGCACACGCCACGCCCACGACCGCCACGATCAGGAAATAACGAAGCCGCACGGGTCCGCCGATCCAGGCCACCTGCCCCGACTGCCCCGCACTCCTGACCGCGAGCGGCAACAGCCCGGCCACAACGCCCGCGGCGGCCGTACTCCATGCCCTCAGCACCGGTCGCGGGACACGGGAGGCGACCAGGGTGACGCCGTGTGCGACCAGGGCGAGGACCGCGAACTCGTGGAGCAGACAAGCCAACAGCATCGTGGTGCCGTAGACCGCCCACCGCCACCGGGCGCGATGCGAGACGCCGGCCACGAGCATGTAGGTGGCCCAGGTGACGAGGGCACAGACCATGGCGTACGAGCGGCCTTCCTGCGCGTACTTCTGCACCTGGGGAAGGAGTGGAAACACCAGCCCGGCCAGCAGCCCGGCCCGGGGCCCCGCCAGGCGTAGCGCCAGAAGCCCGACTCCACTCGCCGCCACGGACATTGCCAGTACGGACGGCAGCCGCAACGTCAGCAGCCCGCCGCCGAAGAGACCGAAGATCTCATGCATCACGGCGTAGTAGAGGGCGTGGACCAGATCGACGTGCTGGGCGGTGAGCCATATCTGCGAAAGATCGCGGTGCGCGAGCTGATAGGTGACGGACTCGTCGCCCCACATGGTGTTCTCCCGGCGGATACCCCAGAGCCCCAGAGCGATCGTCAGCGACAAGGGCACGATCACGACAACGGCTTTGGCCGGGCCCGCTGTTTGTCGACGGGCGGTTACGGGGGAAACCGTCCTGGCCTCGGCGGGGGCACGTTCATCAAGGGACATCGGCGACAGGGCCTTTCAGCAGTGGCGAAGACGTTCCGCCAGCGTGCCGGGACCTCGTTGACCGGATGCTGACCCAACCTGACCGGCCGATCAGGAAGTCGGTCCGGCGCTGTGCGAGGCTGCACCGCATGCGCATCCTGGTGGTCGAAGACGAGGTGGACCTTGCCCACACCCTGCACACCGGTCTGACCGCCGAGGGCTACAGCGTCGACCTCGCCCATGACGGCCGCCAGGGTCTGTGGATGGCCAGGACCGGCGAATACGCCCTGGTCGTCCTGGACTTGATGCTGCCCGGACTCAACGGCTACAAGGTCTGCGCCCAGTTGCGCCGCGAGGGCAACGCGACCCCCATCCTGGTACTCACCGCCAAGGACGGGGACTGGGACCAGGCGGAGGCCCTGGACACCGGGGCCGACGACTACCTGGCCAAACCCTTCTCCTATCTGGTGCTCGTCGCACGACTGCGGGCCCTGGTCAGACGAGCCGCCGCGGTCGCCCCGCCCGTCCTCGCCGTGGGCGACCTCTCGTTGGATGTCGCCGGCCGGGTCTGCCGCCGGGCCGGGGCGCGGGTCGAACTCACGCCCAGGGAGTTCGCCGTGCTGGAGCTGCTGGCCCGCCGGGCGGGCCAGGCGGTCTCCAAATCGGATCTGCTCTATCACGCGTGGCCCGACGAGGCGCTGGATCCCAACCTGGTGGAGGCGCGCGTCAGCGCACTGCGCAAGAAGGTGGACGCCGCGTTCGGCCGGCAGTCCCTGCAGACCGTACGGGGTACCGGATACCGGCTGGTGGACGACCGTGAACGCGACTGAGCCACGGCGCCGCTGGTGGCCGCGTTCGGTACGAGCCCGCACGGCCCTGGCCGCCGCCTCGACCGCCGCCGTCATCCTGGTCGGCATCGGCTGGTGGATGCACCACGACGTCTACGGCCAGGGCAGGAGGATCGCCGAAGGACAGGCCGAGCAGCAGGTGTGGGCCCTCGTCGACCAGCTGAACGGGGGTGTGGTTCCCGCTAGCAGAGGCACCCTGCTGCCGTACGAGGTCGTCGCGACCGGCCGACGTACCGCTGTCACCTACGGCGGAGGCATGGAAGCCCTCGATCCCGGCACCCGCCATGTGCTGCCCACCCCAACGCAGACCAGGGCGCCCGGAAGCCTGACGATCCTCCCCCTCCGCATACCAGTGCGCGACTCCAACATCAGGGACAGATTCGACCTGGCGGGCAAGACCTACACGGTCATGTTCGCCGATGTCGGCGCTGATGGACTCGGCAGGGACAAGGCCGCCGCTCTGGGCGTCACCGCTGATGCCCACCTGCGGGTCTATGTGGTGGTGCTCCCGAGAACGGCCGAGGCGATCGCCAGGACCACCGACCTCCTGCTGCTGCGGGCCGGGCTCGTCGGCCTCGTCCTCATCGCCGCCACCACCTACTTCGCCGTCCGCATCGCGCTGCGGCCGGTCGAGGCCATCCGCGTCCTCACCGCCTCGGTCACCGCGAGCGACCCCCGTGAACGTGTCACCGTCCCCGCCACGGGACACGAGATCACCGCCCTGGCCACCACCATCAACGCCACCCTCCAACGCCTCGACGACGCCGCCGCCCGGCAACGCCGCTTCGTCGCGGACGCCGCCCACGAACTGCGCAGCCCCCTCACCACACTGCTGGCCAGCCTGGAAGTCGCGCTCGCCTACCCGGAGCGCACCGACTGGCCCGCCGCGGCCACCACCGCCGCACGACAGACCCGCCGCCTCCAAGCCCTCGCCGAAGACCTGCTCCTCCTCGCCCGCCTCGACACCCACACCCCCACGACCAGTCCCGAAACCGTCGACCTGACAGCCCTCGCCTCTCAGCTGACCGAGCAATACCCCCTCACCGAACGACCGTTGACCCTCACCTGCGACAGCACCGCCCCCGCACACGCACACGGAAACCCCGACGCATACGAACGGCTGCTGCGCAACCTCATCGACAACGCCGCCCGCCACGCCGTGCACCGCATCCAGATCACCATCCGAAACGAGGACGACTGGATCGTCCTCACCGTGCACGACGACGGACCGGGCGTGCCCACCGAGGACGCCGAGCGCATCTTCGAACGCTTCGTACGGCTCGACGACGCCCGCTCCCGCGACCACGGCGGAACCGGCCTGGGCCTCGCCATCGCCCGCGACCTGGCCCACCGCCACCGAGGCACCCTCACCCTCACCCCGCGGACGCTCGGCGCGTGCTTCCAGCTGCGCCTCCCCCGAGTCTCCACCCCGGCCGAGAAATGACGCGCTACACCGCGGCAGCCCTTCGAAGCCACAGCGGTCAGCAGGGGCGGCTCGGTGTGGGGATCACACCGGTCGAACCGCCGTCACAGCTGACGGGTTTCCCTTCAGGCGTCCCTGCTGGTCCCCGTTCGGGACGTCGTCGGCAACGGCTCCGACGGGGTTCTGGTCCGTGACGAAGTGATCAGTGCGGAGCTGCCGGTGTCACGGTCCGTGAAGCCTGCGAAGAGGGCGAGGCCGAGCCCGGCTGCGGCGAGCGTCGCCCCGACCAGTGCCGGTGAGGCCCAGCCCCAGCCGGCGGAAATGGCCAGACCGCCGAGCCAGGCTCCGCCCGCGTTGGCCAGGTTGAAGGCGGAGTGGTTGGAGGCCGCGGCCATCGTCGGGGCGTTCTTCGCCTTGGCCATGAGCAGCATCTGCACGGGGGTGGTGACCAGGGCGCCCATCGCGCCCATGAACACGAGGGTCACCAGGGCGGGGACGGTGCTGTGCACGGTGAAGTAGAACGCCAGGAGCGTCGAGCCGAGCAGGAAGAGGCCCCCGTACAACGTCGGGCGCAGGGCACGGTCGCTGAGCGGACCCGCGATCAGTGTGCCCAGCGTCATGCCGATGCCGTAGAGCGCGAGGACCCAGGTGGTGGAGGAGTCGGCGAGGCCGGTCACGTGGGTCAGGATCGGCACCAGGTAGCTGTAGACGGCGAAGAAGCCGCCGAATCCCACGACGGCGGTGGCCAGGCCGAGGGCGACCTGCCGGTTGCCCATCGCCCGCAGTTCGTGCCGGATGCCAGCCTGGTTGCCGCGCGGCTGATGGGGAACGAAGGCGGCCAGCGCCGCGAGCGCGACAAGGCCGATGACGGCGACGCCGCAGTAGGCGTACCGCCAGCCGAGGTGCTGCCCGAGGGCGGTGCCGGCCGGGACGCCGACGATGTTGGCGACGGTGAGCCCGAGGAACATCCTCGACACGGCCCGCCCGGCTCGTTCGGGGGCGACCAGCCGGGAAGCCACGACGGCCCCTACGCCGAACAGTGCTCCGTGGGGCAGGCCCGCCAGGAACCGTGCGGCGAACAGCAGGCCGAAGTTCGGAGCAAGAGCGGAGGCGACGTTGCCGATCACGAACATCGCGGAGAGCAGGAGCAGGAGCCGTTTGTGGGCGATGCGCGCGCCGATGCCGGTCAGGACGGGCGCCCCGACGACGACACCGAGCGCGTAGGCGGAGACGAGGTTGCCGGCGTGCGGCACGGACACGCCGACGCCGTCGGCGATCTGGGGCAGCAGTCCCATGGTGGCGAACTCGGTCGTACCGATACCGAACGCGACGAGGGCAAGGGCCAGCAGGGCCAGTGGCATGGGGCGCGAGTACCTTTCACGGGCTGCGGTGTGCGTGCGGATGCGGGGGGGAAGAGGGCAGGACCGTGATGCGTCCGGTTCGCCCTGTTTCTGTGACCTGTCGCCTCGGTCGCCGTTGCCCGATGCGCCCCTGGGGGCATGAAGAGTCTACGAGCGCTCAGGGCGCCGCTCGCCCAGCCGTGAGGTCAAGCCGAGCCGGAGCATCCCCGCCCGTCGTCAAACCAGTGTTCACGCACCGGCGTTGCCGCTGCTCCGCTCGATCGGGATCCACAGCTGGGAGTGGGTCTCTTCGCCGATCTCCACCGGCCGCGTCCGCATGAGTTCCGGACCTGGCCTGCTCGTGTACGGGTTGGAGGGGAACCACTGTGTGAACACGTCGCGCCACAGTGCCTGGAGCGCGCTCGGATAGGGCCCGTCGTTGTCGAAGACCGCCCAGGTCCCGGCCGGCACGTCGAGGGCCTCGAGTTCCTCGACGGCGGTTTCCGGGCCGGTGACCGCGCCGATCCAGTAGTCGGCCTCGGCCCCCTCCTCCCGACTGTCGGTCAGATACACCGCTGCCGACACGATCCCCTCGGGTTCCCGGTCGGACAGCTCCTTCATCCGTACGACCGCCCGCTCGTCCAGGCTCTTCAGGTGCGCCGCGGCGACCTCGTTGAGCCCCTCGTGCACCAGCGGGACCCGCGCCTTCCTGCCGACGATCCGGAACGCCTCCTTCTCCACGATCCGGTAGCGCATCGTCGTACTTCCTTCGACGACGACGCGGAAGGACATGCGCGGCTGTGCCGTGAGCAGTGCGCCCGTGCGCCGGGCCTCGCCCGGACCGATGCCGTGCACCGACCGGAACGCCCGGGCGAACGCCTCACCCGAGCCGTAGCCGTACCGCACCGCGACATCGAGCAGCGTGCGTTGCCCGTCCAGCACCTCGGCGGCGGCGAGCGTCATCCGCCGGCGCCGCACATAGACCGGGAGCGGCATCCCGGCGAGGGCGGAGAACAACCGGCGGAAGTGGTACTCCGACACCGCGGCGATCCTGGCCGCCTCTGCCACGTCGACCTCCCGGTCGAGGCGGGCCTCCAGGTGGTCCAGCGCCTGGTTCAGCCGCTCCAGCACGTGTGTCCGTACCTCTCTCTGCCGATACGACCGGGCTGTCTTCAGGTGTAGGTGAGTTCTTCGCGTCCGGCCCGACAGAAGCCGTGCGGGAATTGTCGGGCGGGTGGCCTCGGCGTTGCCTGAGGCTGGCGCACATGACTGATGTTAAGGGGATGTGCGAACCGCGGTTCGCCGCGGTCGAGGCGGCCCTCGCGGCCTCGCTCGGCAAGAACGATGTGGGCGCCTCGGTCGCCGTCTACCTCGACGGCGAACCGGTGGTCGACCTGTGGGGCGGGTACGCCGACGCGGACCGCACCGTCGGCTGGGAGCGCGACACCCTCACGGGCGTGAACTCGACGACCAAGAACATGACCGCCCTGTGCGCGCTCGTCCTGGCCGACCAGGGCCGGCTCGATCTGTCCGCGCCGGTCGCCGTCTACTGGCCCGAGTTCGCCGCGGCGGGCAAGGAGCGTCTGCTGGTACGCCATGTGCTGTCCCATACCGCGGGGCTGCCGGACCTGTCCGGGCCGACGACGGTCGAGGACCTCTACGACTGGCAGAGCGTGACGGCAGGGCTGGCCGCGCAGGCCCCCGAGTGGGAACCGGGAACCGCCGCCGGGTACCACGCGCTCACCTTCGGGTATCTGATCGGTGAGATCGTCCGCCGCATCACCGGCCGTTCCCTCGGCGATTTTTTCGCGGAGGACGTGGCCAAGCCGCTGGGCGCGGACTTCCACATCGGGCTCTCCGCCGACGACGACCGCCGCGTCGCACCGCTCATCCCGCCGCCGTCGCTGACCGACGAGTACGTCGCCGGCGCACCGTCCGGACCGGACGGCACACGTCGGGAGTACGACGGTGTCGCGGTCCGGGTCAGGGACGCCAACTCCGTGGCCTGGCGCCGTGCACAGATCCCCGCGGTCAACGGCTTCGGCAACGCGCGGTCCGTCGCCCTCGTCCAGTCGGTACTGGCGAACCGGGGTTCCGTCGGTGGCGTACGGCTGCTGTCGCCCCAGGGCTGCGAGCCCGCATGGCAGGAGATGTTCCGCGGCGAGGACAGGGTGCTGCGGACCCCGATGGCCTGGACCGTGGGTTTCGGCAAGTTCGGCGACATGTTCGGTTGGGGCGGATGGGGCGGCTCGCTGGTCGCGAGTGACCCTGATGCACGTATGACGGTGGCCTACGTGATGAACCAGATGATCGACCGGGAGCAGCAGGAGGACAACCGCGGCATGGAGATGATCATGGCTGCCTACAGCGGGGTGCGGTGACAGCCCGCGGCAACTCCCGCCCCCGGGGCCGAAATTGGTCTAGACGAATCTTTCCCAGATCTCTTGACGCAGGCCGACGCGGGCAGCCACGCTTCGTACCGCAGGCAGATGTAAGGAAAGTTTCCGATTAACTTCACGACTCGCCGTTCGACGGATTTCCGCTGCCTCACCCCGCCCTGATCGCGTCGCACGGCTCCTCCCCACCCGCACCTGTCCACCGTGCGACGGGCGTGCAGGGCACCGCACTCCGCGTACCGGCGCGACGCCGTGCGCGGCCTCGCCCCACGGAGGAGCATCCGCATGAGACGTGCGTCGCTGCGCGCCGCATTGACCGCCGCCCTGATGGTCGGCGGCCTGGCCACGACCGCCGCCCCGGCCGCCCACGCGGCCGACAACACCGGTCTGATCGCCTCCTTCGGCATCACCTCCACCTGGGGTGCCGGCTTCGAGGGCGGCTACACGGTCACCAACAAGTCCACCCACACGGTCAGTTCATGGACCATCACCTTCACGCTGCCCGCCACCGAGGCCGTCACCAGCTCGTGGAACGGCACGGTCACCCACAGCGGTACGCAGTACACGATCACCTCCCCCTCCTGGGAGGCCCCGCTCGCCCCCGGTGACTCCGCGCCCGTCGTCGGCATGGACTTCAGCTACACCGGCTCGGTCGTCCCGCCGAGCGCCTGTCTGATCAACAACGGCCCCTGCGCCGGCGTCCCCGCCGACACCGTCGCGCCCTCGACTCCCACCGGCCTCGCCGTCCGGGCCACCGGCCCCGGCAGCGTGACGCTGGGCTGGAGCGCCTCGACCGACAACGTCGGCGTCGTCGGCTACCGCGTCTACGAGGGCAGCGACGTCATCGCCACCACCTCCGGCACCGGCACCACGTTCACGGTGATCGGCCTGCTCCCCGGCAGCAGTCACAGCTTCTCGGTGACCGCGCTCGACGACTCCAACAACCAGTCGGCGCACTCCGCGACACTCACCGCGACCGCGGGCAGCGGCACAACTCCCGGCGTGGCGGCCCCCTTTGTCGACCTCGGCGCCTACCCGACGCCGAACCTCACGCAGATCGCCACGAACACCGGGCTGCGGCAGTTCTCGCTCGGCTTCATCACCGCGGGGTCGACCGGCTGCAGCGCCAGCTGGTTCAACTCCTTCGACCCGGGAGCGGCCTGGGACCGGGCGGACTTCGACGCGCTGCGCGCGATGGGCGGTGACGTACGGCCGTCCTTCGGTGGCGCGTCGGGCACCGAACTGGCCCTCGCCTGCACCAGCACGACCGCGCTCCAGGCGCAGTACCAGAAGGTCGTGGACGCCTACGCCCTGGACCGTGTGGACTTCGACATCGAGGGCGCCGCGGCGGTCGACCACGCCTCGATCGACCGGCGCTCGACAGCCGTGGCCGCCGTCCAGGCCGCACAGCGCGCCAAGGGCCGCGACCTCAAGGTCACCCTCACCCTCCCGGTCCTGCCCAGCGGTCTCACCGCCGACGGCGTCTACATCCTCAACTCCGCCAAGTCGCACAACCTGAACGTCGACACCGTCAACCTGATGGCCATGGACTACGGCGACAGCGCCGCGCCCAGCCCGTCCGGGAAGATGGGCACGTACGCGATCCAGGCCGCGACCTCGACCCGCGCCCAGATCGCCTCGGTGTGGCCGAACCTCACCACCGCCCAGACCTGGGCGACGGTCGGCCTCACCCCGATGCTCGGCCAGAACGACACCGCCAGTGAGGTCTTCACGGCCGCCGACGCACAGCAGGTCCTCACCTTCGCCAAGCAGAACCACCTCGGCGAGCTGGGCTTCTGGGACGTCACCCGCGACGGGAACGCCTGCACCGGTGCCCTGAGCCAGTGCACGAACATCCCGCAGACCCCGTACCAGTTCTCCAAACTGTTCGCGACCTACGCGGGCTGAGCCCTCGAGGTCTCCTGCGCCCCCGCGGGCGCTTTGCGTGACCGAGCACCCACAATCCCTGGGGCCGCTGTGCGCCGCACTCCGCCGGCCCCAGGGATCGCCCGGGCCGGGTCAGCGGAGCGTGCGGGTGAACTGGTACGCGCTCTGCGACGTGCCGCTGCAGGTGTCGGACAGCTGACCATTGGTGGCGCAGGCCTTGTCCCGGCCCAGCGACCAGAAGGAGAGCTCCTGAATGCCCTTGCTGGCTGCGAAGTTGGCGAGCGTGGTGGCGTTGGCGGTGCTGAACACCTCGGCCGTGGTGTCGTTCACGCCGATCATGGGGGTGTTCCCCTCCATGGCCCACAGCTGCGCGGAACTCTTGGTCGTCCAGATCCGGCCCAGTTGGTCGTGCAGGGCGGTCGCCGCGTCGGTGGCCGCCTTGCCCATGTCCATGGCCGGGCCGTAGTCCATGGTCATGATGTTGACCAGATTGACCGTCAGGGCGTTGCTCTTGGCGTTGTTCAGCAGGTTGATCGAGTTCTGCTCCAGGCCGGTCGGGTTGACCGGGAGGGTGTACTGGACGTCGAGCCGGCGCCCCGCGGTCGCGTACTCGCTCTGCAACTGTGCCAGGGCCTTGTTGCGCCGGTCGTTGGCAGCCGTGTTGTTGAGGGTCGAGCCCTCGATGTCGAGGTCGACACGGGTGAGGTTGAGGCTGTCGATGACCCGCTTGTACTGGGCCTTGAGGGTCGACACCGAGGTACAGGCGACGCCCAGTTCGGTGCCGGAGGCGCCGCCGAAGGAGGCGATGACGTCGCCGCCGGCCGCCCTCGTGGAATTGATGGCGGCGGTCCAGGAGGAGTCGGTGATGGACGTGTCGCCGTTGAAGGTCGCGTTGCAGCCACTTCCGGCGATGACGAAGGCGAGGGTGAAGTACTTCTGGCCGGTGGCATTGCGTGCGTTGGCGAGGGCGGACGGGGAGTTCCAGGTCTCGGCGTACGGTGCCGAGTACCGGGCGGGGAAGCCGGGTCCGGGGTTCGCCGCTGTCGGGGCCGCGGATGCCGAGGGGGCTACGACGGCTGCCACCGCCGCGCCGGCGGTCACGGCAACGGCCAGTGTGTAGCTGCTCTTTCGACGCATGAGTCCTCCAAGACGCGGCGCACCCGGTGCGCCGGTGGGGGGTAGAGGAAATCACACCTGTTCATGTTCATGAACATTCTCCGTTCATGTGAACAGGCTGAAGCCATTAAGGCCTAGACCAATACGCCCGTCAACCCCTGCGGCAACAACGGGCGAGGGGCTACGCCCTTGTGCCGATGGCCAGTTGGAGAAGTCAGTTCGTCGCGGAAGCGGAAGAGGAGAGGACATACCGCGGCCCCGAGGCGATCGAAGCACTCGGGGCCGCGTCTGTTCGTTGCGGGAATGGAGGGCGGTCGCCTACGCGGCGATGTGCTCTGCGGGGCTTCAGCCGGACGATCGTCCCCGCAGGCAATAGGTGAGGCCCGGGGACACTGTCCCCTCCACTCCCACGGTCCTTCCAACCACACCGCCCCACCGTGCATTCCCGGGCGACAGGACGGGAGTCGGGGTCGCGGTCGGGCACCCTTGTGGTCAGCTACCGGTCCTGTTCTTCGGGTCCGGCTTCCATTCCTCGGCCAGGAGCCCGAGGAGCACCTCGTCGACGAACTCCCCCATCACCCAGGCCGCCGAACGCAGCACCCCCTCGCGGACGAAGCCGTTGCGCTCGGCGGAGCGCAGCATCGCGTCGTTGTCCGGCAGCGTCTCGATCTGCAGCCGGTGCAGGCCGCGGACGACGAAGCCGTAGTGGCACAGCACCGCGACCACGTCGGTGCTGTAGCCCTTGCCACGGGCAGAGGGCAGCAGGCCCAGGCCGATGTGCGCGGTCCGGTTGTGGTCGTCGATGCCCCACAGCACCGCGCTGCCGATCAGGGTGCCGGAGTCCAACTCCACCACGGAGAAGGGTTCATGCACCCGCTCCTCGTCGTCGACCGCGAACTGCGAGTTCTTCGAGCCCGGCGAGACCGGCCGCCACGGCCGACCATTGGCCCGTGCCTGGGTGGCCACGTCGTCGTAGAGCTCCGAGTGCAGGATCGGGATGTCGTCCTCGTGCCGGGCCCTGAGCCCGACCTTGTCACCCTTCAGCATGCGAGATTCCTATCCGAGCGGGACGACCTGCGGCAAACGGTTATACGGCCTCGTCCACGCACAACGCCCCGCCGCCGACGCGGGCGAACTCGACCAGTGCATCGCAGATCTCGCCCGGCACGTATCGTCCGAACATGGACACCACTGCTGCACCGCGCGTCCTCGTCATCGGGCTTGATCCGTATCGGGTGCCCGGGCCGTGGGACCCTGAGCCGGTGGCCAGGGCGATCGAGGCGGGGCTGACCAAGTTCGCCGAACACGGTGTGGGTGTGGAGACCTGCCTGTTCGGCCTTGATGGAAGTGACGACGTCGAGGTGGTCGTCGGGAGTGCGCTGCGAGCTCGTCCGTGGGAGTGCGTCACCGTCGGCGGTGGCCTGCGGCACTCGGACGATCAGGTCGAACTCCTTGAGCTCATCGTCAACCTGATTCGGCGGCACGCGCCCGCTGCGGCCATCGCGTTCAACAGCTCCCCGGACTCCACCTACGAGGCCGCTGCCCGTTGGATCGAGTGACGACAGCACACATCAGCCGCCCGAACCGTCCCAGTGCGCAGCAGCTGCCAGGACAGCGGCGGCCGCGCCCGTTCCGAGTACGGCGCCGGCGACGACGTCGCCCGGGTAGTGCACCCCGGTATGGACGCGCGAGTAGCCCACCGCACAGGCCAGCAGTCCGAGAGGGACCGTCACCACCGGGAACGCGGGCCCGACCGCCGCCGCGAAGGCGACGGCCGAGGCGGTGTGGCCGGAGGGGAACGAGGCGGACGCCGGCATGGGGACGTGCCGGCCGGGGAACGGCGAGTCCTCGGCACGGTGCGGGCGTGGCCGCCGTACAAGACGCTTGCCGAGCAGGTTGGCCGTGGTGGAGGCGACGCCGATCGCCGCTACGCCGAGCACCGCGGCGCGGCGGGAGCGGCCTGGGCGCAGGGCAAGGGTGGCGGCGATCAGGAGAGAGATCTTGGAGTGGTCGGCCGCCGCGGACAGTCGGCGCAGCGCCGAGTCCAGTGCCGGCGTGCTGGTGACCGTCACGGCTTCGTAGAGCGCCTGGTCGAGGCTGGCGAGGTCGCGCAACAGGCCCTGCGGTACTCGTTGTTGCCGAGTCCGACGGTCAATCATCGCTCTGCTCCTGGTTGTTGTCGCGGGAGGAGGTCGCTCGGTCGTGGCTCTCGCGTGCGTGCGGCGACAGGTCGAAGGCGAGGCGCACGACGCGGTACCAGTCGACGGTCGGTGCGACGTACGGTGCCCCGGGGCGTTCCCGTGGCACGCGGACGCGCAGCACGCCGGGCCGTATCGAGCACACGACGGGCGGAGGCAGGACGAGTGCCTCGCCGTCCACGGCCACCGGGATGGTCTCCTCGTCGGACTCCACGACGACGCTGCGGGACGTCAGGACCGTGATGCCGCTGGCCCGCTCCCCCAGCAGCGCCAGTTCGGCGGCCTGTACGGCGCCCCCGACCCGGACCGCGATCACGCCGAGCTCGCCCGTGTCGAGCCGTTCCCTGCGGCCGCCGGTCAGGGGGTCGGCCCGCGCGTAGGGGTTGTTGCTGACCAGCACCGCCTGTGGGGCCTCCAGCCGCTCCTCGTCGGTCCGGGCGCTGAGTTCGGCAGCCGCCTCACCTGCCAGCAGGTCCGGCAACTGGTCGAGCGCGGTGACCGCTTTGGCGTCGCGGTAGTCGGGGTTCTGCACGATGTGGGCGTACGTGCCGAACGAGGCGGTGTTGACGAACGGCCGGCCGGAGATGTCTCCGAGGTCGACGCGGAGTTCGACACCGTCCGAGAGCGCCTCCAGGCTGCTCACCGGGTCGTCCCGGTCGAGACCGAGGTCCATGGCGAAGTGGTTGCGGGTGCCGGCCGTCACGACCATGAACGGCAGACCGTGTTCGGCGGCCACTCCCGCCACCAGGGCCTGGGTGCCGTCGCCGCCGGCCACACCGAGCAGGTCCGCTCCCCCGGCGACAGCCTGCCGGGCCAGTTCCACCGGATCCGGATCCGTGTCGAGGTCGAGCAGGATCACCCGCGCGCCCAGTGCCTCGGCCCGCTCCACTAGTCCGTACCGCCCGACCTTCCCGCCACCCGACTTCGGATTCATGATCAACACGGCCCGGCGGGGCGGGCGGACCGTGCGGGTGTGCATGCCGTGCGGCTTGCGCAGCCGGCGCAGGGCACTGCGCGCGCAGCCGAGCGCGGCCGTCCACGCCGCGAGGGCGACCACCGCGACCACCCACAGGCCCGACACGGCGTACAGCACCAGGACGCCGACGGGTGCGGTGATCGCCAGCAGGGCGCCGAGGAGCCGGGCGAATCCGCGGTGCGCCAACGCCCACCAAAGGCCCGCGCCGGCCAGTCCGAGGCCCGCCAGACCCAGCAGCAGGATGATCCAATGGTCGGTGCCGGCCACCACTGCCGCCACCGCTCCCGCGATGCACAGCAGGGCGAGGCGGGCCAGGGCTCGCGCCGAGCCGAGACCCGTGTCGGGTCCGTGGCGCTGCGTCCCGCGCGTCGTTCCGGTCTCGTTCAATGTCGCTTCCCGGTCATGGCCCCGTCGGTGATCGACCGAGCCTCGACGACATGCATCGCAGAGTGGATCAAGACTACAGGCCGGGTCCCGCCGACCCCGGGCACTCAAAGGTGGTCGTCCAGGAACTTCCGTACTTCGGCGACGGTCATGGGCCCCGTACCCTGCGCCACCGCCTCTCTCTCCTTCAGCAGGACGTAGGACGGGGCTCCGGTGATCCCGTATCGCTCGGTCGCAGCTGGGCAACGTGTGATGTCGGCGCGGACGGCCGTCAGGCGGCCCGTGTAGTCGTCGGCGATGCCATCCACGACGAGGTCCATCACCCGGCAGGGCTCGATCGCCTTGGGCCAGGTCCCGGTGAAGTACGCGAGGACGGGAACTGCGCTCATCTTGAGGATGAAATCGAACTCCGCGTCCTCACGGGGTCGGTGAACCCTCTTCGCCATGAAAGCTCCTGACCTCACGTTCCGTCATTCCGTCCTCATCATCCCTTGCACGTTGCGACGGGCCTGCCCGGTCCGCTTCTCAGTTGACCCGCAGACCGACAGCCAGCGTCAGTTCAAGGACCCGCTGTGGCGATGCGAGATCCGGGAACAGCTCCCGCAGTTGCGACATCCGGTACCGGACCGTCTGGGGATGGACGAACAACTCCGCCGCCACCTCGTCCCGTCTGCCCTGGTGCAGCAGCCACGCCCGCAACGTCTCCTCAAGCCTCCGTGCGGTCGCGGCGGGCAAGGTCCGCAGCGGTGCGAGGGCTCGGGCCCGCAGGTCCGCGTACGCGTCCGCGTCGGCGCTCAGCACCAGTTCGGGCAGGTGGTCCTCGGTGTCGCGGATGTCGGAGGAGAGGGAGCGGGCGCGTACGGCTCGTGCGTACGAGGCGGACGCCCGCGTCCATGGCCGGGCCGGGCCGGCCACGGCGGTGCGGTCGGTCAGTTGCCGCAGGAGATGGGGTCGGTCGGCGTCGGGGACGAGCAACACCCCCGTGGCGTCCGGCAGATCGTCGAGGACGAGGGTGCTCGGGTCGAGCGTGCGGTAGGCGGGCCGGGCCTGGGCGGCGGGCAGCAGGACGGCGGTCAGCGAAACCGGAGGCTGCCACCCGGCCCGCTGAGCGGAGACCAGCAGTACGTCCGGGCTCGCGCCGGCGACGAGGTCGCGGGCCAGGTGTTCCAGGTGGCGCTCGTGGGCCCGGCCCCGGGCGGCCAGTTCGTCGGCGTGGCCCGCGGCGCTCGCGGCGGAGAGCTCGTCGATGTAGGCGAAGGTCAGCTCGGCGAACTTGGCGACCTCGGCGGCGGGCAGGCCCGCGGGGACGGCGCCCGCCGCCAGGCATCGCCAGGCCACGCGGGCGCCGACGCGGTAGGCGCTGAGCAGGGCGTCCATCGAACGGCCGTCGCGGACCTCGCCACGGCCCAGGTCGTAGGCCGCGTCACCGCCGTCGACGCCCGTGGCGTTGCCGCTCGCGAGGTCCAGGTAGTGCCCCAGGGCGGTGCGGACGGCCCGGCGGATGGTGCCGCCCATGGGGCCCGCAAGGGCGTTGGCGTAGGGAGGGACCTCGTCGATGATCGCCTGGACGACCTCGTCGGCGGTGCTCGTCAGCGCGGCCCGGAGTACTGTGACCGTCGTCTCGTCCAGGGCCAGTTCGCCGGCCCTCTGGATTGCATGGCTCACGTTTTTGTTCCCTGCGAACAATTCAGCGGATCAGATTCACGCCCTACGGACAGGACTTTACGCCTTCGGGCGCAGCAGGCTGGAGTCATGACGAGTACAGCCCTTCGCAGCAGGGCGTGGAAACTGCTGGAGATGGTCACGACGCCGCTGCTGCCGTCGGACTACCTCGACCTGGTCAGCCCGCTGCGTGCGGGCGCCGACCTGCGGGGGCGCATCGAGGCCGTGCATCCCGAGACGGATGACGCCGCGACCGTCGTGATCAGACCGGGACGGGGCTGGCGCGGCCATACGGCCGGTCAGTACGTGCGGATCGGGGTCGACGTCGACGGGGTGCGCCTGTGGCGTGCCTACTCCCTCACCTCGCCGACCGACCGTCAGGACGGCCGCTTCACGATCACCGTGAAGGCGATCCCGGACGGCAAGGTCAGCAACCACCTGGTCCGCAGGGCGAAACCGGGCACGCTGATCCACCTCGACCAGGCGACCGGTGACTTCGTACTGCCGCGGGCCAAGCCCGCCAAAGTGCTCTATCTGACGGCCGGCAGCGGCATCACGCCCGTGATGGGCATGCTGCGCGATACCGAGTTCGACGACGTCGTCATGGTCCACTCCGCACCGCGGCCGCACGACGTGATCTTCCGCGACGAACTGCACGGCCTCGTCGGGGACATGAAGCTGCGGCTCACCGAGGTGCACACCGACACGGACGGCGTGCTCGACATCGCCCGTCTCGGCGAACTCGTGCCCGACTGGGCCGAGCGCGAGACCTGGGCCTGCGGGCCCGCGGGCCTGCTCGACGCCGCCGAGGAGCACTGGACCGAGCACGGCGTACAGGAACGTCTGCACACCGAACGCTTCCGCCCCGGCATCGTCGTCACCGGCGACGGCGGCGAGGTCACCTTCAGCGCCACCGGCAGGACCGTCGACGCGGACGGCGCCACGCCGTTGCTGGACGTCGGCGAGGAAGCCGGCGTGCTCATGCCCTCCGGGTGCCGCATGGGCATCTGCTTCGGCTGCGTCTCACCGCTCAAGGCGGGCGCCGTCCGCGACCTGCGCACCGGCGAGATCACCGAGGCCGAGCCCGGCGTCCTCATCCAGACCTGTGTGTCCGCCGCGGCGGGCCCCTGCGACATCGAACGGTAGGAGCACCTTGACCGCCATCGACCCCACCGCCCACCTGACCGCGGAGCAGATCGAGGAGCTCGGCCGCGAGCTGGACGCGATCCGCGACGAGGTGATCGCCGACCGCGGTGAGAAGGACGCCGCGTACATCCGCAAGGTCATCTCGGCGCAGCGCAAGCTCGAACTGGCCAGCCGGGGCGTGCTGTTGTTCTCGTTCTTCCCTCCCGCGTGGCTGCTCGGCACCGCCGGTCTGTCCGTGGCGAAGATCATGGACAACATGGAGATCGGCCACAACATCCTGCACGGCCAGTGGGACTGGATGCGCGACCCGAAGATCCACTCCACCACCTGGGAGTGGGATCACGTCTCGCCGTCCGAGCAGTGGAAGCACTCGCACAACGAGCTCCACCACACGTACACCAACGTGATCGGCAAGGACAACGACCTCGGCTACGGCATCATGCGCGTCGACGAGGACCAGAAGTGGCACCCCTTCCACCTCGGCCAGCCGCTGTGGAACTTCCTCAACGCCTGCTTCTTCGAGTACGGCATCGCCGCGTACGACCTGGAGCTCGGCAAGAACCTGCAGAAGCGCCGCCGCAAGAACCCGGAGTTCCGCGAGCGGGCCAGGGCCGTGGGCCGCAAGATCCGCAAGCAGGTGCTCAAGGACTACGTGATCCATCCGCTGCTGTCGGGCCCGTCGTTCCTCACCACGCTCGGCGCCACGTTCACCGCGAACCTGGTCCGCAACCTCTGGACCCACTCGGTGATCATGTGCGGGCACTTCCCCGAGGGCGTGCAGGTCTTCGAGCGCCGGTCGATCCAGGGCGAGACGCGCGGCCAGTGGTACCTGCGCCAGATGATGGGCTCGGCGAACATCAGCGGCAGCAAGGCCATGCACTTCATGACCGGCAACCTCTCCCACCAGATCGAGCACCACCTCTTCCCGGACCTGCCGAGCAACCGGTACGCCGAGGTCGCGGTGAAGGTGCGCGCGCTGTTCGAGAAGTACGAGCTGGAGTACGTCACCGGGCCGCTGCCCAAGCAGGTGTTCTCCGCGTGGCACAAGGTCTTCCGGCTCTCGCTGCCGAACAAGAAGCCCGTGGTGGAGGCCAAGACGCCGGACCGCGAGCGCGAGCAGGAGCTCGTCGCGGCCTGATCTCTGGCGGAGTCCGCAGGTGGTGACGGGGCGAACTTGCCTTCCGACTTCGGGTGATCGTCCGGGACTCACGCATCGACGGTGGACAGCCCTGCCGACCGGCGGAGGGCTGCCGCGTCGGTCTGCTACGAGCCGGTCTTCGTCCCGATGCCGTGGGCGAGGAGGCTCTCGGCGGTCTCCTCGATGGTGTCCTCGATGGGACGCGCCCGCCAGCCGAGGACCTTCTCCGCCTTGGTGCTCGTGGCGTCGAGGTCCCGGCCGAGCTGGTGCCGGAGCAGTCGCAGTTCCGGGTTCACGATGCCCAAGGCGCGTGCGAGCCACACGGGCAGTTCACGGGTCGGGGCCTTCGCGGCCCGGTCGCCCAGGCGGTCGTGCAGGATGCGCGCGATGTCGACGACACGCAGGCTGTGCCCGGCGACTGCCAGGAAGCGTTCGCCGGCGGCTGCCGGATCGGTCATCGCGCGCAGGTGCAGGTCCGCGACGTCGCGCACGTCGACGAAGCCCATCCCGAAGGGAGGGCACGCGGGAACCTGCCCTTCGAGCATTCTGCGGACCAGCCGCAGGGACGGCGGGTCGTCAGGGCCGAGCAGCGGGCCGAGGACTCCCACGGGATGAACCGCCGCCAGTTCCAGACCGCCGCCTTCGTCCTGGACGAACTGCCAGGCGGCGCGTTCGGCAAGGGTCTTGGAGCGCTGGTAGGGCGGAATGTCGCTGTCGACGTCGGTCCAGTCCTCCTCGGTGAACGGGGTCGAGCGCGGAGGGTGCCCGATCCCGATGGCACCGAAGGCGCTCGTCAGGACGACCCGGCGCACGCGGGCGTCGCGGGCCGCGCGCAGCACCCGCAGAACACCCTCGCGCGCCGGGACCACCATGTCGTCGTCGTTCGCGGGCGTATGACGCAGGGTCGGCGAGGCGACGTGGAGGACGAAGTCGCAGTCGGCGACGGCGGCGTCCCAGCCGTCGGGCTGTTCGAGGTCGGCGCGTACGACCGTGAGACGGTCGTCGTCGAACGGCGTGGCCGTGTGCAGCCAGGACCGCAGTGCCGGTTCGCGCCGCAGGTCACGGACCGTGGTGCGGACGGTGTACCCGGCGTCGAGCAGGGCCTGGATGCACCAGCTCCCGATGAATCCTGTTCCCCCGGTGACCAGTACGCGTGTCATCTGTCTCTCCTCAGTTCTGGACTCGTGCGGCGATGGGTGCCGTTAGGTGTGAGGGGTCGCGAAGGACGGGTTTCACGCAAGGGCCAGGCCGGGGACGCGCTTGCGGATGGCTTCCATCTCGGCTTCGTCCGAGACGCCCTGCCAGTCGTACCTGGGGGTGTACGGGGCCTCCAGCGCGCGCACTTCGTCGTCGGTGAGCTCGACGTCGAGGGACGCCACCGCCTCGTCGATCTGCCGGGTCGAACCGGCGCCGACCAGCGGCGCGGTGACGACCGGCCGGCTTCGCAGCCAGGCGAGCGCGATCTGTGCGCGGCTGACGCCGTGGGCGTCCGCGACCTGTCCGACCGCGTCGATGATCGCGCGGTTGGACTCCTCCTCGGCGGGCGAGTAGAGCGTGTCCGCGTACGCGCCGTCCGTCTCGGAGCGCACCGTCGAGCGGGCGTCGTTCCACGCGCGGGTGAGGCGGCCTCGGGCCAGCGGCGACCAGATGATCGTGCCCACGCCCTCGTCCAGGCACAGCGGGATCATCTCGCGCTCCTCCTCACGGGCGAGGAGGTTGTAGTGGTCCTGCATGGACACGAACCGCGCCCAGCCGTTCTCCTTCTGTAGGCGCAGCGCCTTGGCGAACTCCCACGCGTGCATGGACGAGGCGCCGAGGTAGCGGACCTTGCCGGCCCGCACGAGGTCGCTGAGCGCCTCCAGGGTCTCCTCCCAGGGGGTGGAGTGGTCGTTGCGGTGGATCTGGTAGAGGTCGATGTAGTCGGTGCCGAGGCGGCGCAGCGAGTGGTCGACCTCGGTCATGACCGCCTTGCGTGACAGTCCCCGTCCGTTGGGTCCCAGCCGCATGGGATGGCGCAGTTTGGTGGCGATCACCACGGCGTCACGGTCGGCGAAGTCCTTGAGCGCCCGGCCGAGGATCTCCTCGCTGGAGCCGTTGGAGTACATGTTCGCGGTGTCGAAGAAGTTGATCCCCGCCTCCAGCGCGTGCTGGATGAGCGGTCGTGCGTCCTGTTCGCCCTTCGACCAGACGGGGTGCCCGCGGTCGGGCTCGCCGTAGGTCATCGCGCCGATCGCGATCGGGGACACGTCGAGGCCGGTCGTGCCGAGCTTGATGTAATGCATGACGCTCCTTAAAGTATGCGGAGAGGTCTCCACATAACGTAGTGGAGAACTCTCCACTTATCAAGGTGAGGTCTCGTGGTCCGTTCGGACGCCCGTGAGAACAGGGCACGCATCCTCGCCGTCGCACGCGAAGCGCTCGCGGAGGACGGCAGTACGTCGATGAACCAGATCTCCCAGCGCGCGGGAGTCGGCGCGGGCACCCTGTACCGCAACTTCCCGACCCGCGAGTCGCTGGTCCTGGCCGTGTACCAGGACGAGGTGGCACGCATCGTCGACACCGTGCCCGACCTGCTGGCCCGCATGACTCCCCTGGAAGCGCTCCGCCACTGGACGATCGACCTCGTCGAGGGCATGCGCAGAAAACACGGCCTCGGCGACGCCCTGGGCCCAGGCGCACACCAGGCGATCAGCGAGCAGAGCTACGGCCCGGTCATCGCCGCGATCACCCAACTACTCGACGCCGGCAAGAAGGACGGGACCATCCGCCCGGACGCCGACCCGGGCGACTTCCTCCAACTCACCGGCGCCTTGTGGCGCGCCGCGTCCACACCCGAGGACCGGGCACCCCACATGCTCGCGCTCATCCTCGACGGACTCCGCAGGCACCGATGAACGAAGCGCGCGTGACAAGGCTCGCCAGATGGACGATTCACAGTTCCGTCCGCGCTGGTGGCCGACGCACCATTCGAGCAGCTGGACTTGAGTGAGTGACGCAGGGCCGACGGAGTCCGTTGCCGATCCGCCAGGAGCTGGCCGCTGGCCGGCACCCCTGAGCGAAGACGATTCCCGGGGCCTTGCGGGGGTATGGCCGAGGTGAGTCCAGAAGAAGCCATGGGGTGATCCCGCAATCGAACAGCCGACGGCCGATCTCGGCGAGCGGACAATCCGGCCGAAGTCCCGCGCCCGGGCGTGGATGTCTGCGCTCCCGGTCAGCGTGATCGTCGTCTGTCCGCCGTACGACTGTCCGCCGTACGACGCGAGCGCTGCCGGTGCCCGAGCTGGTAACGGGAGTCCGCCCGTGATCTGCAAAAGGGGGCGTTCGTGAGGAGCAAGTCCGTCCGACGGCCTGGACGTGTTGCCGTCATCGGCGTAGGCATCGTCGGAGCGAGTGTGGGCTGGAACCTGTCCCGGCACGGCGCCGACGTGGTCTTCATCGACGCGGGCCAGCCGGGCGAAGGCGTCACCAACTGGTCCTTCTCATGGGTCAACGCCAGCAACAAGACCGCGCGCAGGTCCTATTTCGACCTGAACGTCGCGGGCATGGCAGCCCACCGTGAACTTGCCGGGATCATCGGGCCGGACTCGTGGTGGTATCCCAGCGGCCACCTGCGCTGGGCGGACACCCCCGCAGCGGAGGCGAAGTTCCTGGAAACAGCCGAGCTGTTGGCCGCCTGGGGCTACCGGGTCGAGAGGTACACGGGAGCGGAGGTCCGCAGCCGACTCGAACCCTCCCTCACGATGCCCGACGAGACTCCGGTCGTGTTCTACGCCGACGAAGCCTGGGTGCACGGACGTCACCTCGTGGGCCGGCTCGTCGACCAGGCCCTTGCGGCGGGCGCCGTGATCCGGTCCGGCAACGCGGTGTGCGGCATCGACACCGGTGCCGACGGCGGCATCCGGGCAGTTGCCCTGGCCGATGGGAGCCGTCTCGACGTCGACATCGTCGTGAACGCGGCGGGTCCCAGCGCCTCGCAGGTCGCGGGACTCGTCGCACGGCACCTGCCGATGCGCCGGGAACCCGGCGTCGTCACCCGCATCGACTGTGCCCAGGTCCCCATTCACCGGGTCATGCACGCGCCTCACGTCGAGATCCGACCTGACGGAGGCGCGTCGGTGGTTCTCCACAGCCGCGAGATCGACGCACTCATAGACACCGGCGAAGATCCGGGTCAACTGGCCCGGCTGCTCCACGAATTGGCGCACCACGCCGTCCCCGAGCTCGGCAACTCCCGCATCACACAGACATCGGTGGTCAACCGGCCCATCCCTGCTGATGGATTCCCTTCGGTGGGAGCAGTGCCGTCCGTGCCGGGCTACTACGAGGCCGTTTCTCACAGCGGGATCACGCTCGGGCCGGTGATCGGCCGACTCCTGGCTTCAGAGATCCTCAGCGGGCAGAGGGACGAGCTGCTTGCAGACTTCCGCCCCGAGAGGTTCTCCTCGTAACAGCCCGGCGGCCGACGTATCCCGTATGCGCGTCAGGGAGGCGACACCGAATAGCCCCGGGCCGGATCATCCGGCCCGGAACTCGCCAAGCAGGCCTTCAACCGTGTTGCCCTGCCGCTCGCATCGATCAGATCCGTGTAGATGAACGGGTCTCGCCTGCCCAGATCGGCGACGGTGACGCCCTGGGTGGAGTGGCCGGGCGTCGCCAGCGTGAGCCTGTCGCCGTCGGCGGCGTTCCACACCCCGGCCCAGGCGGCGCAGCACAGCGGGTTGTAACGGATCTCCAGACCCACCCCGGTCGGGGTCTGGATATGTAAAGGCAGCGCCTTCCAGCGCCCCATGCCCTGCCCCGTTCTTCCTCCCAGCACGCCCCCCAAGTGCGGTGCCTCAGCGCGATGCCAGTGGCTCGCCCGTCCCCGCTTCCAAGCGGCACGACTGTGTTGCAAGGTGCCGAATAACGGCAGGTGGGGGCTATGACAACTCTTCCCGTGGACGCACTGCGTGCGTCCGTCGCCACCGCCGGCAGCTGGGGTCCCGACACCACCGGCGGTGTTTGTGCCGGCGCAACTCCAACCCGCTCTCGCCGTACGGCAGATCGCGGTGCCGGGCACCACACCGCCCTGTTCGGCGGCCGGCCACGCCGAAACCGTCCCGCTCAACCGTCACCCTGTCACGGATCCCTGCAGGTCAGTGCCGGTGCCGTCCCACGATCCCACCACATCCCGGCTCGCTGTGGACGCGGGCCCGGCCCGGGCCCAAAGATCACCTCCAGCGCTGCTTCCGACTGACACCGCCCAAGCGCTGGACAGTTGGCGCCGACAGGTCTCGAATGCCGCGTCGCCCAGCGGCTCCCGCGTTGCTCACCGCAACCAGACGTCAAGGATTGGAACGTGTCATGAACCTGTTTGACCCCGGCCGTGTTTTGTCCCGCCGCAGACTGCTGACCCTCGCCGGCGGCGCCGCGGTGGCCACCGCGACCGGCATCGGATTCGCCCAGTCCGCGTCCGCGGCGACCGGCTACGGGATCGACTACTCCGACGCGTCGCTCACCGCCGGTTCGGTCGCCGCGGCGGGCTACGGCTTCGTGTGCCGTTACCTCAGCTGGCTGCCGAACCCGAAGGTCCTCACCCTGTCCGAGGCTCAGGCCCTGACCGCCGCGGATCTGGGCATCGTCTCCAACTGGGAGTCCGACGGGCTGCAGGACTGGCAGAGCGGCGTGCCCGCCGACCCGTACTCCCAGGGGGCGGGGCATGCCACGGAGGCGCAGCGGCAGGCGTCCGCCAACGGGATGCCGTCGTCGCGGCCGATCTACTTCAGCGTCGACTTCGACCTCCAGTCCTCGATGTACTCCGCGCTCAACTCCTACTTCGACGGCGTAGCGTCGGTGATCGGCCGGTCCCGGACCGGTGCGTACGGCGGCTACCACGTGATCAAGGAACTCTTCGACAACGGGAAAATAGCCTGGGGCTGGCAGACGTACGCGTGGTCCAGCGGGAACTGGGACAGCCGGGCACAGTTGCGTCAGGTCCAGAACGGCATCTCGGTCGCCGGGCACGACGCGGACCTCGACCAGGCGATGGCCGCCGACTACGGGCAGTGGGGCGGCACGGGCGGTGGCGGTACCGGCGTCATCCTGCCGTCCTGGCCGAACATCACCGACGGCATGACGGGGCCCAGCGTGCAGGCGGCGCAGTATCTGCTGCGCTACCACGGTGCATCGATCACCGCCGACGGCCAGTTCGGGGCGGGCACGCTCGCCGCGGCCAAGAGCTTCCAGTCCGCACACGGCCTGAGCGTGGACGGCCAGATCGGCCCGCAGACCTGGTCGGCGCTGATCGTCCAGGTCCAGGACGGCTCCAGCGGCGACGCTGTCCGGGCCGCGCAGGTGGAGCTGAACCGGTTCGGGTACGGCCTCACTGTGGACGGCAGTTTCGGCTCCGGCACCGTCAGCGCCGCCCGGGCGTTCCAGTCCGCGCACGGTCTGGGCGTGGACGGCCAAGTGGGGCCGCAGACCTGGCAGATGCTCGTGGGTACCGGAACCGGCGCCACGGGCGGCGGCACCGTCGTGCCGCCCTGGCCGAATGTCATCGACGGCGACACCGGGAACAATGTGCTGGCCGCGCAGTACCTGCTGCGCTACCACGGTGCCTCGATCAACGCCGACGGCCAGTTCGGGCCCGCCACGCTCGCCGCGGCCAAGAGTTTCCAGTCCGCACACGGCCTCAGCGTGGACGGCCAGATCGGCCCGCACACCTGGTCCGCACTGATCGTCCAGGTCCAGAACGGCTCCACCGGCGACGCCGTCCGCGCCGCGCAGGTGGAGCTGAACAAGTTCGGCTACGGCCTCACGGTCGACGGCAGTTTCGGCTCCGGCACCGTCAGCGCCGCCCGGGCCTTCCAGTCCGCGCACGGCCTCGGCGTGGACGGCCAAGTCGGCCCGCAGACCTGGCAGATGCTCGTCGGAAGCTGACCGCCGAGCACTCCGGCGGCGAGTGTGCGAGTGCGGGGCGATCGCGACGGTGCGGTCGCCCCGCTTCCCGTGTCGACACGCTCACAAAAGGCGAGGACGGGAAGCCCAGCACGGTTCGGTGGGTCAGTAGCGGTGGCCGGGCCAATGAGGGGCCTCCCAGCGATCGTCGCCGGTGAGGCCGAGCAGCCGTATGCGGTGGAGCAGTTCCTCTGACACGCCGTGGGCGCGGAGCCGGGCAGGGGCATTGCGGACCAGCCAGGCGGTCAGCTCGGTGCGCTTCTCTTCCTCGTTCTCCCAAGAGTCCCAGGGGAGTTGGTCTCCCAGCAGGTCGTACTCCCACTTTGCCGCCGCCTCGGCGAGGTGGGAGTCGGCCGCACGGTCGGTCACCGTTTCCCATGTGGTGAGCCACGGGGTGAGCGTGGCGGATGCCTCGGTGATCAATGCCAGGACCTCGTACGCGGGTACCGCGGGATCCGGATCCGTGAGTGTGTCGGCCCACAAGGCGTGCAGGAATTCCCTGACCGCTTCGGCTTGCACGGTGGGCCACTGCTGCCAAAGACCGCGAGCGAACGAGCGGCCGACTTCCTCGAACCCGTCGTGCGGCTCGACGGAGCCTTCGACGAGGGCCGTGGCCAACTGGGGCAGGATCCGGCGCAGTACGGATGCGTGGTCGCTCCAGTCGGGGGCCTGCCAGGTGCGGCCCAGGAGGTCGAGGTCCAGCTCCGTATCCGGAACCTTGAGCTGCGCGAGTTCGTCGGCGCTTCCCCAATGGCACTCGCAGTTGTGCTCGTCGGGGTGGGCCGTCATCCCGCCGAAGACGGCGGCCAGGCCGTCGAGCGCGGCGGCGAGGCGAAGTCGTGCGGAGGGCTGGTGGGGGTTCGTCATGGCGTTCGCATTCAGGGACTCCGGGAGCTTCCGCCGTCCGAAGATCGTCAACTTACACGGATGGTTCTCAGGCCGCCATCGACATCCCGCCAGCTGCAGGCGGCGAGCGAGGCACCGTACCCGCTCGGCCAGTGCTGGAACCGGGCGAGGCAGCAACGGATATCGGCCAAAGCCGGAGCCTCCGACACTCGACTCGAAGAGCTTTGTGTCAGAGTCCTCGCGCATGCAACCGCCGCGCTGCGTAAGCGGTGTTGACGAACGGGGCTCGTGTGCTCCTGCGGCCTGCGTGCGAGACAGCGGAAGGAATCGAGGTAAAACGGGGTGTGCGCGTTGACCAGCGCTCGTGTGCCTGCCTTGTGCGGAAGAGAAACAACCCGAAAGGCACACTCTGTCGGAATCGGGGGACGATGAGCGGCGTACTGATCCATGTGCCACAGGACCCGCCGCTGACGCTACGGCTCGGCGCGGGTGAGGTCGCCCGCTTCGGCCGGGGCTCGGACACCGTCGGCGTGGAGTTGCGGCTCGACGATCCGGCGGTGTCGCGGCTGGCCGGGGAGATCCGGGTGAACGAGGACCACTGGCTGTTGAGCAACCTCAGCGCCACGCAGAGCTATCTGGTGGAGAACCCGGAGGGCGCGGGCGAGTATCTGCGGGTGCCGCCGCGCCGCCTCGGGGCGCCCATTCCCTTCGAGTTCGCGCGCGTGGTCCTGCCCACACGGGACACCCCGGTGAGCTTTCAGGTCTTCGCCCCCGACCACGTCTACCTTGACCCGCAGGGGGCGGTCGGCGGCCGTCTGGGCACCCAGACCCTGACCGCCTACTCGCTCGACGAGACGGCGACGTACTTCCTGGTTCTGGTCGCCCTGTGCGAGCCGCGGCTGCGCGACGAGTCCGCGCTGGCCGTTCCCACCACTCCCGAGATCGTCGAACGGCTGCGGCAGTTGCCGCAGTGCGCCCGTCTCACCGCTCGCGGGGTGAGTGCTCACATCGACTACCTCGCCGAGGAGAAGCTCCGGATCGTCCTGCCGGAGTCGCGTGACGTGGGCCGGGGCGCCCGCCGCAACGGCAAGCGCGAGGCGCTGGTCGGAATCGCCCTGCGGTTCGGGGTGGTCGGCGAGTCCCATCTGGGACTGCTTCCGTCCCGTTCGGCGGCCTCCGGCAACAGCGTCCAGGCGCAGGCGGTGGGCCGGTGAACGCTGGGGCCGGGGCCGAGCGTGTGCCGGCCGGTTTCCGGGTCGGGGGCTGGGCGGTGGGGGAACCCATCGCGGACGGGGGCTGGGGATGGGTCTACGAGGGCCAAAGCGTGCGCGGTTCGGACGACGACCACCCGGCTGCCGTCGCGTTGAAGTTCCTGCCGACATCCGGACTCGCCCCTAAGCAGGCGCGCGGGCTGCTGGAATGTGCCCACCGCGAGCGCGAGTTCGGGCGCCGGGCGCGGCATCCCCGGCTGATCCGGGTGCTCGACTCGCTCGTACTGAACGAACCGGACCATCCCGAACTCGACGGCGCGATCGTGCTGGTGATGGAGCGTGCCGAGCACAGTCTGCGTCAACTCCTCGCGGGTGAGGCGGGGTTGGCGGACGGACAGGCCGAGCGGATCCTGACCGAGATCTGCGAGGGGCTGGCCCATCTGCACGAGCTGGGCTGGGTGCACGGCGACCTCAAGCCCGACAACGTTCTCCTGATGGCGGACGGTTCGGTCCGTCTGTCGGATTTCGGGCTGGCCTCGGAGCTCGACGGGACTCACGGCACGCATGCGTGGATGCCGCCCCTGGGCACTCCCGACTTTCTGCCGCCGGAGCGCTGGAAGGCTCCGCTGGGCGAACGCGGTGTGCAGGCGCGGCCGAGCGCCGACATCTGGGCGCTCGGCATCATGGTCCACCAGATGTTCACCGGCGGCATCTCGCCCTTCCCCGGCGCGACCCCGGCCGCGCGGGGAGCCGCGGCGCAGGAGTACGCCGGTGGACGGGCGCCCCTGCGGCTGGATGCCGCCGTACCGCCGTTCTGGCGCGAGCTGGCGACCGACTGTCTCGCCCCCACCCATGAGGCGCGCGCCGCCTGCACCGCGGGAGTCCTGCTGGCTCGCATCGGTGCGGAAACCCATGGCAGCGGTACAGGTGCGGCACGTACCGACGGGGATCGGCGCCGACGACGGGTCGTTCTCGGCGCGGCGGCGGCCACCGCCCTGTGCGCGGCGACGGTCGCCGGATGGGTCTACGTCGCGGACGACAGCGGTGCGAAGCAGGACGGCTCGGTCCATGTCACGAACGTCTCCGACACCGCCGGCCCCGCCGCCATCACGGTGTACAACGTGGAGCCGACCTGCCGGGCCCACGCGGCCGACCGTGATCAGCAGTGCAGTCTCGGTCTGGCGATCGACCCGCTGGCGCCGTACACCGTCGCCAATGTGGTGGCCACTCGCGTGTGGCACGGGGACGTTCTCACGGCGCAGTGCCGGTTGCCTCAAGGGCTGCCGGTGACCGACGAGTTCGGTACCCGTTCCACCGAGTGGTACCGCGTCCGGTTGCCGGGCGGCGCGGCCGATGCCACCGCGTGGTTCCCCGCCGTGCGCACGAAGGACCGGCCCGCCCTGCCCGCCTGCCGATGAGGCCGTGTGCTCCTGGTCCGGCCGGATCAGGTGCACACGGGGATGTCCCGGCCGTCGTTGTCCTTCGCCTCGTCGTTGCCCCATCGGTCGAGGTAGTAGGCGGAGACGTACGCCCGTCCCCGGCCGCCCGGTGTCACGTCGTCGAGGTCGGTCAGCAGCCACCAGTGGTTGTAGGCCGCGCCGACCCGCACCTCGTCGCCCCACTTCCTGCACAGGACGTAGTTGGTGCCCTTGCGCAGGGTGCCCTGGGCGGCGCACCGCGGTGTGCCGTCGTGCGTGCAGTCGGCGTCGGGATAGCCGGTGGCGTCGGCCATGGTGTCGACCCAGTACCGGGGCGGCTGCCCTCCCCCGCCGTCGCAGGCGTTGGTGCTGGTGACCCGGGGGAACGGGCCGTCGGGGGTGAGCCGGTACTCGGTGCCCTGGAGCACCGGGTTGACCATCTCGTCCGTCTCGCCGTCGTTGTCGCCGTTGGTGTCGTAGAGCTGCTCGTAGTGCAGATGCGCCTCCTCCGTGCCGACCAGTCCCAGCCGCCCGACCGGGTGCCCCGACGCGACCTGCTGGCCGAGGTGGACGTCGATGCGGTCCATGTGGAGGTAGACGGTCGACTTGACCCGGCCCTAAAGGACCGGGCTTGGAGGTAGCGCCCAACTGGCTGCTGGGTTGACTCCTCCGTCCAGACACCCCTATCGGGTGGCAGGGACGCGTGACTCACGCCCCGCGTTCCACACGATCTCGCCACGGGTGGCGATGTTGTGGGAAGCATTCCGGTCGGCGTGGGCAACGACCCCGCACCCGCGGCAGATGAAAAGTCCCTGGTCGATACGGTTGCGTTTGTCGACGTGGCCGCACTCGGCGCATGTCTGGGACGTGTACGCGGGATCGACGAAGACCAAGGGCACGCCTGCCCTCTTGGCCTTGTAGACGATGAAGCCTCCGAGCTGGGCGAAGGACCAGGAGTGGAGCGCGACCCGTTGGGGCTTGCGGAGCCGTACCCTCTGCCGGATTCCCTTGAGTTCTTCCAGGGAGATCCCGGCCGAGGTGCGTTCAGCCTCGGTCACGATCGTCTTGGCGATGATGTGGTTGGTGTTCTTGACGTGTCGTGCCTCGCGTCGGGAGCGCTCCTTGAGCCGACGCTTGGCGGACTTGGTGCGCTTCTTCTGGAGCTTGGCCCGCAGGGCAAGCTGCCTCTTGCGATACCGGTTCAGGGCGCGTCCGGCGGCCTGGTAGCCGGTGGATGTGGTGGCGATGTTGACGATGCCGAGGTCCACGCCGATGAAGCCGTCCGGCTCGTACGTCTCGGCCTCGGGAACCTCGCACGTGGCGACCAGATAGAAGACACCGTCACGCTCGATCAGGTCGGACTCACCCTTGCGGTACTGCTGGAGCACCTTGAGCGCGTCCGCCGAGCACACGAACCGTACTGCCTTCAACCGGCCTTCGGTGGTCCAGATCGAGACCGTCCGCTGGTCGTACTGCCAGCTCATACAGCGGTCGTCATACGGCTGCGCGGCATCGGGACGGAACGTGATCGGCTTCGACTCCGCCTTGCGGCGGCGCTTCGACTTCGGCTTGCCGAGGTTCCCGGCCCGGATGTTCGCCCTCAAGGTGGTGTAGGCGTCGCGCACCTTCTTGATGGTGTGCTGGGCGGACTGCGCCCCGAGACCTTCGGCCTTGAGGCGCGGGTAGGTGTGCTTGCGCAGCTCGTACTCACGCGGGACCCCGTGGGCGAACGCCACTGCCGAGACCCAGCACGCCAGATCGTTGACCGTGCGCAGGGTCGCGGACAGCGCGGCGGCCTGCTGGGCCTCTGGCATCAGCTTCACCTGCGTCACGATCTTCACGACGATCATCGTACTACCGTTGATCTATGTCACCACGCTGGGAGCCAAACCCCAACATTCGCAGGGGCCGTACGGTCGTCTACACCCTCCACGCCCACTTGGTCTTCACACCCAAGTACCGGCGCGGACCGTTTACCGACGAGATCCTTACGCACTGCGAAGAGATCATGCGGGCCGTGTGCGCCGACTTCGAAACCGAGCTGGTGGAGTTCAACGGCGAGCGTGATCACGTCCACCTGCTCGTGCACTACCCGCCCAAGGTCGCCATCTCGCGGTTGGTCGGCTCCCTCAAGGGGGTGTCCGCCCGCAGGCTCCGCCAGGAGTTCCCCAGCCACATCCGCAAGTACCTGTGGGGCAACCACTTCTGGTCCCCGTCCTACTTCGCCGCATCCTGCGGCGACGCACCGCTAGAGATCATCAAGGAGTACATCGAGAACCAGAAGCGACCCGGCTGAGGGCAGCAGTGCAGACCCGTGCGCCCGTGCAGGTCACCCCTGTCTTGGGAAGCGCTTCCTCCCGGGCGTGAACGCCCAGGGTTCCGCGCTAGATCACGCTGAAGCGCCGGCGCCGTGGTTGATCTCGATGCCGCCGGGCTCGAAGAACTCCGTGACCGTGCCGGCGGCGGACGCGGTGACGGTGGCGCCCAGGGTCGGGCCGTCGACGTGGTACATGTCGAGTTTCTTGTCGTCGGGATCGTGGCCCAGATACGTCTGCAGCTGCCAGGTCTGCCCGCAGGGGAACGGCAGCCGGAAGTCGGGGCGGGCGGTGGGCGCCGCCGACGCGGCCGGTGTGCTCGCGCACAGTCCCGCCGTCATCAGCAGCGCCGTCAGTGTCGCCGCCCAGCCCGCTCTTCCCGTCGGCCTCAACCTCATTGCCCTCGCCCTCTCTTCGCCTCGGTGTGCGGCAACGACGGTGCCGTACCGGGGCTTTGAAGGGACTCCGGCACGTTACGGAGTGACCGCCGGGGTGGGGCGGCTCAGGTGCCGCACTGGCGGGTCACTCCGCCGGTCGCGTCGCCCTTGAGGTAGATGCCGCTGACGTAGCCGACACCGCCCGCGTTCAGGGGGAGTTCGATCCACTTGTCGCTGGTGTAGCCCTCGTCGGTGATGACCTGGCCGGTCTTCCAGCAGTTCGCCGGGTAGCTCTGGTTCGGGTACACCGTGCTGACCACGTCGCATGAAGTGGAGGCGCAGGAGCGGACGTTGGCCTGCATCCACGCCGTGACGTTCGTCTGGCCGCCGGTGTCGCCGGACGGCTGGAAGGTCACGTCCACCCAGTCGTTGTCCGTCATGCCCAGGCCGTCCCAGAAGGTGCCGTCGGCGACGTCGATGCCGGCCGGGTTGGCGACCCTGCGCCCGAACTCGTCGAGGCCGCCGTTGTAGCCGGACTGGTAGGCCGCCTGTGCCTCGGGGGTGCCCTGCGGCAGATCACGCCACATCTGCCGCTGCGCGGACGGGTTCCAGTAGTCGTCCTGGGTGTTCCAGGGGCCGACGTCCCAGACCGGTGCGGTCTCGCAGCGTCCCGTGCGCTGGTAGCAGAGCCGCACCTGGTACTCGTGGCCGCCGTTGGAGGCGAGCATCCGCCGGGACGGCAGCGCGACGAAGTGGTCGCGCTGCTGGATGACATGGCCGTTGGCGGTGGTCTGTCCGGCGAGGCCCTCGCGGGTGGCGAAGATCCGGTACGTCGGGGAGGCCGCGGTCAGCGCGCGGGGTGCCCGGGGAGCGGGCTGGGCGAGGTCGGCGTGTACGGAGACGGCCGAGACCGCGGGGGCGGCGGTACGGGTGCCGAGCAGGGTCAGCCGTACCTGGACGACGGAGACGGCCTGCGCCAGCCGCAGCCGACCGGCGCGGTCGGGGGTGGTCCACTGCGTCCACCGTCCGGGGTGGTCGCTTCCCCGCACCTCGGTCACCACCTGCGTTCCGGCCGGTACTTGGGCCCGTGGGCGGATCGTGAACGCGTCGGCCTGCCGTCCGAGGCTGCGGGCCGGCGCGGTGTACACGGCGAACGCCCTGCCGGGAGCGGACGCGGTGCGGGCGCGGCGGTCGGCGATGGTCAGCGCGCCGTTGTTGCGGTGGCCGGTGTTGTGCTGGTCGGCCGACGCGGCGCCGAGATCGATGCGCCAGTCGGTCGCCGGCCGGGCGGCGGGGCGTTCGTGGCCGGGGCCGTCGGCGGCAGCGGCGGCGACCGGTGGCAGCCCGCCCAGAACCAGCAGGGCGCACAGGCCCTGTATCAGTCGTCTGGTGGTGGATCGCATGACGCATCTCTCCAACTGGTCGGGAAAATGGTGCTGTTGACGGTCCACAGCCCTATCCGCCCGTGCGCCGCCGCGTCATTCCGGAACGTTCCGGATGCCGCCGGCCGACGGGGCGCGGATAGCTTCCGTGCCGTCCACCAGAAGTCACCGGAGAGGAAGCCCCGTGCGTCTGTTCCCGTACGCCGGACTCGTCACGGCCGCCGCCGTCCTGCTGCCGCTGACGGCGGCCCTGCCCGCCGCCGCGGCACCGGCCGCCCCGGCCGCGTTCGCCGCCTCGTGCCCGACCGCCGGGGTCATCACCCAGGGGTACAGCGACAGCCACGACGGCGTCGACATCGCCGACGCCCAGGGCACGCCCATCTACGCCGTGGGCGCCGGCGAGGTCATCGACTCTGGTCCCGCCAGCGGTTACGGGCAGTGGATCCGCATCCTGCACGACGACGGCACGGTGACCGAGTACGGGCACATGTACCAGCGGGACGTCGTCGTCGGTCAGCATGTCCAGGCCGGTCAGCGCATCGCCCTGATGGGCAGCGAGGGCGAGGCGACGGGGCCGCACCTGCACCTGCGGGTCAGGATCGGCACGTCCACCACGGTGCGCGGGATCGACCCGATGCCGTATCTGCGGGACCGCGGGGTGAACCTGCCCTGCACGCCCGGCGGTGGTGGTGGGCAGGGCACCACCGTGACCGCCTGGGCGCAGGCCAACGTCCGCTCCTGCGCGGCCACTTCGTGCGCCGTCGTCAGCACGGTGTACCCCAACGAGAGCTACCCGGCGAACTGCTGGAAGACGGGCCAGCTCGTCACGGCCGAGGGCTACAGCAACGACAAGTGGATCGAACTGCCCCTGAACGCGGGCGGTGTCGGCTACGTCAGCGCGATCTACCTCAAGGGCGACGACAAGGGCAACGTCAGCCGCCAGTGCGGTTGACCGTTCCCCGGTCCGAGCTCCCGCACCAGACTCCCCGCCGCACTCGGCTGCGGGGCACGCACCACCACCCCACCGAAGGGAACACCCATGTCCGTCTCCGTCCTGACCCGCGTCGCGGCGCTCGGCGTCTCCGCCGCCGCCATCGCACTGGTGCCCGCCGCGACGGCCTCGGCGGCCGACGCCGTGAACACGTTCAGGAACCAGGCGACCAGCCGCTGCATCGACGACACCAACGCAGGCTTCCGCACCTGGGACTGCAACGGCTCCACCCCGCAGAACTGGATCGTCCACAAGTGGGCCGACGGCACCGTGCAGTTGAAGAACGCCTTCACCAACCGCTGCATGTACGACAGCGACCAGGGGTTCAAGACCGCGAACTGTGACTCCAGCACCAACCAGAGCTGGCTCGTGCACAAGTGGGGCGACAACACCATCGAGCTCAGGAACCAGGCGACCAACCGCTGTATCGACGACAGCAGCGCCGGCTTCCGCACCTGGTCGTGCAACTCCGGTCAGAACCAGAGCTGGTTCTGACACCTGCCCCACCCATCCCAGTCCAGCGCGCTCCGGTGCCACCATCGTGGGACGGTGGCGCCGGAGCGCGCTGATGAGGTGATTGCGACAAAGCCAAGCCGGTTCTGGAACTGGACAACGCGCCGGCCCCATCCGTGTGTCCGGGGCCGGCTGCCGGCATCGGTGCGGTGTCCCTTTGCCTGCTGGTCGATCACTTCGCCTGGGCGAGCCAGACCGCGTCGGGGCCGGCCGGGAAGCGCAACTGGCCGGTCGTGTCGTGCACGGCGCGCCACACCGTCTGGGCGACGTCGCTCTCCTTGGTGAACAGGTCCTGACCCGTGAAGGCGTCCATGGTCTTCTTCGCCCACGGTGCGTAGGGCGCCGGGACCAGCTCGTCCACCGGGGCGCCGTTCGTCGCGTTGGCGGCGAAGTTCGTCGTCAGGCAGGCACCCGGCTCGACCGTCTTCGCCTGCACGCCGAAGGGCGCGAGTTCGAGCGAGAGGGACGCGGTGAATCCCTCGATGGCCATCTTGCTCGCCTTGTAGACGGCCGAGAGGGGCATGTGGCCCAGCACCACACTGGAGGTCACGTTGACCACCACGCCGGAGCCGCGCTCACGGAACTCGGGGAGCACGGCCTGCGTTGTTGCCATCACGCCGAACGTGTTGGTCTCGAAGACGTCCCGCACCCTGGTCATGGGGGTGCCCTCGAACACGCCGATCGACGGGACGCCCGCGTTGTTGACCAGGACGTCGATGGGCCCGGCTGCCTCGAACGCGGCAGTGATGCTCTCGGGCCTGGTCACATCGAGCTCGACGACGCGCAACCGGTCCGAGTCGGGCAGAAGGCCCGCACGCGGTGTGCGCATCGTGGCGATGACGTTCCACCCCTGCGAGTGGAAGTAGAGGGCGGTCGCCCGCCCGTATCCGGATGAGGCACCAGTGATCAGAACTGTCTTCATGCTGTGATCCTCGCGACGTGATGGGATCCGCGGCGAGCAGGCATTTTCCTACCCAGCGGAAGAACTACTGATCCCAGTTAATCGCTCTGACCTGGAAAGATAGTAGAAGTATCCTCTTCCGAACTTGCACGATCCTCCTCCGATCTTCCGGCTGCACTCAGGGAAGGATGCCCACGGGGGTGCGCGCGACGTTCCGCAGGCGGACCGCGTCCCGGCTCGGGGGCTCACCGAACTGACGGCGGTACTCGCGGCTGAACTGCGACGGGTTGTCGTAACCGACGCGTTGCCCGACCCCTGTGACGTCTCCGGGGTGGGTGGCCAGCAGCAACCGGGCCTCCTGGAGGCGGATCTGTTTCTGGAACTGGATGGGACTCATCGCGGTCACCGCATGGAAGTTGCGGTAGAAGGCGGAGACGCTCATGCCGGACAGCCGGGCCACGTCCTCGACCCGGAAGGGCTGCGCGTAGTGCTCGCGGATCCAGCGCACGGCCCGGGAGACATGGCTGAGGCCGCTGTCGGCCAGGCCGAGTTGGCGAACCGTCGCCCCCTGCTCGCCGGTGATCAGCCGCCACAGGATCTCGCGCTTGGCCAGCGGGGCCAGTACCGCCCGGTCGCGGGGCTGGTCGAGCAGGCGCAGCAGCCGGACAACCGTGTCGAGCAGGGCGGGCGGGGCGTCACTGACGGCGATCCCCGACGGCGCGCCTCCGCCGGTGCGGGGAAGGTCGCCGGGACCTGCCTGCAGCAGGAGTTCGGCGACGGCGGACGGTTCCAGGGTGAGGCCGAAGCCAAGGGCCGGCTGTTCGGGATCGGCCTGGGTGAACTGCCCGGTGACGGGCAGGTCGACGGATGCGACGAGGTACTGCCCGGGCCCGTACTCGTAGACCCTGTCGCCCAGTGCGAGGCGTTTGGCGCCCTGGGCGATGACGGCGAGCACCGTGCCGGACGTGGAGGGCGCCGGCGGATCCGGCCGGTCGACCTTCGAGATCAGGACGCCGTCGATGGCGGTGGTCCAGTCGGGCCGGGCATGCCGGTCCAGCAGGGTGCGCAACTCTTCCAGGGACATGTGCCCATTGCAGCACTTCGCCGCCACCCCGCTCCCGAAATCGCGAGGATCGTGCAAGTGCCCGCGAGCATCGTTCTAACGTTTCAGCAGGTCAGAGGCATTGAATGGAATCACCTCACTCCACCACGCAAGGAGAAACTCATGCTTGCCAACTACGGCTTCAACGCTACCCTGACCGCCAGGCCCGGGATGGGCAGCCGACTGGTCGACCTGCTGCTGACCGGCCTGGACGCGGGCAGCCCCGGCGCGAGCGAACACTGCGTCGTCTACCTCGTCTCCCGATCCGCGTCCGACCCCGACGTCATCCATGTCACGGAGGGCTGGACCAGCGAGGAGGACCACCACCGGATCTTCGCCGGTGAGGCCGCCCAGGCAATCGTGGCGCAGATCACCGGGCTGCTGGCCAAGGAGTCCGAGTACACCGACTACGTCCCGGTCCTCGGCAAGACCGCCTTCTGAACACCGGACCGACCTGTCCACCCATCACCCCCTCACCTGCCCGGACGCCCACGCTGTCGTCCGCCCGGCACCACACCGCGAAAGGCCCACGCCATGACCCCTGCGCGTCCCGCTCTGGACCCCGAACTGCGCGAGCTGTTGACCGGCATGCCCCTCATGTCCCAGCTCACCCCGGAAGTTCTCGCGCACCTGCGACAGCTCCCCTCCACGCCCGTCGACCCGCTCCTGGCACACCGGAACGTCCACCGACGCGAGGTCAGCGTGGCCGCCAAGGACGGTGCCCCGATCCGCCTGTCGGTCTTCAGCCCCGCGAACACCGATACCACCACGGCCGCCCCCTGCGTCTACTGGATCCACGGGGGTGGGATGGTCATGGGCGACCGCTTCTCGCAGATCGACATCCCGCTGGAATGGCTCGACGAGTTCGGCGCGGTCGTGGTCTCCGTGGACTACCGGCTCGCACCGGAGGCCACCGGCACCACCCTCGTCGACGACTGCTACCAAGGTCTGCTCTGGACCGCCGAACACTCCGAAGAACTGGGCATCGACCCCACCCGGATCATCGTCGCCGGCGCCAGCGCCGGCGGCGGTCTCGCTGCCGGCCTCACGCTGATGGCCCGCGACCTCGGCGCCCCGTCGATCGCCGCACAGGTGCTGATCTGCCCCATGCTCGACCACCGCAACACCACCACATCCAGGCGCCAGTTCACCGGCGTGCCCGGTGTCTGGACCGGCGAGATGAACGAGTTCGGCTGGCAGGCCGTTCTCGGCGATCTCCCCGTCGACGAGGTGTCCGCCTACGTCTCGCCCGCCCGGGCCGAAGACCTCTCGGGCCTGCCGACCACCTACATCGACGCCGGTTCCGCCGAAGTCTTTCGTGACGAGGACACCGACTACGCCACCCGCATCTGGGCGGCCGGCGGCCAGGCCGAACTCCACGTCTGGGCAGGCGGCTTCCACGGTTTCGACGCTCTGTACCCGCAGGCGGACCTCTCGGTCGCAGCCCGCCGAACCCGCACCGACTGGCTCGCCCGACTCCTGCACCCGAACGGTTCCGCGGAACGCACTCGACCCACTCACGCCGATGGCCGCAGAGGAGAAACGCAGTCGGTGTGACCTACCGAACTCACACTCCAACCGTCCCTCCTCGGCCTGCGACAACGCGCCATGCGCCAGGCCCTGGCCCGGAAGGACGGGCCAGATCTCTGACCTGCGGTCGGGCGCCAGCCCGTCAGAGGCGACGCCGCTGTCCCGCACGACGCGAACAGACAGGCCGGCGTCACGTGCCACGTCGGCCCTGTCCCGTCAGCCGCCGTTCTGTGTGGCCGTCTTGGAGTAGTTGTCCTGCCAGGCTGCCTTGGCGCCCGAGTCGCCGATCCGGTAGACGTCCACCACGGCGCCGACCGCGACAGCGAGGGAAACAACCACGACCACGCCCCGAACCAGTGCCGAGGGCGACCAGGAGGCCCCCGCCGCGCCAGCCCAGCGGGGGCGGACCGGCGGGTCGTCCACCAGACGACGGCCGAGAAAACGAAGAGACCGAGAGCCCACGGGAGCAGGCCGTCGCCGGGTTCGGCGTGCTTGCGCACCAACGGGTCACTGCCGACGTGCTGCTCCAGCCACTCCCCCGCGTGGGTGGCCACCGGAACGCTCGCCAGCGTCACGAGCGCGAGGATCGGCAACAGCAGGCCGAGCCGCCGGGCGCCCGCAGGCCAGGCCGGGGATCGCCAACACTTGAGCATCCGGAACGTCCATGTTCGACACTGTGACGAACCGCAGCGCTGGTAGATATTCGGCTTCAGTGGGCGGTATGAGACCTGATGCCCGATTCTTGGTTTCGTGCGGGGCGAGTGGGCAGGTTGCAGCGACGTCGGTCGGCTATGGCCGGGGCTGGGTGAACAGGCCCTGCTCGGTCTCGGCCAGAATTCCACGGTCGGTCAGCCTCTTGAGCTTGAGGCGGATGTTGTTGATGTTGTTGGGTGCGACCGTCAGGTCCATCGCCTCGCAGACCTGCCGGGCCCGCAGCGGATGGCTGGCCGCGGTGAACACGGCCATGATCTGCTGGTAGGCCGGGTGGTCCGGCAGTTTCGGTGCCGGGGGTGCGGGCGGTCGCGGGTCGGGCAGCTCCAGCAGTGTCTTGCGGGTGATCCGGACTTCCTCGGCGGCCCGGTCGAGTTCGTCGAGGTGTGCGGTCAGCTGTGTGATCTGTTCCCGCGTCGTCTCGGCCTGCGCAGTGATCTCGCGTTCCCGCTCCTCCAGCCGCGCCAGCACTGCGCCGAGCGTCAACTCCCCGCCGGTCATGCGGTGCGCCAGGCCGGCGTGGTCGCCCCGGACAGCCGGCGCAGTATCACCGCGGTCATCGCCCAGTACACTCGCGACTCCGAACTGCGGGGCCGGTGTTCGTAGTCGCGCACCAGTCTGCGGGACAACACCAAGATCCCAAAAGCGCGCTCCACGACCCACCGCTTGCCTGGGTAACGAACCCGGTCTGCGCGGGGTTGCGCTCCACGACCTCCACCGCGATGCCCACCTTCTGCCCGTGCGCGACGACCGCGTTCTTGAAGCCCTGGTCGACCAGGACCGTCTCCACGGCGTCGGTGTCAGCGGCGACCTTGTCCAGCAACGCAATCCTGACGGCGTTCTCGTGCGCCGAGGCGGCCGCCACGACCACCGCGATCACCAGCCCCAACACGTCAACGGCCAGGCCGCGTTTGCGGCCCGGTACTTTTTTTGCCGCATCACGTCCCGTCGACTGTGCGGGCACTCCGACTGCGGCGTGCACGCTCTGGGTGTCTAGCACCACCAGGCTCGGGTCCGCCTTCCGGCCCATCTTCTCCCGCACCTGCCAGCGCAGCAGGTCGTGGATGGTCTGGTCGATGCCGCCGTCGCGCCAGGTGTAGAAGTAGTACTTCACCGCGCCGGGCGGAGGGAAGTCGTGCGGGAGTAGGTCCCACTGACAACCTGAACGGCCCTGGTGGAGCAGCGCGTTGACGATCTCCCGCATCTCGTACCGACCCTGATGGCCGCTGACCGAGGGATGCGCGGCCTTCCACGCGGTGATCACCGGCTCGACCAGCGCCCACTGCTCATCGCTCAGGTCGGTCTCGTAGGGCTTGCGCTCGCTCACGGCGACCAGCCCAGCATGCCCATGGCCGCCGACCGGCCGGGATGCCGCACTGCCACACGTTCAGGTGACGACAAAAAACCTATACACTCACATACCGCCCTCTGATGTCACCTGTTCCAGGGAGGCCTGGCTGCGTCAGTTAGTATGCCTTGCAGCATACATAGTATTTGGAGACAGGATCATGCCACGGAGAAGCGATGCTCGGCAGAAGATGATCGAGGCGGCTCGCGGCCTCATTCGTGAGCGCGGCCTAAACGCGACGGCGATCTCAGACGTTCTTGAGCGCAGTGGTGCGCCGAGAGGGTCGGTGTACTTCCACTTTCCTGGTGGCAAGCCGCAGTTGGCCGTCGAGGCGGCCGCGTCTCATGCTCATCAACAAGTGAGCCTGATCGACGAGTTTGCTGCCGAGTCGACCTCGGTCGAGGACCTGATCAAGCGGTACGTCGACGCCGGCCGTGACGGGATGCTGGCCAGTGATTACTCGCGTGGGTGCGGTCTTGCGCCCCTTGTCACCGAGGGGTCACTCGGCGGCGAGGAGATCGCCGAAACGAGCATGCGTGGCTTCACGGAGATGGTCGACCGTATCGCGTTCCACTTCGTCGCCTTCGGCCTCGACCGCGCCTCCGGTCGCGATCTTGCCAACGCGGTGATCGCCAGCATGGAAGGCGCCATGATCACCTCCCGCGCGTTCCGCAGCGCTGCTCCCTGGGACTCGGTCAAGGCCTCGCTTCTGGCCTACGCGGAAACCAGTCGCTGACCAAGGCGCTTTCAAGTACCGTCAAGGCCTTGAGTCGAAGTATGTATAGTGAAAGACATAGAACCAATCGTCTGCCCTTGAGCAAAGGAAGACGTCATGGCACGTGTACTCATCACCGGAGCGTCGCGGGGCATCGGGCGCGGTATCGCGGTCGAACTGTCGAAACGTGGCCACGAAGTCGTCGCTACTGCTCGGGACTTGTCGTCGCTCGATGACATCCCCGCCGCGCAGCGGCTGCAGCTCGACGTCACGAATCAGCCGTCCGTCGATGCCGCCGTCGCTGCTGCTGGGCAGGTCGACGTACTGATCAGCAACGCCGGCGCAACGGTTCGCGCTCCGCTCGAGACGGTTCCGCTGGATGAGGTGACGCGGCTGTTCGAGCTGAACACCTTCGGAGCCCTCCGTGTGGCGCAGGCGGTGCTGCCGCAGATGCGCGAGCGCGGTTCCGGCCGGATCGCGTTCATTTCCAGTGTTCAGGGGCGGATCGCGATTCCCCTCATCGCTCCCTATTCAGCGTCGAAGTGGGCGCTCGAGGGAATCGCGGAAGGCTTGGCGATCGAGGTGCGTCACTTCGGCGTCGAGGTGCAGGTGTTCGAGCCGGGCGCGGTGTCCTCGGGTGGCGCCGAACGAGCGAAGGTGTTCCTCGACGAGAACGACCCGTACTTCCCGATGCTCGAGCAGCTGGCCGGGTTCCGGACCGAGCCGGTCACTGTCGACGAGTTCGCCACGGTCGTCGCCGATGCGATCAAGAACACCGAGGTGCCGTTCCGTGTTCCGGTCGGCAAGGCCGCGATTGCGCAACTGCGGGCGCGCAAGGCTGCACCGGAGACTGAGCCGTTCGTCGCCGCGCCACTGAACTGGTGAACAGCGACGCAGCCTCAGCCTTCCGAAGAAGAAGCCCGTGCACGAACGCAGATCACAAGGGGCGTTCCCAGATGCCTGAGCATGACAGCCGTGAGCCCCGCACTCAGCCGGCGACTACCGAATACGGCCCAGATGGCGATGTTGGTGGTTCGGAGCTCGGTCTCGACAACCCGGTGTTGTTCTCGCTGGCCGGCAGTCATCGTCTGCTGGCAGTCAGCTCCGGCCGGGTCGCCCGCTATCCCGAAGACGTTTCTCCGTTCATGGCGATCCCCGACGACGCCACGGCTAACGACTGGGCACAACTCAGCAGGCTCGCGGGACAGGATCCGATCACCCTTATCGACCCGCCCACGCCGCCTGAGGGCTGGGTACTGCAGCGCGAGCTCGCGGTCGTCCTGATGACCGGGCCGCGCGTGCACGGAAACGTTCAAGACCACGAACTGACCATCGTGCCGCTCGACGACGACGACGCTCCGGAGATGCTCGAGCTGGCACAACGCACCAAGCCCGGGCCTTTCGCGGCGCGTACCCATCGGCTCGGGTCGTTCTTCGGGGTCCGGGACAACGGCGCTCTCGTCGCGATGGCAGGGGAGCGGCTGCGGCCTCCCGGATGGACCGAGATCAGCGCGGTGTGCACTGACGAGGCTTACCGGGGACGCGGTCTTGGACGCGCCTTGATGGAGCACGTGATCGACGGCATCCGCGCCCGAGGCGAGCAGCCGTTCCTGCACGTCGCCGCGACGAACGCAGGCGCGATCCGCCTCTACGAGCGGATGGGCTTCGAAACCCGGCGGGCCTCGCAAGTGGCCGTCTTCGGACTCCGCCTTTGACCTCTCAGCCGCCCGCCGCGCCCTCGAGCGGTGCGGCGGGCCTTGTTCCGCCGAGCGCTGCGAGCGCGGCTGCGGAGAGTATTTGAACGGTTCGGGCCGGTACGAAGTTTGGTCCACTCGCGCGGAAGTCGGCCTCGCTGTTGCGGACGACTCGGCGACCGTCAGCGCCAGGCGCCCGCCGGTCCGCTCGACGTTGTCGTTCGTGCCGGCGAAAACGCCGTCGCGGTAGTCGAGTGCGACGTGGCTGAAGTGCTGCACGCGGGGCTCGGGCATGCCTCGATCCAGCATCGCTGCCGTGAACGCTTCGACGGTCAGTGGCTCGTAGTGGACCGGAGGTCCCAGCGTGTCAGCGGTGACAGCCGCGATCTCGTGGTGATTGAACTCAACGGGCCCGTGCAACGTGTACACCGCGCGATCGCGGGGTTCAGGGTCGCCGAGAACCGCGGCGATCACGCGAGACTGATCCGCGGTGGCGATCGGCGCGTGTCGGCCGTCGCCGAACGGCAGCCGTAGACATCCCTCACCGTCGCGAAGTTCCCACCAAAGCTTCAGCCACTCGGCGAAAGACGTCGGCCTCACATGTGTGGTGAGCAGATCGGCGCGATCGAGCAGCCGCTCGCTGAGGCAGTGGTCCCGGGCGGCGTGACTGCCAGCCCCACGACGTGCGGAGATCTGCGACATGTTCACCACCGACCGCACCCCCGCGTCGACTGCGGCTTGTGCGAAGAACGTCGTCGCGTCGATCGGTCCCGGCATGATCGGATAGCAGAAGTAGGCCGCGGACACGCCTCGCACGGCGGCATCGACCGCGGTGAAATCGAGCAGGTCGGCGACGGCGATCTCTGCGCCGGCGCGACGGAGCGCGTCGGAGCGATCGTCTTCACGATGCACCAGCGCGCGGACCCGGCGCCCCTGCTCCAGCAGAACCCTCGCAGCACCGCCTCCGGTTTTACCGGTCGCACCGGTGATCAGGAACAACTCGTCGTTCGGTATACGTTCCTTCCATCATTTCGCTCGAGGATGAAACTCATTGCGAGGTGCCGCCGGCGGGAGCCGATGGCGCTGCCGCGCCACTCGTGCGCGGGCAGTCGTTTCAATGGTTCGTACTGCGACGAAGAGGATGAAAAGTGTGGTGCATCCCAGCGCCACCCAGGCGTACGTCTCCCAGCCTGGAGGTCGTACTGCGGAGAACCAGCGGACGGCGTAGTTCGTCGTCGACGCGAGCGGGAAGGTGAAGATCCACCAGCCGCCGGTGAAGGTGAGGGTGCGGTACTCGCCGATCAGCGCGCCCTGTACCAGGAGCATCAAGACGAGAACTCCGGTCATCAGCTCCTGCGCCTGGTCGACACGTCCCGGATGGGCGACGATCCACGCGAGATTGGCCGTGGAGGTGCCGGCGACGAACGCGGTCATCGCCGGCCGGACTGCGTCGGGAAGTCGTTCGCCGATGAGCATCCGGACGGTGACGATCGCGGTCATGGCAACCCAGAAGAACAACCCTGCGCCGATGGCGGCGATGGCGAGGGACGGCTGACCGAGGGCGGACAAGCCGATGCTCGCGATGAACGGGCCGGCGACCGCGGGAATGTAGTAGCCGGGATGGATGGCGTGCAGATCTACGGCGCCGCTGAGCCAGTGGGCGATCAACTGGGCGACGACGACCGCCAGGGCCACGATCGCTGCGCCGCAGATCCAGGCGAAAATCGTGAAGCTGTAGGCCGTGTAGTGGGCGGACAGCAGTACGGCAACGAGCGGGATGACGGACGCGAACGGTCCGCTGAACGGATGCCGCAAGTCATCACCGAACGCGCCGCGCGTCCGCACACCGCCGCGAAGATAGCCGATCACGAAGGCCAGCCAGAGCGCGTCGCTGGCACCGTAGAAGATTTCGGCGGGCCATGTTGGTGCGTGGACGGCGGTAGCAGCCGCTGACCAGGCTCCGCCGAGCCCCGCCATGCCGAGCGGCATACCGAACAGGGTCAGCGGAAGACGCTGTTTCGTGTCGCTGGCTCCGGCGGGCTTCAGGGTTGGGCTGGATTCGGTGGCCAGATCCACGAGGTGCCTCCTTCCGTTCGTTGTTCTCCTGCAGGTCGCCGGTCACTCAGCGGTCAGGGGGACCCATTCGGCGATCGAGAATCCAGAGCCGTCACGCGTCAGCCGAAGGCCACCGGTCCGGCCGAAGTGAGCGGGCAGCATGATGCTTCCGGCATCGGCGACGGCCGCCAGCACCGTCCTTCGTGAGGAAACAGCCCGAACGGGGTCGGCATCGAAGACCATGTGCTGTTCGGGGTGGGCCAGTTGCATCGGCGTGTGGACGATGTCGCCGGTGATGACCGCGCTTTCGCCGGCCGAGACGATCATGACGACCGAGGAGCCTGGACTGTGGCCTGGTGCGGGAACGATGGTGATGTTTTGGTCGACGACCCGTTCGCCGGTGTAGAAGGATGCCTGCCTGGTGTCGACGACCGGCAGGACGCTGTCGAGGAACACCTCGTCCGCTCCTGAGTCCGACCCCCGGCTCCGGTTCCACTCCTCGTAGTCGGCGTCCGGCAGCAGATACGTCGCGCGCGGGAACGTAGGACGCCACTGACCGTCCACGAGGCGCGTGTTCCAACCGACATGGTCTTGGTGGATATGGGTGTTGATCACGGCATCGACAGCCTCGACGTCTCCGATCTCATCGCGCAGCCGCGACAGGTAGTCGGTGTCGAGGCCGTTGAAGGGCGGGACCTGAGGCCGGTTCTTGCCGTTGCCGATGCCGGTGTCCACCAGGATGAGCTGCCCGTCGCTGCGAATCACATAGCTGCGGGAGTACAGCGGGACTCCGTCGGTCTGCGCCGACCAGAACGTCGGGTCGAGCCAGGAAGCATTGTCGGACCACTCCCCGGCGTCGCTGGACGGCAGGAGCGTTCCGCGGGTGATGAAAGTCCCTTGCCATTCGAGCAGCGGGACGATGTCGACTTCGCCGACACGAAGGAGGTGGGGCATTACCGGTCCTACTCGTGGGGTCGAGGGGCGCCTTACGCGGCCAGCGCCGGCGGCGACAGCCTTGTTGGGGTGCCGTGCGCTAGCGAAGCCGCTACCCCATGTAAACGATTGCGTTTACTTTGAACCTAGCATGGTTTGCCGATCGAGGTAAACGGCGGCGTATACTCTTGTTGTGACCGAGCTGACGAAGCCAACGAGTGGTGCGCGGGAGCGGATCCTGGCCGCCGCCGTACGACTGTTTCGTGCGCACGGGATCGTGGCGACGCAAATGGAGGCGGTGGCGACCGCAGCTCCGGTGTCGAAGCGGACGCTGTACAAGCACTTCCGGGACAAGTCCACGCTGATCGAGGCCTACCTGCAGGAACGTGACCGGCAGATGTTCGAAGTTCAGTTGGGTTCGGAGGAGAATGCGCGAGAGCAGATCCTTGCCCTGTTCGCTCCGACGACTGCCGATCGGCCCATCGCTGCCTGTCCTTTCATCGCAGCGTCGACAGAATTCCCCGAACCGCACACCGATCCGCATCGGGCGGCCGTCCGGCACAAGCAGGCCTTCCAGGAACGACTACAGCACTTGGCAGGCAGCACCGGCGTCGAAGATCCTGAACACATCGGTACCGTAATTTCGTTGCTCTACGACGGCGCGATCACTCGTTCGCAAGCCTTGAATGATCCGCGCCCTCTGGAAGAGGCCCGTCGCCATGTCGCCGCGTTGCTAGGCGAGGCGGCGGGTGCCGGCCTCTGACGTGTAGCCGGCACCCGCTTTCGGGTTCGCTGGTTGCCTCGCCGTCCGGTCCTCTCGGCTCTAGATCTCGGGGTGCAGGTCTCGAACGGTGCTGGCCTGCTCGAGCAGCTTGCCGATGTGCAGGACGGTCGACTCGGCATGCCAGGCGGCGGCGACCTGGACGCCGATCGGCAGGCCCTCGGAACTGGTCCCGAAGCGCAGCGACAAAGCGGGCAGGCCCGTGACGTTGAACTGGACCGTGTAGGACTGAATGTGGCCCGCGTCGACGCTCTCGCCGTCGATCACGAACTTGGCGGCCCCGTGCGGGTACGCCGGGATCGGGAGCACGGGCAGGATGACGGCGTCGAAGCGGGAGAAGTACTCGGCGTAGCCGTCGCGGATCCGGTCGAAGGCCTGCTCGACGTCGACGTACTCCTCGACCGGGGTGAGCGGTGTCTCCATCAGGGCCTTGGTGTACTTGTACATCTGGCCCTCGTGGCCGGCCGTCGCGGTGGCTACAGCGGGCTTGAGCTCGTTGACGTGCTGCTTGTAGAACAGCGCGAGCGGATTGTCGGCGCGCAGCGCGGGGATCGACACCTCCTCAACCTGTGCCCCTGCGGCGCGGAGTGCTTCGGCGGCGTTACTGACGGTCTGGGCGACCTCCGGGTCCACCGGCCCGAGACCGGAGTCGACGAACCAGCCGACGCGCAGCTGACGCGAAGGCGTCGAGCCGACGCCGGCGTCGTACCCGTTCGGGGCGACCGAGGCACCGTCGACGCCGTCCGGCCCGTTGAGGACCGAGTACGCCAGCTCGACGTCGCGGACCGATCGCGCCATCGGGCCGACGTGCCAGACCCGGCGGGGCTCACGCGGCCAGATCCCGGTCATCGGGACCCGGCCGTGGGTGGGCTTCAGTGCCACGATGCCGGTCAGCGCCGCCGGACCGCGGACCGAGATCGTCAGGTCGGTGCCCAGTCCGATCGGGCTCAGCCCGGCCGCGATCGCGGCGGACTCGCCGCCACTGGAACCGCCCGAGGTGCGCTCGAGGTTCCACGGGTTGTTCGTCGTACCGGTCAGCAGGTTGTCGCTCTCACAGGCGTACGAGAACTCGGGCAGGTTCGTCTTGGCCAGCAGGACGCCTCCGGCCGCCTTCATCCGGGCGACGCTCGTGGCGTCGGCGTCGGGAACGCGTCCCGCGAAGATCGGCGACCCACGCTGGGTCAGTACACCGGCGGTGTCGATCGAGTCCTTAACGGTGAACGGCACGCCGTGGAACGGCCCTACCGCTTCCCCCGAGGCCAGCGCGTCGTCGGCGGCCCGCGCCTCATCGAGGGCGTTCTCGTTGAGCGACACGATCGCCTTCAGCTGCGGATCGACGGCGTGGATCCGGTCGAGATACGCCTGGACGACCTCGACCGAGGTCACCTTCCCGGCCCGGATGAGCTCGGCGAGGGCCGAGGCGTCCGAGTAGATCAGCTCGGTGTTCATGATTCTCCGTAAGTTGTTAGGCGGCCCGGGAGGGCCGGGTGTGGCTTATGGTTCTCTGCCTTCAGTGGCTTCGAAGGAGTGGCTGCCCGGCTCTCCGGGGCGCCCTGGCTGCTGATTGAGATGTGCGCTTCGGTCGCCGACTACGGAGATGACAGCGGGGTGTTCCTCGGGCCGACGGCATGCTGGGCGGAACGAGGAGGGGCGAGTGGGCGAGCGACGGGGCCGGGCTGGAAGGTTCAGTCCCTCCAGCCTGGCGGCATCGGATGCTCAGACCGCGGGCATGAGATCAGTAGCGGCCCACTGATCCAGCTCGCTCAGCCGAGTCTGAAGCGCGTTCCGGATTGCGTCGATCGCGTCCTGCCCGACTGCCAGTCGCAGCGGCGGCTCGTCCATGGTCGCGACGGCGAGAATCGCGTCCGCCACCGCGTTCGGGTCACCCATCGCATCGGCGGGAATCTGCGAGACCTGCTCGAGGAACGCGCCGACGGTGGGCAGGTAGGGCTCGCTCGGCGGTACGACATGAGCCGAGGTGGTGAACTCGGTTGCGAACATGCCGGGCTGGATCACGGTGACCTTCGCGCCAGTCGGTGCGAGTTCGAGAGCAAGCGCTTCGCTGAAGAGCTCCACAGCGGCCTTCGACGCCGAGTAGAGCCCGGACGCTGGCCAGGCGAAGGACCCCACCAGTGAGGAGAGCTGCACGATGCGCCCCTTCGACGCGCGGATCGCGGGGAGCGTGGCGCGCAGTACGGCCAGATTCGCGGACACGTTGGTGTCGAAGTTGGCCTTCGCCTCGTCGGCGCTGGTTTGCTCGACTGATCCGAACAGACCGTAGCCTGCGTTGTTCACCACGACGTCGAGCCCGCCGACGGCCCGAACGGCGTCTCCGACGGTCTTCTCCGCGCCGGGGTCGGTCAAGTCGAGGACGATCGCAGTGACACGGCCTTCCGGTGCGGATGCGACGAGGTCGTCGAGGCGGTCGCGACGGCGGCCGACGGCGATGACCTGGTTGCCGGAGGCGATGACGCGGTCGGCGACGAGCCGCCCGAATCCGGAGGTGGCACCGGTGATGAGCCAGGTGGACATGTGAGGGTCTCCCTTGTGATGGTTGTGTTGCTGCCAGTGGCACCAGTCAAGCCATCGGAAGAGACCGCCGGGGCCTCGGAGCAAGCCCTTCGGGTCCTGGGGTCGCGCTGCCTAGGACCGGCAGGGCCAGGCAGCCGCCGGATCCGCCCCGTACACCGGAGGAGGATGTTCCCATGACCCGCAACGAGGAGTTGGGAGACTTCCTGCGCGCTCGGCGCGCGGCGCTCGATCCGGTCGCACTGGGAATCATGGACGAGCAAAAGCGGCGTGTTCCCGGTCTCCGGCGCGAGGAGCTCGCCCGGCTGGCGGGCGTGAGCGTGGACTACTACACGCGGCTGGAGCAGGGACGCCCGATCGAGCCGTCTGATGCCGTACTGGACGCGATCGCCGGCGCGCTACAGCTTGGCCGGGCTGAACGGAACTACTTGCAAACCGTCGCCGTTCGTCCGCGCCCTGCCCGCACACGTGGCAGTCGGTCCGCCCAGGTGCTGAGGCCGGGAGTCTTCGCGCTCATCGAGCAGCTCGGGGATGTGCCTGCCTACGTCCTCGGCCGCCGTACCGACGTCCTCGCGGCCAACCGGGCGGCACGGGCGCTTCTCGCAGACTTTCCGGCCATGCCGGCCAAGCACCGCAATGCCGCGCCCTGGGTGGTGCTCGACGAGGCGGCGCGATCCCTGTGGGCGGACTGGGAACGGATCGTCGCCGAGCTGGTAGGGGCGCTCCGGATGGACGCGGCCCGCTATCCCGACGATCCCAAGACCACCGAGCTCGTCGGTGAGCTGTCGATCAAGAGCGAGCACTTTCGCAAGTGGTGGGCCGAACAGAAGGTGGTCGAGTTCGCCCATGGCCCGAAGCGTCTGCACCATCCGATCGTCGGCGACCTGACATTGGAGTCCGAAGTCGTCACCTTCCCCGGCGAACCGGACCAGGCGCTGTTCGTCTATCTCGCCAAGCCCGGTACGTCTTCCGAGCATGCGCTCCGCATGCTGACGAGCTGGTCGAGCCCGTCAGCGCCTTCCATGGACGTCGGCTAGCGTTCGATCCATCACGCAGACCCAGGCCTCGGTGTTGACCAGCAGGATCTCACCCCCGGTGGTACCCGTTGCCGTGCCGGAAGCCGGCCAGAGGCAACGATCAGCAGTCTTGCAGTCGAGCACGTTTGCCAAGATGAACCTCCGCACCGCAACCAGACACGGCCTGCTAAGCGAACCGCCGACGCGGGCCGGTGGGGAGGGCGGAGCTGGCCCCCTGCTTCCTGGGACTCGGAGAGCCACCCTGCGGGCAGCATCGGCAACCGAACCGCGCGAGGATGAACCCATGGAGCGGAACGAGAAGCTCAGCGATTTCCTGCGTGCCCGGCGGGCGGCGATGGACCCGCAGAGCCTGGGCATCCACGATGCGTCCCCGCGCCGGGTGCCCGGGTTGCGGCGGGAGGAACTGGCCGCTCTGGCGGGTGTCAGCGTGGATTACTACACGCGACTGGAACAGGGCAGGCCGATCACCCCGTCAGAGTCAGTCCTGAACGCGCTGGCGAACGCACTACAGCTCGATGCCGCCGAGCGCAGCTATCTGAACGCGGTCGCGCGCGGGCACGCGCCGAGCCGGCGCCGTACCCAGCGGACGGTGCAGAAGGTACGGCCCGGGGTGCACTCCCTGCTGGCCCGCCTGACGGACATCCCCGCTTTCGTACTGGGGCGCCGAACGGACGTGCTGGCCACCAACCGGATGGCCCGTATGCTCCTCGCAGACTTCAACTCGATGCCGGCCAGAGACCGTAACGCCGTACGTTGGATCATGCTCGACGAAGCGGCCCAGTTTCTGTTCGGGGAGAGCTGGGAACAGGTCGCCTCCGTGTTCGTCGGGACGCTGCGGATGGACGCCGCCCGTCACCCCGACGACGCACGCACCGCGGAACTCGTGGGCGAACTGTCTATGAAGAGTGAGCCCTTCCGCCGGTGGTGGGCCGTACAGAAAGTCGTCCAGTTCGGTCACGACACGAAGGTTCTCCACCACCCCGTCGTGGGCGAGCTGACGCTGCGCACGGAGGCACTGACCTTTCCTGACGATCCCGACCAGGCTCTGTTCACCTTTCTCGCCGACCCCGGATCGCCGTCAGACGAGGCGCTGACGATTTTGTCGTCGTGGGCCACCGGTTCGCAGGCCGACCGGACCGAACCGTCCCGGGACAGCGGCCGCCCTCAGAGCAGCCGTTCAGATCTCTGACCCTGGGACCTCTGACGCAGCGTACGAGTCGTAGTCCGGCTGCGCCGTCCAAAAGTACGCGTCGCCAGTTCCGCACCCAACCGTGCCTTGACGCGGGACTACACCGCCAGTGAGGCGGACGAGGGGCGCGCGCAGAACTTGATCTAGGCCAGTTCGCCGGCGTCAAAGCGGAGGACGGATGCGATCCTGACCGGTCGCCCCATGATGTCACCAGTGAAGAAGGCCGTGCGCTTGTTGTCGCTATTCAGTCCGAGATCGTTCCGCTGCCTGGTGCCGTAGATCAAGGTCGCGTGTCCGAGCACCCTGCTCGGCAGGGGCTCCGGGGACACACTTTTACGTAGGACCGGGCTGTGGAAGGTCAGCGACGGCTTACGAGTTGGTGCGTGATAGCGGGTGAGGCGTCGTGTCCGGCTGGTGGCATGATCCGATTGTGGCGATCATGGTCAATCGGGCGGTGCTGGCGCATCAGCTGTTCACGGGCATCTCTCAGCGTCATCTTTTCTGTCTGATCGAGGAGTTGGCGCTGCCGTGGCAGGCTGGCCTTGAAGGCCGCCGTCATGCTGCACGGGGCGGGGCCAGGAGGCGGGCTGCTGGTCCGGGGCCCGTCACCAGCTGGTGTTCGTCGACCGTTTGGTGGCCGCGCTGATCCATCTGCGGCATGACTTACCGCATTCGGTGCTCGGCCTGCTGTTCGGCGTCGACCGCTCCACCATCACCCGCGCGATCGCAGAAGTACGCGTGCTCCTGGCCGAGCGGGGGTGCGCGGTCCCCGACCGTCCCGGCCTGCGATTGCGCACGCTGACGGATGTGTTCGCCTATGCCCAGGCCGAAGGAATCGAGCTGCGGCTGGACGCCACCGAGATCCAGGTCCGCCGACCACCGGCCGGCCGTGGTGGCCGGCGCGCGTTCGTCTCGGGCAGGAAGAAACAGAACACGATGAAGGCCACCGTCATCGCGGACTGGCGGGGCCGCACGTTAGGGACCGATGCCCTGCGACCTGGTCGTATGCACGACGCGACGGCCGCACGCAACGAGGGCATCGCCATCTGCTTCCAGCACTTTCCCGACGTCGAGGTCCTGCTGGACGACGGCTGCCTCGGCCTGAGCCGCGACCACCGCGGGCAGGCAATCACCCCACCGAGAAAGCCGCGGCCCGGAGCACCGCCCAGCAGGGTTGAGCAGTGGGAGCGCGACCGTCACTGGCACTCCTCCGACCGCATCACCGTCGAACATGCCCTCGCCGACCACAAACGCTGGAAGCAACTGACGCGCTGGACCCACCGCCGCGACCGACTGCCCGACACCTACCGTGCCATCGCCGGCCTCGTCTCCGACCGCACCATCACCATCTGAAAACAGGCCACGACCAGGCCAAACACGCCTCACCCGCTATCACGCACCAACTCGTTAGCTGAAGGAGCCGAATACCGAACCCATTAGGCTCTTACGGCGGCCGAGGAGGTCGGCGGGAGGGATTTCGATCGCGCTGGCGTCGGCTGGTGCCGCGCCGGTGACCACGACGCCTCCGCCGGTGATGGTGGAGCGCAGGGCCGGACCGGTCATCGCGACCGGGCCGGCACAGACGAAGGAGTGGTCGACTCCCAGGCCGCCGGTGAGCTCCAGGACGCCTCGCTGTACGTGCAGTTCGGTGTGGCATAGGCCAACGGCTCTGACCTGCACCTGCACTTCGGTCGGGTCGGGGGGATCAAGAATGATCGTCTCCATCGAAAGGGGGGGCCCGATATGACGGAAGAGCGCGGCCCGTGTCTCGGTCATGGTGTGTCCAATCGGGACCGACCACCGCACAGGTGGCGTTCGGCCAGCAGATGAGCGGACAACGGCTCCGGCTCGGTTCTGGGTGCCGTCGTACGGCCGCCGACGGACTCAACGACTACATGCACCATGAGTTCCCTTAACGAACTCTCCTGGGAGACTCGCCGTAGCACGGTGAGTTCATTCACTGAATCGAAGACAGGGCTCCAGTGGCGGGGGAAAGTGGACGCCCCGCTGGCAGCTCCGAAGCGGTGCGCCTGCCGCGCCCGCGGGGCACCCGTGATGGTGCCTACGACGAAGTGAACTTGGCGCGCCGCTTGTCTGCCGCCTTGTCCGACTTGGTCTTGAGAGTTCAGTTTGTCGAAGGCAGAGCCTGCTTGCCGGGAGGGCTGGAGGTGTCCGCAGCCTTCGAGACGACGCACCCCCGGGACTTCGGGAGCGTGACTCGATAGCTCCGCTTGGCTATCTGCTGGGCAATGTCGGGAAAGTTGCCGATCCGGCCGCCGTACTGGTAGTCGTGACACACAACGTTGAGTTCCTTACCGATGATGAAGGTGGGAAGCTGCTTTCCGTCTTTGGTGGTGAGGGCCGCGACGTCGTTCCACAAGGTCGGGGGGAGAGCTGGGCGGGGTGTCATGCTGTCTGTGCCCCGGTTCCGGCGGACCGCCGGCCCCAGAGCCTCATCGTCGCCTGCACCAGCCCCGGTTCGACGGTCCCTCTTGGGTCAGCCGCGCAGCGGCCGGAAGAATGCGCGGATGTCGCCGACCAGCTCCTCCGGCCTCTCCAGCGCCGCGAAATGGCCGCCTTGCTTGTACTCGGTGAACTGGGTGACGTTGTAGCAGCGCCGTACCCATTCCTCGGGGGGCGAGACGATCTCCTTGGCGAAAGAGGCGTACGCGGTCGGAGTCGCGACGTACCCGGGATCGAGCATGCTCATCATGCCCTCGGCGTGCAAGGCCTCGTAGTAGAGGCGTGCGGAGGTAGCAATAGAGTTGGTGAGCCAGTAGAGCGTGACGTTGGTCAGTATCTCGTCCTTGCTGAACACGGACTCGACGTCACCGTCGCAGTCGCTCCAGGCGCGGAACTTCTCCACGATCCACGCGGCCAGCCCGGCGGGCGAGTCGGACAGTCCTGAGGCGAGAGTTGACGGGCGGGTGCCCTGGATCTGGCTGTATCCGCTTTCCTCCGCGAGCCACTTCTGCACTTCCGCCTGAAACGTCTGCTCACGGGGTGTGAGCGGCGGCGAGTTCTCGTCAAGCACAGGCATCTCCCCGAGTAGGTTCAGGTGGATGCCAGCCACGCTGTCGCCGTGTTCGCGGGCGAGTCGGCTGATGATCTGTGCGCCCCAGTCACCGCCCTGCGCGCCGTAGTTCGAGTATCCGACTGCCCCGGTCATGAGCTTGTCGAAGAGGTTTGCCACGGGTCCCAGGCTCAGCCCCGGTGTGCCGGGATGCGGCGAGAAGCCGTAACCGGGCAGGCTTGGCGCGACCAGGTCGAAGGCGTCCGCGGGGTCTCCGCCGTGCGCGGCGGGGTCGGTCAGCGGGCCGATGATCTTGTGCACCTCCCAGAACGATCCCGGCCAGCCGTGCGAGAACAGCAATGGGAAGGGGCGCGGCCCGACGCCCCTGGCGTGCACGAAGTGCACCGTGTTGCCGTCGATCTCGGCAAGGAACTGGGGCAACGCGTTGAGTCGTTCCTCGGCGGCTATCCAGTCGAACCGAGTACGCCAATATTCCACGAGTTCGGAGAGATACCCGGGCGGCGTTCCGTGTTTCCAATCCGAACCGGACAACGCCGGTGCGAACCGCGTTCTGTCCAGTCGCTCGCGGAGGTCTACCAGCTGGTCGGGGCTGGTTACGCTACGAAAGGACGTATTTTCATGCGGTGACTTACCTTTCACGGCGACCGGCGAACTCTCCGCAAGCCTGGTGGTTTGAAGCAAACCGGGTGGAGGCGCCTGGAACCACGCCGAGAGGTTCCCTTGCGTTCCTAGGACGCGCAGGACCACCTACGACTCGACCGCGTCATCAACGTGTCCGCGTAAAGCCGGTCAAGTGTCCGCACGGCGAGCCCCCGTCGCTCGTGACACTGAGCGGTGGGGGCTCGCCGTGCGGAGAGGGTTTCAGATGGTGGGGTGTTGATCACGGACCGGGCTGAGGGCCTCCAGGAGTGAGGCGCTGTGCAAGATCGTCGACTCCGCATACCACTTGCTCGCCAGCTGCACGGCGATCGGCATGCCGTCGCTGCTCGTGCCGAATCGCACGGACAGGGCCGGGAGTCCCGTCAGGTTGAACGGGACGGTCGTCGACGACACGTGGAAGGCGCCCACAGTCTGGCCGTTGAGGGTGAAGTCCCCGAGCTGGTGCTCGTGGGTGGGGATCGTCGTCACCGGGAGCAGAAGGAGGTCGTACGAGTGGAAGTACTCAGCGAAGCTGTCCCGGAGCCGCCCGACACCCTGTTCAGCCCGGACGTAGTCCTCCATCGATGTGTCGGGGAGGCTTTCCACGAACTTGGAGTACGTGAACATCTGGTCTTCATCGCCCGCGGTGATCTCCTGGAAGGCGGGTTTCACCTCCAGGAGGCTCAGCTTGTTCCAGAGGTCGAGAGGGTTGTCCCGCTCAAGGGCCGGGATGCTCACCGCGTCGACCTCGGCTCCCGTCGTCCGCAGGGCGTCGGCGGCCTCCCGTACGGTCGCCGCGATCTCCGGATCCGTCGGGCCGAGTCCCGAGTCGACCAGCCAGCCCACCCGCAGAGGCCGGTCGGGGTCGGCGCCCAGGCCGGTGTCGAACTCGGGCGGGGTCGTGGCGTAGCCGTCGGCCCCGTCAGGTCCTGCCAGGAGCGAGTAGGCGAGGGCGAGGTCGCGGATGGTGCGGGCCCGCGTGCCAGTCACGGCGCGGCGCCCGTGGCCAGATGCCCGTCATCGGGACGCGCCCGTGCGACGGCTTGAAGGACACCACACCCGTGTCGGCGGCCGGCCCGCGGATCGAGATGGACAGGTCCGTCGCGAGTCCGAGCGGTGACATGCCGGTGGCGATCGACGTGGACTCCCCGCCACTCGAACCGCCCCCCGTCGCGGAGGCGTACGCACAGGTCTCCGAGGTGTACGCATCTCTGCGGATCCTGATCAGCGGCGATGACTCCGACATGGCGATCTTCATGATCGACCAGCCCAGTACGGTTTTCGGTGGCATCTGAATTCAGGAAGTCGCCGAGGTAGGCGTTCAGCTCGACCGCGACGTAGCAGGGCTTCTTCGGGAAATCGGAGTCGAACCGCCCTCGGTACTTACCGACTCGGTGGTCTCTTCCCCCACCTGATCTTCCGCTCTGACGGGCCGCTTACGCTTGCGTCGTCGTCGCGTCACCGACACGCAGGAGAACCTTTCCGCCGCGGAGTGTGTGTACCGCCGCCTCGCGTACCTCGGCCAGTGGGTAGACGGCTGCCACGGGCATGGCGAGCGCGCCGAACCGGACCAATGACACCGCTTCGTCGACGAGCGGTACGAGCTTGGTCGCGCGGTCGAAGGCGCCAACGAAGAACTTCGTTACGGTGATCCCGCGGTCGGTGACCACCGCGTCCTGTGGATCGACGTCGATTCCGTAGCTCCCGTAATCCACCACGGTGCCGCCGGGCTCCAGAAGCCGCAGCAGTGTCGTGGCGGCCTGTCCGCCGACCGCCGCGGCCGCGAGCCGCACCCGGCCCTGGCCGATCAGCGACCGGATCTCCTCGGCGGCGTCCGGCCCGTCGACGACGACGATGTCGGCGCCGGCGGTCTTCAGTTCCTCGACCGCCTCGGGGCTCCGGACGAGATTGACGGTTCGTACACCCCGGGCCCGCGCGAACGCGATCAGGGCGCGCCCGACGCCGCCGTTCGCCGCGTTCTGTGCCACCCAGTCGCCCGGCCGGAGCGGGACGAACTCGTCCAGGATCAGCCCTGCGGTCGGGGGATTGCTGGCGAGCATGGCGTACTGCCGCACGTCACCTTCCGGCAGGGCGGTGAGTCCGGCGGCCGGGACCGTGACCAACTCGCGCCAGGCGCCGCTGAGGAGGGGCAGGACCACGCGGTCGCCGCGCGCGACACCCGTCACGTCCGGTCCGGTGGCTACGACGCGTCCGACGCCTTCGTTGCCGGGGACCGCGGGCAGTGGCGGTTCGAAAAAGAGACCGCCGACGAAGGCGAGGTCGTGCATGTTGACTGGCGAGTACTCCACAGCGACGACGACCTCGTCCCCGACGGGCTCCGGCGGGTCCGGCAGGTCGGTGACGGTGAGCACGTCGTCAGGGCTGCCGAACGCGGTGATCTGTACGGCTTTCACGGTGACTCCACGAGTTCTGGGAGGGAAGGAAGGGGCGTACGGCGGCCGCCCTGCGGTCGAAGCTAATCAATTCTGTACTGGAACGTCAATAACCCGTAGTAGCGGCGGCTCCGAGTTCTGTACCGCTTCGTCACTATGGCCTACACTGTGCAGATGGCCAGGCCACGGAGTTTTGATGAGCAGACCGTGCTCGACGCGGCGATGCGGCAGTTCCGGCTCACGGGGTACGCGGGGACCACGCTCGACGACCTCTCGGCCGCGACGGGTCTGGGGCGCGGGAGCCTCTACGCGTCGTTCAGCGGCAAGCATCCGCTGTTCCTCCGCGCGCTCACGACCTATGCCGAACAGGGTCTACCTGCGCTGGAGCGGTTTCTGGCGGGCCCGGACGAGTCCGCCGTCGACCGACTCCGCGAGTTCCTGGTGGGCAGTGCGCACTCGGTGCTGGACGATGCCGAGCTCAAGGGCTGCATGGCCGGCCAATTCGCGCACGAGGTCGGCGCACGGGACGCGAAAGCCGCGCCCATCATTCGGGACACGCTTCTTGGCCAGCAGTGTTTGGTCGCCGCGTGTGCGGAGGCGGCCCAGCGAAGTGGTGACATCGAACCGTCGGCGGACCCGATGACCATCGGCGGCCTGGTCATCAGTCTCACCCGTGGCTTTGACATCATGGCCAAGGCCGGTATCGACCGCGACACGCTGGACGCGGCAGCGCACCAGGCGTTCACCGGGCTCCCGCTCACGTCCCGGTATCGGGAGCGTCACTCGCCCTGAGGGGTCTGCCGCACGATCGGGTGACATCTTGACCTGACCCACATCTCGGGTTCCAGTTCTAGTGGCTAACTGACAGCCCTTCACGGAAGGCTGGCAGTCATGCCTCGTCCCTATCCTCCGGAGTTCCGGGCGCGTGCCATCGCGCTTGTCCGCGCCGGCAAGCAGGCCAAGCAGACGGCGGTGGAGCTCGGCATCCATCCCGTCACGTTGTCTAAGTGGCTGCGGCAGGACGACATCGACAACGGGCGGCGACGGGAACGCCGTCGAGCGAGTCTACTGCGCGGCGGTCCTGGACGCATTCAGCCGCAGGATCCTGGGCTGGTCCATCGACTCACGGCAGGACTCCACCCTCGTGGTCAACGCACTGGACATGGCCATCCGCAACCGCCGCCCCAAGCCGGGCGGGATCGTTCACGCCGATCACGGCACCCAGTTCACGTCCTGGGTCTTCGGGGAACGGATCCGCTCCGCCGGCCTCCTGCCGTCGTTCGGCACCGTCGGGGACGGCCTGGACAACGCGATGATGGAGTCGTTCTGGTCCTCGATGCAGATCGAGCTGCTCAACCGCAAGCGCTGGAAGACCCGGGTCGAACTGGCCAACGCGATCTTCGAGTTCATCGAGATCTTCTACAACTGCCAGAGACGACATTCAGCACTGGGCTGTCGCACCCCCATCGAGTACGAACTACTCTCCGCACAAGACACCATCCACGCAGCCAGTCAGCCACCCCAGCTGGAACCCAAACCGTGGGGCAGGTCAACCTGTCACTCGAACCTACATCAGACCCAATTGCGGAGCGGTTCACTGGGGAGAATCTGGGGAGTACGAGCAGCTCTGGGGAGCGCGTGGAGAGAATCAACCGCGTAACCGGACGCGAGCTTGAAAGGCCCAAAAGGACGAATCAGCCCAGGCCAGAGCCCCATGCAGTGACATCACCGCGGGTCAGTGCCCCCAGGTAGACAACTTCAAGAAGGTCTCCTCGTTCCACCCGCTTCGCGTATCACTGCCCGCGTCCACGAGTCCCTCTCCGGTTCGGTCAGATAAGTAAACATCCACTCCTTTGTCGCCAGCAGACAAAACCCTCTCACTCGTCGTTTACCCATCGCATGAGCCGTTGCAGCGGGTAGAAGCCGTCGTGGGAGAGGCCCGGCGGCATTCCGCCCGCCCTGCCGAGGGAGACCACGCGCTGGACTCCGGCGCAGGCGAGGGCGTCGCGCAGTTCCGCCTTCCGGCTGTCCGGGTACACGCCGACCGTCTGTGTGGCGACTCCGGCGTGGGCGACCGCTTCTGTCAGCTCGGCGACGGGGACGACGTCGACGATCTTTCCGTCGGGGTGGAAGTCGACCGGTTCGGGCGAGCGGATCACCAGGCCCCGGCCGTCGTAGCCGCCCCACACCCGGTAATCGGGCGTCATGGACCGCAGGACGTCGATCTCCTCGCGCAGTGCCGTGGTGACCCGTGGGCCGTCGGCCGAGCTGAACTCCCTTGCCACGCCCAGGCGTTCGCACAGCAGGGCGGCGTAGCGGTCGGCGTCCTCCCACGAGCCCTCGACGAACTGGAAGCGGCTTGCCACACACGCCTGTTGGTTGAAGAACGTGGCGTCGGCGGCACCCGCTTCAGCGGCTCGGGCGAGGGTCTCGGGGGTCTCGAACGCCTCGCGGCCGATGAGCGAGATGGACGTCTTGGGGTCGAAGGAGACGAGTTCGAAGCCCGGACCGACGTACCGCAGTGCGCCGCGAATCGTGGACTCACCGCCCCAGGCGACCAGTTTGTCGAAGAACTGGGGGCGGAACAGCACGCTCTCCACCGTCTCGTCGCCGCCGCGCCAGTACACCGCGGAGAACGAGCGGACCACGGGGTGACCGGGGGCCACCGCCGCCATCGTGCGCAGGATCGCGGTCGCGGTGAACAGGTCGTTCGAGGGCAGCTTCAGCAGGTTGACGCCCTTGGTGAGGGCGCCGCGCACGACGGACATCGCGGCGACGCCGGGGGCGTTGCCGGCGATGACGTGCACCAGGCGCGGTGGGAACGCGCGGGTGGCCGCGGTCCGGTTGTCGGGCAGGCGTACCTCGCGCCAGCCGTCGAGCACGTCCGATCCGCCGAGTTCGTGGTCGATCTGGGCGTACAGGCCCGGCCGTTGGAAGCTGCGCCACAGCACGGCGTAGGCGCGTTCGAGGACCTCCGCGGGCAGCGGGCCGACCCCGACCATGCGGTCGAGGGCCTCGGCGAGCAGGCCCTCGCGGTCCGCCTTGAGTGCCTCGCCGGTCTCCACCAGCAGGTCGACGATCTCGGCGATGGGCACGTGGAAGGCGGGGCCGGGTTCGGTACGCGGCCAGACGAGGCGGTCCAGGTCGAGTGCCGGTGCGGTGAAGGCGGAACCGGCGCGGCCGTACGCGACGGGTGAGCCGTGGTCGACCTCGCCGCGCACCACGTGCACGACCTCGGTGTCGGTCGTGGTGCTCATCCGTGGATCATCCCCCGCACATAGGAGTCGAGTGTCGCGGCGCAGGTGATCTTGTCCTCGCCGCCCAGGTCGCCGTAGCGCCGGATGTCCGGCAGGACGACCGGTCCCGGTCGGTCGCAGGCGCAGGGCGAGAAGTCGACGAGGACCCGGTCTCCGCTGATCAACCCGCCCCAGCGGCCCTCCAGGGATACGTCCAGGAAGGCGAACCGGCCCTCCACCACTCCCTGTTCGGTGTTGAGCAGCTTCTCGCCCGGCTCGTCCAGGACCAGCGGGATCACCCACGGCGGCACGTGGTAGTTGCCCGACTCGCAGGCCAGGCAAGAGCCCTGAAGTTCCGTCATGCCGTAGCTGCGCACCCGCCGTACACCGTCGTAGAAGGCGGCGAACTGCTGCTGGTAGTCGTCGGGCAGGACCCCGTTCTTGTTGCCGCCGCCGCTGAGGACCAGCGTGTCCGGGTGGAGGCTTCCGTCGGGTACACCCTGGGCCCGAAGTGCCTGGATCAGGGTGAACTGCTGGTTGTTCATGCCGGCGATCAGGAGAGGCTCGGTCCGGTGGGCGGCGATGTCGTCGACGATCTGGGCGACAGCCGCGCCGAGTTCGGCCTCTCGGGCCCCTGACGCGGCCTCGAAGGAGCTGATCTCCTGTGGGGTCGCGGTGCCCTCCGCCATCCGGCGGCGCAGCAGGGCGCTGCTCATCAACTCCGAGACCCGCATGGGGTCCTCGGTGAGCAACCGTGTCCGTCCGGGCCGTGCGAAGACGTCCGCGTGCCAGCGGTAGCCGTCGATCGAGCGCATCGGACCGCTCGCCGGTGCCAGGAGATAGCCGCGGCGAGTGGGCTCGGGCGGCAGCGGGTCGGGCCAGCAGGTGAGGTTCTCCAGGATGTCGTGCAGGAAACTCAGGTCGCTCGCGTCGCAGTTGAGGAAGGAGACCTTTCCCGAGGTGCCGCTGGTGATGTACGGGCGATGGCCGGCGGCGGTGACACGGTCCGCCCATTCGTCGATGTCGGTCACGCCCTCGACGTCGACGTCGCCCGGCTCGACCACCGACACCGTCGTGTACCAGCGCAGGAGCCGGTCCCACCGGCCGCCGGTGATGAGGGAGAGGGGGTACGACTTGTAGCTGGTGTGGGAGAACAGCAGGGGGACGAGGTCGTCGGGGTTCTCGATCCCGTGGACGCCGCTCTCCGCCGCTCGGGTGCGCAGCAGCGGGATGCGCTCGCGGTGCGCGGCGAAGGCCTCGCGCGCTGCTTCGAGCTGCAACTCCCGGAGTTCCCGGGCGGGTTGGTCGAATGTGTCACCGGACCGGACGAGGGCTCGGATCTGCTCACGTGCGCTGGGCACGGCAACCACCTCCATCAGTCATGACGTCGGGTTGTTCGCGAGATAGGAGGACTCGATGGCGTCGAGGTCTCCGCGCAGTTCCTTCGGGGTGCCGGTCATGACGACCCGGCCCCGGCGCAGGACGTAGACGCGGTCGGCGATGTCGAGCACCTTGCGCACGTGCTGTTCGACCAGCAGTGCGCCCAGGCCCTGGTCGGCCGCCTCGCGGACGGCGCGCAGGAGACGGTCGACGACCAACGGGGCGAGGCCCAGGGAGAGTTCGTCGGCCAGGAGGAGCCGTGGGGTACGGCACAGGGCGCGTGCCAGCGACAGCATCTGCTGCTCGCCGCCGGACAGCATGCCCGCGCCGGTCCTGAGGCGTTTCTCCAGTTCGGGGAAGAGGGCTACGGCCCGGTCGGGGGGCACGCGCCCGACCCGTAGGTTGTCGGTGGTGTCGAGGCGGGTGAACACCGCGCGTTCACCGACGTAGGCGAGGCCCTCGCGGGCGCGGCGGTGCAGGGGCGCGTGGCTGGGGGTGCCCAGCCAGCGAACCTCGCCGCTCATCGGGGTCAGGTCGCCGGACAGCGCCCTGAGGGTGGTGGTCTTGCCCGCGCCGTTGGGGCCGAGCAGGGCGACGACCTCGCCCGGCCGGACCTCCAGGTCGAGGTCGCTCACGACGGGTCGGGTGCCGTATCCGGCGGACAGGGCGCGGGTCGCTATCAGGGGCACATCTGTGTCGTGCACGAGGTCTCTCCTCAACCGGAGTCGGCCGGGGGCGGCGGAGTCGGCCGTACCGAAACGGGCTCAGCCGTGCGACGCGGCTGTCAGCTCCTTGCGTACATCGACGAAGGTCGACCCGGCCTTCGCCCATTCGATCTTGCCGTCGCGGATGGTGAGTTCGGTGGCGGTCGTGTTGTGGATCCGGTCGAGTCCCTTGATCGGCAGGGCCGTCGACGCCTTCCAGTTCAGGGGCGGGGTCAGGCCTCCGGTGTCGATGCCGGAGGTGGTGTTCAGCTCCTTCACCAGCGCCTCGGCCGAGATCGTCGGCAGCTTCTTGGCGGCCTCGGTGAAGACCTTGAAGGCCACCCAGGTCGTGGCGTTGGCGCCGTTGGTGGTGTCGATGTCCTTGCCCTTGGCCGCCGCGACGAAGTCCTTCCAGACGGCGTCGGAGGTCGGCGGGTAGTAGCCGGTGATCGCGGCACCCTCCAGCGGGCTGCCGCTGCCGCCGGTGCTCGCGGCCAGCTGCGGAGTGAGGTTGCCGACGACGCTGGCGAGCTTGGTCTTGTCACCGGACTGCACGTACGACTTCACGAACAGGCCGGAGGCGGTGCCCATGATGACGCTCACGCAGTCGCTGCCCTTCGTCGCGGCGACCTGGGGGGCGAGGTCGGTGGCGGTGAGCGGCACCTTGAGGTCCTTGGGCGGCGCTCCTCCGGCGGAGACCACGCCGAGGGTGAGGAACTGCGAGACCACGGCCGCGGCGGCCACGTCGTACCGTACGCCGGTGATCTTCTTGCAGCCCTGCTCCACCAGTTGGCGGCCGTGGGCGGCGAACACGACCGGGGTGCCGCCGTTGACCGGGAAGGACAGCGGGTTGGAGAACTCCGCGGCGGAGACGCCGGTCCCGCCGATGTACGGGATGCCGGCCTTCTGCAGGACGGGCATGTAGCGGTCCCCGGCGAGGCTGTAGGAGCCGACGACCGCGGCCACCTTGTCGGCGACGGCCTGCTGGGCACACTTCTCGGCCTCGTCCGGGTCGCCCTTCTCGTTGCAGAACTCGACCTTGAGAGGTCCGCCCTTGATCCCGCCGTTGGCGTTGATCCACTTCTCGTAGGCGGTGGCGGTGAGGTGGATACCCGGCTGGGCGCTGCCCTGGGTGTTCTCCGGCGCCCAGACCATCACCTTGACCGGTGTGCCCTTCAGCGAGGAGGTCTCGGCCGAACTGCTTGCCGCCTCTCCCCCGCACCCTGCCAGGAGCAGGGCTCCGGTCGCCGTGAGACAGCCGGCCGCGACGCTTCTGCGTCGGCGTGAGTCGTTCATGGTCCCTCCGCGGGGCTCGCGCCCAAAGTGGGCGACGTCGAGATGCCGAACAGCATGGGGTGCGTTTTGAGGTTAGTGAAGTACTCTCGGCACAATTATTTAAATGAATACACTGTCTCGTCCCGCATCTGGGAGGTTCCTCGGATGGACGACGTCCTGCGTTTCGCCCTGCTCGGCCTGGGGCTCGGCGCCCTCTACGCGCTCACCGCGCACGGCATCGTGCTGGTCTACCGGGGCTCCGGCGTCCTGAACTTCGCGCACGGCGCGATCGGGATGGCCGGTGCCTACGTCCAGTGGGAACTAGCCGTCAACCACGGCGTGCCGTACTGGCCCGCCACCGCGTGCGGCGTACTCACCGCCGCCGTACTGGGCGTGCTCACCCACCTGTTGGTGATCCGCCCGCTGCGCAGGGCGTCCACCCTGGCCCGACTGGTCGGCACCCTCGCGGTGTTCATCGTGCTCACCGCGATCGCCGTCAAACGCTACGGCGACAGCCTGCAGTTGGTGCCGGGCAAGCTGCCCACCCGGCTGCTGACGATCGCCGGGGCGACGGTCTCCGAGGACCGCGTCTGGCTGCTCGGCATCGCGCTCGCCGTGACCGCAGTACTTCATCTCCTCTACAAGCGCACCCTGTTCGGCCTGGGCACGACCGCGGTCGCCGAGAACGAGGGCATCGCCGCCTCGCTCGGCTGGTCCCCGGACCTGATCGCCGCCGGCAACTGGGCACTGGGCTCCGCGCTCGCGGGGCTCACCGCCATCCTGATCGTCCCGGTGATCGGTCTGTCGGTGACCGGGCTGACCACGCTGCTGCTGAGCGCGCTGGCCGCCGCCCTGGTCGGCAGGTTCTCGTCGTTCCCGATCACCCTGGCGGGCGGTCTGATCATCGGGGTCGCGCAGTCCGAACTGACGCGCTTCGGCTCGGGCGTCACCGGACTCGCCTCGTCGGTGCCGTTCCTCTTCATCGCCCTGGTGCTGGTCGCGCGCGGCCGGGCGCTGCCGCTGCGCGGAACATTCCTCGACCGCCTCCCGGCCCTGGGCACCGGCAGGGTGCGCCGCGTCCCGCTCGCGCTCGCCGTGGTAATCGGGCTGGTGCTGGTGAGCCTGTCCACCCCGCTGTGGGCCGACGCGATCACCAGCACCCTGGTGCTCTCCCTCATCATCCTGTCGATCATCGTGGTCACCGGCTACGCGGGCCAGGTCTCGCTCGCGGCCTACGCCCTCGCCGGGACCGGCGCCTTCATCGCCGGGCACGCGGCGGCGGACTGGGGCTGGCCCTTCGAACTCGCCCTGCTCGCAGGCGTGTTGGGGACCGTACCGATCGGCCTGCTGTTCGCGCTCCCGGCCGTGCGCACGCGCGGGGTCAATCTCGCGATCATCACGCTCGGGCTCGGCACCACCCTGGAGGCGATGGTCTTCCAGAACACCGACCTGTCGACGACTCCCGGCAGCGACGGCATCGCGGTCGGCAACCAGACTCTCTTCGGCATCAGCATCTCCGGCGTCGACCATCCGCAGCGCTACGCCGCCGTGGTACTCGTCCTGTTCGTGGCCGCCACGCTCGTGGTCGCCAACGTCCGCCGCAGCCGCACCGGCCGCCGGCTCATCGCCGTACGGGCCAACGAACGGGCCGCCGCCGCCCTCGGTATCGACGTCCGCGCGGCCAAGCTCTACGCCTTCGGTCTGTCCTCGGCCATCGCCGCACTCGCCGGAGTGCTCACCGGCTTCCGCTCGACGTCAGTAGTGTTCTCCGACTTCGCGAGCTTCGACTCCGTCACCGCGCTCGGGCTCGCCGTCATCGGCGGTGTCGGCTTCCTCGTCGGCCCGTTGTTCGGCGCCACCTTCGCCGCGGGCACGGTCGGCGCCCGGTTCGGGGACCTGATGCTGCCCGGGCTGAGCGAGTGGATGCCGCTGATCGGCGGGATCGTCCTGGTGCTGACCCTGGTGGGCAACCAGGACGGTATCGGCAAGGAACTCGGCAGGCAGGCAAGGGGACTTGAGCGAAAGCTGCGCCCGCAGCGCGCCACCGTCGTGCCCGAGAAGGACACGGCTCCCCTGCCGGACGTACCGCGCGCCGCACCGCTCCCCCTGCAGGTGCGCGAACTCACCGTCCGCTACGGCGGTGTCGTCGCCGTCGACGGACTCTCGATGGACGTCGAACCGGGCCGGGTGGTGGGCCTCATCGGCCCCAACGGCGCCGGCAAGACCTCCGCGATCGACGCCGTCACCGGCTTCACCCGGGCCGCGTCCGGCAGTGTTCGCCTGGGTGAGTGGGATGTGACCCGGGTGCCGGTGCACCGGCGGGCCGGGGCCGGGCTGAGCAGGTCCTTCCAGTCGCTGGAGCTGTTCGAGGACATGACGGTCCTGGACAACCTCTACGCCGCCTGCGAGCGACCGGGCCGATGGACCTGGCTCACCGACCTGGTCCGGCCAGGCAGCCGCCCGCTGCCCGCCCAAGTATTCGTCGCGGTAAGGGAGTTCGGACTCCAGGACAGTCTGGACCGGCCGGTGGGAGACCTGTCGTACGGGGAACGGCGGTTGCTGGCGATAGCGCGGGCGGTGGCGACCTCGCCGTCCGTGCTGCTGCTGGACGAACCGGCGGCGGGGCTGTCGGACGACGAGACACGGGAGTTGGCCCAGCTCGTGCGACGGCTGGCCGAGGACTGGGGTATGGGGGTGCTGCTCGTCGAGCACGACGTCGACATGGTGATGAGCGTCTGCGACCAGGTCGTGGTGCTGGACTTCGGCCGCCGGATCTGCGCCGGCACCCCGGACGAGGTGCGCCGCGATCCGACGGTCCGGGCGGCCTACTTGGGCGACTTGGAGCCGGAGACGACAGCCTGAGAGCGGACGGCACCTGGGCCGAGGCGATGACATACGCCTCGGCCCGGGCCTGCCGTCCGCCGCCACGCGGGCCGGGACAACCCGGCGGCACGACGCGACCAGGCGCGACGTCTCAGGCCGCGATCCGCTCGGCGAACTGGCCTACTCCGACAGCCGGTTGGAGGGAACACACGCACGCCGATTCTCGAAGGTCCACCCCGGCGGGCCTACGTCACGCCTCGCGCAGATCCGCCACGTAGGGCGCGTGGGACAGCAGTCCCCCGTCGACGCGCAGGGTGTGCCCGGTGATGAAGGCGGACTCGTCGGAGGCGAGGAAGACGACGGCCGAGGCGACGTCCTCCGGCTTGCCGAGGCGCGGGGTGAGGTGATGGCGGAGCATCTTCTCCCGGATCGCCCCGTGCGCCGAACCGGCGCTCGCCGGTGTGACGATGAACCCCGGGGCGATGGCGTTGCAGCGCACGCCCTGCTTGCCGTACTGGGTGGCGACGTACTGCGTGAGGTTGATGAGGGCGGCCTTCGAGGCGCCGTACGCGGGATTGCGCAGGTCGCCCGCGAGTCCGGCGCCGGACGAGGTGTTGATGATTGAGCCGGCGCCGCGGGCGATCATGTGCGGGACGGCGGCCTGGATGGCGATCATGGTGCCGCGCAGGTTGATCCGCATGGTGTCGTCCCAGACCGCCGGGTCGGCCTCCAGGACGGCGAGGTCCTGGCGGGCCGCGAGGTGGGTGGCCGCCGCGTTGTTGTGCAGGACGTCGAGGCCGCCGTACGTGTCGACCGCCGTGGCCACCATGGCCCGTACGGAGTCGATGTCACCGAGGTCGACCGGGACCGCGGTGGCGGATCCGCCAGCGGCCCGGATCTCCTCCGTGACCGCCTTGGCGCCGTCCAGGTTCAGATCCGCTACGACCGTGTGGGCGCCCTCGGCTGCCAGGCGGCGGGCGGTGGCGGCGCCGATGCCGGATGCGGCCCCGGTGACGATCGCGATCCTGTCGTCGAGTCGTCCCATGACTCAACCACCCTTCTCAGTCGGTGAGTTCGCTGCCGACGACGGAGACGAAGGAGACGCATTCGCCGGGGCCGCCGCCGAGGTTGTGGGTGAGGGCGAGGGTGCGCCCCTCGGCCACGGACGCGACCGTCCGCTCGGGCGGTGCCTCGCCCCGCAGTTGGATCCAGGCCTCGAACGTCATGCGCAGCCCGGAGGCGCCGATGGGGTGCCCGAAAGCCTTCAGGCCGCCGTCCGGGTTGACCGGCAGTGCGCCGTCCAGGTCGAAGGCGCCGCTGGTGACGTCCTTCCAAGCCTGTCCCCGTGCGGAGAAGCCCAGGTCCTCCATCAGCACCAACTCCGTTGGTGTGAAGCAGTCATGGACCTCTGCGAGGGCGAGTTCCGCGCGCGGGTCGGTGATGCCCGCCTGCCGGTAGGCCTCCTGGGCGGAGACGACAACCTCAGGGAAGGTGGTGAAGTCGTAGTCGGGGTCGAGGAGTCCGTCCGCCGGGCCTGCGACGAAGGACAGCGCCTTCACGAAGATCGGCTTGTCGGTGTAGCGGTAGGCGTCCTCGGCACGTACGACGATCGCCGCCGCCGAACCGTCGGAGACTCCCGAGCAGTCGAACACGCCGAGCATGCCCGCGACGATCGGCGCCGACCGGATGCGCTCAAGCGGCACCTCCTTGCGGAACTGGGCACGGGGGTTGCGGGCGCCGTTGACGTGGTTCTTCCAGGCGATGCGGGTGATGACGTCCTTCAACTCCTCTTCCGCCAGGCCGTACTTGGCGGCATAGGCGGGGGCGAGGAGGGAGAAGTTCGCCGGGGCCGTGATCTCGCCGCGGCTGTCGTCGCCCGCACCCGGCATCGAGGTACCCGAGAGCCCGGACATGCCGGAGTCCTTGAGCTTCTCCACGCCGACGGCCATCGCCACGTCGTAGGCGCCGGAGGCGACCGCGTAACAGGCGTTGCGCAGCGCCTCGGAGCCGGTCGCGCACATGTTCTCCAGGCGGGTGACCGGCTTGTACGGCAGGTGGAGGGGGCGGCTGAGGGTCAGCCCGGAGACTCCGGACGCCTGGGTGCCGAGCCAGAACGCGTCGATGTCGTCGAGCGTGATGCCGGCCGAGGTGACCGCCTCGCCCACCGCGTCGACCAGCAGATCGTCCGCCGAACGGCCCCAGTGTTCGCCGAAGGGCGTGCAGCCCATGCCGACAATCGCGACCCGGTCCCGGATTCCGTGCGAGCTCATGCGCCTGTCCCCTCGGTCTCACCCGTGCGCAACGGCCGGGCCTTCCAGAAGTAGTTGTGGACGCCGGCGGCGGTGACCGTGCGCCGGAAGGTCATCTCGACCCGGGCGCCGATGACGGCGTCGGCCTCGGTGGCGTCGGTGAGCTGGCAGCGGAAGCGGCCACCTCCGTCGTAGTCGACGACCACGACGAGCATCGGCGGGCTCGGTGTGTGGGCCAGCCGGTCCACCGTGAACGTGGCGACAGTGCCGGGCACGTGCTCCATCGGTTCATCGGTCATGGCGTCGACGCTCCGGCAGGACACGCACACTCGGTCCGGCGGCAGATGCCGGGTCCCGCACTTCTCGCAGCGGGACGCGACGAAGCCGTACTTCCAGCTGTTGCGCCGGTGCGCGGGCGGGGCGTAGGGCGGCTCCGGGTCCGGGCGGCGGGGCGGCTCGCGGTCGAGGAGGCCGCGCCAGGAGAGGTACGTGGCGTACGGCATGGGGGCGCCGCCCGCGGCGATCTGCGCGGCGACCGGGCGGGCGGCACGGTGTGCGGGGAGCGCGTCGGTGGTGCGCAGGAGCAGGACTCCGGCACCGTCGCCGAGGACGACGAGCGCGATGATCCGGCCGGGTTCGGCCCGGTCGAGGACATCGGCGAGGAGCAGGCCTGGCTGCGCGGTGCCGGCGTTGCCGATCTGCGCGGTGAGGTCGGCGGTCGCCGCCTCGGGCCGTACGCCTGAGGTACGACGCACCGTCGCGCACGCGCGCGCGTGCAGGCCCGAGACGATGAGGTGGTCGATGGCGTCGCGGTCCAGGCCCGCCTGGTCGAGGGCGGCGCTCAGCGCCTTGTCGGCGAGGGACACGTAGATCTCCTCCGCGAAGCGCTCCTCCCAGACGCGGGAGGCGGGCGCGCCGGGCAGCCGCCAGCGGTCGAGGATCTCGTCGCTGACCGTGTCGTGGGCGAGCAGCTCCGCGAGCACGGGAGCTCCGTTGCGGTGGCCGCCGAAGGCGAACGCCGCCGCGCCGTCACCGCCCGCGCTCTCCTCGCCGCCGCCGGGCAGACCGGTGCGCAGGTCGGACAGGACCGCCAGGGTCGGCACTGGGGAACGGGCCGCGGTGACAAGCGCGCCGAGGCCGGAGCGGACGGAGCCCGCCATGTCGGCGGCGAGGACGTGCGGGTCGAGGCCGAGCGCCGCGTGGACGGCAGTCGCGTTCGTTTTGTCGAGGTAGGCGGGCGCGGCGGTGGCGAGGAACAACTGGCCGATGCGGGTACGCAGTCCGTCCCTGGCGAGGGCGGACCGGGCCGCCTCGACGGCCATCGAGGTGGTGTCCTCGTCGTAGCCCGCGACCGCGCGCGTGCCCCGGGACGGGGCCGTCCCGAGGGTGGCGGCGATGTCCGCACGGGCGAGGCGGTGGTACGGCACGTAGGCGCCGTATGCGATCAGTCCGGGCATCAGCGTCCTCCCTTGGCGTCGGTGGTGTGGGTGGGCCGTTCGAAGACCGCGGCCAGGCCCTGGCCGCCGCCGAGGCACATGGTCTCCAGGCCGTAGCGGGCCTGGCGGCGGTCGAGTTCGCGCAGCAGGGTGGCGAGGATGCGGCCGCCGGTGGCGCCGACGGGGTGGCCCAGCGAGATGCCGGAGCCGTTGACGTTGAACCGCTCGAAGTCGGCCTCGGTCAGGGCCCATTCGCGGGTGCAGGCGAGCACCTGGGCGGCGAAGGCCTCGTTGAGTTCGATCAGGTCGATGTCGGCGAGTTTCAGTCCCGCACGGTCAAGTGCCTTGGCCGTGGCGGGTACTGGGCCGATGCCCATCGTCTCCGGCGGCACGCCCACCACGGCCCAGGAGACTAGGCGGGCCAGGGGGCGCAGGCCGAGTTCGGCGGCGCGCTCGGGGTGGGTGACGACGCAGAGGGCGGCGCCGTCGTTCTGTCCGCTGGCGTTGCCCGCGGTGACGGTCGCCTCGGGGTCCTGCCGTCCGAGTACGGGGCGCAGGCTCGCGAGTTTCTCCAACGTCGAGTCGGGGCGCGGGTGTTCGTCGGTGTCGACGACCGTCTCGCCCTTCCGCGTCCGTACGGTGACCGGCACGATCTCGTCGGTGAAGCGGCCCTCGCGCTGGGCGGCGACCGCCTTCTCGTGGGAGCGCAGGGCGAGTCGGTCCTGCTCCTCGCGGGGGATCGCGTACTCGCGCCGCAGGTTCTCGGCGGTCTCCAACATCCCGCCGGGGACAGGGTGGTTGACGCCTCCCGAGGTGACCCGGCCGCGAGCCAGCCGGTCGTGCAGGGTGGTGCCCGCGCCACGCACGCCGAAGCGGACGCCGGTGGTGTAGAACTCCGCCTGGCTCATGGACTCCACTCCCCCGGCCAGCACGAGGTCGCTCGCGCCGGTCTGCACCTGCATCGCCGCCGTGATGATCGCCTGGAGTCCGGAGCCGCAGCGGCGGTCGATCTGCAGTCCCGGCACCTCCACCGGCAGACCGGCGTCGAGGGCGGCCACGCGGCCGATCGCCGGCGCCTCGCCGTTGGGGTAGCACTGGCCCAGCAGCACGTCGTCGACGGCGGCGGGCGGGATTCCGGTGCGGTCCAGTACGGCGCGTACGACGACGGCGGCCAGCTCGGTCGCCGGTACGTCGCGGAAGACGCCTCCGTAGCCACCGACGGGGGTACGCACGGGTTCGCAGATCACCGCGTCACGCAGGAGGGCGGGCATCGGCCAGGCCTTTCATGAGGGGTCACATGTACCGGCCGCCGGTCACCTCGACCACGGCTCCGGTGACGTAGCTCGCCATGTCGGAGGCGAGAAAGAGGACGACCTGGGCGACCTCGGCGGGTTCGCCGGCGCGGCCCAGGGGGATCTCGGCGAGCTTCGCGTCCCAGGCGGCCGGCGGCATCGCCTCGGTCATGGCGGTGCGGATCAGGCCCGGCTGTACGGCGTTGACGCGGATGCCCGCCTTGGCGAGTTCCTTGGCGGAGGCCTTGGTGAGGCCGACAAGTCCGGCCTTGGCGGCGCTGTAGTTCGTCTGGCCGAAGTTGCCGACCTTGCCGGCGATGGACGAGATGTTGACGATGCTGCCGCCGCGTCCGTGCGCGCGCATCGCCTCGGCGGCGTGCCGGGTGCCGTTCCAGGCCCCGGTCAGATGGACGTCGACGACCGCGCGGAAGTCGGACACGGCCATCTTGCGCAGGGTCGCGTCGCGGGTGATCCCAGCGTTGTTGACCATGACGCCGACCGGGCCGAAGGTGTCGGAGCAGTGGGTGACCAGGGCGGCGACCTCGTCCTCGTCGGTGACGTCGCAGCGCAGCGAGGTGGCGGCGACGCCGTTCTTGGCAAGGCGCTCGGCGGCTTCCGCGGCGGCGACCTCGTTGATGTCGCCGAGGACGACGGACGCGCCCGCGGCGCCGAGTACGCCGGCGATCTCGAAGCCGATGCCCTGCGCGCCGCCGGTGATCACCGCGTTGCGGCCGTCCAGCAGTCCCATGTCAGCCCGCCCTTGGCTCGACGCCGTCCTCCGCTATTCCTTCTAAATAGATAACCTATTATGCTGAAACAATCAATACAGCGATCGGCTGGGCGAGCGAGGCCGGGGCGAGGAGAGCACGCGGGTGGACATCAGCTATCCCACGGAGACCGAGACGTTCCGCACCGAGGTCAAGGGGTTCCTCGCCGAGGCGCTGCCGCCGGACTGGCAGGGCATCGGCGCCCTCGACGAGGAGGCCGCCTGGGCCTTCGCCCGGGACTGGCGGCGCCTGCTCGCCGAGCACCGCTATCTCTCCCTCACCTGGCCCGAGCGGTACGGCGGGCGCGGTCTGTCCAAGCTCCATCAGGTGGTCCTGATGGAGGAACTGGCCCTGGCCGGTGTGCCGTTCGGACTGCCGCAGGACACCTTCGGCGTGAAGATGCTGGCGAACACGCTGCTGCGCTGGGGCACGGACGAGCAGCGGAGCCATTTCCTGCCGCGCATCCTCAGCGGCACGGACACTTGGTGCCAGGGGTACTCGGAGCCCGACGCGGGCTCGGACCTGGCCTCGTTGACGACGCGCGCGGTCCGCGAGGGCGACGAGTGGGTGATCGACGGCCAGAAGGTGTGGACGTCCGGCGCTCACCACAGCGACTGGATCTTCGTCCTCGCCCGCACGGACCGCACCGCGCCCAAGCACCGCGGCATCTCCTTCCTCCTCGTCCCGCTGGACCAACCCGGCGTCGAGGTACGCCCGTTCCGCATGATGAGCGGCCAACTCCACTTCAACGAGGTCTTCTTCAACGGCGCCCGCACCCGCGCCGACCTCGTCGTGGGCGGCGTCGACAACGGCTGGACGGTCGCCCAGAGCCTGTTGGGCGTGGAGCGCGGGGAGGAGGCGGCGACCAACCCGATCCTGTTCCGGGCCGAGGTGGAACGCCTGGTGGAACTGGCCCGCCTCTACGGCAAGGACCAGGACCCGGTTATCCGGCAGCGGATCGCCTGGTGCTGGTCGAAGGTCGAGATCATGAGGTATCTCGGCTACCGGATCCTCACCGGCTGGCTCAAGGGCGCGGAGCCGGGCCCCGAGTCGTCGATCGCCAAGCTGTTCTGGAGCGAGTACCACACGAAGGTCACCGATCTGGCGATGGACATCATGGGCCTGCATGGCCAAGTGCCGGTAGGCCGCCCGCCGTTGCGGACCTATCGCACCGATGACCCCGGCGCCGCGAACTCCTCGGCGTCCTGGTCGACGACGTACCTGATCGCCCGCTCCGGGACGATCTACGCGGGCACCTCGCAGGTGCAGCGGAACATCCTCGCGGAGAGGGTGCTGGGGTTGCCGCGCGAGCCGAGGGCGACGGCTGGTTGAGGCGGGGCCGGGGGCGGTCGGGTGACGGCCGGCTCAGGGACTGCCAGTTACGGCTGCTTCGGCAGCGGCCGGTCAAGGCCGCTTCAGGGACGGTCGGTCGCGTCAGATTCGACGGCAGCCGGTCAACGCCGGCTCAGGGACCGCCGGTTACGGCAAGCTCCGCGAAGGCCGGTCAAGGTCCGGTTCAGCGGCTGCTGGTTACGGCGAGTTCGACGGCGACGGGTCAAGGCCGGCTCGGCAACGCCTCGGGGCGCGGTCCTTCAGCACGGCTCACGCGCTATGGTCCGGCCGATCGGCCCATGTGGGACGCGCTCGGACTCCTGGCGCGCACATCGGTCGGTCACGGCCAGGCGCCGTCGGTCCGCGAATCCTCGGTCCGCTTGATCGAGCTGGCGCCTGCCAGCCACCGGCGTGCGCCACCCCGCCGCCGCGCCTCCGCCCGCGCGCGCCATGTTCCGCATCAAGATCACGCGGCTGCCGCCGTCCCGGTCGGGTCCAAGTGGGCCCTGTCGGGGCCGATTCCGCATCCGCGTGGTCGACCGCAACCACCCCGGCCCCGCGTTCACGCGGCCGCCCCTCAGCCCCGCGGACTCACTCTCGCGTCTCGAAGGTCCCGAGCCCGGGAACCGGACGCGGTCCGGTCCCCGGTCTCCAGCCCGCGTCCAGCTTGCGCAGGCCCACGCCGTCCGGTGCCCAGATGTGGCAGCTGTTCAGCACCCCGGCCGTGGCGCGCGGGCCGTTCGCGGCCTCGCCCGCGTCACGGCGGCGCGCGTTGGCCGACATGGCCGCCTGTACCACGGCGGGGCCGAGCACCCGGGCCAGTTCGTAGAGGTGGGAGCAGCCCAGGACGCCGCGGAACCGCTCCTGGATCGCCCGGTTGTATCCGGCGGCGACGCCGACGCCGATCAGGCTGTCGAAGACCGGGGTGATGAACGGGCACTCCACGTGCGGAAACGTCAGCATGTCCGCGTCGGCGGCCACGATGGTCATGTCCGTGAGTCGGACCCGCACCGCCAGCACCATCCGGTGGATGTCGGCGGTCTCCGGCTCGGCCCACGGCCGCTCGTCCCGCAGCTCCGCCTCGACCGAGATCTCCTCGCCGCCGGGCTCCAGGTGGGCGGTGACGGTGATGGTGCGGCGATGCAGCGGGAGTTCGGCGCGCCTCACGACGAGGCCTCCGCCGGCTCAGGCACGTTCTCCCCGAGGCCCGCGAACTCCGGCGGCCGGCGTTCGATGAAGCTGCGCACGCCCTCGCGGTAGTCCGGAGCGCGTTTCGCCGTGGCCAGCAGCGCGGCGGCGGTGTCGCGGCTCTCGGTGAAGCTTCTCGCCTGGTCGTCGGCGAGTTGCCGCTTGATGAGGGACATCGCGTACGGGCTGGCCGAGCGGGCGAGTTCCGTGGCGTACGCGAGGGCCGTCGGGAGCAGTTCCTCCGGCTCGACGAGACGGTTGACCAGGCCCATCGCCTCCGCCTCCGTTCCGGTGATCCGACGTGAGGACAGCAGCAGGTCGCTCGCGTTGCCGTAGCCGACGAGCCGGGGCAGGAGCCACGAGACGCCGTCCTCGGCCACCAGGCCGCGCGCGCTGAACGCGGCGGCGAACTTGGCGCCCGGCACGGCGAACCGCACGTCGCACATGAGCGCCTGGTTGAAGCCGATGCCGGCGCAGGCGCCGTTGACGGCCGCCACCAGGGGCTTGGGGAACGACATGGGCCGGGTGCGCGGCGGCAGCCGGTCGGTCGGCCACGGGCGCGCTCCGGAGGACGCGCCGTCCAGCACGCTCATGTCCATGCCCGGGCAGAAGCTGCGTCCCGCACCGGTGAGGACGACGGCCCGAACCGCCGGGTCAGCCTCGGCGCGGTCGAACAGCTCGTTGTAGAGCAGTTCCATCTCCAGCGTCCAGGCGTTGTGCCGCTCGGGCCGGTTCAGGGTGAGCAGCATGACTCCGTCGCCGGTCAGCTCGCTGAGGATCACCGGGGCCGCATGCTCGTTCATCGAGGTCACTCCCAGAGCCCGCGTTGGTTTATCGCTAGATGAATCATCTATATACCCAACCACGGCACTGGCAACAGATCGGGTCTCCCCGATTCAAGATCATCCAGACCTTGACCTGGTACCCTCGATGCACTAAGACGATTCATTTTGCTATATGACGGAGGAGCCCGCCGTGGCCGAGGCAGCCCGCGCAGAAACGCCCACCGTGCCCGTCCCCGCGCGTGGCCGCGTCGGACGTCAGGTACGTGTCCCGAAGACCGCCGAGCTGGTCGCCGCGGAGCTGCGCCGCCAGATCGTACGGGGCGAGCTGAAGCCCGGCGACGCGCTGCCGCCGGAGTCGGGGCTGATGGAGCAGTTCGGCATCTCACGGCCGACGCTGCGCGAGGCGTTCCGAGTTTTGGAGTCGGAGTCGCTGATCATGGTACGGCGCGGCGCACACGGCGGCGCCCGAGTCAGCGCGCCGGACTCCGATGTCGCGGCCCGCTTCGCCGGCCTGATCCTCGAATACCGCGGCGCCACCCTGGGGGACGTATACCGCGCCGCGGCCGTCATCGAGCCGCCGTGCGTGCGTCAACTGGCCGCCAAGCACACGGCGGACGACATCAAGCGACTGCGGGACGCGGTGGCGGCCGAGAAGACCGTCCTGGACGACCCGCTCGGCCTGGTCGAGGCGCAGGACACCTTCCACGCCCTGCTGGTCGAACTGACCGGCAACCAGACGCTGATCCTCCTGTGCGGCATGCTCCGCAACATCATCGACCGGGCCAACGCCTCGTACACCGCGGCGGCCACCGACGCCGAGACCCAGAAGGCGCAGGCCCTGAAGGGGCACCGGGCCCATGTGCGGCTGGTCGGTCTGATCGAGTCCGGCAAGGCGGACGAGGCCGAGAAGCTGTGGCAGCGCCACATCAGCGGCGCCGACGACGTGGTGAACGGGGCCGGTCCCAAGACGGTGCTCGAACTCATCGACTGACCGGACAGATCCTCGTCCACCGACCGGTCGGACCCTCATCACCCGACCGCGCGGATCGGGGATCACCGAGCCGTTCCCACGCTCACCCCTTGCGTCTCCGAATCAGTTAGATAATTATAGGAGGCGTACTGAATAGATCTGGGGTCCGGAGGCGACGGCCATGGCCGAACAGCGCAAGCGAATCTTCGACTGCGACCAGCACATGTACGAGGAACGGGACTCCTTCACCCGCTACCTCCCGAAGGAGTTCCTCGGCCAGGCGGTGGCCCCGGTGACGCTCCCGGACGGCCGCGAGGTCATCCTCGCCGGAGACCGGATCGTGGTCTGTCTGGAGCCGGAGTTCGGGCAGGTCTACCGGCCCGGCTCGCTCAAGGAGATGCTCAAGGCGATGGCCTCGGGCAACCCCGACGAGACGTACCAGTTCGAGCCGATGCACGAGTCGTACCAGAACCGCGAGGCCCGGCTGCGCGTCATGGACGAGCAGGGCCTGGACCAGACGATCATCTACCCGGGCGGCTGGGCACTGGTCGCCGAGGAGTACGTGCAGGGCGTCGAGCCGCTCTACGCCAACTACCACTCGTTCAACCGCTACATGAACGAGGTCTGGGGCTTCAACCACCAGGACCGCATCTACTCCCCCGCGCTGCTGTCGCTGCGCGACCTGGACCACGCGGTCAAGGAGCTGGAGTACGTCCTGGACAAGGGCGCCCGCTTCATCATGCTGCCGACCGGGCCGCAGTACGGCCGCTCACCGGGCGACCCCTACTTCGACCCGTTCTGGAAACTGGTCAACGAGGCCAAGGCCAGCGTCTGTTACCACATCAGCGAGTTCTACTACAACTCGCACGTCGCCCCCGCCTGGGGCCATGACGCGAGCCCGATCCACTTCCGGATGTCGGCCTGGCAGTGGATGAACACCTACGGCCAGCGCCCCATCGAGGAGACGCTGTCCGCGCTCATCTTCGACAACCTCTTCGGGCGCTTCCCCGACATCAACGTCCTGGTCTCGGAGTTCGGCGCCGAGTGGGTGCCCCACTTCGTCCGGCACATGGACAAGAGCCGCGGCATGGGGCGCAACGGCCCGTGGATCGGCGGCCAGTTGGCGGAGCGGCCCAGCCAGGTCTTCCGCAAGCACATCCGTGTGGTGCCCTATCCCGAGGACGACATCCCGAGCCTGGTCAAGCGGCTCGGTTACCACGAGTCGATCGTGATGGGCTCGGACTTCCCGCACGCGGAGGGCATCGCCAACCCGGCCGACTACCGCAAGCTCCTCGCGGAACTCGACGAGTCGGTCCAGGACGACATCATGTACAACAACGCTCAGCAGCTGATCAGCCGCTGAGCCCTGAAATGCCCCCGCCTGGCGGCGGACCAGGTCATTGGACCAGGTCCGCCGCCAGGTTCGCGATGTTGGTGAGCAGTGCCGTGCCGCGCCGGGAGTGGTCGTAGCCGGAGAGCGGGTAGCCGTTGCTCAGGCAGGCGAAGGACAGGCCGGACTCCGGGTCCATGAAGCCGAGTTGGTACGCGGCGCCCGCGCTGCCGAAGAGCGACGGCGAGCCGGTGGAGGGCAGTTGGCTGCCGGCGTCCGGACCGGCCACCGTCACGAACAGCCCCATGGTGGTACGCCGACTGCCGCCGCCCCCGTAGATCTGCTCCCCGTACGGGAGTTGGGTCAACCTGATCCGGGTGCCCTCCGCCACCGCCTCCGGCTTCCACAGGCCCGAGTGCTCCAACGCCTGGAAGTACAGGGCGACATCGGCGGCGGTGGCGACCAGGGCGTGGCTGGGTTCGCCGGCCGCCAGGACGCGGGGGTCGGCGAGGTACCAGGGTCCCCAGGGGTCGGGTTCCTGGGTGTCGTCGGTGCGGTCGGTGGCGGTCATCGGGGCGACGGTGCCGGGCTGTTGGTCGACCGGGACACCGAGTTCGATCGAGGTGAGGCCCAGCGGCCGGGTGATCCGCTCGTGGAGGTAGTCGGCGAAGGGCAGCCCCGTGCGCCGCTCGACGATCTCGGCGATCAGCCATGCGGCGGCAGTGAGATGGAACTGGAAGCGGGTGCCCGGCGGGGTGTCGAGCCGCCAGCGCCCGAAGGCGGCGAGCCGTTGCTCGCGGTCCAGCATCTTCGGGTACCCGAGGGGGGCGAAGGGGAACCCGGCGGTGTGCGTGAGCACCTGCTCCACGGTCACCGTTTCCTTCCCGTTCGGCGCGAACTCCGGGATGATCGCGGCGACTTGCTCGTCCAGGTGCAGGAGTCCCTCACCGAGCAGCTTCCACACGACACCGGCGACGATCGACCGCCCGACGGACTGCAGGACGTATCGCGTGTCCGGGCCGGCGTTCCCCCACGTCTCGAACGCCACCAGGCGCCCGCCCCGGGCGACGGCGACCTGCGCCGACGGCAGCGGTCCGTGCTCGACCTCCAGCCGGATCCGGCGCAGCAGGACGTCCAGCCGGTACGGGTCCACCCCCACGCTCTCAGGGTCGACGACGGAGTGGTCAGTCACGTGATTCTCCTTGGCAGGGCTCGCGCAGTCGCTGCCGTACGACCTTGCCGTTGGCGTTGCGCGGCAGGTGGTCCACGAACCACCAGCGGACGGGGACCTTGAATCCGGACAGCCGGGTGCGGGCGTGCGTCCTGAGCGAGGCGGGTTCGGGCGGGGCATCGGCGTCGGCAGGTACGACGAAGGCGACGACGGTCTGGCCGAGTCGTTCGTCGGGGGCGCCGGTGACAGCCACGTCCGCGACGCCGGGGTGGGCGGCCAGCACGGTCTCGACCTCCAGCGGGTGGACGTTCTCGCCGCCCCGGATGATCATGTCGGTGCCCCGGCCGTACAGGTAGAGGTAGCCGTCCTCGGCCACTCGGCCCAAGTCGCCGCTGTGCAGCCAGCCTTCGGCGTCGATCCGGAAGAAGTGGTCGGCGCGGGCGTGGATCTCGCCGATGCCGTCCGGTCCGGCCTCCCGCACCCGCAGCTCGACGCCGGGGGCGGGCCGTCCCACGGACCGCAGCAGTTCGGTGCGTCCGGCGACCGCCTCCCGATGGTCCTCGGGGGTGAGCACGCTGATGGGCGAGCCCTCGGTCTGCCCGAACATGTTGAGCATGCGGACGCCGGGCATCGCCTCGTACGTCCGGCGCAGGGTGTCGGGGCGGACCGGCGCGCCGCCGTACTGGAGGACCCGCAGCGTCTCGTGGTGTGCCTGGCCTGCCGTCAGCAGGGTCTCCAGCATCGCCGGGACCATGCTGGTGTGGGTGACGCCGAGCTCGCGCAGCAGGACCCAGCCCTCGACGGTGAAGCGGGGCAACCCGGTGATCAGCGCGCCCGCGGCCAGGGCGACGGCGATGTTGCCGAGGCCGGCGATGTGGTGGAAGGGGGCGCTGCCCCCGTAGAAACCGTCCGGATCGAGCGCGCAGAGGCGGCCGTTGACGCGGGCGCGGGCGGCCAGACGGCGTTGGGTCATGCGGACGGGCTTGGGGAGGCCTGTCGTGCCGGAGGTGTGCAGGACGACGGCGAGGTCGTCCGGCTCAGCGGTCAACGGCCTTGTGCTCGGGCGGAGTGCGGGGACGACAACGGCCCGGCGGCCGGACAGCTCGGCGACCTGTTCGCCGAGTTCGGCGAACTCGGGTTGCGCGAGGAGGAGTTGGGCTCCCGATGCCTCGACCACTGCCGCGATCTCGTACGGCGTCATACGGACGCCGAGCGGGGCGAGCGGGTGGCCGGAGCCGGCGCCGCCGATGACGAGCGCGAGGGCGTCGGCGGAGGTGGCGGCCAGGGCGGGTACCGGGGCGCCGGGGTCGAGGCCGAGGGTGTCCAGCCAGTCGGCGGCGCCGGCCGCCCGGTCGAGGAGTTCGCGTCCGGTCCAGGTGAGGTTCCCGAACCGGACGGCGGGACGGGAGTGGTCGTAGGCGGCGACCACCGTCGTCGTCCAGGTGAACTCCGCCTCGCCGCCCACCGGTTCAGGGCTCCAGCAGGGCCGAAGCGGTGCCGGTGACCACCTCGGCGCCGTCCTGGGTGACGGTTCGCAGCGAGAAGTGGGCGACCGGGCCGTCCGGCGTGTCCTCGACCGACTCGACGGTCGCCGTGGCGGTCAGGGTGTCGCCGGGCCACACCTGAGCCTTGAAACGCACCCCGAAGGTCAGCAGCGCCTCGACACCGACCCAGTCGGTCAGGACCCGGCCCGTCATGCCCATCGTGAGCATGCCGTGGGCGAAGACGCCGGGGTAGCCCGCGACCTCGGTGGCGAACTTCTCGTCGGTGTGCAACGGGTTGAAGTCGCCGGACGCGCCCGCGTACTGGACGATCCGGGTGCGCTTGAGGTCGTCGACCAGCACACTCTCGCGGGTCTCGCCGACCTTGACGTCGTCGACACTCAGGCTCATCGCGCGTCCTTCCGGGTTGCGGGGCCCTCGGGCACGACGGCCACGGTGCGGGCGCTGACGACCGGTTCGCCGTCGGCGTCGCGGTACTCGGTGATGCGCTCGCTGAACAGCAGCAGCCCGGTGCGGCCCCGCTTCTCCCAGCTGCGTCCGGCAACGGTGGTGGCGTACAGGGTCTCCCCCGCGCGCACCGGCCGGTGGTACGTGAAGTGCTGCTCGGCGTGCAGCCCGCCACCGCCCTCGGGCATCACGCCGGGCCCGGCGCCGGACCCGAACCATTCCTCGCCCGCCTTGGGCCGCAGCCGGTAGTCGGGGTCGTGGTGGGCGCTCGCCATGGTGAAGGTGGGCGGCGCGAGCGCGCTCTCGCCGGCGTAGGCCGGGTCCTCGTCACCGATGGCCCGGGCGAACGCCAGGATGTGCCCGGCCTCGACCGGGAAGGGCTGCCCTGTCATCTTCCAACTCCTCGGTCAGTACGGCAGGAACGCGTCGCGGGTGGCCTCGTCGGGGTCGAAGTCCGGGGGCAGTCCCTCGAACTTGGGCTCCCGTTTCTCCACGAAGCTGGCCACCCCTTCGCGGAAGTCCGGCGAGCCCGCGAAGAACTCCATGGCGGAGTAGGAGCGGGCGAGCGCGTCGGTGAAGGGCCGGTCGAGGTCGCCGTACACCTGATGGCGTACGACGGCCATGGCGCGCGGTGAGCAGTTGCGGGCGATGTCGCGGGCGTAGGAGCGGGCCGCGTCGAGCAGGTCCTCCGGCTCCACCACCCGGCTGACGAGGCCGAGTTGCTTCGCCTCGTCGGCGTCGAAGACCCGGCCGGACAGGAGGAGGTCGAGGGCGTTCTCCAGGCCGATGACGCGCGGCAGCACGTACGGGAGGTTGTACTCGCCGGCGAGGCCGCGGCGGGTGAAGGCGGTGGTGAAGCGTGCCCCGCGGGCGGCGAAGCGGACGTCGCAGATCAGGGCCTGGACCAGGCCGATGCCCGCGCAGGCGCCGTTGACGGCCGCGATGAGCGGCTTGGGCATGTTGCGCCTGCTGTACATGGGCACGCGGGCCTGGAGGTTGAGGGACTGGCCCGGCTGCGCGTTCTGTTCCAGCCGCTGGACGTCCATGCCGGGGCAGAACGCCCGGCCGGCGCCGGTGACGATCACGACGCGGACGGCGGGGTCGGCGGCGGCCTCGTCGAGGAGGGCGAAGAAGCGGCGCTCCATGGGGAGGCTCCACGCGTTCTTGCGCTCGGGCCTGTTGAGGGTGACGGTGGCGACACCGTCCTCGTCGACCTCGTAGAGCACCAGGTCCCGGTCGGGTTCGTCGGGCATCGCGTCACTCCTCGGTCAGCGGTTCGATGGCGTCGATGGGGCGGATGGAGTCGATGGGTTCTCCGACGCCCGGTCGCTCGCCGGAGATCGTCACCACCACCTGCCCCCGTGCGCAGACGATCCCGTCGGTCATCACGTCGACGTCGGCGAAGTGCAGCCTGCGGCCCCGTCGGACGCAGCGCGCGTAGGCGACGGCCTCCGGGCCCCGGGCGGGCGCGAGGTACTGCACCGACATCGAGACGGTGCTGAGCAGACTCCCCTTCTGGAAGTCGTGCCCGGCGATCACGGCTCCCGCGCCCGCGGTGTCGATGAGCGCGGAGATCACTCCGCCGTGGAAGACGCCTTCGTGGGCGGAGAGTGCCTCGACGTAGGGAAGGACGACCTCCACGCCGTCGGGGTCCCAGCGGACCATACGCAGACGACAGAGGCGGTTGAACGCGACGCCGCGCTCCCAGCGGGACCGGAACCACTCGCGGCGTTCGCGCTGTTCCTGGTCGGTGAGGGTCCTCGCCGCGACGGTCATCCGCACGCCCTCCGGTCTCGGCCGGTCAGCCGATCCATATAGTTACATGAATTGGATAGTTGAAGCAATCATCCGAGGCGCAGCCAGGGCGCCAGATGTATTATTTATATAACTCATTCGATGCCTGTGAACAGAGGGAGACCTCGATGCCGTCGACCGCCCTGGCCGGGATCCGCGTCCTCGACCTGTCCCGCATCCTGGCCGCACCGCTGGCCACCCAGATGCTGGCCGACCTCGGCGCGGAGGTCATCAAGGTCGAGCGTCCGGGCACCGGCGACGACTCACGGACGTACGGTCCGCCGTTCGCCCCCGGTACGGACACCGCCGCCTTCTACCTCTCCTGCAACCGCAACAAGCGGTCCGTGACGGTCAATCACGCCACCGCCGAGGGACAGGAGTTGATCCGCTCGCTCGCCGCCCGCTCGGACGTCCTGGTGGAGAACTTCCGCGCGGGGACGCTGGCGAAGTACGGCCTCGACCACGAGAGCCTGCTGGCGCTCAACCCACGCCTGGTCTACCTGTCCGTCACCGGCTTCGGCCAGACCGGACCCTACGCCGGGCGCCCCGGCTACGACGGCATCTTCCAGGCCATGTCCGGGATGATGAGCGTCTCCGGCCACCCCGACGAGCCGATGAAGGTCGGCGTCAGCATGGTCGACATCCTCACCGGCCTGTACGCCTCGACGGCCGTCCTGGCGGCGCTGCGACACCGGGACGCCACCGGCGAGGGCCAGCTCGTCGACCTCTCCCTGCTGGACTGCGGACTGGCCTCGCTGTCCCACTTCGCGATGAACTACCTGGTCTCCGGGGAGGTTCCGCGCCGGCGCGGCAACGGCGGCTACGGCGGAATCCCCTCCCAGGCCTTCCACTGCGCGGACAAGCCGCTCTTCCTCGTCGCGGGCAACGACAAGCAGTTCGCCGCGTTCTGCGCGGCGGCCGACCGCGCCGACCTGCTCCAGGACCCCCGGTTCGCCACCACTTCCGCCCGGATCACCCACCGGGAGGAGATCCTGCCGGTCCTCGAAGCCATCATGCGGACCCGGACCCGGGACGAGTGGCTGGCCCTCCTCGAAGAACACGACGTGCCGGCGGGCCCGTTCAACGAAATGCCGGAGGTCTTCGCCGACCCCCAGATCCGGCACCGGGGGATGCTGGTCGAGGTCGACGACCCGGTGTCGGGCCCACTGCCCCTGCTCGCCAATCCGATACGGCTCACGGCGACCCCGGTCGCGGGCTACACCCCGCCGCCCGCGCTCGGCGAGCACACCGCCGAAGTCCTGTGCGGGCTCGCCGGGGTGACGGAGGAACAGCTGGCGGGACTGCGCGCGCGAGGCGTCGTCTAGCGACGTCATCCAATGAGGGTCCGGCCGCCCTCCAACATCAGCGTCGCGCCGGTCAGATACGCCATGTCGTCGCTCACCAGCGCGGCCACCGCCCTGCCGATGTCCGCCTCCGGCGCGCCGAGCCGCCCCAGCGGGATCTCGCGGGCCAGTTCCTCCGCCTTCCGTGGATGCGCGGCCAGATAGTCCTCCGCCGCCGGGCTGAGCGCGGCCGGGCAGACGACGTTCACGCGGATCCCGTACGGCCCCCACTCGCGCGCGGCGACCCGACTCAGCCCACGGATCGCCTCCTTGGCCATGGCGTACGCCGCGAAGGTCGCCTCGCCCTGCACCGCCGCCGAGGAACCGAGGTTGACGACACTGCCCCGGCTCTCCCTCAAGTGGGGCAGGGCCGCCTGCATCGCGTGGAAGACGGCCAACGGCCCGCTGCGGTAGGTGAGTTCGACATCGTCGTACGACGTCGTCTCCAGCCGTCGCTGCACCGAGGACTGGGCGTTGTTGACGAGCACGTCGAGGCCGCCGAACTCCCGTACCGTCTCGGCCACCATCCGGTCGACGTCGTCCCGCTCCCCCACGTCCCCGACGACGGTGTACGCCCGCCCGCCGCGCTCGGCGATCTCCCCGGCGGTGTCCTTCAACTTGCTCTCCGTGCGGCCGGTGATGACCACGGCCGCGCCCTCGACAGCGAGCGCGAGTGCGATGCCGCGGCCCACGCCCTGTCCTCCGCCGGTGACCAACGCCGTCCTGCCCGACAACCGTGCCATCACGTCTCCTTCCAGAAGGGCGTCCAGGTGGGGAAGGCGTCCGGCAGCGCCGGTTCTCCCGCGCCCTCCCAGCCGTTGAAGCCGACGGCCTGGGGGCGGTCGGTCACGTCGGCCGCGTACCAGTGCTGTTCGCGGCGCCGGGAGAAGTACCAGTCGCCGTCCACGCGCGCGTAGTCGTCGAAGTAGCAGATCGCCATCACGATCCACCGGTCCTCGACCTCGTGCTCGGCGCGGCAGTAGACCGCGCCGGTCGCGGTGTCGCGGCCGGTGAACTCGACGCGGTGGCCGCAGATTTGATGCACCGAGCGATGAAAGCCGCGCAGGAGGGGCTCGATGTGTCGCCGCAGGACCTGCCGTCCCCGGCCGTGGCGTCCCATGTCGACGTCGGGGCGGAAGCAGCCGGCCCAGGCGTCCAGGTCGCGGGAGTCCACGGCCAGGGCATAGCGGATGGGCAGTTGCTGGATGGCCTGATGTGATTCGATGCGGTCGAGGCGGTCCTCGATCGAGGTCACGGCCGCGGCTCCTTGGGCAGACCGAGGAGCTGCTCCCCGATGATGTTGCGCTGGATCTCGCTGGAACCGCCGTAGATCGTCTCCGCGAGGGAGAGCAGGAACGAGCGCTGTCGGGTGTCGAGTTCGTAGCCCTCGCCGACGATCTGCCCGGCGGGACCAGCCAACTCCATGGCCAGGTGGCCGAGTTGCTGGTGGCGGGTCGAGGCGTAGAGCTTCGCCGTGGTGGCCTGGGCGCCGGGTGTGCGGCCCGCGGTCAGTTCGGCGAGGGTGCGCAGGTTGGTGGTGCGCATGATGCGTACGGAGATCCAGGCGTCCAGGATCCGGCGGCGCAGCATGGGGTCACCCAACGCGCCCCCGGCGCGCGCCAGGTCGATCAGCGCCTCGGCCTCGCGCTCGAAGCCGAGTTGCTGGGGTAGCAGGGTCGTGCCGCGTTCGATGCCGAGGGTGGCCATCGCGGTGCGCCAGCCCTGACCGACCTCTCCCACGGCCATGTCCGCGCCGGTGCGCGCGTCGGAGAGGAAGACCTCGGCGAACTCGTCCTGGCCGGCGAGGTTGCGGATGGGGCGGATCTCCACGCCGGGCTGGTCGGTGGGGAGGAGCAGCAGGGTCAGGCCTTTGTGGCGCCGGGAGTCGGGGTCGGTGCGGGTGAGGACGTAGAGCCAGTCGGCGTGGATGCCGAACGAGGTCCACACCTTCTGCCCGTTGACCACCCACTGGTCGCCGTCGCGCTCGGCGCGGGTGCGGACGGAGGCCAGGTCGGAGCCCGCGCCGGGTTCGCTGAAGCCCTGTCCCCAGAGTTCCTCGACGGCGAGGATCGGGGGCAGGAAGCGCTTCTTCTGGGCCTCGTCGCCCATCGCGAGGAGCATCGGGCCGAGCAGGTCGAGGGCGTTGACGGTGGCGCGGTAGGGGGCGTTCGCACGGGCGTACTCGTACTCGAAGACGATCTCTTCCAGGAGTCCTAGGCCGCGTCCGCCGTACTCCTTCGGCCAGCCCACGCCCAGCCAGTTCCCGGCCGACAGCTCGCGGTCCCAGGCCAGGCGTACGTCCCAGGCCGCGCCGTCGGTGGGGCCGCCCACGCCTCGGTGTTCGGCGAACTCCCCCACGAGGTGGTCCGCGAACCAGTCCCGCAGTTCGTCGCGGAAGTCGCGTACGGCGGGCCCGAAGTCCACTTCCATGTCTGTTTCTCCTGGGTGTCAGATGCCGAGCCGGGCGGCGAGCAGTTCCCGGTGGTAGGCGGGGGTGCCGAGCAGCACCTCGGAGCTTTTGGCCCGCTTGAGGTAGAGGTGCGCGGGGTGCTCCCAGGTGAAGCCGATGCCGCCGTGGACCTGGATGGTGTCGCCGGCGACCTTGGTGAAGGCCTCCGAGCAGAAGGCCTGGGCGAGGGCCGCCGCGACAGCGATCTCCGTCTCGTCGCCGGCGTCCAGGGCCCACAGTCCGGCGTACGCGGCCGAGCGGGCGGACTCGATCTCGACGAGCATGTCGGCGCACTTGTGCTTGATGCCCTGGAAGGAGCCGATGGGGCGGCCGTACTGCTCACGGATCTTGGCGTACCCGACCGATGCGTCAAGGGCGGCGGCGGCTCCCCCGACCTGCTCGGCGGCCAGGAGGACGGCGGCCGTGGCGAGGGTGCGTTCGATCACCGGCCAGGCCGTGCCCTCGGTGCCCAGCAGACGGGCCGGGGTATCCCTGAAGGTGATGCGGGCCTGTTTGCGGGTCTGGTCGAGGGTGGGGAGCCGTGTCCGGGTCAGGCCCGGGGCGTCGGCCGTCGTGACCGCGAAGAGGCTGACGCCGGCTGGGGTGCGGGCGGCGACCAGGAGCAGGTCGGCGAGGTGTCCTTCGGGGACGTAGGTCTTCACGCCCGTGAGCCGCCAACCGTCAGCTCCGGCCCGGGCGTTGAGGTGGATGCCCGGCTCGTCCCAGCGCCCGTCGTCCTCGGTGAGGGCGAGCGTGGCCACGGTCTCGCCCGCGGCGATGCCCGGGAGGAGGTCGGCGCGGGCGGCCTCGTCGTCGCAGCGCAGCAGCGCCTCGGCGGCCAGGGCCACGGTGGCGAAGTACGGGGCGCACAGCAGGGCGCGGCCCGTCTCCTCGAAGACGACGCCGAGGTCGACGTAGCCGAAGCCGGAGCCGCCGTACTCCTCCGGTACGGCGAGTCCCTGGAGTCCGATCTCCGTGGCCATCCGCCGCCAGATCCACGGGTCGTGTCCGTGCGGGTCGGCGGCCAGGCGGCGCACGTCGGCCTCGGTGGCGTGCCGGGTGAGGAACGACCGTACGACCGTGCGCAGTTCGTCCTGTTCCTCGCTGAAGGTGAGATCCATGCCGAGCTTCCCGTCCTCCGTGCGCCCGTGTGCCGGACGCTTGCCGCCCGCCTCTCGATACAGTTAGATAATTATAGTATCCGCACTGAATACACCAGGAGCGCGACGTGACCGATCCCTACGCCCCGTTCACGAGCCTGACCTTCGAGCGGCCCGCGCCCGGTGTGCTGCGCATCGTGCTCGACGCGCCGAACCTCAACGCCGTCGATCCGCGCATGCACGGTGAGCTGGCCGACGTCTGGCCGGTCGTCGACCGGGACGAGGAGACCCGCGCGGTGCTGGTCCAGGGAGCCGGCAAGGCCTTCTCGGCCGGCGGGACCTTCGACTCCATCGAGGCCATGACCGAGGACTACGCCGTGCGGGCCCGGACGATGCGGGAGGCGCGGGACATGGTCTACGGGGTGATCAACTGCTCGAAGCCGGTTGTCTCCGCGATCCACGGCCCGGCGGTCGGGGCGGGGCTGGTCATCGGCATGCTGGCGGACATATCGATCGCCGGACGCAAAGCGAAGATCGTCGACGGGCACACGCGGCTGGGCGTGGCGGCCGGTGACCACGCGGCGATCTGCTGGCCACTGCTGTGCGGGATGGCCAAGGCCAAGTACTACCTGCTGACCTGCGAGGCGCTGACCGGCGAGGAGGCCGAGCGGATCGGGCTGGTGTCGAAGTGCGTGGACGACGAGGACGTGCACGCCGAGGGGCTGCGGGTGGCGACCCTGCTGGCCGCCGGGCCCGCCAGCGCGCTGAGCTGGACCAAGCGGTCCCTCAACCACTGGTACCGCACGGCCCAGCCACTCTTCGAGGCCTCGCTGGGGCTGGAGTTCTTCGGCTTCGGCGGGCACGAGGTCGTCGAGGGACTCGCCGCCCACCGCGAGAAGCGTGCCCCGGACTTCGAGGGCGTGGGCGGCAAGCACCCGATCGACCTGTGACCCACGGACCCACGAACGCATGAGGAGCGCGTGATGACGGCAGAGCCCACCACCGCCACCGAAATCCCCCCGCTGGTAAGGGGGTTGACCTACGAGGAGATGCCGGTCGGGCAGGTCTTCCGTACCGCCCGCCGCACGGTCACCGAGACCGACCTCGTCAACTTCGTCACCTGGGGCGGCTTCAACGAGCCGCTCTTCTGGGACGCCTCACACGCGGCCGACGGCGGCTACACCGGACGGCTGGTCCCGGGCGCGCTGACGTACTGCATCGCCGAGGGACTCGTCCTGCAGACGAACGTGCTGCACGGCACGGGCCTGGCCTTCCTGCACATGGAACTGACCGTGCGAGGACCGGTCTACGTCGGCGACACCCTGTACGCCGTCGTCGAGACCACCGCCTCCCGGCCGTCCGGCAAGCCCGGCCGGGGCGTGGTGACCAGCCGGATCACCGTACGCAACCAGCGGGACGAGGACGTGCTCGTCTACACGCCGGTACGGCTGATCCGGGGCCGGGACTACGAGGCTCCGACGCGCTGATCCCGGGGGCCGCCGGGCGGGACCAGGCTCAGCCCGGCCGTCGGACCCGGCGCCTCGGGACCGGGGAAGGCTCCGGCCCGCAGCCAGTCCGAGGGCATCGGCGGGCGCGGCGGGGGCTCGTGGTCGGGGACGGCCATCGCGTAGAGGCGGGTGTAGCGGAACTTCGCCTCCAGGTTGTCGAGCACCGACCAGTACTCGTAGCCGCAGACGTCCACACCATGCTCGATGACCCGGCCGAGCCACGACAGCCGGGCGCGCAGCAGGGACCGGCGGCGGGCGTCGTCGCTGTGGCCGGTGTCGTCGACGAGGTCCAGGTCGCCCATGCCGTTGTCGACAATGGACAGCGGCGGCAGCAGGTCGCCGTAGAGGTCGTGGAGGTCCGCGACGGCGTCGGCCAGGCCCTCGGGGAGGATGGGCCAGCCGTACGCCGTCGTCTCCACGTCGTCGAAGGGGACGACCGCGAAGCCCAGGCCCACCAGCAGGCGGTTGACCTCGTTCAGCCTGCTCTGGCACTTGTCGGCCGGCAGGGCGCGGGCGAGGTTCTCCGGTGCGGTGACGCGGAACGGGGTGTGCCAGGACAGGCCGAGCAGGTCCTGCGGGGTGGCGATGACGTCCAGGTCCCCGAGACGTACGCAGTCGGTGTCCTCGATGGGTGAGACGTCGTCCTCGGTCACCATGTGCTCGCCGAGCAGCAGGGGGTCGAGGAAGAGACGGTTGGTCCAGCTCAGCAGGCGGTCCAGGGCGAGCCGGTCGAAGGGGTCCTCGGTGGCCGCGTAGCCGCCGACGAGGGTGACGGTGGTACCGATCCGCCCGCTGACGCCGGCGGCGCGGAGCGCGCGTGTCGCGAGTCCGTTGGCGAGCAGGATGTGGTGGACGGCGGGCAGGCCGGCGCGGCCGATGCCCCGGCCCGGGGTGTACATCCCGGCCACGTGGTCGGCGAGGGTGGGCCCGGCCAGGTCGGTGGAGGTGATCCAGCGGGTGACGCGGTCGCCGTAGCGGCGGCCCAGCTCGGCGGCGTAGACGGCGAAGTGCTCGGCCGTGTCGCGCTCCAGCCAGCCCCCGCGCTCCTCCAGCCAGGACGGCAGCGACCGGTCGAAGAGAGTGAGACAAGGGCGCAGGCCGAGTTCGAGCAGGGAGTCGAGTTCGCGGTCGCAGCGGTCCAGGGCCGCGTGGTCCCAGCTGCCGGGGCCGTCGGGCTGGAGCAGCGGCCATCCGGCGACCATCCGGTGCGTGTCAGGCGTGACGCCGACCAGTTGCCGGATGTCGTCGGTCCACTGCCGGAAGTGCCCCGCGCGTTCCGGCGGAGGGGGCGGCGGGGCCGCGACGGCGTCCGCGGTGGCGACTCCCCAGTCGACACCGTGGAAAGACTCCTGCAGGAAACCATCGCTCATGGTCACCGTCCCGGGCGGAATAGCTAACGCATTCAACTGAATGCCCGCCGTCCGGACGCTAACACTTCGGGGATACGACGACAATGTTTCGGACAGATCTCATCGGTCCGTCAAAGGGTCGGGGCGGGGTCGGGCCGTGTCCAGGGCGGGGGCCGCGGGCCGTCGGATCGTGGACGTGATCGACCCGTCGAGAATGCCGGTGACCGTGGCCGGCGGAGGTGGGCGGCAGACGATCCGCAGGCCGGCGGTCCCGCGCACGTGCGGCCGGGCGTCCACGAGATCGTCCGCGGCCGGGCGCGCCGGGCGGGTTCCGACCGCCTGGTGGCCGCGGCGGCAGTGGTCGAGGGCCGCGTCGATGATGGCCCGGTCGTCGCGGGCGGTGGGGCCGGGGAGCGTTTCGGCCATGATCCGGTCGGCGATCGGAGCGGTCCCCAGGCCGTGTCGCCAAAGGAAGGTGGTGAGCCGGGTGCACCACCGACTCCGGCGTCGAGCAGCCTCATTCCCGGCACGGGCCACGCCTTCCGCCTGCGACGGTCCAGCCGCGGGGCGTCCGTCTCGCTGCGTACACTGCTGGCTCTTGTGCCCGCCCTTGATGGCTGCGCGCGCACTGACGGTTTGCCGTTCGACCCGAAGGACTGAGCCGTGCCCGACCGACCCGAGATCGTCTGCATCTGCGGCTCCACCCGGTTCGCGGACGAGATGAGCGCGGCCAACCGTGAACTGACCTTCGCAGGTGTCATCGTCGTCGCGCCGGGCGTCTTCCGGCGCGACGACGATCAGGGAGCGGACGAGGTGATCACCAACGAGCAGAAAACCGCGCTGGGCGCCCTCCACCTGCGCAAGATCGACCTGGCCGACCGGGTTCTGGTCGTCAACCCGGGCGGGTATATCGGCGAGTCCACGAGCAGGGAGATCGCGTACGCCCACGCCACCGACAAGCCGATCTCGTACACCGATCCCTTCGGATCTGGCCAGAATAACTGAGGGCATACGACGGAAGAGGGCGCTCCAGTTGGCCCAACTACCCGTCCGCACAACGGAGTCCGCAAGCGAGCGCGCTCTCCCCCTGCTCCAGTGCTGCCTACTCCCCGAAGGGCCGGAACTCCTCGTCCCGCCACCAGGGGTAGACCGTCGGCATGTCCTTGCTGACCCGGCCCGGGAACTCGGGCGGCCGCTTGGCGAGGAAGGACTCGACGCCCTCCACGGGGTCCGGGCCGCCGCCGATCTGGCTCATGATCCGCGAGTCGAGGCGGTGCGCGGCCATCGGGTGCGGTTCGCCGAGCATCCGCCACATCATCTGACGGGAGAGGGCGACCGAGATCGCCGAAGTGTTCCGGGCGATCTCACGGGCGAGTTCGTACGCCGCCGGCAGCAGTTCCTCCGGCGGGTGGACGGAGCGGACCAGCCCGGCCGACAGGGCCTCGTCGGGGCCGAAGACGCGGCCGGTGGCCACCCATTCCATGGCCCGTTGCATCCCCACGGCCCGCGGCAGGAACCAGCTCGCCGCGGACTCCGGCACGATGCCGCGGCGGGCGAAGACGAAGCCGAACTTCGCCGAGGTCGAGGCGAGCCGGATGTCCATGGGCAGGGTCATGCTGGCGCCGACGCCGGCCGCGGGGCCGTTGACCGCGGCGATGACCGGCTTGGTGCTGGAGAAGATCCGCAGCGCGACCCGGCCGCCGGTGTCCCGGTGCCAGGCACCCGCCTTGCGGTGGTCGAAGGACGACCCGCCGGAACTGACGTCGGCCCCCGCGCAGAAGCCGCGCCCGGCTCCGGTCACCACGATCACCCGCACGTCGTCGTCGGCGTCGGCCGCGTCCAGGACGTCGAGCAGATCGCCCATCATCTGCGGGTTGAAGGCGTTCAGCTTCTCGGGCCGGTTGAGCGTGACGGTGAGGATCCGGTCCGCCACCTCGGCCCGCACGGTCTCGTACTCCTGCTCCAGCATGCGTCCTCCGTCGGGCTCGTCACTCCGCGACCTGGTTCTCATAAAGCTCAATTAGTTATAGCATTCAACTCTACTGAACTGTTCCTGGATGGTGGCGGTGGAGATGACGGATCTGGTGGTGACGGCCCTCGGGCCGGTCCGGCTGATCGAGCTGAACCGGCCGGACCAGCTCAACGCGATGAGCGAGGAGCTGCACTTGGGCCTCGCGTCGGTCTGGGACACGGTCGCCGACGACCCCGAGGCACGGGTGGTCGTACTCACCGGCCGGGGAAGGGCGTTCAGCGCGGGCGGCAACTTCGACATCATGACCCGGGTCCAGCGCGACCCCGCCTTCCGACAGCAGAACGTCGACGAGGCCCGGCGGATCATCACCGGTCTGGTCCGCTGCCCGTTGCCGGTGATCGCGGCGGTCAACGGGCCTGCCGTGGGCCTCGGTTGCAGCCTGGCCCTGCTGAGCGATCTCGTCCTGATCGCGGACGACGCGTACGTGGCCGACCCGCACGTCCAGGTCGGTCTCGTCGCCGGCGACGGCGGCGCGCTCGTCCTGCCCCTGCTCGTCGGCCTGCCCCGGGCGAAGGAACTCCTGTTCCTCGGCGAACGGGTGAGCGCCGAGGATGCCGTCCGGCTCGGCATCGCCAACCGTGTCGTACCGAAGGACAAGCTCCTGGACGAGGCCATGGACCTGGCCGGACGGCTGGCCGCCCTGCCCGCGCAGGCGCTGCGCGGCACCAAGCGGGCGGTGAACCTGCATCTGGAACAGGCCATGGCCACCGTACTGGAGCCGGCGCTGCTCGCCGAGCGGGACAGCATGCACGACCCGGACCACATCGCCGCAGTGGAAAAGATCATCGCCTCGCGCGGTCGTCGCCGCGCCGGTGCGAAGGGCTGAGCGGCATGGACTTCGCGTTCAGTGACGAGCAGGAGGAACTGCGTCGCACGGTACGGGCGTTCCTCGCGGACACCTCTCCCGAGACCGAGACACGACGGCTGATGGAGACGCCGGAGGGCTTCGACCGTGCGCTCTGGCGCCGGATGGGGACGGAACTCGGCCTTCAGGGGCTGGCCGTCCCCGAGGAGTACGGCGGTGCCGGGTGCGGGCCGGTCGAAGTAGGCGCCGTCATGGAGGAGTTGGGCCGGGCGCTCGTATGCACGCCCTTCCTCTCCTCGGCCGTGCTGGCGACGACCACGCTGCTGCGCTGCGACGACGAGGACGCCCGCAAGCGCCTGCTGCCGGGGCTCGCCTCCGGCGAACTGGTCGGGACACTGGCCCTGACCGAGGACTCGGCCCGCTGGGACGCGACGGGGGTCCAACTCAACGCCCGTGAATCGGACGGGCATTGGCTGCTGACCGGACACAAGATGTTCGTCCTCGACGGTGCCACCGCAGACTTCGTCCTCACCGTCGCCCGCACCGACGACGGCATCGGCGTCTTCTCGGTCGACGGCGACGCGGCGGGACTGACCCGTATTCCCCTCCCGACCATGGACCCGACCCGCCGACAGTCCCGCCTCGACTACGACGACGTACCGGCGACCCGGCTGCGTACGCACGGAGACGGCTGGGAGCTCGTCTCACAGGTGCTCGACCGGGCGGCCGTGGCACTCGCCGCCGAGCAGGTGGGAGTGGCCTCCCGCGCGCTGGACATGGCAGTGGAGTACGCCAAGGTACGGCACCAGTTCGGGCGGCCCATCGGCTCCTTCCAGGCCGTGAAGCACCTGCTCGCCGACGTACTGCTCGAAGTGGAGTCGGCGCGTGCCGCCGCGCACTACGCGCTGCTCGCGGCAGCCAACGAGGACCCGGACCTGCCCGCGGTGGCAAGTCTGGCCAAGGCGTTCTGCTCCGACGCGTGTCTACAGGCGACGGCGGAGAACATCCAGGTCCACGGCGGCATCGGCTTCACCTGGGAGCACCCGGCCCACCTGTATCTGAAACGGGCCAAGACATCTCAACTCCTGTTCGGAGACCCGGCGTACCACCGCGAACTGCTCGCGCGACGCATCGGGTTGGACGCGGTCACAGTGGACGGAGCGGCATGAAGGTCGACGGAAAGCTCAGTGTGTGGGGTACCGCGGAGGTCGTGGAGGAGGCACGGCACCACGAGAAGGCGGGCTACGACGGTCTGTGGGCCTCGGAGTCGAAGCACGACCCGTTCCTGCCGCTGCTGCTCGCGGCCGAGCACACCGAACGGCTGGAGGTGGGCACGGCGATCGCGGTGGCGTTCGCCCGCTCCCCCATGCAACTCGCCTACACCGCACACGACTTGCAGACCTACTCCGGCGGGCGCTTCTCGCTCGGCCTGGGCAGCCAGATCAAACCGCACATCGAGCGGCGCTTCTCGATGCCGTGGAGCCGCCCGGCCGCCCGGATGCGGGAGTACGTGAGCGCGCTGCGCGCCATCTGGGCCGCCTGGAACGAGGGCGAGAAGCTCGACTTCCGCGGCGACTTCTACACGCACACGCTCATGTCCCCCTTCTTCTCTCCCCCGCCCGCGCCCGGCGGCGCCCCGAAGGTCTTCGTGGCGGCGGTCGGTGAGGCGATGACCCGGGTCGCCGGCGAGGTCGCCGACGGGCTCCTGGCACACGGCTTCACCACCGAGCGGTACCTGCGTGAAGTCACCCTCCCGACCGTCGAGTTGGGCCTCGGCCTGTCCGGTCGCACGCGCGGCGACTTCTCCGTGTCCCACCTCCTCCTCACCGCGACCGGCCGCAACGAGGAGGAGCTGGCCCGCGCGATCGACGGCACCCGCCGCCAGATCGCCTTCTACGGCAGCACACCCGCCTATCGCGGAGTCCTGGAGCTGCACGGCTGGGGCGAACTAGGCGACGAGCTGAACGCGTTGTCGAAGTCGTCCCGGGAGGACAAGTGGGAGGCGATGGGCGGGCTCGTCGACGACGAGGTCCTGCACACCTTCGCGGTCGTCGCGGAGCCGGAGCGAGTTGCGGGCGAGATCAGGCGCCGGTACGGGAGTCTGGTGGACCGGGTGTCCTTCTACACCGCGTACGAGATCGACGCCGAGGTGTGGGAGCCGATCGTCCAGGAACTGCACGAGAGTTGACGGCACGTCAGCCGAGCAGGTCCAGGACCGTCGTCATGGACCTGCTCTGCAGCAGATAGTCCTCAGCCTCCTGGAGATGGAGGCGCCACAGCTCCTCGGCGGCCTCGGTCCGGCGCCCTGCGACCAGTTCGACGAGAGCACCGTGGGCACGGAAGCCCCGGCGGTTGGCCCGGATGTTCTCGGGGCTGCCGGCGTCGAGGTCGACGTGGGACCAGTTCGCCTGGTCGATGATGTGCCGGACCATGCCGTTGAGGACGCTCAGCGTCTCGTTGCCCGCGAGTTCCACGACGAGAGCGTGGAACTCCATGTGGGCGCGGATGAAGGCCGAGGGATCGTCCATGAGTGCCTCGGCCTCGGCGACGGAGGCCCGCAGCCGCTCCAGGTCCCGGTCCGTACGGCGCTGGGCCAGCAGTCCGGCGCACGGCGCCTCGATGACCGTACGGGCGTCGTAGACGTCCTTGAGGGTGGTGCCGCGGTACTCGAGGACGACTCCCGCGTAGCGGGCGGCGACCGTGCCCTCCGGGACCTGCACCCGTGCCCCGCCCCGGGCGCCCCGGCGCACGCTGATCAGCGACTCCGACTCCAGCACCCGGAACGCCTCGCGCAGCGTCGGCCGGGAGACGGCGAACTCCGCCATCAGGGCGGTCTCGGCGGGCAGCGCCTCCCCCTCGGCCAGTTCCCCGCGCACGATCTTGCGGCGCAGCTGTGCCGCCACCAGCTCGGCCATCTTGGGGACCCTCACCGGCGTGTTCGCCACGGCATCCATCTCCTTCAGTCACCTGGGACCGGCACGAAGTACGGCAGGGTGATCTCGTCGGTGAGGGGCCGGAAGTCCACGCGCACCCGCATGCCGATGGTCACGTCGCCCGGGTCCCCCGCGTCGACGTGGGAGAGCAGGGTGCCGCCCTCGTCCAGATCGATCACGGCCAGGGCGAAGGGGTCATCGAAGCCGGGGCCGGGTGCGCGGTGGACCACGGTCACCGAATAGACGGTGCCCCGGCCGGCGCTGGGCACGTACCGCCAGTCCGCCGACATGCAGCCGGGGCACGCGGGTTCGGGCACGAGGAAGCGCAGCCCGCAGGCCGGGCAGTGCGGGACGACGAGGTCACCGCGCCGGGCCGCGTCCCAGAACGGCTGGGACAGTGGCGTCGGTTCGGGCACGGGGCGGCTCATCGGGTCCTCCCCAGCACGCTCATCTCGTAGTGCTGCGCGCCGGAGCCCGCGTTGCCGACGACCGCCAGCTCCGCGCCCTCGACCTGGTGGACGGCGGTGCCGCGCAACTGCCGTACGGCTTCGACGACTTTGAGGGTCATCTGCTGGGTTCCGTTCCACGCGTACGCCAGACAGCCACCGTCGGGATTGACGGGGTGCTTGCCACCGACGGCGATGGCACCGCTGGCCGCCAGCGGGCCTCCCTCACCCTCACCACACAGCCCGAGGATCTCCAACTGCCGGATGATCTCGAAGGAGTTGGGGTCGTAGAGGGAGAAGACGTCCACGTCGTGGGGGCCGATGCCCGCCATGGCGTAGGCACGGCCGGCCGCGTCCCGGCCGAGTTGGCCGACCTCCCGGTACAGCGCGGGGTTGGCGTACGCGGCCTGGTGGTACTCCATGCCTCCGCCGAGCACGGCGACAGGCGGGTGGGGCAGGTCCCGGGCCCGTTCGGCAGTGGTCACCACGAGGGCGGCGCCGCCCTCGCCGACGATGCAGCAGTCCAGCAGGTGGAAGGGGGTGGCCACCATGCGGGAGGCGAGCACGTCCTCGGCTGTGTACGGGCCGCGGCCGTACATCATCGCCTCCGGGTTGGTGGTGCCGTTGTTGCGGACGGTGGCGGCGACCTCCGCGAGCTGGTGGGCGGTCGTCCCGTACTGGTGCATGTGCCGGGCCGCCACCAGCGCGAACTGGGCGACGACGTAGCTGCCCCAGACGTCGGCGAACTCCAGCGGTACCCCGGCACCGACGGGACCCGCACCCCGCGAGACCAGCTTGCAGCCGCCGACCACGACGGTGTCGGCGAACCCCGCCCGTACGGCCGCCGCCGCCTTCAGCAGACCCCGCGAGCCGGCGTTGTCGAGCATCGAGTCGCTGGTCCAGCGCAGGTCCCGGCCGAGCATCCGCGCCCAGGAGCTGCCCTCGCCGGGCACACCGCCCGGGCCGGGCCAGTCGACCTGGGCGCCGTCGACGTCCACCGGGGTCAGTCCGGCGTCCTCGATCGCGCCGCGCACCGCTTCGAGGGCGAGACCCATCGCATCTCGGTGCGGGAGGAACAAGGCCTGCTCGGTGGCGTGCACGCCGACGACGACGGGCTGGCGGCCATTCAGGTCGCTCACGGCGTCACCGTCCCGCACCGAGCGTGTCGCCGCCGGGATAGCCGCCCCCGCCGAAGCGCTCGTCGAGCGCCTCGTAGTCCTTGGCGAAGTCCTTGGTGCGCGGCAGCGCCTCGACGAACTCCACCGTCTTCGGCTTCTTGTACGAGGCGATCCGCGCCCGGCAGTGTTCGATGATGTCCGCCGCCGTGACCGGTTCGGCGTCCGGCTGGAGGACGACGACCGCTTTGACGTCCTGCGCCCAGCGCTCGTTCGGGACGCCGATCACGGCGGCCTCCTTCACCGCCGGGTGGGACTCGATGCAGTTCTCCACCTCCGCCGGGAAGATGTTCTCGGCCGCCGACTTGAGCATGCGGGTCGTGGTGCCGAGGAAGCTGATCGTGCCGTCGCTCTCGCGCCGGCCGAGGTCGGTGGTGTGCCACCAACCGAAGCGGAAACGCTCCTCGTTGATCTCGGGCCGGTTCCAGTAGCCGAGGTGCACGAGGTCGCCCCGGACGCAGATCTCGCCAGCCTGGCCAACCTCGCACTCCGCGCCGGTGCCGTCCAGGATGCGTACGGCGGTGAAGGGACCGGGGCGTCCGGCGTTGCCGGTGCCCGTGCCGCCGTAAGCGCCGGTCACGGCGAAGCCGGTCACCTCGGTCTGGCCGTAACCGCGGCCCTCGCCGCCGCCGTTGCGGGTGAAGCGGCTGGTGTCGGTGGGGACCGTGCCCTGCCACAGGGGGGCGGCGACGCTGGCGCGCAGGTGCGAGAGGTCGTGGCCCGCTTCCCGGTTGAGGGCGACGAGTTGGGCGATCGTCGGGGGCATCAGGTACGCGTGCGTGCATCGCTCCGCCGCCAGCAGCGGGAGCAGTTCCTCGGCGACGACCCGGCGGACGACGACGTTCTTGCCGCCGTGCACGAAGGCCGGGACGCCCCAGAACTGGTAGTTGCCGATGTGGAACATCGGTCCGGCGCCGAGGAAAGCGGCCTCCGTGCCGATGTCTCCCATCCAGGCGGAACTCGCGCCCATGGCGAGGAGGTTGCGGTGCGAGAGCATCGAGCCGGACTGGCGTCCGGAGATCGCCGCGGTGTAGATGACCAGGAGCGCGGAGTCCGGGTCGACGTCGACGGCCGGGTCCTCTGCCGAACCGGAGGACAGGAAGGACTCGTAGGAGCCGGGGCCCTCGGAGTCGTGCCGCAGCCACAACGCCCGGTGATCGCTGCCCAGTTCGGCCCTGGCCTTGCCGACCGTGTCGCCGATCTCCTCGTCCTGCCAGATCACCACCCGGGGGTCGAAGTCCTCGACGGCGAACGCCATTTCGGGGGCGGCCCAGCGCCAGTAGCCGGGGCACACCATGGCGCCGATCTTCGCGGCGGCGCCGAGCAGTTCCCAGATGCGGAAGGAGTTCTGCCCCAGCCACAGGACACGGTCGCCGGGGCCGACCCCGGCGACCGTCAGGGCGTTGGCGAGACGGTTGGTGCGCTCGTCCAACTGCGGCCAGGTCAGCCGGACTTCGCCGTCGACGAGGGCGATGCCCTCGGGGAAGGACCTTCGGTGCTCACGGATGATGTCGCCGAACGTCAGGCGGCGGGCGGAATGCATGCTCTTGGCTCCCAGGGCTTTCGGAAGGCAGGTGTCAGACGCGGCTGATGCCGACACCCTTGACGTGGACGAACTCGTCGAGACCCGCCTTGCCGCCCTCCCGGCCGAACCCGCTCGTCCCGACGCCGCCGAACGGCGTGGTGGGCGAACTGATCGGGTTCGGGCCCGGGTTGACGTAGACCGTCCCGGCTTTCAGACGGGGCACCAGACGGTTCACGCGCCCGATGTCACGGGACTGGATGTAGGCGGACAGGCCGTACTCGGTGTCGTTGGCGAGGGCGACGGCCTCGTCCTCCGTGTCGAAGGGAGTGATGGCCAGGACCGGGCCGAAGATCTCCTGCTGGGCGAGGTCGCTGCGGTTGTCGACGTCGGCGAAGACGGTCGGGGAGACGAAGTAGCCGTCGGCGTCGATGCGTTCACCGCCGTACACGAGCCGCCCCGCACCACCTTCGGCCGCTTTGTCGATCACACCCTGGACCCGGTCGCGGGCGGCTTCGTCGATGAGGGGGCCGATGTACGTCGCCGGGTCGAGCGGGTCACCGACGGGCAGGTGCGCGACCACTCCGGTGACGCGCGCGACGACCTCGTCGTAGATCGACCGCTCGACCAGCAGCCGGGTCGGCAGCGCGCAGCCCTGGCCGGTGTTGCTCATGGCGAAGGCCGCGCAGTACGGCACCACGGTGTCGAGGTCGGTGTCGGCGAAGAGGAGGTTGGCGGACTTGCCGCCGAGTTCGAACAGGACGGGTTTGAGGCTCAGTGCCGCGTCGGCCATGATGCGGCGTGCGGTGGCGGGCCCTCCGGTGAAGGAGATCTTGTCCACGCCGGGGTGGGTGACCAGGGCCGATCCCGCGTCGCCGAGTCCGGTCACGACGTTGACGACCCCCTCGGGGATACCCGCCTCGCGGGCCAGGTCGGCGAAGAGCAGCGCGGAGAACGGCGTGGACTCGGCCGGTTTGATGACCACGGTGTTGCCGGCGGCGAGCGAGGGCGGGACCTTCATGGCCAGGGACAGCGCGGGTGAGTTCCAGGTGATGATGTGGCCGATGACGCCGTAGGGCTCGGCGATGGTGTACTCGACGTTCTCGTGCGGGCTGTAGGCCGCGCCGACCATGCCCTCGATCTTGTCGGCCCAGCCGGCGTAGTACTCGGTCCACTCCGCCACGTGCGGTCCGACGTTCGAAGCCCAGCCGCCGATACAGATGCCGTTCTCCAGCGGGCAGATCGCCGCGAAGTCGGGGATGTGGTCACAGAGGAGCTGCGCGAAGCGGGTGAGCAGTCGGCGACGCTCGGCGGGGCGCATGGTGCCCCACACCTCGAAGGCCTGGCGTGCGGCGGCGACGGCCCGGTCCACCTCGGCGGCGCCCGCGAGCGGGATGTGCGCCTGGACGAGGCCGGTCGCCGGGTTGCGGTGCTCGTACTGGCCGCCGCTCGTGTCGGTGATGTCCTTGCCACCGATGACCAGTCGGGGGCGCGGCAGGTCGTGCTTCGCTCTGTCCTGGTGCAGCTTCACGTCGACCGTGACCACGGTTGCCTCCTTGAGCCGCATCCCACATCTCGCGAATCTCGCTTAAATAGCTAACCTATTTATCCAAGCCAGTCAATGAGTACGGCCGGCGTCACAGCCCCAGCGAGCGCCCGATGATCTCCTGCATGATCTCCGAGGTCCCGCCGAACACCCGCTGCACCCGGCTGTCGCGCCAGATCCGCGCGATCTCGTACTCGTTGACATAGCCATAGCCGCCGAACAGCTGCATACAGCGGTCGATGACCTGCCAGCCGGTCTCCGAGGTCCAGTACTTGGCCGCCGCGGCCTCCTCGGCCGTCAACTCGCCCTGGAACAGGGCCATGATGCAGCCGTCGACGTAGACGCGGGCGGCGCCCAGCTTGGCCTTGATGTCGGCGAGGGCGAACCGGTTGGCCTGGAACTCGCCGATCGGCTGTCCGAACGCCGTGCGGGTCTTGGCGTAGTCCAGCGCCAGTTCGTACGCCCGCTCGGCGGCCGCCAGCGAGGAGACGGCGATGGCGAGGCGCTCGGTGGGGAGGTTGCCCATCATGTGGTAGAAACCGCGGTTCTCCTGCCCGATGAGGTTCTCGGCGGGGACCCGGACCTCGTGGAAGAAGAGTTCGGCGGTGTCCTGCGCCTTCATTCCGACCTTGTCGAGCTTGCGTCCGCGTTCGAAGCCCTCCGTGTCCCGTTCGACGACGATCAGGCTGATGCCCTTGTGTCCGACGTCGGGGTCGGTCTTGCAGGCGACGACGACCAGGTCGGCCAGGATGCCGTTGGTGATGAAGGTCTTGGAGCCGTCGATCACCCACTCGTCGCCGTCACGGCGGGCGGTGGTGCGGATGGCCTTGAGGTCGGATCCGGCGGCCGGCTCGGACAGGGCGAGCGCGCAGATCGTCTCACCGCTCGTGACTCCGGGCAGCCAACGGGCCTTCTGCTCAGGGGTGGTGAGATTCGTCAGATAGGGCGGGATGACGTCGTTCTGCAGCCCGAGCCCGATGCCGACCGAGCTGGTGGACGCCATCTCCTCCGCCATGATGGCGTTGTAGCGGAAGTCCCAGATCCCCTGGCCGCCATACTCCTCCGGGAACTGCCAGCCGATGAGTCCGGCCTTGCCCGCCGCCGCCCACGCGGCCCGGCTCACCTGTCCGTCCCGCTCCCACTGCTCGGCGTACGGAGCGCATTCCCGCAGGTAGTAGGAGCGGGCGGTCTCGCGGAACAGCTCGTGCTCCTCGGTGAAGATCGTTCGGCGCATGCTCGACTCCGCTCCGCTCAGGCATCTCGCTTATTTAGCTGAAGTAGTTATACGATAGCGCTGTATCGGCAGCCGAGCGAGGGAGGGCGCGTGAGCGTACGGGACAAGGTGGCACTCGTCACCGGAGCGGGCCGCGGCATCGGCGAGTCGATCGCCGACCGACTCGCCGCCCAGGGAGCCGCGGTCGCCGTCTGCGACCTGGACGCGGAGGCGGCCGGCAAGGTCGCGGGCCTGCTCGCGGAGCGGTACGGCGTGCGCGCCACGGGAGTCGGCGCTGACATCTCCGACAGCTCGGCCGTACGTACAGCCGTGGAGCGCGTGACCGCCGAACTCGGCCCGGTGGACGTCCTGGTGAACAACGCCGCCGTCGACGTCGTCGGCCGCTTCGTCGACAGCTCCGAGGAGACCTGGGACCGGATCATCGCCGTCAATCTGCGCGGGACGATCACGATGACCCGGGCCGTCCTCGACCCGATGATCGAGCGGGGCGGCGGCCGGATCGTCCACATCGCCTCGGACGCCGGCCGGGTCGGCTCGTCCGGCGAGGTCGTGTACTCCGCGACCAAGGGCGGTGTCATCGCCTTCGGCAAGGCCCTCGCCCGCGAGGTCGCCCGGCACGGCATCACCGTGAACAGCGTCTGCCCGGGTCCGACCGACACCGCGCTGCTCGGACAGGTCGCCGAGTACAGCCAGAAGATGTACGACGCGACCCTGCGGGCCATCCCGCTGCGCCGCGTCGCCCAGCCCGCCGACATCGCCGGTGTGGTGGCCTTCCTCGCGTCCGACGACGCCGCCTACATGACCGGGCAGACGCTCTCGGTCAGCGGCGGCCTCACGATGGTCTGAGGTGAGCACCGTGCTGCGTGTCGAACTCCGGGACAGAATCGCCGTGTTGACCCTCGACCGGCCGGGGCAGCTCAACGCGATCGGCTCCGAGACCGTGGACCGGCTCACCCTCGCGCTGAACGAGCTGCGCGACAACGACGACGTACGCGCCCTGGTCGTGGCCGGGGCGGGGCGGGCCTTCTCGGCCGGCGCCGACATCGGTGAGATCGAGTCGTTCACGGCACCCCGGCAGTTCCACTCCTTCGTCCGGCAACTCACCGACGCGTACGCGCTGTTGGAGGACTTCCCCAAGCCTTCGGTCGCGGCCGTCCACGGTTTCGCCTTCGGCGGCGGCCTCGAACTCGCGCTCGCCTGCGACCTGCGGGTCGCGGAGCGGGGCGCGCGGCTGGGCCTGCCCGAGATGAAGCTCGGCGTGCTGCCGGGCGCGGGCGGCACACAGCGGCTGCCGCGTCTGATCCCGCCCGCGATCGCCAAGCAGATGATCCTCACCGGCGAAGCGATCGACGCGGAACGGGCCCACGCGCTCGGACTGGTCAACGAACTCGCCGAGCCCGGCGAGGTGTTGGGCGTCGCCGAGGCACTCGCCGCCACGGTGGCGGTGGGCGCCCCGCTGGCCCTCGCGGCGGGAAAGCGGCTGATCGACTACGGCCTCGGGATGGACCTGGAGGCGGCGATCTCCTACGAGCGCGAGACCGTCTCGGTGCTCTTCTCCACCGAGGACCAGGCCGAGGGACTGAAGGCTTTCCGGGAGCGCCGACCCGGCGACTTCCAGGGCAAGTAGCGGGCGGACCGACAGACAAGGAGGTGTGTTGTGCGGCCACTTGAGGGCATTTCGGTCGTCGAACTGGGCATGTGGGTGGCGGCTCCGGCCGCGGCCACCATGCTCGCGGACTGGGGCGCGGACGTGGTGAAGGTCGAGGCGCCGACCGGCGACCCCAACCGCTACACGCTCCGGCACGTCGGCCAGGACATCGACAGCGCGCCCCCGTTCGAGACGGACAACCGCGGCAAGCGCGGGATCGTTCTCGACCTGCGCTCGGAGGACGGAAAGGCCGTACTGGAACGGCTGTTGGAGCGCGCCGACGTCTTCGTCACCAACCTCCGCCCCGGTGCGTTGGAACGCCTGGGCCTGGCCCCGGACGAACTGCGCACCCGCCATCCCCGCCTGGTCGTCGGCACGTTGACCGGTTACGGCTGGACGGGCGCCGAGCGCGACCGCGCGGGGTACGACGTCTCCGCCTTCTGGGCGCGGCCCGGCATCGCCGCCATGCTCAACCCGGCGGGCGAACCACCGCCCGGCATCCGCCCGGGACTTGGTGACCGTACGGCCGCGGCGAACCTGGTGGCCGGCGTGCTGGCCGCGCTGCTGCGCCGCGAGCGCACCGGCGAGGGCGGTGTGGTGGACGTGTCGCTGCTGCGGTCGGGCACGTACGCCAACGGGAACGACCTGGCCCTGCAGAACTTCTTCGGCCGGCGCGGCCGTACCCGGCACCGCACCGAGCACGAGTCCCCGCTCTACAACTCCTACCGGGCCGCCGACGACCGCTGGTTCTGGCTGGTCGGTCTGGAGGGCAACCGGCACTGGCCCGGCGTCGTCAAGGCGCTCGGACGCGCGGACCTGGAGACGGACGAACGGTTCGCGACCGGCAAAGAACGGCGGGCACACGTACGCGAGTTGATCGCCGTGTTCGACGAGGAGTTCGCGAGGCGGCCACTGGCCGAGTGGGCGGCGCGGTTCGACGCCGAGGGCGTGTGGTGGGCACCGGTGCAGACCCTGGCCGAAGTGTCGGCCGATCCGCAGGCGGAGGCGGTCGGCGCATTCGTCGAACAGCCCGGCATGGGTGACGCGCCGCCGCTGCGGACCGTGGCAACACCCGTCAGCTTCTGGGGTGTTGACGACAAACCACGCAGCGGTGCGCCGACACTCGGCGAGCACACCGACGACGTACTCCGCGAACTCGACACAACCGGGAGGTAGCAGGTGGGCATTCTCGACGATAAGGTCGCCGTCGTGACCGGCGGTGGCCGGGGTCTTGGCCGGGCGCACTGCCTGGCGCTGGCCGAGGCCGGCGCGACCGTGGTGGTGAACGACCTCGGTTCCGGCGTGCACGGCGAGAGCACCGGCGACTCCCCCGCCGACGAAGTCGTCGCCGAGATCGCCAAGTTGGGCGGGCAGGCGGTCGCCAACCACGCGTCGGTGACGGACTGGGCGGCGACCGAGACCTTGGTCGCGGACACGGTCGCGGAGTTCGGGCGCCTCGACATCGTCGTGAACAACGCGGGGATCGTGCGCGACCGCATGCTGTTCTCGATGACCGAGGCAGAGTTCGACGCCGTGATCGCGGTCCATCTCAAGGGCACCTTCGCGCTCACCCGGCACGCGTGCGCGTACTGGCGCGAGGCGTCGAAACGGGGCGAGCGCGTCACCGGCCGCGTCATCAACACGACGTCGGGGACTGGCCTGTTCGGCAACCAGGGGCAGTCCAACTACGGTGCCGCGAAGGCCGGGATAGCCGGGCTCACCGTCCTCACCGCCCTGGAGATGCGCAAGTACGGCGTCACCGCGAACGCCATCTCGCCGATCGCGGCCACACGGATGACGGACGGCCTGTCCGTCGGTGAATCGCTGCGGGCCGTCGACGGCTTCGACCCGCGCGACCCGGCCAACGCCTCGGGCGTCGTCGTCTACCTCGCCTCCGACAGCGCGTCCTGGCTGACCGGCCAGGTCCTGCGCATCGAGGGCAACCGGCTGAACCGGCTCCAGGGCTGGACCGTCGCGGGCGTACACCCCAGCACGTCGGGACAGGCGCTCACCTACGACGAACTCGTGGACGCCGTACCGCAGTTGTACGGTGTCGCCCCCGCGGGACGGGCCACCGGAGTCGGCCAGTGAGAGCGCCGGGCCATGACGTCGCCGCGCTCGTCCTGCGGGCGACGCTCGGTCCGATGCTCTTCGCGCACGGCTGGAACAAGGTCACCGGGCCGGGCGGACTCAAGGGCACGACGGGCTGGTTCGAGGCGCTGGGACTGCGACCTGCAGGGCTGCACGCGCGCATGGCCGCCGGGACGGAGATGGCGGCCGGTGCGGGGATCGCTCTGGGCGTGGCCAACCCTCTCCCGGCGGCGGCAGCCGTCGGTCTGATGACCGTGGCGGCCCGAACCGACCATCGGGGCAAGGGATTCTTCGTCTTCAAGGGCGGCTGGGAGTACGTCGGTGTCGTCGGCGGAGCGGCCGTCGCCCTGGCCGCGCTGGGCCCCGGCAGGTACTCGCTGGACGGGGTCCTGCGCCGCCAACGCGCAGGCGTGGGGCCCGCGTTGCTGGCTCTGGGCGTCGGTACGGCGAGCGCCGCCGCCCTACTGGCCGCGTGCTATCGACCGGAACGGAAACCGGACGAGACAGAAACAGCTGACTAAGGCCAATTGGGGCAACAAGGGAGTCGACATGGACGCGGCTGACTTCAGCGCGGTGCTGTCCGAGGTCCGGCGCTTCGTGCGCGAGCGCGTCGTACCGCTCGAGGCGGAGATCGACGAGAAGGACGAGATGCCCGCGGAGATCCGCGAGGCGGCCAAGAAGATGGGCCTGTTCGGCTTCGCGCTGCCCGAGGAGTACGGCGGGCTCGGGCTGTCGATGTACGAGGAAGCGCAGTTGATGTTCGAGCTGGGGTACACCACCCCGTCCCTGCGCTCGATGTTCGGCACGAACAACGGCATCGCCGGGCACGTCCTGATGGTCGGCGGCACCGAGGAGCAGAAGGCGGACTGGTTGCCGAGGATCGCCTCGGGCGAGGTCCTGGCGTCGTTCGCGCTCACCGAGGCTGAGGCGGGTTCCGATCCCTCGACCCTGACCACGAGGGCGCACCTGGACGGTGAAGACTGGGTGATCAACGGCGCGAAGCGGTACATCACCAACGCCCCGCTCGCCGACGTCTTCATGGTCTTCGCCCGCACCAACCCCGACGCACCGCGCACCCGCGGCATCTCCACCTTCCTGGTCCCGGCCGGCACCCCGGGCCTCACCGTGGCTCCCAAGGACCACAAGATGGGCCAGTTCGGCGCCTGGACCGCGGACGTGTACTTCGACGACGTCCGCGTACCGGCCTCCGCCCTCGTCGGCGGCGAGGCCGGGCTGAACCGGGGCTTCGGCACCGCGATGGGCTGCATCGCGCACGGCCGGGTGCACATCTCGTCCCTGTGCGTCGGCATGGCCGAGCGGCTGGTCGACGAGTCCGTCGAGTACGCCCGCACCCGCCGCCAGTCCGGGAAGCTCATCGGCTCCTTCCAACTCGTCCAGGGCCTGATCGCCGACTCGATGACCGACTACTACGCCGGCCGCGCCACGGTCCTGGAGGCCGCCCGCGCGTTCGACGCCGGCACGGACACCAAGATCGGCCCGTCCTGCACCAAGTACTTCGCCAGCGAGATGGTGTGGCGGGTCGCCGACCGCGCGGTCCAGGTCCACGGCGGCGCGGGCTACATGCGCGGGGTCGCCGTCGAACGCTTCTACCGCGACGCCCGCCTCTTCCGCATCTACGAGGGCACGAGCCAGATCCAACAGGTCATCATCGCGAAGGCGCTGCTGGGCGAGGCGGCCCGGGGCTGACCGACACCGAAGACGAAGGCCCCGGGGCTGCCCCGGGGCCTTCGTCTTCGTGCATACCCAGGCTCACATACCCAGGCTCAGATCCCGAGCCGGTCCAGCAGCCGCTCGTGGTACACGGCGGGCCCGCCGAACAGCAGCTGCGAGGACTTGGCGCGCCGGAAGTACAGATGCGCCGGGTGCTCCCAGGTGAAGCCGATACCTCCGTGTACCTGGATGTTCTCCATGGCCGCGAACATGTACGCCCGTGAGCAGCACGCGTGCGCCACAGCTGCCGCGACGGGGAACTCCGCGGAGCCCTCGTCGGCCACTCGCGCCGCCTCACGGGAGGCGGCCTCGGCCAGTTCCACCTGGACGAGCATGTCCGCGCACTTGTGCTTGACCGCTTGGAAGGAGCCGATCGGCCGGCCGAACTGGTGCCGGGTACGGGCGTATTCAGCGCTCGCCTCCAGACACCTGCGCGCCCCGCCCGACTGCTCGGCGGCGAGGGCGACCGACGCGATGTCCAGCACCCTGGCCATGGTGCGCCCGGCCGCCCCGTCCGCGCCGACGAGTGTGGCGGGCACCGCGTCGAACGTCAGCCGGGCCATCGCCCGGGTGGCGTCGAGGGTCTCCATAGGCTCTGCCGCCAGTCCCGCTGCTTCCCTCTCCACCGCGAAGAGCGAGGGACCGGCGACGGTGCGGGCGACCACCAGGACCAGATCGGCGGTCGTACCGTCGATGACGAAGGACTTGCGGCCGGTCAGCTTCCAGCCGCCGTCACCGTCCGGCACGGCACGCGCCGAGATCAGGGCAGGGTCCCAGGACCCGCTGTCCTCGGCCACCGCGAGCGCGGCCGTCGTGTCACCGGCCGCGATGCCGGGGAGGTGACGTGCGCATGCCTCCCGGTCACCGGAGGCGAGCAGTGTCTGGGTCGCGAGCACGACCGTCGCGAAGAAGGGGGCGCACAGCAGGGCACGGCCCATCTCCTCCAGTACGACGCCGAGTTCGACGAGGCCGAAGCCGTCACCGCCGTACTCCTCCGGGATCACCAGCCCCGGCAGCCGCAGTTGGTCGGCCGCCTGCGCCCACACCGCCGGGTCGTAGCGCGCCTCGCTCTCCATGAGCTTGCGCACGGCCTCCTCGGGTGACTTGGCCTCAAGGAACTCCCGTACGGAGGACCGTAGTTCGCGCAGTTCGCTCTCGTCGGCGGTCATGACCGCACCTCCTTGGGCAGTCCGAGGACGCGTTCCGCGAGGATGTTCTTCATGATCTCCTCGGTGCCGCCGAGGATGCGCAACGCCGGCGTGGCGAGGAGGAGTTCGGACCAGGCGTAGGTGCCCCACTGCCCGGTGTCGGCGATGATCCGGGGTCCGAGCACGTCCGACACGAAGTGCGCGGCGCGGGTGAGGTTCTGGCCGTACATCAGCTTCGAGACGGACATCTCGGGGCCCGGTGTGCCGCCGGCGCGCAGGGTGCGCAGGGCGCGGTTGTTGAGGTGCCGCGTGGCGAGGACGTCCACGAGGAGTTCCGCGAGCCGGGCGCGCAAGGCGCGGTCGTCCCAGGTCCAGGTGGCGCGCATCAGGGCCGAGAGGTGGTCCGGGGACAGTGCGGCGGCCACCGGCCCCACGCCCTCGCTGCCGACGGTAGCGCGCTCGTTCATCAGGGTGGTCAGCGCGACCGTCCAGCCGCCGTCGACCTCGCCGAGCCGGTGGTCGTCGGGGATGCGGACGTCGGTGAGGAAGACCTCGTTGAAGTCCGCGCCGCCGGTCATCTGCCGCAACGGCCTGACCTCGACGCCGGGCGCGTCCATCGGGACCAGGAAAGCCGTGATACCTCGGTGTTTGGGCGCATCCGGGTTGGTGCGGGTGAGGGCGAGGCCGATCTGGCTGTGCTGGGCGACCGAGGTCCACACCTTCTGGCCGTTCAGCACCCAGTGGTCGCCCTCCCGGACCGCGCGGGTGGCGACGCTCGCCAGATCGGAGCCGGCGCCGGGTTCGCTGAACAGTTGGCAGGCGATGGCGTCCCCGCGGTACATCGCGGGCAACCACCGTTGCTTGATGTGCGGTTGGGCGTGAGCGAGGATCGTCGGTCCGATCATGCCGAGGCCGATCACGCTGAGGACTCCGGTGTCGGCGACCTCGTACTCGGACTCAAGAGCGTCGTAGAGCAGGTCGTGGACGGGGGTCAGGCCCCGACCGCCGTACTCGACCGGGCCGGTGATCCAGCCGAAGCCGTTCTCGTGGCGGACGCGTTGCCAGTCGCGCGCCCGTTGCACGTGCTCCCGTTCGACCTCGGGCGGGAGGCTGCTGAAATACGCCATCGAGTCGTCGCCCTCGCCCCAGGTGGGGGCGGTGCGGTCGGGGGCCTTCGGCGCGTGGGCGTCGAGGAAGGCGCGTGCCTCGGCCGCGAAGTCCTGCATGTCGTCTGCCATGTCCGCTCTGCCCTCAGGTGCTCAGGATGGTGACCGCCGACACGCCCGGCGCGCCGTACAGGTGGGTGTAGCCGACGTGTGGTGTGCCGGGGATCTGTCGGTCTCCCGCGGTGCCGCGCAGTTGGAGGACGATCTCGTGGATCTGGCGCAGTCCGGACGCGCCGATCGGTTCGCCGTTGCCGAGGAGTCCGCCGTCGGTGTTGACCGGGAGCCTGCCGCCGATCTCGGTGGCGCCCTCGGCGATGAGGCGTTCCTGCTCGCCGTCCTTGCAGAGGCCGTTCTCGGCCATGTGGATGACCTCCGATCCGGCGTCGGTGTCCTGGAGTTGGGCGACGTCGATGTCCTCGGGGCCGATGCCCGCGCGTTCGTACGCCTCCCGCGAGGCGTCCACGGTCGGGCTCGCGACGACCTCCCCGACCGGGAACGACGGGCTCTGCACCTCGAAGGCGCCAAGTCGGCGGCTGCGCAGGGCCGTTGACCGGATCCGTACGGGCTTCCCGGTGTACTTGTGAGCCTGGTCGGCCCGGCACAGCACGAGGGCCGCCGCTCCTTCGTCCGGGCCGCAGTACATGTACTGGCGGAGGGGGTGGTTGAGGACCGGAGACGCGAGGATCTCCTCCACGGACAGGGGAGTTCGGCGCCAGGCCTTCTCGTTCCGGGCCGCGTTGCCGAAGTTCTTGGCCGCCACGCGCGCGAGCGTCTCGTGGGAGATGCCGTGGTCGTGCATGTAGCGGTTGATCTTCATGCCGAAGAAGTGGGTGGTGAGGAAGAGGCCGGTCTGTCCGTACCAGGAGGGGATGCCGGCCACGGACGGGTCGGCGGCGAAGGCTCCGCGCGGGTGCTTGTCCAGGCCGATCGCGATGGTCAGGTCGTGCTCGCCGGTCTCGATCGCGCGGGCGGCCAGCGCCACCGAAGTACCGGCCGTGGCACAGCCGTTGAACACCCCGCGCAGGGGTACGCCGGTCAGGCCGAGCCGGGCGACGATCGCGTCCGGGTTGGCGACCTCGTAGCTGCCGATGTAACCGCCCTGGATCTGCGGCCAGTTGACGCCCGCGTCGGCGAGCGCGAGCCGTACCGCGTCCGCGCCCATGTCCAGTGCCGGCTTCCCGGGGAACCGGCCGAAGGGGTGCAGTCCCACGCCGATGATGACGGCCTCGGTCACGGTGTCTCCTCTTCCGCCGGGGCGAACGCGAACGTCACGATCTCGGTGCCGTCGTCCCGCACGGTGTAGGGCACGAGCGTCAGCCGCATCTCCTGCCCGAGCCGCAGCTTGTTCGGGTCCGGTTCGGTGAGGCGGGCCTCGACCAGCAGTTCGCCGGGGAGCTCGATGTAGCCGACCGCGTACGGCTCGAAGGCCTCGGGGCCGTCGTACGGCGGGGACGGCGGCCGGAAGTCCTGGGTGGTGTACGTCCAGAGCGTCCCGCGGTCCGCAAGAAGCCGTTCCTTGGACTCCGTGCTCGCGCACCGGACGCAGTGCGGGGCGGCGGGGAAGCTCACCAGTCCGCAGTCCGCGCACTCCGAGCCGATGAGCCGGAGGGGTGTGCTCTCGTCGGGTGGCCAGGTGAACAGGCCGTCGGCTACCGGTATTTGAGTGGTCGTCATGTCCTCACGCCCTGTTCCTGTTGCCGAGCGCGTCGGCGTTCGGAGCCGCCTTGGCCACCAGGTTCGGGACGACCGAGGTCAGTTCCTCCGGTGTCCAGCGCGACTCCGCGCTCGCGCCGGGACCGTTGACCCAGCCTTCGAGGACGGTGATGCGGTTGCCGACGACACCGAAGACCCGGCCGGTGACCTCGCGTGAGGCGGCCGAGCCGAGCCAGACGACGAGCGGGGAGATGGCTTCGGGGGTGAGGTCCTGGGCCTCGGCGGCCTGCCTCATCATCTCGATGTCCTCGGTGAGCCGGGTGAGCGCGGTGGGCGCGATGGCGTTCACCGTCACGCCGTAGCGGGCGAGTTCGGCGGCGGCGATGACGGTGAGGCTCGCGATGCCGGCCTTGGCCGAGCCGTAGTTCGACTGGCCGGGGTTGCCGAAGATGCCGGACGGGGAGGTCGTGTTGATCACCCGGGCGTCGTTGTCGTGACCGGACTTGGCGCGCTCGCGCCAGTACGCGGCAGCGTGGTGCAGGGTCGCGAAGCTGCCCTTGAGGTGGACGGCGATCACACCGTCCCAGTCCCGCTCGGTCATCGACACGATCATCCGGTCGCGCAAGATGCCGGCGTTGTTGACCAGCACGTCCAGGCCGCCGTAGGTGTCGACGGCCTGTCGGACGAGCCGGCCGGCGCCGTTCCAGGCGGAGATGTCGTCCGTGTTGGCCACCGCCTCGCCGCCGGCCGCGACGATCTCGTCGACCACGGTCTGGGCGGGCCCGGCCGAGGAACCCCCGCCGTCGCGCGCGCCGCCCAGGTCGTTGACGACGACCTTCGCGCCGTGCGCGGCGAACGCCAGGGCGTGGGCCCGGCCGATCCCGTTGCCGGCGCCGGTGACGACCACGACCCGGCCGTCGACCACTCCTTCGGACATCCTCAACTCCTCGATGATGTGGGCTGGTCGGCCTCGGCGAAGAGGACCCGCGGGTCCTCGCTGCCACAGGCGCAGCGGCCGGTGATTACGCGTCCGGCGAGGCCGAGCGGGGTCTCGGGAAGCAGCGAGGTGCGCCCCTCCCCCGCCGCCACGGACAGTTGTCCGTCCCGCGCGCCGACCCGCCACTCGGCCGCGTTGACGTGCGCGCCTCCTCGTTCGGGGCACTCCAGCGCGAGGGCCGGTCCCACGGTCGCGATCAGGGCGGCGGACACGCCCACCCCGCGCAGCATTGGTACGGCGGCGGGCCGGGCCAGTACGACCGGCGTCGTCCGGAACATCTCACCGACGTCGGTCGCACCGGCCAGCCCCTCCAGGGTCTCGGCCGACAGGCCGATGACCGCGTGCGGGTCGAGTTCGCGGTGGAATACCGCGGTCCTGCGGTGGTCCCAGCCCATCGCCTCGGCGATGCCGTACGGCACCTTCAGCGCGCGCAGGGCGCCGATCACCGCGTGGCCCCAGAAGCCCTCGAAGCCGGAGGTGGTCAGCAACGCCCGCTGTCCCGCGGTCAGTCCGTGGTCCCGGAGGCGGGCGGTGACCCAGTCGGTGTCGCGGGCGAGTTCGGCCCAGGTCAGTTCCATGTCCCGGATGCCGTCGGAGGTGGGGAAGCGTACGAGGTAGGCGAGTTCGGGCCGGTCGAGGGTGCGGGCCCGGGCCAGGGTGTCGGCGCGGGCCATCAACTCCTCACCACCCGGGGGAACTTGGCGACACTGGTCATGGTCTTCAACAGGTCCTCCTCGGTGCGCATGTCGAGCACCGGCTTGACGCCGGTCCGCTCGCGCACGGCTTCGCTCAGGCGTCCGGCGAGGGCGTCGACGTCTCCGGTGAGCCGGGGGTCGTAGCCGACGCGCAGGCGCAGTTCGTCGACCTCGCGTCCGGCGCGGACGATCTGGAAGACGCCTGCCACGGTCTCGGGCTGGTCCTCGACGGCCTGCCAGATGTCCCGCAGGACCACGGATCGCCCCTGGACCAGGGTCTCGTCGCCGCGCCTGCCGGCCACCCACATCCGGGCGTGGGTGCGCCCGCAGCCGCAGCGGTCCCGGGAGAGGCGGACGAGGTCCTCGCTGCGGTAACGGATCAGCGGCGCGGCCCGGTTGTCGAGGTCGGTGGCGACGAGTTCACCGAGGTCGCCCTCGGCCGCGTCGCGCCAGCCGTGCTCGTCGACCTCGACGCACTCCGCGAAGACGGTGTCCTCCCAGAGGTGGAAACCGTCGTGTTCGCGGCACTCCCAGGCGGTGCCGGTGTCGGCGGCGCTGGTGTACTCGTAGACGTCGATGCCCCAGTCCTCGCGGATCCGCTCACGCATCTTCCGGCTGAGGGGCTGTCCGGCGCAGGAGGCGCCCTTGAGGGAGGAGAACGCCTCCTTGAGGTCTGTCCGGCCGGCCAGGTGCTCCAGCTCCACCATCTGCGGATACATCATCTGGAGGTAGGCCGGGCGGTAGGTGCGCAGTGCCTCGACGACCTCGTCCATCTTCCCGAGCCAGGTGTCCACCTCGATGACGACCGCGCCGAGCGCCTGGTAGCCGGGGTCCATGAGGTTGCGGAAGGTACCGGGCGGGCTCAGCACCCGGTCCCCGGGCCGCAGGCCGAGTTCCCACAGGTCACGCACCTGGGCGGTGACCAGGGGCGGCGCGTCCTCCCAGATCTCGGCGAAGAACTCCGGGTCGCCGGTGGTGCCCGAGCTGGAGGAGACGGAGGTCAGTTCCTCGGTCGGGACGCAGAGCAGACCGCCGAAGGGGTCGCCGGTGCGGGCCCGGTGGGCGCGCACCATGTCCTTGGTGATAAAGGGGATACGGGCCCGGAAGTCGTCCAGGGTGCGGACGTCGCGCGGGTGCACCCCGTGTTCGTCCCAAAGTGCGCGGTAGAAGGCGGAGTTGGCGTAGGCGTACTCGACGAGTTCCACCACCCGTTCTTCCTGCCGTTCCCGCAGCTGGTCCCGGGCCATGGTCTCCACCTGTGGCTCGAAGTACCTGTCAGCGGTGTCCCTGTCCCCGGCCATGGCGCCTCCTCGCGGCTCAGCTGCCCAGATCTTCCAGCTATCAGCGCAATCAGTCAACTAATTCGACTGAATCTCGGGGAACTCTCGCGCTCGCTCGATCCATATAGTTAACTATTAGCACTCATTAGAGCCTCGGGAGGGCGATGTGAAGATCGTTGTCTGCGTGAAGCACGTGCCCGACGCCACGGCGGACCGCACCTTCACCGAGGACGGCACCACCGACCGCGCGTCGGTCGACTCACTGCTGTCCGAACTCGACGAGTACGCGGTCGAACAGGCCCTGCGGATCGCAGAGTCGGGCCCCGACGTAGAGATCTGCTATCTCACCGTCGGCCCGGACGACGCGAAGGACGCCCTGCGCAAGGCGCTCGCCATGGGCGGCGACTCGGCAGTCCACGTGTCCGACGAGGACATCGAGGGCAGCGACGTGTTCGCCACCTCGCTCGTACTGGCTGGGGCGATCCAACGGCACGGCTTCGATCTCGTGCTGTGCGGGATGGCCTCGACGGACGGCGGCGCCGGAGTCGTACCGGCACTGCTCGCGGAGCGGCTCGGCATCCCGGCCGTCACCCACGTCGAGGAACTGACCGTCGAGGACGGCGCGGTGACCGGCCGCCGCGAGGGCGACACCGCGACCGTGCGGGTCCGGAGCGGCCTGCCGGCCGTCGTGTCGGTGACCGACCGTTCCGGCGACGCCCGCTACCCCTCCTTCAAGGGGATCATGGCCGCGAAGAAGAAGCCCCTGGAGACCCTCGACCTCGCCGACCTCGGGATCGACGCCGGGCAGGTCGGCCGTACGGCAGCGCGGACAGCGGTGGACACCGCGACCAGGCGCCCGCCGCGCACCAAGGGAGAACTCGTCTCCGACGACGGGACGGGCGGCATCGGGCTGGCCGCATTCCTCACCGCCAAGAAGTTCGCCTGACCGACAAGTCTGTCCGACGAGTACGTCCGACTGACAAATTCGCCTGTCCAGCAAGTCCGTCCGACCGACAAGTTCGCCTGACCGCCCCAAGGAGCCCAGCACCGTGGCCGAGATCCTCGTACTCGTCGATCACCTGGACGGCGTCGTCCGCAAGCCGACCCTCGAACTCCTCACCTTGGCACGCCGGTTGGGCGAGCCGTCGGCCGTCTTCCTCGGCCCCGGCGCGGACTCCGCTGCCGAGACCCTCGGCCGGTTCGGCGCGGGCAAGGTGTACGTCGTGGACGCACCCGAGGTCGAGGAGTTCCTCGTCACTCCGGCCGTCGACGCCCTCACCCAGATCGCCGAGAGCACCGCCCCGGCGGCGATCCTGCTGCCGTCGAGCCCGGACGGCAAGGAGACCGCCGCCCGGGTCGCGCTCCGGCTGGGGTCGGGGCTGATCACGGACGCCGTCGACATCACGGCGGACGCGAACGGCCGCCCCGTCACCGAGCAGTCCGCGTTCGCGGCGACCTATCAGGTGACGGCGCACATCACCCAGGGCGCTCCGGTGATCACCGTGAAGCCGAACGCCACCGCACCCGAACCGGCCCCCGTCACACCTGAGTTGGAGAAGCGGGACATCGCCTTCGGCCCCGCCTCCGCCGCCGTGCAGGTCGTGTCCCGCACGCCCCGCGAGCGCGGTGACCGCCCCGAACTGAGCGAGGCGGACATCGTCGTCTCCGGCGGCCGGGGCGTGAACGGCGCCGAGAACTTCGCCGTGATCGAGCGCGTCGCCGACACCCTCGGCGCGGCCGTCGGGGCGTCCCGGGCAGCCGTCGACGCGGGCTGGTACCCGCACAGCCACCAGGTCGGCCAGACCGGCACGCAAGTCTCCCCGCAGCTCTATCTCGCCGCCGGTATCTCCGGGGCGATCCAGCACCGCGCGGGCATGCAGACCTCCAAGACCATCGTCGCCGTGAACAAGGACGCGGATGCGCCGATCTTCGAGCTCGCCGACTTCGGCGTCGTAGGGGATCTCTTCCAGGTTCTCCCGCAACTGGTGGAGGAGATCGAGCGGCGGCGGAGCTGACCTCATCCACCTCGCGGCTGACCTGCTCCGCCTCGCGACTGATCTCCTCCGCCTCGTGGCCTTCCGTCCGGCGGCAGATACGATTAAAATCGCTCACTGATTGCATCTATTGACCCGAAGGAGCGCCATGACGAAGATCTGGGTCAACTCCGGGGACTCCCATGTGATGGAGCCCGACGACCTGTGGATCCGGGCGCTGCCGCCGCGCCTCGCCGACCGGGCGCCGCGCAGTGAGCGCGGTGACAAGTACGAGGTGCTGTACATCGACGGCGAGCGCATCGACCGCCAGCTCAACGACTTCATGGACGCCATGCGGCCGCCGGGCGCCCGGGACCTCGACGTACGTCTGAAGGACCTGGACCAGGAAGGCGTCTGGGGCCAACTGGCCTTCCCCTCCATGGGGTTCTGGTTGGTGTCGATCACCGAACGGGAGCTCGCCAGGGAGACCGTGCGGGCCTGGAACGACTGGGCGCACTCCGAGGTCCTCGGGAAGCAGCGGCGCATCATCACTCCCGCCTGTGTGTCGACCGCCGACGTCGAGGACGCGGTCGCCGAAGTCGAGCGGGTGGCGGAGATGGGCTTCCAGTCGGTGTTCCTGCCGTGCCAGACGCGGCCCGGCGAGGAGTACGCCCTCGACCGCTGGGAACCGCTGTGGACGGCGGCCGAGCGGGCCGGTCTGGTACTGGGCTTCCACATTGGCACCGGCGGCGAGAACGTCGTCTTCCGCGGGCCCGGCGGCGCGGTCGTCAACTACATGGAGACGACCTACCCGGGCATGCGCGTCGTGTCCCACATGGTCGCGGGCGGCGCCCTGGACCGCCACCCCGACCTGAAGATCCTGATCGCGGAGGGCGGCGCGGGCTGGGTGCCGGCCATCGGCGACCGGATGGACGAGGCCTACCGGCAGCACGGCATGTTCGTCCGGCCGAAACTCAGCCGGCTGCCCAGCGAGATCATCAGGCAGCAGGTGTACGCCTCCTTCCAGCACGACAAGAGCTCGGTGGAGATCGTCGAGTCGACGGGCTACCGCAACGTGATGTGGGGCGACGACTACCCCCACCTGGAAGGCACCTACGGCCACACCCAGTCCACCCTGCACGAGCTGTTCGACGGCGTGTCCGCCGACATCCGCGAGCGGGTCACCCGGGGCACCTTCAACGAGCTGTTCAATCTGCCCGAGCAGACTCCCCAGGAGGCGGCCGTCTGAGCGGCGACACCCCGATGAGCAGTCCGCCGTATCCCGAGGATCTGGAACGACCGGACCTCGTGCGCACCGGCCGGTCGACCTTCGTCCGGCCCGTCCGCCCGGAGGACGCCGACCGCCTGGTCGCGTTCGTCGGCGGACTGTCCCGGGCGACCCTGGCCTACCGCTCGCTCGGCCCGGTGGTCCGCGCCCGCGACGACGTCATCCGGCGCGGCGCCCACGTGGACTACCTCAACGAACTGGCGCTCGTCGCCCTCGCCGGCGACGAGATCGCCGGCCTGGTGCGCTACGTCCGCGATCCCGAGGAGCCGGAACACGCGGAGGTCACCTTCACCATCCGCGACGACCACCAGAGCGAGGGGTTCGGCAGGCTGCTCCTGGAGCACATCGCCGCCGCCGCGCGCACCCGGGGCATCCGGGTCCTGGAGGCCGACGTCCTCGCCGACAACACCCGCATGATCAACGTGTTCCTCGGCTCCGGCTACCGCGTCGAGTCCGGGCCACCCGGCCAGATCGTCCACTTCGAGATCGCCGTCGACCCGCAGACCCAGGCCGTCGCCCGGGCCGAACGCCGCGAACACACGGCCGTACGACGCTCCCTGCGACCGCTGCTCGAACCCCGCTCGGTCGCGGTGATCGGCGCGAACCGCAGCCCGCTGACCATCGGCCACGAGATCGTCGCCAACCTGCTGCGGGGCGGTTTCCGCGGCTCCGTGTTCCCGGTCAATCCGCGGGCCGAGCGGGTCGCGGGGGCGCGGGCGTATCCGACCGTCCGGGAACTTCCCGAGGTGCCCGACCTGGCGCTGGTCGCCGTACGGGCTGAGGCGGTCCCCGATGTCGTACGAGAGTGTGCGACGGCCGGCGTCAAAGCGGTGGTCGTCGTCTCAACGGGCTTTGGCGAAACGGGAGTCGAGGGTCGGGCGGCCGAGCTGGAACTGGCCCGCTTCGCCCGCGCCTCCGGAATGCGGCTGGTGGGCCCGAACTGCATGGGCGTGGTCAACACGACGCCCGCCGCCCGACTGGCCGCGACCTTCTCCCCCGCGCTGCCGACGCCGGGCCGGGTGGCGATGTCCAGCCAGTCCGGGCCGCTCGGGCTCGCGGTGCTCGACTTCGCCCGCCGGCTGCGGCTCGGCTTCTCCGGGTTCGTGTCGGTGGGCCACGCCGTGGACGTCTCCACCAACGACCTGCTCCAATGGTGGGAGGAGGACCCCGAGACCTCGGTGGTCCTGCTGCACGTCGAGACCTTCGGCAACCCGCGCCGGTTCGCCCGGATCGCGCGCCGGGTCGCGCCGCGCAAGCCGATCGTCGCGGTGCACCCGGGCCACGCGGACACGGCGGTCGACTCGCTCTTCGCCCAGTCCGGCGTCATCCGCACCCGCAGCCTCCAGGAACTCTTCGACGTAGCCCTCCTGTTGGCGCACCAGCCGCCCCCGCCGGGCAACCGGGTCGCCGTGATCACCAACGCGGGCGGCCCCGCCGCGCTGGCCGTCGGCGCGTGCGAGGCGAGCGGCTTGCGGGTGCCCGCACTGGGTGAGCACGTACGACACTCCCTTCGTACGGCGCTCTCGCCCCGCGCGGAGGTCACCAACCCGATCGACCTCACCCCCATGGCCACGGCCGCGCACTACCGGCAGGCACTGGACGCCGTACTGGCCGACGACGGCATCGACGCCGCCGTGGTCCTCTTCATGCCTCCGCTGGCCGACAAGCCGGACGAGGTGGCGGCGGCGATCCTGGACGCGGCCGAGACCGCGCCCGAGAAGCCGGTGGTCGCGAGCTTCCTGGGCGGCGCGGGCGTCGCCGATCTCCTGCACCGGGGCGAACTCGTCGTACCCACCTACGCGTTCCCCGAGTCCGCGGCGACCTCGCTCGGCCACGCGGCGGCGTATCAGGCGTGGCGCAGCACCCCTGCGGGAGTCATACCGGACCTCCCGAAGGTCGACACGGACCGGGCCCGCTCGCTGGTCGCCGGGTGTGCTCCCGGAGCCGTATCGCCGCAGGTCGCCGCCGAGTTGCTGGACGCGTACGGCATCTCCGTCCGGGACGCGGACTCCCACGGTCCGGACGCGTTCCTCTCCGTGCGCGCGGACCCGGTCTTCGGCCCGGTGATCGCGTTCGGTCTCACCGGGGACTACGCCGACCTCATGGCCGACGTCGCCCACCGGATCACCCCGCTCAGCGACCGCGACGCCCGCGAGATGATCCGCTCGCTGCGGGCCGCGCCGCTACTGGACGGCCGGGTGGGCGGCCCCGGTGTGGACCTGACGGCCCTCGAAGAAACCGTGCTGCGGATCTCCGCGATGGTCGAGGACCTGCCCGAGATCGAGTCGATGGAACTGCGTCCGGTACGGCTGCTACCGCCCGGGGACGGCGTGGCCGTCGCCCGCGCCACGATCCAACTCGCCGACGACACAAGGAGAGGTGGCCCCTCATGAAGGTCGGCATCTACTTCGACATGCGCAACCCGCCGCCCTGGCAACAGAGTTGGTCACGCGTCTACGGATTCGCCCTGGAGATGTGCGAGGAGGCGGACCGGCTCGGCCTCGACTCGGTCTGGTTCTCCGAGCACCACGGCTTCGAGGACGGATACCTCCCGCAGCCGCTCACCATGGCCGCCGCGGTCGCCGCCCGCACGAGCAGGATCCGGCTGGGCACGGCCGTCATCCCCGCGCCCCTGCACGCGGCCCCCGAACTCGCCGAACAGGCCGCGATCGTCGACATCATCAGCGACGGCCGCCTGGACCTCGGACTCGGCACCGGCTACCGCGTACCCGAGTACCGGCTCTACGGCGCCGATCTCGCCCGGCGCTACTCCACGACGGACCAGCGGGTGCGGGAGATCCGCGGCCTGTGGTCCGAGTCCCTGGTCACCCCCGGCCCGGTCCAGGACCCGCTGCCGATCTGGCTCGGCTACCAGGGACCGCAGGGTGCGCGCCGGGCCGGGCGGCTGGGCACCGGGCTGCTCTCCCTCAACCCGGCCCTGCTGGCGCCGTACCGGGACGGCCTCGCCGAGAGCGGCTACGACGTGTCGGCGGCGCGGATGCAGGGTTCGTTCACCACGTTCGTCACCGAGGACCCCGACGGCGACTGGCCCGTGGTGCGCAAGCACCTGGCGTACCAGTGGGACAGCTATCGCCGGTACATGGTCGAGGGGACCGACCAGCCGGCCCCCCGCCCCATCGACCCCGAGAAGTGGCGGGCGACGGGGCTGCAGGCGACCGGTGTCGGCCAGTTCCTGTACGGCACCCCGCAGGACATCGCGGATGCCCTCAAGGCGTACGTGGCGGGGTTGCCCGTGGAAGGGGTGTTCCTGTGGGCCTCGCTGGCGGGGATGCCCGAGGAGATGGTGGCACGCCAAGTCCAGCTGATCGCTGGGAAGTTGCGCCCGCTGCTTACCGATGTCTGACCCGAGGAGAAGCGGCGTGACGAGTACGACTGATGGAGCTGGTGGAGCCACGACGCCGACTGGGCTCTGGGCGGGCGCCGACTTCCAGGAGCCGCCCCGCACCCCCGGTGGCGTGGCACTGTGCGGTGCGTGCCGCGTCGTCGGTTCCTGCCGCCTGGGTGTCGAGGGCGAACGGCTCGACGGCGGCGGCGTGGCGGTCTTCGAGCTCATCTGCCCCCGCGACCAGGAGGGCGGCCCGAATGTCGCGCACGGCGGTTGGACGGCGGCCGTACTGGACGACTGTCTCGGTCATCTCCCGCTGCTGCACCGGGTGTTGAGCGTCACGGCGGAGTTGAGCGTGAGCTTCGTGAAGCCGGTGCCGGTGGAACGGCCACTGGAGGTTCGGGCCTGGGTCGAACGCCGGGAGGGCCGGCGCTGGTACATCGCGGGCGAGATGGTGCTGCTGCCGACCCGGGCCGTGCTGGCCCGGGTCTCCGGGATCTGGGTGACCCGCGACCAGGGCCATTTCGCGCGGCACGAGGAGTGGCTGGCGGAGCAGGAGGCAGCCCGGGGCGGGGGTCAGTAGGACCGCAGCCCCATGCTCCGGGCGATCCCGTTGCGCTGGATCTGGCTGGTGCCCCCGGAGATCGTCGCCACGATCGACTCCCGGTAACGGAAGCTCATCACGCTCTCGGTCGAGAAGCCGTGCCCGGCGCAGACCTGCATCCCGAGCCGGGCGGCCGCCACATACGTCTCCGACCCCTTCAGCTTGGCCATCGAGCCCTCCCGGGTGCAGGGCTTGCCCTGGGCGAGCAGCCAGGCAGCGCGGTACGCGAGCAGCCGGGCGGAGTCGATCTCGGTCTGCAGGTCGGCCATGTCGTGGGCGAGGGCCTGGAAGTTTCCGATCGGACGGCCGAAGGCGTGCCGCGTGCGGGAGTACTCCAGCATCTCGTCCAACGTGGCCTGCGCGGCGCCGAGATACCCCCCGGTGATGATCACCTTCTCCAGTTCGATGTTGGAGAGCATGACCTTCCAGCCCTCGTCGCGCGGTCCGACGAGGTTCTCCTTCGGGACGAGGGCGTCGTTGAAGAAGACCTCGTTGGTGCCGAGGATGTGCCGGGCCAGCGTCGGCGTCCGGCGCACCTCGACGCCTTCCGTCGCGGGGTCGACGAGCAGCAGGCTGATCCCGCCGTGCTTGGGCTCGCGGGGTCCGGTCCGCACGTAGGTCGCGATGGTCGTGTCGGGCAGACCGCCGCCCGTGCACCAGGCCTTCTGCCCGCGCACGAGGAACTGGTCGCCGTGGTCCTCGGCGGTGGTGCGCAGGGCAGCGGCGTCGGACCCGCTGTCGGGTTCGCTGAGGCCGACGGCGAGGCGGTGGCGCCCCGTCATCACCTGCCGGCGGATGAAGTCGCGCTGTGCCTCGTTGCCCCACCGGAACACGGTGATCCCGGGGATGAGCACGCCGATGTAGCACATGGCGACGTCGAAGCTGGCCCGCCCCAACTCCTCCGCGATCAGGATGAGTTCGAGCGGGCTGCCGCCGTCGCCGCCCTCCTCCTCACTGAACGGGAGGGAGAACCACCCCAGATCGGCCATGCCCCGGAACAGCTCGGGCGGCACGACGCCCTCCTCGTCCCACCGCTTGGCCTTCTCGGCCGGGCACACGTCGGCGACGAACTGCCGTGCCGTCGCGCGCAACAGGTCCTGCTCGTCGGTCAGCCCGAAGTCCACGGCCACTCCTCGCCCACACTAGGCTATTCATCTAGCTAATTATTCTATGTTAGCGGATAGGACGGCCCGGCCGGAATGCACCTCCCGCTCCCCGCGTTCGGCATCAGGGACTCGGCCCGGCCCGCACGCATGAGGGATTCGTTCAGTGCGTGGACGCACGGCTCGTGTCACGAACGCCATGGGGCGCCGCAGGCACAGCACCGGCAAACGATGTCATGCACACACCTTGACCAAATTGGTCTAGACTTTTACTTTCGAGTGGTCAACTCCCTTCGGCTCACGCCCAGTTGCGACGTGCGCCCTCTTCCGCATGCGCCGAACCGCTCGAAAGGGCCCCGACACCCCATGACCACTCACTCCCCACTCCCCCGCACCGCGTTACCCGGCGCCCCCGTCCTCGCCCTGCTGGCCCTGCTGATCGGTCTCCTGACCGCGGCACCGGCAGCCGCGGCGACCGGGGCGATCACCGGCCTCGCCGGCAAGTGCCTCGATGTCGCCGGAGCCGCCTCCGCCGACGGCACACCGGTCCAGCTCTACGACTGCAACGGCACCGCCGCCCAACAATGGACGGTCGGCACGGACAGCACCGTCCGCGCGTTGGGCAAGTGCCTTGACGTCACCGGCGGTTCGACCGCCGACGGCGCCAAGGTCCAGCTGTGGACCTGCACCGGCGGCGCGAACCAGCGCTGGACCGTCACCGCCGCGAACGACATCGTCAACACGGCCGCGAACAAGTGCCTCGACGTCTCCGACAACTCCTCCGCCAACGGGGCGCGCGTCCAGATCTGGACCTGCACGGGAGGCTCCAACCAGAAGTGGAACGCCCCGGCGCAGCAGTCGGGCGAGCAGTGCTGGGCCACGCACTACGGCCCCCAGCCCGCCGGTGCCCTCACTGCCAGCGGCGAGGTCTTCGACAACAACGCGGACACGGCGGCCACCTCGCTCTCGCGTCAGCCCCAACTGCCTTTCGGCACACGGGTCCAGGTCACCAATGTCGCCAACGGCCGCTCCCTGACCGTACGGATCAACGACCGCGGGACCTTCGCCCAGACCCCGCAGGAACCGAAGTGCCTCGATCTCACCGACGGCGCCTTCAGCCGCCTCGGCGGCGTCCTCGACCCGGACGCCGGACACATCGTCGTCACCCAGACGGTTCTGGGCTGACGGCCACGGCACGCCCGGTCCACACGAACCGATCGCCCTCGGCACCTCTCAACCACAGGAGCAAAGCCCCATGGTCACCCCCCACTCCGCACCAAGTCTCCGCAGACTCACGGCCCTGAGCAGACTGACGCTCGTCATGCTGCTCGCCGCGGCCCTGTCCGCCCTGTTCACCATCTCCCCCGCCCATGCGGCGGACGGCCGGATCACCGGTCTGGCCGGCAAGTGCGTCGACGTCGCCGGGGCGAACACCGCCAACGGGACCGCCGTACAGCTCTACGACTGCAACGGCACCAGCGCCCAGACCTGGTCCAACCCCGGTGACGGCACCCTGCGCGCGCTCGGCAAGTGTCTCGACGTGACCTCCGGCGGCACCGCGGACGGCACGACGGTCCAGCTCTACGACTGCAACGGCAGCGCCGCCCAGAAGTGGGCCGTCAGCTCGGCGAACGACATCGTCAACCCGCAGGCCAACAAGTGCCTGGACGTCACCGGCAACAACTCGGCCAACGGCACCCGGCTCCAGATCTGGACCTGCTCCGGGGGCGCCAACCAGAAGTGGAACGCCCCCGCGAGCGGCGGCGGCACCACCCCGTCCGGCTTCGTCGTCAGTGAGGCCCAGTTCAACCAGATGTTCCCGAGCAGGAACGGCTTCTACACGTACAGCGGTCTCACCGCCGCCCTGTCCGCCTACCCCGGCTTCGCCAACACCGGCTCCGACACGGTCAAGAAGCAGGAGGCCGCAGCCTTCCTCGCCAACGTCAACCACGAAACCGGCGGACTGGTCTACGTCGTCGAGCAGAACACCGCCAACTACCCGACGTACTGCGACTGGAGCCAGTCCTACGGCTGCCCGGCCGGTCAGGCCGCCTACTACGGCCGCGGCCCCATCCAGCTGTCCTGGAACTTCAACTACAAGGCAGCGGGCGACGCGTTGGGCATCGACCTCCTCAACAACCCCTGGCTGGTGCAGAACGACTCGGCCGTCGCCTGGAAGACCGGCCTGTGGTACTGGAACACCCAGTCCGGCCCGGGCACGATGACCCCGCACAACGCCATGGTCAACGGCGCCGGTTTCGGCCAGACCATCCGTTCCATCAACGGCTCCCTGGAATGCGACGGGCGCAACCCCGCGCAGGTCCAGAGCCGCGTCGACGCCTACAACCGCTTCACCTCCATCCTCGGGGTCAGCCCCGGCAGCAACCTCTACTGCTGACGCTCGCCCTCGGGCCCGCCCGACGCGAGGGCCGGTTCATCCGTGAACCGGCCCTCGCACCACACCTGCAACCAGCAGCCCGGTTCGTCGGCACCAGCCCCGGAAAATCCCAACAGCACCCATGACGGCACCCTTGCCACTAGAATTGGTGTCATGACTGCCATCACCCTGCGCATCCCCGACGCCATGGACAAACAACTCCGCGACGCCGCCGCCGACGCCTCGTCCCTGAACGACTACATCGTGCGAGCCGTACGACGTCAGATGACCCTCGACGCCGCGCGCAAACTCGCCTCCGTCGCCCCCCTCGACCTGGCGGGCGAGGGCGACACCCTGTGACCATCCGCAAGGGCGACGTCTGGGACGTCGACACCGGCAAGGGCACCCGCACCGTCCTCGTCGTCAGCCTCGACGGACTTGCCGACGCCTACGGCGCGGTCGTCGTCCTGGTCCTGCATGCCCCGGCCCAGCACCCCGACACGGCGATGAGCGTGCACCTGACCGCACCGGTGGACGCCTCCGTCGTCGCCGTCAATCTCCTCCAGCTCTCCACGCTCCGCTTCGAGACCGGCACACCGCACGGGAACATCGGCCCCGAACAGCAGGAACTCGTCGACAACGCCCTCCGCGCGGTCCTCGACCTGTAAGCCCCACACGACCGGGACAGCAGCCGGCGTACGGCGACGGCTCCTGCTTTCAGCAAGCAGGCCGTCAGCGCAGTCGACGCGCCCGCAGCACCACGTCATCGGTGTGGTGCGCACCGGCGCCGCCGTCGGGTGCCACTCGTGGCCGCTGCTCGTCCACCTCCACCGTCCAGTCGTCGTCGAGCAGCGCGGCGACCATGTTGGGCCAGACGTAGTCGGCCGGGTCGAATCCGCCGTCGTGTTCGTGCCGGGTGTCCATCCCCGCGTGGTGCACGAGCAGCAGCACGCCGCCGGGTGCGACGGCCGCGAGCAGCGCTCGCTCGGCTGCGGCGTCGGGTGTCCGCAGCAGGGCCGGGTACTGCGCGGAGACCAGGTCGAAGGAGGCCGGGGGAAGCGCCGCTTCCGCCAGTCCGGCGTGCACCCAGCGGACGGTGACACCGGCGTCCTGTGCGTGCTCCGCGGCCCGCTCCAGCGCCACGCCCGAGACTTCGAGCGCGGTCACGTCCCAGCCGCCGCGCGCGAGCCAGACGGCATCCGCGCCCTCGCCACAGCCGACGTCGAGTACTCGTCCGGGCGTGAGCCCGGCGACCTCGGCCACGAGCGCGCCGTTGGGCAGGCCGCTCCACAGTTGTCGGCGGTCGGCGTATCGGTTGTCCCACTCCGCCCGGACCTCTGGGTCTCCGACGTATCCGTCGGCAGGCAAGGAGGTGTCGGGAGCGGACGATCCTGCGATGTTGTCTGTCACCGGCCCACGGTCACCCACGAAGTCCTGGTCACGCCACTCTTGTTGCTGCTCCGGCAAAACGTCGGCCCGTCTCACGCGAGCGTCACCTCCAGGTGCTGGTGTGCCGGGTGGTCTCGTTGCCGGCGACGACCAGGAGCAGGAAGTGGTTGTCGAAGCCCTGCACGGAGAGCGGGACGCCGTCGCGCGGGGTGGAGTTCAACAGCCTGGAGACCAGGTCCGTGCCCTCACCGCCGCGTCGCCGGGGGCCAACTCCCGTCCGTACGCGAAGACTTCGAGCGAGGCGGGTGAACGGAACGGTACGTCGCGGTACTTCTCGCTCTCCTCGCGGTCAGGCCGCGCAGGAAGTCCGCGTAGCCCTGCCCTGCGACGGCTTCGACAGGTGTCACGGTGCCATCGGGTCCTGCCCGTTCATCGCGCCGGTCAGCGCGGTCCGGGCCAGGTCCCGTAGCCAGATGTGCGCGGGGTCGGTGTCGTAGCGCTGATGCCATGACAGGTACACCGGGGCCGGCGGAAGGTCGAGCGGGAGCGGGAGCAGAACCAGGCCGAGATCAGCGGCGCGCGGACGCGCCGTGGATTCGGGGGCGGTGACGACGAGATCGGAGCCCCGCACGAACTCGAAGGCGGCCCTTTCCGTGGGCGCGGTCGCCACCACGCGTCGGGTGAGATCCAGTCGCGCGAGAGCGTCGTCGAGGATGTTCCCTAGCCTTCCGCGCCGAGAGACGGTGATGTGCTCCGCCGCGGCGTACCGCGCGGCGGTGACAGCCTTGAGGCGGGTGAACGGGTGCCCCCGCCGTACGACGAGGGCATGCCGGGTCTCGGCCACCCGATCGGCGCGGATCTCCGGTGCGGTCGAGCCGTCGGCGTTCGCGGCGAGGTCGACTTCGCCGCGCCGCAACTCCGGTGTGTCGACGCTCGATTCCGCGATGAAGCGCAGCCGCACCCCGGGCGCCCGCTCGCGCACGGCGGCCAGCAGCGTAGGCCCACCGAGGGCGACGAGCGCGTCGTGCCAGCGGAGCGTGAAGGTGCGCTCTAGGGTCGCGAGGTCGAGCTCGCGGCTCGGCGCCAGCACGCCCCTGACCTGCTGGAGCAGGTCGTGCACCTGTTCCCGTACGGCGATCGCGTACGGCGTCGGGGTCATCGTGCGCCCGGTGCGCACCAGGATCTGGTCCCCTGTCGAACGCCGGATCCGGCCGAGGCTGCGGCTCATCGCGGGGGCCGTGACATGAAGGCGGTCGGCGGCACCGGCCACGCTGCCCTCCTCCAGGAGGGCGTCGAGCGCGGCGAGCAGATTCAGATCCAATTGCATGGGAGTCATGCTAGCCGTGCTTTACATGCACTTGATGTTAATCATGCCCTCTCCTACCTTCGAAGCACGGGCGCCGACGCAACAGGTTCTCGCCCGGTCGATCCCGATCCCCGCTGCTCAGATGGGAGCACTGCCATGCCCGAATCCATGCCGATCTCCGACCCCGCCGTCACCTCCGACGCCGACCTGCTCGCGCACACCTCACTCGCCGTACGCACGGCCGGCGCGGCTCTGCGGGAGCTCTTCGGTGACGTGGTGCCCTACCGGACCCTCGAAGAGCTGATGCACGCGCTCGCCGTCAACGACGACGCGGTTCTCGGTGTCCTGCGTCCCCGCCTGACCGCCCTGCGCCCTGGCGCCGGTTGGGTGGAGGAGGAGTTGGCGGGCGGCCCCCTCCCGGCGGGCGAATGGTGGGTGGTGGACCCTGCCGAAGGGAACGTCAACCATCTGCACGGGCTGCCGGAGTGGGCAGTGACCGCCACCCTCGTGCGCGACAACCTGCCGGTCCTCACCGTCGTCCATCTGCCGCTGACCGGCGAGACGTACACCGCGCTCGCGGGCGCCGGCGCTCACCTCGACGGCCGGGCGCTGCACGTGTCCCGGACCTCGGACCTCGGTCTGGGCATCGTGGCCACGAGCCAGGCCCGGCCGGACGAGGACGAGAAGGTCGTGCGGCGCGTCGACTCCTCGATCACCGAGATGCTCCTCGACGCGCTCGTGGTGCGGACCGCCGTACCCGCCACCCTGCATCTGCTGAACGTGGCGGCCGGCCGGATCGACGCCTTCTGGCAGTTCGCCGGAGCCCGCGCGGACCTGCTTCCCGGGGCGCTGCTGGTCACCGAGGCCGGCGGACGGATCACCGACGTCGAGGGCCGCCCCTGGACTCCGGCGAGCGAGAGCTTCCTGGCAGCCGCGCCCGGCGTGCACGCCGAAGCCGCCGCCACGCTCTCGCGCTGATCGCACAACCCGCCCCGCAAGCACGGAAAGGACCAGAACATCATGACCACGATCGCAGTTCTCGGAAACGGCCGCGTCGGCGGCAGCCTGGCCACAGCCCTCACCCGGGCCGGGCACGACGTGACCGTGGCGGACCGCTCGCCGGGTGCCGCCGCGAACGCCGCCCGGACCGCGCAGGTCGTCGTCAACGCCACGCCGGGCGACACCTCCCTGGACCGGCTCGTCGCGCTGCGCGAGGAGCTACGGGGCAGGATCCTCGTCGATGTCTCCAACGCCACCGTCGACGGACCGGACGGACTCCCCGCCGACCTGCTCTATCCCGGCTCGAGCCTCGCCGAACAACTCCAGGAGTCGCTCCCCGAGACCCGAGTCGTCAAAACACTCAACACCATGCTCTTCACGGTGATGACCGCGCCCGCCACACTCACCCAGGCGCCCAGCGCCTTCCTCTCCGGCGAGGACCAACAGGCCAAACAGACCGTGCGCGAACTGCTCACCGACCTGGGGTGGCGCGAGGAGTGGATCACCGATCTCGGCGGCATCCGGACCGCCCGCGCCACGGAGGCCGCGATCCTGTTCGTACCCCACGTGATCCGGTCCAGCGGATTCACGCCCTTCGCGCTCTCCATCGCCCGTTGACGCAGAGCGATGCCGCGTGCCCGTTCATCGGTCCCGGTCCCGGTCCCGGTCCTGACGATGCCGCCGATCTCGTACTGGCCCTGCGGGGACGATGGCGACGTCCTCGTAGCCGGTATGGATGAGGTCGCGGCAACCGCGGCGGACGTTGTACTCCAGTGAGCTGGGCGAGCTGAGCGCGCCAGTGCCGGGCGTGTATGTCGACAGCCGGTGGCGGCGTGCGACCTGGGCGCGCAGGAGGTCATTGAGGACCGTGCCCGCGGAGTCGCCACGGTCTGCGGGGCCGGCCATCAGTCGTCCCTACCTTGTCGATCGGGATGAGCGAGCCGTTCGCAGGGTTGCTTCACTCAGGGGCGCTGGGTGTGGCTTTCAGTCGTCTGCCGGCGATCACGCCACCCGCGAACGGTGACACTCCTTGACCGAAGCCCGGCACCGCCACCTCGACGTCCCCAGGCAGCCACCGCCCAGCGGTTTGGCCCCACCGACACCTGCAACACTCCCCCTCTGAGCGTCACTTGGGTCCCGCAGCGGGCGATACTCGAACAGGCCGACGTCTTCGTCACCACGCCGGCACGGGCGGGTGCGGCGACGGGGCTCTCGCCGGGGTGCCGATGACCCCGCGCTGCGGGGGGGGGAACCGAGGAGTTCACGAACGCCGACCGGCAGCCGGAGCCGCCTGCTCGACCTCGGGCTGGAAAGGCCTCACGGTCTTGCACGACAGCCTTCAGTTGATGATTTCGGCGCGGTCATCCACGCGGATCGCGGCCAGCCGGTCCCGCCACATCTGGAGAGCCTCGGGCGTCAGTCGCGTCCAGTCGGTGACCTCGCCGACGATCCGGAGCGGTTCCCTGCTGCGATAGGAGCGGGTGGGATTGCCGGGGAACTTCTTGTCGGTGACGTTCGGGTCGTTCTCGAACTCCCCGGTCGGTTCGACGGCGTACACGCGCGGAACCCCGTCACCCGCGGCGAGTTCGGCGGCAAGTCCCGCGCCGTCACGCAACGCGGTGAAGTAGACGTGGTTCATCACGACTTCGGGCCGATAGTTGGAACGGAAGCCGGCGGTGAGGTGATCTCCGACCTCCAGCTCTGCCTTCGTGCCGTGGAAAAAGGGCCCCTCGTCCAACACCTCGTCCATCGCGCCAGGCTATCAACCCAAACTCTCGTGCCGGCGGGCCATCCAGGACGGCTCAGACGCCGTGATCACGCCGGCCACCGGCACGTGACCTCGCCCGCATGGTCACGGTTGCCGCTCTCCGTCAGCGCCGCCCCCACCTCCTGAGCCTCCGGCACACTACTCGCGCGAGCCCCCGACCAGCCCGGACTGGTAGGCCCGTACGACGAGGTGGGCCCGGTCCCGCACATCGAGCTTCGTGATGGCGCGCTGGACGTGGCTGCGGACCGTCAGCGGGCTCACATAGAGCTTCTCGGCGATTTCGTCGTTCGACAGCCCGCCCGCCACCTCGGCGACCACCTCCCGCTCGCGCGCGGTGAGTTCGGGGAGCGCATCCGCGCTCCGCGGAGTGGGCCCGCCGGCTTCGGGGGCACTCAGGAAGCGGGAGATCAGCGCCCGAGTGGCGGCGGGCGACAGGAGGGCATCTCCGCCGGCCACCGTCCTGATGCCCGCGAAGAACTCCTCCGGTCCGATGCCCTTGCCCAGGAACCCCGATGCTCCCGCGCGGATGGCCTCGGCAACGTACTCGTCGGTCTCGAACGTGGTGAGCACGAGTACCTTCGTGGCGCGCAACGTCTCGTCGGCCGTGATCTCGGCCGTTGCCGCGAGCCCGTCGAGGACCGGCATACGGATGTCCATCACGACTACGTCGGGGCGGGTGGCGCGGGCCAGGTCAACGGCCTCTCTCCCGTTGGCGGCGGCTCCGACCACGTCGAAGTCCTGGCTCAGATCGATCAGGATGCGGAACGTCCCCACGATGAGTGCCTGGTCGTCGGCGAGCAGTACGCGGATGGTCACGGGTGCGATACCTCCTCGTGCGCCGGATGCTGCGCCGTCCTGTGCGTCGGCAGTCCGAGCGTGACGGAGAAGCCGCCCTCCGGCCGCGGCCCGGCCTGGAGCCGGCCGCCCACGGAGTGAGCGCGTTCCCGCATGCCGATCAGTCCGTAGCCGGGCACACGATCCGGCCGGGATGCGGGGAGGACGGCGCGACCGTCGTCGACGACGGTGACCGTCACCCAGTTCGGGGTGTACGCGAGACGCACCCGGGCGACCACGGTACCCGCGTGCTTGGTGACGTTGGTCAGCGCTTCCTGGATGACCCGGTAGGCCGTCAGATCCACGCCGGGCGACAACGGCTGCCGGTCCCCCTGCGTGCTCACCTCCACCCTCAGACCCGCACGTTCGAAGGAACTCAGCAGGTCCGGAAGCTGAGCGAGTCCGGGAGCCGGGTCTCGCGGGGAGTCGGTGTCATTGCGCTGGCGCAGCAGGCCGACGGTCGCCCGGAGTTCTCGCAGCGCCTCGTCGGTGGAGTCGCACAGGTTGTCCATCATCTCCGGCGCGCGCTCCGGATGATGACGCATGAGATACGTGACCGTACGGGCCTGTGTGGCGGCGAGCGCGACATGATGGGCGACCACGTCGTGGAGCTCACGGGCCATGCGCACGCGTTCCTCGCTGACCCGGCGCAGGGCCTCCTCCTCGCGTGTGTGCTCGGCGAGCGTGGCCCGGGCCTCGGCGGCGGCGAGGTACTCGGTGTTGCTGCGCATCGCGTCTCCCACGGCCCCGGGCAGCAGCGTCCACGAGATCAGCCCGATGGTGAAGACCCCCCAGGAAACTCCCCCTGACCCGTGCACCAACGAAGCCGCGAGCATGCTCGTGGTCGCCGCGACCGCTCCGACGCGGGCCGTACGTCGATCGGTGCGGAGGGCGAGGAGGAAGAGCGACACCAGACACGGCGCCTGGAGCAGGGGGTTGAGCTGGACACCCGTGAGTGCCAGAACCAGCGCACAGGCGGTGGTGAACCCGGTCGTCAGGCGCGGACGATCGCGGTGCAGGAAGAGGGATGCCGAGCCCACGATGCCGACCACCACCACGAAGACATCGGGCAGGCTCAGCCGCACGGGGTTCCCGGGCGGAATGGCGTCTCCGAGGAGAACCATGGCGAAGGTCGCCAGGGCCAGAGTGCTGTCCACCGCACGTGGGTGTCGGCGGGAGGTGTTCCTCCAGTCACTGATCATGATGGGGCTCTCCGCCGTGTCTCTCATGTCTCCTGTCCCACCAGCATCCTCGCTGCCGGCCGCGCTCCCCGGCGAGGCGGTGGGCCGTTCCCGGCCGGGAACGGCCCACCGCCCCTTACGAGGGCAGACCGTCAGACGCGGCTCGGTTCGTACTCGGCGTCCCCGGTGGCCGTGGCGAGGTCGAGCGGCCGGTCAAGTTTCTCACCCTCCACGTCCACGTTCGGCAGGGCCTTCTGCAGCCAGCGCGGCAGCCACCAGGCCTTGTCCCCGAGGAGGGCGAGCAGGGCCGGGACGATGGCCATGCGGACGATGAACGCGTCGAAGAAGACAGCGGACGTCAGGCCTAGCCCCATCATCTTGATCGTCGATTCGCTGAGCCCGATGAACCCGGCGAAGACCGACATCATGATCACGGCCGCCGCCACGACGACCTTGCCGCTGTGCCGGAACCCCGTGACGATCGCCTCTCCGGGCCTCTCTCCGTGGACGTACGCCTCACGCATGCGCGTGACGAGGAAGACCTCGTAGTCCATGGCCAGGCCGAAGACCACGCCGATCAGGAAGACCGGCATCATGCTGGAGATCGGTCCCACGGTCTCGACGCCGAGCAGGTCGGCCAGCCAGCCCCACTGGAAGACCGCCACGATCACGCCCAAGGACGCGCACACCGACAGCAGGAAGCCGAGTGCCGCCTTCAGCGGAACGAGGATCGAGCGGAAGACCACCATGAGGAGCAGGAAGGCGAGGCCGACGACCACCGCGAGGTAGGGGAGAATCGCGCCGGTGACCTTGTCGGCCATGTCGATGTTGACGGCGGTGTTGCCGCTGACCAGCATGTCCGCGCCGGTGTCGGCCTTGATGCCGTCGGCTTCGCCCCGCATGGTGTGGACGAGATCCTTGGTCGCATTGCTGCTGGGAGCGGTCGAGGGGGTGACCGTGAGCATGGCGGTGTCGCCCGCCTTGTTGAACATGGGTTGCGTGACGCTGACGACGCCGTCCGTCGCCTTGAGATCGTCGGCGACGGTCGTGGCCGCGGCCTTGGGATCGTCGGATCCCCTGGCGTCCACCACGACGGTCAGCGGACCGTTGAAGCCGGGACCGAAGGCGTCGGACAGCGCGTCGTAGGCCCGGCGCTCGGTGGTCGAGGTGGACTTGGCCTCGTCTCCCGGGTTGCCCAGTTCGAGATCGAGCGCGGGCAGCGCACAGGTACCCAATGCCACCACCCCGAACAGGAGCACGAGCAGTGGGCGGCGGATCACGAAGCGCGCCCAGCGTGTACCCAGACCTGGCTTCTCCTGCGGGTGGGCCTTGTGCGCGGAGGTCTCGGCCGACCTGCCTTTCCTTGCCTTCTTGTCCTTCTTTCGTACGGACCGGGACAACACGGCCCTCGGGGCGAAGCCGATCAGCGCGGGCAGCAGTGTCAGGGCTATCAGCACCGCGATCAGGACGGTGAACGCCGCGGCCAGACCCATCTTGGTGAGTATCGAGAGGCCGACCACGGACAGGCCGACGAGGGCGATGATCACAGTGAGGCCGGCGAACACCACCGCGGAACCCGCTGTGCCGACGGCCCGCCCGACAGCTTCCTCCGGGTCCCGGCCCTCGGCCCGTTCGGACCGGTAGCGGGAGAGGATGAACAGGGCGTAGTCGATGCCGACGGCGAGTCCGAGCATCAGCGCCAGTGTGGTCGTCGTGGACGAGAAACCGATGGTGCTGGCGAGCGCCGTGATGGTGGCGACGGCCGTACCGATGCCGAGCAGCGCGGTGACCAGCGGCAGGCCCGCTGCCACGAGGGACCCGAAGGTGATCAGCAGGATGACCGCCGCTGCGGCGACGCCGATCAGCTCGGTGGCGGCGGACATCTCCATCGACGACAGCGCGTCGCCGCCGATCTCCACGGTCAGTCCCGCGTCCCGGGCGTCCTGCGCGGCTCCCTTGAGCGCGGAGGTCGTGGTGTCCGTGAGGTCGCTGCTCGGCTTCTTGTAGGTGATGGTGGCGTAGGCGGTGGTGCCGTCCTTGCTCACCGCGTGCGTCGTGAAGGGGTCGAGGGCGCCCTGCACCTGGCTGCCGTCGGCGAGTTCGCTCACCGTGTGTTCGATCGCCGCCTTGTTGTCGGCCGCGGTGATCTTCTGTCCGTGGGGGGCGACGAAGACGAGCCGGGCGGTCGCCCCGTCGGAGCCGCCGCTGTCGGGGAAGCGCTCGTCCAGGAGGTCGAAGGCCTTCTGGGATTCCGTACCGGAAATGGTGAAGGAGTCCTGGGGCGCGGCCGGGGCTTTGGCCGCGCCGAAGACGGCGACGGCGAGTATCGCCGCCCAGAGCAACAGGAACCAGTGCCGTTTACGGAACGACACTCGGCCCAGTCGATAGAGGAACGTGGCCACGAGGAAGGCTCTCCAGTCTGGATCTCGACAGTGGGCGACGTGCATCGATCCGCCTGGTGTGACAGGGCGGACGGATGCGGCCATCCTTCGGGGAGCGGTACCTCATCGGCATCGTCACTCGGCACGCAATCGCGCCTACTGCCGTATCAGGAGATTCGGCCTTGTCTGCGAGGCCCACGTAGTCCGTGGAGAGGACATGGCTCCGCATCGACGGGCCATACGACCAGACTTGGGCCGTTTTTACCCACATGTACGACGACGTCATGCGGGGCGTGCGACGCAATGGGAGCGGCTGGGACGGGAGTTGACGCGGGACCCGCTCGCGCGCGACTGCGACGACGAATTCCAGCGTCCGACGCTGAAGCGGGTCGGGCTGCTGATCGGACAGACCCGCCACGTCGGACACACGATCTCAAGGTGGGCGCCGCGGCGCGAGAGCATCGCGACCGACCGCTCGCCGGCCATGGACGTCAGCCGCAGGGATCCCGCACGCTCAGCACTCCACGGTCTCCAGGCCCACGACGCCACCTGCCACTTGACGTGGCTCACATGACGGTCGGATCCATCGCCAGGTCTTCACCACCCGCCCGGATGCCCCGGGCGGGTGCGAAGTGTCCTCGGGCCATGGACGTGTCGCTCGCCGGAACCCTCAGACGACCATCCACTGGTAGTTCGCGCCTGTGCCGCAGGTCGACTGGTCCAGACTCGCGCCGTTGGCGGTGGAAGCACCGGCCACCTCAAGGCACTTCCCGCTGTTGGCGTTGGTGAAGGTGACGTAGCCGCCGATCACCGGGGTCTTCGTCCACAACTGCTCCGGGACGCCCGTGCACGTCGACTGGGCGGCCATCGCTCCGTCGGCGGTGGAGGCGCCGGCGATCTGCAGGCATTTGCCGCTGTTGACGTTGACCAGTTCGTACTGGGACCCGATGGCGGTCGGCACCCACTGTTGGTTGGCGCCGGAGTTGCAGTTGCCGGAGTCGACGGCAGCCCCGTCCGCCGTGCTCAGGAACCAGACGTCCGCGCACTTGCCGCTGTTGCGGTTCAACAGGTGGTTGTTGGCGGCTCCGAGCGGACCGGCGATGACGGGCCAGCCGCCCGCGAAGGTCACCTGGCGGATGTCGAGGGTCTCCTGCCCGGAGTTGTCGCCGTCGTAGTAGTGGTAGGCGAGGAACTTGGACGTGCCGTCGTCGAAGGCATCGGCGCCGCCTGCGGCCACCTTGGGGTAGGCGCCGGTGAGGACGGTGGTTCCGCCGCCGGAGGCCATGTCCGTACCGCTCTGGTCGAGGTAGGGGCCGGTGATGCCGGTGGACCGTCCGACCACCGTGTAGTACGTGCTGCTGGTTCCGCTGCAGCAGAGGCCCTTGGAACCGAAGAGGTAGTAGTAGCCGCCGTTGAGGATGATCGTCGGGTTCTCGATGCCGACGGCGATGTGCCAGAGATTGTTGTCGGTGGTGGACAGCTTGCCGGTGGTGGTGTCCAGGACGTGCATGTAGGTACCGCTGCCGGTCCAGGAGCCCCAGGAGATGTACAGCCGACCGTCGGGGCCCCAGTCGACGTTCGGGTCGATGGGGTAGTTGACGTCCGTGACCATGCCCTGGTCGGTCCACGGACCCTCGATGTTCGTGGCTGTGGCCAGGCCCATCACGGCGTACGACGTGCCCCAGAGCGAACCGGCGTAGTACAGGTGATAGGTGCCGTTGAAGTACTTGATGTCGGGGGCCCAGATGTTCGGCGGGGTCGAGCCGAGTTTGCCGGTGATCCAGGAGGGGGTCGTCCCCCAGACGTTGCCCACCTTCGTCCAGCCGGTCGCCGCGGTGCCGGCGCAGGTCTTCCGGATGGTGATGGATCCGCTGGGGTTGAGCGAGTCGTTCTCGAACCCGGTGGAGAAGCCGTAGTAGCAGCTCCCCACCTTGATGACACTCGGGTCGTGCATGCGGATGTCACCGCTCAGGGCCTTCGCCTGACCTGCGGTGACCAGTCCCACCACGGCCACGAGGGCAGCCAGGACGGCGGCAAGGGTGGGAGACATGCGGCGTCTGCGGACTGGTTGGTGTTGCTGACCTCCGATGCGCCGGCTGGTCATACGAGACTCCCTTGTGTCGCAGATGTATGGGTGGGTGCCACCGTGCGGCCGGTGTCGGGACGGCTCGCGGTGGTCGGCAACTCGACGCGGTCGGCCGGGCCCCGCCTCCGCGGTCCGCACTCGTCGCCAGACGGTTCCGGGAAGGGACGCCGAGGCCCCCGTCGGGGCTCCGGGACCGGCTCGACGGCGAGAGAAAGAGGGTGAGTTGGGGCGACTGTGTGCGCGGGAGCAGTTCAGGGCTCCCGCGCGGAGTGGAGCCCTGATCAGGCGGGCAGGGCCCGTGCGGCTTTCCAGCGCATCGCCGCCAGGGCCGAATTCGAGAACCCACGTCGGATTGATGCGCTTCAATTATTTCAGCGGTGCGAGGTTGGCATTCCCCGGGCGGCGCGTCAAGGGTTCACGCACTCATCCGCAGGCAGCAGCCGTTCCGCAGCGGGACACTGGTCCTGGAGCCAGGCCGTCAGGCGGACAGTCGGCGAAGCGCGGCGGCTCGCGGGGGAAGCGCGTTGACGCGCCATGACCTCGGCATTCGTGTCGGAGTCCGCGGGGAGCCGGGGTGTGGATCGCCCGATACGTTGGAGCGCTTTAACGCGAGCGTGTATTCTGCGTCTGTTCCCACCGGCCGGGCCCCGTCCACGTCGTGCCCGGGCCGATCAAGACCGGAAGCCGAGGAGCGTCGTGGCAGCCGCAGGTCCACGGGCGAACGGACATGCCGGCCCGAGCATGCAGGACGTCGCGAAGGCGGCGGGCGTCTCGCTCGGCACGGTCTCCAACGTCCTGAACCATCCGGCGAAGGTCAGTCCCCTGACGGCGCAGCGAGTACGCGAAGCCATCACCCGACTGGGTTTCGTACGCAACGACGCCGCCCGTTCGCTGGCATCCGGGTCGAACGACAGCGTCGGTATGGTGCTCGCGGACATCGAGAACTCGCTGTTCATCGACATGGCGCACGGCGCGCAGGAGGCGGCCCGCACGGCCGGGCTCAACCTGCTGCTCGCGAACACGACGTGCGACATGGGACTCCAGAACGACTACCTCGACGTCTTCGACGAGGCCCGGGTGACCGGGGTGCTCCTGGCCCCCATGGAGGACTCGACCGACGGCATCGCCCGGATGCGCTCGCACGGACGCCAGATCGTGCTCCTCAACTACGCGCCGAAACCGGGCACATGCTGTTCGGTGCTGGTCAACAACGAGCACGTGGGATATCTCGCGGCACGCCACCTCATCGACACCGGACGCACCAGGCTGGCGTACGTGGTCGCGCACGACGACTACCAGCCGGTGCGCGACCGGCGCCGCGGTGTGCGCGCCGCGGTCGAGGAGGCCGGCGCCCATGTGACGCTGGAGGAGATCGACAGCGTCGGCCTGACCACGGCGGACGGACATCTGGTCGGCAAGGCTCTCGCCGGGCGGAGGCCCCGCGATTTGCCGGACGGCCTTGTCGTCGTCACCGACGAACTGGCCAACGGCATCATCCACGAACTGCACGCGGTGGCGGGGATCGGCGTACCCGAACAGGTCGCCGTCGTCGGGTGCGAGAACAACCGGACGGCCGGTTCCGCGGCCGTGCCCCTGACCGCGGTGGATCTGCCGGGGCGGGCCATGGGGCAGGAAGCCATGCGGCTGCTGATGGACGAGGTGGCCTCGGGCGCACAGCACCGGCACGCCACCGTCGTGCTCGAACCCGAACTGGTCGTCCGCGCCAGCGCGCCGCGCTGAGCGGACGGTCCCTTTCTCTCGCCGACCCTCCAGGACTCGGCCCTCCGGCATGCCCGTTCCCTCCGGCAGTGCGCGCATCGCGGTTCGGAAATGCCGGCGAATCATCCTTGACACGGCCGCGCAGCGGGTCGTAGGTTCCGGGCAACATTGAAGCGCTTCAATGCGCTGTGCACCGCGAGGAGCAACCCCGTGCACCACACCCTCAAGCACCGCAGCCCCGCCGTCCTGGCGGCAACCAGCGCTCTCGGCCTTCTGTTGAGCGGCTGCGGCGGTACGGACGCGTCGAGCGGCGGCGCCAAGGAGTACTCCCTCACCATCAACGACGACAACCACATCGTTCAGCAGGAGCTCAAGACCCTGAGCACCGGCGCGTGCAAGGCGCAGAACACCGCACTGCCGCTGAAGATCCAGACACTGCCGATCAGCAACGTCGACCAGAAGGTGCAGTTGCTCGCCGGACAGAACGCGCTGCCCGTCCAGTTCGCCGCGGGCGGCACCCCGGCGCTCACGAAGACGCTGGACAGGGCCGGGCAGGTCCTCGACCTCGAAAAGACCCTCAAGGACCTCGGGGTGTGGGACGACATCGAGCCGGCCGCGGTCACGACGGTGCGGAACCTGTACGGCAAGTTCAATGTGATGCCCTATCAGTTCAACATCGAGGGCATCTGGTACAACAAGAAGCTCCTCGCCGACCACCACATAGCCGTCCCGACGACCTACGACGAACTGGTCGCGGCCGCGGCGAAGTTGAAGAGCGCGGGAGTCACCCCCTTCTCCGCTGCCGGAAAGGAAGGGTGGCCGATCACCCGCCTCATCAGCGGCTACCTCTACCGGGAACTGGGGCCGGACGCCCTCCAGGCGGTCGCGGACGGCAAGGCGAAGCTGACCGACCCCGCGTACGTGAAGGCCGCGCAGGCCGTCGCCGACCTCGGCAAGGCGGGCTACTTCGGCAAGGGCGTCGGATCGATCGACTACGACACCGGCGTGCAGCAGTTCCTCACCGGCAAGGCCGCCATGTTCTACATGGGCAGTTGGGAGCTGGGCGACTTCAACGACAAGGCCAAGAACAAGGTCGGCGCGTCCGGCATCGGCTTCATGCCGTTCCCGACCGTCTCCGGCGGCAAGGGCTCCGCGGACCAGATCCCGGCCAACGTCGGCCTCCCCGTCGCCGTGTCCGCGAAGGCGTACGACTCCAAGGTCGGCGACTGGCTCTCCTGCACCGCCAAGAACTACGGCGCCGGCTCGCTGAAGGACCAGGGCACGGTCTCCGGGTTCAAGCCCAACGGCGACACCGGCACACTGCCGCCGCTCACCCGGCAGGTGCAGGACACCATCTCCAAGACCACGACGAGCATCCTGTGGTTCGAGGCGCTGTTCAACACGAAGGCGACCGAGACCAGCCAGACGAACGCCGCGCCACTGGTCACCGGGTCCCTCTCCGCGAAGGACTTCATGAAGAAGGTCCAGGCGGACCTGGACAACGGCTGACGCGTCCGCCGCCACCCCCGAACCGCTTTCGAACCCTTCGTGAAAGAGCCGTCATGCGTTCAGTTCTGGGAGACCGCCGCGCCCTCCTCATCCTGCTGGGACCGGCACTGCTCGTGTACACCCTGGTGATGCTGGTCCCCATGGGCTGGTCCCTCGGGTACACCTTCTTCAAAGGGAACGTCATCGAAGGCTTCACCTTCGACGGGTTCGGCAACTTCGAGAAGCTGTGGCACGACCAACAGGCGCACTCGGCGCTGTGGTTCACCTTCAAGTACGGGGTCGTCGTCAGCGTCGGGCAGGTGCTCTGCGGCTACCTGCTCGCCCTGCTCTACGTGTTCGTCCTGCGCAAGTCCTCCGCGCTCATCCGCACCCTGGTGTTCTTCCCGGTGATCCTTCCCACGGTCGCCGTGGCCCTGATGTTCCAGAAGCTCTTCGCCGTAGCACCGCAGAACGGCCTGGCCAACACCGCCGTCGAAGCGCTGGGCATCCACCACGGGGACTGGTTCGCGAGCGGCGGCGGATCCTTCCTCGTTCTGGTCGTGATGGACGTGTGGCGCTCCATGGGCTTCTACGGGGTGCTCATCTACGCGGGACTGCTCGACATCCCCGAGGAGACCATCGAGTCGGCGCGGATGGACGGCGCCACGGGATGGCGGCTGATCCGGCACGTCGTCCTGCCACTGTCCTGGCCGGTGGTCCTGGCGTCGGCCGTGTTCAGCATCAACGGCACCCTCAAGGTCTTCGACTCGGTCCTGGCCCTGACCAACGGCGGCCCCGGCAGCGACACGACCCCCCTGACGCTGTACATGTTCCGCACCGCGTTCTCCTACGGCGACTACGGCTACGGCAGCACCATCGCCTCCCTGCTCACCGTCGTCTGCCTGGGCGTCTCCCTCATCATCTTCCGCTTCTCGCGACGCGACCCGACCAAGGGCTGAACCCCCATGACCGACACCCTGGCGGCACCGCCGCGGGTACGCCCCACCCGCCCGCCGACGGCCGCCCTCCCCCGACGCCGGCACGCCCGACGCCTGGTGCGCAACGCACTCGTCGCCCTGCTGCTCGTGATCGAGGTGACGCCGCTGCTGTGGCTGCTGCTGAGCTCCTTCAAGACCCAGTCCGAGTTCGTCGACGACCCCGCCTGGTCGCTGCCGAAGAGCTGGGGCCTTGCCAACTACACCGAGGCCTGGACGACCGGGCACGTCGCCCTGTACATCCGCAACAGCCTCATGGCCACCGTGCCCTCGCTCGCCCTGATCGTCCTGCTCGGCGTCGCCGCCGGCTTCGCCCTGGAGGTGATGGTCTGGCGCGGGCGCCACCAGGTCCTGCTCGCCTTCCTCCTCGGCATCATGGTGCCGAGCCAGATGATCCTGCTGCCGCTGTTCCGGATCTACTTCCAGACCGGCCTGTCCGGGACACTGGCGCCGCTGATCATCACCTACACCGCGGCCGGTCTCCCGCTGACCGTCTTCATGATGGCCACCTACTTCCGCTCGATCCCGCGCGAGGTGTTCGAAGCCGCCACCCTCGACGGAGCGAGCGTCCTCAAAGCCTTCTGGAAGATCGCCTTCCCCATGGTCCGCAACGCGGTCTTCACGGTGGGGCTCGTGCAGTTCTTCTTCATCTGGAACGACCTGCTCATCTCCCTCACCTTCACCACCGACGACGACCTGCGCACCATCCAGGTGGGCCTGCTCAACTTCACCGGCCAGTACGGCGAGACGGCCTACGGGCCGCTGTTCGCGGCGATCAGCATCAACGTGATCGGAGCGCTGTTCCTCTACCTCCTCATCAACCAGCGCATCATCAAGGGCCTGACCGCCGGGGCGGTGAAGGGATGACCCACGAGCGGCTGCCACTGGTCGCCACGCCCACCGCGGAACATCACCGGGAGCCGTTCGGCATCGGTGAGTCCCGCCCCCGGATCTCCTGGAAGACCACCGCCCCGGCCAGCTGGACTCAGGGGGCCTACCAGGTCGAGATCCACCGCGCCGACGGCACCCACCGCACCCCTTGGGTGGCCTCCGACGCATCCGTCCTCGTCGACTGGCCCGACCAGCCACTGGCGTCACGGGAGCGCGCCGAGATACGGGTCCGGGCCCGAGGGACCGACGGCACCTCCGGTGACTGGAGCCCGGCGCTGCGCCTGGAGACGGGTCTGCTGGAGCCGGCCGACTGGACCGCGCACGCGATCTCGCCGCGGCGCCAGTCGCTGGAGCGCCTCGACGGCGAGCGGCGGCCACCGCTGCTGCGCAAGGACTTCGAGGCCGCCGCGGATGTGGAACGTGCGCGCCTGTACGTCACGGCCCACGGGCTGTACGAGATCGAGATCAACGGCCTACAGGTTGGCGACCACTCACTCGCGCCCGGCTGGACCAGCTACGACCACCGGCTGCGCTACCAGACCCACGACGTCACGCACCACCTGCGCAGCGGCGACAACACCATCGGCGCCTGGCTTGCCGACGGCTGGTACCGCGGAAGGCTGGGCTTCAACGGCGGCCACTCCAACCTGTACGGCGACCGGCTCGCCCTCCTCGCCCAGTTGGAGATCGTCCACCGCGACGGAACCCGCACCACCGTCACCACCGACGCCTCGTGGCGAGCGGCGCACGGCCCGATCGTGTCCAGCGGCCTGCTCGACGGCGAGACCTACGACGCCCGGGACGAACAGCCACGGTGGTCCACACCCGGTTTCGGTGACAGCGACTGGTCGCCGGTCGACATCGTGCCCCGGGACGCGGCGACGCTGGTCGCCCCCACCGGGCCACCGGTGCGCTGCACGGAGGAGATCGCCCCGGCCAGGGTGACCGCCCTCGACGCCGACCGTCTCCTGGTGGACTTCGGACAGAACCTCGTCGGCAGGCTCCGTATCAGCGTGACCGGGCCGACCGGACACACGGTCGTCATCCGCCACGCCGAAGTGCTCCAGGACGGAGAGCTGTGCGTCCGCCCCCTGCGCGGGGCCGTCTCGACCGACCGGTACGTCCTCCGGGGCGGGGACCGGGAGACATGGGAACCGCGCTTCACGATCCACGGCTTCCGCTACGCGGAGATCACCGGCTGGCGCGGCGGCGACCCCCTGCGTGACATCACCGCCCGCGTCCATCACACCGACATGGCGAGGACCGGCTGGTTCGAGTGTTCCAACGAGCAGGTGAACCGGCTCCACGAGAACGTGGTGTGGAGCCTGCGCGGCAACTTCGTCGACCTGCCCACCGACTGCCCGCAGCGCGACGAGCGCCTCGGCTGGACCGGCGACATCCAGGTCTTCGCGCCCACCGCCGCCTTCCTGTACGACTGCCACGGCATGCTCACGTCCTGGCTGCGCGACGTCGCCGTCGAGCAGCACGACGACGGCACCGTCCCCTGGTACGTACCCGCGATCCCGGGTGGCCCGCAGTGGACACCGGCCAGGCCCGGCGCCGGCTGGGGCGACGTCGTGGCGTTGACCCCGTGGGCGCTGTACCAGGACTCGGGCGACACCGGACTGCTGGCCGCCCAGTACGACAGCGCACGCCGCTGGGTCGACCTCGTCACCGAACGCGCGGACCCGTCGGGGCTGTGGAACGACGACTACCAGCTCGGCGACTGGCTCGACCCGTCGGCGCCTCCGGAGGACCCGGGCGCCGGCCGCACCGACCGCCACCTCATCGCGACCGCCTACTACGCCTGGTCCGCGCGGCACACGGCGTGGATCGCGGGCGTCCTGGGGTTCGACGAGGACCGTCACCGCTACGAGGAGCTCGCGCATCGGGTACGCCAGGCCTTCGTCGACTCCTATGTGCTGCCTTCCGGGCTGATGACCAGCGACACCCAGACCGCCTATGCCGTAGCCCTCCAGTTCGACCTGCTCCCCGACGCGGCTGCCCGGAGGACGGCGGGAGACCGCCTGGCCGAACTGGTTGCCGCAGGCGGCCACACCATCCAGACCGGCTTCATCGGCACACCGCTCGTGACGCCGGCGCTCAGCCGCACCCACCATCTCGACACCGCCTACACGCTCCTCCTCCAGCAGGACTGCCCTTCCTGGCTGTACGCGCTGAAGCACGACGCCACCACCGTCTGGGAACGCTGGGACAGCATGCTCCCCGACGGCACCGTCAACCCGGGCGAGATGACCTCCTTCAACCACTACGCCCTCGGCACGATCGCCCAGTGGCTGCACACCACCGTCGCCGGCCTGACCACCGCATCACCCGGCTACCGCGACATCGTCTTCCGCCCCAGACCGGGTGGCGGCATCACCTGGGCCGTCGCCGTCCACGAGTCCCCGTACGGCCGCGTGGCCATCCGCTGGGAGCAGCACGCCTCGGGCATCACGGTGCACACGACGGTTCCCACCGGGGCGACGGCACTGATCGAATGGCCGGACGGAGACGTCACCAACCTGGACACCGGAACCACGACCACGACATGGCGACCGCACGGTCCGACGGAACGGCCGGTATCCCTCACACCGCCGGGCGGCTGAATCCGCCGGCGGGTCCGACCGCCCCGGCTCAGTTGCCGACAGTGAAACGCCGGTTGAGATACCTGGGATTCTCGATCTCGTCGACGAGGGCGACGGCGTAGTCCTCGTAGGAGATGCGAGCCTGGCCGTCGTCCCCGACGACGGGGTGGTCGAGATCGGCGCGGTAGCGGCCGGTGCGCTCGCCGGGCGCGAAGTGGACCGGCGGCGGGGAGAGGTAGGTCCAGGTCACCTCGTCGCCGAGGCGGAGATAGGCGTCGAGGGCCTGGATCTGGCCGACGGCATACGGCCTGTACTCCTCCGGAAATCCGGGGGCGTCGAAGAAGCGCACGCCGTCCTCGTTGAGCAGGCTGGCGCCGCCACCCATGTGCACGACACGCGGTCCTTTGGCACCCAGGTCCCGTACCGCGGCGGCGACCGTGGCCACGGCGCCGGTGTACAGCCCGGCCTCCGGTCCGCCCACGGTCAGCACCAGCACGTCCGCGTCCGCGGCGAGGCCGGCGACGGAATCAGGGTCGGTCACGTCACCGGTCACCGCCCTTACACCGGTGGGGAGTTGGCCGACGCGGGAGAGATCCCGGGCGACGGCGGTGACCTCGTGACCGCGTGCGGCGGCCTCGGCCACGACCCGGGAGCCGGCCTTTCCGGCCGCTCCGAACACGACGATCCTGCTCATGGGGTTCTTCTTCCGGTTGCTCAAACGTGTCTTGCTCAGGAACGGGCGGAGGCGCGGGGCCGGTGACGATCATGCGGTCCAACGGCGGCTTCCATGGTCGGACGGCGACTCTTCACCGCCCGCGCTCGTCTCCACTCTCTCCCCCGCACCCCTTGGCCGGCGAGATAAGCTGGGGACCTCCTGTGGTCGAAAACGGACATGAGTGAGATCGGTATGCCGACCGCGCACGCTGCCGTCCCGGACCGTACGAACGCTGACCCGATCCCGGGGTTCGGTTTCAATCCGCCGACGGCTCCCGTCCCCGGCATGGAGATCACCGACCTTGCCTCCCTGCACGACCGAATGCCTGACGGCGGCCTGGAGCGCGTGCACCGGGTCGCTTTCCACACCCTCACACTGATCACCGAGGGCAGCGGCGAGCACACGGTCGACTTCGTCACCTACCCCTGCCGCCCCGGCACCCTGCTGTGGATCCGCCCGGGCCAGGTCCAGCGCTTCGGCCACCGCGGCCTCATGAACGGCACGCATCTCCTGTTCACGCCCGCATTCCCACCGCACGTGACGAGCGCAGACCGTCTGCTCGACGAGTGGTCCGGACCCACCTGCCGGCAACTGGCCACCGGCCGGGACTACGCCGTCCTGTCCGCCCTGATGGGACAGATCCGCGCCGAGTTCACCCGCCCCGACGGCACGGTGTCGCACGAGATCCTCCAACTCCAGCTCGCCACACTGCTGTTGCAGATCGACCGGCTGCCGCGCCACGGCGAGCGGGGAGGCCCGCAGGCGGGCGGAGAGCTCTACGCCCGATTCCGCTCCGAACTGGAGCGCTCCTACGCCGACACCCACAAGGCCGACGACTACGCCCGACGCCTCGGATACAGCGTCAAGACCCTCACCCGCGTCTGCCTGGCCGCGACCGGTCAGCCCGTCAAACAGGTCATCGACGCCCGTGTCGCCCTGGAGGCGCAACGCCTGCTCTCCCACACCGACGAACCGGTCGCGAGGATCGCCCGCCGACTGGGCTTCTCCGAACCCACCAACTTCGGAAAGTTCTTCGTCCGCCACACGGGCACCACCCCCGGCGACTTCCGCCGTACCCACCAAGGCCCGCGGTGAGCCCGAGCTGCCGGCCCTGTGCACCTTCACTGCGGTCGCGAACCCTGACCGCCTGGCCCTCACAACCACGGTCCGTTCAGTCGGACTGCTGAGCGATTGTTTCGAGACGCCAGATAGCCGACCTCTCGACGGCGCGCCTTCACACGGCGGCTTTCCAGGTGGTTCGCCGACCCGAGTCCCGGCCTCGAAGCATCGCGCTGACCCGGCCTCCCTGCCGAACAACCTGCGCGAAGAAGCCAACCACCCGTCACCTGAAGCGTTGGCGAGTCTCCGGGCGGCCGCACTGCGTCTTCGAAAACTTTCTATATCCGGGCCGAATGATGCGAGAGGTATTGACGCCCCTCACGGGCCATCTACTATCCACAGCGTCCGAACCGCCGATGAGCGTTCGACATGACGAATAGCGCCAGTCGGTGGAGTCACGCACACCGCGCGAGCCCGTAAGGCAGCACGTCGGTCCACACCCGATCACAGTGCACCAGTCAGAACGAGGTGCTTGTCATGACTCGATCAACCTCTGGATGCCGCAGGACACAGGGAACGACCTTCAGACAGTCCGTCACAGCCGTTCTCCCCGTACCCGCCGGCAGTCACGTACCCCTCCCGCCCGAAACCAGGACGTTCAACTCGTCCGTACCTGCTGCGCACGCGCGCCCACCGGCACGGCTTCCGCGCCGCGAGCGCGCACGTCCCGGGGGCCTGCCTGCCAGTGCGCCAACGCCGACATCCCCGTGAGACGTCCCGCCCCGGCGTGCGCACCACGTCACACACCGCACCCGCACCCGCACCCGCACCCGCACCCGCACCCGACCGTACGAGGAGAACCGTGAACCTTCTGCGTAGACTCGGCCTGCGCCAGACCGCGGCCCTGGGCCTGCTGGCCGCCACCACACTGGTGGCGGCGGGCCATGCCACCGCCGCGCCCACCGCCGTCCGCGCCACCACGCTGGGCGCCCAAGCCGCCCAGTCCGGACGGTACTTCGGGGCCGCCGTCGCGGCCGGCAAGCTCGGCGACGGGACGTACGCGACGATCCTGGACCGCGAGTTCAACATGGTCACGCCCGAGAACGAGATGAAGTGGGACACGACGGAACCGTCCCGCGGCTCGTTCAACTTCGGCCCCGCTGACCAGATCGTCAACCACGCGACCGCCCACGGGCAGCGCCTGCGCGGACACACCCTCGTCTGGCACTCCCAACTGCCCGGCTGGGTCAGCGGTATCACCGACGCGAACACCCTGCGGACCGTGATGAACAACCACATCACCGGTGTCATGAACCACTACAAGGGCAAGATCTACGCCTGGGACGTGGTCAACGAGGCGTTCGCCGACGGCAGTAGCGGACAGCACCGCAGCTCGGTCTTCCAGAACGTGCTCGGCGACGGTTTCATCGAACAGGCCTTCCGGACCGCCCGCGCGGCCGACCCGGCGGCAAAGCTCTGCTACAACGACTACAACATCGAGAACTGGAGCGACGCCAAGACCCAGGGCGTCTACCGCATGGTGCGCGACTTCAAGTCGCGTGGCGTTCCCATCGACTGCGTCGGTTTCCAGGCCCACTTCGGCACCGGCGGACCGCCCGCGAGTCTCCAGACCACGCTGTCGAACTTCGCCGCGCTCGGCGTGGACGTACAGATCACCGAACTCGACATCGCGCAGGCGCCCTCGGCCGCGTACACGAACACCGTCAAGGCATGCATGAACGTCGCCCGCTGCACCGGCATCACCGTGTGGGGCATCCGGGACAGCGACTCCTGGCGTACCGGCCAGAACCCGCTGCTGTTCGACAACGGCGGCAACAAGAAGCCCGCGTACAACGCGGTGTTGTCGGCTCTGGGAGGCACAGCCACCACGGCCCGCAGCGCCACGCCCTCAAGCCCCTCGGCCGCGACCGCACTGCCGTCCTCCTTCTCCTGGAGCTCCAGCAGCGCCCTGATCGCCCCGAAGTCGGACGCGACGCACACCATCGCCGGCATCAAGGACCCGTCGGTCGTCTACTACAACGGCAAGTACCACGTGTTCGCCAGCACGGCGAGCGCCTCCGGGTACAACCTCGTCTACCTGAGCTTCAGCGACTGGTCCCAGGCGGGCTCCGCCACGCACTACTACCTCGACCGCAGCGCCATCGGCACGGGATACCGCGCGGCTCCGCAGGTGTTCTACTACGCGCCGCAGCGCCTGTGGTACCTCGTCTACCAGACCGGGAACGCCTCGTACTCGACCAACGCGGACATCAGCAATCCCAACGGCTGGAGCGCCCCGCGGAACTTCTACTCCTCGATGCCGCCGATCATCGCGCAGAACATCGGCAACGGGTACTGGGTCGACATGTGGGTGATCTGCGACAGCGCCAACTGCTATCTGTTCTCCTCGGACGACAACGGGCACCTGTACCGCTCCCAGACGTCCGTCTCGCAGTTCCCCAACGGTTTCACCAACACCGTCATCGCCGCCCAGGACGCCAACAAGTACGCCCTCTTCGAGGCGAGCAACGTGTACAAGGTGCAAGGCGGCAACCAGTACCTCCTCCTTGTCGAGGCCATCGGCTCGGACGGACGACGCTACTTCCGGTCCTGGACCTCCAGCGGTCTCGCGGGTTCGTGGACAGCACTGGCCGCCTCCGAGAGCAACCCGTTCGCCCGGGCGGGCAACGTCGCCTTCCCGGCCGGTGCCTGGACGAAGGACATCAGCCACGGTGAGATGATCCGCGCCGGCTACGACCAGACGCTGACCATCCCCGCCTGCAAGCTCCAGTACCTCTACCAGGGCCACGACCCGAACGCGAGCGGCGACTACGACACTCTGCCGTGGCGGCTCGGCCTGCTGACACAGACCAACTCCGCCTGCTGACCGCTCCCGGACGATCCCGCCGCCCGCGAGGCGCGGGATCCGCCGGGATCCGTTCCTCGACCCTGTCGAGGAACGGATCCCGGCGGTCACACACCACGTCCGCAGGTCACGACAACGGCGGGTACGCGTTCTGGATCAACTGCTGGAACTGGGTGGAGAACCAGTGTCCGGCCAGCGGCGAGTTCGGCAGCGCGCCCGTGGGATTGTTGCCGTTGCGCGCGTTGCCGCCGTACGTCGGGTCGCACATCCGGTCGAAGCCCTTCCCCTCGTCATTGGGGACGGCCGCGCTGTTGCCGTCGGACTCCCCCGGCGGCTTGACCCACACGTAGGCGTCGATGCCGGCGGCCGGAGCCGCTGTCGGCCGCTCCCCGATGCCTGCCCCGCTCTGGTTGCACCAGTTGCCGGCGTGGATCCGCCGGTCGACGCGGCTGCTGTCGACGTAGCCGTCCACGGTGGTCTGCGCTCCGGGACCGGTGGGCCGGGCGGAGCCGCCCCAGCCGTTGCGTGATGTGTCGATCAGCATGCCGAGTCCGGAGTCGAATCCGGACGCGACGAGCTTGCCGCGCAGCGCCTGGGCGAAGGACTGCTCGTCCACGTACTGGTTCCAGTCCACCCACTTCGACTGCCGTACGGTCTGTCCGTTCACCGTGTCGGTGACCTTGAGGTACGGCTCCTTGGTGGGGCTGTAGTTCGCGGTGTTGACGATGAAGCCGGCCACGTCGTTCACGCTCGCGCCGTTCGACGTCGCGACCTTGTGGAACTCCTGCACCGCGGGATCGAGATTGCTGTCCCAGCCGAGCCAGCCGTGGTGGGCGGCGTCGATGTAGTTGTAGACGTTGGGGATGGCACCCAGCTTGTCCAGGGCGTAGCCGACGCCCTTCTCGTAGTTGCCGTTGGACTTCATGGTCACGCAGGCGTCGGTGGACGTGGCGGTGCCGCCGGCGTTGGTGACCAGGTTGGGCAGCGAGTCGGGCTCGATCACGGTGGCGATCCGCAGACCCGCGTACTTGGCGTCGGACAGGATCGACGCGATGGGGTCGATGTACTGGGACTTGTACTTGTCGAGGTCGTTGGGTCCCAGTTCGCCGTTGGACGCCAGGGCGGCGCAGTCGCGGCCGGGCAGGTCGTAGATGACGAGCTGGACGACGAGATCGCCGGAGCCCTTCTGCCTCAGGGCCTCGTCGAGGTGAGCGCGCAGGCCCATGGCTCCGCTCACACCGTTGATGGCGGCGATGCGGTCCAGCCAGACGGCAGTGGGCTGGTTGGCGATGCGGCTGCCGCCCGGTTCGGCGGCCGCCTTCGCTGACCACTCGGGGTTCACGTACACCTTGGCGCCGGTGTAGGGGTTGTCGGCACGGCTGCCGGTGTCACCACCTCCACCGCCGCCTCCGGTGCCACCACCCGTACCGCCGCCGGTACCACCGCCGCTGCCGCCACCGTTGTCGACGTTGCAGGCGACGCCGTCGAGCGTGAACGTGGCGGGCACGCTGTTGGTGCCGCTGTAGGAGCCGTTGAACCCGAAGCTGACCGAACCTCCGCTCGCGAGAGATCCGTTGTAGCTCTCATTGGCGGCGGTGACGTCGGCACCGCTCTGGCTGAGCTTCGTGTTCCAGGCGTTCGTGACCTTCTGGTTGCCGGCATACGACCACTTCACCGACCAACTCGACTTGGCGGCCGCGTTGTTGGTGATGGTCACGGCGGCGGTGAAGCCGGTGTCCCACTGACTCTGCACCTTGTAGTCGACGGTGCAGGGGATGGACGAGATGGCGGCGCCGGCCTGGCCGACGAGGAACGCCGACCCCGTCGTCCCGGCGACCAGCGCCACGGCGACGAGCAGCGTTGTCCTGGTGTGACTCATGTGCGGGTGCTTCCTTCTCTCGTGGGGGACTTGCGGACGAAGAGCGCGCGAACGATCGCGCGAACCCCTGCCCGGGGCACGCGTGACGTTGCGGTGATCGGTGAGCTGGTACGTCCGGCATCGCCTCGAAGACACCGCCGTCCGGCCGGCGTTTCGAGGCCTCCGTCGTACTGGGAGGGGACGTCCGGTCAGGAGCAGGGGCGCCCGGTCGTGCGCGCAGGCGCCGACCGACGACTGGGGTTCCCTACGGTTCGAGGCGGGACTTCATGCCCTGCGTCTCGTGGCGGGCCACCGGGACACCGGCAGCGTCGACCGCAGTTCGGGGTTTCGTTCCCGGCCTTGGTGACCGGCACGGTGCGGAGAATGCGCGGCGCTCGCGAAGTACGACGGGGCGCTCGCGGATCGGTCGACGGCGCTGTCTCGGAATGCACACCTGGTGCAACAGTGCGCGAGAGCGCGTCGCTGACTAAAAGTACCGAATGCGGGGGGTGTCGCATGAGCGAGTCCTTACAGCTTGGCGCGCCGCTACGGACGCGTCACTGATGGAACCGCTCCCACTGGTGGGGAGGAAGTTAGCGTCAACTGACGAGGTTTCATAGGGTCCTTGCGAAACTTTTCGCCGGATCGGCTCAGTTCGAACTTTGAACGCCCGGCATCTTGACCGTGCCCGCCTTCATCCCCACGATGGGAGCGCTCCCACTGGATTCAGTCCCTGGCACCTCTCCGTGAGTCGCGTGACGCAAGGAGGAACAGCACATGGATCCCGGACGCAAACGAAGAGCCGTACGCCGGCTCTGGACCGCCGTCGCCGCCGCGTTCGCCCTACCCCTGACGATGCTCGCCACCGGCACGACCACCGCGAACGCGGCGACCGTGCAGTGCAGCGTCGACTACAAGACCAATGACTGGGGTTCCGGCTTCACCGCCGACCTCACCCTCACCAACCGCGGCACGGCCGCCATCGACGGCTGGACCCTGACGTACAGCTACGCGGGCAACCAGAAGCTCAGCAACGGCTGGAACGGCATCTGGTCGCAGTCCGGTCGGTCGATCACCGTGCAGAACGCCCCCTACAACGGCACCGTCGCCCCGGGCGCCGCGGTTTCGGCGGGAGCGCAGTTCAGCTACAGCGGCGCCAACAGCGCGCCGACCGACTTCGCGGTCAACGGCACCAGTTGTGTCGGTGCCCACCAGCCGCCGATCACCGTGCTGACCAGTCCCTCGGCGGGCGCGGTCTACTCGCAGGGCACCGCGGTCCCGCTCGCGGCGACGGCAGCGGCCGCGGACGGCGCGACGATCGGCAAGGTGGAGTTCTACGACGACACCACGCTGCTCGCCACCGACACGAGCGCGCCCTACGCGTACTCGGCCTCTGGTTTGACCGTGGGCAGTCACTCCCTGCTGGCGAAGGCGTACGACAGTCTGGGCGCGTCCGCGGAATCCACTCCGGTCGGCATCACCGTCGCCGCGGGTCCCGCCGTGGTCGCCTCGACCACTCAACTCGCCGTCCAGCAGGGCAAGACGGGCACCTACGAGGTGAAGCTCTCGACCCAGCCCTCGGCCAACGTGACCGTGACGACCGCCCGGACCGGCGGCAACACGGGCCTGTCGGTGAGTGGCGGGACCTCGCTCGTCTTCACGCCCTCGAACTGGAGCACCGCGCAGAAGGTGACCGTCACGGCGGACTCCTCCGGCACGGGGGCGGCGACCTTCGAGTCGACGGCCACAGGGCTCGCCAAGGCCACGGTGACGGTCACCCAAATCGCGGCGACGGGCACGTACAACGCCCGCTTCCTGGATCTGTACGGCAAGATCACCAACCCGGCCAACGGCTACTTCTCCCCCGAGGGCATCCCCTACCACTCGGTGGAGACCTTGATCGTCGAGGCCCCGGACCAGGGCCACGAGACCACGTCGGAGGCGTACAGCTACCTCCTGTGGCTCCAGGCCATGTACGGCAAGGTCACCGGTGACTGGACCAAGTTCAACGGCGCCTGGGACATCATGGAGAAGTACATGATCCCCACCCACGCCGACCAGCCCACCAACTCCTTCTACAACGCCTCCAAGCCGGCCACCTACGCGCCCGAGGAGGACACGCCGGACCAGTACCCGACCGCGCTCGACTCCTCCGTGCCCGTCGGCTCGGACCCGCTGGCCGGTGAACTGAAGTCGGCCTACAACACCGACGACGTCTACGGCATGCACTGGATCCAGGACGTCGACAACACCTACGGGTTCGGCAACACCCCGGGCGGCAAGTGCGAGGCCGGCCCGGCGGAGACCGGACCGTCCTACCTCAACACCTTCCAGCGCGGCCCGCAGGAATCGGTGTGGGAGACGGTGCCGCAGCCGACCTGCGACGCCTTCAAGTACGGCGGAACCAACGGGTACTTGGACCTCTTTACCGGGGACAAGTCGTACGCCAAGCAGTGGAAGTACACCACCGCCCCGGACGCCGACGCGCGCGCCGTCCAGGCCGCGTACTGGGCCGACACCTGGGCGAAGCAGCAGGGCAAGGGCAGCGATGTCTCCACGACCGTCGGCAAGGCCGCGAAGATGGGCGACTACCTGCGCTACGCCATGTACGACAAGTACTTCAAGAAAATCGGCAACTGTGTCGGCCCGGCCACCTGCCCGGCCGGCACCGGCAAGGACTCCTCGCACTACCTGCTCTCCTGGTACTACGCCTGGGGCGGCTCCAACGACACGAGCGGTGGTTGGGCCTGGCGGATCGGGTCGAGCTACGCCCACAGCGGCTACCAGAACCCGCTCGCCGCGTACGCGCTCAGCGCCGACGCCGACCTGAAGCCCAAGTCGTCGACCGGCGCGACCGACTGGGGCAAGTCGCTCCAGCGCCAACTGGAGTTCTACCGCTGGCTCCAGTCGGACGAGGGCGCCATCGCCGGCGGCTCGACCAACAGCTGGGCGGGCCGC
>NZ_BARG01000054.1 GCF_000376565.1 Streptomyces hokutonensis | reverse complement strand
AACGGCGCAGCACTCGAAACACGACGTACTTATACAGTGGGGCCCATGGCCCCGAACGAAACCGCCCTTTGGCCCGCCCCCCACGCGCGCGGAGCCGTCGACGCGACGGTCCACGTCCCCGGGTCCAAGTCCGTCACCAACCGCGCCCTCGTCCTGGCCGCTCTCGCCAGCGAACCGGGCTGGCTCCGCCGCCCCCTCCGCTCCCGCGACACCCTTCTGATGGCAGGCGCCCTGCGCGCGATGGGCGTGGGCATCGAGGAGGGCGTGGGCACGGAGAAGGGCTCCGGCGAGTTCTGGCGGGTCATCCCGTCGGGCCTGCACGGCCCGGCCACGGTGGACGTCGGCAACGCCGGCACCGTGATGCGCTTCCTGCCGCCGGTCGCCGCGCTGGCCGACGGCCCCATCCGCTTCGACGGCGACCCGAGGTCGTACGAACGCCCCCTGAACGGCGTGATCGACGCCCTGCGCGTGCTCGGTGCCCGCATCGACGACGACGGCCGGGGCGCACTGCCCCTGACCGTGCACGGCGGGGGCGCGCTGGACGGCGGACCGGTGGAGATCGACGCGTCCTCGTCGTCCCAGTTCGTGAGCGCGCTCCTGCTCTCGGGCCCGCGCTTCAACATGGGCGTCGAGGTCCGTCACATCGGCTCCTCCCTCCCCTCCATGCCCCACATCCGCATGACCGTCGACATGCTGCGCGCGGTCGGCGCCCAGGTGGACACCCCGGAGTCGGGCGGCGAGCCGAACGTCTGGCGGGTGACCCCGGGCGCGCTGCTCGGCCGGGATCTGACCGTGGAGCCGGATCTGTCGAACGCGCAGCCGTTCCTCGCGGCGGCGCTCGTGGCCGGCGGCAAGGTGGTCGTGCCGGACTGGCCGGCGCGGACGACGCAGCCCGGTGACCGGCTGCGGGAGATCTTCACCGAGATGGGTGGTTCCTGCGAACTCACCGAGTACGGACTGGAGTTCACCGGTTCGGGTGCGATCCACGGTATCGACGTGGACCTGGGCGAGGTCGGCGAACTGACCCCGGGCATCGCGGCCGTGGCCGCCCTCGCGGACTCCCCGTCCACGCTCCGGGGTGTCTCCCATCTCCGCCTGCACGAGACGGACCGGCTGGCCGCGCTGACCAAGGAGATCAACGAGCTCGGCGGTGACGTGACCGAGACCGCCGACGGTCTGCACATCCGCCCGCGCCGCCTGCACGGCGGGATCTTCCACACGTACGAGGACCACCGGATGGCGACGGCCGGGGCGATCATCGGCCTCGCGGTCGAGGGCGTGCAGATCGAGAACGTGGCGACGACCGCGAAGACGCTTCCGGACTTCCCCGATCTGTGGGCCGGGATGCTCGGGAGCGATGGGGCGTAGGGGACTCACGCCATGCGCCGCTACGGCAAGAACACCGACGAGGACGACATCCGCCAGCGCCCGAACCGCAAGGGCAACCGGCCGCGCACGAACATCCGCCCCAAGCACGAGGAGGCGGTCGAGGGCATGGTCCTCACCGTCGACCGGGGCCGCCTGACCTGCCTCGTCGAGGACCGGGTCGTGATGGCGGTCAAGGCCCGCGAACTGGGCCGGAAGGCGGCGGTGGTCGGCGACCGCGTCGGCATCATCGGCGACCTGTCCGGCGACAAGGACACCCTCGCCCGCATCATCCGCATCGAGCCGCGCACCTCCGTGCTGCGTCGCACGGCCGACGACGACGACCCGTACGAGCGCGTGGTCGTCGCCAACGCCGACCAGCTCGCCATCGTCACCGCCCTCGCCGACCCCGAGCCGCGCCCCCGCCTCATCGACCGCTGTCTGGTCGCGGCCTACGATGGCGGCCTCGACCCGCTCCTCGTGCTGACGAAGTCGGACCTGGCCTCACCCGACCAACTCCTTGAGCTGTACGGCGCGTTGGGCGTCCCGTATGTCGTGACGAGCCGTGAGGAGCTGGAGAACGGCAGCGCGGTGGAGCGGGTGCGCAAGCAGCTGGACGGCAAGATCACCGCGTTCGTCGGGCACTCCGGCGTCGGCAAGACGACCCTCGTGAACGCGCTGGTCTCGCTGGAGCGGCGGCGCAGCACCGGCATCGTCAACGCCGTGACCGGGCGCGGCCGGCACACCACGACCTCGGCGCGCGCGATCCCGCTGCCGGACGACTCGGGCTGGGTCGTCGACACCCCGGGCGTCCGTTCCTTCGGTCTGCACCACGTGGACCCGTCCCGGGTCATCAAGGCCTTCCCCGACCTGGAGCCCGGCACGGTCGACTGCCCGCGCGCGTGCAGCCACGACGAGCCGGACTGCGCCCTGGACCAGTGGGTGGCCGACGGCCACGCCGACCCGCAGCGGCTCTATTCGCTACGACGGCTGCTGGCCACCCGGGAGCGGACCGAGGGCGACTGATCACCGGCTGACCACCGCGTGTTTGTGGGGACTCAAGTTCGGTAAGTGCATAATCGCACCGAGCCGGACAAACGGGAGGACAGCACATGGCGTGGCTGCTGGTTGTCGTGGCCGGAATTCTGGAGACCGGGTTCGCCGTGTGCCTGAAGCTGTCCCACGGCTTCACGCGCCTGTGGCCGACGGTCGCCTTCTGCACCTTCGCGCTCGGCAGCTTCGGTCTGCTCACCCTCTCCCTGAAGAAGCTCGACGTGGGCCCCGCGTACGCCGTGTGGACCGGCATCGGCGCGGCCGGCACCGCGATCTACGGGATGGCCTTCCTCGGCGACCTGGTGTCGACGCTGAAGCTCGTGTCGATCAGCTTCGTCATCGTCGGGGTGATCGGACTCCAGCTGTCCGGTTCCGCGCACTGAACCCCTAGGTCAGCAGGGCCCGGTGGGCGGGCGTCAGCGCACTCCGTACGAGTTCGCCGACACCGCCCTCGCCCGGTGGCGCCGCCACGCAGGACAGGGCGAGGCGTACGACGAGTTCGCAGGAGCGGGCCAGGTCGGCGGTGTCAGGCCGGGGCGCTCCGGGTCCGGCGAGCGCGGCCACGGCACGGTCGCGGACCACGGCCACGAAGTCGCCCGGCGAGGGCAGCGGCCCGTCGGCCCGGCGCTGTGCCGGCACGGCGGAGGAGGACGGCACCGCGGACAGGGTCGGCGAGGGCAGCCGCTCGCTCCAGCAGCCGGTGAGCATGGCCCGCACCAGCGCGTTCTCCCGGGCCGCCGACGTGGTCCACTCGGCGGTCGCGGTCAGCCGCTCACGGGCGTCGGCATGCGCGCCCAGGGCCCGGTCGACGCCGACGAGATAGCCGTCGGCCTCCCTTCTGACCAGCGCCCGCGCGAGCCCCTCCTTGCTGCCGAACTCGTTGTACAGCGTCTGCCGGGACACTCCGGCCGCGGCGGCCACGTCCACCATCCGTACGGTGGACCACGACCTGCGGGCCAGCGCCGTATAGGCGGCGTCCAACAGGGATTCCCGCGCTGCAGGCATCATTCGCCTCCCGGGGACGAGCGGCTCTGCGCCCAGATTTGACGCGCACGGGAGCACTGTCAAGGGTTCGCGGCTGCGCCGGGGGGCGCACTTCGGCCATTGCGCGCGGGAGTTGGGGCGGAGACGCCGGGCCGGGGCCGGCCAGGGCGCTCTCTTGGAGGTCCCTCCCGGGCCCCTCCTGGGACCCCTCACCTCACGGTCCGCCCACCGGACCCTGTAGCCCCGCCCCGACCCCTGAAGATACGGTTCACGCATGGCCGACTATCACGATGACCTGCGCCTCGCCCACGTCCTCGCGGACGCCGCCGACGCCGCGACGACCGCCCGGTTCAAGGCGCTCGATCTCAAGGTCGAGACCAAGCCGGACATGACTCCGGTCAGCGAGGCGGACAAGGCGGCCGAGGAACTGATCCGCGGCCATCTCCAGCGCGCCCGCCCGCGCGACGCGGTGATCGGCGAGGAGTACGGCGTCGAGGGCACCGGCCCCCGCCGCTGGGTGATCGACCCGATCGACGGCACCAAGAACTACGTACGCGGCGTCCCGGTGTGGGCCACGCTGATCTCCCTGACGGAGGCGGCGGAGGGCGGCTACCAGCCCGTCGTGGGCCTGGTCTCCGCGCCCGCGCTGGGCCGCCGCTGGTGGGCCGCGAAGGGCCACGGCGCCTACACCGGGCGCAGCCTGTCCTCCGCGTCCCGACTCCGCGTCTCCCAGGTCTCGAAACTGACGGACGCCTCCTTCGCGTACTCCTCGCTCACCGGCTGGGAGGACCAGGGCCGGCTCGGCGGCTTCCTCGACCTGACCCGCGAGGTGTGGCGCACGCGCGCGTACGGCGACTTCTGGCCCTACATGATGGTCGCCGAGGGCTCGGTCGACATCTGCGCCGAACCCGAACTCTCCCTCTGGGACATGGCCGCCAACGCGATCATCGTCACCGAGGCCGGCGGCACCTTCACAGGCCTCGACGGCCGCCCGGGCCCCCACAGCGGCAACGCGGCGGCGTCGAACGGAATCCTGCACGACGAGTTCCTGGGGTATCTCAACATGCGCTACTGAGCACAACGAGACGCCCGCACACGCCCCCAACCGGCCGCGCGCGCCCTCTTGTTGACCCGTGCTTTACCTGCGACTCTGAGAGTCCCCCCACTTGTGAACTTGTGAATCCGGGAACTAGCTCATCCGGATTCCCTAGGAGGTGGCCTCATCCCATGTTGGTCCGCGACGCCATGAGCACGGTGGTTCTCACCATCGGCCCCGCCCACACCCTCCGCCAGGCAGCCGCCCTGATGTCCTCGCGCCACGTCGGCGCGGCCGTCGTCCTCGACCCCGACGCCGGCGGCATCGGGATCCTCACCGAACGGGACATCCTCAACTCGATCGGCCGGGGCCAGAACCCGGACACCGAGCGCGCCCACGCCCACACCACCACCGACGTCGTGTTCGCCACCCCGGCCTGGACGCTGGAGGACGCAGCGAGCGCGATGGCCCACGGCGGCTTCCGCCACCTCATCGTCCTCGACCGCGCCGAGCCCGCCGGCATCGTCTCGGTCCGCGACATCATCCGCTGCTGGGCACCCGCGCGACAGCAGGTACCGGCCTGACAACCCCGACCCGGGTAGTTGGATTCAGTCCAAGTCCAGCAGCCCTCCAAAGTCACACCTATTCGGGAACTGGTCACGTTGCTGTTAGGCTGGCCTGCATGAGTGACCTTCTGGAGCGGCTGCGCGGACGCGGATGGCGGATGACCGCACAGCGGCGCGTCGTGGCCGAAGTGCTCGACGGCGACCACGTCCACCTGACCGCCGACGAGGTCCACTCCCGCGCCGTGGCCAAGCTCCCCGAGATCTCCCGGGCGACGGTCTACAACACGCTGGGCGAGCTGGTCTCCCTCGGCGAGGTCCTCGAAGTCGCCACGGACAAGCGCGCCAAGCGCTACGACCCGAACGCGCACAGCCCGCACCACCACCTGGTCTGCGCCAACTGCGGCCAGATCCGCGACGTCCACCCGAGCGGTAACCCCCTCGCCGACCTCCCCGACTCGGAGCGCTTCGGCTTCACGGTCTCGGACGTCGAGGTGACGTACCGCGGACTGTGCCCCAACTGCGCGAGCGCGTAGCAAGTCCTCGCACCGGCCCCGGCATCCGTTCGACACGGAGGCCGGGGCTTTGTGCTGTCCACGGACTCATGTCGCGTACAGCCTTCCCGAATCTGACGGTCCGTCATATCGTCGTGCGGCACTCCCCACCCCCCGGACCGACACCCGTACCGAACTCCGCGAGGAGCAACCGTGGGAGACCCGCACCCAAAACTCCACGCCACCCGACTGACCCGCGCCTTCGGCCGCGCCCCGCACCAGGTCCACGCCCTCGGCCCGCTCGAACTCACCGTCGCCCCCGGCGAGTTCGTCTGCCTGGTCGGCCCGTCCGGCTGCGGAAAATCCACGCTCCTCCGTATCGCCGCAGGCCTCCTGCGCCCCAGCACGGGCACCCTGGAGATCCGCACGTCCAGCCCGCGCCCGGCGGCCATGATCTTCCAGGACTACGGCATCTACGACTGGAAGTCGGTCCGCGCCAACGTCCGCTTCGGCCTGGACGTCCAGCGCGTCCCGCGCCGCGAGGCCAACGCCCGCGCCGACGAGTGGCTGACCCGCATGGGCCTGGCCGAATTCGCGGACGCCTACCCCGCGACCCTCTCCGGCGGCATGCGCCAGCGGGTCGCCATCGCCCGCGCTCTGGCCGTAGAACCCGAACTCCTGCTGATGGACGAGCCGTTCGCCGCCCTGGACGCCCAGCTCCGCACGATCCTCCAGGACGAACTCCTCGACCTCACCCAGGCGTTGCGCACCACCACCCTCTTCATCACGCACAGCCTGGAGGAGGCACTCGTGCTCGGTGACCGCGTGCTGGTGATGTCCGCACGCCCGGGCCGGATCATCGCCGAACACCGTCCGCCGTTCCCGCGCCCACGCACTGGCGACATCCGCGACACCACCGAATTCACCGCCCTGAAAAGCGAGTTGTGGGAGCTCCTGCGGAAAGAGGCGGTGCCCGCATGACGACCGTCGCCCCCGGCCGCGAGGACGCGGTCCTGGTCCGCCGCCCCGGTCCGCACGAACTCCATCCCGTACGCACCCACCGCCGCCGGCGCGCCCTGGAACTGTCCCTCGCCGTGGCCGTGCCCCTCGCCCTGATCCTGTGGTGGCAACTGGCCGCCACCCAGGGCTGGATAGACCCCCGCGTCTACCCGGCCCCCTCCACGATCCTCTCCGACGGCTGGGACCGGGCCACCGCAGGCGACCTGTGGCCGGACGTGTGGGCCACCACCCGGCGCGTCCTGGGCGGCTACGCGATCGGCACGGCGGCCGGCTACGCCCTGGGCCTGCTGATGGGCTCCCTCTCACTCGTACGGGCCGCGCTGGAACCGCTGTTGGACGCCCTGTACGTCGTACCGAAGCTGGCTCTGCTACCCATCTTCCTGAACATGTTCGGCCTCGGCGAAGGCCCCCAACTGGCCCTGGTGGCCGCCACGGTGTTCTTCTTCGTGTGGATCTCGACGATGTCGGCGGTCGTCGCGATCCCCTCCGGCCACCGCGACGCGGGCCAGGTCTTCGGCGCCTCCCCCTGGCAGATGTTCCGCCACGTCCTCCTCCCGGCCTCCCTCCCCGCGGTCCTGGTCGGCGCGCGGATCGCGGCGGGCGTGGCCGTCCTGGTCATCGTCGCCTCGGAACAGATCGCCGCGACGAACGGCCTGGGCCACCTGATCTTCGACTCCCGCGCGCTGTTCCAGAACGACGTGATGTTCGTCGGCATCGTGTGCGTCGCGGTCCTGGGGGTCGTCTTCTCCGAACTGGTGCGCGTGGCGGGCCGGTTGCTCACACCGTGGGCACCGCGGGACCGAGGACGGGGGCAGTCGTGAGACGTCGTACGTACGGTGTGGTGGTCGTCGTGGCGGCGGTGCTGGCGTCGGCGGGCTGTTCGTCCAAGTACGCGGACGACTCCGGGAGTTCGGCCACGGCGGCCGCAGGCAACCGCGCGGTCAAGCCGGTGACCGGCTGCGGCACCTCGTCCTGGACCGACCCGGCGGACCTCTCCCCCACCCGCGCCCCGGCCCGCTGCAAGCCGCTCACCCCCGCCCCGCAACCCCTCGCCAAGACAACGAAGTTGACGATCGCGACGGGAACGCTGAGCGCCGAGTACGTGGCCCCGCTCGAAGTCGCCCTGGACAAGGGCGAGTTCAAGAAGGAGGGCCTGGACGTCACGCTCAAGGTGCTGCCGACCCCGGACGCGCTCCCCCTCCTCGCGAAGGGGGACATCGACGCGATGTGGGCGGCACCGGAGGCGGCCGTCATGAACGGGATCAAGGGCGGCTTCGACATCAAGTGGGTCGCCGGGAACTTCTCGCCCGACCCCGAGTCCAAGAGCGGCCTGTGGGTGAAGCTGAAGAAGGGCGAGGCGGCGGCGGACGTCCGGATGGCCGGGCGCAGGATGGGCACGATGATCGGCAAGGGCTCGGTGATCGCGTACCCCATGGAGAGGGCCCTCGCGACCCACGGCGGCGGCCTCGACAAGATCCAGTACCAGCAGCTCGGCTCGGCCGACGTCCTCACCGCCCTCCAGAACGGCGGCGTCGACTCCGCGTGGCTCCTCGACCCGGTCTGGCGCAAGGTCGACGACAACCCCGCGTACGCCTTCCTGGGCGGCCAGCCCCTCGGCGAACCCCTGGGCGGCATGCTCTACGGCCGCAGCCTCCTGCACGACGACGTGGATGCCGGCGTGGCCCTCCTCCGGGCCTACATCCGCACGGTGAACACGTACTTCGCGGGCGACTACAAGAACGACCCCACCTTCGTCACGTACCTCGCGAAACTCCTCAAGACGGACGAGACGGTCCTGAAATCAACCCCGTCGCTCACGATGGACTGGGAGATCCGCGCCGGAACGACGACTCGCCTCCAGGCCGCGTACAAGGCGTCGGGCGTGTCCAAGGGCACCCCGCTCCCGGAGTCACGAACCGTGGACCGCTCCCTCTACGAGGAGGCGGTCGGCCACCAGCCGTAGAAACACCGAGGGCCGGAATCCATGTGCTGGACTCCGGCCCTCGGCCTTCAGTAGCGGGGACAGGATTTGAACCTGCGACCTCTGGGTTATGAGCCCAGCGAGCTACCGAGCTGCTCCACCCCGCGTCGGTAAACACGACACTACGTCAGTCGTACCGACAGAAGCAAATCGTTTAACAGCGCAGGTCAAAGCCCTTCACTTCTCAGCCCAGTCCGGCACGACCCAGCCCGTCCGGCGTTTGAGGGCGAGGCCCCTTCAGGGCCGAAGCGGGGGTCTGGGGGGGGCGGCAGCCCCCAGTGACGGGACGGGTAGGGGCGGCGGGGGCGAAAAACACCCCCTACGCCGTCAGCTCCTGCCGCAACGCGTCCCGCAACCGAGCCGCCCGCTCAGACACCTCACCGGGGCCGAGCGTCACCGCCCGATCAGCCCAGCGCTGCCCCTCCGCCAGCTCCCCGCGACGCGCGTAAACCAGAGCCAGCCGCAACGCCGCCCGCCCATGCCCGGCATCCGCAGCCCGAGCCCACCACACCGCCGCCTCCGGCTCACTCCCCTCCCGAGCCAGCAACAGCCCAAGATTGAAAGCCCCGTTACGAGACCCGGCCTCGGCCGCCTCCCGGTACCACCGAGCCGCCTCGACGACGTCCCCGCGCGCGGCGGACAGCATCCCGACCCGCACCTGCGCACGCCGGTGCCCCTGCGAGGCCGCCCGCTCGTACCACTCCTCGCACTCGGTCTTCTCGTGCACCTGCTCACCCAGCTCGTGCGCGGGCGCCGGCGGCCGCCGCGCGTCGAGCACCGAGGCCAGCCGGTACGCCGCCTCCGCGCTCCCTCCGCCGGCGGCGCACCGCAGATGCCGTTCGGCCTCCCGCTCGTCACCGTCCCGCAGCCGCGCGATCCCGACCTGGAGCGCCGCTTCCGTGTGCCCGGCGGCAGCGGCCCGCTCGTACCAGGGCAGCGCGACGGCCTCCTCACCACGCCCGGCGAACAGAATCCCCAGGTTGAAGGCAGCGTCCACGCTCCCGGCCTCCGCCGCCTTGGAGAACCACGGCTCGGCACCGGTCGCGTCGCCGCCCTGGAGCAGCAGCACGGCGAGCGCGTTGGCCGCTTCGCGGTGTCCGGCGTAGGCCGCGCGGCGGTACCACTGCTCGGCCTGCGCGGTACGCGCCTGCTCGGCGCAGAGCAGCCCGAGGTTGTACGCGCCGTTCACGTCGCCGGCGTCCATCGCGGCGCGGTACCACCGTTCGGCGGTCTGTGTCTCGCCGCGCTCGGCGTGCAGCGCGCCCAGCGCGTTGGCCGCGTTGCCGTCGCCGTCCTGGGCGGCGCGCAGCCACCACACGGCGGCGCTCTCGGTGTCACCGGCGTCGCGCAGCAGGAATCCGAGCGCGCAGGCGGCACGGGCCTCGCCGTCCTTGGCGGACGTCAGATACCAGCGCCCGGCCTCCTTGAGCTCACCCCGCTTCTCCAGGATCGCCCCGAGTTGCAGCGCGGCCCGCTGATGCCCACGGGCGGCGGCCTGCCGGTACCACTGCTCGGCTTCGTTGCCGGGAACAGGGGCCCCTCCGGAGGCCGATCCGGCACCACTGTCGGCGCCGTCCCCGCCCCTGCTGCCCTGTCCCCCGTCCCCGATCCCGTTCCCCGCCCCGTATTCGTCCTCGTGCGGCGTCCGCCGATCAAGCGCGCGCGCCAGCCGGTACGCGGCCTCGCGGTGCCCGCGCTCGGCGGCGGACCGCATCCACTGCTCGGCCGCGGTGTCCCCGCGGTGCTCCAGGAGGTCGGCGAGGGCGTACGCGCCGAGCGCGTGGCCCTGCTCGGCGGACTGGCGCAGCCAGTACTCGGCGGCGGGTTCGTCGCCGCGCTCGCGGTGGAACCGGCCGAGCGCGTGCGCGGCGGCGGCGGAACCGGCGACGGCGGCGATCCGCCACCATCCGGCGGCCTCGTCGGCGTATCCGCGCTGGTGCAGCAGGACACCCAGGTTGTTGGCCGCGGCCCGGTCGCCCTCGGCGGTGGCGGCACGCAGCAGGGGCTCGGCTCCGTCGAGATCACCGCGGCGCAGCAGCATCGCTCCGAGGACACTCGTCGCCTCGACGTCGCCGGCCTGTGCGGCGAGCCGTGTGCGTGCCTCGTCGACAGCCTCCCCCTCACCGGTCTCGTCCCGGTCGGAAGGCTGCACAAAACGCCCTGTATCCAACAGAGTTGCCTTGTCCCCCATAACGTTCATCGTCGCACCACCTGCAACCTGGGTACACCTGGTATACCGCAGCCAGTGAGGTCTCTACAGCGTTTTGTCGACATGCCCACAGAGAGACAAGCGAAACACGGTTCCACCAAGTCCCCCGGGCGGCGCGGCCGTCACCCTCGTCGGCACATGCGTTCGCACAGCGCGAAGGCCCGGATCCTTGAAAGGATCCGGGCCTTCGCGATCAGTAGCGGGGACAGGATTTGAACCTGCGACCTCTGGGTTATGAGCCCAGCGAGCTACCGAGCTGCTCCACCCCGCGCCGTTGTGTTGCAACCGTACCACGGTGCGGGGTGGGCCTCTGACCTAGTGATCAACTGCCGTCTGAGCTGCGCTAACCACTCGCACTGCTCGGACTGCTACTGGCACTTGGTCTGCTGCTGGGACTGGTGCTGGGACTCGGACTGCTCTTGTCACTGCCGCTGCTCTTCTCAGCGGCGGCCTGCGCGTCCTCGGCCCGCTTCAACGCGGCCTGCAGATCCTTCTGCGCCTGCCCGTACGCCTCCCAGTCGCCCTTCTTCAGGGCCTGTTGCCCCGCGTCGAAGGCCTTCTGGGCGTCGGTCAGGGCCTGTTGGACCGTCGGATTGCTGGATGTCGGTGGCGTGGTGGTGCCGGTATCCGGTGGCGTGGTCGAAGTCTCCGCCCCGAAGACCTTGTTGAGCCCCTCGTCCAGCGTGTCCTCGAACGCGGTCTTGTTGCCGTAGGCCACCAACACCTTGCGCAGGAGCGGGTACTTGAGTCCACCACCGCGTACGTAGACGGGCTCCACGTACAGCAGTCCTCCGTCGAGCGGCACCGTCAGCAGGTTGCCGTACTCGATGTCGGAGTCGCCGCCCTTGAGCAGCTTGATGGATTCGGCGATGTCCTGTTGGGAGTTGAAGGCGCTCTGCACCTGTTTAGGTCCGCCGACGGTCGTGCTGGTCGGCAGTTTCAGGATTCTGATCTTGCCGTAGTCGGGGCTGCCGGCCTCGGAGTCGACCGCCATGAAGGCGCTGAGGTTGTCTCTCCCGTTCGGCGTGAACGTCGTCGTCAGGGAGAACGCCTGCGAGCTCTGGTCCGGCATCTTCATGCTCAGGTAGTACGGCGGCACCGCGCTGCCCGACTTGTTGGTCGGGTCGTCCGGCACCTGCCACACCTCGCTGCCGCTGAGGAACGTCTGCGCGTCCGTCACGTGGTAGCGGGTGAGCAGTTCGCGCTGGACCTTGAACAGGTCCTGCGGGTACCGCAGATGGGCCATCAGCGAGGAGGAGATGTCCGACCTGGGCTCGACCGTGCCGGGGAACGCCTTCATCCAGGTCTTCAGGACCGGGTCCTCGGTGTCCCACTGGTAGAGCTTGACCTGACCCGTGTACGCGTCGACGGTCGCCTTCACCGAGTTGCGGATGTAGTTGACCTGGTTCTGCTGGGCCACCACCGCGCGGTTGTTGTTGGTCGCGGTGAGCGAGTCGGCCGTGGTGTCCCCGAGGGTCGTCCGGGAGGCGTACGGGTAACCGTTGCTGGTGGTGTACGCGTCGACGATCCACTGGATGTGGCCGTCCACGACCGCCGGATAGGCGTCGCCGTCGATGGTCAGCCAGGGCGCCACCGCCTCGACGCGCTCCTTGGGCGTGCGGTTGTACAGGATCCGCGAACCCTCGCCGATGGCACCGGAGTAGAGGATCTGCGGCTCGTTGAACGCCACCGCGTACGCGGCCCGGTTGAGCGGGTTGGAGAGGTTGACCCCGCTCTTGCCCTTGTAGCTGGTGGTCTTCTCACCGCTGTCGTCGGAGTAGTCGATCTCCTTCTGGGGACCGCCGACGATCGAGTACGTGGTGGTCTTCTCGCCGTAGTAGATCTGCTGCTCGTACTTGCCGAGGTCACCCGAGGACGGCAGGTCGGACTCGGTGAAGACCGGGCGGCCCTCGGAGTCGACCTCGGTGCCCTTGGCGGCGACCACGCCGTAGCCGTGCGTGTAGCGGAAGTGGTCGTTGATCCAGTTGTTCTTCGGGATGCCGTTGAGGTTCAGCTCGCGCAGCCCGATGACGGTGTCCTGGTCCTTGCCGTCCTCGGTGTAGCGGTCGACATCCAGGTTGGTCGGGAACGCGTAGTAGTTCCTGATCTGCTGGAGCTGCTGGAACGTGGGCGACACGACGTTCGGGTCCACGATCCGGATGCTCGCCGTGGAGTCGACGTCCGCGCGGAGCTTGGTCTTGTCCTTGGTGGTGCTCGTCCCCGAGTACTCCGTGACCTTGGTGTCGTCGATGCCGTAGGCCTCGCGCGTCGCCTTCAGGTTCTTCTGGACGTACGGGGCTTCCTTGGCCTGCTCGTTGGGCTGGACCGTGAACTTCTGGACGATCGCCGGGTACAGGCCGCCGATGAGGATCGCGGAGAGCACCATCAGGCCGAAGCCGATGACGGGCAGCTGCCAGGTGCGCCGCCACAGGGTGGCGAAGAACAGCAGCGCGCAGATGACGGCGATGCAGAACAGGATCGTCTTGGCCGGCAGATACGCGTTCGCGTCGACGTATCTGAGGCCGGTCCAGTCACCGGTCGCCTTGAAGTCGCTTGATTTGACCGCGAGTCCGTAGCGGTCGAGCCAGTAGGCGACCGCCTTGAGGGCGACGAAGATGCCGAGCAGCACCGACAGATGCCCGGTGGCGGCGGCCGTGGCGCGCGCGCCCGGGCTGGTGATGCGCAGCCCGCCGTACAGGTAGTGCGTCAGCGCGGCGGCGAGCAGCGAGAGGATCGCGGCGGCGAAGCCGAAGCCGAGCAGGAAGCGGTACCAGGGCAGGTCGAACGCGTAGAAGGAGACGTCGAGGTGGAACTGCGGGTCCTTCTGGTGGAAGGGCACGCCGTTGACCCACATCAGCCAGACCCGCCACTGGCTGGACGCCGAGGCGCCCGCGATCAGCCCGACAAGAGAGGTGATCGCCAGCAGCAGCCACTTCTTGTACGGCGCGATGCCCATGCGGTAGCGGTCGAGGCTCTGCTGCTCCATCGACATGGCGCTGAGCGGCGGGCGCAGACGGTGCGCCAGCCAGATGTTCACGCCGACCGCGGCCGCCATGAGCAGGCCGAAGACGAAGAACAGGCCGATCTTGGTCGACAGGGTGGTGGTGAACACGGACGAGTAATGCACCGACCGGTACCAGAGCCAGTCCGTCCAGAAGCCCGCGAACATCGTGAACGCCATGCCGAGTACGGCAAGGACGCCCAGTGTCATGAGCAAAGTCCGGACCCGCCGGGACGGGCGGCCCACTCTGATCCGCGGCCCTTGCGGGCCTCCGCCGCGGTCCGGCATCTGGAAAGCCAAGGTGCGCACCTCGAAGTTCGCTGTTGGTCGCTGTCGTTGCGTCAGGCCCCCGGGTTCGCGGACCGTCCGTAGCCCCGCGTGATCGCGGGCCCACACCTATGCAACTTACTCACCGTTTACTCGGTTCCCGATTCCGGCCATGAACGAGGCAGGATTGTGACCATGTCCAACACTCCCATGGCAGCGAACCCCCTCACCCGGGCCGTACTGGAGATCGACGAGTACGCCTCCGGCCTCGGCTGGGACCAGCCCGCTCGCCTCTTCGCCCTCGTAGACACCGCGCGACTGCGGGCCCAGGAGCCCGGTCTCGCGGCCCAACTCGGCCTGCGGGACGAGCCCGAGACCACCGGTCTCACCCCGATCGAGCAGGAGGAGATCCCGGCCGGAAAGCCGCTGGACGAGTTCCTCGGCACGATCGCCTGGCCCGACGCGGTGGCCGGCTGCGCGCTCACCGTCGAGCGGCTGATGCTGCCGCCGTCCGCCGAGGCCTCCGTCCCGGAGGGGCTCAGCGAGAAGAAGCTCACCCAGTGGGTCGCCCAGCACCCGGACCGCCAGGAGGTCCGGATGACGGTCGCGGTCCTGCGCGACGGCACCCGCGACTCGGCCCTGCGACTGCGCGAGAAGGACTCCCCCACGGAGGTCCTCACCGGCGGCGCGCTCGTCCCGGGCCTCGCGGAGGCCCTGTCGGCGACCTTCGAGGACTGACGGCCTGTCCCCTCGTACGGCTCCGGGGGCGCTCTCGGCTTGAGGGCGCCCCCGGAGTCGTACGCGAGGCCTTCTTGTCGTGCGCGAGGCCTTCTTTAAAGAAGAGGCTCGTTCAGTCCTTGGTGCTGCACTTCGGGAGGTCGGCGGTCTTGCCGCTGTTGATCAGCTTGAGGTCGCTGATCGCGTCCTTGATGGTGTTCACCTTGACGAGCCTGAGGCCGCTGGGGGTGTCCTTGGCGGCCTCCGCGCAGTTGTCGGCGGGCGTCAGGAAGTACTGGGCGCCCTTGCTGCGCGCGCCGACGGTCTTCATCGAGATACCGCCGATCGGGCCGACCTTGCCGGTGTCGTCGATGGTGCCGGTGCCGGCCACGAACTTGCCGCCGGTGAGGTCGCCCGGGGTGAGCTTGTCGTAGATGCCGAGCGCGAACATCAGGCCGGCGCTCGGGCCGCCGACGTCGGCCAGCTTGATGTCGATGCTGAACGGGAACGTGTGATCGGTTCCGGCCGAGATGCCGACGATGGCGCGCTTGGCGCCGGTGTCGTCGGAGGTCGCGGTGGTGATCGTGATGTCCTTCGTGGCCGTCGCCGTCTTGTTCGCCTTCACCGCGGCGGCCTGGTCCTTGGCCGACACGATCGTGAACACGACCTTCTGGCCCGGCTTGTGCTTGGTGACCAGCTTCGCGACGTCGTCGGGCTGCTTCACCGTCGTACCGTCGACGGCCTTGATCACGTCACCGGCGTGCAGCTTGCCCTCGGCCGGGGAGTCCTTGAGGACCGTCGAGACGATCACCCAGGACTTCACCGGGATGCCCAGCTGGTCCAGTGCGGCGACCTTGGCGCTCTCCTGGGACTGGCTGAACTCCTCGGCGTTCTCCTGGGTCGACTGCTGCTCCGTCTTGCCGTCGGGGTACAGCGTGTCGTGCGGGACGACCTTGTCGTCGTGGGCGAGCCAGCCGTACACGGCCTCGATGAGGTTCATGTTGTAGTCGGCGCTGGTGACCCGGACCGTCGTCATGTTCAGGTGACCGGTCGTCGGGTAGGTCTTGCGCCCGGTGATCTGCAGCACCGGCTCGCCGTCGTGGTCCCCGAGGGTGTTCACCGTCGGGCCCGGCGACATCTCCGCATACGGGACGTTGATGAGGACTCCCGCGCACAGGAGCGCGATCAGCATCAGGGTGGAGGCGAGCATCGTCGCGGTGCGGCGTGGCATGGCACGACAGTACGGGACGCATCTGTCAGCGCACCGTCAGGGCCGCCTTCGACTCAGGTGCCTGAGTGGGACTTGTCCATCGCCTCGCGGAAGCGGGCATAGCCGTCCAGTTCCGGACCGTCGCTGCGCACCTTGCGGGTCCTGTTGGCCCAACTGCCCCACAGACCGGCGCCTATCGCGGCCACCAGCGGAATCAACAACCAGGCGAGTGCCGCCATGCCGACCTCCCAACCCCGGACAAGTGAACTCGACTGCCTGATCAGCAGATTAGCCAGGCCCACTGACAACGCTCGTGGCAGGGGGGCGGTTACGCAACCGGAGGGCGGGTGAGAAGTACGTGAGTGCGCATCAGCGGGCGCGGTGGGCCGGCATCAGCAGGCGCCGACCCATTCCTCGGTGCCGTCGGAGAACTGCTGGTGCTTCCAGATCGGCACCTCGTGCTTGAGATCGTCGATCAGCTTCCGGCAGGCCTCGAAAGCCTCGCCCCTATGGGGACAGGACACGGCGACGACGACCGCCAGGTCCCCGATCCCGAGATCCCCCACCCGGTGGACGGCGGCCAGCGCCCGCACCGGGTAGTCCGCGACGACCTTCTCGGCGACGCGGCGCATCTCGGCCTCGGCACTGGGGTGGCACGAGTACCCGAGCCGGTCGACGTCGGCACCGCCGTCGTGGTTGCGCACGGTCCCGACGAACAGCACCGTCCCACCGGCCGCGTCGTCCCCGACGGCCCGGAAGACCTCGTCCACGGAGAGCGGCGTCTCCCGGATCCCGATCAGCTTGACGGGATCCTGCGCGGCCTGCTCACCGGGGTGGTCGATCGTGGGTGCCATGCCTCCATCGTGCCGCACCCCGCCGACAGCGCGGAATAGCACTTTCACCAGGCACACGCGCGTGCCTGTTTGGAGCGTCCTACAGGAGGCCGTTCCGGCCCTGCTCAGATCCGGCGCCGGGCCTTCCGCGCCCGCCGTACGACCGCCGCAGCGCCCAGCAGTGCGACCGTCGCGCCCGCGGCACCCGCCGCCGTCGCGTCCTTGCGGCCGAGCCGTCGCCCGACGACCGTGTGCCGTCCGGCGACCTCCTCCAGGAGCTCCGCGAGCACTTCCTCGTTGGTCCACTGGGGCCGCCAGCCCGCGTCGTGCAGCCGGCTTCCGCTGACCACCCACGGGTACATCGTGTACGCCAGGTCGCCGGCCGGGGACGGGGTGAGTCCGATCCGGTGCAGCCGGGCCGCCGCGCCGAGCGCGACCGCGGAGGGCAGCTCCATGCGCCGGATGCCGCTGAGCTCCTCGACCTCCTCCTGCTCCAGCCAGCCGTCGCAGCCGACGGCGAGTTCCCCGTCGACCTTCTCCAGGACGGCGTACTCCAGGGCGCTGCACAGGTCCTCGACGTGGCAGAACTGCCAGGCGGGCCGAGACCCGGCCACCACGAGCAGCCGGGGCGACTCGAAGTACCTGGTCAGCGCGGTGTCGGTGCCGCCGACGAGGACTCCGGGGCGGACGACGGTGACATTGAGCCCGGGATGCGCCCGGGGCGCGCGCCGTGCGAGCCGCTCGACCTCCAGGAGGTCGCCGACACCGGTGGCCTCCGCGGTGGCGCGCAGTTCGGCATCCTCCGAGAGCGGCAGTTCGTTGTCGGGCAGCGCTCCGTAGACCATCGCCGAGGTGCACAGCACGACCCGGTGGACCCCGGCCGCCGCGGCCGCGGTCAGCACGGTCTGCGTCCCCCGCACGTTGTACGCCGAACGGGCGGCCGGATCGGTCTCCAGATCGAGGTCCAGCGCCAGATGTACGACGACGTCGGCGCCGCGCAGCTTCTCCGCGATGGCCGGATCCCGTACGTCGAGGATGTGCCACTGGGCCGCCGCGCACTCGCCGCGCCGCTCGTCGATGGCGATGACCTGCTTGATCTCCTCGGACGCGGCGAGCCGCTCGGTGAGGAGCGCCCCGATCCCGGACGCGGCGCCGGTGACCGCGACGACGGGCCCGCGCACTGCGGGACTGGTTGAGTGGTTTCGCGCTGCGCGAACCTGCGGATCTGGGGAACTCACCGGGCGTCTCCAGCGGTTGTCTTCAGTACGGACGCGCGTGACGCGTCCGGACCAGGTGGCATCCATCCTGCCGCAGGCCAGGTCTCGGCGAAGCATCGAGGCCCGATCGGCCCGCGGTGTCTACGCTGGGTGGTGTTGAAGGGCAGTCGTGCCGTCGGAGAGAACCGGCGGCCTTAACAGCCGAGGAATCCCGTGAGTGACACCCCATTCGGATTCGGCCTTCCGCCGGAGGAGCCGGACGACGGCGACGAGGGCAAGAAGAAGGACCAGGAGAGCGGTGGTGGTCAGGGACCGGCCAACCCGTTCGGATTTGGCGGGCTGCCCGGTGCCGGGGGCTTTGGCGGCCCCGGCGCGGACAATCCGCTCGCAGCCATGTTCGGTTCCCTGAACCCCAACGACCTGGGCGCCGCGTTCCAGCAGCTGGGCCAGATGCTCTCGTACGAGGGCGGCCCGGTGAACTGGGACATGGCCAAGCAGATCGCCCGCCAGACGGTCTCCCAGGGCACTCAGGACGGCACGAAGGACGCGAGCATCGGCCCCGCCGACCGCAGCGCGGTCGAGGAGGCCGTCCGCCTCGCCGACCTGTGGCTGGACGACGCGACCTCGCTGCCGTCCGGTGCCGGATCCGCCGTGGCGTGGTCCCGCGCGGAGTGGGTCGAGGCGACCCTGCCGGCCTGGAAGGAGCTCGTGGACCCGGTCGCCGAGCGCGTCGGCGCGGCCATGGGCGATGTCCTGCCGGAGGAGATGCAGGCCATGGCAGGCCCCCTGATCGGCATGATGCGCTCCATGGGCGGCGCCATGTTCGGCACGCAGATCGGGCAGGCCGTGGGCGTGCTCGCGGGCGAGGTCGTCGGCTCGACCGACATCGGCCTGCCGCTCGGTCCGGTCGGCAAGGCCGCGCTGCTGCCGCTGAACATCGAGGCCTTCGGCAAGGACCTGGGCATTCCCCAGGAGGAGGTGCGGCTCTATCTCGCCCTGCGCGAGGCCGCCCACCAGCGCCTGTTCGCACATGTGCCGTGGCTGCGCTCGCATCTGTACGGCGCGGTCGACGGGTACGCGCGCGGGATCAAGGTCGACACCGCCAAGCTGGAGGACGTGGTCGGCCAGTTCGACCCGCAGAACCCGGAGCAGCTGCAGGACGCCCTTCAGCAGGGCATGTTCCAGCCGGAGGACACGCCCGAGCAGAAGGCCGCCCTGGCCCGTCTGGAGACGGCTCTGGCGCTCGTCGAGGGCTGGGTGGACGCGGTGGTCCACGCCGCCGCGAAGCCGCGTCTGACGTCCGCCGACGCGCTCCGCGAGACCCTGCGGCGCCGTCGCGCGACGGGTGGCCCCGCCGAGCAGACGTTCGCCACGCTGATCGGCCTGGAGCTGCGCCCGCGCCGGCTGCGCGACGCCTCCCGGCTGTGGGCCTCGCTCACGGACGCGCGCGGTGTCGACGGCCGTGACGGCCTGTGGGCCCACCCGGACATGCTGCCGACGGCCTCCGACCTGGACGACCCGGACGGCTTCGTGCACCGCGAGCAGCTGGACTTCTCCGAGCTGGACAAGCTGCTCGGCGAGGCGGCGGAGAAGCCCGACCTGAAGAAGGACGACGACACCGAGTGAGCCTGCACGACGACGCGGTCCTCGTACTGAAGAGCTACGAGGACCAGACGGAGCTGCGCCAGGCCTACCTGGACCACCTGGCCGCTCACCCGGACGGCATGTGGAAGTCCTGCGGGGACGGGCACATCACAGCGAGTGCCCTGGTCGTCGACCCGGAGCAGGGGCGAGTGCTGCTCACGCTCCACAAGAAGCTGCGGATGTGGCTCCAGATGGGCGGCCACTGCGAGCCCGAGGACACCTCCCTGGAGGCGGCGGCCCTGCGCGAGGCCACGGAGGAGTCCGGCATCACCGGACTCACCCTGCTGCCGGGCGGTCCTGCCCGCCTCGACCTCCATCCCATCCCGGCACCGTGCCACTTCCACTACGACGTCCAGTACGCGGTCGTGGCGCCGCCCGGTGCCGTGCAGGAGATCAGCGACGAGTCGCTCGACCTGCGCTGGTTCGCCTACGACGAGGTGGCGGCCGTAGCGGACGAGTCGGTGGTGCGGCTGCTGGAGGCGGCGCGCGCCAGGCTCTGAACGTGTAAGGGGCGCCCGCATCGGCGGGCGCCCCTTACATTCGACTCCTGGACGCTCAGCTCCAGGCGTTGCCCTGGTTCTGCGCGTGGGCGCCGTGCTGGCCCATGCCGTACTGCGCGGCGAGGCCCTGGCCGATGCCTGCGTTCTGCGGCGGCAGGAGTTCGCTGGGCTGGACGAGCGCGTAGCCGCTGCCCATGAAGCTCAGCTCCCAGCCCTCGCCGGTGTTGCCGCGGCGCCGCCACACGCCGGAGGAGTGCGTCTGGGCCTGCATCTGGACGCGCAGGCCGGTGGACCAGGCGACGATCGCGTCGGCATCGCAGTTGACGTACTTGTCGGGCGTGACCTGCATCATCAGGGGCGCGCCCGAGGTCATCAGGGCGACCTTGCCGCGGCCGGTGATGTTGAGCTGGTACTTCCCGGAGCCGGAGATGCCGTACTGGCTGTCCACGGCGATGACCTCGTGGTGCAGCGAGGAGTCCATCGCGAGGACGTAGCTGCTGTCGACGGTGAGGCCGTCCTGCTCCACATCCACTACGTGGATGTGCTGGGCGAGGTTGGCGAGGAAGACCGTGCCCTGCCCGTGGCAGCGCATCAGACTGAGGCCCTCGCCGGTGGCCGCACGGGCGTAGGCCTGCTGGGTGTTCTGGTACTCGGCGTCGAACTCGACGAGCCCCTGGTAGGCGACCATCGTGCCCTTGCGGGCGAGGATGTCGTCGTGGCCCTCCAGGACGATGCGCAGCATCTGCTTGTTCTGGAGGCTGTAGCGGTCCTGGGACTGCGAGTCGTTGAACGCGAAAAGCGGGCTCTGCATGGTGTCGTGTTCCCCCCTCAGCCCCGGAACCGGAGACGGTCGGTGCTGTCCTCGCTGGGCTGGACGACGACGATGCCCGTCCCGGAGAAGGCCATCTGGTACGCCTCGCCGCTGCCGCGGCCGATCAGCGACTGCGCCTTGAAGCTGCGCTTGCCCTTCACCTTGAGGTTCGGGGACCAGGCGACGAGCGCGTCCGGATCGACGTACGTCTCGTCATCGCCGCCGCCGCAGTCCACGACGATCGGCTTGCCGCGGGAGGTCAGCGCGACCCAGCCCTGACCGCTGATCTTGGTGTTCCACAGGCCCTGCCCGGCGAACTTGGCGAGCCCCTTGACGCGCTCGACACCCCAGGTGAGGGACGTGTCGAAGGCGAGCAGGTTGGTGGCGTTGACGGAGATCCCGTCGCCGTTGAGGTTGATCACGACGACGTCGGCGCCGTAGTCGGCGAGGTAGAGCAGTCCGTCCCCGGAGCACTTCATCAGGGGCGCGCCCTCGCCGGTCATCCAGTCGCGCGCGATCTGGCGCACGGCCGGCGGGTTGGGCTCGTACTGGATGAAGCCCTCATAGGCGATCATCGAGCCCACGCGCGCGAAGAGGTCGCTTCCGGTCTGCATGGCGACCTTCAGCATGTTGTTGCCGTGGTTCTCCATACGGGCGGTGACGGGTGCGGGGGCGTAGCCCGCGAGCGGCTGGTTCATGACGGGCTCCCTCAGACCTCGTACGGCTGGACGACGACGAAATTGCCGGGGGCGGCCCGGAACTGGAGGTTGACGCTCTCGCCGGTGTCTCCGGGGTACGCGTTGCGGCGCATCCGGACCTGGCTGGAGACGATCACCTGGGCGGCGGCGGACCAGGCGACGACCGCGTTGCAGTCGGCGAACGTGGTCGGCGTGACCGGCAGGACGACGGGCTCGCCGTGGGTCTTCACGACGATGGTGCCCGTCCCCTGGAACTGCATCGTGAACAGCGCGCCTCCGGGGATGCCGTGTCCCTCGATGCGTCTGACTTCGTACTGGAGGCTCTCGTCGAAGGCGAGGACGTTCTCCGCGGAGACGCAGATCGCGTCCCCCTGGAGCTCGACGGGGTGCAGGTTGGTGGAGTTCTCGGCGAGGAACACCTGGCCCTGGCCGGTGCAGCGCATCAGCTGCATCTCCTGGCCGGTCGCGTTGCCCACGAGCCGGCCGGCGAACCCGGCGCCCTTGTAGCCGAAGTCGACCTTGCCCTGGTAGAGCACCATGCTGCCCTGGCGGGCCAGTACGGGCTGGCCGCCGATACCGAGGTCGACGCGGATCAGCTTCTTGTTCTGCTGCGTCCAGCGCTGCCCGGTGGGCGTCTCCTTGAACTTCTGCAGCGCGGCCGACACACCGGCGCCCAGGGGAGCGCCGGAGGGCACTCCGTAGCCGGCCGGCTGGGCCGGAACCTGCCCGTATCCCGGAGGGGCGGGCGGCTGCTGGCCGTAGCCCGGAGGCGGGGTGGGCTGCCCGTAGCCGGGAGGGGCCGGGGGCTGGCCGTACCCGGGAGGCAGCGGCGCGGTCTGGCCGGGGGCCTGCTGCCCGTACGGCTGCGGCGGCTGGCCGTAGGGCGCGGGGACGGGGCCCGGGGGTGGCACGGTGCCGGGGCCGGGCGGGGTCATCGGGGCGATGATCGTCGGCGCGGCGTGCACGGAGGGTGCGGGCGCCGGGGCCGGGGGCGGTGTGGCTCCCGGCGGGGGCGCGAAGCCCTGTGCGGGGGCAGGGGCGGATGCCGGGGCGGACGGGGCGCCGAACGCGGGCGGCGCGAAGCCCGGGGCAGCGCCGGACTGCGGCTGCGCCTGCGGCGCGGCGGGGGCCTCCTCCTCCATGACCTCGCCGCCGAAGTTCTTCAGCAGCGCTTCGAGGCCGCCGTCGAAGCCCTGGCCGACGGCGGCGAACCGCCAGACGTCCTTCAGGTAGAAGTCGCCCAGCATCACGGCCCGCTCGGTGGTGAACTCCGAGCCGTTGAACGAGTAGCGGGCCACTTCCTCGCCGCCCGCAACGATCCGGACGTACCCGGGGGCGATCTGAGACATCTGTCCGGCGCCGTCGATCGTGGCCGTGAACGCCAGCTTGTGGATCTGCGGCGGGATCTTGTCGAGCGTGACCCGGAAGGACTCGGCGTCGCCCGCCTGGGCGCCCAGGAGCTGGATGGACTCCTCGGGGGACTTCGGCTGGTTGAAGAACACGAAGTACCGGTCGTCCGAGAGCCGCTCCTCGGCGTCGAGACCGAAGCAGCTGATGTCGAACGTCAGCCCGGGGCCGGTGATCTGTACGCCTACGTACAGATCGGTGCCCGCGGTGAGGTCACTGATCTTGGCCTTGTGGCCGCGTTGGAATTCCCTGGCCATGCGTAACGACCGTCCCCCATCCCGATGCGATGTGCGTCGCGTCAGGCTAACGGCAATCTCCGACACCGGAGTAAGTCGGTACAGACCCGGTACACAATCCCCCACAGGGGACGGTCACTCCTCGCGGGCGCCCGGTGGATTGGGCAGCCGCTCGGCCGCGACCACACCTTCGAGGTACCCCTTGGCCCGCTCGGTGCGCGGATACGCCTCCAGGAGCCGCCAGAAACGCGGTCCGTGCCCGGGCACCAGGAGATGCGCGAGTTCGTGCAGCAGCACGTAGTCGACGACGTACTCGGGCATGCCCTGCAGCCGGTGGGAGAGCCGGATGCTGCCCTCGGAGGGCGTGCAGGATCCCCAGCGCGTGTTCTGGTTGGTGACCCAGCGCACCGAGGTGGGCCGGGCGCGGCCGTCGAAGTACTGGGCCGACAGGCGCTCCGCGCGCTCGGCCAGCTCCGTGTCACCGAGCACGCGTTTGCTTTCCTGGGCTGCCAGCTTGTCGAGCATGACGGTGACCCAGCGCTTCTCCTCCGCCTCGGACATGCGGGCGGGGATCAGCACGACGGTGCGATCGCCCTCGCGGTACGCGGAGACCGTTCTGCGCCGACGCGCACTCCTGCGAACCTCGATCGCGCTCGCCCCCGAGCCGCTTGGCGGCTGGCTCGTCGTACTGCGCTGTGGTTTTCCGGCGCTGTGCAGTGGGTCGGCGGGCACGCCATGACGTTACCCTCTGCACACGCGGGAAGTCCCGACTCCGGGACGGTTTCGGTGTCGATCCCCCACCAAGCGTTTGATTCGTACGACGAATCCCCACTGCCTGTGGACAACTTTCGGCGTCCTCCGGCCCGGCCGGGCACTCTGGCACCACCGGCGGAGCACCGACCGACTCCACCGGCACACGGGACGTACTTCCTACGGCTACGGGGGCCTGTCATGCATCCGATGGTGAAGCCCGCGCTGCGGCGCGGCTGGCGTGATCTCAACACCGTGCAGTTCGGGATGACACCGGCGCACGCGATGACGCTCGGCCCGATGGACACGGCGACGGGCAGTTTCCTGGACCTGCTCAACGGCACGCGCGGACTGCCGCTCCTGCGCGAGGAGGGCCGGCGGATGGATCTGCCCGAGGGCCATGTCGACCAGCTGGTGAAGGAGCTCACGCACGCGGGACTGCTCGACGACGCGAAAGGCGGCGGTCCCGCGGCCGACGCGCTCCGCGCGAAGAAGGACGTCCTGGACCGGCTGCGCCCGGACCTCGCCTCGCTCTCCCTGACGACCGGCGAGCCGGGCGCGGCGATGGCCCGGCTGTCGGCGCGTCGCGGACTGCGCGTGCAGGTGAGGGGCGCGGGCCGGGTGGGCGCGGTGCTGGCCTCACTGCTGTCGGGTGCGGGGGTCGGCGAGATCGACGTGCGTGACGGCGGTGACACCGAGCCCTGGGACGTCGCTCCGGGCGGGCTGCCCGCCGAGGCCGTCGGCGAGCGCCGGGACGAGTCGGCGCGGCGGGCGGTGCGCCGGGCGGCCCCGGACCGGTCGCCGCGCCGGACCTCGGGGACCGCGCGGGAGGAGGGCGAACCCGGTTTCTCCCTGGTGGTCCTCGCCCCGCGCGACGATGTCGCCGTGCACGCGCCGGACCCGTCCGCCGCCGCCGATCTGATCGCCTCGGGGACCCCTCATCTGTACGCCGGTGTCGTGGAGGGCACGGGGACGGTGGGCCCGCTGGTGCTGCCCGGCGAGTCGGCGTGCGCGGGCTGTCTGCACCACGCCCGCACCGACCGGGACCCGACCTGGCCCCGGCTGGTGGCGCAGTGGCGTTCCGGCAGGCAGCCCCGGGTGCGGCCCTGCGATCTGGCGCTGGCCACGACCGTCGCCGGGCTGGCTGCCGCGCACACGCTCGCCTTCCTCGACGGGCTGTCGCCGTCGAGCGCGGGCGCGCGGTGGGAGGTCTCGCTGCCCGGTCTGCACTGGCACGCGCGACCGGTCTGGGCGCATTCCGCCTGCCCCTGCGGAGCCGCGGAAAGGGAGGCGGAGAAAGGTAAGGAGGGACACACCTCTACGGACGAGGATCGACACGCGACAATGGCAGAGGACCGGCCGTCGAGGGACGTGCGCCGTAAGGCGGACTCGGCCCGGCCGGCTGGGACTTGGAGGGCGCATGTCTGATCTTCCCCGCAAGGCGGTCACCCGTACCGCCAAGCTCGCCGCGCTCCCGCTCGGCTTCGCCGGGAGAGCCACGTGGGGGCTCGGGAAACGGATCGTGGGCGAGTCCGCGGAGATCGTCGGCCGCGAGCTGCAACAGCGCACGGCGGAGCAGCTGTTCAAGGTGCTCGGCGAGCTCAAGGGCGGGGCGATGAAGTTCGGGCAGGCGCTGTCCGTCTTCGAGTCGGCGCTGCCCGAGGAGGTCGCCGGTCCCTACCGTGCCGCGCTGACCAAGCTCCAGGAGGCGGCGCCGCCGATGCCGACGCGCACCGTGCACGGTGTGCTGGCGGAGCGGCTCGGCGAGGACTGGCGCGAGTTGTTCGAGGAGTTCGAGGACAAGCCGTCGGCCGCGGCGTCGATCGGCCAGGTGCACCGGGCGGTGTGGCACGACGGCCGCGAGGTCGCGGTCAAGGTGCAGTACCCGGGCGCCGGCGAGGCCCTGCTCTCCGACCTGAACCAACTGAGCCGGTTCGCCCGCCTCTTGGGCCCGCTCATCCCCGGGATGGACATCAAGCCCCTCATCGCCGAACTCCGCGACCGGGTCTCCGAGGAACTGGACTACGGCCTGGAGGCACAGGCCCAGCAGGTGCACGCGGAGGAGTTCGAGGGCGACCCGGATGTCGTGGTGCCCGCCGTGGTCCACCAGTGCGACCAGGTCCTGGTCACGGAGTGGATCGACGGGATTCCGATGTCGGAGGTGATCGCCGACGGCACCCAGGAGCAGCGCGACCGGGCGGGCCAGCTCCTGGCCCGATTCCTCTTCTCCGGTCCGGCCCGTACGGGTCTGCTCCACGCGGACCCGCATCCGGGCAACTTCCGTCTGCTGCCCGCCGACCCGGACGGCAAGGGCGACTGGCGCCTTGGGGTCCTGGACTTCGGCACGGTCGACCGGCTGCCCGGCGGCCTGCCGACGCCGATCGGCGATTCCCTGCGCATGACGCTCGACGGCGACGCCGAGGCGGTCTACGAACTGCTGTGTTCGGAGGGCTTCGTCAAGGAGTCGATAGAGCTGGACCCGGACGCCGTCCTCGACTACCTGGTGCCGATCATCGAGCCGGCCCAGGTCGACGAGTTCACCTTCACCCGCGGCTGGATGCGCAGTCAGGCCGCCCGGATCGCCGATCCCCGTTCTCCCGCCCACCAGTTGGGCAAGCAGCTCAATCTGCCCCCGGCGTACCTCCTGATACATCGAGTGACATTGAGCACAATCGGCGTTCTGTGTCAGCTGGGTGCGACGGTGCGGCTGCGCGAGGAGCTGGAGGAGTGGCTGCCGGGGTTCGTGCCGGAGGAGCCGGACGAGTACGAGGAGTTCGCGGACGAGGAGGAACCGGCGGCGGAGGCCTGAGCCCCGCCGCGAGGACGGGCGCGAGGACGGCCTACCACCACTCGGAGTCCAGTCGCCCCTCGATCGCCCTGAGGTTCTCCCTGGCGCAGGCGTCGCAGTAGTAGTGCCGGGTTCCGTTCTCCACCGAGCAGGTCCAGGTGGGTTGCGGGCTTTCGGACCGGGTGCCGCAGCGGGCGCACACGAGGGGCTGCTGGGGCTCCGCGGTGGAGGCGCTGGTGTCGCTGCCTCCGGGACGACTCGTCACCCGGCGACGATATCGCCGCGGCCGGGTATCGGGACAGAACGCGCCGCGGGGGCCGGTCCGTTCGGACGGACCGGCCTCCGCGGGGAGCATTCGCCTCCGGGCTGGGGAGGCCACCGCTTCAGGTGTGATCGGTTACTGCATGACGGCCATGGCGAGCGCACGGCGGGCGCGCATCGACGCGCGCTCGGCCCTGCGCTGCATCCGGCGGGCGGCCAGCAGGCGCGTGACCTGCCGTTCCCGCTCGGCCTCCTGCAGGCGCTCGTGCATATGCGCACGGGCGAGTGCTTCTGGAATGAGTTGCATCTCTCGGGTCCTGTTCTGGCGCGACTCGGTCGCACCCGGAGTGGTGAAGTCTGGGATCGCGGAGCCCGCGGGCTCGCTGGGAGTGGACGGCTTCATCGGGGCCTGCTTCTTGGGGTCGTGCGTGAGGGGGCGGTCGATCGTTCCGAGGGTGGTGTTCATGCCGTGACCGGGTTCTTGCGCGGACGGCCACGCGGCCGCTTGCGGGCCACGACGACACCCTGGACGAAGAGCTCGCCACCCCAGACGCCCCAGGGCTCACGCCGCTCCTTGGCGCCCGCGAGGCAGGCCTCGATCAGCGGGCAGGTGCGGCAGAGGGACTTGGCGTACTCGACATCGGCCGGCGACTCGGCGAAGAAGACCTCCGGGTCGTAGGAACGGCAGGGGACGGGCACGCCGAGGTTCTCGATGGCGTCGTCGAGCGCGGTGAGCGCAGTGAGCGGAGTCAAGGTGGAGTCCTCCGTGAGGCCGGGCGGGGGGATCGTTTCGGAAGGCGGTACGGACGGGGCGTGCGCTTCGAGTTGCACGGTTGTTCTTCCTCGTCTGGTCGGTCCGGCCCTGTTGGGCCGGGTGTCGGCTTGGTACCGGGTTCTTTTCTTGTCCCGAGGCCCCTTCGCTCCGTCATCCCCGTTCGGGGACAAACAGAAGGGCCGCGGATCCCGGATGGGGTTCCGCGGCCCTGAAGGCGCCGGCCTGATCGATCAGGCTGGATCACTCCAGGGTTCTGGCCCACGGAAGGCCCACATCTGGTGGTGCTGCGTCGTCTGCTTCCGGCTTCCGGCACCGGGCGCAAAGGCATAGGCCTGCGCCTGTGCTCCTACTGCTTCCAGTGCCTTGGTCGGTCGCTCATTGCGCTCACGGATGGGAAGACCCGCGAGAGACAGGGCGGACGCCGGACGGGCGGCAGAAATGCCGGACAGACCGGTGCCCAGGTTCGAAACGCCGAGCATGCACAGGGAGACGACCGAGGGATCGGTCATTTTCACGATGCTGGCGGAGCTGGTGTTGATGCTGATCACTGGAATCGCCTCCTCTCGGCGTCTCGGGGGACCGGGGGTGAGCCCGGTCCTTCGGATATGCAAGTACATCACGGAATCAGGGCCTCCGAGAAGGCCTTCTGTTCCCGTGGCTTAGAACCTATGGGGATCGCCGGGGCATGCGCAAACTATTTTTCCGACGAGTTTTCATCAGTCCCCCGCGGCACCCTCCGCAGGCTCCTGACCGCCGCAGATGGCCAGGACATCGGCCCCGTAGCGGTTGAGCTTGCGCACTCCGACGCCGGGGATGCGCGCCAGTTCGCCCTCGTCGTCGGGGACGGTCTCGGCGATCGCCATCAGCGTCTTGTCCGTGAAGACGCAGAACGCCGGCTGACCGCTGCGCTGCGCCTGGACCTCCCGCCACTCGCGCAACCGCTCGTAGAGGCCCTCGTCCATGTCGGAGGGGCAGTCCTCGCAGCGCATCAGTTTCATCTCGCCGGCGTCGGTGAGTGTGCGACCGCAGACCCGGCAGCGGGCCACGGTGCGCTGTGTCCGCCGGGGGACCGCTGCGGGGCCGGTGCCGGTGTAGCCGCGCTCGATGCCGCCGGGGGCGACCAGGCCGGGTCTGCCCGCGGCGCCGGTGGAGCCGGGGCGCAGGCCGTCCAGGAAACGGCTGGGGCGGCGGTTGGGGCGACTGCCGGGTGAGCGGGCGAGGGCCCAGGAGACGTGGAGTCGCTCTCTGGCGCGGGTGACTCCGACGTACAGGAGGCGGCGCTCCTCCTCGATCTGTTCGTCGGTCTTCGCGTAGGAGATCGGCATCATGCCCTCGGCGACGCCGACCAGGAAGACGGCGTCCCACTCCAGGCCCTTGGCCGAGTGCAGGGAGGCGAGGGTGACGCCCTGGACGGTCGGGGCGTGCTGGGCGTTCGCCCGCTCGTCGAGTTCGGCGACCAGGTCGGCGAGGGTGGCTCCGGGTCTGGCCGCGGCGAAGTCCTGGGCGAGATTGACCAGGGCGGCCAGGGACTCCCAGCGCTCTCTGACGGCTCCGGAGCCGGCCGGTGGCTCGGAGGTCCAGCCCTCGCCCGAGAGGACGGCACGGACCTGGGAGGGCAGGTCGACGACGTCGTCGAGGAGGGAGTCGTTGCCGCCGAAGCGGGCCGCGCCGCGCAGGGCGACGCCGGCCTTGCGGACCTCGGGGCGGTCGAAGAACCGCTCCGCGCCGCGCAGTTGGTAGGGGACTCCGGCGTCGGCGAGGGCCTGTTCGTAGGTCTCGGACTGGGAGTTCGTGCGGAACAGGATCGCGATCTCGCTCGCCGGCACGCCCGCTGCCATCAGGTCACGGATGCGGCGCGCGGCGCCCTCGGCCTCGGCGGGCTCGTCGGTGTAGTCGGCGTAGACGGGTTCGGGACCCGCGGCGCGCTGGGAGATCAGCTCCAGCCGGTGGTCGGCGGCCCGGCCGCGGGCCTGGGAGAGCAGGCCGTTGGCGAGGTGGACGACCTGGGGTGTGGAGCGGTAGTCGCGGACCAGCTTGACGACGGTGGCGCCGGGGTGGCGGGCGCGGAAGTCGAGGAGGTGGTCGGGGGTCGCCCCGGTGAACGAGTAGATCGTCTGGCTGGCGTCGCCGACGACGCACAGATTGTCGCGATCGCCGAGCCAGAGCTCCAGAAGGCGCTGCTGGAGCGGGCTGACGTCCTGGTACTCGTCGACCACGAAGTGCTGGTACTGCGAGCGGACCTGTTCGGCGATGTCGTGCCGGTCCTGGAGCACGGCGACGGTCAGCAGCAGGACGTCCTCGAAGTCGATGACCGCGCGGTCGCGTTTGACGTCCTCGTAGGCGGCGTAGAGCTGGGCGATCTCGGCGGGGGCGCGGGGGACGTCGCGGCCCGCCTTGGCCGCCGCGGCGGCGTAGTCGGAGGGGACGGTCTGGGTGACCTTGGACCACTCGATCTCGCCGGTGACGTCCCGCAGTTCGCCGCGGTCGAGGCGGATGCGGCAGGCCGCCGCCGCGTCGGCGACGAGCTGGATCTTGCGGTCGACGAGCCGGGGCATGCCGCCACCGATCGCTTTCGGCCAGAAGTACTGGAGCTGACGCAGAGCGGCCGAGTGGAACGTGCGTGCCTGCACTCCGGTGGCGCCGAGTTGGCGCAACCGGCCGCGCATCTCGCCGGCGGCGCGGTTGGTGAAGGTGACGGCCAGCACGCTGGAGGACTGCAGGACCCCGGCGCGCACTCCGTAGGCGATGCGGTGGGTGATCGCCCGTGTCTTGCCCGTGCCGGCACCCGCCAGCACGCACACCGGGCCGCGCAGAGCGGTCGCCACCTCGCGCTGCTCGGGGTCGAGCCCTTCGAGCACCGCGTCGGCCGAGTCCGGTACCTGCGGGAAGAGGGGGGAGTGCGTTGCTGCTGTCACACGGCCATGCTGCCAGGTCGCCGGAGACGGGTGAGCCGGTTGTCCACAGGGAGGCACCCGCAGTCGTACTAATGCGGCAGGCGTCACGTCCCGTGGGATACCCCCGGCGGGAATGGCGGGTGCGTCGCGTACGTTTCCTCCACGCGAGGACATATTCCCTGAGCTGTTGAGGAGCGCGAGAGAATGTCGGGCACCGTGACGATGTACAGCACCACCTGGTGCGGTTACTGCCGTCGGCTGAAGAGCCAGATGGACCGCGAGGGCATCGCGTACAACGAGGTCAACATCGAGCTGGACCCGGATTCCGCGGCGTTCGTCGAGAAGGCGAATGGCGGAAATCAGACGGTCCCGACTCTGCTCTTCGCCGATGGTTCGACCCTCACGAACCCTTCGCTGGCCCAGGTCAAGCAGAAGGTCGGCGCCTGATCGTCGATCGGTGCACGCGGCTCCGCAGAAGGCGGCTCCTGATACGTCAGGGGCCGCCTTCTTGCTGTCCGCTGCCGGTTGTCGGCCTCAGACGAAGCTGCGTGTCGGCAGCGGCTTGCCGTACCAGAGCTCGATCAGTCGGGCCGCGATCGAGATGCCGTACGGGGGCAGCACCTCTTCGGACTCGAAGGCCGCGCGCAGTTCCTCGCGGGAGAACCAACGGGCCTCGTGGATCTCGTCGCCGTCGACGTTGATCTCCGTCGAGGTGGCGCGGGCCATGAAGCCCAGCATGAGGCTGGACGGGAAGGGCCAGGGCTGGCTGGCGACGTACTCGACATGGCCGACGGTGATGCCGGCCTCCTCGAAGACCTCGCGGCGCACCGACTGTTCGATGGACTCGCCGGGCTCCACGAAGCCGGCCAGCGTCGAGAAGCGGCCCTCGGGCCAGTGGACCTGACGGCCGAGCAGGATGCGGTCCTCCTCGTCGGTGACCGCCATGATCACGGCGGGGTCGGTGCGCGGGTAGTGCTCGGCGCCGCAGGCCGGGCAGCGGCGGATGTGGCCGGCCGCGGCGATGACCGTGCGCTCGCCGCAGCGGGAGCAGAAGCGGTGCAGGCGCTGCCAGTTCTCCAGGGCGACCGCGTGCACCATGAGGCCCACGTCCCGGGGAGACAGCAGCAGCCCCGCCTCGCGCAGGCCCGCCGCCCGTGCCGACTGGTCGATGCGGCCGGGCAGCGCGTCCTTCTGGAGGGCGAAGTAGCTGACGCCGTCGTCGTCGGTGCCCAGGAAGTAGCGGTGCGCTTCCGTGAGGGGCGCCTCGAAGGACGGGGTCATGACGAGTTCGGTGCTGCCGTCGGGCGTCTCGTCGATGAGGACCTGGCCGCCGGAGACCACGAAGCAACGGGTGGTGGGGTGGCTCCACGCCGCGGCGAGCCAGGCCTCGTCGAGCCGGTGGTGGGCGGCTCGGTCGATGCCGCTCGGGGCGGTGAGCGAGATGGGTCGGTCGGCTGTGTGGTCGGTCCAGGTGGTCACGGGTGCTTCCAACTCCCCCGGCAATGCGGATTGTTTCGGCGGGCGGTTCAGCGGGACGTACGGCAGGAGGCGACCGGGTCCGGCGGGGACGGGTGTGCGGGGCGGTTCTTCCAGTGTGCCTCGCGCTTGTCGCCGGTCCGGATCGCGCGGGTTCGTCAGGGCGCGTGGCGCCAGGTGTCGGCGAGGTCTCCCCACAGGTGGGCGGTGGTTTCGACGCCCTTGAGGAGGAGGTCGAGTTCGACCTTCTCGTTCGGGGCGTGCCAGCCGTCGGAGGGAACGGAGATGCCCAGGAAGAGGACGGGTGCCCCGAGGACTTCCTGGAGGTCGGCGGCCGGTCCGGAGCCGCCCTCGCGGGTGAAGAGGACCGGTTTCTCGAAGGCGGTGGCCATGGCGCGGACGACGGACTGCAGGGCCGGGTGGTCCAGCGGGGTCAGGCACGGGCGCGTGGCGGCACTGAACTCAATCTCCAGGCGGATGCCGTCGGGCACCTGCCGGGCGGCCCAGTCGCGGACGACCTTCTCGATGTGGTCGGGGTCCTGGCCGGCGACCAGCCGGAAGGAGAGCTTCACCGTGGCCGAGGACGGGATGATCGTCTTGCTGCCCGGGCCCTGGTAGCCGCCGCCGATGCCGTTGACCTCGGCGGTGGGACAGGCCCAGATGCGCTCCAGGGTGGTGTGCCCGGCCTCGCCGTGAGTGGCGTACGACTTGGCGGTACGCAGCCACTCACGCTCGTCGAAGGGCAGCTCGGCGAAGAGCTCGCGCTCCTGGTCGGTGAGTTCGACGATGCCGTCGTAGAAGCCGGGGACCGTCACGCGTGCGTGCTCGTCGTGCAGTGCGGCGACGAGGCGGGCGGCGGCGGTCGCCGGGTTCGGTACGGCGCCGCCGAAGGAGCCGGAGTGGATGTCCTGGTCGGGGCCGTGCAGTCGGATCTCGCACTCGGCGAGGCCGCGCATGCCGGTGCACACGGTGGGGGTGTCCTCGGACCACATGCCGGTGTCGGAGACGATCACGGCGTCGGCGGCGAGCCGGTCGGCGCGCTCCTCGACGAGTGCCCGGAAGTGCGGGGAACCGGACTCCTCCTCGCCCTCGACGAGCAGCTTCAGGTGCACGGCCGGGACGGTGCGGCCGGTGGCGGCGAGGTGCGCGCGGACGCCGAGTGTGTGGAAGAACACCTGGCCCTTGTCGTCGGCGGCCCCGCGCGCGTAGAGGCGGTCTCCGCGGAAGACGGGCTCGAAGGGCTCGCTGTCCCAGCCGTCCTCGCGGGCGGCGGGCTGTACGTCGTGGTGGCCGTAGACAAGGACCGTGGGCGCTTCTGGGTCGTCGGAGGGCCACTCGGCGAAGACGGCGGGTGCCCCCGGAGTCGGCCAGACCTCGACGGTCGGGAAGCCGGTCTCCCGGAGTGCGGCGGCGAGCCAGTCCGCGCTGCGCCGGACGTCGGGCGCGTGCTCGGGCTGCGCCGACACGGACGGGATGCGCAGCCACTCGGCGAGGTCGTCGAGGAAGGCTGCGCGATGCTGCTCGATGTACGTGCGGACCGCGCTGACGGCACTGTCAACGGTGTGGCTCATGGTCACGAGCCTATCGGCCCGCACTGACATCCTCGGTGGGCGGTTCCTCACAGTTTGCTTGCGCGGTCGGCTACTCCCCTTGCGCGCCCGGTGATTCCGCCTGCGCGCCGGGCTCCTCCAGCAGCAGCCGCTCCAGTGCGGCCCGGTCCGGGAGGCCCTCCGGCCGGACGACCTCGCCGCCGCGCACGTACAGGAAGGCGGCCGTGACCGCTTCCAGGGGCACGCCCTGCCGCTCGGCCCAGGCGAGCCGGTAGATCGCGAGCTGGAGCGGGTCGGCGGTGCGGGTGCTGCTGGTCTTCCAGTCGAGGATCTCGTACGTCGCCTCGTCGCCGTCGCCCTCCTTGTAGACGGCGTCGATACGGCCCCGTACGACGCGGCCGGCGATCGAGAGCTGGAAGGGGGTCTCGACGCGGTAGGGCGTGCGCCGGGCGTACTCGGTACGTTCGAAGGCGTCCTTGAGTGCTTCCAGATCTCGTTCGTCGGCGATCTCGGCTTCGCTGCCGGGCAGTTCCTCCGGCTCCAGCATGGGCAGGGTCAGCTCTTCGAAGCGTGATTCGACCCAGGCGTGGAAGCGGGTGCCTCGACGTGCGGCGGGTTGCGGAGGGCGTGGCATGGGGCGCGCGAGTTCCTGCGCGAGCCCGTCCGGGTCGGCGGCCAGGTGCAGCAGCTGGGTGGCGGTCAGGGAGGCCGGCAGGGGGACGTCGGTGACGCCTCGGCGGGCGCGGAGGAGTTCACCGGTGAGCGCGTCGAGGTCGCGGTCCCAGGAGGCGATGGCTCGGGCTTCCTCGGGGGTGAGGCGGGGGCCGGGCGGTTCCATGGGGTGCGGGCGGACGCCCCCAGGCGCGCCAGAGTCTTCGGCGGCGTGTGGGGCCGTCGCCTGGTGCGGGACGGTCGGGCGGTCCGTGGTCCAGGCGTCCCAGTCGGCGGGGTCGTCCTCCGGGAGGCCGTCCTCAGTGTCGAGGGGGGTTTCCTCGTAGAGGGGCTCGTCGTAGGGCGGCTCGTCGTCCTCCGGTGGCGGCGGCCAGTCCGGGTCGTCGTACGCGTCCGGGTCGTGGGTGGCTGCGGGGTGGCTCTCGTCGTGGGAGGCGAGGCGCTCCAGGTGGTCCATGACCATCTTGGCGGCCTTGTGCCGGTGGGCCATCGCCCTGTCGTCCAGAGGCAGTGGCCAGGCCTGGTCGACGGTGGCCGTCTGCAGGGCGGGGTTCTCCTCGCCCTCTTCGGGTTCGTCCGCCCAGGCCTCGATCTCGCCGTACCCCGCCGCGGAGTGGTCGTAGAGGGCCTGGAGGAAGTCGGACGGTCCCCGGCGCTTCTTCTGGGTGGGACCCCACCAGTGGCCGGAGCCGAGCAGCAGGGAGCGGGGGCGGGTGAAGGTGACGTAGCCGAGGCGGAGTTCCTCGGTGCGCTGGTGGTCCTTCATGGCCTCGTGGAAGGCCTTCATGCCTTTGGAGTCCCAGGAGGCGACGTCGGGCAGGGTGGCGGTGTCGCCGCGCAGCGCGTGCGGGAGGACCTTGCCCTGGGCGGTCCATTTCTCTCGGCCCTGGCTGCTGGGGAAGGTCCCGGTGACCAGGCCGGGGACGGCCACGACGTCCCACTCCAGACCCTTGGACTTGTGCGCGGTGAGGACCTTGACGGTGTTCTCGCCGCCGGGGAGGGCGTTGTCGAGGCCCTTCTCGTACTGGGCGGCGGTGCGCAGGAAGCCGAGGAAGGCGAGCAGGGTCGCCTCGCCGTCGCCGGCGGCGAAGGAGGCGGCGACGTCCAGGAAGTTCGACAGGGTCTCGCGGCGGCGGGCGGCCAGGGCGTGCGGGGACGCGGCGAGTTCGACCTCCAGGCCGGTGACGGCGAGGACGCGGTGCAGGACGTCCATCAGGGGGTCGGACAGGGAGCGGCGCAGGTCGCGCAGTTCGGTGGCGAGGCGGGCGAAGCGCACGCGCGCGTCCGGTGAGAAGGGCAGCCCGTCGTCGTCCCCGGTGCCGTCGGAGCCGTAGAGGGGTGTCTCCAGGAACGTGTCGAGGGCGTCGGCGAGCGATATCACCTCGGAGGGATCGACCCCCTCGACGGCTGCGGCGAGCCTGCGGTCCGGGTCGTCGTCGGCCCCCACGCGCGCGTGGGCCACGAGGAGCCGGGCGCGTCGGCCCAGGAGGGCGAGGTCGCGGGGGCCGATGCGCCAGCGCGGGCCGGTCAGCAGCCGGACCAGGGAGGCGTTGGCGCCGGGGTCCTGGAGGACTTCGCAGACGGCGACGAGGTCGGCGACCTCGGGCAGGTGCAGCAGCCCGGAGAGTCCGACGACCTCGACGGGGATGTCGCGGGCCACCAGGGCGCCCTGGATCTCGGCGAAGTCGGTGGCCGTGCGGCACAGGACGGCGATCTCGCCGGGTGCCTTCCCGGTCCGTACGAGGTGGGCGATGGAGTCGGCGAGCCAGTCGATCTCCTCGGCGTGGGTGGGCAGCAGCGCGCAGCGCACCATGCCGTCGCGCTCGGCGCCGGGGGCCGGGCGAAGGGCCTCCACGCCTGCGTGCATGGCGCGCAGGGGTTCCGCGAGGCCGTTGGCGAGGTCGAGGAGGCGGCCGCCGCTGCGGCGGTTCTCGCTGAGCGACTGGCGGGCGGCGAGGCGGCCGTCGGCGTGCGCGAAGTGCTCGGGGAAGTCGTCGAGGTTGGCGACGGACGCGCCGCGCCAGCCGTAGATCGCCTGGCAGGGGTCGCCGACTGCGGTCACCGGGTGGCCCGTGCCGGAGCCGAACAGGCCCGCCAGGAGGATGCGTTGGGCGACCGAGGTGTCCTGGTACTCGTCGAGCAGGACCACCCGGAACTCGTCGCGCAGGATCTCGCCGACCTCCGGGCGGGTGCGCGCCAGGGTCGCGGACAGGGCGATCTGGTCGCCGAAGTCGAGCAGGTCCCGCTCACGCTTGGCGGCCCGGTAGCGGCTCACGAGTTCGGTGAGTTCACGGCGGGCGGCGGCCGCCTCGGGGACCTTGCGGAGTTCGGGGTTGCCGAGTTTGACGCTCTCCAGGGCGCGCAGCAGCTCGGCGTCGTACGCGCGCAACTCCTCGGGCCGTACGAGGTGTTCGGCGAGCTCGGAGTCGAGGGTGAGGAGGTCGCTGACGAGGTCCGGGAAGGAGCGGATGAGCGCCGGGTAGGGGCCGGGGGCTTCGCGCAGCACGCGCGCGGCGAGCTGGAAGCGGGTGGCGTCGGCGAGCAGGCGGGACGTCGGTTCGAGGCCGATGCGCAGGCCGTGGTCGGTCAGGAGGCGGCCCGCGAAGGCGTGGTACGTCGAGATCACCGGCTCGCCCGGGGGGGTGTCCGGGTCGATGACGTCGGGGTCGGTGACGCCCGCCTTGATGAGCGCCTTGCGGACGCGCTCGGCGAGTTCACCGGCGGCCTTGTTGGTGAAGGTCAGGCCGAGGACCTGTTCGGGGGCGACCTGGCCGGTGCCGACCAGCCACACCACGCGGGCCGCCATCACCGTCGTCTTGCCCGACCCGGCTCCGGCCACGATCACCTGCGGGGCGGGCGGCGCGATGATGCAGGCCGTCTGCTCCGGGGTGAAGGGGATGCCGAGGAGCTCCTTGAGCTGATCGGGATCGGTGATACGGGCGGGCATGTCGGAGAGGCTAGCGGCGGCCACTGACAGTCGAGGACCAATCGCCCTCGGGGGAAGAAGAAGCGCAGGTCAGCACATGTGGTGCGATGTGTCACGCGCGCTACTCGACCACGTGCCGCCCCTCGGGCCGCGCGCTGCACGAGGCCCGGAACGCGCAGTGCGTACAGTGCTGGCCGGTCTTCGGCGTGAACCGTTCGTCGAGGACCTTGCCGGCCGCCGTGGCCAGCAGTTCACCGGCCCACTCCCCCTCCAGAGGCTCCTGGGCCTGCACCTTGGGCAGGGTCTCGCCGCCGTCCCGTACAGCGGCGCCCTGGCGCAGCTGGACGAGTTCGGCGCCGCCCGGTTCGGGGCGCACTCCGTCGAAGGCGTCGTCCACGGCGCCTTCCTGGACGGCGAGTTGGTAGACGGCGAGCTGGGGGTGGCGTTCCACCTCGCGGGCGGTCGGCGTCTGCTTGCCGGTCTTGAAGTCGACGACGTAGGCGCGCCCTTCGTGGTCCGTCTCGACGCGGTCCATGGAGCCGCGGATGCGCACCTCGTAGTCGCCCGCTTCGAGGGTGACGTCGAAGTCGTGCTCGCTGGCGACCGGGGTGCGGCCGGCGCGGAGACTGTTGGAGTCGACGTGCCACTTCAGGAAGCGCTCGAGCGCCACGCGCGCGTTGTCCTTCTCCTGCGCAGACTTCCAGGGCGCGTCGAAGGCGAGCGCGTTCCACACGGTGTCGAGCCGCTCCATGAGGACGGCCAGGTCGGCGGGGGTGCGTCCGGAGGCGACCTCGTCGGCCAAGACGTGCACCACGTTCCCGAAGCCCTGGGCGGCGGTCGCGGGGGCGTCTGCCTTCACCTCGCGGCCCAGGAACCATTGCAGGGCGCAGGTGTTGGCGAGCTGGTCGAGCGCGCTTCCGGAGAGCACGACGGGCTGGTCGCGGTCGCGCAGCGGCACCTTGCTCTCGGTCGGCTCGAACATGCCCCACCAGCGGTACGGGTGCGCGGACGGGACCAGCGGGCGGCCGTCGTCGTCGGCGAGCGCGGCCAGCCGGGCCAGCCTCCGCGCGGCGGCCTCCCTGAGGGTGTCGGACACGCGCGGGTCGACGGTCGTGGCGCGCAGCTCGGCGACCAGCGCGGCGACGGACAGCGGTCGGCGCGGACGCCCTGTGACGTCCTTGGGCTCGACGCCGAGTTCGGTGAGGAAGCGGGAGGGCTGGTCGCCGTCGTCGGCGGGTGCCTTCACGGCGGTGACGACGAGGCGTTCACGCGCGCGTGTGGCGGCGACGTAGAACAGGCGGCGTTCCTCGGCGAGCAAGGCTCCCGGGGTGAGCGGTTCGGCGAGTCCGTCGCGGCCGATGCGGTCCGCCTCCAGGAGCGAGCCGCGGCGGCGCAGGTCCGGCCACAGGCCCTCCTGGACACCGGCCACGACGACCAGACGCCACTCCAGGCCCTTGGAGCGGTGCGCGGTCATCAGGCGTACGGCGTCGGGGCGTACGGCACGCCGGGTGAGGGTGTCGGCGGCGATGTCCTCGGCGTCGATCTCCTCCAGGAAGTTGAGGGCGCCGCGGCCACCGGTGCGCTCTTCCGCGCGGGCCGCCGTCGCGAACAGCGCGCAGACGGCGTCCAGGTCCCGGTCCGCGTTGCGCCCGGCCGCGCCGCCGCGCAGGGTGGCCCGCTCCAGGCGCCCGGGCCACGGCGTGCCCTGCCAGAGGTCCCACAGCGCCTCCTCGGCCGTACCGCCGCCCGCCAGGCGTTCGCGCGCCTTGCGCAGCAGCGCGCCCAGGCGCTGAGCGCCACGCGCGTACGTGGGGTCGTGCGCGACCAGCCGCTCCGGCTCGGCGAGCGCCCGCGCGAGCAGCTCGTCGGACGGCGGCGGCACGGGGTTGCCCCCGGCCCGCTCCTCCTCGCGCAGGGCACGGCCCAGGCGGCGCAGGTCGGCGGCGTCCATGGCGGCGAGGGGGGAGGCGAGCAGGGTGAGGGCGGTCTCGGTGTCGAGCCAGGAGGGGGCGGAGGCGGGCGGCTCTTCGGAAGCGGGCCGCTCTTCGGAGGCGGCTTCCGTCGATGTCTGCTCGTCGCCGGCTTCCGTTTCCGCTTCCGCAGCGACGTCCACGCGTTCGGCTTCCGCTTCCGCAGCAATGTCCACGCCGTCGGCTTCCGCCTCAGCGTCCGCGTCGTCGGCCTCCGCCTGGGCCTCTACGGCCTCGGTGTCGTCCTCGGGGCGTACCGACGCCTCCGCCGTGGCGACCGCCCGCAGCGCCGTCAGCAGGGGGGCCACCGCCGGCTCGTGCCGGAGCGGCAGATCGTCGCCGTCGATGTCCAGGGGGACGCCCGCCGCCGTGAGGGCGCGGCGGACCGTGGGGATCGTCCGGGAGCCGGCGCGCACCAGGACGGCCATGTCGTTCCAGGGGACGCCGTCCTCCAGGTGTGCCCTGCGGAGGATGTCGGCGATGTTGTCCAGCTCCGTGCCGGGGGTCGGATACGTGTACACCTCGACGCGTCCGCCGTCGCGCACCGGGGACAACTCGCGGTGGGCGCGCACCTTCTGGGCCGGGAGCCGGGTCAGGGGCATGCGCTGGGTCAGCAGGCGGGTGGCGGTCAGCAGGGTGGCGCCGGAGCGGCGGGAGGTCCGGAGCACCTCTACGGGGGCGGGGCGGCCGTCCGCGCGCGGGAAGGCGCTCGGGAAGTCCAGGATGCCGTTCACGTCGGCGCCCCGGAACGTGTAGATCGACTGGTCGGGGTCGCCGAAGGCGACGAGGGTGCGGCCGCCGCCGGCGAGGGCGTGCAGCAGTCGTACCTGGGCCGGGTCGGTGTCCTGGTACTCGTCCACGTACACGGCGTCGTACTGGGCGGCGAGCCGTTCGGCGGCCTCGGGGCGGTGGGCGAGGAGCACCGCGCGGTGGACCAGTTCCGCGTAGTCGAGCACTCCTTGGAGGTCGAGTACGTCGAGGTACTCGGCGAGGAAGGCGGCGGCCGCCCGCCAGTCGGGGCGGCCGATGCGGCGGGCGAAGGCGTCGAGGGCGTCAGGGCCGAGGCCGAGTTCGCGGCTGCGGGCGAGGACCGCGCGGACCTCGTCGGCGAAGCCGCGGGTGGTGAGGCAGGCCCGCAGTTCGTCCGGCCAGCGCACGTGCGCGAGGCCGAGCCGCTCCAGGCCGGGCTGGCCCGCGAGCAGTTCGCGTACGGCGACGTCCTGTTCGGGGCCGGACAGCAGCCGTAGGGGCTCGACGAACAGTTCGCTGTCCTGGTGGGCGCGGACCAGGGCGTAGCAGAACGAGTGGAAGGTGGTGGCCCGGGGCGCGCGGGCGGCGCCGATGCGCAGGGCCATGCGGTCGCGCAGCTCGACGGCGGCCTTGCGGCTGAACGTCAGCACGAGGATCCGCGCGGGGTCACCTCCCCGGGCGACGCGGGCCGCGACGGACTCCACGAGGATGGTGGTCTTGCCGGTGCCGGGACCTGCGAGGACGAGCAGCGGACCGGCCTCATGGTCAACCACCGAGCGCTGTGGCGCGTCCAGGTGAGGGGGAGCCGGCCGGGTCGGCGGGGTACGCACCAGTCGGTAAGCGCCACGGTTCCCCTGTCGCACCTGGGGGTGCGACAGGCGCCTGGTGGAGGAAGAGGAGCTCACGTGGTTCGCCGGTCCTGGTGGGTGTACTGGTTGGCAGGCTGCCGCGCGTCGAGGTCGGTGGCAGCGGGGTGAGGGGGACGCGTGCAGCCGACGCTACGCCGACGGGTCGTACGGGAGCGGGACTTCTGCTTCTTCCCCCGCGGCTCTCACGACCCGTGTGTCCCTCGCCCCTCGAACGTACGGCATGCCACGGACGTGCCCCGTTTCCCCCGTACGGGCCACAGGCCGCACCGGGGCGGGTCCGATGGCGGAAGCTGTCAGGTGTGACCGTCCGCGCGCTCGCCGCCGTCCCATCGCGCCCGTTTCATGTCGAGGCGCGGCAGGTGGCCCTCGGCGGCCCTGCTGGCCTCCTTCAGGGGGGTGCCCTCCTCGCGGTAGCGGGCGAGGGCCTCCAGTTCGTGGCCTGGGAGCAGCACGCCGTCCGCGCGGACGACGCGCCACCACTCGACGGCTCCTCCGTAGAGGGCCATCACCCGGCCGACCTGGCGCGGCCCGCCCTCCTCCAGCCATTCGGCGACGTCGCCGTACGTCATGACGCGCCCGGGCGGAATCCGTTCGGCCACGTCGAGGACCCGCTCCGCGTACTCGGGCAGCGCGTCCGCGTGCTCCGGGCCGGTGTCGTCCGGAAGGCTCTGCTCGCTCATCCGCCCCATCCTGCCGCACGCCACCGACAACGCGACGCGCTGGCGACTCTGCGTATCCCTCGCCCCGGAGCGGCGCTTGGGGCAGACTGTGCGCCCCCGCATTTGCACCCTGATGCCCCCGTGTGTCGGTGGGGCATGCCACCATCGTGCGGGCGGTGACAGGTGATACGAGATCAAGAAGAGACGATGAAGCAGCAGGGTGTGCACCCCGAAGACGCGGAGGGCACCTCTGACGCTGCGTCGCGCCCGGACACCGCCGAAACGCACGAGCAGGACCCCTCGGAGGGCCCCGTCGAAGCGCCCGCGTCCGACCCCACGCCCGGCCTCGACGACTGCGACGACACGCACGCGGAAGAGGTCGAGGGCGACGAACCACTCCTCCCCGCGCGCGTGCACCGCCCTTCCGATCTCATGCGCCTCCTGGTGGGCGTTCTCGCGATCGTCGTACTGCTCGCGATCGCCGCGTTCGCGCACGGCACGACCTCGGGGCTCGAACAGGACATCAACAAGGGCACCGGCCAGGCGCCCGACCTGCTGATCAAGCTCGCGGGACTGGCGTCGAGCATCGCCATCCTGTTGGTGCCGGTCGCCTTCGCGATCGAGCGGCTGATCAAGCGCGACGGGCTGCGCATCGCCGACGGCGTGCTCGCGGCGGTCCTCGCGCACGGAGTGACACTCGCCACGGATCTGTGGGTCGCCAAGGCCGCCCCGGGGTCCATCCAGGAGGCGCTCACCCAGCCCTCCCCCGGCGACATTCACGCGCTCACCGACCCGGTGCACGGCTATCTGGCGCCCGTCATCGCCTATATGACGGCCGTAGGCATGTCCCGGAGGCCGCGCTGGCGCTCCGTGCTGTGGATCGTGCTGCTGCTAGACGCCTTCTCGATGCTGGTCACCGGGTACACGACCCCGTTCTCGATCATCCTGACGGTGCTGATCGGCTGGACCGTGGCCTACGGGACGCTGTACGCGGTGGGCTCCCCGAACGTCCGTCCCACCGGGCGGACGCTGATGGCGGGCCTGCGGACGGTCGGCTTCCACCCCGTGGGCGCGGCCCGCGAGGAGGCCGTCGACACCGAGAACGGCGATCGCGGCCGACGCTACTTCGTCACCCTGGAGGACGGTCCACCGCTGGACGTCACCGTGGTCGACCGCGAACAGCAGGCCCAGGGCTTCTTCTACCGCGCGTGGCGCAATCTGACGCTCCGGGGCTTCGCGACCCGCAGCAGCCTCCAGTCGCTGCGCCAGGCGCTGGAGCAGGAGGCCCTGCTCGCCTACGCGGCGATCGCGGCCGGGGCCAACGCCCCCAAGCTGATCGCGACCTCGGAACTCGGCCCGGACGCCGTCATGCTCGTCTACGAGCACACCGGCGGACGCACGCTCGACTCGCTCGCGGACGAGGAGATCACCGACGACCTGCTGCGCCTGACCTGGCACCAGGTGCAGGCGTTGCAGTCACGGCGCATCGCCCACCGCAGGCTCGCCGGTGACGCGATTCTGGTGGATCGTTCCGGCACGGTGATCCTGACCGACCTGCGGGGCGGCGAGATCGCGGCCGGTGAGCTGCTGCTGCGCATGGACGTCGCCCAGTTGGTGACGACGCTCGGGCTGCGGGTGGGCGCCGAGCGCGCGGTGGCGTCGGCGGTCGGCGTCCTCGGCCCCGACGCCGTTGCCGACTGTCTGCCGATGCTCCAGCCCATCGCGCTGTCGCGCTCCACGCGCGCGACGCTGCGGCGACTGTCCCGGGAGCGGGCCCAGCGGGAGCGCGAGGCGATCCTCGAGGCGTCCCGGCAGACCAGGCTGGCGCACGCGGAGGCGCACTCGGAGAGCGGCTCCGCGCCCGTGCTCGAGAAGCCAGACAAGAAGGCCGTACGGGCGGAGCAGCGGGCCGAGAAGCGGGCCATCGACGATGCCCTGGACGAGGCGCGCGAGGAGGATCTGCTGACCCAGATCCGCCACCAGGTGCTGTTGATCAGGCCGCAGGCGCCGGTCGAGCCGGCTCGTCTGGAGCGGGTGCGGCCACGGACGCTGATCAGTTTCATCGCCGGTGCGATCGGCGCGTACTTCCTGCTGACGCAGCTCACGCACATCGAGTTCGGACCGCTCGTCGCCAACGCCCAGTGGGGCTGGGTGGCCGCGGCCGTGCTGTTCTCGGCACTGAGCTACTTCGCGGCGGCGATGGCCCTCCTGGGGTTCGTGCCGGAGCGGGTGCCGTTCCTGCGGGCGGTGGCGGCGCAGGTCGCCGGTTCGTTCGTGAAGATCGTGGCGCCGGCCGCCGTCGGCGGTGTCGCGCTGAACACACGCTTCCTGCAGCGTGCGGGGGTGCGGCCCGGGCTCGCGGTGGCGAGTGTGGGCGCGTCGCAGTTGTTCGGCCTGGGCTGCCACATCCTGATGCTGCTGTCGTTCGGCTATCTGACCGGCACCGAGAAGACGCCGTCGCTGTCGCCGTCCAGGACGGTGATCGCCGGGCTGTTGACGGTGGCGGTGCTCGTACTCGTGGTGACGTCGGTGCCGTTCCTGCGGAAGTTCCTCGTCACGCGTGTGCGGTCGCTGTTCGCGGGTGTCATCCCGCGCATGCTCGACGTGCTGCAGCGGCCGCAGAAGCTGGTCACCGGGATCGGCGGCATGCTGCTGCTGACGGCCTGCTTCGTGATGTGCCTGGACGCGTCGATCCGCGCGTTCGGCGACCAGTCGACGTCGCTCAGCCTGGCCAGCGTCGCCGTCGTCTTCCTCGCGGGCAACGCGCTCGGTTCCGCGGCCCCGACGCCCGGCGGTGTGGGCGCGGTCGAGGCGAGCCTGACGCTCGGTCTGATCGCCGTCGGCCTGCCCAAGGAGGTCGCCGCTCCGGCGGTGCTGCTGTACCGGCTGCTGACGCTGTGGATCCCGGTGCTGCCGGGCTGGCTGTTCTTCAACCACCTGTCCCGCAAGGGCTCCCTGTAGAGGACGCCCACGGAGGAACATGAGGAACATGGGGCACGCGCGCGTGCGTACCTCGTACGGCCCGTGCCCCGAGCGCCCGGTCGTGTACGACCTCAGGATGGGGTCATGCCGAACCCCTCCCGGCTGCGTGCCGCTGCCCTGACCGCCACCGTCGTCCTGCTGTCCGCCACGCTGGCGGGCTGCGACAGCGACTCCAAGGACGAGGATCCGACGGCCCAGAAGCTGAGCTGGAAGGACTGCCCGGCCCCGTCCGAGTCGGAGGGCGGCGGCGCCGCGCCATCGCCGCTGCCGAACGGCGGCAAGTGGCAGTGCGCCACCATGAAGGCGCCGCTCGACTGGAGCAAGCCCAAGGGCGACACCATCGGGCTCGCGCTGGTCCGGGCGAAGGCCAGTGGTGCCGCGAACAAGCGGATCGGGTCGCTCGTCTTCAACTTCGGCGGCCCCGGCGGCTCGGGCGTCACCACACTGCCCGCGTTCGGCGAGGACTACGCGACCCTGCGCACCCGCTACGACCTGGTGAGCTTCGACCCGCGTGGCGTCGGCCGCAGCGCCGGCGTCAAGTGTGAGAGCGACTCCCAGCTCGACGAGTACTTCCAGCAGGACGCCACACCGGACAACGCGGCCGAGCGGACCAAGCTCCTGGCCAACACCAAGCAGTTCAACGCGGCCTGCGAGAAGAACTCCAAGAAGATGCTCCCCCAGGTGCGCACCACGGACGCGGCCCGCGACATGGACCTGATGCGGCAGGTCCTCGGCGACGACAAGCTGCACTACTTCGGCATCTCCTACGGCACCGAACTCGGCGGTGTCTACGCCCACTTGTTCCCCAAGCACGTGGGCCGCGCCGTGTTCGACGCGGTCGTCGACCCCACCCAGAACTCCGAACAGGGCTCCCTGGGACAGGCCAAGGGCTTCCAGCTGGCGCTCGACAACTTCGCCGACGACTGCACGTCGAAGGCCACGGACTGCCCGATCGGCGACACCGCGCAGGACGTCAAGGACCGCATCGCGAAGCTGCTCAAGAGCCTCGATAGCAAGCCGATCCCGGGCATCTTCCCCCGCCAGCTGACCCAGACCGCCGCTACCAACGGCATCGCGCAGGCGCTGTACTCCAAGGACTTCTGGGAGTACCTGATCGAGGGCCTCGAACAGGCCTACAGCGGTGACGGCAAGGTCCTCATGGCGCTGTCCGACTCGATGAACGGGCGCAGCGAGAACGGCGAGTACAGCAACATCACTGCGGCGAACGTCGCCATCAACTGCGCCGACGACAAGCCGCGTTACACGGCCGACTACGTGGAGCAGAAGTTGCCCGAATTTCGGGCGGCCTCCCCCTTGTTCGGGGACTTCCTGGCCTGGGGCATGGTCACGTGCACCGACTGGGCCGTGCCCGGCGCCGCCGACCATCCCGACGTGAGCGCGGCCGGTTCGGCGCCGATCCTCGTCGTGGGCAACACCGGCGACCCGGCCACACCGTACGAGGGCGCGCGGAAGATGGTGGACGCGCTGGGCAAAGGCGTCGCGGTCGAGCTGACGTACAAGGGCCAGGGGCACGGGGCGTACGACAGCAAGAACAAGTGCGTGCAAAGCGCGGTGAACGGCTATCTGCTGAACGGAAAAGTGCCTGCGGCCGGCACCGTCTGCTCCTGACCCTCCCTCCGAAATTTCAGCAAAAGCGCAGGTCAAACGGTTATCCACAGGCCGTCACGGGCTCGGCTCGCGCCGCCTACTATGGCCTGACCGCCATCCGCGGCGTGACGCGGACGGCCTGCGAGGGGGGAATGCACATGGCGCGATTCGTACGGTGGACGGCCCTGATGGCCGCCGCCGCACTGCTGACGGCCGGCTGTAGCGGCGGCTCGTCCGACGACGGCAAGGACGGCGGGGGCGCGGGGGACGCCAAGCCGTCGGCGGCCGACTCGGCCTCTTCCACGTCCACCACGGCCGCGCTGCCCGCGTCGCTGACCGCGCAGAAGCTCGACTGGGGGCGCTGCAAGGCCACCGGCGACTCGGCCGCGCCCAGCAGCGACTGGCAGTGCGCGACGCTCAAGGTGCCGCTGGACTGGGCGAAGCCGGACGGCACCACGATCGGGCTCGCGCTGATCCGCTCGAAGGCGACCGGCGGCGACCGCATCGGCTCGCTGCTGTTCAACTTCGGCGGCCCCGGCGGCTCGGGCGTGGACTACATGCCGGCGTACTCCACCACCGTGTCCGCGCTGCACGAGCGCTACGACCTGGTGAGCTGGGACCCGCGCGGGGTCGCCGCCAGCGAGGGCGTCCGCTGCCGCAGCGACAAGGCGATCCAGGCCGCCGAGGACGTGGACGCCACACCGGACACACCGGCCGAGGAGAAGGCGTACTTCCAGGACGCCACCGACTTCGGCAAGGGCTGCGAGAAAGCCGCCGGAAAGCTGATGTCACACGTGTCGACGACCGACACGGCCCGCGACATGGACCTGATGCGCCAGGTCCTGGGCGACACGAAGATGCACTACTTCGGTATCTCGTACGGCACCGAACTCGGCGGTGTCTACGCCCACTTGTTCCCGACGAAGGTGGGGCGGCTGATCCTGGACGCGGTCGTCGACCCGAGCGCCGACTCGGTGGGCCACGCGCTGAACCAGACCCGGGGCTTCCAGCGCGCCCTGGACGACTACCTCAAGTCGACGGGACAGGACCCCGCGCAGGGCTCGAAGAAGATCGCGGCCCTGCTGAAGCAGATCGACGCCAAACCGCTGGCGACGTCGACGGGGCGCAAGCTGACCCAGACGCTCGCCCTGACCGGCATCGTCCTTCCGCTGTACAGCAAGGAGAGCTGGCCGACACTGACCAGCGCCCTGGACTCCGCGAAGGAGGGCGACGGCTCGGAGCTGCTGGCGCTCGCCGACGGCTACAACGACCGTGACAGCGCGGGGCACTACGGCACGACGACGCATTCACAACGGGTCATATCGTGCTTGGACGACAAGCAGCGGCCGACGCCCGAGCAGACGCAGAAGCTGCTGCCGGAGTTCGAGAAGATCTCCCCCGTGTTCGGCGACTTCCTGGGCTGGGACACGGCCGGGTGGTGTCACGACTGGCCGGTGGCCGGTCAGTACGACACCCCGGAGGTGAGCGCGCCCGGTGCGGCGCCGATCCTGGTGGTCGGCAACACCGGGGACCCGGCGACGCCGTACGAGGGTGCCCGCAAGATGGTCGACGAGCTGGGCAAGGGCGTCGGTGTGGAGCTCACCTGGAAGGGCGAGGGCCATGGCGCGTACGGCAGTGGGAGCGACTGTGTCGACTCGACGGTGGACGCGTATCTGCTGAAGGGGACGGTGCCCAAGGACGGCAAGGTCTGCGCCTCGTAGCCCGCGCGTCGGCCCGGGTTTCCGCCCGGGCAGCGGAAAGGGGCCCGGCACCTGTGGTGCCGAGCCCCTCCCGGGAAGGCGTATGCCTAGTAGACCGGCTTGTCGGGCTCGATCTGGTTGACCCAGCCGATCACACCGCCGCCGACGTGGACCGCGTCGGCGAAACCGGCGGACTTGAGGACGGCGAGGACCTCCGCACTGCGGACACCCGTCTTGCAGTGCAGGACGATCTTCTTGTCCTGCGGGAGGGTCTCCAGGGCGGTACCCATGAGGAACTCGTTCTTGGGGATCAGCTTGGCGCCGGGGATCGAGACGATCTCGTACTCGTTGACCTCGCGGACATCGATGATCTCGATGTTCTCGCCGTCGTCGATCCACTCCTTGAGCTGCTTGGGAGTGATCGTCGAGCCGGCGGCCGCCTGCTGGGCCTCCTCGGAGACGACGCCGCAGAAGGCCTCGTAGTCGATGAGCTCGGTGACGGTCGGGTTCTCGCCGCAGACCGCGCAGTTGGGGTCCTTGCGGACCTTGACCTGGCGGTACTGCATCTCCAGGGCGTCGTAGATCATCAGGCGGCCGACGAGTGGGTCGCCGACACCGGTGAGGACCTTGATCGCCTCGGTGACCTGGATGGAGCCGATGGACGCGCACAGCACGCCCAGGACGCCGCCCTCGGCGCAGGAGGGGACCATGCCGGGGGGCGGGGGCTCCGGGTAGAGGCAGCGGTAGCAGGGCCCGTGCTCGGACCAGAAGACGGAGGCCTGGCCGTCGAAGCGGTAGATCGAACCCCACACGTACGGCTTGTTCAGCAGTACGGCGGCGTCGTTGACCAGGTAGCGGGTCGCGAAGTTGTCCGTGCCGTCGACGATCAGGTCGTACTGGCTGAAGATGTCCATCACGTTCTCGGCCTCGAGCCGCTCTTCGTGCAGGACCACGTTCACGTACGGGTTGATGCCCAGCACGGAGTCGCGCGCGGACTCCGCCTTGGAGCGGCCGATGTCGGCCTGGCTGTGGATGATCTGGCGCTGCAGGTTCGACTCGTCGACCTCGTCGAACTCCACGATGCCGAGCGTGCCCACGCCCGCCGCGGCCAGGTACATCAGCGCCGGCGAGCCCAGACCGCCGGCGCCCACACAGAGCACCTTGGCGTTCTTCAGCCGCTTCTGCCCGTCCATGCCCACGTCGGGGATGATCAGGTGGCGGGAGTACCTGCGGACCTCGTCTACGGTGAGCTCGGCAGCCGGCTCGACCAGGGGTGGCAGCGACACGGGGACTCCGTTGGTCGGTCAATCACTACAGTTGTTCTCCCCGTAACACTGCCATGCCCCTCTTCATTCCGAGACACCCGTTCCGATCCGCGAGACGATCTCGTCCCAGTAGCCGGGCATGGTCTCCCAGGGGTCGGTGCGGCCCCCGCGATCGGTGCGGTCGGTGAAGTAGATGGTCGAGGCGCCCTGCCAGCGGGCGATGCGCAGCGCCTCGTCGAGATGGCCGCGCGGGACGCTGTGCACGAAGTGGCAGAAGCGTTCGGGCGGGTGGTCGGCGGTCCACTCGGCCACCTGGGACCAGCGGTAGTCGCTCCACGGGCCGGAGAAGGTCACCAACTGGTCGGCGAACTTGGCGTATCCGGGGTGCGGGTGGGTGCCGTGCCCCAGGACGACATGGGCGCCGTCGCGGATCTCGCGGAGCGTGGTGACCGTGCGGCGGACCTCGGGGAGCGCGGTGCCTCCGGTGGGGCAGCGGTCCAGGAGGAAGCCGTCGGTCCGGTACCAGTCGAGATAGCGGTGCGCCTCGGAGATCAGCTCGCCGAAGGCGCGGGCGCCGTACGCGGCGTCCAGGTGGCCGAGCACGCGGATGCCCATGTTGCGCAGCCGGCCGGCCGCTTCCAGGCAGTGCGGGTCGGGACGCGCCCCCGGGCCGGAGGAGACGTTGAGGACGACCCAGTGCAAGGGGGTTCCGGGGCGGGTGAGTTCGCCCCACTCGGCCGGTGCGACGAGGGGGTGTGCGTAGCCGGGGATGCCGAAGCCGGTGCGGACACCGGTGGTCGCGGTGCCCGGGGTCGTGCTGGTCAGATGCGGCACGCCGCCTCCATCCAGATGTCCGCGAGGGACTCCTCCAGGTTGATCCGGGGCCGCCAGCCCAGCCGGTCGCGCGCGGTGCGCACATCGGCCTGCTGCCAGCTGCCGCAGCCGTCCGGGTACGGGTACGCGACCGGGGCCGCGTGGTCGGGGTCGCTGCGGGGGTGGCCGATGGCGGCCCGCAGCGGGCCGGGCGGGCCGTCGAGTTCGTGCAGTGCTCCGCCGTATCCGGCGACGCGGGCGAGGACGGAGGCGGCGTCGCGCAGCCGGACCGCGCGGCCCGAGCCGATGTTGATGACGCCCTGCGCGGCGGAGAGCGAGGCGGCGTGGACGGCGCGGGCCACGTCCCGTACGTCGACGAAGTCGCGTTGCGCGCCGAGGCCGCCGAGCTTGAGCTCGCCGTCGCCGGACTGCATGGCCCGGCGCATGGCCTCGGCGAGTCGGCCGAGCGGGGAGCCGGCGGGGGTGCCCGGTCCGGCGGGTGAGAAGACGCGCAGGACGACGGCGTCGAGACCGGAGCCGAGGACCAGTTCGGTGGCGGCGAGTTTGCTGACGCCGTACGGGCCGCCGGGGCGGGGGACGGCGTCCTCGGCCGTGGAGGAACCGGGCTGGCTGGGGCCGTACTCGGCGCCGCAGCCGATCTGCACGAGCCGGGCTCCGCAGCCGCTGCGGCGCAGCGCCTCGCAGACGGTGGCGACGGCGACGGTGTTGTGGCGGGTGAGTTCGCGGGCGCCGCCTCTGGTGGCACCGGCGCAGTTGACGACGACTCCGGGGTGGACGGCGTCCAGGAAGCGGGTGAGTGCTCCGGGACTGCCGGACGCGAGGTCGAAGCGGACATCGGCGTCGTCGCCGCGGCCGAGCGCGGTGAGCTGGACGGCCGGGTCGGCGAGCAGGCGGTCGGCGACGAACCGGCCGAGGTAGCCGTTGGCTCCGATCAGCAGGACCCTCATCGGACGGCTCCCGTGGCCGACTCTCCGGATCGGGAGGTGATCATCTGGCGTTCTCCTTCACAAGGTGATGCGGTTGCCTCCGGCGGTGGGGCCGGGCGCCTGCGGCTGGGTGACGGGGCCGGTTGGTTCGAGGTCATGGCGGCGTCACCGCGGCTCGTCCGCCGGCGCGTGCGCGGAGGCTCTGGTCAGCGTGCGGGTGGTGTGGAACAGGAGGGTCAGGGCGGCTGCTCCGCAGGCCAGGGCGGGGATACTGCCCGGCCCCCAGGAGCCCAGAAGGGTCTCGACGGGGGTGGCCAGGAAGCCGCAGTCGGGGAGCCGGCCGATGAGGTCCAAGGCCAGGGCCGTGACCTCCGTCGCGGCTGCCGCGCCCAGGGCGAGGGCCGGTGCGCGGGTGAAGCCGTGCACGAAGAGGAGGCGGGCGAGCAGCAGGAGCGCGCCGAGGGTGATGCCCTGGGTGTACGCGGCGGGCTCGCCCAGGACAGCTCCGCAGAGAGCGAGGAGGGCAGCGAGGGCACACACGAAGAGGGCGAACGTGCCCAGCAACAGCGGTTGCACGGAGTCGGCGAAGTCCTCCAGGCCGCGGCTGGTGGCGAGCTTGCGCCGGGCGCGTACGGCGAAGTGGTGGGCGCACCAGGCGGCTGGGACACAGGCCAGGGTGAGGGCCAGGACGGGTGCGGTGGCCGTGGGCCAGGGTCCGTCGGCGATGCCGGTCGGCAGGCTGTCGGGGCCGCCGTCGTCCGCCGCGCGGAGCAGACCGTCGCCGAGGAGGGCGTAGGCGAGCAGCCAGTATGTCCACAGGCGCGTGCCGGGCGGGGTGCGCCACGCAGGGGTGCCGGGCGGGGTGCTCAGTGAGCCCCGACCGAGCGCCATGCGCACGCCGAACGCCACAGCGAGGACACCGGCGACGGCCACCGCCGACCGCACCCGACCGTCCGTGAGGCGCACGCCTGTCACGACTGCGGCGCAGAGGACTCCGGGCAGCAGGGCGCGTACGGCCCAGACGGCGCGGGGCGCGGGCATGGTGGCGAGGTCGGTGTGGGAGTGCCGGGCCGCCGTGTCGGCGCGGGGCACGCGCGCGTACATCTCCTCGGCGAGCGAGAAGACGTCACGGTGCCGGAAGCGGGTGGCGGTCCGGTCGGTGACACCGTGCGCCTCGAGGCCCGCCGCGATCTCCAGCGGGTCGACGGCCCGCTCGCACAGCTCGCGGTGCCGGTGCATCAGCGCCTTCACGGGGTCGGCGGCACCGCGCCGGGCGGGGGCGGGCTTGCGGTCCGTTGTGTGAGGGGGCTGCACGGGGGCGGGGCGGGCGGTAGGCGAATCGGTGTCGTGGTCGACCCGCGCGTTCTCCGTCTCCGTCGCCGACTCCGGTTCCGCCTGTCCTCCGAGCCACTCCCCCGACTGTGCGTCCCACGCCTCCGCGCCGGCGGGCGTTCCGGGGCGGTCGAGTTCGCCGAGGCCGCTCATCGGGCCGCCTCCGTCGTCGGCAGCGGAGTGGTGGCGCGTACCGGTGCTCCCGCCGCCCAGCGTGGGCCGCCGCGAGCCACGACGCGGGCCCCGGGGGCTGCCGTAGGACCGGTCGCCGGGGCCGGTGTGGGGCGGCCGGTCCAGCGGCCGGGGACGTGGGACTCCGCGGGCGCGGCGAACGGGAGGGGTTCGCCGGTGTCGTCGAGGATGACGCGGTGGACCGGGGAGTGGGAGACGACCTCCAGGTAAATGCCGTGAAATGCCGCGATGTTCTGCTCGACGGTGAACAGTTCGAGTGCGCGGGCGCGCGCGGCGGCGCCCAGGCGCTCACGGCGCTCCGGGTCGCGCAACAGGGTCACGCACGCCTCGGCGAGCGCCCGTGGATTGCGCGGAGGCACGACGAGTCCCGTGCCGCCGATGACCTCGACCACCGCGCCGACGTCTGTGGACACGGTCGCCCGGCCGCAGAACATGGCTTCGACCAGGCCGATCGGGAAGCCCTCGACGACGCTGGACAGGACGATCACCGTGCCGGACGCGTACGCCTCGGCGAGCGTGGGGGCCTCCGGGCCGCCGATCTCCTCGAAGGACACCGGGTTGTCGCCGACCGCGTGCACGCCCTCGGCCTCGTCGGGGAAGAGCTGTGCGGCCAGCGCCCGGCAGTGGCCCAGGTAGGCCGCGCCCTCGGCACCGGCGGCCGCGCCGACGATCCGCAGGCGCGCCTTCGGCTCCTCCTTGCGGATCTCCGCGAAGGCGTGGAGCAGGGAGATCAGGTCCTTGGCGGGTTCGATACGGCCGACCCACACGAGCGTGTCCGCGTCGGCGCGGTCGGGCGCCTCGCCCACCTCCGCGAAACGGGACGCCTCCATGCCGGGGTGGACCGTGCGCAGCTTCGTGCGGTCGGCGCCGCAGCGCTCCTGCCAGCGGCGGGTGTGGGTGTTGCCGGGGGTGATCAGCGCGGCCCGCCGGTACACCTCGGCGGCCAGCCTGCCGTGGAAGGCGGCGAGCAGGGCCCGTACGGCGGGCGGGGCGTCCGCGGAGGCCAGGTAGTGCGTGCGCAGCTGCACGCCGTACTCGGTCACCAGCAGCGGTACGCCGGCGAAGTGCCGGGCGAGCAGTCCGGGCAGGGCCGCGGTGCCGCCGGCCGTCGAGTGGCAGAGGTCCACGGAGCCGAGGGCGTCGTCCTCGTACCAGTCGAGCGAGAGGGGGCGCAGGGCGCGTTCGACGTGCGCCGCGACGGTCAGGAGGTCGGGCACGCGCGCCTCGCGCGCCGTGCGGAGTGCGCCGGGCGCACGACAGGCGCGTTCGAGGGCACGTACGGCGCTCTCGGAGCGCAGCGCGGACACGAGTCCGCCCTCGTCGCGGGCGAGTTCCGCGAGCCCGTACAACGCGTTGGCGAAACGGTCCGCCACAACGGCGGAAGCCTCCCTGGAGAGCGCGGAAGACCCTGCGGAAGCAGGCTCCGGGGACTCCGAAGGCCGCGCGGAACCATCCGGCTCCAGCCCGGCGGGGTCAGACACGGAGGACGGCGACTCCGCCGACACGCTCGGCCCCTGCACCGGCGCATCCCCCGCGCACAACACCGCCGCCAGCTCCTCGTAGTGCTCGCGGAACCGCCGGCGTGCGCGGCGGCCGAGCGCCGGTCCGTCGTCCTCGGTGCTCCACAGCGGCGCGGTACGCACCCGCCGGACCTGGGGCGGCAGTTCGAGCCAGCCCTCGTCCTCCTGGCGTTCGCTGCGGCTGAGCGCGTAGACGTCGAACTCGTGCTGCCCGAGCCCGCGCACGAGCCGGTCGCACCAGAGTCTGGCGTCACCGCTCACATACGGATAGCCACCCTCCGTAACCAGTCCTATGCGCACGACCACACCCCCGATCTCCCTTGTGGGGAGCCACCGTTGACCCGGCGGCTCGCAGCGGGACGAACGTATGCGGACATGACGGTGGCGCGACGGACGGTTGTCCATCGCGCCACCAAAAGGGGTGAACGGTCGTAACTTTCCCGTGCGGGTCGCGTTCGCTCGCGCTAAGGGATCACCCGGGGGCGGATCGTTCTACGATCCACGCCCAGATCGTTCTACGATCCTCAAGCCGTCGCCAACTCCCGTCGGACCGCCCTCCGCTGGGCCGCCACCTCCGGATCGAGGGCCGGTACGGCGGCCAACAGCTCCTTTGTGTACGGGTCCTGCGGGGAGTCGTAGACCTCGTCGGCGGGGCCTTGTTCAACGATCCTCCCGCGTCGCATCACCGCGACCCGGTCGCTGACCTGGCGGACGACGGCGAGGTCGTGGGCCACGAACACGAGGGCGAGGCCGAGTTCGCGCTGGAGTTCGCCGAGCAGGGCGACGACCTGGGCCTGAGTGGTGACGTCGAGGGCGGAGACGGGCTCGTCGCACACGATCACGCGCGGGTCGGCCGCGAGCGCCCGCGCGATGCCGACGCGCTGGCGCTGGCCGCCGCTGAACTCGTGCGGGTAGCGGTCGTAGTGCGCCCCTTCGAGCCCCACGCGCTCCAGGAGTTCGCGTACGCGCGCCCTGATGCGCCCCTCGTCCCGTTCGCCACGCGCGCGGAGCGGGTCGGCGATCGACTCGCCCACGCTGCGGCGGGGGTTGAGGGAGGAGACGGGGTCCTGGAACACCATCTGGACGTCGGGGCGTACGCCTCCCCCGGGCTTGATCTCGCCGGCCGTCGGCTTGAGCAGCCCGACCAGCATCCGGCCCAGCGTCGTCTTGCCGCTGCCGCTCTCGCCCACGATGCCGAGGGTCTCGCCCCGGTGGACGGTCAGCGACACGTCGTCGACGGCCGCGAACGCGCGCTTCCCGCGCCCGAATTCGCGCCGCAGTCCCGTTGCCTCCAGGACGACCTCCGGGGCCGCCGAAGACGCCTCGGGGGACGAACCCGAGGACCCCTCGGAGCGAACGCGCCGCGCGTCCACGCGCGGGACCGCACCCAACAGATCCTGGGTGTACGTCTCGGCCGGCGCCCCCAGCACGGTGCCCACCGGGCCGTGCTCGACGGCCCGCCCGTGTCGCATGACCAGGATCTCGTCGACGCTCTCCGCGGCGACGCCCACGTCGTGCGTGACGAGCAGCAGCCCCAGGCCGGTCTCCTCGCGGAGCGTGTGGAGCAGGTCGAGGATCTGGGCCTGGACGGTGACGTCGAGCGCGGTCGTGGGCTCGTCGGCGATGAGCAGCTCCGGTTCGCAGGCCAACGCCATGGCGATCAGGGCGCGTTGGCGCATGCCGCCGCTGAACTCGTGCGGGCGGGAGCGGGACCGTCGTAGCGCGTCCGGAATTCCAACTCGGTCCAGTACGTCGACGGCACGCGCGCGGGCCGCCCGACGCGACACGCGCGCGTGCACCCGGTACACCTCCGCTATCTGGTCGCCGATCGCGTAGTACGGGTCCAGGGACGACAGCGGGTCCTGGAAGACCATCGCGGCCTTGCCGCCGCGCAGCCGCCCCAGGTCCGCGTCGGACGCCTCCTGTACGTCGATGCCGGCCACGCGCACCGAACCGCCCACGTCGGCTCCCGTGCCGCGGTGCAGCCCCAACAGGGCCGAGGCGACCGTGGACTTGCCGGAGCCGGACTCGCCGACCAGGCCCAGCGCGGCGCCCTTCTCCAGCGTGAAGGAGAGGCCGTCGACGGCGCGCAGCGATCCGAACCCGACCGTCAGGTCGGTGACTTCCACCAGGACATCCGCCGAGACGCCCGTCGAAACGTCGACCGAACTCATGCGAGCACCACCCGTCGGTCGGCCACCGCGTACAGCACGTCCGCGACGGCGTTGGCGATGACCACGAAGAAGCCGATGACCAGGACCATGCCGACGACCACAGGGAGGTCGACGACATTGACGGCGTGGACGAGTTCCTGTCCGATGCCGGGCAGTCCGAAGAGAGTCTCGGTGAGGACCGCGCCGCCGACCGCCGAGCCGACGTTGTTGGCGTTGAGCGCGATGATCGGCGCGAACGCCCCCCGCAGGGCGTGCCGCCCGATGATGGACCGTTCACCGACGCCGTACGCGCGGAAGGTGCGGATGTGGTCCTCTGCGAGGGTCTCCAGCATCGACGCCCGGGTGAGCCGGGCGAACGTGGCGGCCTCGATGAGGGCCAGGGAGAGCCAGGGCAGCAGCAGGTTCCAGGCCCACTGTTCGGGATCGTCGGTCAGGCTGACGTACTGCGGGAAGGGCAGCAGTTGGAGCTGCCCGCAGACGACGATCATCAGCACCAGGCCGATGACGAAGACCGGGGTGGCGACGCCCGCGAGGGTGATGCCGGTCAGCAGGCGCTCGGTGAACCGGCCGCGCCGCCACGCGGACAGGACGCCCGTGCCGACGCCGAGGATCAGCCACAGCACCATCGCGCCGAACACGAGGGACAGGCTGACCGGGAGCTTCGCCAGGATCAGCTGGGTGACCTGCTGGTCGCCCTGGTACGACAGGCCGAGGCAGGGCGCCGAGCAGTGCTCCACCGAGGTGCCCGTGGAGTAGTCCTGGCCGACGAGGATGCCCTGGAGGAAGTGCCAGTAGCGGAGGTACAGCGGGTCGTCGAGCCTCAACTGCTGGGCGACCTGGTGCACTTGTTCCGGGGAGCAGCGCGGGCCGCAGGTGATCTGGGCGACGTTCCCGGGGGTGACGAAGAAGACGACGTAGACGATCACCGAGATCGCGAGCAGGGTGATCACGGTGCCGACACCGCGGCGCAGGACGAATCCTCCGAAGCCGCTCATGACGTGGCCTCCTTGGAATTCGTGCTCTTCGTAGTCGCGCCTTCGGTGCGGACGTCGCCCTTGGTACCGGCGTCCTTGCCGCTCGCGCCCTTGGTGCTCGCGTCCGCCTTCGCCTCGCCCTTGCGGCCGGTGCCGATACGCAGGCGGGAGGCCGCGCGCGGGTCGAGGGCCGTGCGGATGCCGTCGCCCAGGACCGTCAGGGACAGCACGGTGACGAACAGCGCACCGGCGGGCAGCAACAGGTACTGCGGGGCCGCCTGGTACCAGACGTCGGCGGCGGTGAGCATCTGTCCCCAGGAGGGCGTCGGAGGCTTCACACCGACGCCGAGGAAGGACAGCGCGGCCTCGACGGTGATGTTCATCGGGACGAGGAGCGCGGCGTACGTGATGACGGGCGCGGCGAGTCCCGGGAGCAGTTCGCGGCGGGCGATGCGCCAGGTGCCCCAGCCGCTGAGCCGGGCGGCGGAGACGTAATCGAGTTGCTTCAGGGTGAGCGTCTGGGCGCGCACGATCTTCGCGGTGTTGCCCCAGGCGATCAGGCCGATGACGAGCGCGACCAGCAGGGGCCGCGGAAAGCTGCTGGGCACGATCGCCAGCAGCGCCAGCGACATGATCATCAACGGCATCGCGACGATGATCTCGGTCAACCTGCTCAACAGTTGATCAACCCATCGACTGCCGAGCGCGGCGGCGACACCGACCACGACACCGATGAGGACCTGTACGACGGTCGCCCCCAGCGCGACACCGAGCGAGACCCGGGCGCCGTAGACGAGACGCGCGAACAAGTCGCGGCCGGTCTGTGGTTCGACGCCGAGCCAGTGGTCGCCGGTGATGCCCCCGAAGGAGCCGGTCGGGACGCCTCCGCGCGCGGAGTCGATGAGCGAGGGGTGGTAGGTGAAGGGGTCCTGGCCCTCGATCGCGGTGAGCAGTGGCGCGGCGAGCGCGACCAGGACGAGCAGGGCGACGACGGCCGCCGCGACGAGGGCGGCGCGCTGCGCGCGCAGCCGCCGCCAGAACTGACGGGCCCCCGAGGCCGCCGGGACGGAGACGTCCGTCCCGGCGGCCTGGGAGGCGACAAGTGCCTCGCTCATGGGGTTACTTGACCGCGACCTGGGAGATGTCCAGGACGCCGGTCCAGTCGCTGATCACGACGTTCTTGATGTCCTTGCCGACCAGTCGCTTGTAGACGGGGTGGAACAGCGGCACGGTCAGGGCCTGCTCGCCGATCTTCTTGTCCAGTGCGCCCCACCTCTTGGCGGCCTCGTCAAGATTCGTCAACTTGTTGATCGCGTCAATCTCGGCATTGACCGACTTGTCATTGAGCAGGCCGGTGTTGAAGTTCGCGCCGTCCTTGACGATCTGGCGGCCGTCGAAGATCGGGGCGAGGAAGGGACCGCCGGAGGGCCAGTCGGCACCCCAGTGGGCGAGGAAGAAGCCCGGCTCGGTCTTGACGCTGTGGATCTTGTCCTTGTAGTCGTTGATCTCCAGGCCCTGCAGCTTGACGGTGATGCCGGCCTTCTTGAGCGCGTCCTGGATCGCGGTCGCGATCTCCGGGCTGGTCTCGAAGTCCTTGTCGTTGGAGTGCGTCAGCGTGACGGTGATCCCCTTCGGGTAACCGGCCTCCTTCAGCAGCTCCTTGGCCTTCGCCGCGTTGCCGGACGCGCCCGCCGGGAAGAGGTCGTAGGGGTCGTACCCGAAGGACTTCTGGTTGGGCAGGAAGGTGGTCGCGGCCTCGGCCAGCGACGAGCCGCCCGCCGCGTTGACCACCGACGACCGGTCGACGGCGTACGAGATCGCCTGGCGCACCTTGACGTTGTTGAACGGCGCGACCGTGGGGTTGAACGCGATGTAGTTCGTGTAGCCGAAGTGCCCGGTGCCGACGCGCGCGGCGAGTTCCTTGTCGCCGGTCACCTTGGCGAGCTCGGCAGGACCGAGGTTGGTGTCGGTCGTGACGGCGGTGGCGTCCGCACCCTGGGACGACGACAGCCGCTGGTTGATCACGGAGGAGTCGAGCCCGGACTTCACGTCGATCTTGTCCGGGTAGGCCTTGCGCTCGGAATCCGTGGCCGTGGACCAGTACTTGTTGCGCTCCAGGACGAGCGTCTCACCGTCGTTCTGGTTGCTGACGACCTTGTACGGCCCCGAGGAGATCGGGTGCTGCTCGTACTTGGTGCCCGTGTCCTTGCCCTGCGGGACGGGCGTGAACTGCGTCTGCGTGGCGAGGTAGGGGAACTCGCCCTCGGGCTTGTTGAGATGGAAGACGATGGTCCGGCTGTCGGGAGTCTCGATCGCGCTGAGCCCCTTCTTGTCCTTGTACGGCCCCTGGTAGTCGGCCGCGCCGACCAGCCAGTCCCGCAAGTAGGGCGCGCCGCCGGAGAGTTCGGGGGCGAAGGAGCGCTCGATGCCGTACTTGATGTCGGCCGAGGTGATCGCGGTGCCGTCCTCGTACTTGAGGCCCTTCTTCAGGGTGTACGTCCAGACGGTCGCGTCCTTGTTGGGGCGCCCGGTGTCGGTGGCGAGGTCCGGGACGACCTTGGCGCCGGCCGCGCCGTTCTCACGGTTGCGGGTGGTGAGCGTACGGAAGACGAGGGAGGGGACGTTGCCGCCGCCGGAGGTGTACAGGCGCGCCGGGTCGAAGTCCTCCTGGGGGTTGGAGTTCAGGACCGTGAGCGTGCCGCCCTTGTGCGGCGTGGAGTCGCCACCTGAGCCCTTGGCATCGTTGTCCTTCGGCCCGCAGGCGGCGGCGCCCGCTGCCACGGCCAGGCTGACGGATGCCACGGCCACGCGCCGGGCTATGACGGACGGTTGACGCATCGGAATGACGACCTCTCGGGGGGGATGTTCGGGAATTCTCATGGGGTTTCCCGAATGGTGAGACGGATGGACGAGGGGTGAGACGGAAATGAACAGGCGTCCGCCCCGGCGTCAGGTCGTCGGAAATGCCCTGCCGGGGTCAGGGGCAAGGGCGAGGTGGTGCGGGTCGCGACACGAACGCCAGGGGGCGGTGTTCAGCGACAGAGAATGTCGGCCACGCAGAGCGGGGTCACACCGATGAGCGCCAGCTCGATGGCGGCGCGATTCACGACATGACTAGACCACATGCCCAAAAATATGAAGGATGCTGCGGCTCGTGTCAATGTGACATAAGCGTCGCCTGTCAACTGCCCGGGTACGGCCAGGGGTTCGCCAGACAGTGGATCCCGTCGTGGTCGAGGAACTTGGTCTGCTGCTGCATGACCGGCGCCAACTCGCCGTCCTTGTCGCAGGTGACGTGCCCGTAGCCCAGACGATGACCGACTTCATGGTTGATCAACATCTGTCGATACGCATACATCTTGTCCCCATATGTTGACGACCCCTGCGCCCATCGATACGCATTGATCAACACACGTTCGGTGGCCGCCGAGTCGCACGACACGTTGTCCTCGGTGGTGTCGAGGCCGGACTTGGCGCACCACTTGGCCGTAGTACCAGGGCTCGCGAGAGTGATCACGAAGTCCGGTTTGCCGGAGTAGATGCGCTCGAAGGTACGGGCCCCGTTGTGGGCCCAGCTCCGGTTGTCGTTGAGCGTCTTCTGTACGGCCGCCGCGAAGAGCGTGCCGTCGAGCCCGAGCCCCTGCTCCACGTCCACGCGGTACGTGTACTTGCGCCCCTTGCCGGGCGCCTTGTCGACACCGGGCACCGCGTCGAACTTGTCCGGCCCCTTGAGCGTGGCGCTGAGCGGGTACTTCTTGTCCATCATCTGGGCATACGTCAGGGTCGCCACCCGCGGCGAGGCGGAGGCGCTGGGCTGCGCCGAGGCGGCACCAGTACCGCGTACGTCCCGGGCCTGGTCGGTGGCCGCCTCAGACCGCACACCGCCCTTGTCACCGTCTCCGGCGACCTGTCCTGCGACGACGACGGCCAGCACGGTGGTGACGGCCGCGGCGGCGATACCGGTGTAGGCACGCCCCTTCCCACCCTTGGCGGGACCGGTCTTGGCGGGACCGGTGCCGACGCCGGGCCGGCCACGGTCGCCGGGCGGCGCGCCCGCACCGTCGACGTCGCCCTCGGTGCCGGCGTCGCTCTCGGACGGCCAGTCCGTGACGGAGGCGTACGGGTCGGAGCGGTGCGCGGCGACACCGGACCGGGGCGCGAAGACGTCACCGCCCTCTTCGAAGGCGTCGACGTAGTCCTGCCGGGGACCACGACCACGCTGCCCACCTGGCCGAGCCCCGGTTTGCGGCGCCTGCCGCTGCCGGGGAATGGGCAGCACCGGACCCGCCCCGGTCGGTACGGGTCCACCGGGGACCGAGGCTTGAGGCACCCCGGCCCGCCCGTCCCGCCCCCTCAACTCGCCCCAACCACCGCCGGATTCAGGCTGCTGGGGGTGCCCGGCACGAGCCTGCGGGACACCGTGGGCGGGAGTGCCGTCCGGCAGACGAGGAACACCGCGCGCGGGAGTGCCATCGGAGAAGCGGGGGGTGCCGTGCGCCGGAGTCCCGTCGGAAAAGCGCGGCATGCCGTGCGCAGGCGTCCCGTCGGAAAAGCGCGGCATGCCATGTGCCGGAGTCCCGTCGGGAAAGCGGGGACTGCCGTGCGCCGGAGTCCCGTCCGCCAAGCGCGGAACACCCCTCGCCGGAGTCCCGTCCGGAAGCCTCGGAAAGCCATGGGCAGGAGTGCCGTCAGGCAGCCTCGGGAAGCCGTGTGCCGGGGTCCCGTCGGCGTAACGCTGCTCTCCAGGGCCCGGGTTGCCCTCCCCGGAACGCGGCGCACCCGGCCGACTCGCCCCCGGCTGAGCGCCCTGGCCCGCTTGGCCCACCCAGTTCGCTTGACCGAGCTGGCCCGGCCTGCCCGGCTGACCCACCCGACTCGATCTGCCCACCTCGCCGGGCTGAGGCCCCTGAGCCCGCTGAGGCCCCTGAGCCGCCCAACCGCCTTCGCCAGTACCGGCGTTGGCATCGACGTCGGCACCGGCACCGGCACCGGCCCTCGTGCCTATGCCCCCGTCCGCGGAGTCACCCTTGGAGTTGGATTTACGGCGACTATGGCGTCCCACGTCGCCCCCTCAACTCCCCGTGTTCGTATCGTCGCCCTTGACATCACCCGCGGCGCCGGAACCGGTACCCGCACCCGAGGAAGCACCGCCGCTCTCGCTCACCGTACTCACCGAACCGCCGTCACGGACCCCCCGCGCACCACTCCGTCCCCCTCGGCCACCGCGCCCCACCGCTTCCGCGTCAACCGCCCGACGCCCCGTCACCGCGCTCACGCCCCCACCGGCACCGGTTTGAGCGCCCGCCCCCAACTCCCCCGCATCCGCGAGCAGTTCACGAAACGCCGTGGCCACGATCTCCGGGTACTCCATCATCGCGACATGCCCGGCGTCCGGCAGGGACAGCAGTCGGGAGTCGCGGAAGGCGCGGGCGGCCCGCTGGGCCATGCGGTAGCCGACGAGTTGGTCGCGGCGGCCGTAGACGAGGAGGGTCGGGGCGAGGACGCGCTCGGCCTGGCGCCAGAGGCCGTGCTGGCCGCCCAGGGTGTAGGCGTTCACGACGCCGCGGGAGGAGCGGGCCATCACGTCCCAGAAGTACGGGAGTTGGAGCCGCCGTTCGAGTTCCTCGACGGCGTGGCGGAACTCCTCCGGCGTCACCTGGCCGGGATCGCCGTAGCAGAGGCCCAGGACGCCGCGGACGCGCTGTTCAGCCGTCCATTCCCTGCTGACGCGGGTGAACAGGGAGGCCACGCCCGGTACGCCGAGCAGGGCCGTGGGGACGGCCGTGCGCTGGACGCGAAGCTCAGGGAGGGCCGGGGAGACCAGGGTGAGCGTACGGACGAGGTCCGGGCGTACCGCGGCCACGCGGGTCGTGACCGCGCCGCCCAGGGAGTTGCCGACGAGGTGCACCGGGCCGCGGCCGGCCGCGTCGAGGTAGCGGATGACCGCGCGGGCGTGCCCGGTGACGGAGTAGTCGCCGTCGTCCGGTGGCGGGGAGTCGCCGAAGCCCGGCAGGTCGAGGGCCTCGCTGTCGACCACGCCGTCGAGCTGCGCCATGAGCAGCGACCAGTTCTGCGAGGAGCCGCCGAGCCCGTGGACGTACAGCGCGGGCGGGAGTCCTTCGCGCACCGGCGGCCTCGACCGCACCGTAAGGGTGATTCCCGGCAGCCGGACCGACCTGAGCCGCTCGCCGTCGCCGACTCTGACGGGCGCCACTTTGGGGAGCACGGCGGCGACCGACACGGAGGGCAGCTCTGTCGAAGACATGCGGCAATGTTACGAGACGATCACGCTGTGGCTCATGTGTTCGCCGTCACAGACAGCGAACGGGCCGCGGCGAACCGGCGGCGGGCAGGCAACGAGCCGGACAACCGAGCGACTGCCCCGCCCATCGCATGGCGTCCGGATCGGGTGTCTCCTAGGCTCGTACACAGGGCACCCGCATGTGGCCCCCTGCTTCGTCAGGGACGTACTAGGAAGGGAGCCCCTCATGGCCGTCGACCCCACCGATCCCGAGACCTTCGAGGACGAGAGCGGCGCCGCCGAACTCGGCGTCGAGGCTCCGGAGGACGACGCCGCCGAGCAGTTGGCCGAGGTGACGGCGGGCCGTGAGGACTCGCCGACCGAGCTGGACCCGGACTCCGCGAACGAGGCCGACGTCATCGAACAGGCCCGGGTCGTCTCCATCGACGAGGACGACTATCGCTGACCGCCTCATGGTCACCACCGTCCCCGCTTTCCCCTGGAGCGCGGACCGAACCGCGCCCCCATGCCCGCTCCGTCCCCTTTCAAAACACTTTGCACGACTTCCGTCGCCGTCCGGTCCGTGAAATTCTGCGCTCGCAGCGCGCACACCAGGGTTACCGAAAAGTACGATGGCCGCGCGGCGCTCACCGCATGAGGACGACATTGGGAGGCGGCGTGACAGCCATCGAGCAGACAGAGGCGGCGCGCCCGCGGGGCACCCGCCTGCCGCGCCGTGCCCGACGGAACCAGCTGCTGGGCGCCGCCCAGGAGGTCTTCGTCGCGCAGGGGTACCACGCGGCCGCGATGGACGACATCGCCGAGCGCGCCGGCGTCAGCAAGCCGGTGCTCTACCAGCACTTCCCCGGCAAGCTCGACCTCTACCTGGCCCTCCTCGACCAGCACTGCGAGTCGCTCATCCAGGCGGTGCGGACCGCGCTCGCGTCGACGTCGGACAACAAGCAGCGCGTCCGGGCCACGATGGACGCGTACTTCGCCTACGTCGAGGACGACGGCGGCGCCTTCCGGCTGGTCTTCGAGTCGGACCTGACGAACGAGCCCGCCGTGCGCGAGCGCGTCGACAAGGTGACGAACGAGTGCGCCGTCGCGATCTGCGACGTCATCGCCGAGGACACCGGCCTCTCGCGGGCCGAGTCGATGCTCCTGGCCTCGGGTCTGGGCGGTCTCGCCCAGGTCGTCGCCCGCTCCTGGCTGCACAGCGACCGCAGCGTCCCGCGCGACCAGGCCGTCCAGCTGCTGGCCTCGCTGGCCTGGCGCGGCATCGCCGGTTTCCCGCTGCACGGGAGCGAACAGCACCACTGACCCGCCGGCTCCCCTTTTGTTCCCGTCCGGTGTTCGCTCCTGGCGTTCCCGGCGCGGAACATCTACGTCCTCTCACCGGGCTAGTGTGTGCTGCGTACGGCGCGGAAGATCGCGCACTTTGCTGACCGTCGGAGGGACATAGCGTGGAGGTCAAGATCGGCGTGCTGCACACGCCTCGCGAGATCGTTCTGGAGACCGGTCAGAGCGCCGAGGAGGTCGAGCAGGCCGTGGCCGAGGCACTGACCGGGAAGGCTCCGCTGCTGAGCCTCGTGGACGAGCACGGCCGCAAGGTCCTCGTCCCCGCCGACCGGCTCGCCTATGTCGAGCTCGGCGAGGCGGCCCCGCGCAAGGTGGGCTTCGGCGCGCTGTAGTCACGAGCGAACAGCGAGGGGGCCCGGCGGCCGGAAGGTCGCCGGGCCCCCTCGCGCTTCCATCACAGATGGAGCACAAGTAGCCCACAGGGGAGGATTGCATTCCGCAGGTCACGGGTATGACCGGCTGTGAAAGCAGTACGCAGGCCGACCGTGGGAGGGACCCCCGTGATGATCCTGGAAGCGCTCGGCTCCGCCGTGCTGGGTCTGCTGCTCGCCTGGGCCGCCACCCACCGGCTCGCGGACCGTCTTCCGGCCCGCGCCCTGGTCTTCTCCACCGGTGTCGCGGGAGCGCTCTTCGGCGACTTCGTCACACACAGCGCGCTGGGCCCCGGCAGCGGCCTGCCGAGCCTGCTCGGCGCGGCGGTCGTCTCGGCCGCCTCGCTCTCGCTGCTCGTTCGGCCGTCAAGACGACTCCGGGGACGATCCGCACCGGCGTGACTAGGGCCTGTCCGGCGGATCATGCCGGAGACGCGGGGTCTGGCACGCCCTCCCCCACTGCCTCAAAGGCGTGGGGGACCCCCAGTGGCGTTGTCGTCAGTCGCCGACGCTCCGCGTCGGACTCCCTCCTCCGCCTTGCAGCTGCACGCGCCAGACCCCGCTCACCCGCGCTTATGAGGCGCCGCTGCCTTCCTCCGGCCTGATCCGCCGGACAGGCCCTAGGCCGCGAGCCCCAGGGCCGCCATCCGCTTGGTGTGCGCCTCGGTGATCCGGGAGAACATCCGGCCCACCTCCGCGAGGTCGAAGCCGTCCGCCACGCCACCCACGAGCATCGTCGACAGCGCGTCCCGGTCGGCCACCACCCGCTGCGACTGCGACAGCGCCTCCCCCATCAACCGCCGTGCCCACAGGGCGAGTCGGCCCCCCACGCGCGGGTCCGCGTCGATCGCCGCGCGTACCTTTTCTACGGCGAAGCTCGCGTGCCCGGTGTCGTCGAGGACACCCAGCACCAGCGAGCGGGAGTCCTTGTCGAGGCGGGCCGCGACCTCGCGGTAGAAGTCACTCGCGATCGAGTCGCCGACGTAGGCCTTCACGAGCCCTTCCAGCCAGTCCGAGGGAGCCGTCTGCTTGTGGAAGCCGTCGAGCGCGGCGACGAACGGCTGCATCGCCTCGGTCGGCTCGGCCCCGATCTCCGTGAGCCGGTCCCTGAGCTGCTCGAAGTGGTGGAACTCGGCCGACGCCATCTTCGCCAGCTCCGCCTTGTCCGCGAGCGTCGGCGCCAGCTTGGCGTCCTCCGCGAGCCGCTCGAACGCCGCCAGCTCGCCGTACGCGAGGGCACCGAGCAGGTCCACGACCGCGTTGCGGTACTGGGGGTCGGCGGCGGCCGTGGCCCAGTCCTGGGCGGCGACTCCGGTGGGTTCGGCGGGTGCGTCGGAGGCATTGTCAGCGGTCGTCATGAAGCGCACAATAGCCCGCTCACAGCACGGCGGAAGGCCCTGGTCAATCAGTGTGACGACGACTACGTGACCAAATCGGCCAACGCATGTGCGTGATTCCGGGGTATGGTGGTAATGCGCCCGCCGAGTATTCGCCGGGCCGCACGAATGAGGATGCCCGGTCGGTGGCCCGATCGGCTCCGACCCGACAGCCCTCCTCGCCCGTACGGCACTTTGCGTACGAAGTTCGGAGGGGGACCCTCAGCGGTTCGAGCGCTAGAGCGTCGGCAGTGGTCCCGTGCAGTACGGCTTGCCCTCACGGGTTGTCCGTAAGGCAGCCGACGTCCCCGGCACGGTCCTGACACGACCCCCGCGCTCGCCTCGCACCGCGCACACAGAAGAGGCAGCACCCTGACTACTTTCCGAGAGCTCGGAATCCTTCCCGAGACCGCTGAGGCCCTTGAGGCCGTCGGCATCGTCTCCCCCTTCCCGATCCAGGAGATGACGCTCCCCGTAGCCCTTTCCGGCACGGACGTCATCGGCCAGGCCAAGACCGGCACCGGCAAGACGCTGGGATTCGGTCTCCCGCTCCTGGAGCGCGTCACCGTCCCCGCCGACGTCGAGGCCGGCCGCGCCAAGCCCGAGCAGCTGACCGACGCCCCACAGGCGCTCGTCGTCGTCCCCACCCGCGAGCTGTGCACCCAGGTCACCAACGACCTGCTGACCGCCGGCAAGGTGCGCAATGTGCGCGTCCTCGCCATCTACGGCGGCCGGGCCTACGAGCCGCAGGTCGAGGCGCTCCGCAAGGGCGTCGACGTCGTCGTCGGCACCCCGGGCCGACTGCTGGACCTCGCGGGCCAGAAGAAGCTCGACCTCAAGCACATCCGCTCGCTCGTCCTCGACGAGGCCGACGAGATGCTCGACCTGGGCTTCCTGCCCGACGTCGAGAAGATCATCAACTTCCTGCCGGCCCGCCGCCAGACGATGCTGTTCTCGGCGACCATGCCGGGCGCGGTCATCGGTCTCGCCCGCCGCTACATGACGCAGCCCACGCACATCCGCGCCACCTCGCCGGACGACGAGGGCAAGACGGTCGCGAACACCACGCAGTTCGTCTACCGCGCGCACAACATGGACAAGCCCGAGCTCGTCGCCCGCATCCTGCAGGCCGAGGGCCGGGGCCTGGTCATGGTCTTCTGCCGCACCAAGCGCACCGCGGCCGACCTCGCCGACCAGCTCCAGCAGCGCGGCTTCGCCTCCGGCGCGGTCCACGGCGACCTCGGCCAGGGCGCCCGCGAGCAGGCGCTGCGCGCGTTCCGCAACGGCAAGGTCGACGTGCTCGTCTGCACCGACGTCGCCGCCCGCGGCATCGACGTCGAGGGCGTCACGCACGTCATCAACTACCAGTCCCCCGAGGACGAGAAGACCTACCTGCACCGCATCGGCCGTACGGGCCGCGCGGGCGCCAAGGGCATCGCGGTCACCCTCGTCGACTGGGACGACATCCCGCGCTGGCAGCTCATCAACAAGGCGCTGGACCTCAAGTTCAACGACCCGCCGGAGACGTACTCCACCTCCCCGCACTTCTTCGAGGAACTGAACATCCCCGCGGGCACCAAGGGTGTCCTGCCCCGCTCGGAGCGCACCCGCGCCGGGCTCGCCGCGGAGGAGGTCGAGGACCTCGGCGAGACCGGCGGTCGCGGCGGTCCGCGTGGCCGTGGCGGTCGCGACGGTGGCCGTGGCGGTCGTGACAGCGGCCGAGGCGGACGTGACGCCGGCCGGGACAACCGCAGCGAGTCCCGCTCCGGTGCCGGTCCCGTCGACGCCGAGCGCCCGGCGCGCACCCCGCGCCGCCGCCGTCGTACGCGCAACGGCGCCCCGATGGAAGGGACTTCGGCCGCTACGGCCGTGACGTCCGCGCCGGAGGAGACCGCGCTGGCGGCCTCCGAGGAGACCGCGACCCGCACTCCGCGCCGCCGTCGCCGCACCCGCACCGGAGCGACGGGAGAGCAGCTGCCGGCCACGGCAGTCACCTCCGCGGTCGCACCCGAGGCGGCGGAGAACGCCGTAGCAACAGCTGAGGGCCCGGCCCTGGACACCGCCGCGCCGACGCGCCGCCGCCGTACCCGCAAGTCCGCGGAGCCGGCGGTCGTGACGGCCGAGACCGTGGTCGCCGAGACGCCGGTGGCCGAGGCCCCGGTCGCCGAGGAGACGAAGCCGCGCCGCCGGACCCGCAAGGCCGTGGCTGTCGCGGAGCCGGTCGAGGCCGTGGCCGCTCCGGAGGCCGCCGCCGTGGCCGCCGTCGACACGGCCGAGGCCGTCGAGACCAAGCCGCGTCGCACCCGGACCCGGAAGACCGCGGCTCCGGCCGAGGGCGTCGCCGTGGACACGGCCGAGGGCACGGAGGCCAAGCCGCGCCGTCGCGCCACGACCCGCAAGGCCGTCGCCGACATCCCGGCCCAGGTGGCCGAGGAGTCCGAGGTCAAGCCCCGCCGTACGACCCGCAAGGCCGCCGAGGCCCCGGTCGAGGCGGAGGCCAAGCCTCGTCGGACGCGGAAGGCCGCGGTTGCCACCGAGGCCGCCGAAGCCGTCGTGGAGACGGTCGAGGCCGTCGAGACCAAGCCGCGCCGGACGCGCAAGGTCGCCGCCGCGCCGGTGGCCACCGTGGCAACGGAGACCGTCGAGGTCACGCCGCGCCGGACCCGGAAGGCCGCGGTTGCCGCCGAAGCCGTCCTGGACACGGTCGAGGCCGTCGAGGCGAAGCCCCGTCGGACCCGCAAGGCGGCCGCCGCTCCGGTAGCCGCCGAAGCAGCGGAGGCCGCCGAGGTCACGCCGCGCCGGACGCGCAAGACGGCCGCCGTGGTCGCCACCGAGGCGCCCGAGGCGGTCGAGACCAAGCCGCGCAGCACCCGGACCCGGAAGACCGCGGCCGTCGCCGCCGACACCGTGGCCGAGGACGCGGAGGCCAAGCCCCGTCGCCGTACGACCCGCAAGGCCGCCGAGGCTCCCGTCGTAGCGGAGACGGAGGCGGCCGAGGCGAAGCCGAGGGTGCGCCGTCCCCGCAAGGCCGCGGCAGCGGAGGTCGGCGAGAGCTGATCGCCGCCGAAGGTGACAACACCGAACGGCCCGGCCCACTCCACGTGGGCCGGGCCGTCGGCGTTCCCCCTCCGCCCGCCGCTCCCGCTCCCCCGTTAACCCCGGTTACACCGTCCCGTCCCCAACCCGCTCAGTTCCGCCGGATAACCTCGGGCCATGAGTAGGCCTCCCTCCTTCGTCCCGCCCCCCGGCGCTCGCGCGTACCCGCTGCGGACCGGTCGCGGTGAGTTCGCCGTCGTGGACTCGGCCGTGGCCGACGGTGTCGAGCCGAGGGGGGTCGCCCTGCTGCTGCCGGGATTCACCGGGAGCAAGGAGGACTTCAACCCCCTGCATGTGGCGCTCGGCGCGCGCGGGTATCGGACGGTCGCCGTGGACGGGCGGGGGCAGTACGAGACGGACGGGCCCCAGGACGACGAATCCGCCTACGCGCAGGACGAGTTGGCGCGGGACGTGCTCGCGCTGGCCGAGGCGGTCGGCGCGCCGGTGCACCTGCTCGGGCACTCCCTCGGCGGACAGATTGCGCGGGCCGCCGTACTCCTGGACCACGCGCCGTTCGTGTCGCTGACGCTCATGGCGTCGGGGCCTGCGCAGATCTCCTCGTCCCAGCAGGACCGCGTGAAGCTGCTGCGGGACGCGCTGGCCGTGATGTCGATGACCGAGGTGTGGGACGCGATCCAGGCGATGGAGACGCCCGAGGAGACCGAGACCGGCGGCGCGCTGGACGAGGGGCTCGACGACCGGGAGGACCTGCGGCGCCGTTGGCTGGGCACGAAGCCGGCCCAACTCCTCGCCACAGGACGCCAGTTGTGCGTCGAGCCGGACCGGGTGGCCGAGCTGGCCGCCGTCCCGCTGCCGTTCCACGTCCTGTCGGGTTCCCGCGACGACACCTGGCCGGTGCCGCTCCTCGACGACATGGCCGTACGGCTGAAGGCGCGGCGGACGGTGATCGCGCGGGCCGAGCACTCGCCGAACACGGACCAGCCGGCCGCGACGGCGCGGGCCATCGCCGACTTCTGGGACACCACCGTGCGATAGATGATCAGTACTGCGTCTGCAGGTGCTCCCAGAACCCGTCCCGCAGCGACCGCCGCAGATCGGCTTGTCCGCGCAGGGAGTACTGCAGCAGCCCCTCCGCCTCCACCAGCAGATCCTGGTCGACGGAACCGGGCAGATACGGATGCCCGGGCAGCAGTTCCACCAGCGCCTCCCGTCCCCGCGCGGCGAGCCACTTCGCGGCGATCTGCGCGCCCACGAAGCGGACGTCGTCGCGGGTGGGCCGGGTGGCGGCGGCCTCGTAGACGGCGGCCGTGCGCCGGGAGACGTACGGCTTGAAGAAGTCGAGGTCGAAGGTGCGCTGGCTGTCGACCTCCCAGAGGAGCGGCTCGGCCTGGTTGCGGCCCTCGGGAGCCTCGATGCCCCACAAGTGGACGCGGGCGCCGTACCCCTGGGCCGCCTCGACCGCCGAGACCAGGTCCTCGTCGCCGCCGATGAGGGCCGCGTCACTGATGGCGCGGTGCCGGGCGAGGGACTCAAGGTCGGAGCGGATGAGTGAATCGACGCCCTTCTGCTGGTTGTTGGCGTTGAGGTTGCCCAACCGGACCTTCACGTCCGGGAGTTCGGCGATGGCCTGCTGCTCGGCGGTGTGGATGCGGCGGCGGGCGCCGTCGTACCAGTAGACGCGCAGCAGCCGGCTGTCCGCGAAGATCGTGCGGGCCTTGTCGATGAGCGCCTCGATGAGGCCCTCGGTGTCGAGGTCGAAGGTGCGTCGGTCCTCGGTCCCGGAGACGAGCCGGCCCGCGGCTGCATACAAGTACCCGGCGTCGACGAAGATCGCATGCGTCGAGGGCGTCTTCGCCACTTCGGCGAGCATGCGCTGCAGCAGCTCGTTCGTGCGGTCGATGCGGGCGCTGAGGGCCGCGAGGTCGTCGTTCATCGCCTCCATTGTCCCGGCGGTCACGCTGCGAACACAACCGGTCCCGGTCAGTCTCGTGCCGATCCCTTACCGGTCAGTAATTAGGCGTTCGAAAAATTTCCTTAGCGTAGGGAATGTTTGTAACACGCATCCCGTTGACTACATCAGTACCCAAGTAGTTCTCCTCAGGAGGATGACCAGACGAAGGGAGAAGCCAATGCGCTTCGAAATCATGCGTCTTGACGAGGTCGACGGCACCACCGTGGACAGCACCGTCGTGGACGCCGCCTCCGTCAATCGGATCGTGCAACAGGCCGCCGCCATAGGACAGCGACTGTGGATCCGCCCCGCCGAGACCAAAGCCTCGTAACACCGACGACATCCACGCAGAGCTCCACCAGACTTCAGAACCCCCGTACGGCACCGACGCCGTACGGGGGTTCTGCGTTCTCGGGCCTCAGCCCGCCCGGATCACCTGGGTGACCCCGTTGATGATCTGCTGCACGGCGATGGCCGACAGCATCATCCCCGCGAGCCGCGTGACGAGGACGACCCCGCCGTCCTTGATGACCCGGATGATCAGCAGCGAGTACCGCATCACCACCCACAGCACGGCGTGGATGGCGAGGATCGCCGCCCACACCGACACCTGCGTGGCCGCGCTGTCGGCCTTCTGCACGGCGAGGATGACGGACACGATCGCACCGGGCCCGGCGAGCAGCGGCATGCCCAGCGGTACGAGGGCGACGTTGACGTCCTTGGTCTGCTTCGGCTCGTCGGTCTTGCCGGTGAGCAGATCGAGCGCGATCAGCAGGAGCAGCAGTCCGCCCGCGATCATCAGCGCGGGCACGGAGACATGCAGATAGTCGAGGATCTGGTGCCCGAGCAGCCCGAAGACGGTGATGACACCGCCCGCGACACACACGGCCTGGAAGGCCATCCGCCTCTGCACCTTGGCCGGTCGTCCGGCGGTCAGCGCGAGGAAGATCGGGGTGATCCCGGGGGGATCCATGATGACAAAAAGGGTCAGGAAGAGGGAGCCGAAGACGGCGACGTCGAACATGGGTGAGCCACAAGCCTTGCAGAAGAGAGGTGAGCGGGGAGGACGCGGGCGGGGTCAGACTCCGCCGGCTCCCGGTACCGGGAACGCGCCGGTCGCGCGCCGCGTGATCTCGCCGTAGACCTCGGGATCGGTCGTGTACTCACCGAGCTGCACGGACTTGCGGCTCCCGTGGTAGTCGCTGGACCCGGTGGTCAGCAGCCCGAGCTCCTTCGCGAGCCCCCGCAACCGCACCCGTGTCTCGGCGTCGTGGTCCATGTGGTCGACCTCGATGCCGTCGAGCCCGGCCGCGGCCATCTCGGCGATGGCGGACTCGGGCACGGTGCGCCCGCGCTTGCTGGCCCCGGGGTGCGCGAACACGGTCACGCCCCCCGCGGCCTTGACCAGCCGGATCGCCTCGAACGGATCGGTCTCGTGCTTCGCCACATGCGCCCGGCCGCCGTCGCCCAGCCAGTCCACGGTGAAGGCGTCGTTCACGGTCGGTACGACACCCAGCTCGACCAGCGCGGTGGCGACATGCGGCCGCCCGACCGACCCCTCACCGGCGATCCGCGCGACCTGCTCCCAGGTCACCGGCACCCCCAGCCCCTGAAGCCGCTCCACCATGGCCCGGGCCCGAGGCACCCGGTCGTCCCGCACCAGCTCCCGCTCGGCGAGCAGCTCCGGTTCCTCGGGATCGAAGAGATAAGCCAGCATGTGCATCGAGATCCCGTCGATCCGACAGGACATCTCGGCCCCGGTCACGAGCGTGAGCCCCGGGGGCAACGCGTCGATCGCCTCGCCGTACCCACGACTGGTGTCGTGATCGGTCAGCCCGACGACGTCCAGCCCGGCGGCAGCGGCATTCCGCACCAGCTCAGCGGGCGAGTCCGTACCGTCGGAGGCCGTGGAGTGGGTGTGCAGATCGATACGCACGACAAGACTCCAGGCGCCGGCAGGACGGGACCACACAAGGGTAACGGCAACCCCGGGACCTCTGGAAACACACCCGAGGCGCACCCACCTCAGGGGCGCGGGGAACTGCGCGACCAGCCACAACGCACCAGCACGCGCCCCAAAACAGAACCAGGCACCCCCCTGGGCGCTACGGCTCCAGCAAGCGCGGCGACAACGCGCCACACGGCACCAGATCCACTTCCGCCCCCGCGTCCCGCAAATCCGTGAGCACCAGCTCGTCGTACATCAACAACCCCGACTGCTCAGGCCAGACAACAGCCCACAGCCACAACCCCAACGCCTCCCCGGCGAAAACGGCCCGATCATCCGGCGCCGTAGCCACATGCCACAACGGCGTAGGCCGCCCCGCCGCGAGCAGCTTCGCCTGCGGCGGCTTCTCGACGCTCATGTACGGCCCGGGATCCGGCCCGTCGATCCCCGCGTACCGCGCTCCGAGCCCGACACCGAGCTCCTCCGCGACAAGGATCAGCTCACCCATCCCACCGAGCGGCCCGGGGCCGGAGCACGCGACAGCCGTCGCACGCCCCCCGCTCCGGTCGTCCCCCGCGCACGCCACGCCCGTGAACAACCAGCCGACCGGCAGGGGCCACGGCATCCACACGGGTACCTGCGTGCGATGCACGACGACACTGAGGGCCTCGACGCTGGGCGGGATCACGGGCTGCACCGGATGCACCGTGCCGTGGACATCGCACTGCCAGGAATCGGCGAAGAGTCCGGGAGCCCTGACCCGGCCACCACACTTCGGGCAACTGGGTTCGCCCCTCATAGGGCCCCACGGTCCTACCCTCGCACCCGCACGTCAAGGACGATCACCCGTCCGGACGGGGCCACTCACCGAACGAAACTAGATGCATCTTGCATTTATTACCTTGTCTAACTTACTATGTGCATACACCAACTACTTGGGAGGAAGCATGGACGGGACGGACGACCCCTTCGACGAGGGAGCCGGCACCGGCAGCCTGCTGCGCCAGCCGAAGGCCGTATGGGCGACGGCCGGCGCCTCGGTCGTCGCCTTCATGGGCATCGGGCTCGTCGACCCGATCCTGCCGTCGATAGCCAAGGGCCTGGACGCCACCGCCGGCCAGGTCTCCCTGCTCTTCACCTCGTACTTCCTGATCACCGCCGTCGCGATGCTGGTGACCGGCTTCGTCTCCAGCCGCATCGGCGGCAAGAAGACCCTGCTGCTCGGCCTCGCCCTCGTCGTGGTCTTCGCCGGTCTCGCCGGCACCTCGGGTTCGGTCGGCGAACTCGTCGGCTTCCGGGCCGGCTGGGGCCTCGGCAACGCGCTCTTCGTCTCGACGGCCCTCGCGGTGATCGTCGGCGCGGCGGCCGGCGGCAGCGCCGCCGCGATCCTGCTCTACGAGTCCGCCCTCGGCCTCGGCATGGCCTGCGGCCCGCTGGTCGGCGCCCTGCTGGGCAACCAGAGCTGGCGCTACCCCTTCTTCGGCACCGCGTTCCTGATGGCGATCGGCTTCCTGTGCATCACGGTGTTTCTGAAGGAACAGCCGAAGCCCGCCCGCAAGACCTCGCTGCTGGACCCGCTCAAGGCGCTCGGCCACGGGGGTCTGGCCTCCGCCGCGATCTCGTCCTTCTTCTACAACTACACGTTCTTCACCGTGCTGGCCTTCACCCCGTTCGTGCTGAACATGACCCCCTACAAGTCGGGTGCCGTGTTCTTCGCCTGGGGTGTGCTGCTCGCCGTCTTCTCGGTCTTCGTCGCCCCGCGCCTGCAGTCCCGCTTCGGCTCGCTCAAGGTGCTCGGCGGTTCGCTGGTGCTGCTCGCCGTCGACGTGCTCGTCCTCGGCTACGGCAGCCACACCACGGCCATCGTCTGCACGATCCTGTCCGGCGCCTTCATCGGCGTGAACAACACCGTCTACACCGAGCTGGCCCTCGAGGTCTCGGACGCGCCGCGCCCGGTGGCGAGCGCGGGCTACAACTTCGTCCGCTGGTTCGCCGCGGCCGCCGCGCCGTTCTTCGCACCGAAGATCGAGGGCTGGAGCAACATCCACATCCCGTTCGTGGTCGCGGCCGTCACCGCGGCGCTGGGCGCGCTGGTGGTCGTCGTACGGCGGACCGCGCTCACGCACGAGGCGGAGGAGCTGGAGCCGAGGCACGCGGCGGAGGACGGTGTCGCGGTGTTCGCCAACTGACGGATTCCGGCCGGGCGTTGGTGAGATCGGTCACTCACGCGGTCGCTCAAGAGGTCAGTCCAGCGGGACGGACTTGCGGGACGGATCCCGGAGGTCCGTCCCGTTCGTCAGCCAGCGCTCCTGGAGGGCCTGGGCGCCGTGGACGCGTTTCCAGGCGGCCTCGTTCGGGGTCATGGGGAGCAGCGGGAGGAAGCGGACCGGGTCGAGGGGCGCGTCGAGGTCCAGGTCCTCGACCAGGCCGCCCGGTTCGGCGACCAGCACCGAGGTGAAGGGGGCGCCGGGCCACAGCGGCTCGCCCACGTCGAGCGAGGCGCCGGGGGCCACGACCACGCCCTCGACCTGCGGGGACGCGGCGAGTACGGCGAGCGGGCGGAGCACCTTGTCGGTGTCGGCGAGGCCGCCGCGCACGGACAGGACCAGCTCGGCGCGGGGGCCGGAGACCGGGTCGGCGAGCATCGCCGTGGGGTCGCTCATGGGCTGTGCGGACATGCCGAGCGTGGCGTAGCGGACGATGCCGCCCTCCTGGCCGGTGTCCTGGAAACGGAGTACCTCGACGCGGTCCGTGCCCAGGAAGGTGACCGCCGCGCGCGCGTCCGGTTCGCCCAGCGCGGTGCGCAACCGTGCCTCGACCAGAGCAAGAACATCAACCATGCGGGGAGCATAGAACTCGTCAGTACCGGGCAAAGCAGCGCCTTGACACTTCGGCCTGCTGATAGTCTGGGCCGGTCGTTCGGGCAGCACGCAGAAGCGTCGCGTTCAAGTCCGACGCCGTTGAGACTCCCCCACGGGGGACCGGCCGGAGGAGGTGGGGCTGCAATGGACCGAAGTCGACCTGGCAGTACCACCCGCTCTTCCGGCCGCTGATGTCGTCGCTCTGGCTCTAGCCCCTCCAGCCGGCTGCCGCCGCTCGCACTTCTTCACTGTCGCGGAAGAGCACTTCGTTTCCTTTTCCTGATCTGCCTGATCTGTTCGATCTGTCTTGCCGAAGTCAGTGCCTGTATCAGTAGCGAAACTCGCCACCGCGACGGTGCGGTGCTCCCCGCTTTGTGGACGTGCCAAACATCCGCACACAGGACGTCCCCATTCCGGGCAGTTCCAACCGTCGTTGGCGCCTTTCGTTGCTCGTCGCGAAGGAGCCCGCCATGTCGATGATCCGCGACCTGCGTGCCGTGGTCCGCCCGTCCCGCCCCGCCCTGCGCAAGGACGGCGGCGCGTACGACACCACGCGTGACCCCGGCACCCCGTCGGCCGTCGTCGACTGCGCCGTCTACCGCGACGGAGCCCGTGTGGACACCGGCAAGCCGCTCACCCCGCACGAGGCGATGCGCCAGGTGCGCCGTGACGGCGGCTTCGTGTGGATCGGGCTGCACGAGCCGACCGAGGCCGAATTCGCCGGTATCGCCGGGGAGTTCGGACTCCACCCGCTCGCCGTCGAGGACGCCGTGCAGGCCCACCAGCGGCCCAAGCTGGAGCGCTACGACGACTCCCTGTTCACCGTCTTCAAGACCATCCACTACGTCGAGCACGACCAACTCACCGCAAACAGCGAGGTGGTGGAGACCGGCGAGGTCATGTGCTTCACCGGCCGGGACTTCTTCATCACCGTCCGGCACGGCGGCCAGGGCTCGCTGCGGGCGCTGCGGCACCGGCTGCAGGACGACCCCGAGCTGCTCGCGCGCGGTCCCTCGGCGGTGCTGCACGCGATCGCCGACCATGTCGTGGACGGCTATGTCGCGGTCGCGGACGCGGTGCAGGACGACATCGACGAGGTCGAGACCGAGGTGTTCACGCCGGGCCGCAAGGGCGGGGTCTCGCGCGGTGTCGACTCGGCGCGGATCTACCAACTCAAGCGCGAGGTACTGGAGTTCAAGCGCGCGGTGTCGCCGCTGCTGCGTCCCATGCAGCTGCTGAGCGAGCGGCCGATGCGGCTGATCGACCCCGACATCCAGAAGTACTTCCGCGATGTCGCCGACCACCTCGCCCGGGTCCAGGAGCAGGTCATCGGCTTCGACGAGCTGCTGAACTCGATCCTCCAGGCCAACCTCGCGCAGGCCTCCGTCGCCCAGAACGAGGACATGCGGAAGATCACCGCGTGGGCCGCGATCATCGCCGTACCGACGATGGTGACGGGCGTGTACGGCATGAACTTCGAGCACATGCCCGAACTGCACGCGCGGTACGGGTATCCGGTGGTGCTCGCCTTCACGGTGACGGTCTGTCTGGCGATCCACCGCACGCTGAAGCGCAACGGCTGGCTGTGAGCGGCCTGGATAGGCTGGGCGCCATGACTAGCAGCGAGCTGCTCGACCAGGCCCTCGTCGAGGAGGCCACGAAGAAGTCCGGCCTCGTCTGGGTCAACGGTCCGGGCGTACCGGCCCGTGCCCTGTGGCACGTCTGGCACGAGGGCGCGGCCTGTCTGGTCGGCGACGGTCCGGGCGAGCAGCCGCTGCCGGGGCTCGTCGACGGCGGCGCGGCCGAGGTCACGGTCCGCAGCAAGGACAAGGGCGGCCGGCTGGTCGTATGGACGGCGAAGGTCGTGGAACTGGCGCCGGGCTCGGAGGCCTGGACCGCGGCCGTCGGCGAGCTGAAGGGCAAGCGGCTCAACGCGCCCGACGGCGAGGCGATGACGGAGCGCTGGGCGCGCGAGTGCCGGGTGCTGCGGCTCGAACCGACGGGTGCCACGGGCGAGTTGCCGGAGGGATCGCTGGCGGAACCTCCGCTGCCCTCTCCCGCGACGACCCGTCAGCCGGCTCCGGCCGCGCTGCCGCGCCTGCTGCTGAAGAAACGCAAACAGCGGTAACCACCGCTAGGAAGACGGCAGTTGCTTGCCGTAGTCGACAGTGTCGTCGTCCGCGGGTTCCGTCACGGCGAAGCTCTTGCCCCAGTCCGAGAAGGTCAGGGTGCCCGCACCGCCCGCGCGGACCAGCCGGAGCGGATACGGCTTGCCCTCGAGCGACACGTCGAGGGTGCCGCCGGAGCCGTCGTCGCCGGTGATGCGGATCGTACGGACGCCGTTCTGGTCGTGGTGTCCGTCCGTCGCGAGTGAGCCGTGCAGGGTCAGCAGACTGGAGAGGAGGACGTCCTTGTCCGTGAAACCACTGAACTTCTTGTACGAGGGGTCGTCCTGCGGCACCTTCACGTACTTGCCGTGCAGCGAGTCGCCGACGCCCGAGTCACCGTTGCTGTTCCAGAAGTCCGCGTCGGCCTTCAGATACAGCTGCTCGCCGACCCGCAGCAGCCCGAACGTCGACCCCTTCGAGGTGACCGAGCCGCTGCCGCCGTCGGACTTCAGCCGCATGTCGAGCTTGTACGTCCGCCCGCTGGTGACGACGGTCCCCGACAGCCGTACCGCGTCGGCGGCGCCCGCGGCCGTCACCGACTTCGACTGGATCTTGTCGGCGGCCAGCTTGCCGACCCCGTTGGTCCCCGCGTCCGGATCCTCGCTGCAGCCCGCCAGAGCCAGCACGCAGACCGCGCCGAGCAGCACCGCACGACGGTTTCGGACCTGGGGAATCGCAGTCACAGGTGGAGGGCCTTTCGTGCGGCGGGGGGCGATGGCGTACGGCAGCGTACCGGGGTCGCCGGGCGCCGTCGGAGCCAGTCCGTCCGGACCGCCCACCTGCGCGGATCGCATACGGACGGGCTAGCCTGAAGCCCGTCCGAGCGGGCAAATCGGAACATCGGGAAACCAGGAAAAGAAAGGGAGGTGCAGCCATGGCAGGGAGCGCCCCCAGGGTCTTCGTCTCGCACCTCTCCGGTGTCGCCGTCTTCGATCCCAACGGCGACCAGGTGGGCCGCGTCCGCGACCTCGTCGTCATGCTGCGCGTCGGCCAGCGGCCCCCGCGCCTGCTCGGCCTGGTCGTCGAACTGTCCACCCGGCGCCGCATCTTCCTCCCCATGACCCGGGTCACCGGCATCGAGTCCGGCCAGGTCGTCACCACCGGCGTGCTCAACGTCCGCCGCTTCGAGCAACGGCCCACCGAGCGGCTGGTGTTCGGCGAACTCCTCGACCGGCGCGTCACCCTCGTGGAGACCGGCGAGGAGGTCACCGTCCTCGACCTGGCGGTGCAGCAGCTGCCGGCCCGCCGGGACTGGGAGATCGACCGGATCTTCGTCCGCAAGGGCAGGACCGGCGGAGCCTTCAGAAGGGCCAAGGGCGAGACGCTGACCGTGGAGTGGTCCGCCGTCACCGGTTTCTCCCTTGAGGAGCAGGGACAGGGCGCGGAGAGCCTCCTGGCCACCTTCGAGCAGCTGCGCCCCGCCGACCTCGCCAACGTCCTGCACCACCTCTCCCCCAAGCGCCGGGCCGAGGTCGCCGCCGCCCTCGACGACGACCGCCTCGCCGACGTCCTCGAAGAGCTCCCGGAGGACGACCAGATCGAGATCCTCGGCAAGCTGAAGGAGGAGCGCGCGGCGGACGTCCTGGAGGCGATGGACCCGGACGACGCGGCCGACCTGCTCGGCGAGCTGCCGGAGGAGGACCAGGAGCGGCTGCTGAACCTGATGGAGCCCTCCGAAGCCGCCGACGTACGCCGCCTGATGTCGTACGAGGAGCACACCGCGGGCGGCCTCATGACGACCGAGCCGATCGTTCTACGACCGGACGCGACCGTCGCCGACGCGCTCGCCCGGGTCCGCAACGCCGACCTGTCACCGGCCCTCGCCGCCCAGGTCTACGTCTGCCGCCCGCCCGACGACACCCCGACCGGCAAGTACCTCGGCACGGTCCACTTCCAGCGGCTGCTGCGCGACCCGCCGTACACCCTGGTCAGCGCGATCATCGACGGCGACCTCCAACCCCTGGACCCGGACGCCTCGTTGCAGCTCATCGCCGGGTTCTTCGCGACGTACGACATGGTCGCGGCGCCCGTGGTCGACGAGACCGGGTCGCTGCTGGGCGCGGTGACCGTGGACGACGTACTGGACCACATGCTGCCGCAGGACTGGCGGGAGACGGAATTCCACCTGGACGAGGACGAGGCAGAGACAGAGGAGGTGGCGGCTCATGACTCCTGAGCGCGAGACCACGCGTGAGCGGACACCGGCGGGCGCGACCGCCACCACCCGGTCGCGGCCCCGGCTCGACCAGCCGCGCCCGCCCCGGCGCCGGCTGCTGCCCGAGTACGACCCGGAGGCCTTCGGACGGCTGTCGGAACGGATCGCCCGCTTCCTGGGCACCGGCCGGTTCATCGTCTGGATGACGATCGTCATCATCGTGTGGGTGCTGTGGAACATCTTCGCCCCGCGCGATGTCCGCTTCGACAACTACCCGTTCATCTTCCTCACCCTGATGCTGTCGCTCCAGGCCTCCTACGCCGCCCCGCTGATCCTGCTCGCGCAGAACCGGCAGGACGACCGCGACCGGGTCAACCTCGAACAGGACCGCAAGCAGAACGAGCGGTCGATCGCCGACACCGAGTACCTCACCCGCGAGATCGCCGCCCTGCGCATCGGCCTCGGCGAGGTGGCGACCCGGGACTGGATCCGCTCCGAGCTGCAGGACCTGGTGAAGGAGCTGGACGTACGGCACGACGGGCATGTCGTATTCCCGGCAGAACGGTCTTCCGTGCGTGACGCAGACGACCGCTGAGGGGCTGGCCGAAGGGACCGGTCGGCGCCGTACCATCGACACATGGCTACGGAAGACGCGGTGCGCGAAGCGCTGTCGACGGTGAACGACCCCGAGATCAACCGACCCATCACCGAACTGGGGATGGTCAAGTCGGTGGAGATCGGTGCGGACGGAGCGGTCGCGGTCACCGTGTACCTGACGGTCTCCGGCTGCCCGATGAGGGAGACGATCACGCAACGCGTGACCGATGCGGTCTCCGGGGTCGACGGCGTCACCCGCGTCGACGTGACGCTGGACGTCATGAGCGACGAGCAGCGCAAGGAACTCGCGACCGCCCTGCGCGGTGGCACGGCCGAGCGCGAGGTCCCCTTCGCCAAGCCCGGCTCCCTCACCCGCGTCTACGCGGTCGCCTCCGGCAAGGGCGGCGTCGGCAAGTCCTCGGTGACGGTGAACCTCGCGGCGGCGATGGCGGCCGACGGCCTGAAGGTCGGGGTCGTCGACGCCGACATCTACGGCCACTCCGTGCCGCGCATGCTGGGCGCCGACGGCACTCCCACCCAGGTCGAGAACATGATCATGCCGCCGTCGGCGCACGGCGTGAAGGTCATCTCCATCGGCATGTTCACCCCGGGCAACGCCCCGGTCGTGTGGCGCGGCCCGATGCTCCACCGCGCACTCCAGCAGTTCCTGGCGGACGTGTACTGGGGCGATCTGGACGTCCTCCTCCTCGACCTCCCGCCGGGCACGGGCGACATCGCGATCTCCGTCGCCCAGCTCGTCCCGAACGCCGAGATCCTCGTCGTGACGACCCCTCAGCAGGCAGCGGCCGAGGTCGCCGAGCGGGCCGGCTCCATCGCCGTACAGACCCACCAGAAGATCGTCGGCGTCGTCGAGAACATGGCGGGCCTGCCCTGCCCGCACTGCGGCGAGATGGTCGACGTCTTCGGCACGGGCGGCGGCCAGTCCGTCGCGGACGGCCTCACCCGCACGACCGGCGCCTCGGTCCCCGTCCTCGGCTCCATCCCGATCGACGTCCGCCTCCGCGAGGGCGGCGACGAGGGCAAGCCGGTGGTGTTGAGCGACCCGGACTCCCCGGCGGGCGCCGCGCTGCGAGCGATCGCGGGCAAGCTCGGGGGACGGCAGCGAGGCCTTTCGGGACTGTCGCTGGGGATCACGCCCAAGAACAAGTTCTAGAGCTCTTCCTACGACGATGGGGGCGCCGTCTCACCGGACGGCGCCCCCATCGTCGTAGCAACTACTGGGCGTAGGCAGCGATGTCCTTGATCGCGGCGAAGCCGAGTCCATACGCGCTCATGCCCCTGCCGTACGCCCCGACGTGGACCCCCGCCTGGGTCGACCCGGCCAGTACCCAGCCGAACTCGGACTCGCGGTAGTGGAAGGGCGTCGGGACGCCGTCCACGGGCAGGGACAGGGTCGACCAGTCGTCGCCGGCGAGGTCGTCGGCCAGGACCCAGGCCGTCTCGGTCTGCTGCTCCAGCCAGTCGTCGCGCAGGGTGTGGTCCATCTGGCCGGGCCAGGTGAAGGAGAGCAGTCCGACCCCGGCGAGCCAGGCCGCCGAGGACACCGAGGTGGCCTCCAGGAGGCCCGTGCCGTCGGCCGTGCGCCGCGCGGGGTTGCCCGCGACGGTGACGACCACCGCGAACTTCTCCTTGTCCTCCGTGCCTTCGTTGCGTACGGAGGGCTCGTCGCCGTGCCCGATCGAACCGTGCTCGACGGCACCGTCCGCCGCCATGCCCACCTGCATCAGCCAGCGCGGCCCCGTGAAGGCCTCGTCGAGGCCGTACCACGGGAAGGGCGCCAGCAGGTAGCCGTCGACCGTGCGCCGGGCGGAGGGGACCTGCTGTCCGCCCTCCGCGGCCGGCGCCTGCGCGCCTACCCGACTCGTCGTCTCCATGCCGGACGCCTCCTCGCTCTCGTCGGACCGGGGCGGCCCGCCCCCCTTCGGGCGACTCGCCCGGTCCGCACAACAACTCGGCAGCATAGCCACCTCGTGGGAGGCAGCCCGGAAAGCGCCCGGCGCGTGAGGCGCCCGGAGGCCGTGTTCAGGCCGTACGAGGGCATGGCAAACGTATGAAACGCGTCACGTGGGGAGCGCTTCGGGAGCCGCGCGGGAGGGTCAGGTGGCGTCCGCGTCGAAGGGCGGGCGCTCGTCCTTCTCGGGGTCCTCGGGCTTCTTGGTCATGTCGAGACGACCACCGGAAGCGGGCGGGGAACTCGGAGTGTCGGCGCTCTGCACCGCCTCCGTGACCTCGGCCATCTCCTTCTTCAGGTCGAAGCCGTTGCGGATCTCCTTGAGCCCCAGCTCGTCGTTGTCCAGCTGCTTGCGCAGGAACGTCTTGGGGTTGAGGTCCTCGAAGTCGAAGTCCTTGAAGTCCGGGCCCAGTTCCTCGCGGATGTCCGCCTTGGCGCTCTCCGAGAACTCTCGGATCTTCCGGATCGTCCGCATGACGTCCTGGATGACCTTCGGGAGCTTGTCCGGACCGAAGACGAGCACGGCGAGCACAATGATCGTCACCAGCTCGAGCGGTCCTATGTCATTGAACACCTGAAGCTCCTTGCGATCCTCGGTCCGCGGCCCTCGGTGGTCGGTGCGCGTCTTCCGTGGTCCGGGCCGGGTCCACGGTACCCGGCGATCCCACCCGACCGGTACTGTCCCGTGGGCTACGAGTGGGTGTACAGGACCGGTTTTCCGGGTTGTTTGCCTAGTGGGACGGGGCGCGGGGCTCTCACCTGTGACGTTTCTGTCAATCGCCGGTCGAGGAGCCCAGAACGAGCGACACGGTCATGTCTTTGCCGCCCCGCCGGAGAGTCAGCCGCAGGTGGTCGCCGGGGCGGTGCGCGCGGGTCCTCACGATGAGTTCGTCGCCCGAGTGGACCCGCTCGCCGTCGACCTCGGTGATGACGTCGCCCGCCTTGAGCCCGGCTTTGGCACCGGGGCCGCCGGCCGTGACGGCGGGGCCGCCGTCGCTGCCCTTCGTCGCGACGCGGGCGCCGTCCCCGGAGTAGTCCATGTCGAGGGTGACGCCGATGACCGGGTGGGTGGCCTTCCCGGTGTTGATCAGTTCCTCGGCGACGCGCTTGGCCTGGTTGACGGGGATGGCGAAGCCGAGCCCGATGGAACCGGCCTGGCCGTCGCCCGTGTAGGTCCCGTCGTCGGCGGACCGGATGGCCGAGTTGATCCCCACGACCCGCCCCTGGGCGTCGAGCAGCGGCCCGCCGGAGTTGCCCGGGTTGATGGGCGCGTCGGTCTGCAGGGCGTCGACGTACGAGACGTCGCTCCCGTCCGCCGCGTCGCCGCCGGCCGTGATGGGCCGGTCCTTGGCGCTGATGATCCCGGCGGTCACGGTGTTGTCGAGGTCGAAGGGCGCGCCGATCGCCACGACGGGGTCGCCGACCCGCACGTTGTCGGAGTTGCCGAGGGGCATCGGCCTGAGCCCGCGCACCCGGCTCACCTGCACCACGGCGAGGTCGTACCCGGTGTCGTGCCCGACGACCTTGGCCCTGGCGGTCTGTCCCCCGCTGAAGCTCACGGATATCTCGCCGTCGCCGCCCGCGGGCTGCACGACGTGGTTGTTGGTGAGGATGTGCCCCCGCGTGTCCAGCACGATCCCGGTACCGGTCCCCGACTCCTCGTCCCCGGTCACATGCAGGGTCACCACACTGGGCAGCGCCCTGGCCGCAATCCCGGCCACGCTCCCGGCCGCCCGCCCACCGCTCTCCGCACCGGCCTGCGGCAACACGACGTCTCCACCGACACCGTCCCGCTCGAGATACGCCCCTACGACACCTCCGACGCCCCCGGAGACCAGGGCGAGCACCAGCCCGGAGACGACGAGGAGTTTCCGGGTGCGGTTGCGGCGCTGCTGGTGGGTCGGGGATGCGGCGCCGGTCTGTTGGAGGGGGGCGACCAGCGGTGCGGGTGCCCAGGGGTCGTAGCGGTGCCAGGGGTCGGGAACGGCGTCGGGGGTGGGATCACGTGGGGCGGGAACGCCGGAGGCCGTTGTGGGGGCCTGTGGGGCGTCGCCGGGCTCCTGTGCAGGGCGCTCCGGTTCGAAGTCGGCGTCGGCGGAAGCGACTTCACCGCTCACGGCCACACCGGGCGTCACCGCCCGCCCTCGGCCCCACCACTTCGGCTTCGGTGTCTCCTCGTTCATGTGCTCCCCACCGCCCGCCGTGCCACCCCGTACTCCCCGGATTCAACCAGGTCGGCGGGGTGCGGTGCAGGGGCCGGTCAGCGCGGGGGGCGGGAGGAGGCGGAGGGGGACGGAGTGGGGGAAGAGGTGGTGTCGGGTGCCCGCAGCAGGCCGGGGGCCATGACATCGGGGGCCGTGGACCACGAGGTGAGGGCGACCGGCGGGTTCGTGTTGAGCGGGCGTATCAGCGGGGACATGACCGCCGCACCGGCCACGACGGGCGCGGTCAGCGTGTGCATGACCTCGTCGTCGCCCCGGACGACCGCCGGGGACGGCACCCCGGGCAGCAGCGGCGCGGAGACGGAGGTCGGGGCCATCGGGGTGTCGCCGAGCATCGACCGCTGGCTCGTGCCCTGGGCGAGCAGGGGCCCTACGCCACGGCGGCGCCCGGAGTCGGTGGCCGCGGCACCCGTGCCCTGGGTGCGGGCCGGGGTCACTCCCGCGCCGCCCCGCGCTTCGGCCGCGGTGTCGCCCGGTGTGACCGTGGCGACCCCGCCCAGGGCGATCGCGGCCAGCGAGACCGCGCCGGCGGCGACGAACGCGAACCGCATGCCGCGCGAGGCGGAGCGGTCGCTGTCGTGCCGGCTGACGTCATGGATGCGGAAGCCTTCGCGGGCCGGTGCGGACGAAGGGGTCAGGGCGCTCGCGGCGTGCGGGCCCGCGGGGACGTAGCCGAACTCGAACGCGTCGAGCGGGCCGTCTCTTTTCACGCCGAAGAAACCGGCTCCGGCGAAGAGTCCCCCGCCGGGCGGTTCCTCGGCGTCCGAGTCGCCGTCTCCCCCGGGGAGTCCCTGGAGGCGCGCCAGAAAGCTCTCGGAGGGCGGCGGCGGGGCCATCTCCGCGAACACGTTCTTCAGTCGGCGCTGCGCGTCGGCCTCGGCCTTGCACTTCGTGCAGGTGGCCAGGTGCGCCAGTACGCGATCGCGCGACTCATGACCGAGCTCCCCGTCCACCAGGGCGGAAAGTCGGTCTCCCAGATGCTGCTCCGCAGGCGTAGGACGTGATCCACTCACGCGGTCGCGCCCCCTCCCCCCAGCGCGGGCACACGCGCCACGAAGGAACGGCGCTCGGCCCGTGCTTCCGGCGAGCGGTGTGCGAGGGCCTTGCGCAGCTGGGAGCGGCCACGGTGGATCCGGGACCGGACCGTGCCGAGCTTGACGCCCAGGGTCGCGGCGATCTCCTCGTACGAGAGGCCCTCGATGTCGCACAGGACGACCGCCGCCCGGAACTCGGGCGCGAGGGTGTCCAGGGCCTGCTGGACGTCGGCGTCGAAGTGCGCGTCGTTGAAGACCTGCTGGGGCGACGGCTCGCGGCTGGGCAGGCGCTCGGCCGCGTCCTCCCCGAGCGCGTCGAAACGGATGCGCTGCTTGCGGCGGACCATGTCCAGGAAGAGGTTGGTGGTGATGCGGTGCAGCCAGCCCTCGAAGGTGCCGGGCGTGTAGGTCGACAGGGAACGGAAGACCCGGACGAAGACCTCTTGTGTCAGGTCCTCGGCGTCGTGCTGGTTCCCCGTCAGGCGGTACGCGAGCCGGTACACACGGCCGCTGTGGGTGCTGACGATCTCCTCCCAGGTGGGCGGAGTCCACGCCTGCCCGTCCGCGTCGGTGGAGAAGGTCGCGGTCTGGGCATGGTCAGCGGCGTGGCTGTGGTCAGCAGCGGTGTCGTTCACGGATTTCGGCCTGCCCGCCGATCCGAGAAAGCGCCGGAGCACTCCTCCCCGATCCACAGGTACAGCCGCACCTCCCCTGTCGGCTCTGGTGGTGTCCAGTGGAGTCCCTACCATAGCCACCTCGCCCGTTAGCTCCGGATAAGGGGTTTTACGAGAATTTGATACACGCTCATACCGACCTTCCGGCGGTACGAGCCGATGCTCGGGCCCCTGCTCCCGCCGTTGCTCGACGTCCTGATCCATCCTCATCCCCCGCTCTCCCCTCCGGCCGCGTCCCCCAGTGCATTCCTCCCCCTCTAAACGCCCGGTCCCATCAGCAGGTTCCCGGCACCAACGGATACAGTCACGCCCAGGCAACCACGGGGACAGGAGAGGGTCATTACCGGCAACCGGCAGACGAGCTGGGCGTTCGCCGACGCCTATGTCGCCGAGGACGAAGCACTGCGCTGGGCCCGGGACCGGGCCCGCGAGGCAGGGCTGCGCTCGGTGTCGCCCGGCACGGGCGCCGCGCTGCGGATGCTGGCCGCCACCGTGGACGCGAAGGCGGTGGCGGAGATCGGTACCGGGACCGGCGTGTCCGGGATGCATCTTCTCCACGGCATGCGGCCGGACGGGGTACTGACCACCGTCGACCAGGAGCCGGACCACCAGCAGTTCGCCCGCCAGGCCTTCCGCGCCTGCGGCTTCGCCAGCAACCGGGCCCGCTTCATCCCGGGCCGCGCCCTGGACGTGCTGCCCCGGCTCGCGGACGCCGGTTACGACCTGGTGTTCTGCGACGGCGACCGGCAGGAGTTCCTGGACTATCTCGCTGAATCGTTGCGCCTGCTGCGTCCGGGTGGCCTGGTGGTCTTCGAGGGCGTCTTCGCCAACGGCCGGACCGTCGACTCGGGCCCGCAGCCGACCGAGGTGCTGCGGCTGCGCGACCTATTGCGAGCGGTGCGCGAGATCCCGGAGCTGGTGCCGTCGCTGCTCCCGGTGGGCGACGGACTGCTGTGCGCGGTCAAGCGGTAGAACGCCGTGAGAACGCGGGAAAGCAGCTGCCCCGGCACCATCTCGGATGCCGGGGCAGCTGAAGGGGTATGGTCGCGTTCCGCCGCGTCAGCCGACGACCTTCTTGAGGGCGTCGCCCAGCGCGTCGGCCTCGTCAGGGGTCAGCTCGACGACGAGCCGACCGCCGCCTTCGAGCGGAACGCGCATGACGATGCCCCGCCCCTCCTTGGTCACCTCGAGCGGGCCATCGCCCGTCCGCGGCTTCATGGCCGCCATGCTCGTTCCCCTTCCTGAAACCAGCTCATCGTCGCCGACGGCCCCATGGAGGGCACGCGCGGCCCCTAATGAGACACGCGTCACCGGCATCGAACACATTGCTTCCAAGCCATTATCCCGCATCTCAGGACCCGATGACCAACATCAGTCGGCATCGCTTGGGCAACGCGCGCGAGCAAAACCACTCAATTCGCCGATGTGACTGCGATACTTCGCCGCCGCGCGGACCCCCGCCGACCGAAACCGGCGCAGAATTCTTTGACGCAGGTCACACGTACGGTCCGGTGCGTGGACGGCGATCTCCGCCATGCTGTCCTACGGACACAGGGCGTACCGACCGGTACGCCGGAGCGGCGACACCGGAGGGGACCCACCATGGCCGACACCGTGCTCTACGAGGTGAGCGACGGACTCGCGAAGATCACGCTGAACCGCCCGGAGGCGATGAACGCGCTGAACATCGCGACCAAGGTCGCCCTCCGGGAGGCGGTCCGGGCCGCGGCGGGCGACGACGCCGTACGGGCCGTGCTGCTGACCGCGGCCGGGGAGCGGGCGTTCTGCGTGGGCCAGGACCTCAAGGAGCACATCACGCTGCTGGCCTCCGACCGGGAGGCAGGGACCGGGGCCACCATGACCACGGTCAAGGAGCACTACAACCCCATCGTGCGGGCGCTGGCCGGGATGACGAAGCCCGTGGTGGCCGGGGTCAACGGCGTCGCGGCCGGGGCCGGCTTCGGGCTCGCGCTGGCCGCGGACTACCGCGTGGTGTCGGACAAAGCCGGCTTCAACACCTCCTTCGCGGGCGTGGCGCTGACCGCGGACTCCGGCATCTCCTGGACGCTGCCCAGGGTCGTCGGTCCCGGGCGCGCCGCCGATCTGCTGCTGTTCCCGCGCACGATCACGGCGCAGGACGCGTACGACCTGGGGATCGCCAACCGTCTCGTGCCCGCGGGCGAGCTGCACGCGGAGGCCGAGAAGGTGGCGCGGGCGTTGGCCGGTGGGCCGACGGTTGCCTATGCGGCGCTGAAGGAGTCGGTGGCCTACGGCCTCTCGCACACCCTTGAGGAGACGCTGGAGAAGGAGGACGAACTCCAGGCTCGGGCGGGCGCGTCGGAGGATCATGCGATCGCTGTCGAGGCGTTCGTCAACAAGGAGACGCCGAAGTACTTGGGGCGCTGAGATCAGAAGCTGCGGGTCCGTTGTGGCTGGTCTCGCCCACGCGGCGGAGCCGCGAATTGATACAGCCCCGCGCCTCTTACGGGGCGCTTCTCGCTACGCAGGTTTCCAAGTGGTCGTTCACCAGTCCGCACGCCTGCATCAGTGCGTACGCCGTTGTCGGGCCGACAAACTTCAGGCCTCGCTTCTTCAGGGCCTTGGACAGGGCCGTCGACTCCGTCGTGACCGCCGGGACGTCCCCGAGTGTCTTCGGGGCCGGGCCCGGCTCGGGGGCGTGAGACCAGATGAACTCGTCGAGCTCGCCCGGCGCCCAGTCGGCCAGCACGCGTGCGTTGGCGATCGTCGCGTCGATCTTGAGGCGGTTGCGGATGATGCCCGCGTCGAGGAGCAGGCGTTCGCGGTCGGCGTCCGTGAAGGTCGCGACCTCCGCGATCTTGAAGCCCGCGAACGCGGCCCGGAATCCCTCGCGGCGGCGCAGGATCGTGATCCAGGAGAGGCCCGACTGGAAGGCCTCCAGGGAGAGCCGTTCGTAGAGGGCGTCGTCGCCGTGGACCGGGCGGCCCCACTCCTCGTCGTGGTACGTGATGTAGTCCTCGGTGGACAGCGCCCAGGGGCAGCGCAGACCTCCGTCCGGACCGGCCACGGCGTCGCTCACTGGTGGTCGCCTTCCGCGGGCTTCTCGATCGAGACGCGGTGGCTCTGCGCGCCCGCCAGCGCGGACTCCAGGTCGGCGATCCGGGCGTCGCGCTCGGCGAGTTCGGCGGCGATGCGGCTCAGCGCGTCGTCCACCTCGGCCATGCGGTAGCCCCGTACGGCGAGCGGGAAGCGGATGCTCTCCACGTCGGCCTGGTCGACGGGCCGGTCCGGGGGCAGCGCGTCGTCGAGGCGCTCGGGCGCGACGTCGGGCAGCGGGGCGTTCTCGCCGCCGCCGATCACCGAGAGGGTCACGGCGCCGACCACGACGGCCAGCCCGACGACCAGGAACAGGAACATGAACATCGCTGGAGTCTCCACGGGCGTCGATGTCGGACGTGCCGAAGCCGAATGTGTCAGGGTCCGATCGTGCCATGCGACGCTGACAGTTAGGGTCACAGGCGGCTGAAGACCGGTCAGTACTAGGAGAGGTCACAGGGGATGCTCAGGCTGGGCAGGCGTGAATTCGACGCGCACGAGCCGGTGATCATGGCGATCGTGAACCGGACCCCGGACTCCTTCTACGACCAGGGGGCGACGTTCCGCGACGAGCCCGCCCTCGCGCGCGTGGAGCACGCGGTGGCCGAAGGCGCCGCCATCATCGACATCGGCGGGGTCAAGGCCGGCCCCGGCGAGGAGGTCACCGCCGAGGAGGAGGCGCGCCGCACGGTCGGTTTCGTGGCCGAGGTGCGGCGGCGCTTCCCCGACGTGATCATCAGCGTCGACACCTGGCGGCACGAGGTCGGCGAGGCCGTCTGCGAGGCCGGCGCGGATCTCCTGAACGACGCGTGGGGCGGCGTCGATCCGCGGCTCGCGGAGGTCGCCGCGCGGTACGGCGTGGGGCTGGTGTGCACCCACGCGGGCGGCGCCGAGCCCCGGACACGCCCGCACCGGGTGACGTACGACGACGTCATGGCCGACATCCTGCGCGTGACCCTGGGGCTCGCCGAGCGGGCCGTTTCGCTGGGTGTGCCCAGGGAGTCGGTGCTGATCGATCCCGGGCACGACTTCGGGAAGAGCACGCGGCACAGTCTGGAGGCGACGCGGCGGCTCGGGGAGATGGTCGAGACGGGGTGGCCGGTGCTGGTGTCGTTGTCCAACAAGGACTTCGTGGGCGAGACGCTCGACAAGCCGGTCAAGGAGCGGGTTGTCGGGACGTTGGCGACGACTGCCGTGTCGGCGTGGCTGGGTGCCCAGGTGTATCGGGTGCACGAGGTCGCCGAGACTCGGCAGGTGCTGGACATGGTGGCGTCCATTGCCGGGCATCGGCCGCCGGCTGTGGCGCGGCGGGGGCTGGCCTGATTTTTTCGCCCCCGCCGCCCCTGCCCGTCCCGTCCCTGGGGGCTGCCGCCCCCAGACCCCCGCTTCGGCCTGAACGGCCTCGTCCTCAAACGCCGGACGGGCTGAAAAGAACCACCGTCACCGGCCGGCTTCCTTCGAGACCAGCGCTACCGCCTCGTCCACGTCGTCCGTCACGTGGAACAGCAGGAGGTCCTTCTCCGACGCCTTGCCCTGGGCGATCAGGGTGTTCTTGAGCCAGTCGACGAGGCCGCCCCAGTAGTCGCTGCCGAAGAGGACGATCGGGAAGCGGGTGACCTTCTGGGTCTGGACGAGGGTGAGGGCCTCGAAGAGTTCGTCGAGGGTGCCGAGGCCGCCGGGGAGGACCACGAAGCCCTGGGCGTACTTGACGAACATCATCTTGCGGACGAAGAAGTAACGGAAGTTCAGGCCGATGTCGACGTAGGGGTTGAGCCCCTGCTCGAAGGGCAGCTCGATGCCCAGGCCGACGGAGATGCCCTTGGCCTCCAGGGCGCCCTTGTTGGCCGCCTCCATGGCTCCGGGGCCGCCGCCGGTGATCACGGCCCACCCGGCCTCCACGAGAGCGTGTCCGAGCCGTACGCCCGCTTCGTACTCCGGTGAGTCCGGCTTGGTGCGGGCCGAGCCGAACACGCTGATCGCGGGCGGCAGTTCGGCCAGTGTGCCGAAGCCCTCGATGAACTCCGACTGGATGCGCAGAACGCGCCACGGGTCGGTGTGGACCCAGTCCGAGGGGCCGCCCGCGTCCAGGAGACGCTGGTCGGTCGTGCTCGCGGTCACCTGGCCGCGCCTCCGGAGGACCGGTCCCAGGCGCTGCTCCTCCGGTGGCTGCTGCTTGCCCTCGGGGTTGCCTGTAGCCATGTGCGCTCCCTCCACTTGCAGGTGTTTCGTACCTCAGCGTAGGTCTACGCGGGTTACGGAGGGGGGACATACGGATGTCAGGCGATGAGCCAGTCCCGCAGCCGCCGCTCCGCCTCGGGGATGAGGGCCGCCTCGACCCTCTCGTCGACCTTGTGGGCGAGGAGTTGGGCACCGGGGCCGTAGTTCACCGCGGGCACTCCGAGGGCGCTGAAGCGGGCCACGTCCGTCCAGCCGAACTTGGGACGGGCCTCGCCGCCGACGGCCGCCATGAAGGCCGCCGCGGCCGGGTGGGTCAGGCCGGGGCGGGCTCCTCCGGTGTGGTCGTCCACGACGAACTCGTCGACCCCGCAGTCGGCGAAGTACTCGCGCACGAAGGCCTCCGCCTCCGCCTCGCTGCGGTCGGGCGCGTAGCGGAAGTTGACGACCAGGGTGCACCCGTCGGGGATGACGTTGGTGGCCACTCCCCCTTCGACGCGTACCGCGTTGAGGCCCTCGTGGAACTGAAGGCCGTCCACCACGGGCCTGCGGGGCTCGTACGCGGCGAGCTTGGCCAGTGCCCTGGAGGCCGCGTGGATCGCGTTGGAGCCCATCCACGCGCGCGCGGAGTGCGCTCGTTCACCCTTGAACTTCAGGAACACCCTGAGCGTGCCCTGGCAGCCGCCCTCGACCTGACCGTCCGTCGGCTCCAGGAGGACCGCGAAGTCGCCCGCCAGCCACTCGGGATGGGTCTCGGAGACGTGCTTGAGGCCGTTGAGCGGAGCGGCGACCTCCTCGTTGTCGTAGAAGACGAAGGTCAGGTCGCGGTTGGGGGCCGGGACCGTGGCCGCGAGGCGGAGTTGGACGGCGACGCCGGACTTCATGTCGCAGGTGCCGCAGCCCCACAGGACGCCGTTCTCGTCGAGGCGCGAGGGGACGTTGCCTGCGATCGGGACCGTGTCGATGTGGCCGGCCAGAATGACGCGTTCCGTGCGGCCCAGGTTCGTGCGCGCGACGATGTTGTTGCCGTACCGGTCGACCGTCAGGTGGGGCAGGGCGCGCAGCGCGGTCTCGATCGCGTCCGCGAGGGGCTTCTCGCTGCCGCTCTCCGAGGGGAAGTCGACGAGCTGCGCGGTGAGCCGTGCGGCGTCCAGCGTGAGGTCAAGTGGGGTATCGGCCATGCCGTCGACCCTAACGCGAAGGGCCTCTCCACCGTTTGTCCACACCCGGCGCAGCGGCAACAGGAGCCTCCAGTACCTTGTGGGGATGCCTGAGCAGTCCCCCACCCCAAAGAAGCGTCGACGCGGCCGCCTCTTCAGGTTCTCGGCCGCCTTCGTGGTGCTGCTCGCGGTCGCGGGCTACCTGGTCGTCCAGTACGTCACCGGCGGCCGGGGCGGCCCCGGTTGCAAGGTGGTCTCCGGGAAGGGCGACGGCCAGGAGTTCGAGTTCACGCAGGAGCAGACGATGAACGCGGCGACGATCGCCGCCGTCGGCACCGGGCGCGGGATGCCCGAGCGGGCCGTGACGATCGCGCTGGCGACCGCGATCCAGGAGTCGCAGCTCGTCAACATCACCCACGGGGACCGGGATTCGCTCGGCCTGTTCCAGCAGCGGCCCTCGCAGGGCTGGGGCACCGAGAAAGAGATCATGGACCCGACGTACGCGGCGGGCGTCTTCTACGAGCACCTGGCCAAGGTGGACGACTACCAGAAGCTCCCCCTCACGGTCGCTGCGCAGCGGGTGCAGCGCAGCGGTTACCCGGAGGCGTACGCCAAGCACGAGCCCGACGCCACGCTGCTGTCCGCCGCCCTCACCGGGCAGTCGGCCGCCACGCTGACCTGCCAGGGCCTCCCGGACACCACCGTGACCACCACCGGCCCGGACGCCGTACGGGCCGCGCTGGTAAGGGACTTCGGACGCGAGGTGCTGAAGGAGACCGGCGCGGAGGTGACCGGCGGCGGCTCCACGTCCAAGGGCACGTCCAAGTCGAAGACGAAGACGAAAGCCACGGCCACGCCGTCTCCGAGCGCGAGTGCGACCGGCGGGAGCAGCACGGTGACCCTGCCGGTGCGGTCCGGCAGCACGAAGACCGGCTGGCAGCTCGCCCACTGGGCGGTGGCCAACTCCTCGGCGCTGCACATCGACCGTGTGTCGTACGCGGGGCGGGAGTGGGCCGCCGGCAGCGCGAACGACCCGTGGCACTCGACCGGCACGAAGGCCGCGGGCGGGGTCCGCATCCAGACCGAGGGGCCGACCGGGCAGTAGTACGGGGCCTCACCCGTAGGGGTTATGCGTGGTCGATCCGGGGCCGGGGGTGCTCAGGTTTTCGCGTGGTCACCCTCAGGTGCGCCGGAGTCCTTGAAAACAAAGGGCTGCAAGGATTCGACGGGCTTTCGGGCCGGGCGACCTTTGTCCGTTTTTATCCGTAGCTGATAATGCGACGCATTGCCAACTCTTTACGTTGGCGCTCCGCAACCTTCGCGCGCTTCGAGCGGTAGTCACTGCGTCCGAGCCCGGAGATCAACACAAGGAGCATCATGTCCCTCCCCCTGACCCGCCGGATCGCCCGTGCCGCGCTGCTCGTCGCAGCGGGAGCGGCAGCCGGGGTCGGTGCGGCCGGCTCCGCCAGTGCGGCCCCCTCCCTGCCGGCCACCCCGAACCTGGGCGCGCTGACCGCCCTGGACGGGGCGAGCGTCGGCAACACGGTCGACGGCGCGAGCCAGAACGTCACGGGGGTCGCCGGCAAGTCCGGTGGCCAGACGCTGGAGAAGGCGGTGCCGGCCGCAGGCAAGACCGGCGGGAAGGTTGCCAAGACGGTGGCTCCGGCTGCGCAGCATGTTGCCGGGGACACGGCGGGGCAGGCCGGCGGCCTGCTCGGTGACACGGCCAAGACCGCCACGGCGGGTGGCGGTCTGCCGACCGACGCGGTCACCAAGGGTGGGCTGCCGACGGCTCAGGAGCTGCCGTTGAAGGGGCTGCCGCTCGGCTGAGCGCCCTGCGTCGAAGGGGTCCAGGGAGTTCCCTGGACCCCTTTTCGCGTTGTATTTCGGCTTGCGGCCGGTGGGGGCTGGGCGCGCAGTTCCCCGCGCCCCTAAAAGACAAAAGCCTTCAGCTGAGCCGGTTTACAGCTGCCCTTACTCGCTCGTCCGTTGCCGTCAGGGCTACCCGTACGAAGCGGTCGCCCGCCTCCCCGTAGAAGTCGCCCGGTGCCACCAGGACGCCCAGGTCGGCCAGGTGGGCCACCGTGTCCCAGCAGGACTCGTCCCGTGTTGCCCACAAGTAGAGGCTGGCCTCGCTGTGTTCGATGCGGAAGCCGTGGGCGGTCAGCGCTTCGCGCAACAGCGTGCGGCGGGCCTTGTAGCGGTCGCGCTGTTCCTGGACGTGGGTGTCGTCGCTCAGGGCCGCCACGACGGCCGCCTGGGTCGGGGCCGAGGTCATCATGCCGCCGTGCTTGCGGATCTCCAGGAGCGGGGCGAGGACCGCCGGGTCGCCGGCCAGGAAGGCGGCGCGGTAGCCGGCGAGGTTCGAGCGCTTGGAGAGGGAGTGGACGGCGACGATGCCGTCGTAGGAGCCACCGTTGACGTCCGGGTGCAGGACCGAGACCGGGTCGGCCTCCCAGCCCAGTTCGAGGTAGCACTCGTCGGAGAAGATCAGGACGCCGTGCTCGCGGGCCCAGGCGACGGTCTCGGTGAGTTCCTGCTTCGAGAGGACCTTGCCGGTCGGGTTGGACGGGGAGTTCAGCCAGAGGAGCTTCAGACCCTCGGGGTCGAGCCGCGTCGGGTCGTCGTAGACCTCGTAGTCGGCGCGGGCCAGGCGGGCGCCGACCTCGTACGTCGGGTAGGCGAGGCGGGGGTACGCGACGCGGTCGCCGGGGCCGAGGCCCAGCTGTGTGGGGAGCCAGGCGACGAGTTCCTTGGAGCCGACGATCGGCAGGACGTGGCGGTGGGTGACGTCGCGGGCGCCGAGGCGGCGTTCGACCCAGCCGGTGAGCGCGTCGCGCAGGGCCGGGGTGCCCCAGACCGTGGGGTAGCCGGGCGAGTCGGCCGCGTCGATCAGGGCCTTCTGGATCAGATCGGGGACCGGGTCCACCGGGGTGCCGACCGACAGGTCGACGATGCCGCCCGGGTGCGCCGTCGCCGTCTTCTTGTACGGCTCCAGCTTGTCCCAGGGGAAGGTGGGCAGACGGTCGGAGACTGCGGACACGGTTGCTAGCTCACTTTCATCGGTACGACCGGTACGGCCCGATGCGGCCGGTGGACCCGGTACGGCAAACGCCTCGGCCCCGTAGGGCGCTGATCGGGCGTGATCAGGCCGTACGGGACCGAGGCGGCGCGTCTGCGCGGGCCGCTCTTACTGGTTCTGCGGCGGCAGCGCGGCGACGAAGGGGTGGTCGCGCTCGATCAGGCCCAGCTTGCTGGCACCGCCCGGGGAGCCGAGCTCGTCGAAGAACTCGACGTTCGCCTTGTAGTAGTCCTTCCACTCCTCGGGAGTGTCGTCCTCGTAGAAGATCGCCTCGACCGGGCACACCGGCTCACAGGCTCCACAGTCGACGCATTCGTCCGGGTGGATGTACAAGGACCGGGAGCCCTCGTAGATGCAGTCGACCGGGCACTCCTCGATGCACGCCTTGTCCTTGACGTCGACACAAGGCTGCGCGATGACGTAGGTCACGCTGTCGTTCCTCCTCGATAGGGCGCTGGCGGGCCTCCGTAGGCTCCGCCGCCAGGCGCGCTGGAGCGCGGCGTCGTCCATGCCCGCACCTAGTATCTCCGTTCCGGGGCGTGATCCATACAGGAGGGGTGAACTGACCTGTGGAAATCTCTGCGGCCGGACGACTCGAGGTCCGCATCACCGCTGCTGACGTGGGCAAACGGGTGTCCGTCAGGTGCCTGTCAGATGCTGAAGACACGGCGGAGAAGTTCACCGACACGGTGGGTGTTCTCACATCATGGGACAGCGGTGTGCTGACGATCACACGGAAGGGTGGGGAGTCCGTCCGCATTTCGGAATCCTCGCTGGTGGCGGGCAAGGTCGTACCGGCCGCTCCGGCCCGTCGGCGGGGGCCCGCCGCCACCTACCGGGAGCTGGCGCTAGTCTCCGCGCGCGGCTGGCCGCCGGTGGAGAGCGAGCGGCTCGGCGAGTGGGAGCTGCGCGCCGCAGTCCAGAAGGTGCCGCGCGAAGCGCGTCCGTGGGGGGCGGTGGTCGGGCGACGGGCGGGCTTCACCCGCCGCGCCAACTCCGTGCTCCCGCTCGGCGATCCCGGCCTGCCTCTCGACGCGGCCCTCACCGCCGTACGACGGTGGTACGGCGACCGCGGCCTGCCCGCCTACGTCCAGACCGCGACCGGCGCCGAGGGCACGCAGGAGCTGCTCTGTGCCGAGCTGGAGCGGCGCGGCTGGACCCGTGAGGTGACGGCCGAGCTGTGGGTCGGGGCCCTGGCCCCGGTCGCCGACCGGGCCGACCCGGCCGGGGTCGTCCTCTCCAGGACGGCCGACGACGCGTGGCTGGCCCGCTATCAGCGCAAGGGGGTGAGCGAGGTGGCCCTGAAGGTGCTGGGCGGCGGCCCCTCGGTGTGGTTCGCCACGGTGCCCGGTGAGGGTGCCGAGCCCTCGGCCATCGGGCGGTGCGTCGTCGACGGGCGGTGGGCCGGCTTCGGCGCCGTCGAGGTCGATCCGGCGCTACGGCGGCGGGGGCTCGCCTCGCTCGTCATGTCCGCGTTGGCCTCGCGGGCGCTGGAGGAGGGGGCGTCGGCCGCGTGGTTGCAGGTCGAGACGGACAACGCGGGGGCGCGGGCGCTGTACACGGGGATGGGGTTCGCGGCACATCACGCCTACCACCACTATCGCGAGCCGGCCTCGACCGACGACATCGGTGACATCCGTGCGACCGGTGACATCGGTGCCGGCGGTCGCGACGGTTCGTCGTGAGGGGGTTCGAGTTCGCCATGCCCGTTCCCTGTCCCTCTCCCCCGTCGCCCGAGCGGTCGGCGGAGGTACGTGCCTGGTTCGCCGAGGAGGCGCGGTCCGAGCGGCCCGATCTGGTCACGCTGTGCCTGCTGGTGGGGGCGGTGGCCGACGGGGCGCTGGACGACGCCGGCATCGACGCGGCGCAGGTCGAACTGGACCGGCTGGCCGGGCAGTTGCCGTACCGCCCCGGCGGGCCCTCCGCCTGGGCGAACGCGCTGCACCAGCTCCTCGGCGTCCGCTTCGAGTTCCGGGGTACGCCCGGCGACTACCAGCGGCTGGGGTCCTCGCTGCTGCACGACGTACTGCGGCGGCGGCGCGGGCTGCCCATCCTGTTGTCCGTGGTGTGGATGGAGGTCGCCCGGCGGGCGGGGGCTCCGGTGTACGGGGTCGCGCTGCCGGGGCACTTCGTGGTGGGGTTCGGGCCGGCCGAGGAACAGGTGCTGGCCGATCCGTTCGACGGGGGGCGGGTGTTGTCGGGCGGCGATGCGGAGTTGCTGGTCGCGGGGGCGACGGGAGCTTCGCTGGAGCCTTCGATGCTTGTGCCTGCGGCGCCGCTGGAGGTCGTTTCGCGCGTCCTGAACAACATCCGGGCGTGGGCCGCTGCTCGGCCGGAGCGGTCGGATGTTGCCTTGTGGGCTGTGGAGTTGGCCCTGCTGTTGCCTTCGCATTCGGCTCGGTTGCGGTACGAGCGGGCTCAACTGCTGGTTGAGCGGGGGGATTTCCTCACGGGGGCTGCCGAGTTGGAGGCGTATGCGGAAGTGGTGGCGGTGGTGGATGAACCTGCTGCTGATCGGGTGCGGGGGCAGGCGCGGTCGGCTCGCGCCAGGCTGAACTGACTTTCGCCTGTGCGCCGTTGAGGTGTCGGCTGTTTCGCGGGTGCGGGTGCGGGTGCGTTGTGGCTGGTCGCGCCCACGCGGCGGAGCCGCAAATTGATACAGCCCCGCGCCCCTTGGGGAATCGCTGCTGGCCGGCGGTTACAGCCAGCCCTTCTCCCTCGCGATCCGTACCGCCTCCGCCCTGTTCCTCACCGCCAGTTTCTGGATCGCCGTCGACAGGTAGTTGCGGACCGTCCCCTGCGACAAGTGCAGCGCCTTGGCCAGTTCCGCGTTCGTCGAGCCGTCCGCCGCTGCCCGCAGGACCTCGCGCTCGCGGTCGGTCAGCGGGTTGGCGCCCTCTGCCAGGGCCGCTGCGGCCAGGGTTGGGTCGATGACCCGCTCGCCCGCGAGTACCTTCCGTACCGCTGCCGCGAGTTGGGCGGCCGGGGCGTCCTTCACCAGGAACGCGTCGGCGCCCGCTTCCATCGCGCTGCGGAGGTAGCCGGGGCGGCCGAAGGTCGTCAGGACGACCAGCTTTACGTCGGGGAGTGCCTTGTGGACCTGGGCCGCCGCCTCAATGCCGGTGCAGCCGGGCATCTCGATGTCGAGGAGGGCCACGTCGACGGCGTGTTCCCGGGCCGCCGCCAACACCTCGTCGCCGCGCGCGACTTGGGCGACGACCTCGATGTCGTCCTCCAGGCCGAGCAGTGCGGCCAGTGCCTCGCGGACCATCGACTGGTCCTCGGCGAGGAGGACCTTGATCGTACGGCTCATGCGGGGGATCCTACGTCCGCCGAAGAGACCGGAACGCCTGCGGGCACCCGTGCGACCAGCCGGAAGCCGTGTTTGACGCGGGTCGCCTCCAGGGAACCGCCGACCTTCGCGAGGCGCTCGCTGAGGCCCGTCAGGCCGTTGCCGGGGCCCTTGCCGGAACCGCCCGAGCCGTTGTCCTCGACGGAGAGTTCGAGCATCGGGCCGTCCAGGGTCTGGCGTCGGACCAGTTCGACCACACAGCGCTGGGCTCCGCTGTGCCGTACGACGTTGGTGATCGCCTCGCGCAGGGCCCAGGCGAGGGCGGACTCGCTGACCTCGGGGACGTCGGTGAGGTCCGGTTCGGCGGGGAGGTCGGCCGTGACGCCCGCGGCCGTCAACGCGACCTGGGCACCCGCGAGTTCGCCGGGGAGGCGGGGGCGGCGGTAGCCGGTGACGGCCTCGCGGACGTCCACCAGGGCCTGGCGGCTGACCTGTTCGATGTCGGCGACCTGCTGGGCCGCCTTGTCGGGGTGGTCCGGGAGCATCCGGCCGGCCAGCTCGCTCTTCAGCGTGATGAGGGAGAGGGAGTGGCCCAGCAGGTCGTGCAGGTCCCGGGCCAGGCGCAACCGCTCCTCGTTCGCGGCCAGTTGGGCGACGGTGGCGCGCGCCTTGCGCAACTCGACCGTCGTGCGCACGAGTTGCCGTACGCCCGTCATGGAGTAGCCGACGAGCAGCACCACCAGGAACAGGCCCCAGGCGTCGTCCAGGTCGTGGGCGTGCCAGCCGGTCAGCATCATGGCCGCGGTGGTCAGCGGGATCGTCCAGTACGCGGCGCGCAGCGGGAGGGCCACCCCGCAGGAGACGGACACGTAGACGAAGAGGCCGATCCAGGAGCCGCCGAGGGTGAGGGCCAGGGTGACGGCGAGTGTCCCGAGCAGGGCGACCAGGGCGGCGACGGTCCAGCCGGCGTAGGGGCGGCCCATGGTGCGGAAGACGACGGCCAGGTAGGCCGCGACGAAGGCCGTCCAGCCCACCCAGCCGGCCGCCGTGGCCAGGGTGGTGTGGTGGCCGGACGTCAGGTCGTGCACCGGCGCGCTGAGGAAGACCAGCCACGGCACGACCCACACCAGCTTGCGCATCGCCTCGGAACGGTTGCGGGGCGGCTGGCCGATCCGGACCAGCCGGTCGGCCCGGGCCTCCTCCTCGGACCGCAGGTCTTCCGTCATCGCGCTCACGCCTTCAGCGTGTCCTTCCGGTACAGCCAGGCCGCCCCGCCCGCGAAGAGCGCGAAGTAGACGACGAGGAGGGTGATGTCCTTCGCGTGGGGCGACCGGCTCTGCTCGATGGCCTGCCCCAGGGCAGCGTACGCGTGCGTGGGCAGCCACTTCGCGATGTCCTGGAGCCAGGTCGGGAAGGTCGTGGACGGGAACCACAGGCCGCCGAGGATCGACAGTCCGAAGTAGACGATCATCGTGATCGGGCGGACGGCGTCCCCGGAGGCGAGGTAGCCGATGGCGACCCCTAGCGCGGCGAAGACCAGGCTGCCGGCCCAGATCGCGCCGGTCAGCGCGAGCCACTGCCAGGCCTCCAGCCGTACGTCCTTCAGCACGGCGGCGACGACGAACACGACCACGATGGACGGCAGGCTGACCACGGCGGCGCTGGCGGTCTTGGCGAGGACGTAGCCGCGCCCGGGCAGGGTGGTCAGCCGCAGCTGCCGTACCCAGCCGTTCTCGCGTTCCTTGGCGATGCGCTCGCTGTTGCCCATCAGGACGGCGGTCAGGGCGCCGAAGGAGGCCATGGAGACCATGACGTACTTGGCGATGCTCAGGCCGGTGCCGTCGACCGTGCCCGTCTGGTTGGAGACCAGCAGGAAGATCACCGAGGGGTAGATCACCGAGAAGAACAGGAACTTGCGGTTGCGCAGGGCGCGGGTGAGTTCCAGCTTGATGAGACTGTTCATGACTGCTTGGCCTCCTCGGCGGTGGTGATGGCGACGAAGGCCTGCTCCAGGCCGAGTCCGGCGACTTCGAGGTTGCGGGGGTAGACGCCGAGGCCGTAGAGCGCGTGGACCGTCGCGTCGGCGTCGGTGGACTGAATGCGGATCGTCTGACCGGAGATGTCGACCGAAGTCAGGAACGGGAGCGCGCGGATCGGTGCCTCGTCGATCTCGCCGTCCAGGTCGAAGGCGACCCTGCGGGCGCCCGCCTTCGCCTTGATCTCGGCGGAGGTGCCGTCGGCGAGCAGCCGGCCGCGGTGCAGGACCAGCACGCGGTCCGCGATGGCGTCGGCCTCTTCGAGGTAGTGGGTGGCGAAGAGGACCGTACGGCCCTGGTCGGCCTGTTCGCGCATGGTGGCCCAGAAGGCCTGGCGGGCGGAGACGTCCATGCCGGTGGTCGGTTCGTCGAGGACGATCAGGTCGCTGTCGCCTGCGGTCGCGAGGGCGAAGCGGACGCGCTGGGACTGGCCGCCGGAGAGCTTGTTGACCTTGCGGTCGGCGATCTGGGCGATGCCCGCGCGGGCGATCACATCGGAGACCTTGTACGGCTTCGGGTGCAGGTCGCAGGCCAGCTTGACCAGTTCGCCGACCGTGACCTCGTCCATCAGCCCGCCGCTCTGCAGCATCGCGCCCACCCGGCCGGCGACGATCGCCTCGCGGGGGCTGGTGCCGAAGACGCTGACCGTGCCGCTGTCGGCGTGCTTGAGGCCGAGCAGCAGATCGAGGGTGGTGGACTTGCCCGCCCCGTTCGGCCCCAGCAGGGCCACCGTCTCCCCCGGGTGCAGCGCGAGCGACAGCCCGTCGACGGCCCGGACCTCGCCGTAACTCTTGCTCACCTGGTCGAACCCGACCACCGGGGTGGAGGTGGTCGCCGCTGTTGTCGTCATGCAGCCATCGTGGCCGCCCGGGGCCGGTGCCCGGCAGTGTCGGCGGTCCGGTGTGCCGCATGACAGATGTCATGTCGTACGACCGAGGGGGCACCCGGCGTGTGTGCCGGATGCCCCCTCGGTTCTCAGGGCGTGCGCTAGCTGGGGGTCGTGTCGATGATCCCCACCCGGTCGGTCTTGCTGATCAGGGCCTGGCGCAGGGCGATGTAGACCTCCTGCGGTGTGACGGCCGTCTTCTGGCCGGTGGCGCGGGTGATCTTGACGCCGTCGAAGAGGCCGCCGTAGAGCTCCTTGAGGGCGGCCAGGTCGGGGCTGTCGGTGAGCTTGCCGTTCACGGCCTTCACCCGCAGGAACTTCCAGAGGGAGTTCTTCGGGCTCAGCTGCAGCGAGAGTCCGGTGTCGGTCTTGACCGTGGCGAGGCCGGACATGGCGGGCTCCGCGAAGGCCTTCATCTCGCGGTCGACCTCGGCGTTGTTGACCGTGGGCTGCTTGGTGGTCGTCGGAACCGTCACCGTGGTGGCCGTGTTGGTCTCCACCTCGGTGCGGTACGCCTCCTCCACGGCCGTGACGGAGCCGGCCGCGTCGATGGCCTTGCCCGCCTTGCCGTAGACGGCGACCGCCTTGCCCGACTTGAACTCGATCGTGCCCTCGGTCACCGCACCGGCGCCGGAGCCGCCGCCGAGGTTGGCCAGGGCGGCCTGGAGCTTCTCCTCGTCGGTCGGCATGTCGGGCTGGACGATCCGCTCCTGGCCGAAGAGCGAGCCGATCACGGAGACCGGGTTGTAGTCGCTGGTGGCGGCCTTGCTGACGGTCGAGGCGAAGTCGAACTGCAGCCCCGCCTGGTCCGGCTTCAGCGAGACGGTCTTGCCGCCCACCGACAGCTTCAGCGGCTTGTTCACCCGGTCGCCGAACGCGTCGTCGAGCTTCTTGACCGCGTCGTCACGGGTGCCGCCGCCGATGTCGACGCCGAGCACGGTGGTGCCCTTGGGCACGTCGGTGTGGTTCATCAGCAGCCCGGCGCCGTAGGCACCGCCCGCGATGACGAACACGCCGACGCCGAGCAGGACCAGCTTGCTGCGGCCCTTCTTCTTTTTCTTCGCCGCGCCCTTGCCCGCGTTCTTGGCGGCGGGCGCGCTCTGCGCCGAGCCGGGGTCGGGCAGCTTCGGAGGCGTGTGCGGCAGCGGTCCGTCCGGGTGGGTGCCCGTGCCGAACGGCGCGGTGCCGTTGCCCGGGACGACCGGCATACCGCTGGTGACGGTGTGTCCGGAGACCTGGTCGGCGGGGGCGCCGTAGCCGGGCATGCCGGGCTGGGCGAGCTTCTGCGGGGTGAGGATCGCGGTGTCGTCGCTGAGACCGCCGCCGGGGATCGCGCCGGGGAGACTGGCGCCACCGGCCGTACCGGGGCCGGTGAGACCCATGGCGGGGCCTGCGCCAGGACCGCCGGGTCCCATGCCGGAACCGCCGGGGCCTACGCCTGGACCACCAGGACCACCAGGACCACCAGGGCCGCCGGGACCTCCAGGACCTCCAGGACCGCCCGGGCGCCTGCCGCGCCCGCCGTGTCGGCCGGAAGCCGCGCCGCCCGGACCGCCGGGAGCACCCGGTCCGGCGAGTCCACCGGGACCGCCGGGACCGCCGGCCGTACCCGGGCCGCCCTGGCCGTCGGCATAGCCGCTCAGCGCGCTGGGCGCGCCCGGTGCTCCGCCCATGGAGCCGGGGCCCGGCGGCAGCATCAGGCCGTCGCCGGTGACCGGGCCGCCGGTCGGGCCCGCGGGACCCTCGGGGCCGCCCTGGCCGCCGCGCCCGTTCGGGCCGTTGAAACCGCTGGGTCCACCGGGACCGCCCGGGGCGCCGGGGCCGATGCCCTGGCCGTCGGGCCCGGGGAACTGCTCGATGCGCGCGCCCTGACCGTTGGTCCCGGGGAAACCCTGGCCGTTGGACCCGGGGTAGCCGCCCTGGGCACCCTGACCGTCGGGCCCGGGGTAGCCGCCCTGGCCGTTGGAACCGGGAAGGCCGCCCTGCTCGCCCTGCCCGTTCCCCGAGAAGTACGGCAGCTCGTCGCGGCGCGGTTCGCCGGGGCCGCCGCTGGGACGCGAGCCGTTGCCCATGGAGCCGGCCGCCAGCGCCTCGGTCACGTCGAAGGAGCCGGTGCCGCCGCCGTGCCCGGGGGCAACTGGTCCGCCACCCGTGGCACCGGCGAACCCGGCACCGTTCGTACCGCCGTTCGCGCCGCCCGGCCGGGAAGCGCTCGGCAGACCCATCGCGCCGACCACACCACCGGGCCGGCCGCCGGTCGGCCGTGCGGCCCCGGGCGTCCCCGCAGTCGGAGTGCCGGCACTCGGGGTCCCGGCGGCCGAACCGCCCGGAATTCCCGCGCCGTTGGTGCCGCCACCGCCCTGACCGCCCTTCGCGGGGCCGGACTTGCGTGGCGCGAACCAGTCGCTCGTCTTCTCCTCGGGCGTGGGCAGGGCGAGTTCGGCGGTCGGTTCGACGACGCCCGTGGGCAGCGCGGAACTCGGCAGCTGCGTCTCGGCGGTCGTGGACCCGTCGGCGGACTCGGCGTCAGCGACGGGCGTGCGCACGACGACCGGCGGAATGGGCCGCGACCCGGGGATGTTGATCCGGATCCGGGTCGTCAGCGTCGTCTCGGTCTTGCGTTCCTCCGGCTGCGCGGCCGAACGCCCCGCATCCGTACGGTCGTCGGAAGCCGCGGGCGTCCCGTACGGCGGGGTCCCCGAGGGGTAAGCGGCTCCGCCGCGCCCGTCGGGCCCGGAGGACGGAGTGTCAGTTTCACGACTCAAGGCAGGTTCTCCCGGTTGGCTCCGCCGCCCGACACCCACGGGCGACTCGGCGGCGCGCACCACCATACTGGCCACTTCTTGGCGGTATCCCACGGCCGCTGGGGAAACCCACACCGGACTCGCACGCGCGCGTCACCGCGAAGTGGTACGTCACTTGCCAAGTCGGACGTCAGGGCCGCTTGGTTGCCGCCCCAAACCCAACGTGGCGCAGATCACAGCAACGGCCATCCCACCGAGCAGGAAGAGATAGGAACCGACTCCCGCGCCGAAGAGGAAGTCGCCCTCCGGACGGCTGGCGGTGAGCAGGATGACGGCGACCATCCAGCCGGCCGCGGGCGCCACCGCCCCGCCCCGCCCGTCGGCCGCTCTCGCTCCGCCGAGGAAGAGTCCGCCCGCTCCGGCGAGCGCGAGCAGCAGTCCGCCGGGGAACCAGGCGCCCTGCACCAGCGCCCCGGCCGCCCCGACGACCGCGCCTAGTACGAAGAGCCCGAGGTAGGCCAACACCCGTAGTCCGGACGGCCGTTGCAGTGGCTGGGCGAGCAGGCTTCCGCCGCCCTGGTTGGCGCTTGTCACAGGCCCAGCCCTTCGAAGAGGTCGGTCTCGGGCGCCGGGCCGGCGGCCTCGCCCTTGACCAACTCGTAGTACTCGGTGGTGAGGATCGGCTGCGCGAGGTAGTTGGAGAGCACGAAGTACGGCTCGTCCGGGGCGACTTCGATCTGGGTCGCGTGCGCGCGCATCGCGGCGGTCTTGGCGGCCGCGTATTCGGTGCCGTCGATCGCGGTGGTGATCCGTCCGTCGTCCACGACACCCGGTACGTCGTCCACGGCGGCGGTCTCCCCGAAGGGAAGCTCCGGAAGCGCGTCCCGCAGCCGTGCGAAGCCCTCCTCGACGACGGTCCGGGGTACACGGTTCCAGTAGACCTTGGCGATCGACTGCCCTGCGTCGGCGGCGAGTTCGGCGGCGCGCATGGCGACGCGGTGGGCCTGGATGTGGTCCGGGTGGCCGTAGCCGCCGTCGGGGTCGTAGGTGACGAGGACCTGCGGGCGTACCTCGCGGATCACCTCGACGAGGTGTTCGGCGGCCTCGTCGACGTCGGCCTGCCAGAAGCAGTCGGGGTCGTCGTTGTCGGCGGTGCCCATCATCCCGGAGTCCTGGTAGCGGCCCGCGCCGCCGAGGAGACGGAAGTCACGGACCCCCAGCTCGTCCGTCGCGGCCCCGAGCTCGCCCGCACGGTGTTTCCCGAGCGCGGCACCCGTCAGCTGCCGCAGCGCGGGCGGAATGACCTCGCCGTGTTCACCGAGGGTGCAGGTGACCAGCGTCACCAGGGCACCCTCGGCCGCGTACTTGGCCATGGTCGCGCCGTTGTTGATCGACTCGTCGTCCGGATGCGCGTGCACGAGCAGCAGACGACGGGCGGGCAGTTCCGTCATGTGCCCACCCTAAAGGCGGGCCGTCAGAACTTGATGCTGCCGATCATGCTCGCGATGTTCGTCGTGAGATCGCTGATCGTGGGCGCGACCGTCGACGAGGCCAGATAGAACCCGAGGAGCACACAGACGACCGCGTGCCCGCCCTTCAGCCCTGATTTCTTGACCAGAAGGAAGACGACGATCGCCAGCAGCACCACCGCCGAAATCGAGAGTGCCACGGCGGCTCACCTCCAATGATCCCAGGGACTCGGGGGGGTCGGACTATGGGGGCAATGGATCCATGGCGTGGATCCGTAGAGCAAATCCATACAGCAGCCAGCAGGTTCATACCCACGCAGCGCTAGTGATCATAACTATCCGCGCTCGCGCATCGCTCGGCGCACAGCCGCACAAGGGGGCGCATGGCCAATATGGTCGGGGCATGACGACCGAGACCGACTCCTTCCCCCGACGGCACGCCCGTACCCAGCGGTTCACGCTCGGCGCGCCGCGCGCGTTCACCGTGGCGCCCGATGGTTCGCGGGTCGTGTTCCTGCGCTCCTCCTCCGGGACGGACCGGGCGAACGCGCTGTGGGTCCTCGATCCGGCGGGCGGCGAGGAGCGCGTCGCGGCCGACCCGCGCGCCCTCCTGGGCGGCGCCGCGGAGCACCTCTCGCCCGAGGAGCGGGCGCGCCGCGAGCGCACCCGCGAGGGCGGTGCGGGGATCGTCGGCTACGCCACCGACAGCGAGGCCGAGTTGGCGTCTTTCGCCTTGTCAGGGCGGCTTTTCACGGCCGAGCTGCGGGCCGGCACGGCACGTGAACTCCCCGTCCCCGGGCCGGTGATCGACCCCCGCCCGGCCCCCGACGGACGGCACATCGCCTACGTCACCGAGGGCGCCCTGCGGGTCGTGGGAGCCGAGGGCGAGGACGACCGGGTGCTCGCCGGGCCGGAGTCGGACGAAGTCGCCTATGGACTGGCCGAGTTCATCGCGGCCGAGGAGATGAGCCGTACCCGCGGCTTCTGGTGGTCGCCGGACTCGGACCGGCTGCTGGTCGCCCGCGTGGACGACACGCCGGTGCAGCGCTGGTGGATCGCCGACCCGGCCCACCCGGAGCGCGAGCCGCAGCGGGTCGCGTATCCGGCGGCGGGCACGGCCAACGCGGAGGTACGGCTGTATGTGATCGCGCTGAACGGGGTGCGCACGGAGGTCGTCTGGGACCGGGCGCGGTACCCGTATCTGGCGCGAGTGCACTGGTCAGCGGCGGGTGCGCCGCTGCTGCTCGTGCAGGCGCGGGACCAGCGCAGCCAGCTGTTCCTGGCCGTGGACCCCGACACCGGGGCGACCCGGATGGTGCACGCCGACGAAGATCCAATTTGGCTTGATCTTTTCCCTGGCGTGCCGTGCTGGAGCCCCTCCGGACGGCTCGTGCGGATCGCCGACGAGGGGGGTGCCCGGGTCCTCGCGGTCGGTGAACGCCCGCTCACCGGACCGCAGTTGCACGTCCGCGCGGTGCTGGACGTCTCGGACGACAACGTGCTGGTCGCGGCCTCGGCGGGCGAGTCCGCACCCGCCCCGGAGACCGGCGAGGTGCATGTCTACCGGGTCAACGAACTCGGTCTGGAGCGCGTCTCGCAGGAGCCCGGCGTGCACTCGGCGGTACGCGCCGGGGGCGTGACCGTACTGCTGTCGGCGGTGCCGGACCGGCCGGGCACGCACGTACAGGTGCTGCGCGAGGGCAAGAAGGCGCTGACGATCGCGTCGTACGCCGAAGATCCCGGTATGTCCCCGCGCATCACCTTCACCGAGGGGGGCGCACGCCACATCCCGTGCGCCCTGCTTATGCCACAGGACTACGACGGCGGCAGCCCGCTTCCGGTTTTGCTGGACCCGTACGGCGGTCCGCACGGCCCCCGGGTGGTCGCCGCGCACAACGCGCACCTCACCTCGCAGTGGTTCGCCGACCAGGGTTTCGCGGTGCTCGTCGCCGACGGGCGGGGCACGCCGGGCCGCTCACCGGCCTGGGAGAAGGCCGTCCACCGCGACTTCACGGTCTCCCTCGACGACCAGATCGACGCCCTCCAGGACCTCGCGAAGTCCCACCCCCTCGACCTCTCCCGGGTCGCCATCAGGGGCTGGTCGTACGGCGGTTGGCTCGCGGGGCTCGCCGTGCTGCGCCGCCCGGACGTCTTCCACGCGGGCATCGCGGGCGCCCCGGTCACCGACTGGCGGCTCTACGACACCCACTACACCGAGCGGTACCTCGGCGACCCGGCCAAGGACCCGGAGTCGTACGCGAAGAGCAGCCTGGTGACGGACGACGGCCTGTCAGCACCCGCCGAACCGCACCGCCCGCTGATGGTCGTCCACGGCCTCGCCGACGACAACGTGGTGGTCGCGCACGCCCTGCGGCTCTCCTCGGCCCTGCTGGCCGCCGGCCGCCCGCACGAGGTGCTGCCGCTGTCCGGGGTGACCCACATGACGCCCCAGGAGCAGGTCGCGGAGAATCTGCTGCTGCTTCAAGTGGACTTCCTGAAGCGGGCGTTGGGTCTCGGCTAGGTACGGCAACGGACCGGGGCGACATGGCGCGCCCCGGTCCGTTTACGGCACCCGCACGGCCGTACGTTGTTCAGGTTGACGCGTCCGTATATCGAGATCGGGTCGGCCGAGTTGCCTGCGTGTTAACGCGGTTGATGCCTGTTTGTGCGGTTATTCCGCCCCGTTTCCAAGATCGCCCGGAGTCTCGTCCTTCGGTACGACCGTCTTCTCCTCCGCGAAGTGACAGGCCGAGTCGTGCGCGGCGGGCCCGCTCGCGAGCCGGAACTCGGCCGGTACGGCGAGCAGCGGCACCTCCAGCGAGCAGCGCTCCTGGGCCTTCCAGCAGCGGGTGCGGAAGCGGCAGCCGGACGGGACGTTCGTCGGGGACGGCACGTCGCCGGACAGGATGATCCGCTCCCGGTGCTCGCGCGCGTCCGGGTCGGGCACGGGGACCGCGGACAGCAGCGCCTGGGTGTACGGGTGCGTCGGGTGGTCGTAGATCTCCTCGTCCTTGCCGATCTCCACGATCCGTCCGAGGTACATCACGCCGACCCGGTCCGAGATGTGCCGGACGATCGACAGGTCGTGCGCGATGAAGACGTAGGAGAGGTCGAACTCGTCCTGGAGGCGGTCGAGGAGGTTGATGACCTGGGCCTGGACGGAGACGTCGAGCGCGGAGACGGGTTCGTCGGCGACGATGACCTCGGGGCGGAGGGCCAACCCCCGTGCGATGCCGATGCGTTGGCGCTGGCCGCCGGAGAACTGGTGCGGATAGCGGTTGATGTACTCGGGGTTGAGCCCCACGACATCGAGGAGATCCTGAACCCGCTTGCGCCGGTCGCCTTTGGGCGCCACCTCGGGGTGGATCTCGTACGGCTCTCCGATGATGTCGCCCACCGTCATACGGGGGTTGAGGGAGGTGTACGGGTCCTGGAACACCATCTGGATGTTGCGGCGGGCGGTCTTCAGGGCACGCCCCGACATCTTGCTGATGTCCTCGCCCTTGAACTTGATCGACCCCTCGGTCGGGCGCTCAAGATTGACCAGCATCTTGGCAACAGTTGATTTGCCGCAGCCGGACTCCCCGACGATGCCGAGGGTCTCTCCTCTGTTGAGCGTGAAGTCAACACCGTCAACAGCCTTGACGGCACCGACCTGTTTCTTGAACAGGATGCCCTGGGTCAACGGGTAGTGCTTGACCAGTCCAGTCACTTCAAGGATCGGCTCAACCATTGAGGCACTCCCTCCAGAAGTGACAGGCGCTGCCCCGGTGTTGATCAACCTCGTACAGCTCGGGTTCATCGGTCCGGCACACGTCCTGGGCCATCGGACAGCGGGGGTTGAAGGCGCAGCCGGGCGGGATGTGCATCAGGTTCGGCGGGAGGCCCTTGATGGCGTAGAGCTCCTGGCCCTTCTGGTCCAGGCGCGGGATGGAGTCGAGCAGGCCGCGCGTGTACGGATGTGCCGGGGCCTTGTAGATGTCATGGACGGGGGCCGACTCGACGATCCGTCCCGCGTACATCACGGCGATCTTGTCGGCGACGTCCGCGACGACTCCGAGGTCGTGGGTGATGAGGATGAGCCCCATGTTGAGCTCGCGCTGCAACTCGGCAAGGAGGTCCATGACCTGGGCCTGGACGGTGACGTCGAGGGCGGTGGTGGGTTCGTCGGCGATGATGAGCGCGGGTTCGAGGGCGAGCGCCATCGCGATCATGATGCGCTGGCGCATACCGCCGGAGAACTGGTGCGGGTAGTCCCGGACACGCTCCTTGGCAGCCGGAATCCGCACCCGCTCCATGAGCTCGACGGCCTTGGCGCGCGCGTCCTTCCTCGACATCCCCTTGTGCACGACGAACATCTCGCCGAGCTGATCGCCCACGGAGAGCACGGGGTTGAGCGAGGACAGCGCGTCCTGGAAGATCATCGCCATCTCGGCGCCGCGGACCTTGCGCCGCTCCTCCTCCTTGAACTTGAGGAGGTCCTTCCCCCGGAACAGAATCTCCCCGCCGGTGATCTTCCCCGGCGGCACATCGAGAATCCCCATGACAGCCTGCGCGGTCACGGACTTCCCGGACCCCGACTCCCCCAGCACGGCAAGGGTCTCCCCCTCGTCCACGCTGTAGTTGACCCCGTTGACGGCCTTGGCGACCCCGTCCCTGGTCCTGAACTCCACGTGCAGATCCCGCACTTCGAGCAGCATGACGCCGGTCACCTCACCTTCGGATCAGAAGCGCCGCACACCGCGCCGCCGAACACACCGAACCCGGCCCCGACTTGGACCGGCCCGACCGGAGCACACCAGGCGCCCGACGCGAACGGCACAACCGGGCCCGTCACCCCGCCGACGGCCCGCACCCGACCCCTTGCGAGAACCCGACACCACCACACACCACGCACGTCCAGCGTCAGCACGCCGTCACCTCGACTTCGGGTCGCGGGCGCCGCACACCACGCCGCCGGGCAGGAAGAACGCGAACGCGGGGATCACCGGACGCATGTCGATACGGCCCTGCCAGGAAAGGCCGTCGCGCAGCCGCCGCACCGTCGTGGCTGGTCGCGCAGTTCCCCGCGCCCCTCTGGGGCGCTGCCCAACCGCCCGACCGAACTGACGGCCCGCCCGCGCCCGCAAACCGCCCGTAGCTCTTCCGCACACCCCTCACCTCAGCTTCGGGTCAAGGGCGTCGCGCACCGCGTCGCCCAGCATGATGAACGCGAGGACCGTGATCGCGAGGGCTCCGGCCGGCCAGAGGAGCATGTGGGGGGCGTTGCGGATGTAGGCGGAGGCCGAGGAGATGTCGATGCCCCAGCTGACCGTGGGGGGCTTCAGGCCCACGCCGAGGTAGGACAGGGTCGCCTCCAGGGAGATGTACGTGCCGAGCGCGATGGTGGCCACGACGATCACCGGGGCGACCGCGTTCGGGGTGATGTGCCGTAGCAGGAGGCGGGAGTTGGAGGCGCCGAGGGCCCGCGCTGCCTGGACGTAGTCGTTCTGTTTGGCGGTGATGACCGAGCCGCGCGCGATGCGGGAGATCTGCGGCCAGCCGAGCAGCACCATGAAGCCGATGACCGGCCAGACCGTGTTGCTGGTGACCACGGAGAGCAGGACCAGGCCGCCGAGGACGACGGGGATCGCGAAGAAGATGTCGGTGAGGCGGGACAGGATCGAGTCCCAGATGCCGCCGAAGAAGCCGGCCAGTCCGCCCAGCACCGAGCCGAAGATCGCGACGCCGAGTGTGGCGAGGACGCCGACCGTCACCGACGTACGGGTGCCGTAGACCGTGCGGGTGTAGACGTCGCAGCCCTGGCCGTCGTAGCCGAAGGGATGGCCGGGCTGGGAGCCCTCCTGGGCCTTTGCGAGATTGCACTTGAGGGGGTTGCCGGAGGCGATCAGGGACGGCCAGAGGGAGATGACGATCAGGAAGAGGATGACCAGCGCGGAGATGATGAAGACGGGGTTGCGGCGGAGGTCGCGCCAGGCGTCGGACCAGAGGCTGCGGGGCTTCTCCTGGGGGCCCGTGCCTTCCGGGCCGCCGGGTGTTTTCTCCAGGGTCTCCGCCTCGCTCGTGGCGAGGTCCATCGCGCCGCCCATGCCGGTGCCGGCGATGGCGCGCTCCGGTTCGAACGGCTGCTCAGGCATAGCGGATCCTCGGGTCGAGTACGGCGTACAGGAGGTCGACCAGCAGGTTGGCGACCAGGAAGACGAGGACGAGGACCGTCACGAAGCCGACCACGGTCTGCGTGTTCTGCCGGACGATCCCCTGGTAGAGCTGGAAGCCGACGCCGTGGATGTTGAAGATCCGTTCGGTGACGATCGCGCCGCCCATCAGGGCGCCGATGTCGGTGCCGATGAAGGTGACCACGGGGATGAGCGAGTTGCGGAGGAGGTGACGGATGATCACCCGGCGTCTTGGCAGGCCCTTCGCGACAGCTGTACGGACGTAGTCGGAGCGGCGGTTCTCCGCGATGGACGTCCGGGTCAGCCGGGTCACGTACGCGAGGGAGACCGAGGCCAGGACCAGGCCCGGCACGATCAGTTCGCTGAAGGTCGCGTCCGTGGACACCGACGGCTTGATCCAGCCCCACTCGACACCCAGCAGCAGTTGCAGCAGCAGACCGGTGACGAAGGTCGGGATGGAGATGACGATGAGGGTGAGCAGCAGCACGCTGGTGTCGATCGGGCGGCCGCGCCGGAGGCCGGTGACGACCCCGAGCGCGATGCCCACGACGACCTCGATGACGATCGCCACGACGGTCAGCCGGATGGTGACGGGGAACGCGGTCGCCATCAGCTCGGTGACCTTCTGGCCGTTGAACGCCGTACCGAAGTCACCGGTGAAGACGTTCCCCATGTAGGTCAGGTACTGCTGCCACACGGGCTTGTCGAGGCCGAACTCCTTCTTGAGCTGGGCGGCCGTCGCCGGGTCGCACTGCCGGTCGCCGCACAGACCCGCGATGGGGTCGCCCATCACGTTGACCATCAGGAAGATCAACAGGGTGGCGCCGATGAAGACCGGGACCATCTGCAGCAGCCGCCGGACGACGTACCGTCCCATGCGGGCTCAGCCGACCTTGATCTCGTTGTACACGGGGACGCTGAACGGGTTGAGCGCCACGTTCGAGAGCCGGTCGGAGTAGCCCGCGCTGCCGTTCTGGTACCAGAGCGGGATGGCGGCCATGTTGTCCCGTACGACGCCCTCGGCCTCCTGGAAGAGCTTGATCGCCTTGCCGGTGTCGGTCTCCGCGTTGGCCTCGTCCACGAGCTTGTCGAAGTCCTTGTTGGACCACTGGCCGTCGTTCGAGGAGGCGTTGGTGTAGTACAGCGGCTGGAGGAAGTTCTGGATGAGCGGGTAGTCCATCTGCCAGCCGGCCCGGAACGGCCCGGTCATCTTGTGCTGGCCGATCTGGTTGCGGAAGTCCGCGAAGGTGCCGACCGGGTTGCCGACGCACGCCTTGTCGTTGCCGAGCGCGTTGTTGATGGAGTTGCACACGGCGTCCACCCACTCCTTGTGCGAGCCCGTGTCCGCGTTGTACGTGATCTTGACCTGGCCGCCGGGCAGCCCGCCGCCCTCCTGGACCAGCTTCTTGGCCTCGGTCGGGTCGTACTTGCAGGAGTCCCCGCACAGCCCGTCCTGGAAGCCGCCCGCGGTGCCGAGCACCGGTGAGGTCCAGTCGGTGGCGGGGGTGCGGGTCTTCTGGAAGATCGTGTCGGTGATCTGGTCCCGGTTGATCGCCATGGACAGGCCCTGGCGGACCTTCTCCGAGCCGCTCTTGTTCCAGTCCTTGTCGTAGTACGGGAACGCGAGCGTCTGGATGATCCCGGCGGGCGTGTTGATGTACCGGCCGCCGAGGTCGCTCTTGACGTTCTTGAGCTGCGAGGCCGGGATGTCGTCGACGAGGTCGAGGTTGCCGGCCATCAGGTCGGTGTAGGCGGTGTTGTTGTCGGTGTAGACCTTGAGGGTCACGCCACCGTTCTGCGCCTTGTCCGCGTTGGTGTAGCCGTCCCACTTCTTGAGCTGCATCTGCGAGCCCTTGGTGTACGACTCGATGGTGTACGGGCCGTTGCCGACCGGCTTCTTCAGCCAGGCCGCGTGGTCCGAGAAGAACGTCGACGGCAGCGGGGAGTAGGCCGCGTAGCCGAGGGTGTCCGGGAAGGTGGAGAACTTCTGGGTGAGCTTGATGGTGAAGGTGTCGGTGCCGGTCACCTTGAGCCCGGAGAGGGTGGTCGCGGACTGCGAGCCGCTGTCGGGGTGGACCTTGTCGTAGCCGTCGATGTACCCGAAGAAGTACGCGTTCTTCTGGTTGTTCTTGAGGCTGGCGCCGTAGTTCCACGCGTCGACGAAGGACTTCGCGGTGACGGCCTCGCCGTTGCTGAACTTCCAGCCGCTCTTGATGGTCACCGTGAAGTTCTGCGAGTCGGTGGTCTCGATCTTGTCGGCGAGCATGTCCTCGGCCTTGCCGGTCTTGGCGTTGTAGCGCTTGAGACCGCGGAAGACCATGTCGAGGACCTTGCCGCCCTGCACCTCGTTGGTGTTGGCCGGCTCCAGCGGGTTCTGCGGGTCTCCCCAGGAGGCACTGAGCACCGCGCTGCCGTCACCGCCGCCGCTGCTGCTGCCGCCGCTGCTCCCACAGGCGGTCGCCGCGAGGGCTACCGCCGCCGCGCAAGCGGCCCATTTGGCGTGCGTGGCTCCACGCATCGAGTGCCTCCTCAGGAAAGCCGATCCAGGCCGATCCAGATCGATCCATTACCGGCCAATATCTGCACAAATCGGTCACCTCGCACACGCAGTCACCCGAATGCAGCACAGGCCGCGCGTGGGAGGGGTGACACACAGGCCGAAGCGGTCCCGGCTCCACCGCCACCGCCCCACCAGGCACGCTTCAGTGGTGTGGACCAATAAACCTCGAATCGGCCCGTCAACTCACTGTTTCCGCAGGCCACATGGCCTTTCATGCGCCGTTGACGGGCGCCGACCGCCGCTGATAGACACACTCTTCAACCCAGCCCGGCGTCACCTGGTCAAGCGCGAGGTCAGGACCATGAGCACTCAGGACCGGAACGGCACAGAGCACTCACGCCCCAGAAGACCGCGGCCCCGCCGCTTACACCGGCTGGTGGCCGGAGCATCCGGCGCCCTGGCCCTCACGGCGGCCCTCGCCACCCCCCTCAACCCGGCACCGCAGCAGGCCGAGGCCAGGGCCGACAAGACCGACAAGGTCCTCACCGTCGCCGTCGCGCAGAGCGTGGACTCCCTGAGCCCCTTCCTGGCGACCCGTCTGGTCAGCACGAGCATCGGCCGGCTGATGTACGACTACCTCACCAACTACGACCCCAAGGACAACCACACCATCCCGGGTCTGGCCACCAAGTGGACGTCGTCGCCGGACAAGCTGACCTGGACGTACACGATCCGCTCGGACTCGAAGTGGTCCGACGGACAGCAGGCCACCGCCGAGGACGCGGCCTGGACGTTCAACAAGATGATGACCGACCCGGGCGCCGCCACCGCCAACGGCAGCTTCGTCACCAACTTCGCGAAGGTCACCGCCCCCAGCCCCACCCAGCTGGTCATCCAGCTGAAGAAGCCGCAGGCCACGATGACCGCGCTCGACGTGCCGATCGTGCCCGAGCACATCTGGTCGAAGGCCGGTGACCTCTCCAAGTTCAACAACGACAAGACCTTCCCGATCGTCGGCAACGGCCCGTTCGTCCTCACCGCCTACAAGCCCGACAGCTACGTCCGTCTCAAGGCCAACAAGTCCTTCTGGCGCGGGGCTCCGAAGTTCGACGAACTCGTCTTCCGCTACTACAAGGACCAGGACGCGGCGGTCGCCGCGCTCCGCAAGGGCGAGGTCTCCTTCGTCGCCGGCTCCCCCTCCCTGACCCCCGCCCAGGCCGCCTCCCTCAAGGGCGAGAAGGACATCAAGGTCAACGACGCCCCCGGCCGCCGCTTCTACGCCCTCGCCACCAACCCCGGCGCCCAGGCGAAGAACGGCACCCACTTCGGCGACGGCGACCCCTCCCTGCTCGACGAGAACGTCCGGCACGCCCTGTTCATGGCGGTCGACCGCGAGACCCTCATCGACAAGGTGTTCCAGGGCCACGCCGTCGAGGGCGAGGGCTACATCCCGCCGCGCTTCTCGACGTACTTCTGGAAACCCTCCGCGAGCCAGGACCTCGCCTACGACCCCACGAAGGCGGCCCAACTCCTCGACCAGGCGGGCTACAAGAAGAACGGCGACGGCAAACGGGTCGGCAAGGACGGCAAGCCGATCGACTACCGCCTGCTGTGCCACGCCACCGACCCCAACGACAAGGCGGTCGGCCAGTACCTCAAGGAGTGGTGGGGCAAGCTCGGCATCGGCGTGACACTCGACTGCCTCGACAACGTCACCGACCCCTGGCTGGCGGGCAAGTACGACCTCGCCTTCGACGGCTGGTCCGTCAACCCCGACCCGGACTTCGTGCTGTCCATCCACACCTGCGCGGCGCTTCCGGCGACCCCCAAGGACATCGGCGCCACCGACAACTTCATCTGCGACAAGACCTACGACAAGCTCTACGCCCAGCAGTTGGCCGAGTACGACCCGGCCAAGCGCGCGGACATCGTCAAGCAGATGGAGTCACGGCTGTACGACCTCGGGTACATGAACGTCCTGGCGTACCCGAACGCCGTCGAGGCCTACCGCACCGACCAGATCAAGTCCCTCGACACGATGCCCCTGAGCGGCGGCAACATCTACGGGCAGGACGGCTACTGGAGTTGGTGGTCGGCGGTGCCCGCGGCCTCCGACGGCTCGTCGTCCGGCGGGCTCTCGGGCGGGGCGACCGCCGGGATCGCCGTCGGAGGGCTGGTGGTGGTCGGCCTGGTGGTCCTGTTCGCGGTACGGCGCCGGGCCACCGCCGAGGACCGGGAGTAGCCGGTGCGCGGAACCTCAACACCCGTGCGCGGGACGGCAGTTCATGGCCGCTGACGTCACCTCGGTGCCGGTGGAGGAGACGGCCGGACCGGGAACGGGAAGCTCCCGGTCCGGCTACGTCCGCTACGTCGGCGGCAAGTTGGGCGGTGCCGTCGTCTCGCTGCTGGCCGTGCTGGTCACCGGGTTCTTCCTGTTCCGGCTGATCCCGGGCGACCCGGTCAAGACGATGACCGGCGGCCGTCCGATCTCGACCGCTCAACTGGCGGAGTACCGCCGGGAGTTCGGGCTCGACCTGCCACTGTGGGAGCAGTTCACGGACTACTGCGGCAAGGCGCTCACCGGCGACCTCGGGACCTCGTACCAGTTCCGGGCACCCGTGATCGACAAGATCAGCGAGGCGCTGCCCAACACGCTGCTGCTCACCGGCACGGCCTTCGTGCTGTACACCGCGCTCGGCATGTTCCTCGGCACCAGGTCGGCATGGCGGAACGGCAGTCTCTCGGACCGGTTCAACACCGGTCTGGCGCTGACCCTTTACTCCGTCCCGTCGTTCTGGCTCGGGCTGCTGCTGATCATCGTGTTCTCGGTGGGCGTGGGCCCGATCCCCGGGCTCTTCCCGACCGGCGGCATGGAGTCGGGCGACAAGGAGGGCTTCGCGTACGTGCTGGACGTGGCCCACCATCTCGTCCTGCCGGTGGTCACACTGGTGGCGGTCGAGTACGGGCAGACCCTGCTGGTCACCCGCTCCGCGCTGCTCGACGAGATGGGCAGCGACTATCTGACGACCGCGCGGGCCAAGGGACTTCGGGACGATCTGGTCCGGCGCCGGCACGCCGTGCCGAACGCGCTGCTGCCCACCGTCACCCTCGTCTTCGTCAACCTCGGCCGTACGGTCGCGGGCGTGATCCTGGTGGAGACGGTCTTCTCCTGGCCCGGTCTGGGCGGCCTGTTCTACCAAGCCCTCAGCGTGCCCGATCTGCCCCTGGTCCAGGGCCTGTTCCTCTTCTTCGCCGCGGCGGTGATCGTCATGAACACACTGGCAGACCTCGTCTATCCGCTGCTCGACCCACGGGTGGGCCGATGACCGCTCCCCCGGTCGCAGGGACCGGCCCGCGCGCCCTCGCCTGGCAGCGCCGCCGCCGGTCCGCCGTACGGTTCTGGGCGCGGTACCGCACCCACCGCGCCGGGCTGGTCGGCCTGGCAGCGCTCGGCCTGTTCGCACTGGTCGCGCTCACCGCGCCGCTGACGGTCGGCTCGGACGTGTCGAGCGTGACCGACGCGCCGGGGCAGCCCCTGGAGAGCCCGAGCGCCCAATTCCCGCTGGGGACCGACCAGTTCGGCCGCAACCTGCTGGGCCTGGTGGTGTGGGGCGCGCGGGTCTCGCTGCTCGTCGGGCTGCTCGCGGCGGTACTGTCCGTGGCGATCGGCGCGGTGGTCGGGATCACCGCCGGGCACTTCCGGGGCGCGTACGGGACCGTGCTGATGCGGGTCACCGACTGGTTCCTCGTGATGCCGACCCTGGTACTCGCGATCGCGCTGGCCACCGTCATGTCCCGCTCGCTCGGGACGGTGATCCTGGCGATCGGCGTGACCACCTGGCCGACCACGGCCCGGCTGGTGCGGGCGCAGACGCTGGCGGTGGAGTCACGGCCGTACATCGAACGGGCACGGGCGCTCGGCGGCGGGCACTGGCATGTGATGTCCCGGCACGTGCTGCCGAATGTGATGCCGCTGGTCCTGGCGCAGACCACCCTGATGGTCTCCTCGTCCATCCTCGCCGAGGCGACCCTCGCGTTTCTGGGGCTCGGCGATCCGACGGTGGTGTCGTGGGGCGGGCTGCTCCAGGACGCCCGGGAGGCGGGCGCGGTGAGCGCCGGGGACTGGTGGTACCTGGTGCCGCCGGGCATCGCGATCGCCGTGGTCGCGCTGGCGTTCACGCTGTGCGGGCGCGCGGTGGAGTCCGTCCTCAACCCCCGGCTGGGGGTGGCGGGTTGACCCTCCTGGAGGTCCGGAACCTGGAAGTGACGTACCCCGGCGGGGTGGCCGCGGTGCGGGGCGTCGACCTGTCCCTGACGGCCGGTCAGAAAGTGGGCGTGGCGGGCGAGTCGGGCTCCGGCAAGTCCACCCTGGCGCTCGCGCTGCTACGACTGCTGCCGCCGGGGACGCGGGTCTCCGGGGAGATCCTGCTGAACGGTGAGGACGTGCTGACGATGCGGTGGGGGCGGGTGCGGGCGGTCCGCTGGGCCGGTGCCTCGATCGTCTTCCAGGGCGCGATGCACTCCCTCAACCCCGTGCACCGCATCGGCGACCAGATCGCGGAACCGGTGCTGCTGCACCAGGGCGCGACGGCCGCACAGGCCAGGCGCCGCGCCGGGGAACTCCTCGAACAGGCCGGACTGCCGGCCGCCCGCGCGAGCGCCTACCCGCACGAACTCTCCGGCGGCCAGCGGCAACGCGTCATGATCGCCATGGCGCTCGCCTGCGATCCGCAGCTGATCATCGCCGACGAGCCCACCACCGCACTCGACGTGATGATCCAGGCCCAGATCCTCGGCCTGATCCAAGGCCTCGTCACCGACCAGGACGTGGGCCTGATCATGATCAGCCACGACCTCGCGGTCCTCGCCGACAGCTGCGACCGCCTCGTCATCATGTACGCGGGCCGCGTCATCGAGGAGGGCCCCGCCCAGCAGGTCTACGAGAACGCCCTCCACCCCTACGGCCAGGCCCTGTCCGCCTCCTTCCCGCACATCGGCGACCCGGCCTCCCGCTTCGCCCCACGCGGCCTCGCGGGCGACCCGCCCGACCCGTCGGCGCTCCCCTCCGGCTGCGCGTTTCATCCGCGGTGCGCTGAGGCGCTGGAGGGCTGCGCGACCGAGGATCAGTTCCTCCGGGAGGCCGGCCGGGGGCGGCGGGCCGCGTGTGTTCATGTACCTGTGGGTGTTGTCGGGGTGGCGGCACGGGATTCCAGCGTGCCGGAACAGGCCGCCGACGTAACGGAGTTGGCGGTCGGCACGGGGCCGGCGGTCGAGGTGGCTCAGTCCGCCGGGCCGGGTGGGTCCTCCGGGCCGGGCGGGCGGGACGAGCAGGGGCGGCCGGGCGGGTCCGCCGGACCCGTGGAACGCGTTGGATCCGCCAGACACGCCGGACCCACCGACCCCGCCAGATCCGCCGGACCCACAGGACCAGCCGAAGCCACGGGACCAGCCGAACCCGCCGAACGTGCCACACCCGCCGGACCAGCAGAACCCGCCGAACGTGCCACACCCGCCGGACCAGCCGAACCCGCCGAACCCGCCGGACGTGCCACACCCGCCGGACCTGCCGGACCAGCCGGACCCGCCGGACCTGTCGAAGGCATGACGACGGGTCGGGCTGCGGGGCGTGCGGAGGGCTCCGACTCCGGTACGGCCGCCGCGCGCGCCGAGAGCCCCGGTCACCCCGGCACCGGTCACCCCAGCCCCAGCCCCGGCCCCGGCCCCGGCCCCGGCCCCGAGAACACACCAGACCCAGCCGCCCCACCCCACGACACCAGGAGCCCGTCATGACCACGCCGACGGCGCCCCTGCTCAGCGCGCAAGGACTGCACGTGGCCTTCCCGGGGCGGCGCGGCGGGGCGCCCGCGCGGGCCGTGGACGGGGTCGATCTCGACATCCGGCCGGGAGAAGTCGTCGCCCTCGTCGGGGAGTCCGGGTGCGGGAAGACGACGCTGGCCCGCTCGCTGCTCGGGCTGGTGCCGCCGACCGGGGGGCGGGTCACCTTCGACGGCAAGCCGCTGCAGTACTCCTCACGGGCTCTCAAGGCCTACCGCCGACGGGTGCAGCTCGTTCTCCAGGACCCGAGCGGGTCGCTCAATCCACGGCACACGGTGTACGACGCGGTGGCCGAGGGGCTGCGCATCCACGGGGGCGTGAGTGACGAACAGGCCGTGGTCGCGCGGGCGTTGAGCCGGGCCGGGCTCCGGCCGCCCGAGCGGTTCTTCCTGCGCTACCCGCACGAGCTGTCCGGCGGTCAGCGGCAGCGCGTGGTGATCGCCGGCGCGCTCGTCCTTGAACCCGAACTCCTCGTCGCCGACGAGCCGGTGGCCTCCCTGGACGCCTCCGTGCGCGGCGAGATCCTGGCACTCCTGCTACGGCTGCGCACCGAACTCGGCCTGGCCGCCCTGGTGGTGACCCACGACCTGGGGCTGGCGTGGAACATCGCCGACCGGGTCGCGGTGATGTACCTGGGCCGGATCGTGGAGACGGGGGATGCGGAGCGGGTGCTCACGGCACCCCAACACCCGTACACCCAGGCCCTGTTGTCGGTGCTGCCCGAAGCGCCGGGCGATCCCGTGGTGCTGTCCGGCGAGCCTCCGGACCCGTCCCGTATCCCGAGCGGCTGCCGGTTCCGGGTGCGCTGTCAGATCCTGGCGAGCGGGGAGGCGGAGCGGGCGGGGGTCGCGCACCGGTGCCGTACCGAGGACCTGGAGGTGCTGGGCGGCGGGGGCGAGGCTCAGGTGGCCTGTCACTGGGCGCGGGTGCCCGACCCCGCCGTATGAAAAGGCCGTATGGGAACGTCGTAGGAAAACGCCGGTTCCCGGCACCGTCATTACAGTGCCGGGAACCAGTCGTGACCGTAAAGGATCAGGCCGCGTGGACCACGTCCTTGACCTCGGCGAAGTGGCACGCCGACTCGTGGGCCGCGGGGGTGTCGGAGCCCTTGAAGCGCTCCGGGATCGCGAGCAGCGGCTCCTCCTGGGCGCACTTGTCCTGGGCCTTCCAGCAGCGGGTGCGGAAGCGGCAGCCGGAGGGCGGGTTGGCCGGGGAGGGCACGTCACCGGTGAGGATGATCCGGTCCCGGTGCTCGCGGGCCTCCGGGTCCGGCACGGGTACGGCCGACAGCAGCGCCTGGGTGTAGGGGTGCGTCGGGTACTCGTAGATCTGCTCGTCGGTGCCGACCTCGGCCATCTTGCCGAGGTACATCACGCCGACCCGGTCCGAGATGTGCCGGACGATGGACAGGTCGTGCGCGATGAAGATGTAGGAGAGGTTGAACTCGTCCTGCAGTCGCGCCATCAGGTTGATGACCTGTGCCTGCACCGACACGTCGAGCGCGGAGACCGGCTCGTCGCAGATGATGATCTCGGGGTTGAGCGCGAGGCCGCGGGCGATGCCGATGCGCTGGCGCTGGCCGCCCGAGAACTGGTGCGGGTAGCGGTTGATGTACTCCGGGTTGAGACCCACGACGTCCAGGAGGTCCATCACCTTGCGGCGACGGTCCCCCTTCGGTGCCACCTCGGGGTGGATGTCGAAGGGCTCACCGATGATGTCGCCCACCGTCATACGGGGGTTGAGCGAGGTGTACGGGTCCTGGAAGATCATCTGGATGTTCCGGCGGACGGCCTTGAGGGCCCTGCCAGACAGCCGGGTGATGTCCTGGCCCTTGTAGAAGACCTCGCCGGCCGTCGCCGTCTCCAGGCTCATCAGGAGCTTGGCGACCGTCGACTTGCCGCAGCCGGACTCGCCCACGATGCCCAGGGTCTCGCCCTGGTGCAGGTCGAAGGAGACGCCGTCGACGGCTTTCACCGCGCCGATCTGGCGTTTGATCACGATCCCCTGGGTCAGCGGGAAGTGTTTGACCAGGTTGCGCACCTGGAGGATCGGCTCGCCCCGCTCGACGTTCGCGTCGAGAGCGGCGACCGCCTCCTCCTCCGAGTGCACCTCCGCCACCTCGACGTCGGAGACGTTGGGCATCGCGTCCTGGGGCTCGTCGGCCTTGGTCGGGTCAGCCATGGATCGTCTCCTTCCAGAAGTGGCACGCGCTGGCGCGGCCGGGCAGTTCGGTTCCGTCCGCCTCGGTCACCGGGACCAGCGGCGGGAACTCCGTGCGGCAGATGTCCTGCGCCTTGTCGCAGCGCGGGTTGAAGGCGCAGCCCTGCGGCACCTTCAGCAGGTTGGGCGGCAGGCCCTGGATCGCGTAGAGCTCCTGGCCCTTCTGGTCCAGGCGCGGGATGGAGTCCAGCAGACCCCGGGTGTAGGGGTGCGCCGGGCGCTTGTACAGCTCGTGCACCGGTGCCGTCTCCACGATGCGGCCCGCGTACATCACCGCGATCTTGTCTGCGACGTCCGCGACCACGCCGAGGTCGTGGGTGATGAGGATGAGCCCCATCCGGTACTCGCGCTGCAACTCCGCGAGCAGGTCCATGACCTGGGCCTGCACCGTCACGTCGAGGGCCGTGGTCGGCTCGTCGGCGATGATCAGGTCCGGCTCCAGGGCGAGCGCCATCGCGATCATGATGCGCTGGCGCATACCGCCGGAGAACTGGTGCGGGTAGTCGTTCACCCGCGCCGCGGCGGCCGGGATCTTCACCCGGTCCATCAGCTCGATGGACTTGGCCTTGGCCTGCTTGCGGGACATGCCCTGGTGGACGCGGAACATCTCGCCGAGCTGGAACCCCACGCTGAGCACGGGGTTGAGCGAGGAGAGCGCGTCCTGGAAGATCATCGCGATCCGGGCGCCGCGCAGCTTGCGCCGCTCCTCGGCACCCATGGTCAGCATGTCCTGGCCGTAGAAACGGATCTCCCCCTGCGGGATCCGGGCCGGCGGCATGTCCAGGATGCCCATGATCGCCTGCGCGGTCACGGACTTGCCGGAGCCGGACTCGCCGAGCACGGCGAGCGTCTCTCCGGAGTCGACGGTGTAGTTGACGCCGTTGACGGCCTTGACCACACCCTCGCGGGTCTGGAACTCGACGTGCAGATCGCGCACTTCGAGCAGTGGGCCGGTGTTCTCGTGGTCGCCGGGGCGCTGGGCCGGAACGGCGTCCGTCGGGTCGATGATGGTCACGTACGCCTCCCTCAGCGCATCTTGGGATCGAAGGCGTCGCGAACCACGTCGCCGAGCATGATGAAGGCCAGGACCGTGATGCTCAGGGCACCGGCGGGGAACATCAGCGCGTGCGGCGAGGTCAGGAACCTGTCCTGGGCGTCACTGATCATCACGCCCCAGGAGATGTTGGGGTACTGGATGCCGATGCCCAGGTAGGACAGGGCCGCCTCGGCGCTGATGTACACACCGAGGTTCATGGTGGTGATGACGATGACGGGGGCGAGCGTGTTCGGCAGGATGTGCCGGAACGCTATTCGCCAGGAGCCCGCGCCCAGTGCCCGCGCGGCCGTCACGTAGTCGTTGTACTTGTTGGCGATGACCTCGCCGCGCATGATCCGGTAGACCTGCGGCCAGCCGAGGATCGCCATGATGAACGACACCGACCAGACGTCGCCGCCGCCCCAGATGGACATGATCAGCAGACCGCCGATGATCAGCGGCAGACCCGCGAACACCTCGGTGATACGGGACAGCAGCGCGTCGGCCCAGCCGCCGATGAGACCGGCGAGCATGCCCACCAGACCGCCGATCAGCGTGGTGGCGGTGGTGGTCACGACACCGACGACGACCGAGTTGCGGGCGCCGTAGACGGTCCGCGTGTAGATGTCGCAGCCCTGCACGTCGTAGCCGAACAGGTGCCCGGACGAGGGCCCGTTCATGGAGTTCTGCAGCTGGCAGAAGCCGTCGGAGAACGGGGAGCGCGCCGTGAAGAGGCTGGGCGCGATCGCCAGCGCGAGCAGGATCAGGATGATCAACGAGGTCACGATGAACAGGGGCCGCTTGCGCAGGTCCGCCCAGCCGTCCCGCAGCAGGCTCGCCTGCCGGGCCGCCGCCTTCTCCTCCGCCTCGATCTCCTTGGCGATGGCGGCCTCGTCGGTGGTGGGCCTTTCTATCGTCTTCTCACTCATAACGGATCCTCGGGTCGAGCACGGCGTACAGCAGGTCTACGAGGAGGTTGGCGACCAGATAGATCAGTACCAGGAGGGTCACCAGACCGACCACGACGGGCCGCTCGCGCAGATAGACGGACTGGGCCAACTGACCGCCGATGCCGGGCATGTTGAACACGCGCTCGGTGATGATGGCGCCGCCCATGAGCGCGCCGAGGTCGAAGCCCAGGAAGGTGACGACCGGGATCAGGGAGTTGCGCATCGCGTGCACGCCGATGACCCGCCGCGTCGGCAGGCCCTTGGCGATCGCCGTACGGACGTAGTCGGCACGGACCGACTCCATCATGCTCGTACGGACGAGTCGGGCGATGTACGCCATCGACGTCGAGGCGAGCACGACGGCCGGGAGGATGTAGCTCTGCGGCCAGCCGTGTTCGATGCCGGCGACCGGTGTGATCTTGAGGTTCACACCGAACTCCAGCTGCAGCACGGAGCCGAGCACGAAGACCGGGATCGAGATCAGGACCAGCGTCGAGACCAGCACGACGTTGTCGATGAACTTGCCCTTCTTCAGGGCGGAGAAGATACCGGCGATGATCCCGATCACGGCTTCGAGCGCGAACGACGTCAGACCCAGCTTCAGGGTGACGGGGAACCGCTCGGAGACGATGTCGGAGATGGCCCGCCCGTTGTAGGTCTCACCGAGGTCACCGGTGAGGACACCGCTGATGTAGTGCCAGTACTGCTGGTACAGCGGCTCGTTGAGGTGGTAGTGCGCGCGCAGGATCGCCGCGATGTTGGGGTCGGCGCGCTTGTCGCCGGCCAGGGCCTGGATCGGATCGCCGGGCAGAGCGAAGACCAGGCAGAAAATGATGAACGTGACGCCTATGACCACAGGGATCACCTGCAGGAGGCGGCGCGCGACGTATCGGCCCATGGGTGCTCCAGAGGGGGGTGCTCGACCCGACCGCGGCCGGGGGGAGGGCACGGTCGGACGGGAGACGGCAGCAGAAGTGAGCAGGGGAAGGCTATTCCTCCCCCTGCTCACCCCGTACTGCTGTGTCAGAACTGCTCAGAACCGGTTCAGCTGAGCTTGACCGTGTCCCACAGGATCTGGTGACCGGCGATCTTCATCGACTTGATCTTGTCGCTGAAGCCGGCGTTCAGCGTGTAGAAGTACACCGGGATGTACGGCAGGTCCTTGAGCAGGACGTCGTCGGCAGCCTGGTACTTCTTGATGGCTTCCTCGTGCGTCGGGGCCTGGTCGCCCTCGACGAGCAGCTGCTCGAACTTCTCGTTCGTGTAGCCCGAGTAGTTGGAGCCGTTGGCGATGGCTTCCTTCGAGAAGACCGGGCGGAGGTAGTCCTCCATGTCCGGGTAGTCCATGCTCCACGCCATACGGAACGCGCCCTGGTACTTCTTGGCGTCCAGGTCGTTGAGGATGGTCTGGAACTGCTCGAACGGCTTGGCCGTCACCTTGATGCCGAGAGCCTGCTGGATCTCGTTCGACACGGCCTCGACCCACTCCTTGTGGCCGCCGTCCGCGTTGTAACCGATCTCCAGCGTGTTGCCCGGCAGACCACCGCTCTGCTTGTAGAGCTCCTTGGCCTTGGTCGGGTTGTACGTGCAGGCCTCACCACAGGCGCCCTTGCGGTAGCCGTCGATGATCGGGCTGATGTAGTCGTCCGCGGGCGTACGGGCGCCGAGGAAGATCTTCGACGAGATCGTCTTGCGGTCGATCGACATCGAGATGGCCTTGCGGAGGTCCGCGTTCTGGAAGGCCTTGTTGTACTTGATCGGGAAGCCGATGTAACCGACGGCCGAGTCGGCCTCGTCGATGTAACGGCCGTCCAGGTCCTTGTGGTACGTCGGCAGACCCGAGGTCGGGATCGTCAGCAGGCTGTCGAGGTTGCCGGCGACAAGGTCCTTGTACGCGGTGTCGGGGTTCGAGTAGATCTTGAAGTCGACACCCTTGACCTCGATCTTCGACGCGTCCGGGTACTTGTCGTACTTGACGGTGTCGATTTCCTGGTTGTGCTTGAACGTACCGCTCATCTTGAACGGGCCGTTGCCGATCGGGGCCTCGCCGAAGGCCTTCGGGTCCTTGAAGAACGCCTTGGGCAGCGGCACGAACGCGGTGAACGAGAGCTGCGAGGGGAAGGCCGAGAACGCGCCGCTCAGCGTGACCTGGAGCGTGCTGTCGTCGACCACCTTCAGACCGGACAGCTTGTCGGTCGTGGGCTTCTTGCCCTCGCCCGGGTTGAGGTCCGCGTAGCCCGCGATGTGGCTGAACAGCGGGTTGGTCTGCTGGGCGTTGGTCTGGTTCGCGCCGTAGTTCCACGCGTCAGCGAAGGACTGGGCGGTGACCTTCTCCCCGTTGTGGAAGGTGTAGCCCGACTTCAGCTTGATCGTCCAGACCTTGTTGTCCTTGGACTCGATCGACTCCGCCATGGCGTTGACGACCTTGTTGTCGGCGTCAAGCTTGGTCAGCCCCGTGAAGAGGGCGTTGATGACCTGGCCGCCCTCGGTCTCGTACGTGTTGCTCGGAACCAGGCTGTTCTGCGGTTCGCCGATCTCCACGGAGACGATGCCGTTGCCCTTGCTGCCGCCGGAGCTGTTGTCGTCACCGCCGCCGCCACAGGCCGTTGCGCCCAGCGCCACAACTGCGGCTATCGCAACCCACTTGGCGCTCTTGGCACCACGCATGGGGGCTCCTCCTCATGAGTCCAATGGTTCATCACCTGGGAGAGCGCATGACACATCACCGTCACCGGTGCCTGAAATGGTCAAGTGCTCCCCGCGCTCGATGAGTCGCCGCCTACAGCGAGTGACCCGTGATCCGAGCTCTACGCGCCTAACTATCTGCCATGAGGCGGGACCGAGCCATATTCACAAGGTCTCGGTTCGATCACACCTCGCGCGTACATCTTCCAAAATCCGGACAAAGGGTTTGGTGAAAGATCCCTGCGAAACGGACTTGTTACATATTTATCGGGCTTGAATGTCCGCATGCCGAACGCGGAACGCGTGAAAATCCAGTTGCGGTTCAACGACCGCTGTGCAATCAACACGCCCGCACGCCAGAGGCCTTCAGAGGCAGCCGACAGGGCATGGACAGGATCACGCCAACGGCAGAGTAGTGCGGATCGGTCGGCCTGTGCGGATTCCTGACCAGGACAAGGGATAACCCTTTATTCGGCCAACCCTCGGGGGCGCCCACGTGCCGGCTCCGCCCCGCCCGCCGTCTCCTCCGCAGTTGAGAACCCGTCAAGAATGCGGGCCGTCCACGCGTACCGGTGTGATGGGTGTGACAGGCTGAATCGGTGGTGGATCGGTCATTCGGGGACATGTCGCTTGCCGAGTTGTACGACGGGCTCAATCCGTGGGGTGCGGGGGACGACTTCTATCTGGACCTGGTGATGTCCGCGCGGGCCGTACTCGATGTGGGGTGCGGTACCGGGAAGCTCCTGCACCGGGCCCGGGGCGAGGGACACCGGGGGCGGTTGACGGGGATCGATCCCGCCGCCGCCATGCTCGTTCAGGCACGCCGGCGGGAACCCGGTGTCGAGTGGGTGCTCGGGGAGTTGCGGACTGCGGCCTGGCGCGGCGAGTTCGATCTCGTCGTGATGACCGGGCACGCGTTCCAAGTCCTGGTCCAGGACGAGGAGTTGCGCCTCGCGCTGCGTGCGGTCCGGGACGCGCTGGCACCCGGCGGGCGGTTCGTGTTCGAGACGCGGAATCCGGCGGCGCGTGCCTGGGAGAGCTGGACGCCCGACCGGGCGCGCCGGCTCACCGGCCCGGACGGCGGTGTCGTAGAGGTGTGGCACGAGGTCGAGACCGTGCCGGCCGCGGCGGACCGGGTGACGTTCACCGAGACCTTCGAGGGCGGGTGTTGGGCACGGCCTCAGGTCAGCCGGTCGACCCTGCGGTTCCTGGACCGCGATGCCCTGTCGGGGTTCCTCGCCGGGGCCGGGCTGGCGGTCGTCGAGCAGTACGGCGACTGGGCGCGGGGGCCGCTCACGCCCGCGAGTCCCGAGATCATCACCGTGGCGCGGCCGACGCACTGAGCCCGGGCACCCCCAAGTCGGGGGCACCCGGGCTCAGTTGGGCCTCGGCGGGGTGTCAGGCGTGCTTGGCGCGGCTCGCGGAGCGGCCCCGCTCCTTCTGGTCGAGGACGACCTTGCGGATACGGACGGCCTCCGGGGTCACCTCGACGCACTCGTCGTCGCGGCAGAACTCCAGGGACTGCTCCAGGGAGAGCTTGCGCGGCGGGACGATCGCCTCGAAGGAGTCGGCGGCGGCCGAGCGCATGTTGGTGAGCTTCTTCTCCTTGGTGATGTTCACGTCCATGTCGTCGGCGCGCGAGTTCTCGCCGACGATCATGCCCTCGTACACCTCGGTGCCGGGGTCGGTGAACAGCACACCGCGCTCCTGGAGGTTCGTCATCGCGAACGCGGTGACGGCGCCGGCGCGGTCGGCGACCAGCGAGCCGTTGTTACGGGTCGTCAGCACACCGAACCACGGCTCGTGGCCCTCGTGGATGGAGTGGGCGATGCCCGTGCCGCGCGTCCCGGTGAGGAACTCGGTACGGAAGCCGATGAGACCGCGGGAGGGGACGACGAACTCGAGGCGGACCCAGCCGGAACCGTGGTTGGACATGTTGTCCATCCGGCCCTTGCGGACGCCCATGAGCTGCGTGACCGCGCCCATGTGCTCCTCGGGCACGTCGATCGTCATGCGCTCGACCGGCTCGTGCACCTTGCCGTCGATGATCTGCGTGACGACCTGCGGCTTGCCGATGGTCAGCTCGAAGCCCTCGCGGCGCATCTGCTCGACCAGGATGGCCAGCGCCAGCTCACCGCGGCCCTGCACCTCCCAGGCGTCGGGACGCTCGGTGTCGAGGACGCGCAGCGAGACGTTACCGATCAGCTCGCGGTCGAGGCGGTCCTTGACCTGGCGGGCGGTGACCTTGCGGTCCTTGACCGCGGCCTTCGCGGAGGCGCCCTTGCCGGTGCCGCCGCGGCCGACCAGCGGCGAGGTGTTCGTACCGATGGTCATGGAGATCGCCGGCTCGTCGACCGTGATGAGCGGCAGCGCGATCGGGTTCTCCGGGTCGGCCAGGGTCTCGCCGATCATGATGTCCGGGATACCGGCCACGGCGCAGATGTCACCGGGGCCCGCCATCTCGGCCGGCTTGCGGGTGAGCGCCTCGGTCATCAGCAGTTCGGTGATGCGCACGTTGGACATCGTGCCGTCGCGCTTGATCCACGTGACGGTCTGGCCCTTGCGCAGCTCGCCCTGCTCGACGCGGAGCAGCGCGATACGGCCGAGGAAGTTGTCCGCGTCCAGGTTGGTGACGTGCGCCTGGAGCGGGGCCTCCTCGTCGTACTGGGGGGCCGGGACGTGCGACAGGATCGTGGAGAAGAACGGCTCCAGGTTGTCGCTGTCCTGCGGGACCGTGCCGTTCTCCGGCTTGGTCAGCGAGGCGACGCCGTCACGCGCACACGCGTAGACGATCGGGAACTCGATCTGCTCCTCGTCCGCGTCCAGGTCCAGGAAGAGGTCGTACGTCTCGTTGACGACCTCGTCGATCCGGGAGTCGGGGCGGTCCGTCTTGTTGATGCAGAGGATGACGGGCAGGCGCTGCTGGAGCGCCTTGCGCAGCACGAAGCGGGTCTGCGGCAGCGGGCCCTCGGAGGCGTCGACGAGCAGCACCACCGCGTCCACCATCGACAGACCGCGCTCGACCTCGCCACCGAAGTCGGCGTGGCCCGGGGTGTCGATGATGTTGATGGTGATGACGTCGCCGCCATCCTTCGGGTGGTACTTCACGGCCGTGTTCTTGGCCAGGATCGTGATGCCCTTCTCACGCTCCAGATCGTTCGAGTCCATCATGCGGTCGTCGAGCGATTCGGCGGCGTGCGCGGCGAAGGCACCGGCCTGCTTCAGCATGGCGTCGACGAGGGTCGTCTTCCCGTGGTCGACGTGGGCGACGATGGCGACGTTGCGGATGTCGTGGCGCGTGGCCATATTGCGGCGTACTCCCGGAGAGTGAGGAAGGCCTGCGCGTACGTCTGTGTTACGCGGACCCTGCCGGGCTGGACACGCCACGGCCTTACCCCATCGTACGTGGCGTACGGGGACGGGGCCTCCGCAGGGCATTGCGGGTGGGGACGGGAGGGGTCAGACGCCCGTCACGGCCGGGGATCCGGCGGGGCACAGCTTCACGGCGGCGACCTTGGCCGGGATGCCCTCGGAGGGCTCGGAGCAGGGCAGGAACCCGCCGCCGTAGGTGTCCCAGGTCCGCACGTGACCGTGTACCGGCGGGTTCAGTCCGCAGGTGTAAGTGAAGTCGGCCTCAATCAGGTCGACCGACTCCCAGGTGTAGTAGCGCTGCCGGGGTTCGCCGAGCTCGTCGAAGAACTCCGTCTTCTCCTGCCCGGCCGTCTCGGACGGCCCGGCGAGCGGGTTCTCCGTCTCGAGGTGGGCGCCCAGCGCCTTGATCACACGGGCCGGGGTGACGCCCTGGGGCGGGTGGGTCACGGTCGGGCGGTAGACGGTGTCGGAGACGGGTTCGATGACGCCCTGGTACCCGCCGTCGGTGTAGGTGATCCGGTCGGGGAGCCCGGTCAGCCGCTCCTCGTGCCGGACGCCGGACCAGGTGTAGGTCCCGTGCGCGCAGATCGTGGCCGCCCCGGCGGCGGATCGCCCGTCGTCGCCGGCCACGGCTCCGCAGCCGGCCGTCCCCAGCATCACCACCGCGGTCAACGCCGCACCCCAACCCCGCACAACCCACCCCCGTACGACAACCGCCGCCCCGCTTCGGAAGCGGGACGGCGGCCGTGCCAGTCACGTTCGCGCGATGTTAGCCCTTGGACGGGCTCGCCGAGGGGTGCGCCCCCTTCTTCAGGAAGCCCATGTCCTCGTAGACCGGCGTCTGGAAGCCGAAGGAGCCCGCGTTGACGACGGTCTTGCGGGCGGCGGTGAGCTGGGGGCGCTGGTAGAGGGGGATGGAGCCGGCCGCCGCCCAGATGCGGGCGTCGGCCTTGCGGACGAGGGCGGCGGACTCGTCCTCGTCGAGGGTGGAGGCGGCCTGGTCGAAGAGCTGGTCGACCTGGTCGGTGCCGACGCGGGTGTAGTTCTGCTCGACGTTCAGGGAGCCGTCGGCGGCCGGGACCGGCTTGGCGAAGATCGGGCGGGCGTCGGTGGCGGGGAAGGCGGACGCGGGCCAGGAGTAGAGGGCGAGGTCGTACTGGCCGGACGCGATGTGGTCCTTGAAGTAGCTGTCGTCGGAGACCTTGGTGATCTCGGTGCGGATGCCGACCTTCTCCAGCATGCGGGAGATGCTGTCGGCGACCGCGCTCAGCGACTCCGAACCGGTGCCGGAGGGCAGCACGAAGCGGAGCGTGAGCGGCTTGCCGTCCTTGGCGAGCGTGCCGGTCCTGGCGCCGGCCGGGGCGGCCGTGCCCTTCGGGGCGTACGCGCCGGGCGCCCCGCCCTGCTTCACCTTGCGGCCGTCGTACTGCTTGCCGTCGGCGAGGTGCTTGGAACCCTCGTCGCCGTGCCCGTGCTTGTCGGTGTGGTCCTGCGGGTCCTTGTTGTCCTCGCCGACGATGTACTGCCCGTCGGAGCCGCCCTCCGACTCGTCGTCCTTCTTGCCCTTCTTCCCCTCGGCGCCGGCCGCCTTCTCCCCCTTGTCCTTGACCGGTCCGCCGGCCACCCAGCCGGCGTCGGTGAGCAGCGCCTGCGCCTCCGCGGTGTCGTGGTCGCCGAGCGCGCCGCTGTTGTCGGCGTACGCGGCCTGTCCGGAGAGCGCGAGGTGGCTGCCGACCGGCACGGCGGGCAGGCCCAGCGGGGTGAGGACGACCTTGGCGAGCGCCTCCCGGTCGAGCGCGCGGGCCACGGCGCGCCGGACACGTTCGTCGGCGAGGGGGCCCTCGGAGCCGTTGAGGGCGAGCTGCGTGTAGGCGGGCTCGAAGGAGCGGCGGACGGTGAAGGCCCTCAACTCGTCCTGCTGGCGCAGGTACTTGGCGAGCGCCTTGCGTTCCTTCTTGCTGAGCTTCTTCTTCTCCTTGGGGCTCTCGCCCTTGTTCTCGTCCTTGCTCTCCGTGTCGTCCGTGGCGCTCGCGCTCGCGCCCTGGAGCGGGGTGCCGGTGCCCTTGGCGCGGCCCGCGAGGGCGATCCGGCTCGCGTCGGCGGGGTCGACGGCGGCGAGGTCGACCGTGCCGTCGGCGAGCGCGGCGGCCCGCTTGTCCAGCGGTACGGCGGTCAGCACGATCTGCGAGAGCTTCGCGGGCCGGCCCCACCAGTGCGGGTTGCGGGCGAGGACGATCTCCTTGTCCTTGCGGTCGACCTTCTGCAGCGAGAACGCGCCGGCGGTGACCTTCAGCTTGCGCCGCGCCCCGTCGTTGAAGGCGTCCGGGGTGCCCATGACGTCCTTGGGGTACAGCGGTGAGAACAGTGACTTCCAGTCGGCGTACGGCCTGCTGAAGGTGACCTTGACCTCGAGGTTGTTGGCGCCGCGCTCGATCTTCTCGATGCGGTCGTAGCCGGCGTTGCGCGCGGTCCAGTACGCGGAGTCCTTGCCGGACAGGGCGCGCCACTGGGCGGCGAAGTCGGCGGCGCCGATCTCGCGGCCGTCGCTCCACACGGCCTGCTGGTCGAGCTTGTAGAGGACGACCTGCTTGGGCGAGGTGTCGACGACCTTCGCGGACTCCAGGTAGTCGGCGTCGCGCTGCGGGCGGCCCTGCGCGTCGAGCCGGAACATGGCGGGCAGGACGGCCTGGGCGACGCGGGTGGTGGCGTCGTCGGCGTCCGACTGGAAGGCGTTGAGGGTCTCGGGTACGTCGTCGACGGCCCAGCGCAGGGTGCCGCCGTCGGCGACCAGGTCACGCGCGACGGGCGCGATGTCCTGTGCGGCCAGCGGCTTGCCCGACTCGTCCTCGGAGCTGCACGCCGAGAGGGTGGGCACCGCGAGCGCGCCCGCGGTGAGGAAGGCGACCGAGCGCATGACCGCTCGCAGTCCGACGCCGTCGTGGGACATCACTGCTACCTCCGGTAAGCCGCGGGCTTCTGATCGCTTTTGGTGGTATATGGAGCTGATCAGATCTATGCGGCCACTGAAGAGGAAACGGTTCGGCCCTGTGGGACGACACGGCGAGGGGCGCCGGGAAGCCCACCCGTGCGGCGCAATGTTCGAATCTGCCCCCGTACACACCAACGCACCCCGGCCAATCCGTGCACACCGCTTCCCACCGGCCGGTGTGACGCGCAACACTCGCAGGCGCATGAACGTTGCCGTCCAGGGCCGAGGCCCACGGAAGCGAGGTCACGTCATGTCCGTGCACGACGAACTGACGTCAGTCCAACGCTGTCTTGAAGACCTGTTCAGGTCGGTGGGACGGCTGGAACAGCAATTCGGCAGCGGCGGCCTGGAGATGCGCAGGGTCAAGGCCGACGCCGACCGCCTGCGCGAGAGCGTCGCGCTGCTGCGCGACGCCGCACCAGGGATCGAGCGCCCCAAGCGCCCCGATCTCGTCCCCATCTCCGACACCCCCTACGACAACACCCTGTGGACGGATACGGACGACGAAGGACTCGGCGCCCATCACCGCCACGCACCCTGAACCGACCGGAGTCCTGAGTTGGCCACTGGTACGGAACCCCATCCGAACAGCGGCGGCGTACGCACCGGTACGCGCGCCGCCATCGACGCCCCGCATCTGCGGACCGACCGCTGGTGGCTGGCCCCGGCCGTCACCGCCGCCGGACTGCTCGCCTTCGTCGTCTACTCGACCTGGCGGGCCTTCGCGGACTCGAACTACTACTCGGCGCCCTATGTCTCGCCGTTCTACTCGCCCTGCCTCGCCGAGCGGTGCAGCACCATGCACGCGGGCCCGAACGCCGACCTCTTCGGGAGCTGGTGGGGCATCTCCCCCGCCATCATCATCCTGATCTTCCCGCTCGGCTTCCGCCTGACCTGCTACTACTACCGCAAGGCCTACTACCGCGGCTTCTGGGCCTCTCCCCCGGCCTGCGCGGTGGCCGAGCCGCACAAGAAGTACTCCGGCGAGACCCGCTTCCCGCTCATCCTCCAGAACGTCCACCGGTACTTCTTCTACGCGGCGCTCCTGGTGGCGGGCACCCTGACCTACGACACCGTGCTGACCTTCCGCGACGAGCACTACCACTGGGGCCACATGGGCCTCGGCACCCTCGTCTTCGTGGCCAACATCGTGCTGATCTGGGCGTACACCCTCTCCTGCCACTCCTGCCGGCACATCGTCGGCGGCAAGCTCAAGCACTTCTCCAAGCATCCCGTGCGCTACAAGGCGTGGAAGTTCGTGGGGAAGCTGAACAACCGTCATATGCAGCTCGCCTGGGCGTCGTTGATCAGTGTCGCCCTCGCCGATTTCTACGTGTACCTGGTCGCCTCCGGCGCTTTCGATGATCCGAGGTTCTTCTGATGTCCGTGGTCGAGCGACAGGAGTGGGACGTCGTCGTGGTCGGTGCCGGTGGCGCGGGCCTCCGGGCCGCCATCGAGGCGCGCGAGCGCGGTGCCCGTACGGCGGTGATCTGCAAGTCGCTGTTCGGCAAGGCCCACACGGTGATGGCCGAGGGCGGCATCGCGGCGGCGATGGGCAACGTCAACTCCGGCGACAACTGGCAGGTCCACTTCCGCGACACCCTGCGCGGCGGCAAGTTCCTCAACCAGTGGCGCATGTCCGAGCTGCACGCGAAGGAAGCCCCGGACCGCGTCTGGGAGTTGGAGACCTGGGGCGCCCTCTTCGACCGCACCCAGGACGGCCGGATCTCGCAGCGCAACTTCGGCGGCCACGAGTACCCGCGCCTCGCCCACGTCGGCGACCGCACGGGACTCGAGCTGATCCGCACGCTCCAGCAGAAGATCGTGTCGCTCCAGCAGGAGGACTTCCGCGAGACGGGTGAGTACGAGTCCCGTCTGAAGGTCTATCAGGAGTGCACGGTCACAAGGGTGTTGAAAGACGGCAGCCAGGTCTCCGGGGTCTTCGCCTACGAGCGCGAGACGGGCCGTTTCCTCGTCCTGGAAGCGCCCTCCGTGGTGATCGCGACCGGCGGGATCGGCAAGTCCTTCAAGGTGACGTCCAACTCGTGGGAGTACACGGGCGACGGCCACGCGCTGGCGCTGCTGGCGGGCGCGCCCCTCCTCAACATGGAGTTCGTGCAGTTCCACCCGACCGGCATGGTCTGGCCGCCGTCCGTGAAGGGCATCCTCGTCACCGAGTCGGTGCGCGGCGACGGCGGAGTGCTGCGCAACTCCGAGGGCAAGCGGTTCATGTTCGACTACATCCCCGACGTCTTCAAGGAGAAGTACGCCGAGTCGGAGGCCGAGGGCGACCGCTGGTACGAGGACCCGGACCACAACCGCCGTCCCCCCGAGCTGCTTCCCCGCGACGAGGTCGCCCGCGCGATCAACTCCGAGGTGAAGGCGGGCCGCGGCTCACCGCACGGCGGGGTCTTCCTCGACGTGTCGACGCGTATGCCGGCGGAGGTGATCCGGCGCCGACTCCCGTCCATGTACCACCAGTTCAAGGAGCTGGCCGACGTCGACATCACGGCGGAGGCGATGGAGGTCGGGCCGACCTGTCACTACGTGATGGGCGGCATCGCGGTCGAGTCGGACACGGCCGCGGCACGCGGGGTACCGGGGCTGTTCGCGGCCGGTGAGGTGGCCGGCGGCATGCACGGCTCCAACCGGCTGGGCGGCAACTCCCTGTCCGACCTGCTGGTGTTCGGCCGCAGGGCGGGCTGGCACGCGGCGGACCACGCGGCCGACCTGGCGGACAGCCGCCCCCAGGTCGACGACACCGAGGTGGACCTCGCGGCGGCGGAGGCACTGCGCCCCTTCTCGGCGGAGGGCCCCGAACCCGGCAAGGAGAACGGGCGTCCACCGGAGAACCCGTACACCCTCCACCAGGAACTCCAGCAGACCATGAACGACCTCGTCGGCATCATCCGCCGCGAGGGCGAGATGGAGCAGGCACTGGAGAAACTGGCGGATCTTCGAGTACGGGCCCGCCGGGCCGGCGTCGAGGGCCACCGGCAGTTCAACCCGGGCTGGCACCTCGCGCTCGACCTCCGGAACATGCTGCTGGTCAGCGAGTGCGTGGCGCGGGCCGCCCTGGAGCGCACCGAGTCGCGCGGCGGACACACCCGCGAGGACCACCCCGGCATGAACCGCGACTGGCGCCGCATCAACCTGATCTGCCAACTCACCGATCCCACAGGCGGGTTGGGTGCCACGGATCCGGTGGCCGCCCAGATCGGCCTGACCCGCGAGACCACCGACCCCATCCGCGCCGACCTGCTCGCCCTCTTCGAGAAGGAAGAGCTGGTCAAGTACCTCGCCGAAGAGGAGCTCTACGAGTGAGCAGCTACGAGGCCCGCTTCAAGGTGTGGCGGGGGGACGTCAAGGGCGGCGGCCTGGAGGACTTCAAGGTCGAGGTCAACGACGGCGAGGTGATCCTCGACATCATCCACCGCATCCAGGCCACCCAGGCCTCCGACCTCGCTGTGCGCTGGAACTGCAAGGCGGGCAAGTGCGGTTCGTGCTCGGCCGAGATCAACGGGCGGCCCCGGCTGATGTGCATGACCCGCATGTCGACGTTCACCCGCGAGGAGACCATCACGGTCACCCCGCTGCGCGCCTTCCCGGTCGTACGGGATCTGGTGACGGACGTCGGCTTCAACTACCAGAAGGCCAGGGAGGTTCCGGCCTTCGTACCGCCGCAGGGCGTCGCTCCCGGCGAGTACCGGATGATGCAGGAGGACGTGGACCGCTCGCAGGAGTTCCGCAAGTGCATCGAGTGCTTCCTGTGCCAGGACACCTGCCATGTGGTCCGCGACCACGAGGAGAACAAGACGGCGTTCGCGGGACCTCGGTTCCTCATGCGGGTCGCGGAGTTGGACATGCACCCGCTGGACGCGGCCGCCGAGAGCGGCCTGGACCGCAAGAAGACCGCCCAGGACGAACACGGCCTCGGCTACTGCAACATCACCAAGTGCTGCACCGAGGTCTGCCCCGAGGGCATCCACATCACGGACAACGCGCTGATTCCCTTGAAGGAACGGGCAGTTGACCGCAAGTACGACCCGCTGGTGTGGCTGGGGTCGAAGATCAGGAGGCGTTCTTCGTAGGGTCCCCGGCTTTCCCGGGCTCCACGGCGGCCCGCTGGACGAGGATCCCGGCGGCCATCACGAACGTGCCGGCCAGCGCGAGGAACCCGTGCGAGTGGGGGCTCAGACAGGGGCCGAAGAAGGTGGACCAGGCCAGGCCCGCGGCGCTGACCAGGATGCCGTAGCCCCACAAGCGGGGGCGCGCGACGCCGCGTCGGCGGACGAGCGGGGTCCAGCCGCGCGCGATCGCCCCGACGCCGACGACGGCGAGAACGGCGATCAGCACCACGGCCACCGTCAGTTCGACGTCACTCATGTCTGCTCCACGAGGGTCAGCGCCTGCTGGAGGTTGTGTTCCGCGATGCCCCGCATGAACTCGGGGTCGTGGAAGTCGCCGACCTCCAGGAGGCGCAACGGGCCCGCCACGAGGGAGAGATGCATGGCCAGGCGGTAGAGGTGGAGCCGGTCCTCGTCCAGACCGTCGGTGCGCAGGGCGTCGTAGTGGCGGCCGAAGCGCAGGCGGAGGAAGACGTGCTCCCATTCGACGTCGAAGTACATCAGGCCTTCGATGTCGATGAGGGCGAGGTCGCCGTCGGCGGTCACGCGGACGTGGTCGCCGCCGAGTTCGCCGTGGATGAGGGCGGGGGGCTCGTCGCGGGGGCGGACCCGAGCGGCCAAAGCCGTTATGGCGTCGGCCAGTTGGGGGTGGGCCTCAGCTGCTCGCGGGTCCCGGGCGGGGAGTTCGTCGAGGTCGCCGAAGGCGCGTGCGACGACGAGCTCCTCGCATGAACTCCCGTACGAGGAAACGCCGTTGTCGACGACGGCCACCTTTCCGAAGCGCGGGCCCGTGCAGGAGTGCAGGGTGGCGAGGAGGGCCGCCATCCGGTCCAGCGTCTCCGGTGCGGCGGCCGGGTCGGTGGCCAGCAGGTCCTCCAGGGTGCCGCCCGGGAGGTCCTCGACGAGCGCCGCGTCCGCCGGGAGGTGGGTGTGGGTGGGGTCGGCGTGCAGGAGCCGGGGCGTGCGGACACCGGCCGCGGCGAGGCGGTCGGCCGCCGCAGTGAACAGGGTGAGGCCGGAGGCGTGGGAGAACGGGTCGCGGGGATCTCCGGGGCCCGCGTCCCAGAGGTCCTCGTCCGGCGACCAGACGTAGGCCACCGCGGTCGTACCGTCCTCGAAGACGAGACGGTAGACGCCCTTCTTCGAACCGCCCCGGACACGGGTGACGGCCGTCGGGGCGCGGCCGAGGGCGGCACGGGACAGCGGGGACAGGTCGGTGCGGGTGAGTTCCTTGCGGGTGGCGGTCACAGGGCAGCGGGGCGCCGCGCACGCCACTGCAGTACTCCGCCGAGGATGATCAGGGCGAACGCCGTCGCACCGCCCACGTTGCCCATCACCAGGGAGTCCGCCCACCACTGCAGGGACATCGCCGTCCCCATGCCCAGGGCCCCGGCCAGCACACCGAGTCCCCACAACTCGGGCCGTACGACCCTGCCGCGCGCCATCGGCGGCATCCAGCCGGTCGTCGCCGTGAAGACTCCGAGAGCCGCCAGCAGCAGCAAGGCCACCGCGGCCAGCCATGTCAACACCATCGCCCACCCCCATCGGACGTGACGGATCATCGCATCCGCAGCTGTGAACGGCACCGTATTTGACCGGACTTGGGCACGCGCTCAACGCACCCAGCCCTCCCGGTACGCCGTCCAGTCCGCCTCCGTCGCCGCGAAGTCCACGTACAGGGCGACACCGAAGTTCGCGCGGTCCGCGTCCGTGCGGGACAGGCCGAGGCGTACGCCCCGGACGGCGGCGGGGACGGTCTCGGCGGAACCCCGGTGACCGAAGCGGTTCTCGTGGAAGAAGGGCAGGCCCATCAGGAGGTCGGTGGAGTCCGGGGTGACCTCCAGGGCGAGCGAGGTCTGCTGGGCGACATAGCCGCCGTAGAGACTCTGCAGGGGCTGCATCGTGTCGTACGACATCACGGCGATCTGGTCGACCCGACGGGCGACCTGGCCGAAGTACGCCTGCGACCACCACTTGGGGTGGTTGGTGACGGTGCCCCAGAAGGAGTGGAAGGCGGGGAGCGGGTCGATCTGGTGGGCGGCGACGGAGAGTTGGGCGTTCCGGGACTCGGTGACGTCGTGCAGCCGGTCGAGCAGGTCGAGGTAGTTCTCGTCGCCGGAGTGCAGGGGTTCCAGGTCGAAGTGGGCGCCCTCGAAACCGGCGTCGAGGATCTGCCGGGTGGAGGCGACGATCGCCGTACGGGTCGCCGCGCGCTCCAGCCGCAGACCGTCCGGGCTCTCGGTGGCGAGCTTGTCCCCCAGCCAGGCCTGCACGCGTACGCCGGGCAGCGCGCGGTGGACGGACTCGATCAGCCGGCCGGCTCCGGGGTAGTCCGCCTCGGGGAGGGTGCCGTCGTGTTCCAGGGGCCCCGAATGGACGTACAGGTCGCGGATGCCGGTGCCCTTCAGACGGCGGGCCAGCGCGGTGACGTCCGCATCGGTCTTCCGCCCGTCCACCCAGGCGTGGCCCAGCCAGATCGCGTCCTGGTTCCTGGTGTGGGTGCCGTCCGCGGGGTCACCGGTGTAGTTCACCCGGAGGGCGATCTCGGCGGCGAGGGTGGGGAGGACGAGGAGAAGAGCGAGCGCGAGGGCGGTACGGCGGGTCCAGCGGACCCACCTCTTTCTCCGGGGTGGCCCTTGTGGAGGTACAGCACCGTCGGCGACCTCGGGCCCCTCGTCTCTCCCCGTACTCGTACCCGTACCCGTACCCCCTGCATGCTCCATCAGCGCGTCTCCCCTCCCGTAGCCGTACCCCGCACCCCACCCGTCACCGGCACGCCCCCACGTCCCGCCCCGGTCGCGCGTCCGTAATCCTGCTCATACGCTCCGAAATGTGACGTCATCCTTGATACGCGGCCGGCCGCGACGCGCGGCCTCTCACATATCCGTGCGGGTGGCGCATGCCGTGCTGGGCGGGGCGGCCGGGGTCGTGTGGCTGGTGCTGCCGGTGATGACGATCAATGCGGAGGTTCCGGTTGCGGCCACCCGGGCCGGACCCGCCGCCCCGGCCCGGCCGGAGGCCGAGGGGACCACCTCCGCCGCCGATCTCGTCCTGCCGCTCGTCGCCGTGGGCGGGGCGGGGGTACTCGCGGGGTACGGGTATGTACGGCGCACCCGTAGGGCCCGTACCCGTACGACTCCCGGGGTGGTCTCACCCGGGGTACCGCCCGTGGTGTCGCCCCGGCCCCCTGTGACCCCATTGCACGTACTCGAACGACAGGCCGGTGCCGCCCTCGTCCAGGCCGACGACTGCATACGCACCAGCTGCGCCGAACTCTCCTTCGCCGAGGCCCGGTTCGGGCCGGCACCCGTCGAACCGTTCCATCAGGCCCTGCGGGAGGCCGAGCGCGAACTCGCCGCCGCCTTCGCGATACACCTGCGCTACGGCCAAGGGGTCCCGGAGGTTCCGGAGGTCCGTGGCGAGGAAGCCGCCCGGCGGCAAGCCCTCGCCGGCATCGTCGGACGGTGTGCCGAGGCCGGGCGGCGACTGGATGCCGCAGCCCTGGAGTTCGATCAACTCCGGTCATTGGACCGGGAGATGGGTGAGGCGCTGGAGGTCGCGGAGGGCCGTTTCCGCGAACTGACCGGCCGTACAGGGACCGTAGAGGCCACACTCGCCGACCTGCACACGCGTTACCCGGCATCGGCCACCGCACCAGTCACCGGATACGTCGAACAGGCCAAGGACCGCCTGGTGTTCGCCACGACCCACCTCAACCAGGCCCGCCAGGCAGCTGACTTGGGCCGCACCGAGCAGGCGGTACGTGACCTGCGCGCCGCCGAGGGCGCCATCGGCCAGGCCGACACCCTCCTCACCGGCGTCGACCGGCTCGCCAACTCCCTCACCAGAGCCGCCGAGTTGATCCCGGCCGCGCTCACCGGCGCGGAGGCGGAGAGGACGAGGGCACAGGCGGCAACCGGAACAGCCGACGGCGTGCCCCGCTCCCTCCTGGGCGACACCGACGCCGCCCTCGCCGCCGTACGGGAGGAAGTGACCGGCGACCGCCCGTACGACCCATTCGCCGCCCTGCGGAGCATCGTGCGGGCAGTGTCGGCGCTGGGCGCCGGACAGGACGGTGTGCTCGGTGCCGCCGCGTGGCTCGTCGGCCAGGCTGACGTCCGGGTGACGGACGGCTTCGTGGCGACGCACCGGGGCGCGGTGGGCGCCGGGGCGCGAACCCTCCTGGCGGAGGCGGAACGGCTGCTCGCCACCGACCCCGCCGCAGCCGACGAACCCGCCCTGGCGGCCCGGCAGTTGGCCGAACAGGACGTCCGCGTACACGGCAACCCGTACTCCGGCGCCGCCGAGCACACGACCGGAGCCGTCCTCGGCGGAGTACTCCTCGGCGAGTCCCCGAACGGCGGCCCACCGCCCGCCTTCGGCGGCCCGGACACCCGAAAGCGCGGGGAACCCGATCCGGGTGAGCCCGCCTCCAACTCCGTCAGAACAGACTGAGCAGCGCCTCCCCCAACGCCGAATACACCGGCGGAGCCGCCCCGGCGGATTACCGCTCAGCGAGGAAACAAACGGCAGGCAGCCGCCCCCCTTCAGCGAACCCAACACCCAGAAACGCGAAGGAACCCGCCCCAGAGCCCCTCAGAACAAACCGAGCAGCAGCTCCACCGCCCCCGAACACACAGGCGGAGCCACCCCCCCCCGGCGGATTACCGCTCAGCGAAGACCCGAACGGCAGGCAGCCACCCCCCTTCAGCGAACCCAACACCCAGAAACGCGAAGGAACCCGCCCCAGAGCCCCTCAGAACAAACTGAGTAACACCCCCGCCGACGCCGAACACACAGGCCGAGCCGCCCCCGGCGGGGTGCCGCTCGACAAGGAGACAGACGGCGGCCCACCGCCCGCCCTCGGCGCCCCGAACACCCGAAAACGCGCGGAACCCGACCCGGGACAGGCCCGCCCCCAACTCCCTCAGAACAGACTGAGCAGTGCCTCCGCCGGATCCACCATCCCGGTTTCGCCGTCAGGCAACGGCAGTTCGAACCACACCGTCTTGCCGCGCGGTGTCCGGCGTGAGCCCCAGGCTGCCGACAGGAGGCCGACCAGTTGGAGGCCCCGGCCGCCCTCGTCCGTGTCGCGGGCGCGGCGGCGGCGTGGTTGGACCAGGCCCGCGTCCCAGACCTCGCACACCAGGGTGCGGTCCAGGAGCAGCCGTAGCCTGATCTCGCCCTCGCCGTAGCGGAGCGCGTTCGTGACGAGTTCGCTGACGAGCAACTCCGTGGTGTCGATGAGGGGTTCGAGGTCCCAGGACTGGAGGCGGGCGCGGGCGTACTCGCGGGCGCGGCCCACGCTGCGCGGCTCGCGCGGCAGGGTCCAGTCGCCGACGGAGTCCTCGGGCAGGCCCTGGACACGTGCCATCAACAGCGCGATGTCGTCCTCGCCGTGGTGGGTGTCGAGGGTGCTGAGGACGTGGTCGCAGACGTCCTCCAGGTCACGGTGGGTCTCGGCGTTGAGCGCCGCCGCCGTGACCGGACGGCCGTCGTCCGCCGGGCGGTTGGGGTCGGTGAGGGCGCCCACGAAGGCCTGGAGGCCCTCGTCGAGGGGGTGGTCGCGGGATTCGACCAGTCCATCCGTGTAGAGCGCCAACAGTGCGCCTTCGGGCAGTTCGACCTCCACCTCCTCGAAGGGCTCGCCGCCGACGCCGAGCGGCATGCCGGGCGGCACGTCGAGCATCAGCGCCGCCTCGCCGGGTTCCACCAGGACCGGCGGGAGATGGCCGGCGTTGGCGAAGGTGCAGCGCCTGGTCACCGAGTCGTAGACCGCGTAGATGCAGGTCGCGAGGTACACCTCGGAGAGGTCGGCCTCGCGGGGGCGGCGGGCGGCCCGGGTGGCCTGCTGGACGCCGCCGGGGGTGCCGAGCCCGCGCGCGATCTCGTCCAGGGCGGACAACACCTCCGCCGGTTCGAGGTCCAGGAGGGCCAACGTCCGTACCGCCGTGCGCAGTTCACCCATCGCGACCGCCGCGCGCAGTCCGCGGCCCATCACGTCCCCCACCACCAACGCCGTGCGGTGGCCGGGGAGTTCGATGACGTCGAACCAGTCGCCGCCGACCTCCGTCGCCGCGTTCCCGGGCAGATAGCGGCAGGCGATGTCGAGGCCGGACGCCTCCGGGTCGCCGGGCGGGAGGAGCGACCGCTGGAGTATCAGGGCGCGTTCGTGCTCGCGGCGGTACAGCCGCGCGTTGTCGATGCAGACCGCGGCCCGCGCCGCCAGCTCCACCGCGAGATCCCGGTCCCGGTCGCCGAACGGCTCGCTGCCCTTCGTACGGGCGAACTGCACGAGTCCTACGACGGTGTCGTGGGCGACCATCGGCACGGCCAGCGTGGACTGGACCGGGCCGCCCTCCTCGGCGGGGACGTACTGCGGGCGGGCGGTGCGCAGGGCGTCCGCGCAGGGCGAGTTGAAGGGGTAGTGGTGGACCGCGCCCACCGTGACGGGTGCGCCGCCGCCGGCGAAGGGGGCGTCGGAGACCGCGCTGGCGAAGGCGACCCGGCGCAGTTCCGCGCTGCCGTCGGAACGGCCCGGCGGGGTCTCGTCGCCGGCCAGGAGGCCCTGGTAGAGGTCGACGGTAGCGAGGTCGCAGAAGCCGGGGACGACGACGTCGAGGAGTTCGCGGGCCGTGGTCTCCAGGTCGAGGGAGTTCCCGATGCGGGCGCCGGCCTCGTTCAGAAGGGCGAGATTGCGCCGCGCGGAGGCGGCCTCACGGGCGGCGGCGCGGCGGGCGGTGACATCGGTGCCGAGCCAGGCGATGCCGATGGGGCGGCCGCTGCCGCTGTGCACGCGGTAGAGGTTGATGGACCAGTGCCGGCGCTCCTCGGAGCCGGGCACGAATCCGGTGACATGCATGTCCGTTATCGAGTTGCCGGTCTCCAGGACCCGGCGCAGGGTCGCGGTGACCCGCTCGGCCTCGGGGCTCTGCAGATAGTCCTGGACGCCGTTGCCCCGGTGGTCGTCGGGGGTGCCGCCGAAGGTGTTGGCGATCTGCTGGTTGGCGCGCCGGACCCGCAGGTCGGGGTCGATCAGCAGGAACCCGAACGGAGATTGACCGAATATCGACTGCGAGGCGGCGAGATCGGTCTCGATACGGCGCAGGATCCGGACGTCGACGACGATGCAGACGGCGGCCCGCTCGCCCTCCTCGGTCCGGGTCGGCATCACATAGACCTCGGCGAGACCTTCCTTGCCCGGATCGCCCTCTGCGCTCTCCGGCACCCGGAAGGGCACCACTCCGGTCCACTCCCGGCCGTCGAGGATCTCGGCCATCTTCCGCTGGCCGTGCTCGCGCAGCGCGGGGTCGACGAACGCCTCGATGGGGTCCATGCCGACGGCCTGCTCCGTGGGGATACCGAAGAGCTGCTCGGCCCGCAGGCTCCACTGGTCGACGAGCCCGTCGGGGCCGATGGAGAAGGAGGCGACCTTGATGTAGTCGTAGATCGAGCCGGGCGGGCTGCTCTGCCACATGGCGTCGCCGACGGACATGGCGTCGGCGGAGGGCACGTCGGCGAAGCCCACGGCCTCAGCCCTCGCGCCGCCCGACGGGTCCTCGGACTCCGTGGCCTTCGCTGGTATCTCGCTCACGCGAACCGTCCCCTCCAGCTCACCGCGTCCGGCACCGGTCACCGGGGGCGGCTGCCCGCAGTATCCAGCACTACGGCGCCCCACAACACGGTGTTCACGATCACAGGACAATCCCGATGCATTTCGGACCTGCCCGCGACAACACTCCCAGTCTTCTAACCAGCGGACACGCAGTCGAACCACGCCGATCGACAACCGTCACAGGCCTTGACCAATCGATGGACACCACTGTCCGGTTCGTACAGGAGCGTGCGCCCGCGCGCCGGGCGGGGTCCATCACGGCACCGCGAGTTCGAACCACACCGTCTTGCCCGTCTCCCCGGGCCGGGTGCCCCAGCGGACGCAGGCGTCGGCGACCAGTTGGAGGCCGCGTCCGCTCTCGTCCTCGGGGCGGGCGACGCGCTCGCGGGGCGGATCGGGGAGCGGGTCGGAGACCTCGACGAGCAGGACGCCGCCGGGGCGGGCGGGGCGGACCAGGCGGACGCCGATGGGGCCCGTGGCGTGCCGCAGTGCGTTGGTCACCAGCTCACTGACCAGCAGCGCGGCGATGTCGGCGAGGGCGATGAGGTCCCAGTCGCGCAGCTGACCGCGGACGGCCGAGCGCGCGGTGCGGACGGCTCCGGGGTCGGCGGGAAAGGTCCACTCGGCGCAGTCGCCTTCGGTGTCGATCAAGCCGATCACATCCCGGGGCCGGCCCAGCACACCCATGTCCGATTTCATGGGGTTAATGGGCACATACCCGATATCAAGGGCCCGGTACCGTCCCGGAGGGCGCACTGTGGCACGAACGGCGTACACCGACCCCGGCACACTCCACCACCTCGCGCCCCATACGAATCCGGCGCGCCGGTCCGCCACGAACTACGGCGGGTTCCGCACACCCGGCTCGTCCGGGCCTACGACGGGTTCAGCGCGCCCCGGCGTCGAGCAGCGCCAGCGTTTCCCGTACGGCGGGGACGTCCTGGTCGAGCCAGTCGACGGTCCAGATGTCCGCGGGGGCGAGCCAGCGCAGCTCGTCGTGGTCCTGCAGGGGGCGCGGGCGGGGCGAGCCGGGCAGCAGGCGGGCCGTCCAGACCTGGAGGACGTACGGGGGCTTCAGCGGCCACTCCCCCGGGACGCGGGCGACGGTCTCGGCGTCGACACCGAGTTCCTCACGGAGTTCGCGCACCAGCGCGGCCTCGGGGCGCTCGCCGGGCTCCACCTTGCCGCCGGGGAGTTCCCAGCGGCCGGCCAGCTCCGGGGGCGCGCTGCGGCGGGCGGCGAGCAGCAGGCCGCCGCGGCCGTCACCGTCGTCGCCGAAGTCGCCGTCGAGGTCGTCGTCGAACAGGGCGGCTCCGACCACCACGATCCGTGTCGTCATGCGCCGGAGCCTACGGGGTGCGTCAGTTGCGGGTGGCGTCCCCGTTCTGCCCGATCCGCTCGACCCAGTAGAGCTGCTTGTGCTTGCGGTCGTCGAGGCTGTCCGCGATCTTCTGGGCCTCGGCGCGGGTCGCGTACCTGCCCACGCGGTAGCGATTGCCGTTGTCGTCCTGCCGTATCACGAGCCAGGGAAGAGTGATCGTGCCGTCGTTCATCGCGCCCCTCCGCTTCCCGCTCGCGGTTCGTGCCGTGCCCCACCCCATAAGGAAACCGCAATCCGCATATGCCGGAGCCTACGCCTAACCTTCACGCAGCGAATACGGCTTTTCACAAAGAGGTACGCAACCAGCCATGACGGAGGGGGCGCACGACAACGAACGCGCCGTTGGCGCACCTCGATGCATCCGGTCGGAGGCACGCTACAGCTCCTGTGAGCGACCTGCGAGAAAGACCGGAATCCAACGGCCCCCAGGGCAGGGCGGATTGACCGGTTCCGGCGACAAGTGCCGGGAAAGTTGCGCTACTTCACCTGGAATGCACCCAACGCGCTACTCGGCGCGCTACTTCACGGGAAGTCGGTGCATTACTTCACGGGAAGGTGGTGGCGTTCACTTCACGGGCAGGTGGTAGGCGATCCGGTAGCGGTCGGCCGGGACCACCACGTCGGCCGTCTCCACCGCGCGCCCCGAGGCGTAGTACGTGCGCTGGATGACCAGGACCACGTGCCCGGGGACACCGCCCAGCGCGAGCAGTTCCTCGGAGAGGCCAGGGCGGGCGCCGACCTCCTCCGTGACGTTGTCCACGACGACGTCGATGGCCCGCATCCGCTCGACGACCCCCATGCCGCCGAGCGGGCCCTCCTCGGGCAGCATCACGGGCGTACGGCCGGTCACCGCGAGGGGTTCCCAGGACGTGGAGAGCATCATCGTCTCGCCGGCGTCCCGGAACACGTACTTCGTGCGCATCACGCGCTCGCCGGCCTGGAGACCGAGCCGCTCGGCGATCGCGCCGCCGGCCTCGGTCTGCTCGCTGCTGGACTCCCAGGTGCCGCGCGCCTCGCCGTCGGCCTGCTCCTGCCGGAACGGTGTCGCGCCGGCGGGCGGCCGGAACCCGGAGCGGGCGATACGGCGCGGCACCGGACGCTCACGCACATAGGTCCCCGAGCCGGAGCGGCCCTCGACCAGCCCCTCGGCCATCAGCACCTTGCGCGCCTCGAGAGCGACCGTGTCCGAGACGCCGTACTCCTCGCGGATCCTGGCCTGCGAGGGCAGCCGGGTGTGCGGAGGCAGCCTGCCGTCGACGATCTTCTTGCGGAGATCACCCGCGACGCGCAGATACGCCGGCTGCTCACCGAATGTCACTGGCCGCTCCCATCAGGTTGTACAGACAGCAACAGCCTGGCAACCGTGGGTTGTGCCATGCAAGCAAAGGCCAGAGAATCACTCGATGTGATGACTTGTGCCCGGCGTGGGCTTTACCCAGGCAGTTTCTCCCCGCTATAGAGGCCGTCACACCTCCAGACCGGTATCGCCTCCCCCGCTGTCCCCTCCGCTGTCGCTCTCGTCGTACGGCGGCGGGGTCGTGGCGAGCCCCAGAGCCTTGCGGGCGGTGACCGACAGGTGGGGGTCGATGAGCTCGGCGCCCTTGTCGTAGTACCCGTAGAACTCGTCGGCGTCGGAGGCCCCGGCCGCCTTCGCCCACTGCTTCTGCGCCACCCGCAGGTCCTTGACCAGGTCCGCGACCGGTTTCGCGGAGGCACTCGGCCACTGATGGGCTTCCAGCAGGTCGGCCTGCCGGGTGAGCGCGGTCGAGACCCGGCCCGCCCAGGCCCGGTGCCCCGGCAGGTCGTCCTCGACGTACTGCGCGTCGGGTGCCGAGTCCAGCGCCGCGTTGAGGACGTGGGCCGCCTTCAGATACGCGACCTGGTCCGCGTCGAGGGTCGTGGCGTCGTTGCGCAGCGAACCGCCGGGCAGACTCGCCTCCTCGTCCTTGTTGCCGAACGCGCAGGTGATCTCGCGGTCGCCCAGGCTCCAGCTCTGCTCGGTCGGGGTGACGTAGTAGATGTCCACGTCGTCGGGCACGGCCCAGCCGTCCATCGCGTAGGAGTCCTGGAGCGCGTAGCACTTGTCGTCGGCGGTGGCCGTGACCTTCTTGTCCCCCGGGTACGAGTCGCCGCTCAGCCGCACCACGGCGAACACCTCGCCGTCGTGCTCGCCCGCGCAGGACACCACGTCGAAGTCGTACGCCGTGCCCTCCAGCGAACCGCTGGGCGCGTCGAAGCACTGGCCCTTCCCGGGGGACGCGCTCGCACTGTTCCCCCCGTCGACCTCGACGTCGTCGAAGAAGCCGGTCGCCGCGCCGGCCACCCCGAGCGTCCACAGCACCAGCCCGAGCGACGAGAGCACGATGCCGGCCACCGCCATGCCCCGGCCGCGCTCGCCCCGCTTCTTCGTCTGGTTCAGTCCGATGAGCCCCAGGACCAGACCGACGCCCGGTATGCAGCAGAGGATGCCGAGCACCAGGGCGGCGATGGACATGCCGTTCAGGGGCGCGGGGTTGTTGTACGGGCTGTAGCCCTGGGACCAGGTCTGGTAGGGCTGGGGCCCGTAGGGGGCGTACGGGGGCGGGGGACCTTGGGGGTACGGGGTGTACGGGTTGTACGGGGGCTGCGGCTGTGCCCCGTAAGGGGGTTGGGGCTGTGCCGTCCCGTGGGTGTCCTCCGGCGGCGGGGCGTACGGGTTGTACGGGGTGGCGGGCGCCTGGGGGAGAGGAGCCGGGCCCGGGGGCTGGTCCTGGGGGCCTTCGGGGTCCGGCGGCGGGGGTATGGACACGGGTACCGTGCTCCTGGTTCAGGCGGGGGATCTTCGGCGGGCGGGCTTCACTGCGGAGCCGGAGATCTTCAGGTGCGGAACTGACGTACGACTCGCGCATGTTAAGCACGCGGTGACCGGGGGCGGAATGCGGGTTTCTAAGACGACGGTCCGGGCGGTGAACGCGCTCACCGCGCGCTGGGCCGGGGCCGCCTGCGGGGGCACGGTGTTCTCGGCGGCCGGGGTGTGGCCGCCGCTGGCCCTCCTCGCGGACGGCGCCGAGGGCGCGGCGCGGGCGGAGCTCGCGGACGCGGTGGGGCTGCCCGCGGGCCAATCGGCCGCCGCCGCACGGGAGTTGCTGGCCGGGCTGGCGGCGATGCGCGGTGTCGACGCGGCACTCGGGCTATGGACGAAACGGACCGTGGAGCTGCGCGAGGCATGGGCTGCGGGGCTGCCCGCCGAGGCGCACGGAGTGCTCACCGGGAACCTCGCGGTCGACCGCGCGGCCCTGGACGCGTGGGCGGCGAAGCGGACCGGCGGGCTGATCGAGCAGATGCCGCTCGCGCTGACGGACGCCACCGAGCTGGTGCTGGCGAGCGCGCTGGCCCTGCGCACCGAGTGGCTGCGGCCGTTCACCGAGGTGCCGATGGAGAGCGCGTACTGGCGCGACCGGGTCCCGCTCGGCCTGCACCGCGAGACCGCCCTCCTGGACCGGATCGGCGTCGCGGACACACCGGACGGCCATGTCACCGAGCTGAAGGTGCTGGGCGACGCGGCGATCGACGTCCACCTCCTCCTCGGGGAGGAGCGGATGACACCCGCCCAGGTGCTGGGCGCGGGCATGGGAATCCTGGACCGCCGTCATCCCGTAGTACCCGGGGACCGACTCCCCTACGGCGACCCCGGACCGGGGCTGCGGGTGGAGAGGACGCGCTCCACCCGCCCCCGGCCGCCCACCCTCGACGTGACGACGGTGGCGTACGACCTGACCGCGCGGCACGATCTGCTGCGCCTGCACCGCCTGTTCGGGCTCACGACGGCACGGGACTCCACGCACGGCCACTTCTCCGGCATCAGCCCTTCCCCGCTGGCCATCGGGTCGGCCGAGCAGGCCACGACGGCGAGGTTCGGCGCGCTCGGCTTCCGCGCGGCGGCGGTGACGGCGGTCAGCGCCTTCCCGGCCGGCCTGCCCGACCTCCGCCACGTGACCACCACCGTCACCGCCCGCTTCGACCGCCCCTTCGCCTTCCTCGCCCTGCACCGCCACTCACGGCTGGTGCTGGCGGCGGGGTGGGTCACCGAACCCGAGCTGTTCCCCGAGGACCAGGGCTGATCATCCGGCGCCGGAACGGCGACGATAGCCTTCCCGTGCGCGATCTTGCGCTACGGCACTGACGGGGGCGGAATTGGGAGCGGTCCAGGGGACGGCGGTTCAGGGCACGGCGGTCGGGGGGACGACGGTCGGGGGGACGACGGTCGGGGGAACCGTCGACGCGGTGAACCGGCTGACGGCGCGCTGGGCGGACACGGCGACCGGCGGCACGGTGTTCTCGGCGGCCGGGGTGTGGCCGCTGCTCGCACTCCTCGCCGACGGGGCGTGGGGCGCCGCGCGGGCTGAACTCGCGGACGCGGTGGGCCTGCCCGCCGACCAAGCCGCCCCCGCCGCACGGGAGTTGCTGGCCGCGATGGGCTCGATGCCCGGGCTGCGCTCCGCCCTCGGCCTGTGGACCCGGCACGAGTTGGCCGTGCGCGAGGAGTGGCGGGCCGGGCTGCCGGCGGACACGCACGGGGTGTTCACCGACGATCTCCCGGCCGGGCAGCGGGCGTTGGACGCGTGGGCGGCCGAGCGGACGGACGGGCTGATCGAGCGGATGCCGATCGCCCTGGACGCGGACGTGGTCATGGTGCTGGCGAGCGCGCTCGCGCTGCGCACCGAATGGCCGCGCCCCTTCGAGGAGTTGCCGTTCAGTCCCGACGCCGGCCCCTGGCAGGGGCGGCGGCTGGTGGGCCTGCGCCGCACCGGCGTCCGCCTCGACCGCGCCGGCGTGACGAACGGCCCGCACGGCTACGTCACCGAGCTGAAGGTCCCCGGCGACAACGGCATCGACGTCCATCTCCTGCTCGGCGAACAGCGGATGACCCCCGGCCAGGTACTCGGCACGGGCGTCGCCACGCTGGCCCGCCAGGTCACCGTGGTACCCAGCGGCCAACTCCCGTACGGCGACGTGGGACCGGGCCTGCGCATCGAGCAACGGCGGTGCGCCACACCGCAGCCGCCGGAGCTGTCCGTGACGACAGTGGCGTACGACATGAGCGCGCGGCACGATCTCCTCGACCAGCACGGCCTGTTCGGGCTCACCACGGCCATGGACACCGGCGACGGCCACTTCCCCGGCATCAGCCCCGACCCGCTGGCCGTCGGGAAGGCCGAGCAGTCGGCGGTGGCACAGTTCGGCGCGCTCGGCTTCCGCGCGGGCGCGGTGACCGCGATCGCGCCCGCCCCCGGCGGTGCCCGGCCCGACCTCCGCTGCACGACCACGGTCGTCACGGCCCGCTTCGACCGCCCCTTCGGCTTCCTGGCCGTCCACCGCGAATCGCGTCTCGCCCTGACGGCGGGCTGGGTCACCGAACCGCTGCCGTACCAGAGGTAGGGCGGGCTCGGGGCCGGGTGCGCTCGGTACGTGGT
>NZ_BARG01000055.1 GCF_000376565.1 Streptomyces hokutonensis | reverse complement strand
AGCATGCCGAGCCAGCCGTCCAGTACTGCGGAGGCGTGAACGGTGGGCACCGGGACGCGGAGGGTGTGGGCCAGCCGGAGGGCTTGGTCCTCGCTGTCGAAGGGCCTCTTGGCGTACTTGAAGATGGCGGTGGTGCCGTCGGGGAAGGTCAGTCGCTCGACGCCGGACATGGACCACACACGCACCTCCTCGCGAACGGCGGTGGTGCGGCTGGCCAGGGTGAGCAGGTTGTCGAGGAGTTCGGTGCTGGGGTTCGCGGTCACGTGGGGCTCCGGGGGGTTGGTGGCGTCCGGGGCGGGCGAGAGATGCCGGCCCGCCCCGGAGCCAGGACGGTGGTGCTACGCGGCCGGGGCCACGCGGTGGGCGTAGACCTGCTCGATCCAGCCGGACTTGAAGGCGGCGAGGTCGTCGCGGAAGGCGGTCATCGAGGCACCGTAGGGCGTCACGACGCCACCGGACTGGTCGGGCACGGACTGGCAGCCGTGCACGAGCCGTCCGCCGAGGGAGGCGTGGGCCTTGATGGCCTCGATGCGGCGGTGCTCGTTGAACCAGCCGCCGTGGTAGACCTCGTCGAGCATGCCGCCGGTCTCGTCGTCCAGGTTGAAGACGACGGAGGTGGCGGCGGGGAAGAACCAGCACGGGCCGACGTTGGAGATGTGTCCGTCCAACTCGACCTTGTTCAGCGCCATCAGCGTGGCCGCCTCGCGCAGCATCCGCAGGTGGTCGGCGGTGAACTGCGGCAGGCCGAGGGCGGGGAGGTGCTCGTCGCGGAAGAGGTAGGCGTACACCTCGTAGGCGGTGGCGAGCACCTGGGCTGCGTCCGAGGTGGATTCGGCGTGGGTCTTGATGAACTCCAGCGCGAGCTGCTCGACCGCGCTCTCGGTTGTCTCCTCCACCTCCAGGAGCTGGGACTTGACCAGCTCCCAGTCGGCGACGAGCCACGTGCTGGACTCGAAGCGGAAGAAGTACTCGGCCGGGTCGATGGTGATGCGCCGGCCGTCGATCTGGATGCCGGGCAGGCGGCTCCAGCGCTCGTCGAACGCCTCGGGCAGTACGACCGTGATGGCCGCGGTGTCGATGGTGGTCACCGTGTCTCCGTCTCTGATCGGCCGGGTCCGGGCACAGGAATGCCCGAACCCGGTGTAGGCGTACGGAACTTCGGGGGCCGCCCGGCCGAAGGGGGAGCCTGGTCACGGTGTCGGACCGGGGCCGGGCGGCTGATGATTAGTGAACACTCCGTCACGCACAGTGGGTACGGTGAGAGGCAGTTGAAGCGGTATACGCGGTTTACAGCCCCGGACGGGAGGCGAGCGTGGCAGCGCCGAGAGACCCCAACTCCCGCCTGCGCGACACCATTGCCGCGACCGGCTGCACCTACGAGGCCCTGGCGAGAGACGTCCGGCGCATCGCGGCCGAGAACGGCGAGATCCTCCAGACCAACAAGTCGGCCGTCTCCCACTGGGCCAACGGCACCCGCCAGCCCACCGGCCGAACCGGCCAGTACCTCGCCGAAGCCCTCTCCCGCCGCACGGGCCGCATCATCACCCAGACCGAGATCGGCCTACGCGCACCTGATGGCGAGGGGGCGACCGAAGGGGATCCGGTTCTCGCCGCAACTGACCTCGGCCGGGCCGATGTTGAGCGCCGCCGCTTCCTCGCGGTGGCCGCCTTCACCACCGCCGGCGTCGCCATGCCGCTCGCCCACGACCACGAGGCCACTGCCCGCATGCTTCGTGCCCGAACCGGCACGTCCGTGGTCGGAGCGGAGGACGTGGACGTCGTACGGCAGATCACCGCGGCCTTCAGCGCGGCAGACGAACGTCTCGGCGGCGGTCACGGCCTGACCACGGTCACCGCCTACCTTGCTGACACCGCTGCCCCCATGCTCCGGGGCCGCTTCCCGAGCGAAGTTTTACGACGCGTAGCCTTCGGCGCCGTGGCCGAACTCGCCTACCTGGCAGGGTGGAAGCACCACGACCTCGGTCAGGAGGGCGCAGCCCAGCGTTACTACCAGGTCGGCTACCAGCTCGCCTGGGAAGCCGACCCGCAAGGTCACGCCGCCTGGATGATGCGGGCCCTCGCCCACCAGGCCCTCAGCCTCAAGCAGCCCCACCACTGCGTCGATCTCGTCGAAGGCGCCCTCACTCGCGGCTTGGGCCATGTCGACGGTCAGACCGAGGCGCTCCTCCACATCACCCACGCTCGTGCCTTCGCCGCCGTTGGTGAGAGGCCCGCAGCGGCCCGTGCCCTGCTAGCCGCCGAAGACGCTCTCCTACGCGACGACGTACCTCAGCCCAGCTACTCCCGTGTCAGCGGCCCCGCCGCCGGCACCGTCGCCAGCCACACCGCCCGCACCCTCACCGACCTCGCCGACCACATCGGCACCGAGCAACAGCACCGAGACGCCCTGATCCGCTGGGATCCAGAGAAGTACAAGCGCGTCCATGCCCTCACCTACGCCGACCTCGGCGACAGCCTCGCCGCCCAGGCTCGCGCCGACGAAGCCGTTGATGCCTGGGGACAGACCCTGACCCTCATGGAGGGCATGACCTCCGACCGCACCCGCAAAGCCATCACCTCGCTCCGCTCCACCCTCTCCATCTACCAGCGACGCAAGGTGCCCGGAGCTGCCGAACTCGCCCGCCGCGCACGCGAAGCACTGGCCTAAGCTGCCCACCAACCGGCCGACGAAGGGACACCAGCCGTGGCTCAGCGGACAACCGACGACCAGCCCAAAGCCCTACCGCCCGCCCTCGAATCCATGACCTTGCTAGTCGCCGCCGTCATCGTCCACGACAAGGCCACCAACCAGGTTGTGCTCCTCCAGCGCAGCGAGAGCGCCAAGTTCGCTCAGGGCATGTGGGATCTTCCCGTCGGTAAGAGTGAGCCCGGGGAGCCTGTCACCGAGACGGCGGTGCGCGAGCTCTACGAGGAGACCGGGCTGACGGTGAAGCCGGAGTCCCTGAAGGTCGCCCACATCATCCACAGCGCCTGGGGAGTTGAAGCTCCCAACGGCTTCCTCACCGTTGTCTTCGCCGCCAATGAGTGGACCGGCGAACCAGAGAACCGCGAACCGCGCAAGCACGCCCAGGTCTGCTGGGTTGACGCGGACGCCATCCCCAAGGAATTCGTGGACACCACCGCCCGTGCCCTGCATCGCTACCTCGCCGGAGGCCCGGAAGTCTCCCTCGACGGCTGGTGAAGAGACGCCGAGGCAACTCGCCCCGTTCCCAGAGCGGGCCTCCCCTGCTCGTACTCGACACCCAAGACCGGCCGCTGGCGTGTTTGGCCCCCTCATTGTCTGTGGCTACCTGGCTGCCAGTCCAGACAACGCGATGTACCACCACAACCATGCTCCACCTGCGACAGACCGTGAGAGCCCTAACTCGAAACGAGGCTTTCCAGACACCTTCTCGCCGGAATGCGCGCGATGCAGACAAGTTCCGAAGAGCGTTCACAAGACAGCGGCCCATGCGATAGACACATCTCGGTTCAGACTTGTAACGACCGGACCAGGGGATGCGTGTGTCGAGTTCAGCCAAGCGGGGAGGCGCTGCAGCACTTACCGTCGTTGTAGCTGCTGCGAGCGGGGTCGTAACCAACGCTGCAACGAGCAGGCCCACTTGGGGCTGGTGCATAGCACTCGTGGTGCTCGTAGTCGTAGGGGCCGGGCTTCAGCTGTATCTGACCTTGCGACCGAACCAGGATGGACAGGTGCCCGTGGCCGCACAGGGTGCCGGATCGGTGGCGATCGGCGGGTCATCGCGGGGCGAGAGGATAAAAACCCGATCGAGCGGCACTGCGTCGCCCGCTAGTACACCGAATAGCGGAGTCATCGCCCAGGGCCCAGGATCGGTGGCCATCGGAGGAGACAACGAATCCTCTATCGAAACTGAGGCGTAAAGAGCACAGGGGCAGTGACAGATGCGCACCTCAAAAACCGTAGCGAGCGCTACAGGAGCTGTAGCTGTCGGCAATGACAACAATGGATACATCTTTACCGGTCCAGTGACCTTTCGGAATGAAGTCGATCATAGTAGGGCATGGAATTCTCCTAATTCCCTACCACCCGAAATTCCCGACTTCACGGGCCGCAACCGAGAGGTCTCCGAGATTGAAATCGGGATCTCCTCGGTAAACCGAATGGTCATACTGGTAACAGGTAAACCAGGCGTCGGCAAAACAACCCTAGCTCTACATGTAGCCTACAAAGTGGCCAGTCATTACAAGGATGGCGCACTCTATGCGGACCTCCGGGGGATTGAGAGCAATCCAACGCTCCCCGAGGAGATTATGGGACGGTTTCTCGCAGGAGTTGGGGTTGCTGAAGACGAGATCCCGGCAAGTGATGATGCAAGGCTGGATCGATATAGACGCGAGTTCACCCACCGCAAAGTGGTAATAGTTCTGGACAACGCTGGCAGCGAAGCTCAAGTGCGCCCCCTTATCCCCCCAGGGGGTGAAGCCCTCGTTTTCGTTACTAGCAGGTTTAATCTGAGCGGCCTTGAGGCCGCCTATCACCTATTCCTTGACATCTTTGATGGCGACTCATCTCTGACTTTTCTTCGCAAGACCGTCGGGGCTGAAGTTGTAGATCTTGATGTTTCCAGTGCGCGCGAGGTCGGGGTCCTCTGTGGCCATTTACCACTCGCTCTCCGAATTGCGGGAAATCGGCTACGGACAGCAACGATGGCTGATTTACTGGAGGAGTTAACTGATCAGCGAAATCGACTGGGAGCCCTGGAAGCAGGCGACCTCGCAGTTCGGGCTGCCTTCAACCTATCTTTTCGCAATTTAGGGAAGAGCGCTAGAAACTCACTAAAAAGACTCTCATTGGCGCCAGGAGGAGACTTCGGCGCCACTCTGTGTGCTGCATTGAATGATTCAGACGAGCGAAGCGCAAAAACGGTGCTCCGCAAGCTCTCTGAGGCGAATTTGATTGAGGCGTCTCAGCGTGCAGGACGATACAGATTCCACGACCTGATCAGGCTCTACGCCCAGGAGCAATTCGAGCGCGACTCGCTCAAGAAGACCGCCGCCGCCTCTTCTCGAATGCTCGATTGGCTGTCCTATTCAGCACTGAAGGCGAATCTAACCCTGAATGGCCAGATCGGAAGGTTTGAATTCCCTTCCGCGCCTGTGGCTAAGATTGGTTCGATCGAGGAGGCAGCTGCCTGGGTTGCAGACGAATCTGCAAACGCCTCAGCCGCAATCGATTTGCTGCTTAGAGCTGGCGATACAGATAGAGCGAAGGCACTTGCAATCCAACTCTCTTTCGCTTGCGAAGTCGTAGGAGATTGGCAGGCGTGGGAGGATGTGGTGAACCGGGGGGTCTCGATCATAGGATCGCACCCAGACCCACTATTTGACGTGCCGATGCTCAGCTCCAAGGCGAATCTTCTACGCTATCGGAGAGAGTTCCAGCCGGCTCTGGATTTAGCTTCAGCCATCTATCCCAGAGCGCAAAAGGCGCAGGACAAGATGCTCATAGCTAATGCCGCAAAACTGCTCGGCTGTCTACGCGTGGACGTCGGGGATGTAACAGGGGCACAGCCGCTACTGGAAGAGAGCCTTTCACTAAGCAGGGAGCTTGGCCTGCGCCACGAAATGGGGCAGGCTCTCTATAACCTGGGTACGGTACACCGGGCTTCCGGGCGTGCCCACGAGGCTATTGAACACTTCAAACAAGATCTCGAAATCTGCATCGAGGCTGGTGATGTGCCGGGTGCAGCCGAGACAATGAACACACTTGCGCTAACCCATATGGAAATTGGCGAATTTTCCAAATCTGAGAGCTATCAGCGCGAAGCGCTAAAAATATTCGAGAGCGTTGGAAACCCTCACAAGGTGAGCATGGTATGCAACGACCTCGCTATCAGCCTGAGGCATCAGCATAAGGCGCAAGAAGCGTTGAGTCTTCACCTTGAAGACATAGAGCGATCTCGCGCATGCGGAAATGTGTCCGGGGAAGCTTTGGCGAAAGCTAACGCCGCAGTCCTATTGGTGGAGCTCGACAGGGATGCAGAGGCTGAGCCGCTTTTCGAGCAGGCCGTTTCGGTACTCAGCGCTCTTGGGGATGAACTCCGACTTGCTCGTACCCTGCTGGGACAAGTACCGATGCTCTTCAAGGCAGGAAAGGTAGACCTTGCCCAGGGTGCCGCCAACAAGGCAATCGAAGTATTCCTCAGGCATGGAGAAGTGAGAGACGCGGTTAGCGCCCACGAGAACCTCTCACTTGCTTTTAAGGACATAGACGAAAACGAGCAAGCCCTTTTCCATGCCGAAGAGGCTATGCGAATCGGAGATGGCGTCGTATCTCCATATCTTCGGGGGGCTTCATGTCTTGCGGCAATGATCATATGCGCCGACTTGGATCGACTTGATCTCGTAACAAAGTACGCAACTGAGTTGCGCGCAATTGCCGATAATTACCCCGAGATGGTCTCGCATCTCCGGAAAGAATACGAAGGCGAAGGGCGGAGCGTACCCAGCGATTCGATTGGCGACGGAGCCGGAGGATAGGGCCTTCGGGATGAATCCAGGGCGTGACCGCCTCAGAAGCGGTCTACGACGTCAAGGGGGAACCCCCACATCAGACACATGCCCCCGTATCAGGCAGGCGGTCTTACACTCGCTACTCGCGGCAGTCTGGGCTATGTAGTAGGCAGGGTCGCCGCACCATCCCTGCCGCGCAGGCATGGTCCACGATGCGGATGAAACTCTGCGTACTGCACATCCTGCACAATGGGACGCCGCAAACTACAGCTTATGCGGCCGCGGAATGGTGATCACCAACGGGCGTAGGTCAAAGGACTCCGCGTGAGAAAGGCATACCGCTTGATCCTGTAGATCAGCCAACAGAGTGTCAGGCTCCAGCTTCTTCGCCTGCGTCTTACGTTTGTCACCTGGGGCGTCCCAGAGCTCAATCGGGTACCAGCCGACGAGAAAGATACCTGCGTTCGTCCTAGCCTCGGGCAAGTACCTCCCCGACAACTGCTCCTGCTGGGCTGTCAGAACCTCGTCATTCCAGGCGCCCTTGACCTCGATGACCAGTTTCACGTTTGCCCCCGAAGCCGCGCTGGGCTGATCACCGAGTGAGGAAAGCGCCTCGATTAGGATGTCGGTGCGGTCACCCGCACCGTAGGGGTCCGTGGGGTGAATCAGTACCTCCCGGTTCACTGCGACTCGGTGGCCGGCCAACCTCAGATTCAGCTCGTGTGCGAGGTAAGCGCACAGGGCGGATTCGGGCTTGGGACGCCAGGCGTCCGGGATGGCCTCATCGTCCGCTGCTGTTACGGGCCTCTTCCGAGAGCGCTTACCCGGCGTGCGGTCCCACAGCAGCTCACCATGTGAGGGGATATCTCGGCCAATCTCTTCCAAGATCTCCTGTACTACGTCCATGAGATCTGTGGTAGCGCGGATGACACGCCGTGACGGTTCCTGGAGAACCCTCATCACATCTTCGGCTCGCACTTGAGTCCAGTTGGCGGCGGCATACTGCTTCGTGGCCGAGACAAGTGCAGCAGCCACTGCAAGTCTCTCAGGGTAACGGGCAGACAGCTGTCGCAACTGGTGGACGGCCTCCGCAGTAGCCCGTTGGCTCAACTCAGGTAGCAGGCGTTCTCGCCATTCTCTCGCTTGCTCCTCCGCGCTCACCCAGTGTGCTTCGAGAAGGTTCTGGTCCTGCTCGGGGGCATACAAACCACTGAGCCACAAGTACAGATCAGCAACGCCCGCCTCATCAAGGGAGCTTTGGATCCGCACGGTTTCGGCTCTTGCGCACGCTTCGGCCAGACGGCGACCGAATTCATCGTCTGCCACGGCGAGAGTCTTGATACGTGGCCAGTGCGCCTCTGCGTCAGTAGCCAACAGAACTTGGGCTGCCAGGACTGCAATCCTCGTACTCAACGGACGTTCGAGAGACACGCCGAGAGCGCTGTCGATGAGGTTGTAGGCGGTCCTGCTCCCTACGCTCAGGAGGGAACTAAGGATGCTATGCCAAGTGCTCAACACGACCCCTCGTGCTTCTTCGCTGTCTGGCACGACCAGGACCGCTTCTTCTACTGCCGGCACGCCCGACTCTGCACCATCGGCAACCATCGGCACGACCCCGAGAGAGGCTGAGATTTCCGTGGCGAGGTACTCCATCGCCGTGCGCAGCTCCGTGGCCCAGCGCGGATCGATAGAGCTAATTTCAATGGGCTGTCGAGCATTCGAGATGGCTGCCAGGACCAGTTGGGTAATGCGCCTGGCCATGAACTCGGCCGCGTGCAGGCTGGCCAGGCGCAAAAGGTCGATCCGAACTGGCTCCATGAAGCTCGTTGAAATGCCCAAGATCTCCGTAAGAATCGCGGCGGTCCACGATTTCCACGCAGATGGAGGCAGTTCGGCGAGCCGGTTGCAGCCGTGCAACTCGACCAACAGCGCGTATCCGGCCCAGGATCGCTTATTGTGCTGGGAGTTCTGGAGCCAGGAATCAGCATGGTCGTTTTCGGTGGCAAGGTAGCGCAGTGCGAGTTCGGGCAGGTCCGACAGGTCGTTGTCGAGTGCGACTGCCCCTGGCCAGGTGGAAATGGGGCCCGACAGGTCATCTACTCTGCCCGTCTGTGGTGTAACCCGCAGACGCCACAGAAACCACCACAGACTGTCGTTGTTTCCATCCCTTGCCTCGGTAAGTAGGTGCACCTGCTCAGCAAGGAACTCCACGGCTTCTGGCCAAGGACCGTTCGAGGCTTCATGGCTCCGGCGCAGCGACTGCGCCTGTCTGCTGTCGAGAGCAATCGGTTCATAGAAGGGGCTCACATAGGGCCAAGCCGGGTGCTGGTCATCGTAGGCCAGCTCGAACGCCTGGTAGTCGCCGTGCAGAAAAAGGCATGAGACCAGTTCACCATACGCAGCGACGAGCGCTTCGTCCCCGGACGCAGCCGCCGCAACCACCTGATCTAGCCCCCATGCGAAATCCGCTCCATCCACCAACTGGTAGCGGATAGCTGATTCGGGAGCCAGGGAAGCATTGTTCCACCGCAGCGGCGGTCGGCGGTCCCAGTCGTAAACAATCAGATATGCCGCTTCACGAGGGTCAATCTCTGCCTTTACGGCCTCGCTGACGAGAGCGTTGGTCAGGAGCCTGCGGAGAAACAGAATGTGCGCGGACTCTTGCCCATGCTCGTCAGGTTGCAAGCAGTCAGGAAGGCGGACCTTGTTGTGCTCGCGGAGGAGGCCCATGATGATCTTCGCAAGGGAACTCAGATGCTGTTCGACGTCACCGCTCCGGAGCGTACGGTCGATTATGGAGTCGATCAGTGGAGTCTCAAGGCGATGAGGGGAGAAGACGAAGCCGCTGCTCTCCGATGGCTCCTGTTTGAGAACGGTTTTCTGAGCCCAGGCCAGAAGCTCTAGCAGGTGTTCGTCCGCGCACTGACTAGGCATTTTTCTCAAGAACTGGGCGTAATTACCGTACATTCCGGGAGGCGGAGGGCGGAGTGCGGAAAGTACCGAGGCCATGTCCAAGTGGTCCGGCCACAGAAGGGTCAGCAGAGTCCCCCGCAGATCTAGGTCAGGATCCACGCGCACCGCGTAAGAGGGCTCGGCGAGCGAGGCAAGGACTCTGGTAAGGACAGGCACGGTACGGCCAGCCTCGCCGCAGGTAAACGCCGCGCGCGCTGCCAGGCGCCGCTCCGTCTGGTGCCAAGCGTCGTTCTCTACAAGTCGTAGGAGTGCATCGGCCAGCCTGGGGTGCGCCGTGCCGGCCTCCTGGGCCAGTTGTATGGCTAGGCGGATTCTTGCTGTGGTCTGCCAGTCGGCCGCGCCTTCACTCGGGGCTGTCTCCAACACATCGGCAAGCTGATCCGCAAACAGCGGGTGCCGCAGGTCCCACTGTGAAAGCTGCCAGCGCGTGTCACTCAGTTCGACTTGAGCCGCGCGCTCAAGCAACCGACTCACGGTCAGCCGACGGACCTCGTCGGAGCGCACCAGGGAACTGTGCACAGCCAGGCTCTCGGGGTCGGCAGCAGCCAGCCAATCGGTGGCCGTGGGGTTCATGGCCACCAGCCAAGCGGCAGTCTCCCGGAGAGGCGCAGGAATGCTGGCCGTTTCTCCGCCCGGTGCCCGAACCAGGAAGAGGTTTTCCAGTTGCTGCTGTGTCGTTTCCCGGTCAGTGAGATACCGGGCCGCGAGGTACGCGGCCATGGAGGAGTGCCGGAACGCCACCCTGTTCTGGTCCGGCGCCGTAAACAGCGCCGTCTCCAAGGTTTCCTCCACCGTCTGACGCGTGACGTCGAATGCGCCCCCTACGGTCCGCTCCTGGCCGTCGGCCAGTGCGCCCCCCTCCAGGTCGTATGGGCCAGCCTCGAACGCGCGGCCGCGCCAAACTGTTCGGTGCCCGGAAAGCATCATCCAGGCAGCAATACGTCCCGCCACCGTGAGCCGCTGCGGGACGGTTGTGGTCACAGCTCTACGTTCTCTGTGTTGGTCGTGATCCTCCGCGAGGTGCACAACGCCGCGGGCAAACAGTTCCTGCGGCGTGCCGTGCAACCGGCCGTCAACCCGGTAAGTCAACACCAGCAATTCCAGGGTCAAGGGAACGCCAGCGAGTACGGCTGCGCCGACCTCTTCGGCCGCTGCTACCAGCTCTTCACCCGGTACGTCAGCGCTGTCGGCCAGCGCCACGGCCTCATTGCGACTCAACGGGACCAAGTCGACACACCAACACGCCCCGAACGCCTCAGACAGCACGGGGGTCAGCGTCTGCGGATAGTCCGCCGTGCGACAGGCCATGAGAAACCGAACCCGGCCGGTATCCCGACCACGCAACGACTTCTTCAACCGCCCCGGCAAACGTTGACGCAGCGAGCTCTCGTCTGCCTGGTCCAAGACCACCCACAGCACTCCAGCGTCTGCGGCAGCGTCTCCCTCTGGGGGCAACGACTCAAGATGGCAGCCCAGCTCCTCCAGGTAAGAGTTCTCAGTCAAGTCCCCACCTGCCACCCACAAACATGCGTCGGTGCCCGGGTCCCATGTGTCCACAACGCGGGGCAGCATGTTGGTGACATGCCTCAGAACGGTGGTCTTCCCCGCTCCCGGCTCGCCTAGCACGACCATCGCTCCGGCCGTCGCGACCACGGCAGGAAGTGCCAGCGCACCCTCACGTAGCCGCTCTGCCTCGGTGATCACACCGTCATCCCCGGTGCGAAACGCCTCGGTGACTCGCGGAATTGAATCCTCCGCTGTGGCATGCGCGCTACGGATTCTGCAGACACGAGGCGCATGAAAGCCGAACACATCTCCCGCCATGGGCCCGATTCTCGCAGTGCCCACTGACAGCAGGCGCCCCGACGGCCGGGCTGCGATCACGGTGCCCCGCCTGCCCAGTGTGCTCAGTCCGCACACAGTCCGCAGGACACCCGATCAAGACCGTCGCATCCCATCGCCAGCCATCGAGAAAAGACCAGGTCAGCGACTTGTAGCAACCATCGCCACAGGTCACCGACCTGGCCGTTTACTAGGAGACCAAGAAGGCCTGACAACCAGTCGGCCCGGCCCGACCGGCGATCGGTGCACCATCGCAGGTCAGTGGGTATGGGGAAGGGGCTCTGCCGGTTCGCCGGCCGGGCCTCTTTAGTCGTTCCCGTCCACGTCGACGACGGCAGACGAGGACGCCTCCCCGGCATGTGACCTCGCCACTGTGCTGCGTATCGAGGTGTACGACAGCGGCAACGAAAGGTACAGCTGCATCCGCAACCATCGGCACTCATCCAAGGCAGCGAAACGCAAGAGCGCTCGCCGCTCTCGTCGTCGCCAAGCTTCAACCGGCCGAGGCACAGATCGACGCGAAACCTGCACGACACAACCCCGGTAGCCGACAGGGAAGGGCTTCGGTTGTTGGCTGTGGTCGTCACCGCCACAGGTTCACCATGCCTCGCCATGCTGCCGCCGTACTCGCAGCGATGTCGGCGTACGGTCCACAAGCCGCTTACGTATTCCCCCGCAGATCCGCCTCTCCGCGTGGGGCTCATCCTGCCCAACCAAGAAGCCGGGCAGTCCGCACAGGTCAGTGGGTATGGAGTTCCCGCGTCAGCGACGGAGGGCGAGGACTGTGCGGGCCCGCTTACCCCGGCAGTAACAAATACGGGCCCGCCAGCGCAGTAGGTAGCGGAACCGTCCGTCCACCCGACGCGTAGCCGAACGAGGCAGTGAAACCGCCCTGCCGAGACGGCAACACACGCCGGGCAGTGGGCAGTTGCAGGATCGTTACCCTGCTACGGCTGGTAAAGCACGCGGGACATCACTGCACGCACATACCGCCGCAAAGAGCCCACGTAGCCGCATCGCCTTCACTCCCCGCGAATACGGAACATCGAGTTCCGAAATATTTGCATTCATTGTAGTTGCAGCTTGTTGACTCATGATCGATAGTGATGCCTCCCGAGGCGCTTCACGCAGCCTCGGGGCCAGTCGTTGCGTCCATGTGCGGCCAAGGCACGAGGAGCGGTCGCCGAGTTCGGCGCAGTGGCTGTCCAAGCAACAGCAGTGGGCGCGACGTTGCACCGCCGCGCCCACTTCACTATCGCAGTCCACCTCAGTGAAGGAGTCTTCATGCGAAAGCGTGCAGGCATAGTAGTGGGTTTCTTTGCCATCTCCACCTTTGTGGTCGGAGTTCCGACCGCGGAAGCGAAGGTGTGCGCCTACAACAGCTGCTCCTCTGCCATCAACAGCTGGAAGGCCGCCAAGATCTGTGACGGCGACGAGGACGGCAACTATGTCGAGAGCAACTACTACCGCGACAGCGGAAGCCACGGAACCGTTTCGGAGCACAGCGGGGTCGGCCACTGCAACGCGAGCGGTGACAGCACCAACCTTGTCTACCGCCACCAGGCCCACCAGATCCGCGACTTCGCTCCGGACGCCTGGTCCAGTTTTGAGTACCGCAACTAGAAACTGACGGCGGTGGTGCGGGGCGCGAGGCCCCGCACCACCGCCGTTCACAGTCTGTGACCCAGGAACCGGAGTTGCCTCATGCCCCCCACACCCAGCGGCGTTCACGCCCGGGATCTGCAGTACACGATCGCCGGCCGAGTGATCCTGAACTCACTGACACTGCACGTCGACCACGGTGAGAGCGTGGCCATCACAGGCCCCAGCGGATGCGGTAAGAGCACATTGCTCAGCTGTCTCGCAGGACTCACGTCTCCCGATCACGGCACCGTCAGCATCGACGGCCAGGACGTCACCGCTCTGGCACCGGGGCGCAGGGCCGCAGTCCGCCTGAACACCATCGGGATGGTCTACCAGTTCGGCGAACTGCTCCCGGAACTGAGCCCGCTGGAGAACGTAGCCCTTCCCGCCCTCATGGCCGGCGCTCCCGCATCGGAGACGTACGCCCGGGCGGAGTCGCTCCTCGACGACCTGGGAGTCGCTTCCGTCATCGGCACCGACTGCGGATCGCTCTCGGGCGGGGAACGTCAGCGGGTCGCGGTGGCCAGGGCCCTGATCGGAAAGCCACGCGTCATTCTCGCGGACGAGCCCACCGGAGCGCTCGACGGCGAGACCTCCGACAACGTCGCCGACCTCTTGTTCGCCCTTCCCGCATCCCACGGCTGCGCGCTCGTCGTCGTCACCCACAATCCGGCTGTCGCCGCTCGGGCGGACCGTGTTCTCGCCGTGCGTGAAGGCAGGCTGCACCCCATTCACGAGAGCAACGGTGCGGTGAACCAGCGATGACCCTGCCCACCGACACGACGACCGTCACCGCGTCGTCTCCGACCCGGTCCCCGCTGCGTACGGCCCGAGGACGAGGGGGACGCCTGCGAGTCGCGCTGGCCGTCGGTCACCGTGCCGGCAGGGGCAGCGGCGGCGGACTGCACCGGGCCTCGCTGGCCTGTGCTGCGTTCCTCGCGCTGCTGACCCTGTGGGTTTCGGCCGCGGCCCACACCGTCCACGCCGAACGCGACCACCGGATGACGGCCCGCAACCCCGTCTCGGTGGCCCAGGGCGACACCGGTTCCGCGGTGGCCCGATGGTGGGAGCGGCCGGACACGGTCGGCGACCGCAGCGTGTCCGTGATCTTCGTGCGCGAGATGCGCCCCGGCACGCCGCCCCCTCCGGGTCTGAACCGGTGGCCCAAGCGCGGCGAGGCGTTCCTGTCGCCGTCGCTCGTCGCGGCGGCTCCTGGAACGGAGCGTCGGTACGGATCGTTCGCCGGGACCATAGGCCAGGACGGGCTTGCCGATGCCGCCGAACTCGTGGCCTACGTCAATCCGGCACAGCCTGCGTTCTTCGCGCAGGTATATGAGCCGAACTCCTACGTGCGCGGCTTCGGCAACCCGAACCAGCAGATGTTCTTCGTGAGCAGCCATCAGTTCGATCGGGGAATCGCCGAGCTGGACCTGCTCATCCTGCTCATGGCGGCCCTCCCGTGCGCGGCCCTGATCCTGGTGGCCGTGCGCAGCCGGGCGGATACCCGTGACCGCCGCCTCGCCCTCCTCGACGCACTGGGAGCGCCCACACGAGTTCGCGCCCTCGTCCTGGCCGGAGAGTCCTGGAAGGCGATCGCGACCGGAGTGGTGGCGGCGTGCGCCATTGTCTCCGCGCTGTCGCTGACCTCTCCCACCCTGCCGTTCACCGGTTACCAGGTGTGGTCTCGCGACCTGCGGGCCGCCCTGCCCGGCCTGCCCGTCCTCGCCCTGGAAGTCTTCGCCTGTCTGGTCCTGCTCACTGTCCTGGCAGCGATCCGCAGGCCCCGCAGGACCGGCACCAGGCCGACCCGGCAACGCAACCGGACCCCTCGCTGGCCCCACGCCCTCTTCCTCCTCGGGCTGGCCGTCGCCGCCTGGGGGTCCGAACACCGCCAGGTGGAGGGCCGGTTCGGCTTCGTCGCCGGTTCCGTCGTCGCGCTGATCGCGCTTCCCTACTCGGCTTCACACCTCGCGCGGGTGCTCGGCCGCCGGCTGGCCGAACGAGGCGGAGCCAAGGGCGATCCGGTACGCATCGTGGCCGGTCGGTGGCTCGCGGCGCGCCCGGCGACCCTGGCCCGTCTCAGCGCCGCCCTCGTGGTCGGTCTCGGACTCGTCACCATCGGCCAGGTCCTGACAACGCAGTTCACCGGGCCGGCAGCCGAGGCCAGAGACCGCTACCAGACGTACGGGGCCGCGCTCGTCCAGGTCCGTTCTCGCGACATACCAGCGACCGCCGCCGGTTTCACCACCGCCCTGGGCCTTGAGAAGGTCCTCCGGTACTCGCCGGAGCCGGGTGTCCCGGCCGACGAGGAACCGACAGTGCGGCTCACCGGCCCGTGCGAGAGCCTTCGCGCCCTGGGACAGATGACCTCGTGCCCCTCCACGCCGAAGTCCGCGAAGGACGTCTTCACCCGGCTCACCCCGATGGGCGCGAACGTGCTGCGGGACGGTGACCTGGTCAGCGCGCCCATCGCGTCGGTCTGCGCCTGCCAGGCCCCGTCGCGCGGGGACAAGGCCCTGTACGGCTTCCTGGTCCTCAACTCTGACGGCGACAGCGGGCTCAACCGCATCAAGCAGGCCGCCTATCAGCACCTGATCGGTCCCATGACCGCGTTGCCGGGTCAATCGTGGTACCTCGGATCGGCCGCCCAGGCCGCGCAGACGCGCTGGTTGCTCGACATGGCCCTGATCGGGCTTGCCGCCCTCGCCGCCGCTGGTGCGTTGGGAGCCGCGGGAATCTTCCTGGAACAGGCGAGAGCTCTCGGCCCGCTGTCCGCGTTCCGTACCGACCGCCGGTTCTACAGCGGCATCGCCGCCTGGAACCTCGCGATCCCGTTGGGGATCGTCGGGGCAGTGGGAGCGCTGGTGGCAGCCCTGCTCGGCGGCTTGCTGATCAACTTGGGGAAGGGGGGCTGGATGTCCCTGCCACTTCTTCTCGTGGGTCTGGTCGTGGTGACCCTGGCCGGTGCGGTGGTCGCCCTTGCCTGTGGCGCCGTCGCCGCCCGCCACGCGATCGCCTGGCGGCCACAAGGCGACTGACTCCGTCTCCGAGCCCACCGACTGGTCTTGTGGTGATGGGCGATGGGGCTCCGCCGGTTCGCCGACGGGGCCCCTTCGTCGTTCCCGGCCCGGCAATTGCAGGCCCCGTGCCATCCTGGACGACGTGAACCGCGAAGACCTCGTACGGCTGCGTCAGGCCCGCGACCGGATGAACCGGGAGTACGCCGAGCCGCTCGACATGGCCTCGATCGCGCGGACCGCGCTGATGTCGCCGGGCCATTTCCAGCGGAGCTTCCGGGCCGCGTACGGGGAGACGCCGTACAGCTATCTCATGACGCGGCGGATCGAGCGGGCGAAGGCGTTGCTGCGGCGCGGGGATCTCAGTGTGACCGAGGTGTGCATGGCGGTCGGCTGTACCTCGCTCGGTTCGTTCAGCTCGCGCTTCACCGAACTGGTCGGCGAGACCCCCAGCGCCTACCGCGCCCGCTCCCACGAGGCGGGCGCGGTGATCCCGTCCTGCGTGGCCCGCACTTTTACCCGGCCAAACCGGGCAGGACCGCCCCTGCGCCCCTAGCCTGTCCCCCATGGATCTCAAACTCCGCCAGTGCTTCATCGCCGTCGACGACCACGACAAGGCGCTCGCCTTCTACTGCGACGTGCTGGAGCTGGAAATCCGTAACGACGTCGGTTTCGAGGGCATGCGGTGGGTGACCGTGGGGTCGCCGTTGCAGCCGGACGTGGAGATCGTGCTGGAGCCCCCGGCCGCGAACCCGGACGCCTCCCCCGCCGACAAGCAGGCCATGGCCGAACTGCTCGCCAAGGGCACCCTGCGCGGGGTCAACTTCACCACCGCCGACTGCGACGCCCTCTACGCCCGCGTCCAGGAGTCCGGCGCCGAGGTCGTCCAGGAGCCGACGGACCAGCCGTACGGCGTCCGCGACTGCGCGTTCCGGGACCCGGCCGGGAACATGCTGCGGTTCATGCAGCGCAGCGGGGACTGAAAACGACGGGGGCCGCTCACGCCCTCCGGCCTACGATCACGCCATGAGCATCCGCTGGACCTACGCCTTCGTCGACCGCCCGCGCGCGCTCCTCGACCCCGCCCGCGCCTTCTGGACGGCCGTCACGGACACCCGGCCGTCCGAACCGCGCGGTGACGAGGGGGAGTTCGTCACCCTGGTGGTGGAGGGGGCGGATCCGTGCGTGAAGGTCCAGGGGGTCGGGGCCGGCCCTGGCGGGGCGCACCTCGACCTCTCCGTCGAGGACGTGCCGGCATTCGTGGCGTCCGCGCTGACGCTCGGCGCCGACACCGTCGCCGAGCACGACGGCTGGGCCGTACTCCGGTCCCCCGCCGGGCAGTTGTTCTGCGCGGTCCCCTGGCACGGCGAGTCCGTACGACCGCCCGTCGTGGACGGCAGCCGCCTCGACCAGGTGTCCCTCGACATCGGACCCGGCTCCTACGACGCCGAAGTCGCCTTCTGGAGCGCCCTGTTGCCCGACTGGGCGTCACTGCGGGGCGCACTCCCCGAGTTCCATGTGCTCAAGCCGCCGCCCGGCCTGCCGATCCGCATCTTGCTCCAGCGGCTCGGCGAGGAGCGCCCCGCCTCCGCCCATCTCGACCTGGCCTGCGCGGACATCGGCACGACGACGGCACGGCACGAGCGGCTCGGCGCGAGCGTCGTCTCCCACTGCACGCACTGGACCGTGATGCGGGACCCGGCGGGCGGCGTCTACTGCCTGACCGGCCGCGACCCGGAGACCGGCGGGCTGCCTAGCCGTCCTTGAGGCAGACGAAGATCGTATGCGGGTCGTCGTACGGCGAGGCCGTGGGCGTCGGACAGTCGTTCGCCGCGTCCTGATCGTCCTGACTCGGCGACGGCGTCGGCGTCTCGCCGTCAGGCTTGTTCAGCTGCCAGCTGTACGGCTCGTGCGGCCCGCCGGACTCCTGCAGCCACAGTGTGAGCCCGCCCCCGACGGCCACGGCGACCGCCCACGCCACCAGGACCCGGCGCCACAACCGGCTCAAGCCGTCCACACCTCCACGCCCACCACCGCGTCCACCGGAATCGGCCCGTAGATGTGTGGGAACTCCTCGCCGCCCGGCTCGGGCGCCTCGTACTTCAGGGGTGCGTCCAGCCGTGCCGGGTCCACCTCCAGGACCACGAGGTCGTCGGGGCCGTCGTAGGAGCCGTACAAGAAGGCTGCCACGCGCGGGAGTTGGGTGCGGGTCGAGCAGTGGATGAAGCCCTCCTCCTGGAGGGTGCGGCCGCGGGTCGACCACTCGTAGGCGCCGCGCTCGCGGGCCGCGTCCCAGAGGGCGCGTTCGGTGATGTGGAGGATGGTGGCGGGGGTGGCGGTGGGTTCTGATTCCGGCATACGCCCACGCTAAGGCCTCAGTCGCGCCGCCCGCGCCCGCAGATAGCGCTGCTCGGGCAGGCTGAGGGTCCTGGCCGCCGCCGACTCGTAGGCGGCCCGGGCCGCGGTGAACTCGCCGGCCCGTTCCAGGAGGTGGCCGCGGACCGCGTCGGGGCGGTGCCCCTCCCCCAACTCGTCCGCCACCAGGTCCAGTTCGGCCAGGCCCGCGTGCGGACCGTCGACCATGGCGACGGCGACGGCCCGGTTGAGGCGTTCGACGGGGCCGGGGACCTGGCGCACCAGCACCTCGTACAGGCCGAGGATCTCGTGCCAGTCCGTCGCCCGCGCCGACGGCGCCTCGTCGTGTACGGCGGCGATCGCCGCGCGCAACTGGTAGGGCCCCGCGGGCCCTTGGGACAGCGCCTGGGTGACGAGGGCGACGCCCTCCTCGATCGCCGTCCTGTCCCAGCGGTCGCGGTCCTGTTCGTCGAGGGGGACGAGTTCGCCGTGCGGACCGGTGCGGGCGGCCCGGCGGGCGTCGGTGAGCAGCATCAGCGCGAGCAGCCCCGCCACTTCGCCGACCTCCGGGAGCAGCCGGTGCACAGCACGGGTCAACCGGACTGCCTCGCCCGCGAGTTCGCGCCGGATCAGACTCGGCCCGGACGTCGCCGTATAGCCCTCGTTGAAGATCAGGTAGAGCGTGTGCAGGACGGCGGGCAGCCGCTCGGCCCAGTTGTCCGGCCGCCCGAAGCGCACGCCCCGCACCTTGGCCTTCGCCCGGCTGATCCGCTGCGCCATCGTCGCCTCGGGGACGAGATACGCGCGGGCGATCTCCGCCGTGGTCAGTCCCCCGACCGCCCGCAGGGTGAGCGCGATCTGTGCGGGCGGGGTCAGCTCCGGATGGCAGCAGAGGAAGAGCAGGGAGAGGGTGTCGTCCTCGCGCGGCGGCTCGGGCGTGTACGGATTGCGGGGCTCGAGAGCCGCCGCCTTCTCCTCCCGCGCCCGCCGCGCCTCCTCGGCGCGCAGCGCGTCCGTCAGCCGCCGCGAGGCGACCCGGATCAGCCACCCGCGCGGATTCTCCGGCACACCGCGCTCCGGCCACTGCCGGGCCGCCGCGAGCAGCGCCTCCTGTACGGCGTCCTCGGCGGTGTCGAAATGGCCGTACCGCCTGACGAGCGCGCCGAGGACCTGCGGCGCGTGGCGGCGCAGCAGGTCTTCGATGCCGGTGGTGCCGGTGGTGTCGCGCATACGGCTCAGACGTCCGCGGTGCCGTCCTGGATGGGGCGGATCACCACCGCGCGGTTCACGGCACCCTCGGGCAGGGGACAGCGGGTGACGCGGTCGGCGATCTCCGTGACGCGCTCCAGGCTCGCGCACTCCAGGACCCAGTAGCCGGCCATCAGTTCCTTGGTCTCGCTGTACGGGCCGTCGGTGATCACGGCCTTGCCGTCCGCGCCCAGCGTGACCAGCCGGGTCCTCGCCGGTTCGGTCAGCCCCTGCGCGTCGATCAGTTCACCCGTCTCGGACAGGTCGTCGTTGATGGCACCCATGTGGGCGAACATGGCCTGGATCTCCGCCTCGCTCCAGGCCGGGGACCCGGGGGTGGGCTTGCCCTGCATGCCGTCGTAGTCCGCCTGCGTGCCCTGCACCATGACCAGGTACTTCATGAGTCCGCTCCTTCGGCTCGGGCCACCCGTGCCGGGCGGCTCTCACAGGAGACATCGGAGCCGGGCCGGGATTCTCGACACGGGTTCAGGATTCTTTCGGGGCGGATTCGGCGCCGGGCTCGGCGCCCTCGCCGACGTACGCCTCGCACTCGGGGTTCCGGCACGGGCCGGCCACCCACTTCGGCACCCATGCGCCGAGCGTCTTGTACCGCCGGACGACGGTGGCAACCGGCTGCCCGCAGACGGGACAGGTGTGCCCTTCTCTGCCCATGCACTCAGACTAGAGCCGTGCGGGGCTCGCGCCACATCGGATACATGCGCGGACCGTCCGGGAGGTCGAGGGTGGTGTCGGTGAAGGCGTAGCCGAGCCGCTCGTACAGCTTGGTGCTGCGCTCGCTGCTCGCCTCCAGGTACGCGGGCAGGCCCTCGCGGTCGCAGCGCTCCAGGACGTGCCGGATCAGCGCGGCGCCGAGGCCCTCGCCCTGCCGGTCCGGTCTTACGGCGATCATCCACAGGTACTCGTGGGCCCGGCCGGCGGGGTGTCCCTCCGCCATGAGCCGGGCGATCGTCTCGACCCGCTCGTTGTCCGGATCCACGAACTCCCGCAGCTGTACGGCCTCGTCCTCGCCGTCCGCCGCGTGCGCCTCGCCCGGCACCGACAGCCACAGCGCGCAGGCCGCGCCGTCCTCGGCCAGGTCGATCCGGCCGTCGGCGAACACGGAGTCCGTGAAGGCGGCCATCAGCTTGTGATGGGTCGTACGGCGGTACTCGGCGTCGGGAAAGATCCAGCCGCTCACCGGATCGTCCTGGAACGCGTCGTCCAGCAGCCCGACGATCAACTCCCGGTCACCTTCGCCCGCCGCCCGTATCGCCACGCCCATGGTCCGCCTCCGCGCCTCAACAGTCGTATTCCGTACGGGTGTTGAGCCTAGCGGGACTTACGGGCGAGTGAGCCGAAGGGGCGCGCCTGTGTCGAGAGCGCTGGGGGTCCCCCCTCTGGGGGAGCGCGGAGGCCCGCAGGGTCGAGCACGAACGCGCGGAGGCCCGCAGGGTCGAGCACGATCGCGCTCTCGACACAGGCTTTGGCGCCCCGGAGGCGAACCGAGCCTTAAAAGAGGGGCGAGCCCCGCGCACCGTGGGGATGCGCGGGACCCGCATTGTCCGGGGCCCCGGGTCACCGTGCGGGGTCAGGACCGCACGGCACTGCGGGGCTCCGGAGTCTTCAACTGCTGCGCCGGGTCACGAACTCGGCCAGCGCGAGCAGACCGCCCGCGTCCTGCGGGTCCGGAATCGCCCGGGCCAGCTCCTGCACGGCCCGCGCCATCCGGTCGGCCGCCTGGGCCTGCGCCCAGTCCCGGCCGCCCGCCCGCTCCACGGCGAGCACGGTGCGCTCCAAGTCCCCTTCCTCGTACGGCAGTCCGTACAGTTCGGCGAGTTCCCCGGCCGCCGCGGTGCCCGAGGTGAGCGCGGCGACCACGGGCAGCGACTTCTTGCGTACGGCGAGGTCGGCGCCGGCCGGTTTGCCGGTGCGGCCGGGGTCGCCCCATATGCCGATGACGTCGTCGATCAGCTGGAAGGCGAGCCCGGCCTGGCGGCCGAACGCGTCCAGCGCCTCGACGTCCTCGGTGGACGCCCCCGCGTACAGCGCGCCCACCGCGCAGGCGCAGCCGAGCAGTGCGCCGGTCTTGGCCTCGGCCATGGCGAGCACCTCGTCGAGGGTGACCTCGCCGGGGGCGCGCTTCTCCATGGCGGTGTCCGCGTGCTGACCCGCGCACAGTTCGACGACGCAGTCCGCGAGCCGGGCCGCGGCGGCCGAGGACGCCGGGTGCGGGTCCTCGGCGAGCAGCCGGAGCGCGAGCGCCTGGAGCGCGTCCCCGGCGAGGATCGCGTCGGGGTCGCCGAACACGGTCCACGCGGTGGGCCGGTGTCGGCGGGTGGTGTCCCGGTCCATCACGTCGTCGTGCAGCAGCGTGAAGTTGTGGACCAGTTCGACCGCCGCCGCGGCCCGCAGCGCGCCCGCCCGTGCGCGCTCGCCGCCGAGTGCGCCGGCCGCGGTGAGGACGAGGGCGGGGCGGATCGCCTTGCCCGGGTTGCCCGCCGCCGGGGTGCCGTCCGCGTGCTCCCACCCGAAGTGGTAGAGCGCGATCCGGCGCATCGAGCCGGGGAGCGAGTCGATCGCCGAGCGCAGCTCGGGGTCGACGGACGCGCGGGCCTCCTCCAGGATCACCGCCGCCTCGTGCACGTCGGCCTGCGGTGCGCTCGGCCCCGTTCCTTCGACCGGCTGGGTCCCGTCGGCCGGTTGTGTCCCGTCGGCGCGCTGTTTCGTCTCCGCCCTGAACTCGGCCATGGGGTCCCCCTCGGAGAGTCCGCGGACGGTGGCGTTTCCACTGCGGCTGAGCACATGTGACCGGGGTGTACCCGCCCTGACGGGCGGGGACACCGCGTCCAGCTGCTGAAACGTCACCTCCAGCGGCCGATCTCGACGTTCTCCAGGACGCCGAGGGCGTCCGGCACCAGGACCGCCGCCGAGTAGTAGGCCGTCACGAGGTACTTGATGATCGCCTGTTCGTTGATGCCCATGAACCGCACCGACAGGCTCGGCTCGATCTCGTCCGGGATGCCGGCCTGCTGGAGGCCGATGACGCCCTGGTCGGCCTCGCCGGTACGCATGGCGATGATCGAGGTGGTCCGCCGGTCACTGACCGGGATCTTGTTGCACGGGTAGATCGGCACTCCGCGCCAGGTCGGGATGCGGTTGCCGCCGATCTCGATGGACTCCGGGACCAGTCCGCGCTTGTTGAGCTCGCGGCCGAACGCGGAGATCGCGCGCGGGTGGGCGAGGAGCATCCTGGTGCCGCGCCGCCTGCTGAGCAGCTCGTCCAGGTCGTCCGGGCTGGGGACGCCGTCGTGGGGCTGGAGCCGCTGGTCGTACTCGCAGTTGTTGAGCAGGCCGAACTCGCGGTTGTTGATCAGCTCGTGCTCCTGGCGCTCCTTCAACGCCTCGACGGTGAGCCTCAGTTGCTGCTCCGTCTGGTTCATCGGCTGGTTGTAGAGATCGGCCACGCGCGAGTGGATGCGCAGGACGGTCTGGGCGACGCTGAGTTCGTACTCGCGCGGCCGGGCGTCGTAGTCGACGAAGGTGTGCGGGATGTCCGGCTCGCCGGAGTGGCCGGCGGCGAGGTCGATCGCCTTCTCGCCGTACTTGTTGGTGCGCTGCTCGGGGATCGCGCGCAGCTGCGTGAGGTGCTCGCGCAGGGTCTCGGAGCGCTCCGCGACCTGCTCGACGTCCCCGCGGGCCAGCACGAGGACCGTGCAGGCGGTGTCCGCGCGGGCCGTGTACTCCCAGATGGCCTCCGGGTCCAGGAGTGCCTGGTCGCCGAAGTAGGCGCCGTCGGCGAGGACTCCGAGGACCGTGTCGTCGCCGTACGGGCCCGTGCCGATCTTCTCCACCCTGCCGTGTGCCAGCAGGTACACCTCGTCGGCCTGGCTGCCGAACGACGCGATCGCCTCCCCCGGGGCGAACTCGCGCTGCCTGCAGCGGACGGCCAGTTCCGAGAGGACCTCCTCGTCCTCGTAGTCCCGCAGCGCGGGCAGTTCGCCGAGCTCCGCGGGGATGACCTCGACGCGGTCGCCGGTCTTCACGAATGTCACCCGGCCGTCGCCCACGGAGTAACTCAGCCGTCGGTTCACCCGGTATGTGCCACCCTGCACGTTCACCCACGGCAGTGTGCGCAGGAGCCAGCGGGAGCTGATCTCCTGCATCTGCGGTGCGGACTTGGTGGTGGTGGCCAGGTTCCGCGCAGCCGCCGTGCCAAGGCTCTGCTGCGGCTTGTTCTGCTCCGCGCGGACCTCTTCGCCTACCGACATAGAGAAATGCCCTCCCCATTCATGCCCGGCGCCTGTGCGCCCGGCATCGTTCTCGCGCACCAGCCTTCCTCACTCAGCGTGCCGGTGGTATTACCCGAAAGAGCGGGAATGGATCTTCAACTGCTGGGCACGGGGGCTGTTTACGTCGAATGTTGTTCGAGTTGCGGCCGGGGTCACTGCTGTCCGGATCGGCTCGCACGCCGTGCGAACAAGTCGTGCGTACCGGGACTTTTTCGGTACAAGCAGCGATAACAGGCGGTCGTGCACGTCGGCCGTCGCACAGCACGAAGGAGGCGTTCATGGCCTCACCCATGTCCGCGGGCGGTTTCCTGGCCGGTCTGAAGGCGGAGGGCGTCACGGTCGTCGAGGTCGGCGACTGGGAGCACCACAACCGCAACCACAAGGGCCCGTGGGGACCCGTGCACGGCGTGATGATCCACCACACGGTCACCAAGGGCAGCGCCCACACCGTGGACCTCTGCCGCGAGGGCCGCCCCGACCTGCCCGGCCCGCTGTGCCACGGCGTCATCACCAAGGACGGCAGGGTCCACCTGGTCGGCTACGGCCGCGCCAACCACGCGGGCCTGGGCGACGACGACGTGCTGCGCGCGGTGATCGCCGAGAAGCGGCTGCCGCACGACAACGAGGCCAACACCGACGGCAACCGGCACTTCTACGGCTTCGAGTGCGAGAACCTCGGCGACGGCGAGGACCCCTGGCCCGAGGCCCAGTTGGAGGCGATCGAGAAGGTCTGCGCGGCGATCTGCCGCCACCACGAGTGGTCCGCGCGCTCGGTGATCGGGCACCTGGAGTGGCAGCCCGGAAAGGTGGACCCGCGCGGGTTCACGATGGACTGGCTGCGCGAGCGGGTCGGCGAGCGCCTGAAGTGACCCCCGGGGGACACGGACGACACCGGCGCCCCGGGTGACAATGGTCCCGTGACCAGCCCCGACCTCGCCGCCCTACGGCCCCGGCTGCCGTCGCCGGTGGAGGAGATCGCGGACGGGCGCTTCGGCCGGCACGGCGTCCGGCTGCTGCTCAAGCGGGACGACCTGATCCACCCGGACCTCATCGGCAACAAGTGGCGCAAACTCGCGCCCAACCTCGCGGCGGCGGCCGGCCGTACGGTCGTCACGTTCGGCGGCGCCTACTCCAACCACCTGCGCGCCACCGCCGCCGCGGGCCGCCTCCTGGGCCTGCGCACGGTCGGCGTGGTCCGCGGCCAGGAACTGTCCGACCGTCCGCTCAACCCGTCCCTGGCCCGGTGCGCGGCCGACGGGATGCGCCTCCACTTCGTCGACAGGTCGACGTACCGGCGCAAGAGCGAGCCCGAGACACTGGCCGGCATCCTGCGCGAGGTGGACACGGAGGACGCGTACGTCGTCCCCGAGGGCGGCAGCAACTCCCTTGCGGTACGCGGCTGCCGGGCCCTGGGCGAGGAACTACGCGCGCGTGCCGACGTCGACGTCGTCGCCCTGGCCTGCGGGACCGGCGGCACCCTGGCCGGACTGGCCGCCGGACTCGCCCCCGACCAGCGGGTGTTGGGAATACCGGTCCTCAAGGGCGGCTTCCTGGGCGCCGACATCACGGCCCTCCAGGAGCGGGCCTTCGGCGGCCGACGCGGCGACTGGTCGCTCGACGACCGCTTCCATTTCGGCGGCTACGCGCGCGTACCGACCGAACTCGACACCTTCGCCGAGGACTTCGAGAACCGGCACGGGCTGCCCGTCGAGCGTCTCTATGTCGCCAAGTTGCTGTACGGACTTGTCGCGCTGACGGAGGAAGGGGCTTTCCCGCGCGGGAGCACGATCGCCGCTGTCGTCACCGGGCGACCGTTCCCGTAGCGTCCCGCCAAGCGCTGGGGCTGGCCGGCGGCTCAGGTCGCGGGAAAGCGGCGGTAGTTGACGGACGCGCCGGTGAGCGGGGCGAGGCGCGTGCGGCTGCGAGGCGGCGAAGGGGCCGGTGGCAGCGGCCGCGGGCGACGCGGTGGGGGCGCCTCCCGGGCGAAGGCTGGGGGATGTCGGCGAGCGATGACAGAGGCAGCCAGAGCGCGCTTGGGTCAGCGGCGAGCGCGTGCCACGCCCCGCGTCTGCGGCGTGGCCGTCGGCCGCCGACGCCCCAGTCCCGGCTTCGCACGACCGGGAGGGGACCCCCGTCGCGTCGCCGCCCTCCTCCGCTTCGCGCCTGGCACACCCCACGCCCCGCGTCTGCGACCTGATCCTTCCGACAGGCCCAGGTGCCCTCCCCACAAGCCCGGGCGGCCTCCCGACAGGCCTACGCCGCCTCCCGATAAGCCGCCGCCTCCTCCAGGTCCAGTCTGCGCAGCAGCGTGCGCAGCATCTCGTCGTCGATGTAGCGGCCGTCGCGCAGGCGGACGAACATCGAGCGTTCGGCGCTGATCATCTCGCGGGAGAGGCGGCGGTAGGTGTCGTCGACGGTCTCGCCGGTGACGGGGTTGGTGGCGCCCAGGCGCTCCCAGACGGCGTTGCGGCGGCGCTCCAGGACCTCGCGGAGGCGGTCGGCCAGCGGAGGGGGCAGGGCGTTGCGCTCGTCCTCCAGAAGGGCGTTGAGGCGTTTCTCGGCCACCCGGGAGGCCTGCGCCTGGGCGTTGGCCTCGGCGAGGGTCTCGGCCTGGGGGTCGCGCCCGGGGAATTTCAGCAGCCGGATGATCGGGGGCAGGCTCAGACCCTGCACCACCAGAGTGCCGATGACCGTCGTGAAGGTCAGGAACAGGATGATGTTGCGCTGCGGGAAGGGGTCGCCTCCGTGCACCGTGAGCGGGATCGAGAAGGCGATGGCGAGTGAGACCACTCCCCTCATGCCGGCCCACGCGGTGGTCATCGCCCCCTTCCAGGTGGGGTTGTCCTCGCGTTCCCTGATCCGCGCGGAGAACACGCGGGGCAGGAAGGCCGCCGGATACACCCACACGAACCGGGTCACGACGACGACAAGGAAGAGCGCGATCGCGTACAGGGCTGCGTCCAGGCCCCGGTACTCGCCAAGTCCCTTGAGCACCACCGGCAGTTGCAGCCCGATCAGGGCGAACACCGCCGACTCCAGGACGAACGCGACCATCTTCCACACGGCCTCCTCCTGGAGGCGGGTCGCGAAATCGACCTCCCACGCGCGGTGGCCCAGATAGAGCGCCACGACCACGACGGCGAGCACTCCGGAGGCGTGCACCTGCTCGGCGACCGCGTAGGCGACGAACGGGATCAGCAGGGAGAGCGTGTTCTGGAGCAGCGCCTCCTTGAGGTGCGTGCGCAGCCAGTGGATCGGCACCATCATCAGGAGCCCGACACCGACACCGCCGACGGCCGCGAGCAGGAACTCCCCGATGCCGCCCGCCCAGGTGGCGCCCTCGCCGACCGCCGCCGCGAGAGCCACCTTGTAGGCGGTGATCGCGGTGGCGTCGTTCAGCAGGGACTCGCCCTGGAGGATCGTCGTGATCCGCGAGGGCAGTCCCACCCGGCGGGCCACCGCGGTCGCGGCGACCGCGTCCGGCGGCGCCACCACCGCGCCGAGCACCAGCGCCGCCGTCAGCGGCAGCCCCGGCACGATCACGTACGCGGCCCAGCCGACGACGAACGTGGCGAACAGCACGTACCCCACCGACAGCAGCGCCACGGGCCGCACTTGGGCCCGCAGGTCGAGGTAGGAGCTGTCGGTGGCCGACGTGTAGAGCAGCGGGGGCAGCAGCAGCGGCAGGACGACGTCCGGGTCCAGGGTGTAGTCCGGGACCCCCGGGACGTACGAGACGGCCAGCCCGACGGCGACCAGCAGCAGCGGCGCCGGCACCGGGGTGCGCCGGGCCCCCGCGGCCACCACGGCACTTCCCGCCACCAGCAACAGCAGTGGCATCACGTCCATCGTCCTCGCCCGCCCTCGTTTTTCCGCGCGGCCAACCGCACAGCCGTCGTAATCTGGCAATCATGAAACAGTGCACGCACGCCGACGCGCTGCCGCTCCCGGAACCGAAGCCCCAGAGCGAGACCTGCCTCGAGTGTCTGGCGGCCGGCACCCACCCCGTACAGCTGCGACTGTGCCTCTACTGCGGCCATGTCGCCTGCTGCGACTCCTCGCCCCTGCGTCACGCGACAGCACATCACAAGGAATCCGGGCACCCGGTGATGCGGACCTACGAACCCGGTGAGAGCTGGCGCTGGTGCTTCGTGGACCACGTACTCCTGTGACCCCGTAATCCGACCCCCGGTTTCGACGGTTCGACCGTCTGACGTCTGGGTACGTCAACCCGGCGCGCGCTCTTCCCAATTGGGCCCGCAGGACCCCTAGCCACGGAGCGTATCCGTAGGTTTACTATGAGTGACAGCATGGGGTTGGGGTCCCGGGGACAGGAAAGTTCAGAGCGCGGTAGCGTCACCGCTGAACCAAGTATCGCGTTACCCCGGGGGGCGACCCCTGGGCCCCCGAAAGAGCTTGTACCACCTTGGAGGTGAGGGTGTCCCAGATCGCAGGCGAGCCCGCGACCCAGGACTTCGTGGAAGTCCGGCTGCCGGCTGCGGGTGCCTACCTGTCGGTGCTGCGTACGGCCACGGCCGGCCTCGCAGCCCGTTTGGACTTCACCCTCGACGAGATCGAGGACCTCCGCATCGCGGTGGACGAGGCCTGCGCGATCCTGCTCCAGCAGGCCGTGCCCGGCTCAGTGCTCAGCTGTGTCTTCCGGCTCGTGGACGACTCGCTCGAAGTCACCGTCTCCGCCCCGACGACGGACGGTCACGCGCCCTCGCGCGACACCTTCGCCTGGACCGTGCTCTCGGCCCTCGCGGGGAAGGTCTCATCGGCAGTCGACGAGGACAAGACCGTTTCGATCAGCCTCTACAAACAGCGCGGCGCGGGACCCGGGCCGGCGTGAGGAACGGGGACGGGCCGGTGCGGGACGAAGAGCGCGGCACACGGGAGCTGCCGGCCGAGGGCGGCACGGGCGGAGCACGCCGTACGGCGGACGACGGCCCCCTGGTGCCCCGCGGCGGAATCCCCGAGCAGGCCCGGCCGCATCCGGAGGACGAACCCTCGGAGGCCGGTGTGACGGACGACGGTCAACGTGAGCAGGACGGTGCCGTGCGTATTGGTGGGGTCTCCCCCGTTTCTGGGGGTTCCCCCGCTCAGACTCAGTCGAGCGTGGGGGAGGAGGCGAAAGCTCGGGGAAGGGCGACGGACCAGGCGATGAGCGAGCACGAGCGGGACGACGTGGCGGCCGCGCAAGCCGTGCAGAGTGCGCAGAGCACCCGGCACGACCCCCAGGACCGCAGCGGAGCACGCGCGCTCTTCATCGAGCTGCGCACGCTCAAGGACGGCAGCGTCGAGTACGCGGAGCTGCGCAACCGGCTGGTCCGTATGCACCTGCCGCTCGTCGAGCACCTGGCGCGCCGCTTCCGCAACCGCGGCGAGCCGCTGGACGACCTGACCCAGGTCGCCACCATCGGCCTGATCAAGTCGGTCGACCGCTTCGACCCGGAGCGCGGTGTCGAGTTCTCGACGTACGCGACCCCGACGGTCGTCGGCGAGATCAAGCGTCACTTCCGTGACAAGGGCTGGGCGGTGCGCGTCCCGCGCAGGCTCCAGGAGCTGCGTCTGTCGCTGACCACGGCGACGGCGGAGCTCTCGCAGCGGCACGGCCGCTCCCCCACGGTCCACGAGCTGGCCGAGAAGCTGGGCATCTCGGAGGAGGAGGTCCTGGAGGGCCTGGAGTCCGCGAACGCGTACTCCACGCTGTCCCTGGACGTCCCGGACACGGACGACGAGTCCCCCGCGGTCGCGGACACCCTGGGCGCCTACGACGAGGCCCTGGAGGGCGTCGAGTACCGCGAGTCGCTCAAGCCGCTCCTGGAGGACCTGCCGCCCCGGGAGAAGCGGATCCTGCTGCTGCGCTTCTTCGGCAACATGACGCAGTCGCAGATCGCGCAGGAGGTCGGCATCTCCCAGATGCACGTGTCCCGCCTGCTGGCCAGGACACTGGCCCAGCTGCGGGAGAAGCTCCTCGTAGAGGAGTAGGACCGGGCCGGGGGCTAGCCCTTCGGCTCTTCGGTACGGCGGCCGGGCCCTCGGATTCCGAGGGCCTGTGTCGTCGCCGGGTTCACCAGCAGCACCAGCGAGGCGACCGCGACCACCGCGAGCGCGATGCCGGCCGGGATGGCCACGCTGTCGGCCCGGAGCAGGTTGTAGGCCACGGGCAGCGCCATGATCTGCGTGATCACGGCGGGACCCCGGCTCCAGCCGCGCCGGCCGAGCAGTCCGCGCGCGGCGAGCAGCGGCAGCAGCGCGAGCACCACCAGGGTCACGCCTCCGGTCACCGCCTGCTGACGGTCGTCCGGGTCGCCGGTGAGCCCCAGGACGAGCATCCAGACACCGCCGACGGCCAGCGCGAGACCCTCCAGCGCGACGAGGACCGCCGCGTAGGCCAGACGGCGCGGACGGGGTCCGTCGGGGCCGTCGGTCGCCGTCTCCGGGGCGGGGGTCTGCTCAGCGCTCACCCCAGAAGGGTAGCCCTCGGAAAACGGCCCCAGGTGTCCAGGCTCACGCCCTCTCCTCTTACCGAACCCCTACCTCGGTATGGGACGGGTACCCCCCAGTAGGTACGCTGCAACTCATGCGTGCACTTCTCGTGGTCAATCCGGCGGCAACCACCACAAGCGCACGTACGCGCGACGTCCTGCTCCACGCGCTCGCCAGCGAGATGAAGCTGGAGGCCGTCACCACGGAGTACAGAGGCCACGCGCGCGACCTCGCCCGGCAGGCCGCGGAGAGCGGGAACGTCGACCTGGTGGTCGCCCTCGGCGGCGACGGCACCGTCAACGAGGTCGTCAACGGCCTGCTGCACACCGGCCCCGACCCGGAGCGCCTGCCCGGCCTCGCCGTGGTCCCCGGCGGTTCCACCAACGTCTTCGCGCGCGCCCTGGGCCTGCCCAACGACGCCGTGGAGGCCACCGGCGCGATCCTCGACGCCCTGCGCGAGGGCCGTGAGCGCACGGTCGGCCTGGGGCTGACCTCCGGCACGCCCGGCACCGAGGACGAGGCGGTGCCGTCGCGCTGGTTCACCTTCAACGCCGGGCTCGGGTTCGACGCGGGAGTGGTCGGGCGGGTCGAACAGCAGCGGGAGCAGGGCAAGAAATCCACGCACGCGTTGTACGTGCGTCAGGTGGTCCGGCAGTTCCTCGGGGAGCAGCACCGCCGGCACGGGACGATCACCCTGGAGCAGCCCGGGGAGGACCCGGTCACCGATCTGGTGGTGGCCATAGTCTCGAACACCTCGCCCTGGACGTATCTCGGCAATCGCCCGATGTACACGTCACCTAAGGCGTCGTTCGATAAAGGCCTCGACGTACTCGGTCTCAGCCGTCTGTCCAGCGCCGCGGTTGCCCGGTATGGCACCCAGTTGCTCACTTCGTCCCCCGAGCGCGGACCCCATGGCAAGCACGCTGCGGCTCTGCACGACCTGAGCGAGTTCACCTTGCATTCGAAGGTCCCTCTGCCCCTCCAGATGGACGGCGACCACCTCGGACTGCGTACGAGCGTGACGTTCACAGGCGTACGCCGTGCACTGCGTGTGATTGTGTGAGCAGAAAGGGCTGAAGTCCTTTCACTCGAACGTTTAGACCAGGATCCACCCCATGGAAGTACGGCTGTGACCTAGTCGACACCGAGGAATCAAAAAAAACTTTCCAGAAGGGGTTGTATCCGCCGCTGAGGTTTGCGAGTCTCTACGTGGCGATCGAGACGGCCCGCAACACCGGCCTCCACGGATCACCGGAACCCCTCTTCAATCCACAGGACCCCGCCAGTGAACCTGGCGTTCGGCCCTTCACTTGTTGAGGGATTCGTGAAAGCGTTCACATTCACAAGCAACCCGCACGTAATACCAAGGAGAGGTAGCAGCCATGGACTGGCGTCACAACGCCGTTTGCCGCGAGGAAGACCCCGAGCTCTTCTTCCCCATCGGCAACACCGGTCCTGCGCTGCTGCAGATCGAGGAAGCCAAGGCCGTCTGCCGTCGCTGCCCCGTTATGGATCAGTGTCTGCAGTGGGCGCTCGAGTCCGGCCAGGACTCCGGCGTCTGGGGTGGTCTCAGCGAGGACGAGCGCCGCGCCATGAAGCGCCGCGCCGCTCGCAACCGGGCCCGTCAGGCCTCCGCCTGACATCCACCCTGCTAACAGCCTGAGCTTGGCGGCGCGTACAGCGAGTACGCATCTCCCGCCCCCGAGCCGCAGCGCGCAGTACCCCCGATGCGCATAGCAACGAGCGACTGGCCCCGGATCACCCAGTGATCCGGGGCTCTTTGCTGTTCAAGCACGCGCGCGTGCACGGCCGTTCGGGCACGCGCGCGTGGAGATCGTGTGCACATACGTCACTTGTGCGCCTGCACCGGCACATCCAGGATCACCCGGGTCCCCCGCTCCGGCCCCGGCACCATGTCGAACGTGCCGCCCAACTCGCCCTCCACCAGGGTCCGTACGATCTGCAGGCCCAGGTTGCCCGAGCGGTGCGGGTCGAACCCTTCGGGGAGTCCTACTCCGTCGTCCTGGACGGTGACCAGGAGCCGGGCCTCCTTGGAGGTGCCGCCACGCACGGCCGACACCTCGACCGTGCCGGTCTCGCCCTCGCGGAAGCCGTGCTCCAGGGCGTTCTGCAGGATCTCGGTGAGGACCATGGAGAGCGGGGTCGCGACCTCGGCGTCCAGTATTCCGAAGCGACCGCTGCGCCGGCCGGTGACCTTGCCCGGGGAGATCTCGGCGACCATCGCGAGCACCCGGTCGGCGATCTCGTCGAACTCCACGCGCTCGTCCAGGTTCTGGGACAGCGTCTCGTGCACGATCGCGATCGAACCGACCCGGCGTACAGCCTCCTCCAGGGCCTCGCGGCCGCGCTCCGACTCGATCCGGCGGGCCTGGAGGCGCAACAGGGCGGCGACCGTCTGGAGGTTGTTCTTCACCCGGTGGTGGATCTCCCGGATGGTCGCGTCCTTGGTGATCAACTCCCGCTCACGGCGCCGCAGTTCGGTGACGTCCCGAAGCAGCACCAGTGAACCGATGCGGGTGCCCTTGGGTTTGAGCGGGATCGCCCGGAACTGGATCACCCCGTCCCGCGCCTCGATCTCGAACTCGCGCGGCGCCCAACCGCTGGCCACCTTGGCGAGCGCCTCGTCCACCGGGCCCCGGGTGGGGGCGAGTTCGGCGGTGGTCACGCCCAGGTGCTGGCCGACGAGGTCGGTGGCAAGGCCCATGCGGTGGTACGCGGAGAGGGCGTTGGGCGAGGCGTACTGCACGATGCCGTCGCCGTCGAGCCGGATCAGTCCGTCGCCGACACGCGGCGAGGCGTCCATGTCGACCTGCTGGTTCGGGAACGGGAAGGAACCGGCCGCGATCATCTGCGCGAGGTCCGACGCGCTCTGCAGATAGGTCAGTTCGAGGCGGCTCGGGGTGCGCACGGTGAGCAGATTGGTGTTGCGCGCGATGACTCCCAGGACGCGCCCGTCCCGTCGTACCGGAATCGACTCGACGCGGACGGGGACCTCTTCGCGCCACTCCGGGTCGCCCTCCCGCACGATCCGGCCCTCGTCGAGGGCCGCGTCCAGCATGGGGCGGCGGCCGCGCGGGACGAGGTGGCCGACCATGTCGTCCTGGTACGAGGTGGGGCCCGTGTTCGGCCGCATCTGGGCGACGGAGACATAGCGGGTGCCGTCGCGGGTGGGGACCCACAGGACCAGGTCGGCGAAGGAGAGGTCGGAGAGCAGCTGCCACTCCGAGACCAGCAGGTGCAGCCACTCGAGGTCGGAGTCGTCGAGTGCGGTGTGCTGGCGTACGAGTTCGTTCATGGAGGGCACGTCTGCGAGCGTACCCGCCGGTCTGTACCTGTCCTAAAAACACCCGCGGGCCGCGGCGCCTGAGAGGGACCCTCAGCCCTCTCGGCACCGCAGCCCGGAGCAGCAACGGCCACGGGGTGTGCGGTCCCGATCGGCCGATGGATGAGGACCCGGGGCAGTCAGGGCAGAGAGCTCCGGTTCCTCGGTCCGTCTTCCTGTGCGGGGAAGACGGAGGCTTACGCCTTTAACACATTGTGGACTAGACCACTAATCCGTGTCCATGCGTTGAAGGATGTTTGATGCCGATGCTTTACCGCACCCGTCCGCAACTACTCGGACGTCCCAGCATCCACTGCGAAGCCTAACGGTGTTGAGTCATGTGCGGGGCCAGATGGTCATGGCAATTTCCGCGAGCGCCTCCAGCTCCGCCCGGCTCGCCCCGTCCCGCGCCTGCTGGGACATTCCCTGCACGACCGCCCCCGCGTGCCGGGCCAGCGCGGCGGCGTCGAGGTCCACCGGCAGCTCCCCCGCGGCGATGTCCGCGGCGATACGGCGCTCGAAGGCGGCGAGGTTGGCGTTGCGCCGCGTCCGCAGGGACTCCTCGACCTCGGGGGTCGTGCAATTGGTGGCCGCATGGATGACGAGACAGCCGTGCGGCCGGCCGGGTGCGGTGTACTCGGCGGCGGCCTCGCGCAGGATCCGGGCCACGGCGGCGCGGGCGGTGGGTTCCTCGGCGAGCGCCCGGTCGGCGAAGGAGCCGTAGCGCGTGCCGTACTCCTCCACGACCTCGGCGAACAGGGCCTGTTTGTCGCCGAACGCCGCGTAGAGGCTGGGGGCGCCGATGCCCATGGCACGGGTCAGGTCCGAGACGGAGGTGGCCTCGTAGCCGTGCTCCCAGAACGCGAGCACCGCCCGCTCCAAGGCGGTCGTACGGTCGAAGGAGCGCGGTCGCCCTCGCGACTTACCGGCCTTGACCTGCGGTTTTGCCTCTGCACCGTCCACCATGGAGTGAATTGTATAGCGGACGCTAGAGAAATGTCGGTGCGCTGTTGTACGGTCTTTTCTGTAGCGACCGCTAGGGAAATCGCTGAAGAGACGCGGAGGGGGCGTGGACATGGGTGTGCTCGCGGGCAGGACGGCACTCGTCACGGGTGCGGGCAGGGGAATCGGACGGGGCATCGCGGAGCGGCTGGGGCGGGACGGGGCGCGGGTCGCGGTGCACTACGGCAGGAGTGAGGCGGCGGCGAAGGAGGTGGTCGCCGCGATCGAGGGTGCGGGCGGCTCGGCGTTCGCGCTCGGCGGGGAACTGGGCGTGCCGGGTGATGCCGAGCGGCTCTGGGCGGAGTTCGACCGGCACGCGGACGGGCTGGACATCCTGGTGAACAACGCGGGGATCGGATCGTCGTCACCGATCGGGGAGATAGGGGAGGACGAGTACGACAGGGTCTTCGCGGTGAACGTGAAGGCGCCGTTCTTCCTCGTCCGGCACGGGCTGGACCGGCTGCGGGACGGCGGCCGGATCATCAACATCTCCTCGGGGCTCGCCCGCAGCGCGGCCATGCCGCACAACATCGCGTACTCGATGACGAAGAGCGCCCTGGACGTCTTCTCCCGGGACCTGTCCAAGGTGCTCGGCCCCCGGGGCATCACGGTGAACTCGGTGGCGCCGGGCCTCATAGACACGGACAACACCGCCGAGTTCCTGCACGGGAGCGAGGACGGCTGGGCCAGGGCGGCCGCCTTCTCCGCGCTGGGGCGGGTGGGAGAGACCGCCGACGTGGCGGATGTGGTGGCGTTCCTGGCGTCCGACGGCGGGCGGTGGATCACGGGGAGTTGGGTGGACGCGACGGGAGGTTCCCTCACATAAGGGCGTGGGGTCAGCGGGTCTCCGTCACCTTGGCCAGGGCGCGGGGCGCGTCCGGGTCCTGGCCCCGGGCGATGGTGACCTCGTAGGCGAGGAGCTGGAGCGGAAGGATCTCCAGGATCGGCTGGAGTTCCTCGAGGACGCCCTCGACGGGCAGGACGAAGCCGGCCGAGGCCTGTTCGACCTGGCCGGCCGGGCCGATGACGACCAGGTCGGCGCCCCGGCCGCGCAGCCGGTCGAGCACGGGCTGGAGGGCGGCGCCGCCCTTGCCGTCCGTCACGACCGCGATGACCGGGGAGACGTTGTCGACCATGGCGAGGGGGCCGTGCAGCAGATCGGCACCGGAGTAGGCGAGGGCGGGGATGTAGCTGGTCTCCATCAGCTTGAGGGCGGCTTCCTTGGCGGTCGGATAGCCGTAACCGCGGGAGGTGATGACCATGCGCTCGGCGAAGCGGTAGCGGGAGGCGAGGATGCGGACCTCGTCCTGCCGGGCGAGCAGCTGCTCGGCGAGGTCGGGCAGTGCCTTGGCCGCGGCGCCGTCGCCGCCGCGAAGTCCCTCGACGAAGAGATAGAGCGCGAGAAGGGAGGCCGTATACGTCTTGGTCGCGGGGAGGGCCTTCTCCGGGCCGGCCATGATGTCGATGTGGTACTCGGAGACGGCGGCCAGCGGTGAGTCCGGGTTGTTGGTCACGGCGACGGTGATCGCGCCGGCCTCGCGGGCGGCGCGGGTCGAGGCGACCAGGTCCGGGGAGCCGCCGGACTGACTGACGGTGACGACGAGGACGTCGGTCAGATCGGGGCGGGCGCCGTAGGCCGTGGTGGTCGACATCGAGGTGAGTCCGCAGGGCAGGCCGAGGCGGATCTCCAGGAGGTACTTGGCGTACAGGGCGGCGTTGTCGGAGGTGCCGCGGGCGGTGAGCAGCACGAAGCGGGGCTTGCGGGCGGCCACCTCCTGGGCCACCTGCCGGATGCGCGGGGCGCCCTCCTCCAGGATGCGGCGCAGGACGGCCGGCTGCTCGGCCGTTTCGCGGGCCATGATCCGGCCCGGCACGTCGTTCTCGGGGGTCGGTGTCGTGGCGGTCATGCGGGTCCTCCGGAGGTGCGCGGGGAAGGGCGACGGCGGTCCGTCGGGTCCATTTCACCCCCTCTGTCACGAGGCCGCCCGCGCGGGGTGGTGGGACGGGTATCACCTGGGCGGTCGGACCCGATTCTGTTAGATTGAGCCTCGATTGGTCTAAACCACATGGCTCACTTCAGAACGGCAGGCCCAGCGTGGAAGTTGTCATCGTTCCGGACGCCAAGTCGGGCGGCGAGCTCATCGCCGAGGCCATGGCGCAGCTGCTCCGGCGCAAGCCGGACGCCCTGCTGGGCGTGGCCACCGGCTCGACGCCACTGCCCATCTACGAAGCGCTGGCGGCCAAGGTCCGCGCCGGCGCCGTGGACACCTCGCGGGCGCGGATCGCGCAGCTCGACGAGTACGTGGGGCTGCCCGCCGAGCACCCGGAGTCGTACCGCTCGGTGCTGCGCCGTGAGGTGCTGGAGCCGCTCGGGGTCGGGATGGACTCGTTCCTCGGGCCGGACGGTACGGCCGAGGACGTGCAGGCGGCGTGCGAGGCGTACGACCGGGCGCTGGGCGAGGCCGGCGGGGTCGACCTCCAGATACTGGGGATCGGGACCGACGGGCACATCGGGTTCAACGAGCCGTGCTCGTCGCTGGCCTCGCGGACCCGGATCAAGACGCTGACCGAGCAGACGCGGGTGGACAACGCGCGCTTCTTCGACGGCGACATAGGTCAGGTCCCGCACCACGTCATCACGCAGGGCATCGGGACCATCCTGGAGGCGCGGCACCTGGTGCTGCTCGCGACCGGTGAGGGCAAGGCGGACGCGGTCGCCGCGACCGTGGAGGGGCCGGTCGCCGCGGTGTGCCCGGCGTCGGCACTTCAGTTGCACCGGCATGCGACGGTCGTGGTGGACGAGGGCGCCGCGTCCAAGCTGAAACTGGCGGACTATTTCCGGCACACGTTCGTCAACAAGCCGGACTGGCAGGGGATCTGAGGCACGGGTTTCTCGCGCGTACATACCGGTGCCGGGCTCCCTCGTGGTGGGCCCGGCACCGGCGTATCACCTGAGGTCACTCCCCCGCGACGACCTCCGCCGCCGCACGGCCGCAGACTCGGGCCGCGCCGTGGGTGGCGATGTGGAGGGCGCCTCGGGGGGCGGCCTGAGGGATGCCCATCTCGACCACGACGGTGTCGGGCCGGGCCGTGAGCACGGTGTCGAGGGCTGCGGCCATCCACGGATGCCGGTGCTCGTCCCGCACCACGATCACGACCCGCCGCGCCCCCGCCGCCTCCAGCACCGCGTCCCCCGCGGCCTCCCCGGCGAAGCTCCCCGTCTCCGTACCGGGCAGCAAGCGGGTCAGCTCCGCACCCACGCCCCAGGGCGTCTCGTCGCCGACGGCGATGTTGGCGACGGGGGTGAGGAGAGCGACGTAGGGCGGTTCGGTGAGGGGGGTGAAGCCTTCGGCGCCGGTGACCGTGAGGGCGCGGCGGGCGGCGACGAGGCCGATGTCGACGCGCGTCACGTCCGGCGAGGACACGGTGGCCGGGGCCGAAGCGGAACCCGTCTCTGCCACCGCGGGGCCCTCGGCGGCGGCCGATGCCGAGGCCGCCCAGCGGGCCAACCCCCGTACCCGTTCCGCCGCTTCGGCCAGGCGTTCCTCCGGGAGTTCGCCCGCGCGGACCGCGCTCACCAGGGCGTCGCGCAGGCGTCGTACCGTCTCGTCGTCCGCGAGGCCGCCGCCCACGCAGAGCGCGTCGGCGCCGGCGGCGATGGCGATGACGCTGCCGCGTTCGATGCCGTAGGTGGCGGCGATGGCCTGCATCTCGATGGCGTCGGTGACGATGAGGCCGTCGTAGCCGAGCCGGCCGCGCAGGAGGTCGGTCAGGATGTGCGGGGAGAGGGTGGCCGGGTGGTCCGGGTCCAGGGTCGGGACCAGGATGTGGGCGCTCATCACCGCGCGGGTGCCGGCGGCGATGGCCGCGCGGAACGGGAGGAGTTCGCGTCGCTCCAGGACGGAGGACTCCGCGTCGATGCGCGGCAGCGCGTGGTGGGAGTCGACCGCCGTGTCGCCGTGGCCCGGGAAGTGCTTGGTGCAGGCGGCGACGCCCGCGGCCTGGAGGCCGGTGACATAGGCGGCGGTGTGGCGGGCGACGAGTTCGGGGTCGGCGCCGAAGGAGCGGACGCCGATGACCGGGTTGGAGGGGTTGGAGTTGACGTCGGCGGACGGGGCCCAGTTGAGGTTCACCCCGCATTCCGCGAGGCGGCGGCCCAGTTCGTACGCCACCTCCCTCGTCAGGTCCACGTCGTCCACCGCGCCGAGCGCGTGGTTGCCGGGGAAGGAGGAGCCCGTGCGCACCTCGAGGCGCGTGACGTCTCCGCCCTCCTCGTCGATCGCGACCAGCACGTCGTCCCGTTCGGCCCTCAACTGGGCGGTCAGGGAGGACAGTTGCTCGGGTGACGCGATGTTGCGGCCGAACAGGCCCACCGAGGCCAGGCCTTCGCCGAGGCGCCGAAGCAGCCAGTCGGGGGCCGTGGTGCCGGGGAATCCGGGCTGCAGGACGGTGAGCGCGTCGCGCGTCAGGGTGTCTGTACCGCTGGCGAATGTCGTCATCGGTTGGCGTTATCCCTTCACAGCGCCGGCGGTCAGACCCGCGGCCATCTTGCGCTGGACGAGGAGGAAGAGGACGACGATCGGCACGGCCATCATCGTGGCGCCGGCCATCATCGGGGCGTATTCGGTGCCGTGCTTGGTGGTGAAGTTGCCGAGCCAGACGGTCGCCGTCTGGTGCTCCTGGCTGAGCAGCATCAGGGCGTAGAGGTACTCGTTCCAGGCCTGGATGAAGCCGTAGACCGAGGTGGCGACCATGCCGGGGGCCAGCAGCGGGAAGACCACGCGGATGAAGGCGCCGGTGCGGGAGCAGCCGTCGACCATGGCCGCCTCCTCCAGTTCCTTCGGGATGTTGACGATGAAGCCGCGCAGGGTCCACACCGTGAACGGGAGGATGAAGGTCAGGTACGTGATGATCAGGCCGGAGAGCTTGTCGTACTGATCGAGGTCGTTCAGCAGCAGGAAGACCGGGATGATCATCGAGACCAGCGGGACCATCTGGACCGCGAGGATGCCGACGATCACGATCTTGCGGCCGCGGAAGGCGAAGCGGGAGATGGCGAGCGCGGCCAGCAGGCCGACGACGATGCCGATCACGACGACCGACAGGGACACGATGAGGCTGCGGCCGACCGGGCCCCAGAAGTCCGCGATGTCCAGCGCCCGGCGGAAGTTGTCGAGCGTGATGCCGGTGGGCAGCAGGCTCGGGTCCGGGTCGATGGCGTCCTTGGCCGGCTTGAAGGCCGTGTCGACCATCCAGTAGAGGGGGAAGCCGACGACGAGGAAGACGAGGAGGCCGACGAGGTTCCAGCCGAGCTTGGACTTCTTGCGCCCGCCGGTCGGCCTGCGGGGCGCGTCGGTCGTGAGCGCGCTCATTCGACCTCTCCGATCTGAAGCATCTGACGCATGTAGACGGCGACGACACCGAGCAGCAGCACCACCGTGACCAGGGCTATCGCGGAACCCTGTCCGTAGTCGTTGACGACGAAGGCACGGTCGTACGAGTAGGTGCTCAGGAGTTGGAAGTCGGCCTCGGGATGGCCGCCGCGCATCACGAACACCTGGGGGAAGACGCCCATGTCCCAGATCACCGAGAGCGTCGTGAGCATCACGATGATCGGCTTGAGGATGGGCAGGGTGACGTACCGGAAGACGCCCCAGGCGCCGGCGCCGTCGAGGCGGGCGGCCTCCTCAAGCTCCTGGGGGACCTGGGTGAGTCCGGCGCTGAGGGTGATCACCACGAAGGGCACCGCGCCCCAGACCACCAGCAGCATGATGACGAGGAGGCCCTGCGGTCCGCTGGCGAACCAGTTGTGGCCGACCATGTCGACGCCGGGGAGCTTGCTGAGCAGGGCGTTGAAGACGCCGTAGTCGGTGTCGAAGAGCCACTTGAAGACGGTGGTCGCGACGATGACCGGCATGCCCCAACTGGCCACCAGGACAATGTTGATGAGGGTCTTCATCCAGCCGGAGACCCGCTGCTGGAGCAGGGCGAGGGCCATGCCGGCGACCATCGTGAAGATGACCGAGCCGGCCGCGAAGACGATCGTGCGGACGACGACGCCCCAGAACTCGCCGTCGCCGAGGATCCCGGAGAAGTTGTCGAAGCCGATCCACTCGGCGGGCTTGAAGCCCCACAGCTGGGACTGTCCGAAGGACTGGAAGGACAGCGTGACCAGGCGGACCAGCGGATAGCCCATGACCAGGGCGAGGATGAGCAGACAGGGGGCGAGCAGCAGCCAGGGGATCCCGGTGCCTCTCGACGTCCGCTTTCCGCGAGGTGCGCCCGAGACGCGCGGTGGGGGCGCCTGCCGCGGCGGCGGCACCTTGGCAGGGGTGGTCGTGTCGGCACTCATCGCGCGCTCCTCAGCGGTCCCTCAGGTCGTACGGCCGTACGTGAGGCGGGGCCCTGCCCCGAGAACACCGAGGTGTCCAACAGGGCCCCGCTGGGTCCTGCCGCCGAACTCCCGTCGTCCGCCCGGAGGGCGGGCAGGCGGGAGTTCGGCGGCAGAGCCCGGGTCACTTGGTGTTGATGACCTTGTCGATCGCGGTGTCCGCGGCCTTCGCGGCGTCCTCGACCGACTGCTTGCCGGTGCCGATGTTCTGCAGCATGGTCTGGAGGACCTGAGCCTTCTCGACCTGGCCCCAGCCCGGTGCCATCGGGACGAACCAGTTGGACTCGGCCGCGGTGGCCGGGACCGCCGTCGCGGGGTCGTTCTTCAGCGTCGCGAGGTCGGTCTTGTTGTTGGGCAGGTTGCCCTTGGCCATCAGGCCCTTCTGGCCGGAGGGGCCGGTGAAGGCGTTGATCCACTCGGCGGCGAGCGCCTGCGCCTTGGACTTGACCGGGACGGCCAGGTCCGAACCGCCCAGGAACACGGGCATGTTCTTGCCGGACGGGCCGGGCATCACGAAGTTGACGAGGCTGGTCTTCAGCTTGCCGCCGGTCTTGTCCGCCTTCGGGTCGGCCGCGCTCGCGCCCTCCCACGCGGCGCCGAAGATCATGGCCGCCTTGCCCTGGCCGTAGACGATGTAACGGTCGGACTCGTCCTTGGTCTTGTCGCCGTGCATGTACTTGTCGATGACGTTCTTGAACTCGGTGAGGCCCTTGATGGACTCCGGCGAGGAGAGGTTGCCCTTCCACTGGCCGCCGGACTCCGCGGCGATGGAGCCGCCGGCGTCGTAGACGAAGGACATGGCCGCGTACCAGTCACGGGTGGGCTGGTACCAGGCGCTGAACTTGTCGCCTTCCTTCTTCTGGATCTTGTCCAGGTCGGCGGTCAGCTCGGTGTACGTCTTCGGGGGCGTCTTGATGCCGACCGAAGCGGCGATGTCCGAACGCCAGTTGCCGACGCGGCCACCGGCGTAATACGGGACGCCGTAGGTCTTGCCGTCGTAGGTGACCGAGGCCTTGAGGCCGTCGAGCCATTGGGAGGAGTTGGTGAACTTCGAGGCGTCGAGGGGCGCGAAGGCGCCCTTGACCATGTAGCCCAGCATCTCGGTGTTGCCCATCTCGACCACGTCGGGGGCCTTGTCGGTGGCGAGGACCGCGTCGAGCTTGGTGTTCTTGTCCGGCCAGCCGTAGTACTCGTGCTTGATCTTGACGCCGGGGTGCGCCTTCTGCACAGCCGCGTCGGCCGCCTTGACCAGCTCGGGCCAGTTGTTCTGCGCGTCGACGGTGAGCCAGACGGTCAGCTCCTTGGCGTCGGCGCCGCTGTTCGAAGAGCCCTTGTCGTCGTTGCCCCCGCACGCCGCGATGGAGACCATCATGCCCGCGATACCGATCGCGGCTATCAGCTTGCGCTTCACGCCACCCTCCTCAGGGATGCCTGCCACACCTCCCGCCCATGGGCCGGGACCTGAACCAATGGTGTAGACCAGTACCGGGAGCTTGGACCAGACCACAGGGCCTGTCAAGGGTTCCCGAAACCGCCCTGACCAGCCGTTATGGGACCTACATATGCAGGAACCTTTAAGTAAGAAGGCAGCGAAAACAACCGTGCCGGAGTACTCTCTTCCGCTAGACCACTTGCCCTTGTGGACTAGACCAAAAGCGACCGCGACGGTATACAGAAGGGATCACGAAGTGACCCTTGTCCGGAGCCGGAAAGGCGGAGCATGAGCACCGACGTCAGCAGTGCGGAGAACGAGGGTGGGGCTACCGTCCGCACCGCGCGTGTGCCCAAGTACTACCGCCTGAAGAAACACCTGCTGGACATGACGGAGACGTTGCCGCCCGGCACACCCGTCCCGCCCGAGCGCACGCTGGCCGCCGAGTTCGACACCTCGCGCACGACGGTCCGCCAGGCCCTTCAGGAACTGGTCGTCGAGGGCCGTCTCGAACGCATCCAGGGCAAGGGCACGTTCGTCGCCAAGCCCAAGGTCTCGCAGGCGCTCCAACTCACCTCGTACACCGAGGACATGCGCGCCCAGGGCCTCGAACCCACCTCGCAGCTCCTGGACATCGGCTACATCACGGCCGACGACACCCTCGCCGACCTGCTCGACATCACCACCGGCGGCCGGGTCCTGCGCATCGAGCGCCTCCGCATGGCCAACGCCGAACCGATGGCCATCGAGACCACCCACCTCAGCGCGAAGCGTTTCCCCGCGCTGCGGAGGTCCCTGGTCAAGTACACGTCCCTCTACACCGCGCTCGCCGAGGTCTACGACGTCCATCTCGCCGAGGCCGAGGAGACCATCGAGACCTCGCTGGCCACCCCGCGCGAGGCCGGCCTCCTCAGCACCGACGTCGGCCTCCCGATGCTGATGCTCTCCCGCCACTCCCTCGACAAGGAGGGCAAGCCGGTGGAGTGGGTGCGGTCGGTGTACCGGGGCGACCGGTACAAGTTCGTGGCGCGACTCAAGCGTCCGCAGGACTAGGGGTCTTACGCAGTAACGCCGGTTGCTCTACGTTCCTCCCGTCGCCGCTGGACGGGAGGACTCCCCGGTGCGTACCGCGAACGTCCGAACCATCGTCGTCTGGACCCTCGTCGCGCTCGTCGCCGCGGCGGGCTGGTCCGTTCTCGCGCTGGCGCGGGGCGAGAACGTGTCGGCCGCCTGGATGGTGGCCGCCGCGCTCGGCTCGTACGCCATCGCCTATCGCTTCTACTCGAAGTTCATCGCGTACAAGGTCCTGAAGGTCGACGCGACCCGGGCCACCCCGGCCGAACGTCTCGACAACGGCATCGACTACCACCCCACCGACCGCCGCGTCCTGCTGGGCCACCACTTCGCCGCGATCGCCGGCGCCGGACCGCTCGTCGGACCCGTGCTGGCCGCGCAGATGGGCTACCTGCCCGGCACGATCTGGATCATCGTCGGCGTCATCTTCGCGGGCGCGGTCCAGGACATGGTGGTGCTGTTCTTCTCAACCAGGCGCGACGGCAGGTCACTTGGCCAGATGGCCCGCGAGGAGATCGGCCCCTTCGGCGGCGCGGCGGCCCTGCTCGCCACCTTCGCCATCATGATCATCCTGCTCGGTGTGCTGGCCCTGGTCATCGTGAACGCGCTGGCCTCCTCCCCCTGGGGCACCTTCTCCATCGGCATGACCATCCCGATCGCCCTGCTGATGGGCTTCTATCTACGGGTACTTCGCCCCGGCCGCGTCTCCGAGGTGTCGCTGATCGGCGTGGCCCTGCTGCTGCTCGCCCTGGTCGCGGGCCGCTGGGTCGCCGAGTCGTCCTGGGCCGACACCTTCACCCTCGCGCCCTCGACGCTGGTCATCTGGCTGGTGGCGTACGGCTTCATCGCCTCGATCCTCCCCGTCTGGACCCTGCTCGCCCCGCGCGACTACCTCTCCACCTTCATGAAGATCGGCACCATCGCCCTGCTGGCGATCGGGGTCATCGTCGCCCTGCCCGACCTGAAGATGCCCGCCGTCACCGACTTCGCCAAGCACGGCAACGGCCCGGTCTTCGCCGGCTCCCTCTTCCCCTTCGTCTTCATCACGATCGCCTGCGGGGCCCTGTCCGGCTTCCACTCGCTCATATCGAGCGGGACGACCCCGAAGATGATCCAGAAGGAGACGCAGATCCGGATGATCGGCTACGGCTCCATGCTGATGGAGTCGTCGGTCGCGATCATGGCACTGGTCGCCGCGAGCATCATCGACCCCGGCCTGTACTTCGCGATGAACGCACCGGCGGGCGCGATCGGCACGACCGTGCAGAACGCCTCGCAGGTGGTGACCAGTTGGGGCTATCACATCTCCCCCGCCGACCTCGCGCAGGCCGCGAAGAACGTCGACGAGGCCAGCCTGCTCTCCCGCACCGGCGGTGCGCCCACCCTCGCGGTCGGTGTCTCGGAGATCTTCGCCAAGGTCACCGGCGGGAGTCTGCGCGCCTTCTGGTACCACTTCGCGATCATGTTCGAGGCGCTGTTCATCCTGACCGCGCTGGACGCGGGCACCCGGGTGGGCCGGTTCATGCTCCAGGACATGCTGGGGAACGTCTATCGGCCGTTCCGGAACGTGAGTTGGAAGCCGGGCCTGGCGCTGACGAGTGCCCTGGTCTGCGCGCTCTGGGGCTACTTCCTCTGGGTCGGCGTCCACGAACCCCTCGGCGGGATCAACCAGCTCTTCCCGATCTTCGGCATCTCCAACCAGTTGCTCGCCGCCGTCGCGCTGGCCGTCTGCACGACGCTCCTGGTGAAGTCCGGTCGCCTCAAGTGGGCCTGGATCACCGGAATTCCGCTGGCCTGGGACGCGACGGTCACGCTGACCGCGAGCTGGCAGAAGGTGTTCTCCAGCGACCCGAAGGTCGGCTTCTTCAAGCAACGCTCGGTGTTCCAGGACGCGATCGACGCGGGCAAGGTCCTGCCGCCCGCCAAGAACATGGACGACATGCACACCGTCGTCACCAACTCCACGGTGGACGGAGTGCTTTCGGCCATTCTCGCGGTGCTGGTCGTGGTCGTGATCGCGGACGCCCTTCGCGTCTGCGTTCGACACGTCCGCCGCCCGGCGCTCTCCACGCTGAGCGAGACGCCGTACGTCGAGTCGAAGATCGTGGCACCGGCCGGGCTGATCCCGACCCGGAAGGAGAAGGAGGAGGCGAGGGCACGCGATGTGGTCGGTGCTCAGGCGGGCGACTAGCGGAGTGCGCTGGTACGTCCGGGAGTTGACGGACGAGTCGGCGTACGAGCGGTATGTCGCGCACGTATGCCGGGACCACCCGGACGCGGAGGTCCCGGACCGCCGCGCCTTCGAACGGATGCGGACGGAGCGACAAGAGGCCGACCCACGCCAGGGTTTCCGCTGCTGCTGAACCCTGCTTTTGACACCGATGTCAGGTTTTCACTAAATCGACATGACGATATGCGGACGGGGTCTTCCGCACCCGCGATCCCGTGACCTACATTGCCTGCGCGTTACACAGGTGATCAGTGAGGGGACGGGAGCCGCGAAATGTCAGATGTGCCTGAAGTTCCGCCCGAAGTGGCGGCGCCGGTGGTGACACCGGTCCGCGTGGTCATCGCCGTCTGCCTGTTCGCACCCTTCGTGGCGCTGCTCTGGGTCGGCTCCTACGCCAAGACGGACCCCATATTCATCGGCATCCCGTTCTTCTACTGGTACCAGATGCTGTGGGTGCTGATCTCGACGGCGCTGACCATGACCGCCTACAAGCTCTGGCAGCGTGACCAGCGCACCCGTCATGGAGGCACCCGGTGAACGACGGCGTGAACGGCGTCGCTCTCGGCGTCTTCATCTTCTTCTTCCTGGCCGTCACGGTCCTGGGCTTCCTGGCCGCGCGCTGGCGCCGGGCCGACAACGAGCACAGCCTCGACGAATGGGGCCTGGGCGGACGGTCGTTCGGCACCTGGGTCACCTGGTTCCTGCTGGGCGGCGACCTCTACACCGCGTACACGTTCGTCGCGGTCCCCGCGGCGGTCTACGCGGCGGGCGCGGCCGGCTTCTTCGCGGTGCCGTACACGATCCTCGTGTACCCCCTGATCTTCACGTTCCTGCCCCGCCTCTGGTCGGTGTCGCACAAGCACGGATACGTGACGACGTCCGACTTCGTGCGCGGCCGCTTCGGCTCGAAGAGCCTGTCACTCGCGGTGGCGGTCACCGGCATCCTCGCGACCATGCCGTACATCGCGCTCCAACTGGTCGGCATCCAGGCCGTGTTGGACGTCATGGGCGTGGGCGGCAGCGCGAACTCCAACTGGTTCGTGAAGGACCTGCCGCTGCTGATCGCGTTCGCCGTGCTGGCCGCGTACACCTACTCGTCCGGCCTGCGCGCTCCCGCGCTGATCGCGTTCGTGAAGGACGGCCTGATCTACCTCGTCATCACCGTGGCGATCATCTACATCCCGATCAAGCTCGGCGGCTTCGACGACATCTTCAGCGCGGCGGGCGCCAAGTTCAAGGCGGCGGGAGCGGGCGGACTCGTACCGGCCCCGGCGGGCCAATGGACGTACGCCACCCTCGCGTTGGGCTCGGCACTGGCCCTGTTCATGTACCCCCACTCGATCACCGCGACCCTCTCCTCCAAGAGCCGCAACGTGATCCGCCGCAACACCACGATCCTGCCGCTGTATTCACTGATGCTGGGCCTGCTCGCGCTGCTCGGCTTCATGGCGATCGCGGCGGGCGTCAAGGTCACCAACGGCCAACTGGCCATCCCGCAGCTCTTCGAGAACATGTTCCCGGACTGGTTCGCGGGCGTGGCCTTCGCGGCGATCGGCATCGGAGCGCTCGTCCCCGCCGCCATCATGTCCATCGCGGCGGCGAACCTCTTCACCCGCAACATCTACAAGGACTTCATCAACCCGGACGCGACCCCGGCCCAGGAGACCAAGGTCTCCAAGCTGGTCTCGCTGCTGGTGAAGGTCGGCGCCCTGGCCTTCGTCCTGACGATGGACAAGACGGTAGCCATCAACTTCCAGCTCCTGGGCGGCATCTGGATCCTCCAGACCTTCCCGTCCCTGGTGGGCGGCCTCTTCACCCGCTGGTTCCACCGCTGGGCCCTCCTGGCGGGCTGGGCGGTCGGCATGCTCTACGGCACCCTCGCGGCCTACGGCGTCGCCTCCCCGACCCAGGACCACTTCGGCGGCTCGTCCAAGGAGATCCCGGGGATCGGCGAGATCGGCTACATCGGCCTGACGGCGTTCGTACTGAACGTGGCGGTAACGGTGGTCCTCACGTTCATCCTGAAGGCGGCGAAGGCCCCGGAGGGCGTGGACGAGACAAGCCCGGCGGACTACACGGCAGACGCGGGCGACCCGGGGGTAAAGGAAGAGCTACCGGTGATCGCCGGTCACTGATCCCACCTCAGGGGCGCGACCAGCCACAACGAACCCGCAGCGGGCCACCGAGGGAGCACCCCTCGGCGGCCCGCTGTTTCGTTCACACTCACCTACATGGACATCCTCATCCGACGAGTAGAACCCACCGAATACGAAACTCTGGGCGAGATCACAGCGCAGGCCTACCTCCAGGACGGCCTCCTGGACTTCGGCGAAAGCGACGACTACCTCGGCGAGTTGAGAGCCGTAGCAAAACGAGCCGCCGCAGCCGACGTCCTCGTGGCCATCGAAGACGACCACCTCCTCGGCGGAGTGACCTTCGTCCCGTCCGGCGGCCCCATGGCAGACATCGCGCAACAAGGCGAGGCCGAGATCCGGATGCTCGCGGTCGCCCGAGAGGCCCGCGGAAAGGGCGCCGGCGAGGCCCTGGTCCGCGCCTGCGTCGACCGCGCCCGAGCCACCGCGGGCTGCACAGCGATCGTCCTGTCGACCCAACGCACCATGCACGCCGCCCATCGCATCTACGAACGCCTCGGTTTCACCCGCACCCCGGAGCGCGACTGGAATCCCCTGCCGGAGCTGGACGACATCACTCTCCTCACCTATGAGTTGACGCTCTGAAACAGCCGCGACACAACATCTGGGGGTGCCGCGACAGCCCGGCACAAGATGTATGCTCATGCTCGCTGTCGCCGCAGGGGAATCCGGTGCGAATCCGGAACTGTCCCGCAACGGTGTACTTGCGTGCATACGCACGCCTGGTCAGTCCGAGGACCTGCCGACGGCGCGCCCGGCCAACCCGGCCCGGGCGCATGACGTCCGGGCCTCGTGGAGTGGGCCGGTGGACGCGACGCCCCGTGCGCTCGTGAGCTGCCGCCTGCCCTCCGCAAGGCCCCGTGCCGAGCGAGGGAGAGCCCCACCGTGACCATCGCGCCAGCAGAGCCGGCATCAGCGACCCAGGCGAACGAGGCGAACGCAGCGTCCGGAACCGACGTTCCCGGAACGGCCGTTCCCGGTGCCGACGGTCCCGGCGCCGCGATCCTGCGGACCCTGACCGAGCTGACCGCCGACCTTCCCGACGCCGACCCCGGCCGGGTCGCCGCCGCCACGCTGCGCGGCCGGTCCGCGCACGCGGACGAGACGGAACTGCGCGAACTGGCCACGGAGGCCGCCGCCGGCCTCATCTCCGAGGACCCGGTCTACTCCCGCCTCGCCGCCCGGCTGCTGACGATCAACATCGCCGCCGAGGCCGCCTCGCAGGGCGTCACCACGTTCACCGAATCCGTCGCCGTGGGCCACCGCGAGGGCCTGATCGCCGACCGCACCGCCGAGTTCGTGACGCTGCACGCGGCCCGCCTCGACGCGCTGATCGACATCGAGGGCGACGACCGCTTCGGCTACTTCGGGCTCCGTACCCTGCACAGCCGTTACCTCCTGCGCCACCCGATCACCCGCAAGGTCATCGAGACGCCCCAGCACTTCATGCTGCGTGTCGCGAGCGGCCTCGCCGAGGACGACTCGACGCGCGCGCTCGACGAAGTCGCCGCGCTCTACCGGCTGATGAGCCGCCTCGACTACCTCCCCTCCTCCCCCACCCTCTTCAACTCCGGCACCCGGCACCCCCAGATGTCGTCCTGCTACCTCCTCGACTCCCCGCTGGACGAGCTGGACTCCATCTACGACCGCTACCACCAGGTCGCCCGCCTCTCGAAGCACGCGGGTGGCATCGGACTGTCGTACTCCCGTATCCGCAGCCGCGGTTCGCTGATCCGCGGCACGAACGGGCACTCCAACGGCATCGTCCCGTTCCTGAAGACGCTGGACGCCTCGGTCGCCGCGGTGAACCAGGGCGGCCGGCGCAAGGGTGCCGCCGCCGTCTACCTGGAGACCTGGCACTCCGACATCGAGGAGTTCCTGGAGCTGCGGGACAACACCGGTGAGGACGCCCGCCGTACGCACAATCTGAACCTGGCGCACTGGATCCCGGACGAGTTCATGCGCCGGGTCAACGAGGACGGCACCTGGTCGCTGTTCTCCCCCGCCGACGTGCCCGAGCTGGTCGACCTGTGGGGCGACGAGTTCGACGCCGCCTACCGCAAGGCGGAAGCGGCGGGCCTGGCCAAGAAGACCATCCCGGCCCGTGACCTCTACGGCCGCATGATGCGCACCCTCGCGCAGACCGGCAACGGCTGGATGACCTTCAAGGACGCGGCCAACCGCACCGCCAACCAGACCGCCGAGCCCGGCCACACCGTCCACTCCTCGAACCTCTGCACCGAGATCCTGGAGGTCACGGACGACGGCGAGACGGCGGTCTGCAACCTGGGCTCGGTGAACCTGGGCGCGTTCGTCACCGATGGTGAGCTGGACTGGGAGCGGCTGGACGAGACGGTCCGCACCGCCGTCACCTTCCTCGACCGGGTCGTCGACATCAACTTCTACCCGACCGAGCAGGCGGGCCGTTCCAACGCCCGCTGGCGCCCGGTCGGTCTGGGCGCGATGGGCCTCCAGGACGTCTTCTTCAAACTCCGCGTCCCCTTCGACTCCCCGCAGGCGCAGGCGCTTTCGACCCGGATCGCCGAGCGGATCATGCTCGCCGCCTACGAGGCCTCCGCCGACCTCGCCGAGCGCAACGGCCCGCTCCCGGCCTGGGAGAAGACCCGTACCGCCCGTGGTGTTCTGCACCCCGACCACTACGACGTGGAACTCACCTGGCCCGAGCGCTGGACGGCCCTGCGGGAACGTATCGCCCAAGTCGGCATGCGCAACAGCCTGTTGCTGGCGATCGCCCCCACCGCCACCATCGCGTCCATCGCGGGCGTCTACGAGTGCATCGAGCCGCAGGTCTCCAACCTCTTCAAGCGCGAGACGCTGTCCGGTGAGTTCCTCCAGGTCAACTCGTATCTGGTGAACGAGCTGAAGCAGCTCGGCGTGTGGGACGCCCGCACCCGCGAGGCGCTGCGCGACGCCAACGGCTCGGTGCAGGGCTTCACTTGGATCCCGGCGGACGTAAAAGCGCTGTACCGCACGGCATGGGAGATCCCGCAGCGCGGCCTGATCGACATGGCCGCCGCCCGCACCCCGTTCCTGGACCAGTCCCAGTCCCTGAACCTGTTCCTGGAGACGCCGACCATCGGCAAGCTCTCCTCGATGTACGCGTACGCCTGGAAGCAGGGCCTGAAGACGACGTACTACCTGCGCTCGCGCCCGGCGACCCGGATCGCCCGCGCGGCCCAGGCGCAAGCCCAACCCACCGTCCCCGTACAGCAGTTGACGCCCGACGAAGACGCGGTCGCCTGCTCCCTGGAAAACCCCGAGTCCTGCGAGGCCTGCCAGTAATGACCACCGAAGCCAAGAACCTTCTCGACCCGGGCTTCGAGCTGACCCTCCGCCCCATGCGCTACCCGGACTTCTACGAGCGCTACCGGGACGCGATCAAGAACACCTGGACCGTCGAGGAGGTCGACCTCCACTCGGACGTCGCCGACCTCGCGAAGCTGACGCCGGGCGAGCAGCACATGATCGGCCGGCTGGTCGCATTCTTCGCGACGGGCGACTCGATCGTGGCGAACAACCTCGTGCTGACGCTGTACAAGCACATCAACTCCCCCGAGGCGAGGCTCTACTTGAGCCGTCAGCTCTTCGAGGAGGCCGTGCACGTCCAGTTCTACCTGACCCTGCTGGACACCTACCTCCCCGACCCCGAGGACAGGGCCGCCGCCTTCGACGCGGTGGAGAACATCCCCTCCATCCGCGAGAAGGCAGAGTTCTGCTTCAAGTGGATCAACGAGGTCGAGAAGCTGGAGAGCCTCCAGACCCAGGCCGACCGCCGCCGTTTCCTCCTCAACCTGATCTGCTTCGCCGCGTGCATCGAGGGGCTGTTCTTCTACGGCGCGTTCGCGTACGTCTACTGGTTCCGCAGCCGCGGTCTCCTGCACGGCCTGGCCACCGGCACCAACTGGGTGTTCCGCGACGAGACCATGCACATGAGCTTCGCGTTCGAGGTCGTCGACACCGTCCGCAAGGAGGAGCCGGAGCTGTTCGACGACCAACTCCAGCAGCAGGTCACGGACATGCTGAAGGAGGCTGTCGAGGCCGAGCTGCAGTTCGGGCGCGATCTGTGCGGTGAGGGTCTGCCGGGCATGAACACCGACTCGATGCGCCAGTACCTGGAGTGCGTTGCCGACCAGCGCCTCCAGCGGCTGGGCTTCGCGCCGGTCTACGGCTCCGAGAACCCCTTCTCCTTCATGGAGTTGCAGGGTGTGCAGGAGCTGACCAACTTCTTCGAGCGCCGCCCGTCGGCGTACCAGGTCGCCGTGGAGGGCACGGTCGACCTCGACGAGGACTTCTAGCCCCCCTTTATGTATCGCTTACTTCGCGGACGGCCCATGGAGCTTCCATGGGCCGTCCATGGAGTTTCTATGGAGCGGCAAAGTTCATGGGGTGCGTCTGTTCGCGGTCTCGTCGGCCCGGCTACGTTCTGCCCGTCCTGTCCATGTCATTCACAACGGCATCACAGAACGCTCCAAGTGTCATGCCCATGACGACGTTCAACGCCGCCGCTACGCGCGTCACAGGCCTGCCACCACGCCGAGGAACCCCACTCCAATCGAACTCGACGGAGGCAGTACCCCCATGCGTGAGAAGCCCAGACGAAGCCTGCGAAGACTACTGACCGCCGCCATACCCGCCCTCACCCTCAGCGTCTTCGGTCTCGCGGCGGCCTCCCCCGCCGACGCGCGGCCCGCCAACCACGCGGTCGTGCAGTCCGCCCAGGTCTCCAAGGTCACCCAGAACGCCAAGGCCCTGACCGCCCCCGCGGCCCAGGCCGTCCACTCGACCGGCAAGGCCGGGCAGAAGGTGCCGACCGAGCACCTGTGCGCGACCGCGGCCCCCGGTTCGGCGGCCTGCTTCGCGCAGCGGCGCACCGACATCAAGCAGAAGCTCGCCGCCGCCGTGCACCCGGACGCCGCCGCGGCGGTCTCCGGGCTGAGCCCGGCCAACCTGCACAGCGCGTACGCGCTGCCCTCGACCGGCGGTTCCGGTCTGACGGTCGCCGTGGTCGACGCGTACAACGACCCCAACGCCGAGTCGGACCTGGCCACTTACCGCTCGAACTTCGGCCTCTCCGCCTGCACCAAGGCCAGCGGCTGCTTCAAGCAGGTCAGCCAGACCGGCTCGACCACCTCCCTGCCGACGAACGACACCGGCTGGGCGGGCGAGGAAGCGCTCGACATCGACATGGTCAGCGCGGTCTGCCCGAACTGCAACATCATCCTGGTGGAGGCCACTTCGGCCACCGACGCCAACCTCGGCGCCGCCGAGAACGAGGCCGTCGCCCTGGGCGCGAAGTTCGTCTCCAACAGCTGGGGCGGCTCCGAGTCCTCCTCGCAGACCAGCGAGGACACCTCGTACTTCAAGCACCCGGGTGTCGCGATCACCGTCTCCTCCGGTGACGAGGCCTACGGCGCCGAGTACCCGGCAACGTCCCAGTACGTGACCGCAGTTGGCGGCACGGCCCTCTCCACGTCCTCCAACTCCCGCGGCTGGACCGAGTCCGTGTGGAAGACGAGCAGCACCGAGGGCGGCGGCTCCGGCTGCTCCGCCTACGACCCGAAGCCGAGCTGGCAGACCGACACGGGCTGCACCAAGCGCATGGAGGCCGACGTCGCGGCCGTCGCCGACCCCGCCACCGGCGTGGCCGTCTACGACACCTACGGCGGCTCCGGCTGGGCGGTCTACGGCGGCACCAGCGCCTCGTCCCCGATCATCGCGGGCGTCTACGCGCTGGCCGGCACCCCGGGCTCCAGCGACTACCCGGCGAAGTACCCCTACTCCCACACCAGCAACCTGTACGACGTCACCAGCGGCAACAACGGCACCTGCTCGACCTCGTACTTCTGCACCGCGGGCACCGGCTACGACGGCCCGACCGGCTGGGGCACCCCGGACGGCACCGCCGCCTTCACCACCGGCACCACGACCGGCAACACGGTGACCGTCACCAACCCGGGCAGCCAGTCCACGGCGACCGGTTCCACGGCCAGCCTGCAGATCTCGGCCTCGGACAGCGCGGGCGCGACCCTCACCTACAGCGCGAGCGGGCTGCCCACCGGCCTGTCGATCAGCAGCTCGACCGGGCTGATCTCCGGCACCGCGTCCACCGCCGGCACCTACGCCGTGACGGTGACCGCGACCGACTCCACCGGCGCCTCCGGCTCGGCCTCCTTCACCTGGACGGTCAGCACCTCGGGCGGCGGCTCCTGCACCTCGACCCAGCTCCTGGGCAACGCGGGCTTCGAGTCCGGCAACACCACCTGGACCGCGAGCAGCGGCGTCATCACCAACTCCAGCAGTGAGGCCGCGCACGCGGGCTCGTACTACGCGTGGCTCGACGGCTACGGCTCGACCCACACCGACACGCTGTCCCAGTCGGTGACGATCCCGTCCGGCTGCACCGCCACGACCTTCACCTTCTACCTGCACGTCGACACCGCGGAGACCACCACCAGCACGGCCTACGACAAGCTGACGGTCACCGCCGGATCGACCACCCTGGCCACCTACTCCAACCTCAACGCGGCGACCGGCTACGTCGCGAAGTCCTTCAGCCTGTCGGCCTTCGCCGGCACCACGGTCACCCTGAAGTTCAGCGGGGTCGAGGACTCCTCGCTCCAGACCAGCTTCGTTCTCGACGACACCGCCGTGACGACAAGCTGACCTCCTCATGAGCTGGGCCCCGGCCGTCTCGCAGCGGCCGGGGCTCTGTCATGTCCACGAATACTTCACTTCTCACGGCGGATCCGGATGCGTCCGTGACACGTCAAAGGGGCAAGGAGGCCCCCCATGCGTCGATCCATCCTCGCTCCGTCCCTCGCCGTCGCCACCCTGGCACTGACCCTCACCGGCTGCGGCGGCACGAAGTCCGACACCGGCAGCGGCAGCGTGTCGCCGTCCTCGTCCCCCACACCGAGCAAGAGCAAGTCGGCCTGTGCGTCGAAGGAGACCCTCGCCGCCACCGACGACAACGGAACGTTCTGCCTGACGACCGGCAACACGGTCCGCATCCTGCTGGACGGGACGGCGTCCCGGCCGTGGGCGCAGGTCAAGACCGCCGGCACGGGCCTGGAGGCCACCAACAGCGGGATCCTGATCCGGCCCGGCGACGCGAGCAACGCGTTCAAGGCGGTCTCGGCCGGGACCGTGAAGCTCACGTCGTCCCGGCCGCTGTGTGCGACCGCCCCGCACAAGATCTCCTGCAAGGGCATTCAGGAGTGGTCGGTCACCGTCGTGGTGACGAAGTCATGATCCGGTGGGCGGTCCGGATCTGACGGTCGATGCGCCGCTCGTGCGCGATGCCGAGCAGCGACGGGAAGGCCACGGCGAGGAAGACGCCGAGGACGGTCAGTAGGGCGATGAGGTTGTCCATGGCTGCGTTCATAGACACCAGTGTCGAGCCTTACACTCCTTACCGTGAGTGGCAGTACTGCCGTACACCCTCGATTTCCTGCCAGTCCTGGCGCACACTGGCAGCATGCTCAAAAACGTGGCCGTGGTCCTGCTCGACGGAGTCCATCCCTTCGAACTCGGCGTCGTCTGCGAGGTGTTCGGCCTCGACCGCAGCGACGAGGGCCTGCCGGTCTACGACTTCGCGGTCGCCTCGGCCGAGGGACCGACGCTCGCCACCCACGCGGGCTTCTCGCTGGCCGTCCAGCACGGGCTCGAGCGGCTGGAGACTGCGGACCTGATCGCCGTACCGGCGGGTGCGACCTACGCGGCGCGGGAGTACCCGGAGGAGCTGCTCGACGCGCTGCGGCGGGCCGTGGACCGGGGTGCCCGGGTGCTCAGCGTCTGCTCGGGGGTGTTCGTGCTGGCCGCCGCCGGGCTGCTGGACGGGCGGCGGTGCGCGGTGCACTGGCATCACGCGGAGCTGCTGGCCCGGCGGTATCCGAAGATCGTCGTGGAGCCGGACGTGCTGTACGTCGACGCGGACCCGGTGATCACCTCGGCGGGCACCGCGGCCGGCATCGACGCCTGTCTGCACATCGTGCGCAAGGAGCAGGGTCCCGAGGTCGCCAACGCCATCGCCCGGCGGATGGTCGTACCGCCGCACCGCGACGGCGGGCAGGCCCAGTACATCGAGCGGCCGCTGCCGCGCTCGCAGTGCGACACGGTGGGCGAGGTGCTGGTGTGGATGGCGGAGCACCTCGACCAGGAGGTCACCGTCGAACAGCTCGCCGCCCGCGCCCACATGTCGCCGCGTACCTTCGCCCGCCGCTTCCAGCAGGAGACCGGGACCACGCCGTACCGCTGGATCCTGCGTCAACGGGTGCTGCTGGCACAGCAGTTGCTGGAGGGGACGGACGAGACGATGGACGCGATCGCCTGGCGTGCCGGCTTCGGCACCGCGCCCGCGCTGCGCCACCAGTTCGTCCGCGCCCTGGGTACCACTCCGAACGCCTACCGGCGCACGTTCAGGGGCCCGGAAGCCGCCTGAACGCACGCCTGTCGTCTCACCTGGGGATCGGCCTGAGCATCAGCCGGTGCGGGTGGAGGGTGATGCCGACGCGAGTGGTGTCGTAGGAGCCGGACACCAGCTCGAAGCGGTACTTCGCCGCCACCGCCGCCGTGAACAGGCTCAGCAGGGCCATCGAGAAGTGGTCGCTGGGACACTTCCGGTTGCCGACGCTGAACGGGCTCATGGCGAACTTCGGTACGTCCTTGGACCGTTCCGGAAGCCAGCGGTCGGGGTCGAACTCCAGGTTGTGCGCATACGAACGCGGGTCGCGCTGGATCGCGTAGGGGCTGTAGATGATGTCGGCCCCGGCCGGAATCCGATAGCCGCCCAGTTCGGTGTCGGTGACCGCCCGTCGCGTCAATATCCATACGGCGGGCCACAGGCGCAACGTCTCGACGAGGACATTGTTGGTGTGGGTGAGCGCGCGGACGTCGTCGAATGCCACCGGGCGTCCGCCCGTCACGGATTCAACTTCCGCACATACCTTGTCGGTGTGTTCCGGGTGTTCGGTCAGGACTTGGAGCAGCGACATGATCGTGGACGCCACGGTTTCACTTCCGGGGGTGAGGATCGCGACGACCTGGTCGTGGATCTCCTGTTCCCCGATCGGCTCGCCATTCTCGTCGGTCGCCTCCAGCAGCGCTGTCAGCAAATCGTCCGGCTTTTGACCAGATGCCCGGCGTTCGGCGACGATCTCGTCGACGAGGAGATGCAAATCGGCCAGCGCCCGGTCGAATTCGCGGTTGGCCGGAAGGGGCAGCCGGTAGAGCGGTCCGGCCGGGACGACCATCCGCCGGTACATGCCCCGGAAGACGGTGGCGAGGGCGGTGCACAGCCGTTCGGCGCGCTCGTCCATGAAGTCGCCGCGCAGCAGACAGCGGGCCGCGATCCGCACGGCGACCCGGAAGGCCTCGGAGGTGCAGTCGATCGTCCCGCCGTGCCGCCAGCGCTCGGTGAGCGCGTGCACCTCCTCCTCGATGACCGGCCCGTAGCCGGGTATCGCGTCGAGCCGGAACGCGGGCTGGATGATGCGCCGTTGGCGCCGGTGGGTGGGCCCGTTGGCGGTGGCCACCCCCTCCTTGCCGAGCAGTCCCTCCAGGGACTCCCACAGCGGGCCCGCGATGATGTAGTCGGGGCTCAGCGCGACCGCCCCGGTGAGGGCCGGCGCGGTGACGGCGTACACCGTCTTGGGACCGAGGCGGAGCCGTACGACCTCGCCGTGGTCGCGGAGTCGGGCCATGAAGGCCAGCGGGTCGCGGACCAGCTTCCAGCCATGGCCGAGCAGCGGCACTCCGCCGCCCGCGACGGGCGGCTCCAGCAGTTCCGGCGCCTCGGGGGGCGCGGGCTTCACAGACTCGACGGTCATTTCTCACCTGCCGCTTCGTTGTTGACGTACGGGGGTGTGGACCGGTCGTCCCAGCTGTCGACCATGTAACGGCCGGACTCGTGGTGGAACCAGTAGACGGAACTGAACCAGTTCCGCATATTGCCGAGACAGGACCGTACGGCGGCGCTCCATTCCATTCCGTGTACGGTGCCGTCGTCGAGCCGCTCGGCAAGAAGTAAGGTCTCCTGTTCCGCGACGAGGAAATCGGCAATGCATTCCTCGACCCGACGCCTCACTTCGGCGACCGCGTCCTCGAGAGTCAGTCCCTCGTGTTTGATGAGACTGATTCCGAGATTGTGGACCTCGTCGCCCGCTATTTCCTTGGGAAGAGAGCAGAGGTCGTTGTACCAGGCGGCGAATTCCTGACTGAGCAGCGCCGCCCGCCGATATCCCGGGTGTTTCCTTACGCCCTCCGGGAGTTCGCACCCCGCGCTCGCTTCCAGTAGATCGGTCCAGATCCAGTGCGCGAAGGTGAGCCGGCGCAGTGCCAGATATTCCTCGACCGCGGGAATGGCCCCCTCGGAGCGGTTGCGGAATTCCCGGTCGTAGGCCTCGATCACGGCGTGGAAGTGCCGGGCGAACCGCGCGTTCCAGGTGGCGGGGAGGAACGAGTAGATCCGCATCATGCAGTCGGCGAACCCCGCGACCAGGGGATCCGGGTGAAGCAGGTGGTGGCGTGGTGAGTCCAGTGCGGCGTGCAAGCGGAACCGGAGCCGCCGCCAGGCGTCGGGCCGGCCGTACACGATGTCCCGGTCATGGCGGTCGTCCCAGACGAAGAACCACGCGCTGAAGTCCGCTATCGCCTGGAGCACCTCGTCCGGTGCGCCCAAGTAGTACCCGGCCATCAAGTCCGTGTAGCAAAGACCGTCGGCATATTCGCGTACCTTGTCCGCCGGCATGAGGCGCTTTTCCAGCAGCCAGACGCGTGTCTTCTCCTGGAGCCTCGGCCAATACGGATGCAGTCGCCGGGGAAACGCCGCCTCGATCACCGGGAGAGAGAGTGATGGTGGAACGGCGATCGCCGTCGATGCCGTTGTGGTGCTGTGCGAGAAAGCAGGCACGAACAAACCCCTCTCAGCCGCCAGGTGCACACGCCCCTCCCGCTGTGCCGGGCGTGCGCCGTTGCGTATCCCCGCACTTCCCATTCAGCACCACAACTGACCGTTCTGGGAACGGATTTGCTCCCTTCACTACCCCCAAGTGCCGAGAACCCATCCTTGTGTGACTGATTCTGGATCACTACGAGAGCAAAAACGATCGAATGTGCGACGGACATGCGAACGGCGCCTGGTCAGGGAGGTGCACCTGAACAGACGCCGTACGTAAGGGGGTTGTGATCGTCCCTGGGACTCCCCGGGACTCAGTCGTTGGCGACCACGGGGTAGCGGGGCTCGTTCTCGGCCATCTGCCGCAGCGCGTCCTTGCGGTCGCGCTTGGAGAGCCGGTCGATGTAGAGGTAGCCGTAGAGGTGATCGGTCTCGTGCTGCAGACACCGGGCGAAGTAGCCGGTGCCGCGGACCTTGATCGGGTTGCCCCGCTCGTCCTGCCCGGTCACCTCGGCGTAGTCGGGCCGCGCGAGCGGCGCGTACGCGGTGGGCACCGACAGACAGCCCTCGTTGCTCTCGTCCAGGTGCCGCTTGTCGGCGGGCAGGTCGACCAGCTTGGGGTTGCAGACGACACCTACGTGCCGCTTGCCCTCGTCGTCCTGGCAGTCGTAGACGAAGACCTTCAGGCCGACGCCGATCTGGTTGGCGGCGAGGCCGACGCCCTCGGCGGTGCGCTGCGAGGCGAACATGTCCGCCACCAGCGTCTCCAGCTCCGCGCCGAACTCGGTGACGTCCGCGCACTCCTTGTGCAGCACCGGATTCCCGACGACCGTGATCGCCCGCGAGGTCCCCCGCTCCCGCCAGGCCGCCTCACGCTCCTCGGTCCCCTCGGTATCGACGACAAACCCCTCGTCGTCCACGGGAAGCACGCCCACGTGCTGCTGATCGGTGTCCTGCTGCGCCATGACGGACGTAAGCCTTCCTAGGTAAAACGGGGGGAGATGTTGCAGAGACAGGGTACGTGGATGTCCTTCAGGGGCGCGGGGCTGTGCATATCTGCGGCTCCGCCGTGTGAGCGCGACCAGCGACAACGCCCTGTCTTTTAGGGGCGCGGGGAACTGCGCGACCAGCCACAACGGACCCGCACCCGACCAACGACCTCAGCAGACCTCTTCCAAATCCCGCCAGTCCCGAGAGTCAGGGCTGTCGGCAACCCACCCGTCCAACAACCCCCTCACGAGCGACGCGGGCGCCGCAAGCCCACACTCCCGCTCCGGCACCCACAACTGCCCATCGGTCCGATGCCCGAGCGGCCCAGGATGCCCAGGCTCACTGTGATCATGCGGATCAAGATGCTCCCCGTCACCCTCGTCGGACGGCATCCGCGACTCAGAACACATCCGGCACAGCAACCGCACGGAGGACGACCAGTCCTCCGCCGCGAACCCGGCATCGGCCGCCAGCTGCTCCAACGCGTCCCGGTCGGCCTCGGCGGCAGCCTCCAGCAGCACGACCCACGTAGGCACAGGCGACGGCGCCCACAGCTCGATCTCGTCGAAAACCGGGTAGGAGTGCCCGGCGGCGGTGGTCCGCTCACCGTGCGGCACGCCGTCATGGAGCACGACCTCACCCCAGCGTCGCCCGGACGAGGGAAGCGGAATGGACAGCACCTCGATCCGCGCCGGATCCAGCCGCCGCCCCCACACGACCTCGGCCTCGCCCTCGGGAGACAGCCGTACGGCCGCGCTGCCGAGGTCCATCCCGGCGGGTTCGCCCGCCGCGGTGACCCCGCCCGGCACCCGCAGCCCGTACGCCTGCCAGGCCCGCCGGGCCAGCGGCCAGTCCTGGAGCGCGGTGGCCGCGATGCCCACGTTCCACCAGTCGGGCGCGCCGGCCTCCCGCTCCAGCAGCGCGACCGCGCGGAGCCCGGCCGCCCGGGCCTGCTCCCAGTCGTGCCGGAACTTGTGCAGCAGTGCGAGGTTGAACCAGGACTCGGACAGCCAGGGTTCCAGATCGGCGGCACGTGTCAGCAGCGCGCCCGCGTCCTCGTAGCGACCGTCGCCGATCAGCGTGAACGCGCGGTCTGTGGCCTGCCGCCAGGAGGCGGAGGGCCGGTGCCGTCCCTTGCCGAAGATCCTCACGATTCCCGCCTGCCAGTTCCGTTCGTTGGGCTGGCTCTGCCCCCGGACACCCTCTTCTTCGCATCCAACCACGTACGGCTGGGAGGGCGCTCATTACCCATGGGTTACCCAGCCGAAGGCAAGGTCAGACAGCCACGGGAGAGCACCCGGGCCAGCGCTTCCACGACCTCGGGAGCGTAGTCCCCGGCGGTCCCGAGGCGCAGCTCCTCCAGCGCCTGGAGGGGCCCGCCGGGGCCTCCTGCCCGGGTTTTCTCCTCGTACGCGTTGACGGCCCGCACGATCCGCGCGGAGACGGGCTGCTCCCGGCACGGGTCGGCCTGCCGCTCCACGACGGCCGCCACCTGAGGACTCACCCCGGTCTGCCGTACGACGGCCCCGCCGAGCAGGGCTATCCGCCGCTGCTCGGCCACGGGGAGTACGGCGGTGGCGCCGGCCGGTACCGGGTCGACGAGGCTGAGCTGGCCGATGTCGTGCATCAGGGCTGCGTACTCCAGGACGGTGAGGTCGGGTTCGGACAGTCCCATGTCCCGCCCGACCGCCTGGCAGAGCGCGGCGACCCGGCGGGCGTGCCCGGCCGGGGTGTACCCGGCGATCTCGGTGGAGCGGGCGAGGGAGGTGATGGTCTGCCGGTAGGTGGTCCGTACGGCCGCGTACCGCCGGAAGGACAGCTGGGTCAGCAGCAGCGGCACGGAGAAGACGGGCAGCGCCCACAGCCCCACCACGGCGACCGCGAGCGCCATCACCGCGCCGGTCGCGCAGACCGCCGACCCGATGCCGAGCATGCCGCGCAGCTCGTCGCGGAGCAGCGGGCCGAAGGGCCAGCGGGTGCGGGAGTGGGCGAGCGCGGCGGCGAGCACGGCGTCGCAGAGGGCGGTGAGGGCGAGCAGCGCGAGCAGGAGGAGGGCGTAGGCGGGGCCGCCCCAGTGGCCGAACACCCCTTGGTTGTAAAGGGGTTGGAAGCAGACGGCGGCGAAGCCGACGGTCAGGATCCGGCGTGCCAGGTGGTCGGGGGTCCCGCTCTGCCCGCGCGCGATGTGCGGCACACAGCCGACCAGCGCGGCGGCGACGACCACGGTGACGACCTGGAAGACGCCGTGATGAGTGGGGTGGCCGGCGTCCGTACCGAGGAGGGCGTAGGAGAGGGCGCCGGCGGCGCCGAGACCGGCGGTGCTGTTGCCGTTCCAGCGGCTCAGCTCGCCTATGGCTACGAGGAGTCCGAAGGCGAGGGCGACTCCGCGTTCTTCGAGGCCGGTCCAGAGGGTGTGAGTGAGGGCGGTGACGGCGAGGAGGGCGGCGGAGGTGTGGATGAGGGTGAGGGGCAGGAGGTTGCGGCGCCGCGTCATCGGTGTACTCCCGGCCGGCTCGGGACCGGCGCGGGCGGCGGCACGAGGTCGGCGGGCTCGTCCGCGGTGACGGCGGGCCGCCAGCCGTACTTGCCGAGGGCCAGCATCAGCGCGGCCACCATGCGCGGATCGAACTGCGCCCCCGCACACCGCTCCAGCTCCGCCAGAGCTGCCGGAACCGGCCGAGCCCGCCGGTACGACCGCGTCGACGTCATCGCGTCGAAGGCGTCGGCGACAGCAACCACCCGCGCGGACTCCGGGATCTGACTGCCCAGCAGCCCGTACGGGTACCCGCTGCCGTCCAGCCGTTCGTGGTGGTGCAGGACGGCCGCACGGGCCTCCCCGAGAAAGCCGATGCCCCGCACGATCTCGTGCCCGTACTCGGGATGCAGTTCGATCACCCGCCGTTCCTCGGGGGTGAGCGGCCCGTCCTTGCGCAGGAGCCGCGTGGGCACGCCCAGCTTCCCCACGTCGTGCAGGATCCCGGCGAAGCGCAGCACCTCCACCCGCGAGTCGTCCATCCCCAGTTCCCGCGCGATCATCATCGACGCCTGTCCGACCCGCTCGCTGTGCCCGCGGGTGTATCCGTCCTTGATGTCGACGGCCTGGACGAGGGCGCGGATGGTGGCCTGGTGGGCGGCGTGTTCCCGGTGGTACTGGGCGAACACCCACCAGGACACCCCCATCGGCAGCAGGACGAGCAGCGCGGCGACCGGGCCGTAGGGGCTGCGCCACAGGACGGCCATCATCAGCCCGGCGAGCCCGTGCACGCCGATGGGCGCCAGGGACCGTAGGAACAGGCCTCGCCAGGCCCGTCGTAGGGGCATCCGCTCGGCCAGCGCCAGGATGCCGCCGTCGAGGACGGTCAGGACCAGGCAGAAGGCGAGGACGGCGGCGAGGGCGGGCAGCAGGGCGTACGGGAAGTCGGAGGCGACGACGGCGTTCCGGCCGCCCAGCGCCCAGTGGACGCGGCCCGCCGCCCATACGGCGAGCGCGAGTTGCGCGGCACGCCAGCTGCGCCGCAGCCAGGGCGGGCCCTCGTCGACGTGGGAGAACAGCGCGCCCGGCAGCGGTACGAGCGCGGCGGCGGGCGGCGGCAGGAGGAAGGCGGCGGCGAGCAGCACCGGGTAGAAGGTGCCGGCGAACCGGCGCCGGGCGATCTGCTCGCAGCCGGCGTAGAGGGCCGCCAACAGCACGACCGCCCACCAGGGTGCGTGGACGGCCGGCAGCGGAAGCAGACAGAGCAGGGCGCCGAGGACGGCACAGAGGACGTACGCACGTGCCCGTGCCGGTGTCGCCTCCATGGCTGACGCCCTTCCCCCCGACCATGCCTGTCCAGGCCGAGGAGCCTAGGGCGATCAGGGGGAGGCCGCGGGCGTATCACCCGCGGATTAGCACATTCGAGTGACGACAGTCCGTTCAGGACTCCTGCGGAGAGGCCGCCACATCATGCTCGGGCACGACCTGCCCCGACCGGATCATCTCCAGGCGTCCCATCACCTTGGAGCGCAGATCCGTCGGCACGTCGTCCTGCCCGCAGCACCGCTTCACGAGCTTCTTCACGGCCTGCTCCAGGCCGTACTTCTCCAGGCACGGCGAGCACTCCTCGAAGTGCACCTCGAACTTGGTGCAGTCCGCGTCCGGCATCTCTCTGTCGAGGAACTCGTAGAGATGGTCGAGGACCTCACTGCAGTCCGTTTCGTGCGGCTCTCCGCAGCTCATGAGCCCGAGCCTTTCGCTTCGTTCGACTCTCCGGCACCGGCCGGGACCAGTCCGCGGTCACGCGCGTAGTCCTCGAGCATGCCGCGCAGTTGACGGCGGCCCCGGTGCAGCCGGGACATCACCGTACCGATGGGTGTCCCCATGATGTCCGCGATCTCCTTGTACGCAAAGCCCTCTACGTCCGCGAGATACACGGCGATGCGGAATTCCTCCGGAATGGCCTGGAGGGCTTCCTTCACATCCGAGTCGGGCAGGTGGTCGAGCGCCTGCGACTCGGCGGAGCGCAGACCCGTCGACATGTGCGACTCGGCACGCGCGAGCTGCCAGTCCTCGATCTCCTCGGCCGCGGAGCGCTGGGGTTCGCGCTGCTTCTTGCGGTACGAGTTGATGAACGTGTTGGTGAGGATCCGGTACAGCCACGCCTTGAGGTTGGTGCCCTCGCGGAACTGGTGGAACGACGCGTACGCCTTGGCGTACGTCTCCTGCACCAGGTCCTCGGCGTCGGCCGGGTTGCGGGTCATGCGCAGTGCGGCCGAATACATCTGGTCGAGGAATTCGAGCGCGTCCCGCTCGAAGCGCGCGCTGCGCTCCGCCGTGGACTCCGTGCTCGTGCCCTGGCCCTCGGGCTGCTCCGCCTGGCCGTGTTCGGTCCCTGCGTCGGTACCGGGAACCGGACCCACCTCCTCAAGATTCCGGGCAGCACCGAAGCCGATGCCACCAGAATCGGAGGATAGACGACGATCCGGTCCGCCCGCCGCCCCAATAGGGGTGGCCTTGGTCGCGTGCAGCACCGACCAGTCCAGGTCGGGGCGGCTGCTACGGGCCGGGCAGAAGGTCGAACCCATGCGGAGGACTTCCTTTCTACGACTCTCTGTGCCCTGCACAACAGTGGTAAGGGTCCCGGCATTCCCGCCCTTCACCCGAGTGTTCGAGTCCACTCCACCACTCGCCCGGTGATGATCTCCAGGGCCTGGTCCTGCCCGATCTCCGCCCGCTTCGGCACCGCGAAACCATGATCGCCGTACGGCACTTCGACCAGTTCGAAGTCGCCCTCCGGGAACTCGGCCGGTTTCCCGAAGGGGTCGTTGCCGCCCTGCACGACGAGCGTGGGCACCCCGGCGCCGAGCAGTTCACCGGCCCGCGACTTCTCCGGCTTCCCGGGCGGGTGCAGCGGGAAGCTCAGGGCCAGGACGGCGGCGGCGCCCAGCTCCGTCGCCGTACGACAGGCCACGCGCGCTCCGGCACTGCGGCCCCCGGAGACCACCGGCAGCCCGGGCTTCGCGACGGCCGGCCAGATGCCCCGCCACCCCACGTCCAGCGTCTTCGGCGCGGTCGCCACCTTCTTCCCGGCCACCCGCCACGGCTGCTCGACCAGCGCGACGGTCACGCCGTGCGCGGGGAGGACGGTCGCGAGGGCCTGGAGGTCGCGCGCCTCGATGCCGCCGCCGGCCCCATGACTGACGGCGAGGACGAGCCGGGCCTGCTTCGCCCGGTGCCAGGTGATGCGGGCGGTCCCCGCGTCGGTCTCAATGATCTCGGTCACGCTAGAAGAGTGTGCCCTCCTCGGGCCCCTCCAGCTCCTTCAGCAGCTCCGGTCCGTTGTTGCGGACGTTGCTGACGGCCGTGGACACCGGGTAGGCGCGCATCAGCCCGGCGGGTGGCGGGGCGAGCAGCTCGCGCAGGTCGTCGGGGTCGGTGCGGGCCGGGTCGAGCCAGGCGTCCCAGCGGTCCGGGGTGAGCATCAGGGGCATCCGGGGGTGGATGTCGGCGAGCGCGTACGGCCCGTCGGCGGGGGCGACCGCGAGCGGGGTCGTCTCCGCCTCCGTGGTGATCACCGAGCAGGTGACCCACCAGGCCAGCGGATGGTCGTCGGGCAGCGTCCGGTCCCGCCAGAACTCGTAAAGACCGGCCATCGCGAACACCGACCCGTCGGCGGGGAGCACGAAGTACGGCTGCTTCCGCTGCCGCTTCTTCTTCCCCTCGACCTCCAGCTCCCGCTCGTCCTTGGCGGTGACCCACTCGTAGTAGCCGTCGGCGGGGATGATGCACCGCCGGGCGGCGAAGGCGCGACGGTACGAAGGCTTCTCGTGCACGGTCTCCGCGCGGGCGTTGATCATCCGCGCCCCGCCCTCGGGCGTCTTCGACCAGCTCGGCACCAGCCCCCACTTCAGCTTGCGCAGCTGGCGAACCGGCTTCGGGCTGTCCGCGTCCTTAAGTGGACGGTCGAGGACTGCATAGACCTCTTTGGTCGGGGCCACGTTGTAGTCGGGGGCCAGCACCTCCTCGGGCTCCCACTTCTCGATCTCAAAGACTCCTGCGAGATCCTCGGGCCCACGACTAGCTGCATACCGTCCGCACATACGTGCAACACTGCCAGATTCGACGACACCCACGGGAGCCTCCGCCGCCAATGGACAGCACCGCAATCGCCTCGATACCCGCCCTCTGGGACGAGGTCTTCGGCAGCCAGCCCGACCCGGATCTGTGGGTGGTGATCGCCACCATGGTCGCCGCGCTCGCCGTGGTCGTCCCGCACGGACTCTGGCGCGTCTCCCGCAACGCCATCACCATCGCCCACGAGGGCGGCCACGGCCTGGTGGCCCTCCTCACCGGCCGCCAGCTCACCGGCATCCGCCTCCACTCCGACACCAGCGGCCTCACCGTCAGCCGCGGCAAACCGCACGGCCTCGGCATGATCCTCACGGCGGCCGCCGGCTACACCGCTCCCCCACTCCTGGGCCTGGGCGGCGCCGCCCTTCTGGGCGCCGGCCACATCACCCTCCTCCTGTGGCTGTCGACCCTCCTGCTCATCGCCATGCTGGTGATGATCCGCAACGCGTACGGCGCCCTCACGGTGATCCTCAGCGGCGCGGCCTTCCTCCTGGTGTCGTGGCTTACGGGTCCGCAGGTGCAGGCGGCGTTCGCTTACGCGGTGGTGTGGTTCTTGTTGTTGGGTGGAGTGCGTCCCGCTTTCGAGCTCCAGGCGAAGAGGTCGAGGGGCGGAGCGGGCGACTCGGACGCGGACCAGTTGGCACGCCTGACGCACGTACCGGCGGGCTTGTGGCTGTTCCTGTTCCACCTGGTGTCGCTTTGCTCGCTGATAGGCGGCGGACGGTGGCTGCTGGAACTGTGAAGCGCCCCGAAGGGGCAGCTTCAGGGGCGCGGGGCT
>NZ_BARG01000056.1 GCF_000376565.1 Streptomyces hokutonensis | reverse complement strand
GGTACGCCCGCCCCCACCCACCCGCACGCTCACAACTTCCCGATGTCCCCGCGAGGCATCTTCGGCGCCCGCCGAGCCGGAGTCCGCCCGCTGAGCAGAATCAACCGCGCCGCCCGATGCCGCTGCCCCGCATACGGCTCCAGCAACGACAGCATCACCGCGTCGTCCGCGTCCCGGTCCCCGGCCAGCGCCCACCCCACGATCCCCGGCAGATGCAGATCCCCCACGGTCACCGCGTCCGCCGCCCCATGACTCCGCTGCACGGTCTCCGCGGACGTCCACGGCCCCACCCCCGGCACCACCTCCAACCGCGCCCGCGCCTCCTCCGCCGGCATCGACACCGCCTGCTCCAGCCGCGCGGCGACCCGTACGACACGCAGAATCGTCGACGCCCGCTTGTCGTCGACCCCGGCCCGGTGCCACTCCCAGGACGGAATCAACGCCCACGCGCGCGGCGCCGGCATCACCCACATCCGCCCGCCGACGGGCCCCGGCGCGGGCGACCCGAACTTCCGCACCAGCGAGCGCCAGGCCCGATACGCCTCGTCGGTCGTCACCTTCTGCTCCAGCACCGACGGAATCAACGACTCCAGCACCAGCCCGGTCCGCGTCAGCCGCAACCCCGGCCGCCGATGCTGAGCGACAGCCACCAGCCGATGCCGCGGCACAAACGCGTCAGGATCATCGGCGGCACCGAGCATCTCCGGCAACCGCTCCAACAACCACGCCCCGCCGGGCCCCCAGGCCTCCCCGCGCACCTCGCCCCCAGGAGCGGACACCCGCAAGGTCCCCGGCCCGACCGGCGTAAGACTGGCCCGCCACACGGATCCGTCGGCGGTCACGCGAAAGGTGGGGTCCCCGGGACCGCGCCGCAGAGGCCCAAGCACCAGCCCGAGGTCAAGTGGCCCTTCCGGCACCCAACTCCGCATCCGCCCAGCTGCCGCCGAAGCCTGTCGAGGCACGACAACATCCCCACCCCGCACAGTCGTACGAGTGGGCCGATGAACGAAACGTCCGGCCACAGAAGAGTCCTACGAGCCTAGGTGGTAGCGCCCCTTAGGGGCGCGGGGAACTGCGCGCTCAGCCACAAACAACCCGCACCCGCAAACGAGACGAGCCCCACGGCGATTCACCGCACCTCGATAAACGCCCCCGCATCCCGCGCAGCGCGAGCGCCCGGCTCACCCGCCGCATGCCCCACAGCCACCGCCCCCATCGGATCCCACCCCTCCGGCAGCCCCAACACCTCCCGCACGACATCCCGGCAGAACATCGTCGAGGACACCCACGCCGACCCCAACCGCTCCCCGGCAAGTGCCACCAGGAAGTTCTGCACACCCGCCCCCACGGCCACCACGAACATCTCCCGCTCGGCCCCGTCCCGCCGCGCGTCCCCGTACGTGTGCGACCCGTCCATCACGAGACACGGCACCACGAGATACGGCGCCCCCCGCAACACGTCCCCGCGCCGCACCCGCTTCGCGATGGACTCCTCGGACTTCCCGTCCCGCCGCAGATCCGCGACCCACGCGTCCCGCATCGCGTCCAGCAACGCACCCCGCGACTCCGCGGACTCCAGCAGCACGAACCGCCACGGCGTCGTGTGATGCGGCGCCGGCGCGGTCACCGCCGCGGCCACGGCCCGCCGTACCGCACCGGGATCGACCGGCTCCTCCGTGAAGGCCCGCACCGTACGACGCTGGGTCACCGCCTCCCGTACCGCCTCCGACGTCCCCAGCCGGAACATGTCGTCGCGCCCACCCCGCACCATGGCCCGCGCCCCCGTCCCGTCGCCCTCGGAGGTCACGACATGCGGCAGCCCCCGCACCACCGCGACCGGCAACCCCGCGGCCTTGCCCTTGACGAGATCACCGGCGGCGGCCAGTTCGTCCGCCGTCGCCACGACCGTCGCGCTGAGCGGATTGCCGTAGGCATCCGTGCCCCCGCGCAGATCGTCCAGTACATGCACCCCGGCGGCGCCGATCGCGACATCCGTGAGCCCCGTGCGCCAGGGCCGCCCGAAGGTGTCGGTGACCACGACCCCCACGTCGACGCCGAGCGCGTCCCGCAGCCCGTCGCGGATCGCGCGCGCGGACGCGTCCGGGTCCTCGGGCAGCAACAGCACTGTCCCCGCAGGGGTGTTGGAGGCGTCGACCCCGGCGGCGGCCATGACGAGCCCCTGCCGGTTCTCCACGATCCGCAGGGGACCGCGCCGCGCGACGACCCGTACGGTCTCGGCGTCGATCGCGGCCTCCCGGTCGGCCGCCTCGACGATCCGCCCCTCCGCCTTGGACACGATCTTCGAGGTGACGAGGAGTACGTCCCCGTCGACGAGCCCGGGCTCGGCGGCGGCGATCAGCTTGGCGAGGTCGTCGCCCGCCGCGACCTCCGGCATCCCGGGCACGGCCCAGACCCGGTAACCCTCCACCGGCGGCACCTCGCTCATGCGGCCCGCACCTCCTCCGCCAGCGCCAGCGCCTCCCGCGCCATCCGCGCGGTCGCCTCGGTGTCGGTCATCATCAGCGGTACGGCCCGGCAGCGGATCCCGGCCGCCTCGACGTCCGGTACGGAGGCGGCGTCCACGGTGTCGACGAGCCAGCCGTCGAGCAGCCCGGAGCCGTAGTGCTCGGCCACCGCGGTCGCCGTGGACTCCACGCCCACCGCCGCGAGCACCTTGTCGGCCATCCCGCGCACGGGCGCGTCCCCGACGATGGGGGAGAGGCCGACCACGGGCACCCCGGCCTCGGCGATCGCCTCCCGGATGCCGGGCACGGCGAGGATGGTGCCGACGGACACGATCGGGTTGGACGGCGGGAAGAGGATGACGTCCGCCTCCGCGATCGCCTCCAGGACACCGGGCGCGGGCTTGGCCTGCTCGGCCCCGACCGGTACGACGGCCTCGGCGGCGACCGAGGCGCGCAGCCGTACCCAGTACTCCTGGAAGTGGATCACCTTGCGTTCGCCGTCCAGTTCGACGGCGACATGCGTCTCGACGCGGTCGTCCGTCATGGGGATCAGCCGCACCCCGGGCTGCCAGCGGTCGCACAGCGCTTCGGTGACCGCGCTCAGCGGATAGCCGGCGCCGATCATCTGCGTCCGCACGATGTGCGTGGCGAAGTCCCGGTCGCCGAGCCCGAACCACTCAGGCCCGACCCCGTACGCCCCGAGCTCCTCCTTGAGGTGGAAGGTCTCGTCGGCACGCCCCCAGCCCTGCTCCTCGTTGATGCCGCCGCCGAGCGTGTACATCACCGTGTCGAGGTCCGGGCAGACCTTCAGCCCGAAGAGGTGGATGTCGTCCCCCGTGTTGCCGATCACCGTGATGTCGGCGTCCGGCACGGCCTGCTGAAGACCGCGCAGGAACCGGGCACCACCGATACCTCCTGCAAGAACCACAATGCGCATGGGGACAAGTCTTGCAGGCGGGTGTGACAACGCGGCAGGCAGTCGTCGCATCGCGGTCGGACGGCCACCGCGTCCCGGGCCGGACGGCCGTCGCCTCGCCTCAGGCGGTCACGGCGTCGACCGCTTCCGCGCCGTCGCGCCGCGCGCACGCGGTGTGCATCGGCATCTCGGTCAGACCGGGGAAGTAGACGTGCAGGCTTATGGCCGGTTCGAGGGTGTCGTTGACGACCTCGTGGACGTACCCCGGCGCGAACACCCGCTGCGCGCCCGCCCCCAGCGTGCGCGTGCCCCGCTCGGTGCGCTCGGTCAGCGTGCCGTCCAGGACGGTCAGCACACCGGAGGAGGGGCCGTGGTCGTGCAGTCCGCTGCCCTGTCCGGGCACCCAGGACAGCAGCCACACCTCGTAGCCGGGGCCGGTGCTCAGCCGGTGGTACCAGCGGGTCGTCGCGTCGTACTCGACGAGGTGTTCCCACTGGGTGCGGTCGGCGGCGACCGAGCGCGCCAGGCCGACGAACTCGGCCACGGTGGCCGGGTGTTCGCGCGCTGCCTGGAGGAGGTGCGGGACTTCGAGGATGTCGCCGGCGATCTGGAGGTCGCTGTCGCTGTTCATGGGGGTGCGGTGGTTCCTCGGCGTAAGAAGTAACGGCGGGGGCTGGGTGTCACCAAAAGAAGAGAAAGCAGGTGGGGCCGGAGCGCGGAGGGCTCAACAGCCGGAACAGCAACAACAGCTACAGCGAGCCTGGGCAGCACCGAGGGACCCGGCGGAGCGGGTCGAGGTGAGTGCCGAGTTCGCGAGCATGCCCACAAGAACATCGGTTCACACCCGCACTGTCAACTCGACACCCGGTATGTGGGACATGTTTCACCTCATCCGGTTCATCTGGGAGGTGAAAGGTTTGTTCAGGAGGCTATCGGGACACATGGCGCACAACCGGGCGCACAAACCCCGTTGGAACGAGATCGAACTCCTGAGCGTCCTCCCCCGTACAGGCCCTGTCCCGGGGTAGGAGGCCCACGAGGGTCTCCGCTGCCTGTCAAGGTTTATGCCGATTTGAACACTTTCCGCTAGGCCTTGGTTCCGCAGAGTGAATAAGGGGCCCAATAGCAGATCTCGGCTTGACTCGCCCGGAGCAGCACACTTGTAATTTCACTCGTGTCGTTCAGCCGACATCGGTAACGGCTACATCACGGGGACGCGAAAGACAGACGAGGGGCGCACATGACCGAGCTGGTGCAGCAACTGCTGGTCGACGACGCGGACGAGGAACTCGGCTGGCAGGAGCGCGCGCTGTGCGCCCAGACCGACCCCGAGTCCTTCTTTCCCGAGAAGGGCGGCTCCACCCGCGAGGCCAAGAAGGTCTGCCTCGCCTGCGAGGTCCGCTCCGAATGCCTCGAATACGCCCTCGCCAACGACGAACGCTTCGGCATCTGGGGCGGCCTGTCCGAGCGCGAACGCCGCCGGCTCAAGAAGGCCGCCGTCTGAACCGCACGGCACACCTCGGGACATACCTCGGGACCTACTGAACGGCCCGTCGCGACTGGGTTATCCACAGGCGGCGGGCCGTCGCTGTGCCCAGCCGATAGTGTGGGCGCTCGTCCGAGACGTACCGCAGTCCCCTCGGGACGCATGCGTCCACCGCAGTCCATCGAACCGGGGCCCGTACCTCGATGTCCGTGCACAGCCACACGGCAGCCCAACACGACGCTGCCACTCCTGAGTTCCCGCGTCACGTAGTCACCGCGGTGCTCGTCTCCCACGACGGCGCCCGCTGGCTGCCCGACGCGCTCGCCGGGCTGCTCGGCCAGGAACGCCCCGTGCAGAGCGTCATGGCCGCCGACACCGGCAGCGCGGACGACTCCGCCCAGTTGGTCACCGACACCCTCGGCGCCGACCGCGTGCTGCACCTCGCCCGGCGCACCGGCTTCGGCCAGGCCGTCGAGGAGGCCAACCGCACCGCCCCCGTGCTGACTCCGGACGACCTGCCGTACCTGAAGCGCCCCAGCGGCTGGGACCCCGTTACGCGCACCTGGCGCGACGACGCCTACGACATGCCGGAACTCCCGCACGGCGAGCCCGTCCAGTGGCTGTGGCTGCTGCACGACGACTCCGCCCCGGAGCCCGACGCCCTGGCCCAACTGCTGCGCGTGGTGGACCAGGAGTACGAACTCGGCCGCGAGGACGTGGCCGTCGTAGGCCCCAAGCTGCGCGGCTGGTACGACCGCCGGCAGCTCCTGGAGGTCGGCGTCACGATCGCCCACTCCGGGCGCCGCTGGACCGGTCTCGACCGCCGCGAACAGGACCAGGGCCAGCACGACCACGTACGGCCCGTGCTGTCCGTCTCCACCGCCGGGATGCTGATCCGGCGCGACGTCTTCGACGAACTCGGCGGCTTCGACCGCCGGTTGCCCCTGATGCGGGACGACGTCGACCTGTGCTGGCGCGCCACCGCCGCGGGCCACCGCGTCCTGGTCGCCCCCGAGGCGGTCGTACGGCACGCCGAGGCGGCCTCCCGCGAGCGCCGCGCGGTCGACTGCGCGGGCCGCACCGTCGCCTCCCCGCACAAGGTCGACAAGGCCGGCGCCGTCTACACCCTGCTCGTCAACAGCCGTACGGCCGTGCTGCCCTGGGTCCTCGTCAGGGTCGTCGTCGGCACCGTGCTGCGCACCCTCGGCTATCTCGTCGGCAAGGTCCCCGGACAGGCCCTCGACGAGATCCGCGGCCTCCTGGGGACCCTGCTGCGCCCCGAGCGGATCATCGCCGGACGGCGCAGGCGCGGCACCCCGCAGATCGACAAGGCGGAACTGCGGCCGCTCTTCCCGCCGCCCGGCGCGACCCTGCGGGCCACCTTCGAACAGGCCGCCGCCAGCTTCGTCGACACCTCCGACCCCGAGATCACCTCGGGGGCCGGCCGGCACGGCGGCGCGGTCGAGTCCGGACCCGGCGGCGACGACGCGGACTTCCTGGAGATCGAGCAGTTCGCGCGTGTGAAGCGCATCGCCCGCAAGCCCGGCCCGGTGCTGTTCCTGGTGCTGCTGCTCGTCTCCCTCGTCGCCTGCCGCGACCTGCTCGGCAGCGGCGCGCTCACGGGCGGCGCGATGCTGCCCGCACCCGGCGACTCCGGCGAACTGTGGTCCCGCTTCCTGGACTCCTGGCACCCGGTCGGCGCCGGCGGCACCCCGTCCGCACCGCCGTACCTCGCGTTCGTCGCGATGCTCTCCTCGCTGCTGTTCGGCTCGACCGGCCTCGCGGTCACGGTCCTGCTGGTCGCCTCGGTACCGCTGGCCGGGTTCACCGCCTACTTCGCCTCCCGCCCGCTCGTCGAGTCCCGCCTGCTGCGCGCGTGGGCGGCCGTCGTCTACGCCTTCCTGCCCGCCGCCACCGGCGCCCTCGCGGGCGGCCGCATCGGCACCGCCGTCCTCGCCGTGCTGCTCCCGCTGGCGGCCCGCGCGGGCATCGCAGCCAGCGGTCTGACGCACTCCTCGGGCGCCCGCGGCAGCTGGCGCGCCACCTGGGCCTACGCCCTGCTCCTGACGGTCACCACCGCCTTCACGCCGATCATCTGGCCCATCGCCCTGATCCTCGGCATCGCGCTGCTGGTCGTCCGCAGGAGCGACATCACCGCCTACGGCCTGCGCTTCCTGGCGCAGCTCGGCACCCCGCTGCTGATCCTGGCGCCCTGGTCGCTGACGCTCCTCCCGTTCGGCTTCTTCCAGCAGGCCGGCCTGGAGTACGGCTCCGGGTCCGCGTCCCCCCTCGACCTGCTCGGCGCCAGCCCCGGCGGCCCCGGCACGGTCAACGGCCTGATGCTCATCGGCGTCGTGCTGGCCGCGCTCGGCGCCCTGCTGCGCGGCGAGCGCGCCTTCGGCATCCGGGCCGCCTGGGGCGTCGCCCTGGTGGGCCTCGTCTTCGCCGTCCTGTCCAACAGCTCAACCTGGGCCGGCCCCGCGACCCTCGTCTACGGCCTCGCGCTCCTCGCCGCCGCCGCGCTCGGTGCCGACGGGGCACGCGCGCGTGTCGCCGAGCAGAGCTTCGGCTGGCGCCAGCCGGTGGCCGTCCTGATCGCCTTCGCCTCGGCCGCAGGACCGCTGCTCGTCGCCGCCGGCTGGATGCTCGGCGGCGCCGACGGCCCCTTGGAGCGCCGCGACCCGACCCAGGTGCCCGCGTTCGTCGCCGAGGAGAGCGACACCCAGGACCAGGCCCGCACCCTCGTCCTCGACAGCGACTCCGCCGCCCACGTCGGCTACATGCTGGTGCGCGGCTCCGGCGCCCGCATGGGGGACGGTGAGTTCGCCGCGGCGGACGGCGAGAACAGCCGGCTCGACAAGGTCGTCGCCAACCTCGTCGCCGGCTCCGGCGCCGACCAGGCCGACGAACTCGGCGGCTTCGCCGTGCGCTACGTCCTCGTCCACAAGGGCGCGCCCCGCGAGGTCAGCCGTGTCCTGGACGCCACCCCCGGCCTCAGCAGGCTCAGCCAGGCCGACGGCAGCGCCCTGTGGCGGGTCAACGCGCAGGTCTCCCGCGCGGCCATCGTCGCCGGTACCGCCGCCCCCAAGCCGGTCGCCGCGGGACCCGTCGACATCCACACCACGATCCCGTCCGGCGCCACCGGCCGCGTCCTGCGCCTCGCCGACACGGCCGCCGCCGGCTGGACGGCCACCCTGGACGGCAAGCCGCTCACCCGCACCACGGTCGACGGCTGGGCCCAGGGCTTCCAACTCCCCGCCACCGGCGGCCGGTTGGATGTCACCTACGACGACCCGATCGGACACACCGCCTGGCTGTGGACCCAGGGCGCGCTCGCCCTCGTCCTCGTCGTGCTCGCCCTCCCGGGCCGCCGCCGTGACATCGACGACGACCTCCCGGAGGAGGAGCTGATCCCGGCCCAGGCGGTCGCGGGCGAGGGCCGCAGGGCCCGCCGCCTGCGCGCCCAGGCCGAGACCGAGGCCGCCGACCAGGCGGACGAGACGGCGGACATCGCGAGCACCGGGGAGTTCGACGCGTTCGGCTCGGGCACCACACCTCCTCCTGCGGAGGAGGAGGTCGCCGCCGCGATCCCGCAGCAACAGTCCTACGGAGAGTGGGACGCCGCGAGCTACGCGGGCGCCGAGTACGGCACCTACGGCGGCGAGCAGTACCAGGCCGACCAGCAGTACCCGGCGGGCACCTACGACCAGTCGTACCAGGCGGACCCCTACCAGGGCGGCCAGTACGACCCGTACGCCTACGGCGGCCAGCCCCCGGCACCGGGCTACGACCCGACGTACGAACAGGGCTACGACCAGAACCAGGGGCAGGGCCAGGGCTACGACCCGAACTACGACCCCGCCTACGACCCGGCGTACGACCCCGCCCAGCAACATCCGCACGGCAGTGAGCGCCCCGACGGGAGCCAGCAGTGAACCGCACCACCCTGTCCTTCCTCGCCGGCGTGGCCGCGCTCGCCGCCGTCACCGGGTTCGCCGAGATGAAGACACCGGCCGCGCCCGGCACGCACACCGCCGAGGCGGCCGCCCAGCTGCCCGTGGAGCGCACCAGCCTGCTCTGCCCGGCGCCGAGCACCTCCGACCTCGCCGACACGTCGTACACGTCCTTCACGCCCGTCACGACGGGCACGGACGACAGCGGCAAGGCCGAACTCCAGGCCGCGGGCCAGCAGTCGGGCGACGGCACGAGCAGCAAGAGCAAGAAGAAGCCCGCCAAGCCCGTCCTGACGCCCAAGACCCCCGGCACGCCGGCCACCGGCGACAGCTCCGGAGCCGACTCGCCCGCGCTGCTCGGCACCGCCGAGGGCAAGTACGCGCCCGGCTGGACCGTCCAGGAGACCACCGAGGTCGCCGCAGGCAACGGACGCGGCCTCCAGGGCGTCAACTGCACCGCCCCGGACACCGAGTTCTGGTTCCCGGGCGCCAGCACCTCCGCCGACCGCACCGACTACGTGAACCTCACCAACCCGGACGACTCCGCCGCCGTCGTCGACATCGACCTCTACGGCAAGGACGGCGACCTCAAGTCGACGGTGGGGGAGGGCATCACGGTCGAGCCGCACGCCGACGAGCCGATCCTGCTCTCCACGCTCACCGACGACCAGGAGACCGACCTGACCGTGCACGTGGTCGTGCGCAGCGGCCGGGTCGGCGCGGCCGTGCAGGCCCTCGACGCCAAGCTCGGCGGCGACTGGCTGGCCGCGTCCACCGACCCGGCAGGCAGCCTGGTCATGCCGGGCATCCCGAAGGACGCCACCTCGGTACGGCTGATCGCCTTCACGCCGGGCGACTCGGACGCCGACCTGAAGGTGCGGCTCTCCTCGCCCACGGGGATGATCACGCCGGCCGGGCACGAGACCGTGCACGTCAAGGCGGGCATGACGGTCGGCGTCGACCTCGGTGACGTCACCCGCGGCGACCCGGGCTCCCTGGTCCTGACGCCGACCGACCAGTCCGTGCCGGTCGTCGCCGCGCTGAAGGTCGTACGGGGCAAGGGCAGCAAGCAGGAGACGGCGTTCATCCCGGCGACCGGCGCGGTCGGCACGCGCGCGACGGCCGCCGACAACAGCAGCAAGGGCTCCACGCTGTCCCTGGTCGCGCCCACCCGCACCGCGACCGTCAAGGTCACCGCGTCCGCCGGCAGCGGCGGCGGTACGCCCGTCTCGAAGACGTACACGATCAAGGCCGGCACCACACAGGACGTCGAACTCCCGGTCCCCGGCGGCCTGAAGGGCACCTACGCGCTGACCGTCGAGCCCCAGTCGGGCGGCCCGGTGTACGCGGCCAGGACGCTCTCGGCGACCGAGGAGGGCGTACCGGGCTTCACGATCCAGACACTGCCCGACGACCGGGGGACGGTGTCGGTGCCGCAGACGGACGAGGACCTGTCGGTCCTCCAGAAGAAGTAGCCGTCCGCGACCCCACGCGCGCGGGGAGGGTCAGTCCTCCCCGTAGCGCGGATCGACGGTCTCCGGGGTGAGGCCCAGCAGTTCGGCGACCTGCTCCACGACGATCTCGTGGACCAGGGCCGCGCGTTCGTCGCGCCCCTTCGTGCGGATCTCGACGGGCCGCCGATAGATCACCACGCGCGCGGGCTGTCCCTCACGGGCGGCGATCGTGCCCCCCAGGGGCACCGACTCGTCGTTCCAGCCCTCGCCCGCACCACCCAGTCGAGGGACTTCCAGGACGAGGAAATCGATGTCGGCCAGCTGCGGCCAGCGTCGCTCCAGACGCTCCACGGAGTCCTGCACCAGATCCGCGAACGCCTCGGCCCGGCTCGCGGCCAGCGGAACCTGCGGCGGTGCGATCGGGCCGCGCATGCCCCGGCCGTGGCGATCGCGGCGGCGGGGCCCGGGGCCGGCGGCGGGGGGCGGTACGGGGGTGTCCATCACTGGTGAAGCGTAGTCCCCGTCAGGTCCCGCCGCCGGACTCCACTCGCCGTCCGGCGCTCGGGCGCCATGTCGCCGGATGACCATTCCAGCCAAGCTTGGGCTCGATTCCGTATGTCTCCAAGACCGTCGCTCTCAAGGCAATTGACGGTGTTTGTGCCGAGTCATGACCGGACCCGACCCCGTTCGAGATCTCGAGAAGGGGTGTTCGCGCAGGTCAGTGACGTGTTGTCGGAGAGGTGTGTGGGGCGTTTCACAACCCGACACGGTGGAGTGACCTGGGGGAGAGTCGTCGCGGCCCGCTCAAGAGTGCGGTACCGTCCAACGTCGTGAGCCCTGTACGTCGCTGTTCGCGCACCGCTTGCGGCCGGCCCGCCGTCGCGACGCTGACGTACGTCTACGCCGACTCGACCGCGGTCCTCGGCCCGCTCGCCACCTACGCCGAACCCCACTGCTACGACCTGTGCGCCGAGCACTCCGAGCGCCTCACCGCGCCCCGAGGCTGGGAGGTCGTCCGCCTCCTCGACAGCTCCGCTCCGGCCCGCCCGAGCGGCGACGACCTGGAAGCGCTTGCCAACGCTGTGCGTGAGGCGGCCCGCCCGCAGGAACGGGCGGCCGGGGCGGGTGGCGGAGGCGGTGCCCGCACGGCGGACCCGATGGAGGTCGCCCGCCGGGGTCATCTGCGGGTGCTGCGCTCGCCGGACAACTGACGGGGCCTGCCCGGGAGTTCGTTCAACGATCCCCACCGTGACCGCGCCCCCTGTGAGGGACTCGCCGCGTGTGGCGTTGCCCGGAGCCCAGGTAAGAGTCTGTGGACGGCCTGGTTTCCGCACGTCGCGCTGTCGGTCCCTGCGGGTAGTTTGGGGCGACCGATAGGACTTTCTGGAGGGTTGGCCGTGTCTGCTGATTTGTCGCAGCTCGTGAAGGCGTACGACGTACGGGGCGTCGTCCCGGACCAGTGGGACGAGTCCTTGGCCGAGTTGTTCGGGGCGGCCTTCGTCCAGGTGACCGGCGCCACCGCGATCGTGACCGGGCACGACATGCGGCCCTCGTCCCCCGGGCTGTCCGCCGCCTTCGCGCGCGGGGCGGCGGCGCGCGGTGTCGACGTGACCGAGATCGGCCTGTGCTCCACGGACCAGCTGTACTACGCCTCGGGCGCTTTCGGCCTCCCGGGTGCCATGTTCACGGCCTCGCACAACCCGGCGAAGTACAACGGCATCAAGATGTGCCGTGCGGGCGCGGCCCCCGTCGGCCAGGACACCGGCCTCGCCGAGATCCGCCAACTCGTGGAGTCCTGGCTGGACTCGGGCGCCCCGGAGGTCTCCGGCCCGACGGGAACGATCACAAAGCGGGACACGTTGGAGGATTACGCGGCGCACCTCCGCGGCCTCGTCGACCTGACCTCCATCCGCCCCCTGAAGGTCGTCGTCGACGCGGGCAACGGCATGGGCGGGCACACGGTCCCGACCGTGTTCGCCGGCCTGCCGCTCACCCTGGTCCCGATGTACTTCGAGCTGGACGGCACCTTCCCGAACCACGAGGCCAACCCGCTCGACCCGGCCAACATCGTCGACCTCCAGGCGCGCGTCCGCGAGGAGGGCGCCGACCTCGGCATCGCGTTCGACGGCGACGCGGACCGCTGCTTCGTGGTCGACGAGAACGGCGACCCGGTCCCGCCGTCCGCGATCACCGCCCTGGTGGCCGCCCGCGAGCTGGCGAGGAACGGCGGCAAGGGCGTGATCATCCACAACCTGATCACCTCCTGGTCGGTCCCCGAGGTCGTCAAGGAGAACGGCGGCACACCGGTACGCACGCGCGTGGGCCACTCCTTCATCAAGGCCGAGATGGCGAAGTCCGGCGCGATCTTCGGCGGCGAGCACTCCGCGCACTACTACTTCAAGGACTTCTGGAACGCCGACACGGGCATGCTGGCCGCCCTCCACGTCCTCGCCGCACTGGGCGGCCAGGACGGCCCGCTCTCCGCCCTCGTGGCCCAGTACGACCGTTACGTGGGCTCCGGCGAGATCAACTCCACGGTCGACGACCAGGGGGCCCGCCTCGCGGCGATCCGCGCCGCCTACGAGGGCCAGGACGACCTGACCCTCGACGAACTCGACGGCCTCACCGTCACCTCCGCCGACTGGTGGTTCAACGTCCGCCCCTCCAACACGGAACCCCTGCTGCGGCTCAACACGGAGGCGCGGGACGAGGCGACGATGGGGAAGGTGCGGGACGAGGTGCTGGGGATCATCAGGGGCTGACGGTTTCTTCTTCGCGATGCCGGTCGGGTGGTTCCGGCCCGTCCGGCGTTCGAGGACGAGACCGTTCCGGCCGGAGCGGGGTCTGGGAGCGCGGCCCCAGGTCCGTCGGCCCCAACCCCGGCAAGCACTTCCCACCGGCGGTAACCTGACCAGGCACATCCGCACGCACCGTCGTAGCCCCAGCCCTCGGAGGGACACCCCATGCCGCTCGAAGCCGGCCTCCTGGAGATCCTGGCCTGCCCGGCCTGCCACGCCCCCCTCAAGGAGCAGGACACCGAGCTGATCTGCACCGGTGAGGACTGCGGCCTGGCCTACCCCGTACGGGACGGCATCCCCGTCCTCCTCGTCGACGAGGCCCGCCACCCCGCGTAACCGACGACGACGCGATCGGAGGCCGCCGCCCATGCTCGACGAATCGCTGCTCGACTCCCCGGACGCACTGGCCGAGGCCGACCGCCGAGCCCTGCTCCGCGGTGCCGCCGAAGCCGGCGCGAGGGTGCGCACAGCCGCCCGGCACGCCGCCGAGGCCGGCGTCCACGACCTGAAACCGGACGGCCGCCCCCGCGCCATCCTGATCGCGGGCCCCGGAGCCGCCGCCACCTGCGTCGCCGACCTGCTCGGCAAGCTCGCCGGCGCCAGCAGCCCCGTCACCCGCCTGGCACCCACCGGAGTGGCCCCCGCCGCCGGCGCCCTGCGCTGGGAACTCCCGGGCTGGGCGGGCTCCGTGGACCTGCTGCTGATCACCACTCCGGACGGCAGCGAACCCGGCCTGTCCCTGCTCGCCGAGCAGGCCTACCGCCGCGGCTGCACCGTCGCGGCCGTGGCCCCGTCCCGCAGCCCCCTCACGGAGGCCGTGGACGGCGCCCACGGCCTCTTCGTACCGATGGCGACCGCGCCGTACGAGCACGACGAGCCGCTGGCCGCCTCCGCCCCCGGAGTCCTCTGGGCGCTCCTCACCCCGCTGCTCGCGCTGCTGGACCGCACAGGCCTGCTCAGCGCGCCGCCGGAGGCCCTGGAGAAGGTCGCCGACCGTCTCGACCAGGTCGCCGAACGCTGCGGGCCCGCCGTCGTGACGTACAGCAATCCCGCCAAGACCCTGGCCGCCGAACTCGCCGACTCGCTCCCGGTGATCTGGACGGAGGGTGCGTCGGCCGGTCCGGCGGGCCGTCGATTCGCCGCCGCGCTCGCCGAGTTGGCCGGCCGCCCCGCGCTGGTCTCCGAGCTGCCCGAGGCGCTCGCCGAGCACAACGCCCTGCTGGCCGGCCCGCTCGCCGCGAGCGCCGACCCCGACGACTTCTTCAGGGACCGCGTCGACGAGGCGCCCGCGCTGCACGCACGCGTGGTGCTGCTCCGGGACCGCCCGATCGGCGGCCTCACCGCCGCCCCGACCGCCCGTGACCTGGCCCTCAGCCACGACACGCCGATCAGCGAGCTGGAGCCCGAGGACGGCGGCGAGTTGGAGACCCTCGCGGAGCTGATCGCCATGACGGATTTCGCCGCCGTTTACCTGGCGCTCGCCTCGGGCGCCTGATCTTGTCGTCGAAGCCCTGACCGTCGTACAACGGCGTCCGGGGTGCGAACCCACGTCATACCTCAGTCGTACGCAGAGAGAACCGGTAGAGACTCGTATGGACCGCCTCGACAACACGATCCGCCCCTACGCCTGGGGTTCCCCCACCGCCATCCCCAAGCTGCTCGGGGTGGAACCGAGCGGTGAGCCGCAGGCGGAGATGTGGATGGGCGCGCACCAGGGCGCACCCTCGCGCACCGCGCGCGGGACGCTCGTCGAGGTCGTCGAGGCCGCTCCGGAGCGGGAGTTGGGCGAGAAGGCGGTCGCGAAGTTCGGCCCCCGGCTGCCCTTCCTGCTGAAGATCCTCGCCGCCGGCGCCCCGCTCTCCCTCCAGGTGCACCCCAACCTGGAGCAGGCGAAGGAGGGTTACGCCGACGAGGAGCGCCGGGACATCCCCGTGGACGCCCCGAACCGCAACTACAAGGACGCCAACCACAAGCCCGAACTGATCTGCGCGCTCACGGAGTTCGACGGCCTGTGCGGCTTCCGCGACCCGCTGGAGGCCGCCGAGCTGCTCGCCGGCCTGGGCGTCGACTCCCTGAAGCCGTACGTCGACCTCCTGCACGCGCACCCCGAGGAAGCCGCCCTGCGCGAGGTCCTCACGGCGATCCTCACCGCCGACCCGGAGGAGATGCGCCACACGGTCACCGCGGCGGCGACCGCCTGCACCCGCCTCGGCGGCGACTACGCCCCCTACGCCGACATCGCCCACCACTACCCGGGCGACCCCGGCGTCATCGCCGCGATGCTCCTCAATTACGTCCGACTCCAGCCCGGCGAGGCCCTGTTCCTCGGCGCCGGCATCCCGCACGCCTACCTCAACGGGCTCGGCGTCGAGATCATGGCCAACTCCGACAACGTGCTGCGCTGCGGCCTCACCCCCAAGCACGTCGACGTCCCCGAACTCCTGCGCGTCGTCCGCTTCGAGGCGAGCGACCCCGGAGTGCTGCGCCCCGAGGCGTCCCCCGACGGCGAGGAGGTCTACGAGACCCCCATCGACGAGTTCCGGCTCTCCCGGTACGTCCTTCCGGCGGGTACAGGCGTCCACGACCTCACCCTCGACACCCCGCAGATCCTGCTCTGCACGGCCGGTGCGGTGACGGCCGGCGAGTTCGAACTCGCCCCCGGCCAGTCGGTCTTCGTCCCGGCCGGCGACGAGGCCGAGGTGTCCGGAGTCGGCACGGTCTTCCGGGCCACTGTGATCGTATGACCGGGCCTGTGGATACCTGACGAGCCGCCGCCGGGCAGGGCTGCAAGAATGGCCCACCGGCAAAGGACGGGCAAAGACGGCCGGACGACCCATCCGGGCAGCTGTCCGGGGCAGACGTCCGACGCGGATGTCCGACCTGGACGTCCGGCACAGACGTACGAAGGCGAAGGGACACCGCGAACACATGAGCGCGTCAGGCGGCACCAGGGCGATCGTGGCGGCACTCGGCGCCAACCTCGCGATCGCGGCATCGAAGTTCGTGGCGTTCGCCTTCAGCGGCTCGTCCTCGATGCTCGCCGAGGGCGTCCACTCCCTCGCCGACTCCGGCAACCAGGCACTGCTCCTGATCGGCGGCAAGAAGGCCCAGCGCGAAGCCACCCCGCAGCACCCCTTCGGCTACGGCCGCGAGCGCTACATCTACGCCTTCCTCGTCTCGATCGTCCTCTTCTCCGTCGGCGGCATGTTCGCCGTCTACGAGGGCTACGAGAAGATCAAGCACCCGCACGAGATCGAGCACTGGTACTGGCCGGTGGGCGTCCTCGTCTTCGCGATCATCGCCGAGGGCTTTTCGTTCCGTACGGCCATCAAGGAGTCGAACGAACTGCGCGGCACGCACTCCTGGTCGCAGTTCATCCGTCGCGCCAAGGCCCCCGAGCTGCCGGTCGTCCTCCTGGAGGACTTCGGCGCGCTCATCGGCCTGGTCCTCGCCCTCGGCGGCGTCGGCCTGGCCCTGCTCACCGACGACGGCGTCTGGGACGGCATCGGCACCCTCTGCATCGGCATCCTGCTCATCCTGATCGCCCTGGTCCTGGCCGCCGAGACCAAGTCGCTGCTGCTCGGTGAGTCCGCCGGCATCGAGGACGTCCAGAAGATCGAGGCCGCCATCGTCGACGGCCACACCGTCACCGGCATCATCCACATGCGCACCCTCCACCTCGGCCCCGAGGAACTGCTCGTCGCCGCCAAGATCGCCGTCCAGCACGACGACACGGCCACCGAGGTCGCCACCGCGATCAACGCCGCCGAGTCCCGCATCCGCGAAGCCGTCCCGATCGCCCGCGTCATCTACCTCGAACCCGACATCTACAGCGAGTCCGAGGCCACCAAGGGCCCCGACCGCGAAGCAACCCCCGGAGGCCCGGCCCAGCACCCGGCGCCCGGACACTGACTTCCGGCACCTACGACACCAGGGCCCGCCGGGACGTTCGACGGGCCCTCCCCGTCCCGCTACCCCTGCTGCACGGGCCACGGCGCGACCGGGGCCGCCCTCCGTCGCCGTACGACGAACGCGGCGATCCCCAGGCCGATACCGACCAGGATGAGGACGACCCCGACGATGACGGCCGACCCGATGACGAAGGCGACCCTGCGATCGTCGGTCACCCGGTCCCGGACGGCGGACTCGGCCACCGTCCCCTCGTGATCGCTGGCGAAGAAACGCGAGTCCATCGCGTTCGCACGGTTGTCGCCGAGCAGGAACAACCGCCCCTTCGGGACCGTCACGTCGTACGTCTTGTGCAGACCGTCGACATCACCCTGCTTCACATAGGGCTCCGCCAGCGGCTTGCCGTTCACGGTGATCCGCGCGTCCGTGCCCGATCCCGTGCAGCACACCACCCGGTCACCGCCCACCCCGACGACCCGCTGCACCACGCTTCCGCTGAACCCGTAGCGGTCCGGCGCCGAGAACAGGACGACGTCACCGCGGTGCACCTCGCCGCCGTCCACCTTCTCGAAGATGATCCGGTCACCCGGCTCGTACGTCGGCGCCATGCTCTGGCTGCTGATGGTGGAACTCCCGTATGAGTTCCGTGCGTACAGGGTGGAGCCGAGCGCCAACACCACCCCCAACAGCCCCACCAACACAGCCGCGATCCCCAGTCCCCGCCCCTTGCCCGACATCGTTTCCCTCCCCTTACGGCACTTCCGCGGCGCAGAGAGTAGCGGGCCACTGTGAACAGACTGTGCGGGCCCGCGACCTGCCACAGCCGCGAGCCCGCCACCACTTAACCGACCTCGCTCAGCACACCGAGCACCGCCGCCTCGTCACCCGCCGCCAACAGCCGCTTCCGGAACCCGGCATCCGTCAACTTCCGCGACAGCAACGCCAGAATCCGCAGATGCTCATCACCGGCCGCCGCCTCCGGTACGGCGATCATGAACACCAGCCGGGCCTTCGTACCGTCCGGCGAGCCCCACTCGACCCCCTCCACCGACCGCGCGAACCCGACGACCGGCGCACTCACCGCGTCCGTCTTGGCATGCGGAATCGCGATCTCCTCCCCGAGCCCGGTCGTCCCCAGCTCCTCCCGCCGCAACGCGGTCGCCACCAACTCCTCGACATCCACGACCTTGCCGGTCCGCGCCAACAGCCCGGCCACCTCACGGATCGCGGCCTCCTTGTCGACCGCGTCGAGGGGCACCTTCACGGTCTGCTCGGTGAGGTAGCCGGAGAGGACTTCGGGGAGGACCTCAGAGGAGGTTTCAGGGAGGGCTTCAAGAAGGGCTTCAGGGGCGGTCTCTTCTGTGGTGAGCGAACTGCGGCCGGCCGTGGCTGCTTCAGTGCCGCCCGCCGCACCGCGCGGTCCTCGCGACCCCGACCCGTCCAAGCCGACCGCGGTACGCGAGCCCGAGCCTGAGTCGCCCGAGTTCACCCCGCTCACCTCACGCACTCCGGTAGTCGCGGCGCCCCTCGTACCGTCGCTCCCGGCGCCGGGAACTCCCACCCCGGCCCCGGCCAACACGAGCTCGGGCTCGACGGCGGCCCCGGCCCCGACCACCTGCTCCCCGCGCCGCTTGCGCTCACTCACGTCGACCAGCGCGACCGTCGTCACCGCGGTGACCGCCGTACCGATCGCCACCGCCACGAAGAACATCGGTACGCCGCTCACCGCGCCCAGCACCGCCACGATCGGCCCGCCGTGCGGCACCGCGTCCTTCACCCCGGCGAGTCCTGCGACCGCGCCGGCCACCGCGCCGCCCAGCATGTTGGCGGGGATGACCTGCGCGGGCCGCGCCGCCGCGAACGGGATCGCGCCCTCGGAGATGCCGAAGCAGCCCATGAACAGCGAGGCCAGACCGGTCTCCCGCTCCTGCTCGGTGTAGAGCCGCCGCCGTATCAACGTGGCCAGGCCCTGGCCGAGCGGCATCACCGGGATGGCCGCCGCGCACATACCCATGACGGCCTGGTTGCCGGTCGCGATGAGGCCCGCGCCGAACAGGAACGCCGTCTTGTTGACCGGGCCGCCCATGTCGAACGCGATCATCAGCCCGAGGATCGTGCCGAGCAGGATCGCGCTGGTTCCGGTCAATCCGCCGAGCCAGTCGGTCAGATGCTCGAACACCCAGGAGATCGGCTTCCCGATGACGTAGACGAAGAACAGTCCGAGCGCCGTCGTCGCCACGATCGGGATCACGATGATCGGCATGATCGGCTGGACGAACTTCGGGACCCGGACCTTCTTGATCCACAGCACCAGGTACCCGGCGAGGAACCCGGTCACGATCGCCCCGATGAACCCGGCGCCCGCCTTCGAGTCGTACAGCGCACCGGTGTTGGCGATCCAGCCGCCGATCATGCCCGGCACGAGCGCGGGCCGGTCGCCGATGGCGTAGGCGATGTAGCCGGACAGGATCGGCACCATCAGCGTGAAACCGATCACGCCGATGTTGTTCACGTCCATCCAGAAGGAGTCCTTCGGGATGACCAGACCGCCGGAGGGGTCCGGGTGGCCGCCGAGCGACAGCGAGATCGCGATCAGCAGCCCGCCGACCACGACGAACGGGATCATGTAACTGACCCCGTTCATCAGTGACTTGTACGCGAGACTCCGTTCCCTGCCGCCGGGCGCGGTTGCCGCCGCGGTCGTACCGGCCGCCGTGTGCACGGGCGCGGACCGCACCTGCTCGATCAGCCGCTCGGGATGGCGGATGCCCTCGGCGACCCCGACCACGAGGACCCGCTTGCCGGCGAAGCGGCTCAGGTCCACGTCCTTGTCCGCGGCGACGATCACGCCGTCAGCGCTACTGACATCGTTGTCATCGAGGATGTTTTCGGCCCCGATGGATCCCTGTGTCTCCACCTTCATGTCGATGCCACGGCTCGCGGCGGCCTGGGCGAGTTTCTCCGCCGCCATGTACGTGTGTGCGATGCCGGTCGGGCACGCGGTCACCGCGAGCAGCTTCAACCGCTGCTCCTCGACACCGCCGCTGCCCGTGGGGGGAGGGCCGGCCGGACTGGTCACGTCGTTCTCCTAACACCTTCGTCGCACGGAACGCCGTCCCGGGCGCCCCGCAGGATTGATCAGAGGCTCCTGATCTCCCCGCATCCTGCAACATCCACCGCCCGACTCAAAGACGCGAACGTCCCTGATCGCCCGCGTCCACCCCCTTCCTCCCAAAGCTTGTGCGGACCCCCTCGGCGCGCTCCCCGAAACCCGATCCGACGCCGGGCGCCCGCTCGGTTCGGCTGGAACTGTCCGGAGCGGACTGGGGACCGCCGGTCCTACCGGTGTAACTTGGGACGGAGCCAGACGTCGCTGCTGATGGCGGTCGGGCGGTCCCACCGCGGACCGGCCGAGGGAGAGAGGGCCTCCGACGGACTGCGCTGCGCGCACGCGGGCATGCCTGTGTCCTCCTTGGGGCACCCCTGTGTCCGCCGCCGCGCAGACCAGCCGTACCCACCTCGCCCCAACCCCGAGGAGTACCTCGCAATGACGACTGTCGACAACCGACAGGACTTCAAGGTCGCCGATCTCTCCCTGGCCGAGTTCGGCCGCAAGGAGATCACCCTCGCCGAGCACGAGATGCCCGGCCTGATGTCGATCCGCCGTGAGTTCGCCGCCAGCCAGCCGCTGGCCGGCGCCCGCATCATGGGCTCCCTGCACATGACCGTGCAGACCGCCGTCCTCATCGAGACCCTGGTCGCCCTCGGCGCCGAGGTCCGCTGGGTGTCCTGCAACATCTTCTCCACCCAGGACCACGCGGCCGCCGCCATCGCCGTCGGCCCGAACGGCACCCCCGAGAACCCCCAGGGCATCCCGGTCTTCGCCTGGAAGGGCGAGACCCTGGAGGAGTACTGGTGGTGCACGGAGCAGGCGCTGACCTGGCCGAACACCCCCACCGGCGGCCCGAACATGATCCTGGACGACGGCGGCGACGCCACCATGCTCGTCCACAAGGGCGTCGAGTACGAGAAGGCCGGCAAGGTCCCCTCCCTCGACACCGCCGAGTCCGACGAGCACCGCGTCGTCCTCCAGGTCCTGCAGCGCACCATCAGTGACGGCTCGCAGAAGTGGACCCAGGTCGCCTCGGAGATCCGCGGCGTGACCGAGGAGACCACGACCGGCGTCCACCGTCTCTACGAGATGCACCGCGACGGCACCCTCCTGTTCCCGGCGATCAACGTGAACGACGCCGTCACCAAGTCGAAGTTCGACAACAAGTACGGCTGCCGCCACTCCCTGATCGACGGCATCAACCGCGCCACCGACGTCCTCATCGGCGGCAAGACCGCGGTCGTCTGCGGCTACGGCGACGTGGGCAAGGGCTGCGCGGAGTCCCTGCGCGGACAGGGCGCCCGCGTGATCATCACCGAGATCGACCCGATCTGCGCGCTGCAGGCGGCGATGGACGGCTACCAGGTCACGACGCTGGACGAGGTCATCGACAAGGCCGACATCTTCGTCACCACGACCGGCAACAAGGACATCATCATGGCCGCGGACATGGCCAAGATGAAGCACCAGGCCATCGTCGGCAACATCGGCCACTTCGACAACGAGATCGACATGGCCGGCCTCGCGCAGATCCCGGGCATCGTCAAGGACGAGGTCAAGCCGCAGGTCCACACCTGGACGTTCCCCGACGGCAAGGTCCTCATCGTGCTGTCCGAGGGCCGCCTGCTGAACCTGGGCAACGCCACCGGCCACCCCTCGTTCGTGATGTCCAACTCCTTCGCGGACCAGACCCTGGCCCAGATCGAGCTGTTCACCAAGCCCGAGGAGTACCCGACCGACGTCTACGTGCTGCCCAAGCACCTCGACGAGAAGGTCGCCCGCCTCCACCTGGACGCGCTCGGCGTGAAGCTGACCACGCTCCGCCCCGAGCAGGCCGCGTACATCGGCGTAGAGGTCGAGGGCCCGTACAAGTCGGACCACTACCGCTACTGAGCCGACGACCCCGTCCGCTGTGACCGCGTCCGTGCACTGACGCGGTTCTCAGCGGCGGGTCCTCAGCAGCAGATCCTCCGAGGCAGGCCCCCGCACCCCCGTGCCGGGGGCCTGCCCCTTTGGTTCCTCTGGCCGGACCGGCCCGTCAAGACCCAGGACCCCGATGCCCCGCGGCCGATATTCGCTCCACGATCCGCACGATCACACCCCCTTCGCAGACGAGCACTTCCAGTGCGCCCCCGGCCCTTCCGGCTGGCGCTACGTCTCCCAGCTCACCGCCCCCTCCGGCGATCACTGCGGCTCCGTCGACCTCACCCTCGACGAACTCGGCCGCCCCATCCGCCTGGAACTCCACGCGGCGGGCTGGCAGGTGCGCGGCGCCGCCCTCGACGGCGTCACCTGGGTCCGCACCGACCCCACCGGCACCGATGCCGCCGAAGGCAATGTGCGCGCCCACGCTTTCACCGGCACCTCCCCCGCGTTCCTCATCGCCACCACCCGTCTCCTGCGCCTCACCCCTTCCTCCGCCGCGACCCGCGTCCGCCTGGTCAGCTTCACGGACCCGGTCCTCGCTCCGCGCACCGTGGACCAGTCCTGGGCTCTGCTGAAAAGAGAAACACACGGCACTGACAACGGCCCTCTGACCGTGGACGAATACCAGGTCACAGCCCTGGACACGGGCGAGCAGCACGCCGTCCACATCGCCGGCGACGTCGTGCTGGCGGCCCCCGGCATAGAGCTGGAAGAGCTGGAGTCGCCACCGTCGGTCTTCGGCTGAGCGACGCCGTTCTCCGTCGGTCGAGAGGATCTGGTCCGGCCGGTGAGGGGCTCAGGCGGGCGGCGCGAATCCGCTGGATGGCCGAGGCTCGGCGGGCGATGCCTTCTGCGGCGCCGGGGACTGCGGGCCGGGCGAGGACGGGGCGGGATCGGCTCCCGTGCCGCCCGCGGTGGGCGAAGGGGGAGTGGTTGGGGCCGACCAGCCAACGGGGGCAGGCGCGGGAGCAGAGCCTGAAGTCTGAGGAGGAGCCGCAGGCTGCTGAGGAGCCGACGACGGCTGAAGCGGTGCGTTGCCGAAGGCACCCGGCACACCGGTCCCAGGCCTGAACCCGCCGGCCTGTCCGCTCCCGAACGCCCGAGACAGCGGATAGGCGCCCGCCCCACGGTTCCCGAAGGCCCGCCGCATGTCCCGCTCCTGCCGCTCCTGCACCACGGCCGCCAGATACGCGGCCGGCGGAACACCCTGCGGCGCCGGGGCTCCCGTACGGGCCACGAGATCCGTGGCAAGCCGCTCGGCCATGGCCCAACCCACCTGCGGATCCAACTGCTGCATCCGCGTCAGGTACTGCCGGATGGCCAGCCACAACCCGTCGGGAACGGCCGACAGATCAAGCTCGGCGAAACGTCCCGTCAGCCAGACCGGCGGAGGCGGCACGACGGACGTCTGTCCGGCGGGCACCCTCTCCCGTACGACCAAAGTGCCCGCGAACACATCCCCGAGCCGCCGACCACGCGCCGAGACGAGCGAGGCGATGCAGGCGACGACCCCGAACGTCATGAGGATCTCGACCACACCGATCGCGCCCCGCACCAGCGCGTGCCGGAACCGGATCGGCCCCCCGTCGTCCCGCACCACGCGCAGCCCGAACGCCAGCTTCCCGAGCGAACGCCCATGACTCAGCGTCTCCACCGCTATGGGCGCGCCAACCAGCACCAGCACGAAGGCCGCGATAGACAGCGCGATCTGCGCCGCGTCGTCCAAAGAGGCCGTGGAGAACATCAGAGCCACGCTCACACCGATGTAGGCGGCCATGGCCACGATCAGATCGAGCAACACCGCCAGCGCCCTGCTGGGCAGCCTCGCGGGGCGCAATTCCAACGCCACCGCCTCGCCCGTCACCAGCTCACTCACGCCTGCCGCCCTTCCCCTGCCCTGCCCCTGGAACAGCCAGTCTGCCAAGCTGAGGGCACATCGCGCCCCAGTACGACAAGCTGATCCCCAACGAGCAGTCGACGAGCAGCCGAGGAGCAGGCAACCAGATGGACCTCGACGTCTTCGTCTCGGCCCACCGAGCAGAGTGGGACCGCCTCGACGCGCTGCTCCGCCGCCAGCGGCGCCTCAACGGCGCCGAGGCCGACGAACTGGTCGCCCTCTACCAGCGGACGGCCACCCATCTCTCCCTGATCCAGTCCAGTGCCCCGGACCCCCAGCTCACCGGCCGGCTCAGTCAACTCGTGGCACGCGCGCGTAGTGCCGTGACAGGAACCCGTCGAGCCTCCTGGCGTGATGTCACGCACTTCCTGGGGAACAGTTTTCCGGCCGCGGTCTACAGGGCACGCCACTGGTGGGTCCCCACCGCGCTGTTGTCGACTGCGGTCGGGATCCTCCTGGGCTGGTGGATAGGCACCCACCCCGAAGTACAGGCATCCATCGCGGCCCCGAGCCAATTGCGCCAACTCACCCGCCCCGGGGGCGAGTACGAGACCTATTACTCCAGCCACCCGGCAGCCGCCTTCTCAGCACAGGTCTGGACGAACAACGCCCAGGCCGCCGCGATGTGCCTGGTCCTGGGAGTCTTCCTGGGCCTACCGGTCCTCTGGATCCTCTTCGAGAACATGCTCAACCTCGGAGTCGGCATCGGCCTGATGTCATCGGCCGGCCGACTCGACACATTCCTCGGCCTGATCCTCCCGCACGGCCTCCTCGAACTGACGGCAGTCTTCGTAGCGGCCGGTACGGGCATGCGCCTCGGCTGGACCCTCATCGACCCCGGCCCACGCTCGCGCCGCACAGCCCTGGCCGAAGAAGGCCGAGCCGCCGTGGGCATGGCCATCGGCCTTGCCCTGGTCCTCTTCGTCTCCGGCGCCATCGAAGGCTTCGTCACCCCGTCGGGCCTCCCCACCTGGGCCCGCATCGGCATCGGCGTCATCGCCGAAGGCACCTTCCTCTCGTACGTCTACGTCCTGGGCGGCCGTGCCGTACGAGCCGGTGAGACAGGCGACGTCGAGGCATCCGAACGCAGCTCAACCGTCCCTACGGCTGCCTGATGTGCGGGCACTCCCGCTGAGCTGCTAGTCTCCTCTTCGCCCCAAAGGAGCCGTTGACACGGACCGGTCGGGGAGGTAGATTCGAACAGTTGCCTAGAACTGGATCTGGTCCGGTCGGCAGCAGCGAGTGTCTGTCTGCTTCTGGGAACTTCGATTCCAAAGAAGCCACACTCCCGATGAATCGGAAAAGAGCGGCCGGTAAGTCCGGCCCGGAACTT
>NZ_BARG01000057.1 GCF_000376565.1 Streptomyces hokutonensis | reverse complement strand
TGAAGGGGTGCTCCAGTGGGCCCGCTCTTTTTGGGAGCGGGCCCGCTTTTGTGTTCCTGAGAGGATCTCGGTGTGAGTGACGAAGTAGAGGCCGGGTTTGTTCGTGTGCGGCTTGATCTCTCTTACGACGGGACCGCGTTCTCCGGGTGGGCCAAGCAGGCCGGGGGGCGGCGGACCGTGCAGGGGGAGGTCGAGGACGCGTTGCGGACCGTGACGCGGGCGGGGGACGTGACGTACGACCTGACCGTTGCCGGGCGGACCGATGCCGGGGTGCATGCTCGGGGGCAGGTGGCGCATGTCGATCTGCCCGTCTCCCTCTGGGCCGAGCACCAGGAGAAGCTGCTGAAGCGGCTTGCCGGGCGGCTGCCGAAGGATGTGCGGGTGTGGTCGCTGGCGGAGGCTCCCGAGGGCTTCAACGCGCGGTTCGCGGCGCTGTGGCGGCGTTACGTCTACCGGGTGGGGGACCGGCCGGGGGGAGTGGACCCCCTGCTGCGGAACCATGTGCTGTGGCACGACTGGGAGTTGGACGTGGACGTGATGGACGCCGCCGCCAAGTCCCTTGTGGGGGAGCATGACTTCGCCGCGTACGCGAAGAAGCGTGAAGGGGCGACGACGATCCGGGAGATTCTCGACTTCGGGGTGCGGCGGCGGGGTGATGGTGTCGTCGAGATCGAGGTGCGTGCCGACGCCTTCTGTCACAACCAGGTGCGGTCCATGGTCGGCGCGTTGCTGTTCGTCGGCGACGGGCACCGAGGCGCGGAGTGGCCGCGGAAGGTGCTGGACGCGGGGGTGCGGGACAGCGCCGTGCATGTCGTACGGCCGCACGGGCTGACGTTGGAAGAGGTCGCGTACCCGGCGGACGAGTTGCTGGCCGCGCGGAACAAGGAGGCGCGGAATCGACGGTCTCTGCCGTCCGGGGGCGGGTCCTGAACCGACTGCCGGCGAGGACCCGCCCTGGGCCGCCGGCCGAGGGCGGGGCTGTTCAGCCGGTCGCGGTCGTGCTCACTGTCTGACGGTGAAGTACTGCCAGGCGCCCCAGGTGCTGGGGTTGGTGGTGTCCCTGCTGCTGTGGACGTACTCCGCGGCGATGCGGAACTTGCTTCCCACGGAGTTGGTCAGGGACATCTTGTGGCGGCCTGCGCTTGCGGAACTCAAGGCCGCGCAGGGAGTGGTGGTCTGCGTGTGCCAGGCGCCGCTGTAGTAGCGCTGCACCCGGAAGAGGATGCACTGGCCGGCCTTGTCGGGTGTGACCGTGACGTCCAGTTGCTCCTTGGCGGTGTGGTGGTACACCCGGTAGAGGGTGCTGCCGTAGTGCGTGCTCGTGTAGTAGCCGGACAGCGTCTCCGAGATGCGTACCTGGGTCTGCACACTGCGTGCGGCGGTCTTCGGGGCGTACCGGTAGTCGCCGGCGAACACCGCGCTGAACGTGGTGTTGTGGGCGAGCTTGTAGGACCCCGTCAGATTGCCGTGGGAGTCCACCGTGCCCGACTTCACCAGGACCGATGTGCCGCCGTACGGCTTGGCGTAGATCGCCACCGTGCGCTTGTTGTACGTCGTGCCGAGGTGCGCGGTGATCTTCGCGGTCTGGGCGTACGCGTACGTCGCGTGGTCGGTCGCGACGGTCAGGGACGTGGCGGTCCGGGAGACCTGGACGGTGGTGCTGGTGCTTCCCGGCCGGTGCGAGACGTCGCCGCCGTAGGTCACCTTGTAGGTGTTGGCGCCGCCGATCTGCGGGGTGTCCGAGAACGTGAACGAACCGTCCGCGGCGACCTTGGCGTCGGCGAGTGCGGTGCCGGACGTGTTGGCGAGGTCGGTCCTCGTGACCTTGACGACCCCTCCGGCGGCGAAGGGCGAGCCGGAGAGCTTGCCGGACACGGTCAGCTTCTGCGCGCGGGTGGACGTGGCCGGTGACGTAAGACTGACGGTGGTGGTCAGTTTGGACACCTGGACGAGGCTCGTGGTGCTCGCCGTTCCGTGCGTCGCGTCCCCCGCGTAGCTCGCGGCGTAGGTGTAGGTGCCCTCTGTCGGCGGGGTGTCGGTGAAGGTGAAGGAGCCGTCCGCCTGCGTCGTCACATCCGGCAGCGCTGTCCCGTTCCGCGTGATGTGCGCGACCTGGCCCGCGGGGAGCGCCGCGGTCGAGGTGAGGGCGCCGGTGACGGTCAGCGACCGGCCCGGGACGCCCGTGCTCGGGGCGGTGAGGTGGAGGGAAGTGGCCGCCGGCGGCCCCTCGCTGATGACGGGACCGCTCACCGTCTGCACGTCGGAGCTGTCGGCGTTGGCGCCGGAGAAGGCGAGCAGCGCGGTGGGGGTCAGCGTCGGCGTCGCGTCCACCACCTGGGTCCCGTCGACCCAGACGTACACATGGCCGGTGGCCACCTGGACGTCGACCTGGTGCGTGCCCTGGCGCAGTGAGGTGGTGAGCGGGACCACCGACGGGTAGCCGATCGTCGACGAGCCGGCCGAACTGCGGCCGATCCCCACGAAGTTCTGCGCCTTCAGCGTCTGGTTCCAGCCGGTGCCGAGCGCGATCACCGTGCCCGGCCGCCCCGCGATGCCGAGGCCGTCACCGGTCCCGCCCAGCGCCGAGGCGGAGTTCTGGGCCGGGTCGAGGAGAGCGAGCGTCATGCCCTTCCCGCCGGTGCCGGGCCCGAACTTCGCGGTGAACGTGGCCCGCAGACCGTCGGTGCGCAACGGCTTGGTGTACACCGCCGAGCCCGCCTGGTTGCTGGTGGCCGGGGTCAGCTGGACGCCGCCGTCGGCCTGCACCGCCGAGCCGTTGGTCTGCCACAGTCCATCGGCGGTCGAGGTGGTCGTGGCCGTGCCGGTACCGGTGCCCTTGACCTGGACGTACATGGCGCCCTGGGGGCTGCCGTTGTCGTCGGTCCCGGTGCCGGTGACCTCGTAGGAGGCGTTGAGGTCCGCGGCGGAACGCGGAGTGAACGTCACGCTCTGCACCGCGGTCTGCTCGGGACCGATGACCAGGCCCTCCGACAGCTGCAACGGGCTGTTGAAGTCACCCGTCGGTGCCTTGGCCTTGGTCACCGTCACCGGGATGTTGCCGGTGTTGGTGATGGTGAACGTCAGCGACTTGGAGCTGCCGATCGGGACCTTGCCGAAGTCCAGGGAGCTCGTGGAGAACTCCAGGTGTCCCTGCCCGGTGATGGCCGTCGCGGTGACCGGCACGCTCAGGGTGTGGGTGGCGCCGCCGCTGCCGTTGCTGCTGATCACGAGCGCGTCGCTGTCGACCTGGTCGGTGGTCGGCGTGTAGGTGACCGAGAGCACGAACGAGCCACCGGCCGGTACGACCGTCCCCGCGCTCGGCAGCCCCGAGGTGGAGAAGGCGCCGCCGGGCGCGTCGACCGAGGTGACGGTCTCCGGTTCGGTGCCGGTGTTGGTGACCTGGAGGTTCAGCGTCGAGGTGCTGCCGGTGGGTATCTCCCCGAAGTCCAGGGCGCCGGGCGCCGCCCCGAAGCCGGGCCTGGTGCCGATGCCGTGGAGGGCGAAGACGAGCTTCTGGCCGTCCGACAGGTTCGCGGTCAGGGTGCCGTTGACGCCGCCGGTGGTGGTGGGGGCGAAGCCGATCGGAACGTCGAGAGTGGCGTTCGCCGCCAGCGCCGTGGGTTGTGCGGGGGTGGGTACGGCGGACGGGTCGACCGTGAACGGGCCGGAGGCCGTGAGCCCGGTGATGCTGACGTCCTGCGTGGCCGTCAGCTTCATCCGGCCGGAGCCGCTGCCGCCGACCCCGACCTGGCCGAAGTCCAGCGAGGCCGCGGTCAGGGCGGTCCTGGCCGGGCTGCCGAAGCCGTAGAGCACACCGTCCCGGGTACCGACGTACACCTTGCCGCGCTCGGCGGTCGGCGTGCTGAACTTCGTCGCGGTGCCGATCGGCGCCGACCACAGCAGTTGGAGGCGGCCGTTGCCGTCGGGGGTGGGGCTGTAGGCACGCAAGGTGCCGTCGGCCCCGGAGGCGTTGCTCGCGGAGGTCATCCACACCAGGGCGCCGGACTCGTCCGTGCCGTCGGACGTGACCAGGGGGGAGCCGCTGGTGTAGCCGAAGGTGTCCTGGCTCTGGCCGGTGAGGGTGAGCGTGGGCGTACCGCCGTTGCGCACGCCGTACTTGAGGGCGCGCAGCGGACCCTGGTTGCCGACGACGTAGACGTAGCCGCCGTCGCCGCCCCAGAACGCGGGGTGTCCCCACATGCCCTGGTAGGGGCCGGACACGCTGACCGCGGCGTCGCCGCCCTGGGGCCCCTGGCCCATGCCGCCGAGGTTGTCGCGGTCGAGCAGGAACACCCGCCCGTCCTTGCCCTGCTGGACCAGCAGATGGGGGTGCTCGCTGGTGCCGAAGCCGTCCGGCAGCGCCATCGGGGCGCCCGAGGAGATGTCCTGGTCGTTGAGGTCCAGGGTGGCGGCGTTGCTGGGGCTGAAGAAGTCGGCCGTACTGAGGCTGTTGTCCGCGCCCACCTGGAGGCGTACGACGGACTCGGCCAGGGTTCCCTGGACGGTCTTGCCCGGGCCCGGCGCCGGGCTGATGCCGTTGCCGGTGCTGAAGAAGATCCGGCCGGAACCGTCCGAGACGAGGCCGCCGCCCGCCTGCCAGATGCCGGCGCCGCCGGTGCCGGCCCCGGTCGCCGTGGCCCACATCGAGGTGATGCTGTGCGCCGTGGTGCTGACGCCGACCACATAGCCGCGGTAGGGCCATGCGTCGCAGTGGGCGCCGAAGCCCGCGTAGACGACGCCGTTCATCAGCAGCAGGCCGGGGCGCTGCTGCTCGTAGTAGGCGTCGAAGGTGACGCTCGGGTCGTTGACGGGGCTTCCGGCGATGGTGACCGGCCACCCGGAGCGCTCGGCCCCGGAGGTCGGATCCACGGCGTGCATCAGCCAGCGCGGGTGACGGTGTGTGGCGGTGCCGTCGTCGACCTTGGTGGTGAAGTAGAGGGAGTTGGTGGCGGGGTCGTAGACCGGTGTCGCGGTGGCGCCGATGTCCGGCACCAGGTCCCCGCAGCCGATCGCCGACGCCGGCCACGAGGGGCCGTAGTTCTTGCTCCACTCGATCGCGCCGGTGGTGCGGTCGAGGCCGTACAGGGTGTTTCTCTCGGTGACGGCGATCACCTGGTCGCCCAGCACCAGCGGCTGGGCGTATATCTGACCGTCCAGTTTGGTGGCGAAGAGCCGGCCGAAGGCGGAGGACTGGACGACCGCGGGGGAGAGGGAGGCTTCGTCCTGGTCCCAGTTGGTGCGCAGGTTGTCGACGCCCTGGGTGTTCTGGTCGGCCTGGGCCGACGATGCCACCAGGCTGATCAGCGTGCCGATCAGTGCGGCGGTGGCCGCGGCCACGATGGACAACAACCATGTGCGCCGCCGGTTGCGATGACGGCCACCGCGTGCGGGCATGGAAAACCCGGGCAAATCGGGACCCCCCTCGTGTTCGCACCCGGAGCGGTCACGGGCACGGCACAAACGTGAAGACTAAGTGGTTGTTCTTATCATCAGTTGAGGTTTTTGGGCACTATGGGGCGCGTTTCGCTTCGGCATCGTCAGTGGGAACGGCGTGTTCGCGGCCCGCACCAACGAGCGTGCCCTTCACGAACTTCGTGCCGCCGGTGGCGTCGCCGCCTACCGCGAGCGTCGATCCGAGTGCGGAGCGTCGCGCGTTCGAACCGGTCGTGTGGGGTGCCCCCTGGCTGAAAGAAGATCGGCAGCCGGTTTCCAGGCCTGCGGGGGGTGTGACAAGAAGCGCACAAGTGGAGGGGTATGCCCGGGTGGTCCGGATCTGAAACCTGATGGTTACCCCACTCTTCAAGAAAGATAAGGCCCATAAGGGGACTTGTCGGTCGTATATCTCCACAGTGCTCTTACGTCATTCACATCCCTCGGATAATCTTTCCCATCCAGCCCCTTTGTTCGAAAGGGGCGTTTTGGGGTGGGGAACACATCGGGCCCGTGGCCCGGAGGGTAGGAATGTCATCCATTGACTCTGCCCGCATGTCCGGAGTGACCGGTGCCGGGGGGCACCGATCGACAAGGCGTGGAGGAAAGCGTGGCGCCGAACAGGCGTCCCTGGGACTTCTGCCCGCGCCGCCGTCGTATGCGGAGAAGTATTCGTACGTCAAGAGGCGCCTGTGGGTGCTGACGCTCGCCTCGATCGTCAGCTTCGGGTGCCTGACCGTCAGTCAGGTGGCGCTGACCAAGGCCAGCCCACTGATGTGGATCTTCGCGCCACCGCTGTTCTTCACCGTCGTCTACTACCTCGTGTCGCTGAAGGTCAACGGCTTCACGCGCGACTTCGACTTCGAGTACCACCAGCAGCTCGTCCGCGACTGGCGACCCCCGGTCTACCCCAGCGTGGACGTCTTCCTGCCGGTGTGCGGCGAACCCATCGAGGTGCTGCACAACACCTGGACCCATGTGCGGCAGCTGGCCGACCGCTACCCCGGCACCTGTGTGCCCTTCGTCCTCGACGACGGCGCGAGCCCCGAGCTCGCCGCCATGGCCCGGGACTTCGGCTTCCGCTACGGCACCCGCGAGAACCGCGGCTGGTTCAAGAAGGCCGGCAACCTGCACTTCGGGTTCGGCCAGTCCGACGGCAAGTACATCCTGATCCTCGACGCCGACTTCACGCCGCGCTCCGACCTCCTGGAGGAGCTGCTGCCGTACATGGAGGCCGACGAGCGCATCGGGATCGTGCAGTCCCCGCAGTACTTCCGGGTGCTGGACTCGCAGAACTGGATCGAGCGCGGTGCCGGTGCCGTGCAGGAGCTGTTCTACCGGTCCGTGCAGGTGTCCCGGCAGAACAGCGACGGCGCCATCTGCGTCGGTTCCTGTGCCGTCTACCGGCGGGCCGCGCTGGACACCAACGGCGGCACGACCCTCATCGAGCACTCCGAGGACGTGCACACCGGGTTCGACCTCCGCGGGCTCGGCTGGGACCTGAAGTACGTGCCGGTCGCGCTGTCCACGGGCGTGTGCCCGGACACCGCCGGTGCCTTCTTCAACCAGCAGTACCGCTGGTGCTCCGGCTCGATGTCGCTGCTCGCCAGCAAGAAGTTCTGGGACGCGCCGATCAGTTTCTTCAGCCGGCTCTGCTACATGTCCGGCTTCTTCTACTACATCCACACGGCGCTGTTCACCTTCCTCGCGCCGCTCGTGCCCATCATGCTGCTGCTCACCAGCCCGGAGATGCTCCAGGTCAAGCACCTCGTCTGGGTGCTGCCCAGCATCGTCTACACCACCCTCGTCTTCCCGATGTGGCACAAGGCGCCGTACCGGCTGGAGGCCTGGTCGGCGCGGATGATGTACGGCTGGGCGCATGTCTTCGCCATCTGGGACATCCTGCGCAAGCAGCGCATGGGCTGGCAGCCGACCGGCTCCAAGGGCGCCAAGAAGAACAAGACCCGCCGGTTCTGGCTCGGCCTGTGGATCTGGAGCGGCGGCACCGCCGTGGTCTGGGTCGGCGCGGCCGTGTACCGGCTGTTCACCGGCTATCCGCCGGACTTCGCCCTCGTCCTGTCCTCCGGACTGTTCTACGCGCTGGTCGTCGCGCGAGCGCTCATCCAGCCCAGGGAACATACGTCAGCAGGTGAACCCGCATGATCCGCAAGACCGTCCTCCCGCTGTGCGCGGCGGTGATGTCCCTGGCGGCGGTCGCCGGTTGCGGTGTGCTCGGGGGCGACGACCCTGCCGCGGAGGCCGCGAAGAAACCGGCCGCCGGGTCCTCCTCGAAGGCGTCCGGGGCGCAGCCGCCGTACGACGTGAAACCGCTGCTGCACCCCGACAAGGAGTACTTCGGGGTGGCCCTGAACGGCGCGCCCAGCTCGCTGAAGCCGGTGGACGCCTTCGCGGAGACCGTCGGCAAGAAGCCCGACATGGTCGGCTCCTACTCGTCGTGGGGCGACGGCTTCAACGCCAAGGGCGCGCAGAACATCTTCGGCGACGGCGGTCTGATGTACGTGTCGTGGGAGCCGTTCAAGCCCGGCCTCGACAAGATCGCCGACGGCTCGCAGGACACGTACATCAAGAAGTACGCGGACAGCGTGCGCAAGACGAACGTGCCCGTGGCGATCAGCTTCGGCCACGAGATGAACGGTCACTGGTATCCGTGGGGCACCAAGGACACCACCCCCGCGACCTTCGTGAAGGCGTGGCGGCACATCCACGACGTCTTCCAGGACGTCGGCGCCACCAACGTCATCTGGGTGTGGAGCCCGAACGTCGTCAACCCGGTCCCCTCCGTGAAGCTGAAGCCGTACTGGCCCGGTGACGCCTACGTCGACTGGGTCGGCATCGTCGGCTACTGGACGCGGACCGGTGCGCACACCTTCGACACCCTCTACGGCCCGACCCGCGAACAGATCGACGCGTTCACCGACAAGCCGGTGCTGATCAGCGAGACCTCGTCCGAGCCCGGGGAGCGGCGGCGCGCCGATGTGCGCGCGCTGCTCGGAGGCGTGAAGGCGGACAAGGACGTCATCGGCTTTCTGTGGTTCAACATCCCCAAGCGGGCCGACTGGCGCATTCAGAGCAGCCCGCTCGCCCTGGCCGAGTTCAAGCGCCTCATCGCCGACGACGACTTCGGATTCGAGGTGCCGCGTTCATGACGACGCAGCAGCAGGACGGCGGCTGGTCGGAGCCCGGGCAGCAACAGGACTGGCAGCAGCACCACCCGCCCTACTCCGAGCAGCAGCAACAGGTCTACGACGACCGGCAGGCCTACGGAGACCAGCAGGCGTACGGCGATCAGCAGGCCTACGGAGACCAGCAGGCGTACGGCGATCAGCAGGCCTACGGCTACCAGCAGCCGTACGGCGGGCAGCAGCCCTACATCCCCCAGCAGCCGACACCCGGGCAGCAGCACTACGCGCGTCCCAACACGGGCGGCTCCGACGCCGAGTACTACGTGCCGGAGTACACCGTCGTCGAACCTGAGCCGGAGCCCGAGCCGGAGCCGGGCTATGTGCTGCCCGAGGTCCCGGTGTCGGCCTGGTCGGTCGACAACAGCCGCTCGGCGTGGATCAGCCGGGGCGTCCTGCTCCTGATCCTGCTTGTGCAGGCCGGGCTGTCCTTCCGGCTCGACGGCAGCGCCTTCCCCCAGGAGGCGAAGTTCCTCACATCCGACGGCGAGCTCTCGGGGCTGGTCTCCCAGCTCGGCCTCGCCGGGGCCCGCGCACTGAGTCTGGCGTGGGCGCTGGGGGCCACGGCGCTGCTGTTCGGCGCCACCCGGCTGCTGTTCAACGCGCGGGCCGGTCTCGCGGCCGCCGCCATGTACTCCGTGCTGGAGTCGACCGCCTTCACCGGTCGCTACGCCTCCCCGCACTCCCTGTCGCTGTTCCTGCTCGCCGCCGCCCTGTGGCTGCTGGCCCGGACCCGGCAGGCCGGCCCCGCGGCCGTGCTGCTCGCGGCGCCCTTCGCGGCCCTCGCGCCGTTCGCCGCCTACGCGGCCGCCCTCTACCTGCCCACGCTGACCGTGCTCGCCGTACTGACCGCCTACCGTTTCCGGGGCGCGGGAGCTTTCCTGCGGGGTGCGATCTTCGCGGGGGCCACCGGTGCCCTGTGCTTCGCCGGCGTCCAGCTCGCCGGCACGCCGAGCGGTTGGAACGTGAAGGGCACCGACAGCGCCGTCGAGCTGCTCAAGGAGAGCGCCGAGTGGGGCGGGGTCGTCCTGCTGGTCGCGGTGATCGGTGCCGTCGGCTTCATCCGGCGGGCCCGGATGGGCGAGATGCCGTGGGCCGAGGGCGGCGCTCCGGGCGCGGTCCGGCGCTCCCTGCTCGGTCTGACGATGTGCGCCACCGCCCTGCTCGCCCCGCTCTACCAGGCCTGGCTGGGCAACGGCAGCTCGCTGTACATCCACGTCGGCTTCGGACTGCTCTTCGCGGTGCCGATGGCCGGTCTCGGCGTCTCGCGGATGATGGGCGCCCACTTCCGGTACCCGCAGATCGGCATCATGATCTACGTCGCCGCCCTGGTCATCGGCATGGCCCAGACCGGGGGGCTGTACCGGCCGCCGGACTCGGCCGCCATGATCGGCGCCCTGCGCGAGGTCGTGGACACCAAGGGCGAGTACCTGACGGACGACCCGGAGATCTCCGCCTACTACCTCAAGGCGCAGACGAAGCCGGCTCAGTGGCACCAGGCCGGGCAGGGCGCGGCTCTGACGGCCGAGGTGAAGAAGGGCTCCTACGACGCGATCGTGCTGCGGACCGGCTCCGTTCCCGAGGCGCTGCGCGGAAGTGCGGACTACCGGCTGCTGGCCGTGCTGCGGCCCTCCGACAAGGACGGCGGACAGGAGCCGTACCGGATCTGGGTGAAGCGATGACGGCGTACACACCATCGGTCGACGAGACGGCCGCCGAGGAACCCGAGGAGGGCGCCTCCTCCGAGCACCGGAGGTCCGCCGACGGCGCCGGCCGGGGCTCGGCATGGCTCGCCTTCGTGCTGCCCGCGCTGGTCGCGGCCGTCTGTGTGGTGCCCGGGCTGGGCGGGCGCCAGCTGTGGCGCGACGAGCACGCCACCTGGTGGGCGTCCACGATCTCGTGGCACGACCTCGGACGGCTGATCGGCAGCATCGACGTCGTGATCGCGCCGTACTACGCGGTCATGCATCTGTGGATCGACGTCGCCGGGGACTCGGCGGCGATGCTGCGGCTGCCGGAGGCGCTCGCCATGGCGGTCTCGGCCGGTCTGGTCGGGCTCCTGGGGCGCCGGATGTTCGCGGTGCGCACCGGAGTGCTGGCCGGACTGCTGTTCGCCGTGGTGCCGGCGATCACCAGGTACGGTCAGGAGGCCCGGCCGTACGCCTTCGCGACGATGTTCGCTCTGTTGGCCACCCTGTGGCTGATCCGGGCGCTGGACAGGCCGAGCCTGCGCAACTGGACGCTGTACGGGCTCGCCCTCGCGGCCACGGGGTTCAGCCACCTGGTGGCCATGGCGGTGCTCGCCGGGCATGTGTGGCTCGTCTTCCTGGCCAAGAAGCGGGGCGACCGCATCGCCCACTACGCCTTCGCCGGCGCGGCCATGCTCGGACTGTCCATCACCTTCCCGATGGTCGCGCAGGGTACCGGGCAGAGCGGCCAGATCGCCTGGAACGTCACCACGACCAAGGACCTGACCCAGCTCCCGGACACCCTGTTCGGGTCGTGGATCACCGGCGGAGCGGTGATGGCCCTCGGCGTGGTCGGCCTGCTGGTGGCCGGGCGGTACTCGGTGCTGCTCGCCGCCTGGGCCGTCCTGCCGCCGGTGCTCACTTTCGTGACCGCCAACCAGCTGCACCTCTTCCTGCCGCGGTACCTGCTGTTCACCATCCCGGCCTGGACGCTGCTGGTGGCCGCAGGCCTGACCCGGCTCGTCGGCAGGCTCGACCCCGACGCCCGCCGGGGGACCGGCGCGCAGGTGCTGAGCGGGCTGCTGGTCGCGGCCGTGGCGGCCGGGTACGCCTTCGTGGCGTGGCCGGCGATCGGCGACGCCAAGAAGGACCTGCCGACGGAACCGGACTTCCGGGGCGCGGCGAACGCCATCGCGGCGGGCGAGAGGTCCGGCGACGGGATGATCTTCAACGGCGGGATGTCGGAGCGCCGGGCCATGGCGTACGAACTGCGGGACCGCAAGGCCCCCGAGGACGTGCTCATGGAGTACACCCCGCAGCAGAACGGGTCCTACGGCGCCACCGAGTGCCGCAAGCCGGCGAGCTGTCTCAAGGGCACCGACCGGCTGTGGCTGGTCTCCACCGTCAGCGACGGGCGTCCGCTGCTCACCGGCATGAACGAGAAGACCGCGGCGGCGATCGAGAAGTCCTTCAGAGCCGGTCGCACGGTGAAGTTGAACCATGTCGTGGTGCAGGTTCTCGAACGCAAGTAGCGGCCGACACGGAGTTGTGAAGGAGGCCGCTGGATGCGGCTCACAGTCATCGGCACCGGCTATCTGGGTGCCACCCATGCCGCCTGCATGGCGGAGCTGGGACACGAGGTGCTCGGGGTCGACGTGGACCCCGACAAGGTCGCCGCGCTGCAGGCGGGGCGGGTGCCGTTCCACGAGCCCGGGCTGCCGGAGCTGATCGCGAAGCACACGGCCAGCGGACGGCTCCGGTTCACCACCGACTACCCGGCGGCCGGCGCCTTCGCCGACGTGCACTTCGTGTGTGTCGGCACCCCGCAGCGCAAGGACTCCGAGGGCGCCGACCTGACGTACGTCGACGCGGCCTTCGCGGCGATCGCCGAGCACGCGGGGGAGGGCGCGCTGCTGGTCGGCAAGTCGACCGTGCCGGTGGGGACGGCCGGCCGGCTGGCGACGGTGCACCAGGGTGTCGAGGTCGCCTGGAACCCGGAGTTCCTGCGCGAGGGCTTCGCCGTCGAGGACACGCTGCGGCCGGACCGGCTGGTTCTCGGGGTACGGTCTTCGCGCGCGGAAACGATCCTTCGTCAGGTGTACACCCCCGTCCTCGACGCCGGCACCCCGCTGGTCACCGCCGACTTCCCGACCGCCGAACTCGTCAAGACGGCCGCCAACGCCTTCCTCGCCACCAAGATCTCCTTCATCAACGCGATGGCCGAGATCTGCGAGGCGGCCGGCGGCGACGTCGGCGTCCTCGCCGAGGCGATCGGCCACGACGACCGGATCGGCCGGAAGTTCCTGCGCGCCGGAGTCGGCTTCGGAGGCGGCTGTCTGCCCAAGGACATCCGCGCCTTCGCGCACCGCGCCGACGAACTCGGCGTCTCCCTGGCGTTCCTGCGCGAGGTCGACGCGATCAACATGCGCCGCCGCGACAAGGTCGTCGGGCTGGCGCGCGAGCTGTGCGGGGGATCGGTGCTCGGCGCCCGGATCGCCGTACTGGGAGCGGCTTTCAAGCCCGACTCCGACGACATCCGCGACTCGCCCGCGCTCAACGTGGCCGCCCGGCTGCGGCTCGACGGCGCCGATGTCACGGTCTACGACCCCGAGGCGCTGGACAACGCCCGCAAGGCGTTCCCGCTCCTCGGCTACGCGATGTCGGCCGAGGAGGCGCTCAGGGGAGCCGGCCTCGTGCTGCATCTCACCGAGTGGCCGCAGTTCCGGGAGATCGACCCGGAGCGGGCCGCGGGGCTGGTGTCCCGTCCGTACCTCGTGGACGGCCGGGGGGTGCTCGACGCGGACCGCTGGACCGCGGCGGGCTGGCATTTCCGCGCGCTGGGCAGACCCGCGCCGGATGGGGAGAGGTCCCTGCGGGGACTCTAGGGGAGGGAACGGAAAGACATGACGGACCACGAGAGACACCCCGGCGTACCGGTCACCATCGTGATGCCGACGTACAACGAGGCGGCGAACCTGCCCCGGATGGCCGAGCTGGTCCTCGGCCTGCCGCTCGACGGGCTGCACCTGAAGATCGTCGACGACTCGAGCCCCGACGGCACCGGGCGGATCGCCGAGGAGCTGGCGGAGAAGTACAACGCCGACGGCGTGCGCCGGATGAGCGTGCTGCACCGCACCGAGAAGGACGGCCTCGGGCGCGCCTACGTCGCGGGCATGAGCGCCGCGCTCGCGGAGGGCGCCGCCTACGTCGTCCAGATGGACGCCGACGGAAGCCATCCCGTCGAGGCGGTCCCGCGGATGCTCGGCACGGCCGTGGCCTCGGGAGTCGGCCTGGTCGTCGGCAGCCGGTACGTCGAGGGCGGCTCACTGGACGAGGACTGGGGCAGGCACCGCGTCCTGCTGTCCCGGTTCGCCAACCGCTACGCCCGGACCGTGCTCGGCACCAAGATCCGGGACATCACGGCCGGCTTCAACCTGTGGTCGGCACAGACGCTGCGTGACGTGGACCTCGCGACTCTGGACAGCGCCGGCTACAGCTTCCAGGTCGAGCTGAAGTTCAAGGCCGTACGGGCCGGACACAGCGCGGTCGAGATCCCGATCCGGTTCGAGGAGCGCACCGAAGGCGTGTCCAAGATGAACTTCGCCACACAGCTGGAGTCGGCCGTGGTGCCGCTGCGGCTGCGGCTGCGCCACAGACGGGGCTGATCCGGACCGTGAGCGGACGGCATGCGACTCCCTCGCGGTGGGGGCATCTGTACCGCGAGATCGCGAAGTTCGGCGTGGTCGGGCTGTCGGGATTCGTGGTCAACCTCGGGGTCTTCAACCTCATCAGGAGCCTCGCCCACTGGCAGACGGTGAGGGCGGGTGTCGTGGCGACGGCCTGCGCCATCCTGGGCAACTACCTCGGCCTCCGGTATTTCGCCTACCGGGAGCGGACCCAGGACGACCGGACCGGCAGGCGGCGGGAGCTGGGCCTCTTCCTCTTCTTCAGCGCGGTCGGCCTCGTCATCGAGAACTCGGTCCTCTACGCGACCACCTACGGACTCGGCTGGGACAGCCCGATCGCCACCAACGTCTGCAAGTTCCTCGGCATCGGCGTCGCGACCCTCTTCCGGTTCTGGTCCTACCGGACGTGGGTCTTCACGTCGGACCCGCGTGACGAGGCACCCGCGTTCCCGCCCTACCGGGAGGCACCGGTGCTGGCCGAGGCGCGCGACTGGAGCTGACGCGACACCACGGGCAGGGCGGGGCCGACCCGCTATCCGGCCGCCGCTGCCGCCGAGGCCTGCGCCTCGCCCCGCCTGCCGATCTGACGGAACGCGAACTCGGCCAGGTCGTCGCCGATGGTGAAGACCTGGGTGTCCTTCGTCGTCACGTCCGTGCCGTTGGTGAAGCCGGCGATCGTGAAGTAGGCGTAGCGGCCGTAGGAGTTGGTGGTCGTACGGCACACGGCGCCGTCGCAGAACGGCTTGACGCCCTTGCCGGACAGCGAGCGGATGATGGCCTTCTTGTCCGCCTGGGTCTTGACCTTCGTCGCCTGGGCCTCGGAGTCGAAGACGGCCACGCCGACGGTCACCGCGACATTGCCCTTGGTGTAGGTGACGCGCATCAGACGGGTGCAGTCGTTGGCCGTGAGGACCTTCGGGAGGGTCGACTGGGCGGCCGAGGCGCAGTTGGTGGTGTCGGCCGTCGGGCCCTTCTTGTACACGGTCGAGCCCATGGTCAACTGCGTGCCGGGGAACAGGAGTTCCGCGCTGAGCGGCGCGGTGTCCTTGGCCTTGCTGGAGATGAACTCCTTCGGGTCCAGCGGCGGCGGCGCGCTGGTCGGCGCGAAGGACGGCGAGGTGGCGCCGACGCTCGGCAGGGACCCGCTCGCGGGCAGGTTCGTCGGCTTGCCGGAGGCGGTGTCGTCGCCGTTCGCGGACATCACGGCCATGGCGACGGCCGTCCCGACGGCTATCGTCGCGACCGCGCCGCCGCCTATCAGCAGCAGTCTCTTGCGCCGGTTGCGCGTCTCCGCCCGGTCGGCGAGCGCGGCCCAGTCCGGGGTCTCGTCGTCGACGTTGCCGCCCCACGGCTGCTGCGATTGCGGTTTCCAGGGATCCCACTGGGACTGGGGTCCCCCCTGCCCGAAGCTCATGGGTCGCATCCTAGACGGGGGGACGGGGGTACCGGTGCGCCTCAACGAGGCCTGTGGGAACTGACGTTGGGATGTCGCGGTAAGTGTTTTCGCCGTCACTTTCCGCACGCGCTCCTTGCCGGTCCCGCCGCGTTTTGACCCGTCCGGCCAGGCACGAGTACTCTTACGGTTTGTTATGCGTATCGGCTTGGTCGTTCTCACACGAGAAGCCCCTACGTAGGTTCCCTGGAGCAGTTACCAGTGGGCGGCATACGGGCGCTGGACCCGGCACTGTCGTCCCCAGCTGCACGATCGCTTCAGTGATGCCAATTTCAGCACCCATCCACTGAAGAAGAAGGCTGCGAAGTGCGTACGTACAGCCCCAAGCCCGGCGATGTGACTCGCCAGTGGCACGTCATCGACGCCCAGGACATCGTCCTCGGCCGTCTGGCTACCACTGCCGCGAACCTCCTCCGCGGCAAGCACAAGCCGACCTATGCCCCGCACATGGACATGGGCGACTTCGTCATCATCATCAACGCCGACAAGGTTCACCTGTCCGGCAACAAGAAGACCCAGAAGCTGGCGTACCGCCACTCCGGCTACCCGGGTGGTCTGCGCTCCGTCCGTTACGACGAGCTGCTGGCGAAGAACCCCGAGAAGGCCGTCGAGAAGGCCATCAAGGGCATGATCCCCAAGAACACCCTGGGCCGTCAGATGATCTCGAAGCTGAAGGTCTACTCGGGCGACCAGCACCCGCACGCTGCGCAGCAGCCGGTGCCGTTCGAGATCACCCAGGTCGCGCAGTAGTTCCGGCCACACCCCTAAACAGAAAAGATCTGAGGAGAACCGTGGCCGAGACCACTGTTGAGCAGCCGGTCGAAGAGACCGAGACCGAGCTCGTCGACATCGAGAGCTACACCACCGAGTCCGAGGTGCCCGTCGAGGGCGAGTACACCTCCGAGTCGCTCGCCGGCCGCTTCGGCGACCCGCAGCCGGCCGCCGGCCTGGGCCGCCGCAAGAACGCCATCGCGCGCGTTCGCATCGTGCCCGGCACCGGCAAGTGGAAGGTCAACGGGCGCACGCTCGAGGACTACTTCCCGAACAAGGTCCACCAGCAGGAAGTCAACGAGCCCTTCAAGGTGCTCGAGCTCGACGGCCGCTACGACGTCATCGCCCGCATCTCGGGTGGCGGCGTCTCCGGCCAGGCCGGCGCCCTGCGCCTCGGCGTGGCCCGCGCGCTGAACGAGGCCGACGTGGACAACAACCGCGGCGCCCTCAAGAAGGCCGGTTACCTCCGTCGCGACGACCGTGCGGTCGAGCGCAAGAAGGCCGGTCTCAAGAAGGCCCGCAAGGCTCCGCAGTACAGCAAGCGCTAAGACTCGCCTGCTGTCTGTACTCCGAACGCCCCGGCGGCACGCCACTCGTGCCGTCGGGGCGTTCGTTTATCACAGACTGGGGCGTATAACGGCACAAGGCGCTCAAAGGCTTGTGTGATCGGATGAACAGGCATCGTATGCCTGGAACGCAGGACTTTCGCCCTGCAGAACTTTCGCCTTCCTCAGGAGGACAAGTGGGACGACTCTTCGGCACGGACGGCGTGCGCGGTGTCGCCAACGCGGATCTGACGGCCGAACTGGCCCTCGGCCTCTCCGTCGCGGCGGCGCATGTACTCGCCGAGGCGGGCACGTTCGCCGGCCACCGGGCAACGGCCGTGGTCGGGCGGGACCCGCGCGCGTCCGGGGAGTTCCTGGAGGCCGCCGTGGTCGCCGGCCTCGCCAGCTCGGGAGTGGACGTACTGCTCGTCGGTGTGCTGCCCACCCCCGCGGTGGCGTATCTCACCGGTGTGCTGGGCGCCGACCTCGGTGTGGTGCTCTCCGCGAGCCACAACGCCATGCCCGACAACGGCCTCAAGTTCCTCGCGCGCGGCGGGCACAAGCTCGACGACGAGCTGGAGGACCGGATCGAGAAGGTCTACGAGGAGCACCGCACCGGCGCCCCCTGGGACCGTCCGACCGGTTCGGGCGTCGGCCGGGTCCGGCACTACAACGAAGGCTTCGACCAGTACGTCGCCCATCTCATCGGCGTGCTCCCGAACCGGCTCGACGGGCTGAAGATCGTCCTCGACGAGGCGCACGGCGCCGCCGCCCGCGTCTCCCCGGAGGCCTTCTCCCGGGCCGGCGCCGAGATCATCACCATCGGCACCGACCCCGACGGCCTCAACATCAACGACGGCTGCGGTTCCACCCACCTCGGGCTGCTCAAGGCCGCCGTCGTCGAGCACGGCGCCGACTTCGGCATCGCGCACGACGGCGACGCCGACCGCTGCCTGGCCGTGGACCACACCGGCGAAGAGGTTGACGGGGACCAGATCATGGCCGTGCTCGCGCTGGCGATGCGGGAGCGTTCCGCACTGCGCTCCGACACCGTCGTCGCGACCGTCATGTCGAACCTCGGCTTCAAACTGGCCATGGAACGCGAGGGCCTCACCCTCGTCCAGACCGCGGTCGGCGACCGCTACGTCCTGGAGGAGATGAAGGAGCACGGCTACGCGCTGGGCGGCGAGCAGTCCGGGCACGTGATCATCCTGGACCACGCCACCACCGGCGACGGCACGCTGACCGGCCTGATGCTGGCGGCCCGGGTCGCCGACACCGGCCGTACGCTCAAGGACCTCGCGTCCGTGATGGTGCGGCTGCCGCAGGTGCTCATCAATGTGCCGGACGTGGACCGCACGCGGGTCGGCACGTCCGCGGACCTGGCTGCCGCGGTCGCCGAGGCGGAGCGTGAACTCGGGTCCACGGGGCGGGTGTTGCTGCGGCCTTCGGGTACGGAGCCGTTGGTGCGGGTGATGGTCGAGGCCGCCGACATCGACCAGGCGCGGTCTGTGGCCGGGCGGTTGGCCGACGCGGTGAAGTCGGCGCTCGGCTAGGAGAGTTCGGCGGGGGCGCGCTCACGTTGCCAGGCCCAGAAGGCCCGTTGGGCCAGCAGCGTGAGCGTGCCCGCCAGCACGATCCCGCCGAGGTTGGCGAGCAGCTGCCAAGTGGAGCCCCACGTCTGGGAGTAGTCCGTGTAGCTGAGGGCCACGGCGGCGTTCGCGGCGGCCGGGACGGTCGTCACCGAGATCGCCACCCCGATCAGCGCACCGGACTTCGCGGACGTCAGCGACAGCGTGCCCGCGATGCCGGCCAGGAACGCCACGACGAAGGACATCCAGTCCGGCTTCCAGATGAAGGCGGTGTTGGGCCGGGCCGCCTCCACCATGGACTTCTCGAACAGTCCGAAGGCGTCCAGCAGCCAACTGAAGCCCACCGTCAGCACCATGGCCACCGCGAACCCGGCGAGCAGCGCCCACAGCGACCGCCACACCAGCTGCGGCGCCTTCCGCACCAGCGCGGTCGAGATCCCCGCGAGCGGCCCGAACTCCGGTCCCACGGCCATCGCGCCCACGATCAGGATCGCGTTGTCCAGCATCACACCGCAGGCCGCGAGCATCGTGGCGACGGCCAGGAACGCGACGTAGGTGACGGTGAGCGTCGACTCCTCGTGCGTCGCGTCCGCCAGGTGCTCCCACAGCACCGCGTCCGCGCCCTCGCCGGGCGCCTCGTCCTGAGCCGTGTCGGCCCGCTCCGACAACGACAGGTCGATGTTCTCGACGGCGATCGAGCCGGTCCGGTCGACCCCCAACTCCCGCAGCCCGCCGATGAGTTCGTCACCGGCCTCGCGGGCGACATCGCACATCACGACATCGCCGGACGGGTTGCGGGCGGCGCCGGTCAGGACGACGAGATGCGTGGTGCCGACGGTCGTCTCGATCAGCCGGACCACGTCGTCGGTCCGGTCGGCGGGGGTGATCAGGCGCAGGTGCAGCATGACGCACTTCTATCAGGCGGCTCTACAGCTTCCGCAGGCTGAGCCGCCGCACCTTGTGGTCCGGGCCCTTGCGGACGACCAGGGTGGCGCGGCCCCGCGTGGGGGCGATGTTCTCGACCAGGTTGGGCTTGTTGATCGTGCGCCAGAGGGTGCGGGCGTAGTCGACGGCCTCGTCCTCGGAGACCTGGGTGTACTTGCGGAAGTACGAGTCCGGGTTCTGGAAGGCGGTCGCGCGCAGCTTGCGGAACCGGTTCAGGTACCAGCGCTCGATGTCCTCGGCGCTCGCGTCGACGTACACACTGAAGTCGAAGTAGTCGGCGAGACCGACCCGCGTACGGCCGTCCTTGCCGGGGAGCGCGGGCTGCAGCACGTTCAGCCCCTCCACGATCAGGATGTCGGGCCGCCGGACCGTGAGCCGCTGGTCGGGCACGATGTCGTAGATGAGGTGGGAGTACACGGGCGCGGTGACCTCGTCCTTGCCCGCCTTGATGTCGGCGACGAAACGGGTGAGCGCCCGGCGGTCGTACGACTCCGGGAACCCCTTCCGCGACATCAGCCCGCGCGCCTGCAGCTCCCGTGTGGGCAGCAGGAAGCCGTCGGTGGTGACCAGCTCGACGCGGGGGTGCTCGGGCCAGCGGGAGAGCAGCGCCTGGAGGAGGCGCGCGACGGTCGATTTCCCTACGGCCACGGAGCCGGCGACGCCTATCACGAACGGGGTGCCGGACTGGGAGCCCTGCTCGCCCAGGAAGGTGTTCAGGGCGCTTCTGAGGCCGTCCGTGGCGCCGACGTAGAGGTTGAGGAGTCTGGACAGCGGGAGGTAGATGTCCCGCACCTCGTCGAGGTCGATGACATCACCGAGACCGCGCAGCTTCTCGACCTCGTCGGCGGTGAGCGGCAGCGGCGTCTTGTCGCGCAGCGCGCTCCACTCGGCTCGGGTGAGGTCGACGTAGGGAGTCGCCTCCGGCTTGTGCCGGTGGGCGCTCCGGGGCATCGGGGAGACCGGAGAGATCACAGTCCATTGTTAACGGAGTTTGAACGGGGTGGTGGGTGGGGTGCGTCACCCCGGGTGTCCGGAAGCCATAGCAGGCGCTTCCATCGGTGGCCGGAATTTCCGAAATCGGGCACGAAGTGCCGTGTTCGGGAGGGCTTCGACGCCTAGGCTGCCGCGCATGTGCGGAATCGTGGGATACGTGGGGTCGCAGTCGGCGCTCGATGTGGTGATGGCCGGACTGAAGCGGCTGGAGTACCGGGGGTACGACTCGGCGGGCGTCGCCGTGCTCGCCGACGGCGGGCTGGCGGCGGCCAAGAAGGCCGGGAAGCTCGTCAATCTGGAGAAGGAACTGGTCGATCGGCCGCTGCCGGCGGGGTCGACCGGCATCGGGCACACGCGCTGGGCCACGCATGGCGGTCCTACGGACGCCAACGCCCACCCTCATCTCGACAACGCGGGGCGCGTCGCCGTCGTCCACAACGGCATCATCGAGAACTTCGCCTGTCTGCGGGCCGAGCTGACCGAGCGCGGGCACGATCTCGCCTCCGACACGGACACCGAGGTGGTCGCGCATCTGCTGGCCGAGGAGTTCTCGGCGTGCGCGGACCTCGCGGAGGCGATGCGGCAGGTGTGCCGGCGGCTGGAGGGCGCGTTCACGCTGGTCGCCGTACACGCGGACGAGCCGGACGTGGTCGTGGGCGCGCGGCGGAACTCGCCGCTCGTGGTCGGCGTCGGCGAGGGCGAGGCCTTTCTCGCCTCCGACGTCGCCGCGTTCATCGCCCATACGCGGTCCGCGATCGAGCTCGGCCAGGACCAGGTGGTGGAGCTGCGCCGCGACGGCGTGACGGTCACCGGTTTCGACGGCGCTCCGGCCGAGGTCCGCTCCTACCACGTCGACTGGGACGCCTCCGCCGCCGAGAAGGGCGGCTACGACTACTTCATGCTCAAGGAGATCGCCGAGCAGCCGAAGGCGGTCGCGGACACGCTGCTCGGCCGGATCGACGCGGCGGGCCTGCTCACGCTGGACGAAGTCCGCATCCCCGTCCACGAGTTGAGGGAGATCGACAAGGTCGTCATCGTCGCCTGCGGTACGGCCTTCCACGCCGGGCTGATCGCCAAGTACGCCATCGAGCACTGGACGCGTATCCCGTGCGAGGTGGAGCTGGCGAGCGAGTTCCGTTACCGGGACCCGATCCTGGGCGCGCGGTCCCTGGTCATCGCGATCTCGCAGTCCGGCGAGACGATGGACACGCTGATGGCGCTGCGGCACGCGAGGGAGCAGGGCTCAAAAGTCCTGGCCATCTGCAACACCAACGGCTCGACGATTCCCCGTGAGTCGGACGCGGTGCTGTACACGCACGCGGGTCCTGAGGTCGCCGTGGCGTCGACGAAGGCGTTCCTGACACAGCTGGTGGCGTGCTACCTGGTCGCCCTGTATCTCGGCCAGGTGCGGGGCACCAAGTGGGGCGACGAGATCCAGGCCGTCATCCGCGACCTCTCGCAGATCTCCGGCGAGGTCGAACGCGTGCTGGAAACCATGGAGCCGGTACGGGAGTTGGCGCGCTCGGTGGCCTCCAAGAACACCGTGCTGTTCCTCGGCCGCCATGTCGGCTACCCCGTCGCTCTCGAAGGCGCCCTGAAGCTCAAGGAGTTGGCGTACATGCACGCCGAGGGCTTCGCGGCGGGGGAGTTGAAGCACGGGCCGATCGCGCTGATCGAGGAGGGTATGCCGGTCGTGGTCGTCGTGCCCTCCCCGCGCGGCCGTTCCGTACTCCACGACAAGATCGTGTCCAACATCCAGGAGATCCGGGCGCGGGGCGCGATGACCATCGTCATCGCGGAGGAGGGCGACGAGACCGTCGTCCCGTACGCCGACCACCTGATCCGCATCCCCGCCACCCCCACCCTCCTCCAACCCCTCGTCGCCACCGTCCCGTTGCAGGTCTTCGCCTGCGAACTGGCCACGGCCCGCGGCAACGAGGTGGACCAGCCACGGAACCTGGCGAAGTCGGTGACGGTGGAGTGAGCGGCCTTCAGGCAACTGCCAGGACTTCAGCGAGACTTACGGCGGGACAGCCGAGCATTCCGGTCAGCGCGCGACGTTGACGCGGCGTCAGAGGGGTCACGAAGACCGCCGCTTCGGCGGCGGTCTTCTCGCAGAGCAGCGCTGCTTCCCGGCCCTTACCGGAGAAACAGCCGACGATCACGACATCGGCCCCTGTGACGACCGGGACCGGAGTGGGATGCCGGACGGGTTCCGCTCGATGAACTGGACGCCGGTCGCGCCGCCGACCCTGATGCATGGCCCACAGGCCAGGCGCACGTCATCCGCGGCGATACACGTTTTCACGCGCTCGACGCCAGGGACGGCCCAGTGCCTTACCCCGCCTTCTGCATCGCGTTGTCCAGGTGGGTGATGACCGCCGCCACGTCGTCGCTCTCCGTGTGGCGGATCAGTTCCAGGGCCGGGCGGACCAGGGCGCCCGGGCGGGCTATCAGGCGGGCGAGTACGGCGGCGCGGATGTCGAGGCGGTCGATGGTGGTCGCGCGTTCCGCTTCGGTCTGGCCGGCGAGCAGGACGGTGTTGTGCCAGGCCTCCGCGCGGGACTGGACGATGCTGAAGTCGAGGATCTGCTCGTCGGTGCGGCCGCCGACCCTGTCCAGGAGGGACAGGAGCGGGGACAGGGCGTCGACCGAGTCCTGCACCGCCAGGACCACCCGCGCGAGGATGTCGTTGATCAGCAGGTAGTCGTGCTGGAGGGCGTGGATGTCCGCGCCGGGGCTGGTCCGTGCGGCGGCGACGGCGAGGTCCAGGTTGATGTGGGCGTTCACGCCGAGGATCAGGTGCTGGACGATGACGGTGTCGCGGTCGTCCAGCAGCCCGAACGTCTCGCGCCAGCAGCGCGGTCCGCCGCGGTCGCGGAGCCAGGCGTCGTGGGCCTCGAAGTAGCGGTTGCCGAAGAGCGTGTCGAAACGGTCCATCCGGGGGCCGTCCTCGAACCGTCCCTCGTGGATGGCCTTGCGGATCTCGACGGTCACCTGTCGGTACAGGGCCGCGAAGTATCCGATCCGGTCTCCTGTGCGGGTCGCCTCCCGCACGATCTCGGCGAGCCCGTCCACGACCTCGTCGATGTTCTGTGCCGCCATGCCCAACTCCCTTTGCCGGAGCCACAGTTCGGACTGCCCAGTCTCACCGATACCGGCCGCTGCGGTACGGCTCACACGCACATGCGTGCTTCACCCCGCCCGCCACCGCTGCTCCGTGCCCCCGGTCAGCGGCTCCAGTGAAACCCCGTCACCGTCCCCCGGCGTCATCCCCGTCAGGATCGCGATCGCCGGGCGGATCACCCCGTCGTCGTCCACCGTGAACTTCAGGTTCTCGCCGTGACTCCCGCCCACCGAAGCGCACTCCCAGATGCCGACCCCCTTGTCCACGGACCCCCGGCTGTCCAGGCACAGGTCGGAGTCGGCGGACGACTGCACCACTCCGCGGGCCGAATCCACGCGCCACAGCTGGGTGTTGGACGAGGTGCAGGGGGCCGTGATCACATCCGTGCCCTCCGTCAGGTCGCCGTCCCGGACGTCCAGGCACCGGCTCGTGGAGACGTTCACGATCCGGGCGTAGGTGCCGTCGGGCGCGTGGGCGGTGGGAGAGGGGGTGGGGCTCGCCGAGTGCGTCGGCTTCGAACTCCGCGTCGGGGAAGGCGACTTGGAGGGTGACGTCGACGGCGTCACCGGGACCGTCGCCGTCACCGTCACCTCCGACGGGGTCGACGGGATCGCCACCGTGGCCGCCGCAGCGCCCGGACGCGGTGAGTCGCCCGGCCGCAGCAGGAAGAACAGCAGCGGCACCAACGCCACGCCCAGCGCCGCCGAGGCCAGCACCAGCCGGCGCGCGGGCGACCAGGTCGAGGGCGCCCAAGTCGCGGGAGTCCCAAGGGCGTTGCGGGTGTTGCCCCTCGCCTCGGCGCGGTCCCGCAGCGCGTACGACGCCCCCGCCCACGGCAGCAGCCCCTCCGCCAGCGTCGCCCGCGGAGCGTCCCGCAGCGCCGTCAGTTCCTCGTACGCGCCCGTGCAGTGGGCGCAGTGCGCCATGTGGGCGTGCAGATCGGCGCTGTCGCGGGGGTGGTCGGGGCGTACCGACTCCTCGATCAGGCGCCGGAAGTCACCGCAGCGCGGGTCGTCGGAGGCGGCCAGACGGGACTTCAGGCAGGCCTGGGCCATGGCCCGCAGGGCCCGTTCGGTGCCGTGGACGACGTCCTCGTGGGTGAGGCCGAGGAAGGCGGCGGTCACGGTCTCCGGTTCCCGCTCGACGACGCCGTACCAGACCAGGCCCTGGGTACGGGCGGGGAGGGACTGGAAGGCCGGGAGCATGGTGGGCTTCGGGGCCGCCGTGTTCAGGAGCAGGAGGAGGCCGGAATCCAGGCCGGCCGAGCGGTCGTCCAGGGACCACGAGGTGGCCACCCGCCCTGTCAGCAACAGGAGTTGGTGCCGCCAGGGGACTCCCGGGTCCACCCCGCGTGCCGTCTCCCGGGCCGCGAGGGTGAACGTCTGCGCCGCCAGCTGCCGTGCCGCCGACTCGCTCGTGGTGCACAGGCGGGCGTAGGACAGCACGGCGGGCTGGTGCCGGGCGCGGAGTTCCTGGAGCGCCGGATAGACCGTGGCCGGGCCGGCCCGCAGCAGTTCCGTGAGCCGCGCGTCGGAAGCGTCGGCCGATGCGTCGCCGTACTCCTCGGAGCGAACCATTCACCCGCCTCCTCGCGCCGGTCCTGACGTACCAGCCAGTTTGTCGGGTGACCATAGTGGTGGAAGAGGACCGGTGGGGAAAGAGGTTTCTGTGGGTAACCCGGCAGGGCCGGGGCGGGGGAACGCCTGAGCGCGGCGCACGCACACGCGCGCCGCGCTCAGTGGCGGGCAGGGGGACGGGCCGAGGGCTACTCCTCGACCGTCAGGCCCTTTCGCAGCTTCACCAGCGTCCGCGACAGCAGCCGCGACACATGCATCTGCGAGATGCCCAGTTCGTCGCCGATCTCCGACTGCGTCATGTTGGCGACGAAGCGCAGGGAGAGGATCTGCCGGTCCCGCTGCGGGAGTTCGGCGATCAGCGGCTTCAACGACTCGACGTACTCGATGCCTTCGAGCCCGTGGTCCTCGTATCCGATACGATCCGCGAGCGCGCCCTCGGAGTCGTCCTCCTCGGGCTGGGCGTCGAGTGAGCTGGCCGTGTAGGCATTTGACGCCGCCATGCCCTCCACGACCTCGTCGCGGGAGAGCTTCAGACGCTCCGCCAACTCGGCCACGGTGGGGGCGCGGTCGAGTTGCTGGGCCAGTTCGTCGCCGGCCTTGGCCAGGTCGAGCCGGAGTTCCTGCAGCCGGCGCGGGACGCGCACGGACCACGAGGTGTCGCGGAAGAAGCGCTTGATCTCACCGACGATGGTGGGCATCGCGAAGGTGGGGAACTCGACGCCGCGGCTGAGTTCGAAGCGGTCGATCGCCTTGATCAGGCCGATCGTGCCGACCTGGATGATGTCCTCCATCGGCTCGCTGCGCGAACGGAAGCGGGAGGCGGCGAACTTGACCAGCGCGAGGTTGAGTTCGACGAGCGTGTTGCGGACGTACGAGTACGCGTGCGTCCCTTCTTCGAGGGACTCCAGCCGCTCGAAGAGCGTCTTGGACAGAGCACGTGCGTCTACGGCTCCGACCTCGTCGTACGGGGGGATCTCGGGGAGCCCCTCGATGATGGGATTGGGATCCAGTTGTGCCGGTGGGGGTGTCGACGTCGCTGTCGGGGTAGGCGATGCGTCGAGCCGGGGTGACATGGTGTCCTCCATCGTTCTCGGCATATGGCTGCCGGAGCCGGTGCGTGCACTGCGGAGTGCGGCGCCTCCAAAGCCGGTCGTGTCGGTCGGGTCGATTGGTCGTAATCGCATGTCCAAAAACTTGTCCCTACTAGCCCTACCCGTTTTCCGGAGCCCGCCGCAAGTGCGCTGCGTACCCATATGTCCATTTATGGGCGGTTGTTCGGGTGTCGGAGAGTGTGAGGAAGGCGTAGTGTTCCAGGGCGAACGTCAACAGCCACGACCTCGGGAGAGAGAGACGGCATGGACCGCGGGACGGTCGGCAGCGCACAGTCTGGCCGGCTTCTGGTCGAGGTGCGGAAACAGGGCCTCAGCGCCGTCGTGACACCGGCGGGTGAGTTGGATCACCACACCGCCGATCTGTTGCGCGAGCCGCTGGACGACCTGCTCGCCCATGGGTACGCACGGCTCGTCGTGGACTGCTCACGGCTGGAGTTCTGCGACTCCACGGGCCTGAACGTACTGCTCGGCGCGCGCCTGAAGGCGGAAGCCGCGGACGGCGGAGTGCACCTCGCGGGGATGAAGCCCGCGGTGGCGCGCGTATTCGAGATCACAGGGGCGGATGCGGTCTTCACCGTCCACGACACCCTTGAGGCTGCTCTCGCCGACGAATAAGGGGTGTTTTGCCGGTTCGCCCGGGCAGGAGAACATCTGAACCTGTCGGCGACGGGAGCGACGAAAACGCCCATGGCCCACGTACTACTGACTGTTGAACACGTACCGACTCTTGACTCGTGAACCGGTGAATCGGTGAGGTGAAGCGCTGATGAGCACCACCCGGCCCTACCCGCCGGGCGACCGCCCGGAGCCCGGTGGCGCTACGGGGGCGCCCGCGGGGGGCGCTTCCGTGCCGTCCACCGGGGACGACGCCGAACCGGCCGTCGGCCGGCACACCCGCAGACTCAGTTTCGCGGGTGAGAGCGGGGTCGTCCCCCTCGCCCGCGACTTCGCCCGCCAGGCCCTCTACGCCTGGGGCTGGCTGCCCGCCGAGGGTGCCGACCGCCGCGCCGCCGCCGAGGACGTGCTTCTCGTCGTCTCCGAGCTGGTCACCAACGCCTGTCTGCACGCCGAAGGGCCGGACGAGATGTGGATCACCTGCGAGAACAAGGTGATCCGGGTCGAGGTCGCCGACCGCGGCACCGGCCAGCCCGCCCCCAGAACCCCGCACCGCGCCGGCCGCCCCGGTGGCCACGGCATGTTCATCGTGCAGCGGCTGTGCCTGGACTGGGGGGTCGTACGGACCCCGGGCGTCACCGGAAAGACCGTGTGGGCGGAGCTGGGAGCACCGGCCTAGCGCCGGCTCGGCGCCCACGGGAGCTCTACAAGAAAATCGTTTCCCCGACAACTGACGCACGCCGGATCGTCACAACTCCGGCGTGCGCTTTGCCTTCCCTCCTCACGACCCCGGGCGTACCTTGACGGCCGATCTGATGTGCCGTCAGGAATGAGGGGACCGTGTCGTACCAGAAACGAACCGCAGCGCTCGCGTCCGTCGCGGCCCTGGCCGGCTCGGCGGTATTCATGGCCGCCCCCGCAGCCCGGGCCGACGTGGTCGACGTCAACTACAAGTGCCAGACACCGATCGGCGTCAAGACCGCCGTCTCGCCCATCGACATCAAGGGCGTCAAGAGCGGCAGCGGCTACAAGCTCACCATGTCCTGGCAGAAGGGCGTCTCCTCCAGCCCTGTCGAACTCGGCAAGGGCGCGATGAGCCCGAGCGCCACCATCAAGGTGGGCGGCGCCGACAGCGGCACCGTCTCCGTGTCGGGCCCCGCCAACGCCGCCGCGATCCCCGCCAACACCCCCATCAAAATCAACGACTTGACCGGCACGTACACCCCGAAGGCCAGCGGCAAGGTCACATTCACCGCGGCCGTTCTCACCATCAAGGCCCTCGGCACGACGACCACGTGCACCCCCACCAACAGCCCAGGACCGTCCCTCACGCTGGACGTCACGGCGGCGGGCGGGTCATCGGGATCCAGCGGCTCGACCGGGAGTGACACCGGTACGGACTCCGGCGGCACGCTCCCCAAGACCGGCCCCGACGACTCGGTCATCGCCCTCGGCACGCTCGGCGGCACGGTGCTGCTCGCGGGCGCGGCGGGCACCCTGTGGCTGACCCGGCGCAACCAGACGGCCCGCGCCCGCCGTTGACAGCCCCCGCACGTCCGCCGTGGAGCCGCCCATGCTGTCGACCGCCCGCGTCCTGTGCCTGTCCCTCCTCGCCGTGCTGACGGCCGCGCCCACCGCGACGGCCGCCGACGGCTGGTCCCTCGCGCCCGCGGGCGGCGGACGCCCGGCCTGCTACGCCGAGGGCGAGCCCGGTACGACCCTCCAGGACACGGTGTCCGTGACCAACCCCACCACCCGGCCGGTCACCGTACGACTGCGCGGCACGGGCGTGCCGATCACCTTCGCCGCGACGGCGGTTCGGGTCCCCGCCCGTACCCGGGCCGACATCCCGTTCACGGTGAACGTCCCCGCCACCGCCGCACCCGGCGACCGCACCGGCACGATCGCGGCCCGCGACACGGACGGCCGGGAGGCGACGGTACGACTCCAACTCCGCGTCAACGGCCCCGAGTTGTCCGCACTGACCGTCGAACACCTCGCCGTACACGGCGACCGCATCACCTACGACCTGGTCAACCGCGGCACCACACCCCTCACCCCGAGCCTCGCCGTCCACGCCACCGGCCTCCTCGGTGCCCGCCTCGACCGCGCCCCGCGCACCCTCCCCGTCCAGCTCCCGCCCGGCCGCCGCCTGAAACTCACCGAACCCTGGCACCGCCCCGCCCTCGACGCGGTCGACCTCCGCCTCACCGTCACGGCACCGGGCGGCGCCCACGACACGGCGGAGACATCGGCACGCTTCGTGCCCTGGGGCGCGGTGGCGGCAACCGCGGGTGCGCTGACGGCCGGGGGCGCGCTGTTTCTCGTACGACGCCGGCGGCGCCGTAGGGACGACGACGGTCGCGCGGCCGAACCTCCGCGCACGGAAGCCGAGTTGACGGGAGCGGTGATGTGAGCGGCAAGGTGCGGATCTCGGCGCTGGTGGCGGCGGTCGCGCTGCTTCTGCTGTCGTGGGCGGGGGCGACACCGGTCGCGGCGGCCGACGGACCGAAGGTGACGCTCTCCAAGTCGCAGGCGGGGACCGGCGGTTCGATCACCGTCTCCGGCAGCGGCTGGCGGACGCACGCCCTGCTGATGGTGCTGATCTGCGGGCAGGCCACGCCCGCGCGCGGGGTGATCGGCGGCACCAACTCCTGTGCCAACGCGGACGGCCGGGCCGTCACGACCGACGCCAAGGGCGTCTTCAGCAAGAAACTGCCGGTGTCCGAACCGCCGGTGCCCTGCCCGTGCGTGGTGCATGTGGCGACGGTGACCGGGGCGAGCGCGTCGGCGGACGCCGTCTTCCAGGTGGCGGGCCACGCGGTCGAACCACTGCCCGCCGAGCCGTCGACCGGACGGCTGTCGGTCCTCTCCGACACCCGACTGGACGGTTCCAGCGGGCTGTTGACCTGGTTCGGGGCACCCGCGTCCCGCACGCTCGTCTTCACCGTCGGCAACGCAGGCTCGTCCCCCGTCAAGAACCCCGTGTTCCAAGTCGGCACCTCCCACGGGGTGTTCGCACCGCAGTGGGACGACCAGCAGTTCAGCGGCACGATCGCGCCCGGCGGCAAGGCGGAGATCAAGCTCCCGGTCGAACTGTCGGCCGGGGCGCACGGCGACTACAGCGTCTCCCTCAAGTACGGCGGCCGGGTGCTCGCCGAGGAGCCGTGGGGCGTGGGCCGCCCCTGGGGCGTGACCCTGTTCTGGATCCTGCTCTGCGTGGTCGTACCGGCGGCGGTGTTCCGCGTCGGCATGGCCGTGGTGGACCGGCTACGGCCGCGCAAGGCGGGCCGCAGCAAGGGACCGGCCCGGCACCGGGGCCTGCGCCTGCGACCGCGGTTGCCCGAACAACTCGCCCTGCGCCTGCCGAAGTCCGGCACGCCCGCACCGACCACGACCCCCGTGACCTCGACCCTGCCGTGGTTCACCCCGGACTCCGATCCGGGCACGGCCGGCCGGCTCTCCGCACCGCACGACGACAGTCCGACGAGTCCAACGACTCCCACCAGGAAGGGACTTCAGTGAGAAAGCGAAGGAGAGTCATACCGGCCGGCGGAATGAGGGCGGGTGCGGCGGCCGCCGCGATGGTTCTCGGCGGCGCGGGCGTCCTGCTCGGCATGAGCGCCGGGTCCGCGCAGGCCGCCGAGGTGTCCTACGCCACCCACTGCGTGCCGCCCGCGGGCATCGACCCCGTCGACGGCACCACCAAGGTCGAGATCACCGCGCCCGCCACGGCACACGTCGGCGACACGGTCGACGTCGTGTGGAAGTTCACGCAGGCCGCGTCCAAGAACCCCGACATCATCGACCTGCCCGCCAACTCCGTTCAGCCGTCGGGGACTTTGAAGGCGGGAGGCGCGCAGACCGCCGACATCGCGATGCTGGGTCCGCGCGAGAACCCGGCGATTCCCAAGGGCGGCGCGATGACGCTGTCCGACATGAAGGGCACCCTGAAACTCACCACGGCCGGCGAGGTGACGCTGACGCCGGGCGCGTACACGGTCAACGCGTTCGGGACGGACACCAAGTGCGCGCCGACGGTGACGGTTCCGACGTCGGCGACGATCGACGTCACGGCGGGGGACGGCAGTTCGCCGAGCACGACACCGACCCCGACGGACTCGACATCCGCATCGGAGTCCGCGTCCGAATCCGCCTCCGGATCGGCCTCCGAGTCCGCGTCGAGCAGCCCCAGCGACTCTGCATCCGCCAGCGCGAGCGACGGCACCGGCCAGACCGACTTCACCGGCAAAGAGGTCTCCGTCCCGTACGCGTGCAAGACGCCCATCGGTGACAAGAGCGCGACCTCGCCCGTGCAGATCAACGCCAAGAAGGACGGCGGGAGTTACGACCTCACCGTGCAGTTCAACGGCTCCGTGATGGACAGCCCCGCCGACATCCCGGCGAACTCCGTCAGCCCCTCGATGGAGGTGGTCCTCGGCGGCGCGGACAAGGGCACCGTGCATGTGGAGGGACCGACGAACTCCTCCGCCATCAAGTCCGGCGACCCGATCGAGATCCCCGACCTGACCGGCACGTACAAGCCCGGCGCGAGCGGTACGTCGACGCTGGCTCCCGGGGTTCTGACGGTCAAGGCCCTCGGCACGACGACGACCTGCACGCCGACCAAGTCCGAGGTGTCGCTGACCCTGGACACCACGGAGCAGGCGAGCGGCGCGTCCGGCAGCACGACGTCTTCTGGTGGTACGTCGACGTCGTCCTCGGGCGGGCTCGCGGAGACCGGCTCCGACAGCCACGGCGGTCTCAAGGCGCTCGGGCTGGTGTCCGGTACGGCGATCCTGTTGGGTGTGGCGGTGTTTACGTTCCTGCCGGGGCGGAGGCGGCTGCGGTAGACAAGTGCGGGTTGGCCACTGGCAAGAAGCGAGTGGCCAACCAGCACCGTCAGAACTCCGGCGTCAGTGCACATCCCCCATGAGCTCCCGCACCTTCTTCCGGTACATCCACACCGCCGCACCGGCGAGCACCGCGAGAACGGCCTGCAACGCGACGATGCCGGTCTTGTTCAGGTCCACTCCGGCGATCGACAGCAGACCCGTCGTCGCGTCGCCCGCGGTGACCGCGAGGAACCAGACGCCCATCATCTGGGAGGCGTACTTGGCGGGAGCCATCTTCGTGGTGACGGAGAGGCCGACGGGGGAGAGGGTCAGTTCGCCGACCGTCTGGACGAAGTAGATCGCCACGAGCCACATCGCCGCCGCCTTGTGGCCGCCGTCGGCGATCGCGAGCGGGGCCAGGAAGAGGAAGAAGGACGCGCCGATGAGGATGAGGCCCATCGCGAACTTCGTGGCCGTGCTCGGCTCCTTGCCGCGGCGGGCCAGGGCCAGCCAGGCCCAGGCGAAGACCGGGGCGAGGGCCATGATGAGGACGGGGTTGACCGACTGGTACCAGGAGACCGGGAAGTCCCAGCCGAAGACGGTGTTCTTGGCGGAGGAGTCGGCGAACAGGGACACCGTCGAGCCGCCCTGGTCGTAGATCATCCAGAACACGGCCGCGGCGACGAAGAACCAGATGTACGCGGACATCTTCGACTGGTCGGCGCGGTCGAGGGTCTTGTCGCGCTTGATGCGGGCGATGACCAGGACCGGGATGAGCAGACCGGCGACGGTGATCGGGACGAGCAGCCAGTTCAGCGTGTAGTGGCCGGAGAAGCCGACGACCGCGTAGAAGACGATCGCGACGGCCGCCCAGAGGCCCGACTTGCGGAGCGTGGCCGCCTTCTCCTCGGCGGACAGCGGCGTGGGGACGACGTCCGAGCGGGAGCTGAGGTGGCGGGTGCCGAGCAGGTACTGCGCGAGGCCCAGCGCCATGCCGACCGCGGCGAGCGCGAAGCCGAGGTGCCAGTTGACGTTCTCACCGACGGTGCCGATGACCAGCGGTGCGGCGAACGCGCCGAGGTTGATGCCGATGTAGAAGAGGGTGAAGCCGCCGTCGCGGCGCGGGTCGTCGGGGCCCTCGTAGAGGTGGCCGACCATCGTGGAGATGTTGGCCTTGAGGAGACCCGAGCCGATCGCGACCAGGCCGAGACCTGCGAAGAACGTGCCCGAGGTGGGGAGGGCGAGCGTGAGGTGGCCGAGCATGATGATCACGCCGGCGACCGCGACGGTCTTGCGGGGGCCGAGGACCCGGTCCGCGAACCAGCCGCCGGGCAGGGCGAGCAGGTACACGAGGGACAGGTACACCGAGTAGATCGCGGTAGCGGTGGCCGCGCTCAGGTGGAGGCCGCCGGGGGCGACCAGGTACAGGGGAAGCAGGGCCCTCATGCCGTAGTAGGAGAAGCGCTCCCACATCTCGGTCATGAAGAGTGTGGCCAGTCCGCGGGGGTGGCCGAAGAAGGTCTTCTCGGAACCGGGGGTGCCCGGAGTCACCGAGTCCTTCGTCAGGCTGGACGCCATGGTCGATCCTTGCTGGTCGGGCCTTGTTGGCCGGGGGCCGCACACAAAAAAGACCTTCAGCAGTAAATGCTCGCCAAAGGTCCCCGGTGTCACTACAAGCGGTCAGGTCACCATACGGCAGGACAGTGCCGGATATGGAAGGACTTGAGACACGGATCACAGGAAGAAGTGGAACCGTGGGCGCCGATTCGAAGGTGGATATCAGGATGGCATCCCACAGGCACAGGTTCCGACCACATCCTTCACCGGAGCACACCCGACTTGCCCCAAGGTAAGAATCACTCGTGGCGATCACACCCCGACCGCTGTCCGAGGCGGACTACCATCACCTCATGACCCGTGTACTGCTCGCCGAGGACGACGCGTCCATCTCGGAGCCGCTGGCCCGCGCTTTGCGACGGGAAGGTTACGAGGTCGAGGTGCGCGAGGACGGACCGACAGCGCTCGATGCCGGCATCCAGGGCGGCATCGACCTGTGTGTCCTGGACCTGGGCCTGCCCGGCATGGACGGCCTTGAAGTGGCCCGCCGACTGCGCGCCGAGGGCCACACCGTCCCGATCCTCATCCTGACCGCGCGCGCCGACGAGGTGGACACCGTCGTGGGCCTCGACGCGGGCGCCGACGACTACGTCACCAAACCCTTCCGGCTCGCCGAACTGCTCGCCCGTGTCCGGGCCCTGCTGCGGCGCGGCGCCGCGGAGCCGGCGCAGCCGCCGGCCACGCACGGCGTGCGGATCGACGTCGAGTCGCACCGCGCGTGGATGGGTGACGAGGAACTCCAGCTCACCGCCAAGGAGTTCGACCTGCTGCGCGTTCTCGTGCGGGACGCGGGGCGGGTGGTGACTCGTGACCAGTTGATGCGCGAGGTCTGGGACACCACGTGGTGGTCGTCCACCAAGACCCTCGACATGCACATCTCCTGGCTGCGGAAGAAGCTCGGTGACGATGCGGCGAATCCTCGGTACATCGCCACCGTGCGTGGTGTCGGGTTCCGGTTCGAAAAGAGCTAGGTCGGCTACGCGCGTTGCGCCGTGGGTGGCTGGTGTGATGTGTGCGACTGGCCGTCGTCTTGGGCTGGTCGCGCAGTTCCCCGCGCCCCTGACGGGGCGCTGAAGTCGCCGTTTCCCGGAGAGTGCCGTGCGTCGTCGTCTTATTCAGTCCACGCTCGCCGTGGTGCTCGTGGTCATCGCCGTGTTCGGTGTGTCCCTTGTCATCGTCGAGACGCGCACGATCAGCAACAGCGCCCAGGAACGCGTGGATTCCGAGGCGCTCCGGCTGGCCAGCATCGTGGACAGCCGGATCCTCGGCGCGGAGATCGTCGACTCGGAGGTGCTGCGCACCCAGGTCACGGAGGACCGTTACGCCGTGATCCGCATCCCCGGCGACCCGGTGATCGAGGTCGGCACCAAGCCGGCGGGTGACGTCATCCGCTCCACCGCCAAGGGCGAGGAGGGCGAGACGGTCACCGTGATGGAGCCGCGCTCGACCGTGACCCGTGAGGTCGGGCGGACGCTGCTGATCATCGGCGCCGTGGCGCTGCTCGCCGTGGTGGCCGCCGTACTGCTCGCGGTGCGGCAGGCCAACCGGCTCGCCTCGCCGCTCACCGACCTCGCGGAGACCGCCGAGCGGCTGGGGTCGGGTGACCCGCGGCCCCGGCACAAGCGGTACAGCGTCCCGGAGCTGGACCGGGTCGCCGATGTCCTCGACTCCTCCGCCGAGCGCATCGCCCGCATGCTCACCGCCGAGCGCAGGCTCGCCGCGGACGCCTCGCACCAGTTGCGTACGCCGCTGACCGCGCTGTCCATGCGCCTCGAGGAGATCACCCTCACGGACGACCCGGACACGGTGAAGGAGGAGGCGACGATCGCGCTCACGCAGGTCGAGCGGCTCACCGATGTCGTGGAGCGGCTGCTGACCAACGCGCGTGACCCCCGTACGGGCTCCGCCGTCTCCTTCGATCTCGACGAGGTCATCCAGCAGCAGCTGGCCGAGTGGCGGCCCGCCTACCGCAGCTCCGGCCGCGCGATCGTCAGCTCGGGCAAGCGGCATCTGCAGGCCGTCGGCACACCGGGGGCCGTAGCCCAGGTACTCGCCGCGCTGATCGAGAACTCGCTGATGCACGGCGGCGGCACGGTCGCCCTGCGCACCCGTGTCACCGGCAACCAGGCCGTCGTGGAGGTCACGGACGAGGGTCCGGGGGTTCCGACCGATCTCGGTGCGCGGATCTTCGAGCGGACGATCAGCGGCCGCAACTCCACGGGGATCGGCCTGGCGGTCGCCCGTGACCTCGCGGAGGCGGACGGCGGCCGGCTGGAGATGCTGCAGGCGCAGCCGCCGGTGTTCGGGCTGTTCCTGTCGCGCACACCGCCGACGAAGCGGCTGCCGGCGGACGAGGAAGAGCCCACGGTCCGCTGAGGAGCGAGGTCCGGTTCAGCTCACGCGCTGCTTGGGGCGGGGCAGTGGCTGCGGCTCCGACGGCTTAGGAAAAGCCTCGGCGTCCAGGACCGCTTCCTCGGCCGGCAGCGCCTTGAACACCCAGGTGCGGTACGACCAGAAGCGGAACAGCGTCGCGATGCCGATGCCGAGCACCTTGAAGACGTTGCGCTGGAGCGAGCTGTCCCAGCCGAAGCCGTAGATCGCCGCGAACAGGACGCCGTTCTCGATCACCAGGCCGACCAGGCTGAACGCCAGGAACAGGGTGAGTTCCTTGGTACGGGCGCTCTTGTCGCGGTCACGGTAGGTGAAGTAGCGGAAGCCGACGTAGTTGCACCCGATGGCGACGATCGTCGCGATCACATTGGCGCGCACGGCCTGCAGGCTGGTCAGATGCCACAGCAGGTTGGAGACCGCGAAGTTCACCACGGTGCCCACCACGCCCACCGCGCCGAACTTGGCGACCTCGCGCGCGAGCCGTTTGAAAGGCCCTTCGGAACCACGTTCCATGGTTGTGCAGGCCCCTGTCATCTCGGATTCGTCGACCCAGCCATGCTAACCATCGCATTCCCCCGCCGCCCGTGAAGCCGCTCACAGGTCGGGAAGAGACCCGGAAAAGAACGGTAAGAGGTACGGAAATCGGGCCGCCGCGGCGTGACCGATACCCTGGGGGAGTGACGTTCCCGGTAGTCGGCATGGTCGGCGGGGGGCAGCTCGCTCGTATGACACACGAGGCGGGCATCCCGCTCGGCATCAGATTCAAGCTCCTCAGTGACACCCCTCAGGATTCCGCGGCGCAGGTCGTCGGCGATGTCGTCATCGGCGACTATCGCGACCTCGACACGCTGCGTGAGTTCGCGCGGGGCTGCGATGTGATCACCTTCGATCACGAACACGTACCCACCGAGCATCTGCGCGCCCTGGAGGCGGACGGCATCCCCGTGCGCCCGGGCCCGGACGCGCTCGTGCACGCCCAGGACAAGGGCGTGATGCGGGCCAAGCTCGTCGAGATCGGTGTGCCGTGCCCGAGGCACCGCATCGTCGCCGATCCGGCGGATGTCGTCGCCTTCGCGGCGGAGGGGGACGGCTTCCCGGTCGTCCTCAAGACCGTGCGCGGCGGCTACGACGGCAAGGGCGTGTGGGTCGTGGACAGCCCGGAGGAGGCCGCTGACCCCTTCCGCGCCGGTGTCCCGGTCCTCGCGGAGGAGAAGGTCGACTTCGTACGGGAGCTGGCGGCGAACGTCGTCCGCTCCCCGCACGGGCAGGCCGTCGCCTACCCGGTCGTCGAGTCCCAGCAGGTGAACGGCGTCTGCGACACGGTCATCGCCCCCGCCCCCGACCTCGACGAGTCCCTCGCCCTCCAGGCCGAGGAGATGGCGCTGCGCATCGCCAAGGAACTCGGTGTCGTCGGCCATCTCGCCGTCGAGCTGTTCCAGACCGGCGACGGCCGCATCCTCGTCAACGAACTCGCGATGCGCCCGCACAACTCCGGCCACTGGACCCAGGACGGCGCGGTCACCAGCCAGTTCGCCAACCACGTCCGCGCGGTCCTCGACCTCCCGCTCGGCGACCCGCGCGCCCGCGCCCCCTGGACCGTGATGTGCAACGTCCTGGGCGGCGACTACCCGGACATGTACTCCGCGTACCTGCACTGCATGGCCCGCGACCCCCAGCTGAAGATCCACATGTACGGCAAGGACGTGAAGCCCGGCCGCAAGGTGGGCCACGTCAACACCTACGGCACCGACCTGGCCGACGTCCTGGACCGCGCCCGCCACGCAGCCGGCTATCTGAGAGGCACGATCACCGAATGAGCTCCGTCGCAGGACCCGCCGTCGTTGGAATCGTCATGGGGTCGGACTCCGACTGGCCCGTCATGGAGGCCGCCGCGAAGGCGCTCGACGAGTTCGAGATCGGCTACGAGGTCGACGTCGTCTCCGCGCACCGCATGCCGCGCGAGATGATCACGTACGGCGAGCAGGCCGACGGCCGCGGCCTCAAGGTGATCATCGCGGGCGCGGGCGGCGCCGCCCACCTCCCGGGCATGCTCGCCTCGGTGACCCCGCTGCCGGTGATCGGCGTCCCCGTACCGCTGAAGTACCTGGACGGCATGGACTCGCTGCTGTCGATCGTGCAGATGCCGGCCGGTGTCCCCGTCGCCACCGTCTCGGTCGCCGGCGCGCGCAACGCGGGCCTGCTCGCCGCCCGCATCCTCGCCACCCACGACGAGGAACTCCTCGTCCGGATGCGGGAGTTCCAGCAGGAGCTGAACGACCAGGCCACCGAGAAGGGCAAGCGGCTGCGCGCCAAGGTCGAGAGCGGCGCCGGCGGCAGCGGCTTCGGCTTCGGGAAGTGACGGGCATGACGTCGCTGGACCAGGCCCGGGAGCTGCTCCGCGAGTTCCCGGTCGTCGACGGGCACAACGACCTGCCCTGGGCGCTGCGCAAGCAGGTCGGCTACGACCTCGACGCCCGCGACATCGCCGTACACCAGAACGCGCATCTGCACACCGACCTCCCGCGCCTGCGCGAGGGCGGTGTCGGGGCGCAGTACTGGTCGGTGTACGTCCGCTCGGACCTGCCCGACCCGGTGCCGACGACGCTCGAACAGATCGACTGCGTACGGCAGTTGCTGGCCCGCTATCCGCAGGAGCTGGCGCCCGCGCTGACCGCCGCGGACATGGAGTCGGCGCGTGCGGAGGGTCGTATCGCCTCGTTGATGGGGGCGGAGGGCGGGCACTCGATCGCCAACTCCCTCGGCACGCTCAGGGGGTTGTACGCCCTCGGGGTGCGCTACATGACGCTCACCCACAACGACAACGTGGCGTGGGCGGACTCGGCGACGGACGAACCGGGGGTCGGCGGACTGTCGGCGTTCGGCCGGGCGGTCGTGCGGGAGATGAACCGCGAGGGCATGCTCGTCGACCTCTCGCACGTGGCGGCCACCACGATGCGCGACGCGCTGGACACGTCGACGGCTCCGGTGATCTTCTCCCACTCGTCGGCGCGGGCGGTCTGCGATCACCCGCGCAATGTGCCCGACGACGTGCTCGAACGCCTCCCCGCCAACGGTGGCATGGCGATGGTGACGTTCGTGCCGAAGTTCGTGCTCCAGGCCGCCGTGGACTGGACGGCCGCGGCCGACGACAACATGCGGGCGCACGGGCTGCACCACCTGGAGACCACCGAAGAGGCGATGAAGGTGCACCGCGCCTTCGAGGAGCACCACCCGCGCCCGGTCGCCACCGTCTCCACGGTCGCCGACCACCTCGACCACATGCGCGAGGTCGCGGGCGTCGACCACCTCGGCATCGGCGGCGACTACGACGGCACGGCCTTCACCCCGGACGGCCTGAACGACGTCTCCGGCTACCCGAACCTCATCGCGGAACTCCTCGACCGCGGCTGGTCCAAGGCCGACCTGGCCAAGCTGACCTGGCAGAACGCGGTACGGGTGCTGGGCGCGGCGGAGGACGTGGCCCGGGACATCCGGGCGACGCGGGGGCCGTCCAACGCGACGATCGAGTCGCTGGACGGCTGAACGACGGGTGAGCTGCGCGGCGCGGGAGCGCCTGTTCCCGCGCCGTACCCCGAACGCCCCGCCCACCAGGAAGCCCCCACGTCAGCGTGCGACGGTGACCGTACTGCCGTAACGACGTACGGAGCCCGCCATGGCCGACCTCCAGGACCAACTGCACGCGACGACCGAGGTCGGCGAGCTCGACGACTTGGTCCATGAGCCCTTTCCCGCCGGGCCCTTCCCACCGGACAGCGCGGAACCGTACGACCCCGTCTCCGACCCGGCCGCGGCCCCGCTGGAGCGGGCGCACGCCATCCTCGCCGCGCACCCGGTCGCCGACGGCTACAGCGGGCTGCCGTGGGCACTGCGGCATCTGCCGTGGTTCGACCTGGAGCTGGGGGAGAGTTCCGTGGACACCGATGTGCCACGGCTGCGGGAGGGGCATGTCGGCGCGCTGTTCTGGTCGCTGCACCTGCCGGAGGGACTGGCCGGGGACCGGGCGGTGGGCGCGACCCTGGAGCAGCTCGACCTGGTGAACACCGTGGTCCGCGCCCACCCGGAGGGGCTGCGGCTGGCGTACACCGCCGGGCAGACCACGGACGTGCGCAACTGCGGCCGTATCGCCGTGCTGCTCGGCCCCGCCGGAGCGCCCGCGCTCGGTGACTCGCTGGGCATCCTGCGCTCGCTGCACGCGCTGGGGCTGCGGGTCCTCACGCTGTCCGGGGTGTCCTGGGCGAGCGAGGCGGGGCTGACCCGGTTCGGCGAGGAGGTCGTCCGCGAGATGAACCGGCTCGGGGTGCTCGCCGATCTCTCCGGCGCCTCCGAGGAGACGATCCGCCGCGCGCTCGCGGCCTCGAAGGCACCGGTACTGTTCACCCGCTCCGCCGCCCGCACCCTGCGCCCGCACCCGGCGAACCTCTCCGACGGGCTCCTCGCCGCGGTCGGCGCCGCCAAGGGCCTGTGCATGGTGCCGCTCACCGCCGAGCAGACCGGCCCGTCCGTCCGGGACGTCGCCGACCACCTCGACCACGTGCGCCGGATCGCGGGCCCGGAGTCCGTCGCCCTGTCCGGCACCTACGACGCCGGCACCGCCCACCCGCAGGACCTCGCCGACGCCTCCTGCTACCCGAACCTCTTCGCCGAGCTCCTCCACCGCGGCTGGTCCGAGCCCGACCTCGCCCTGCTCAGCTGGGGCAACGTCCAACGCGCCCTGCGCAGCGCCGACTTCACGGCCCGCGCCGCCCAGCAGCGCCGCGAGCCGTCGACGGCGAAGATCGCCGAGCTGGACGGGTAGCGCTCCGGCTAGTGGTCGATCCGGCAGAGGCAGAAGGGGTGCCCTGCCGGATCCGCGTACACCCGGAAGTCCTCCTCGTCCACCTTCTGCAACAGCCGCGCGCCGAGCGCCAGTACGGCGGTCTCCGCCGCGTCGACCGACTCCCACGTCGACCCGGCGTCGAAGTCGAGGTGGAACTGCTGCGGCCGGTCCGCGCGCGGCCACTCGGGAGGGGTGTAGTCCGTCACCCGCTGGAAGGCGATACGGGGGCCGTCCGGAATGTCGAGGACGACCCACTCGTCGCTGGCGGCGCGGGGCGTGCCGCCCAGGACGCCGGCGTAGAAGCCGGCGAGCGCGAGCGGGTCCGGGCAGTCGATCACGGTGGAACGGAAGCGAACGGCAGTCACGACGATCTCCTGGGTCAGCAGGCGCAGAGGCAGAACGGGTGCCCCGCCGGGTCGGCGTACACCCGGAAGCTGCGCGCGCGGTCCTCGGTGTCCAGCGGGGTCGCGCCCAGCTCCTGGACGCCCTTCTCGGCGGCGTCCAGGTCCTCGACGGTCAGGTCGAGATGGAACTGCTGCGAGTCGCCGGGCGCGGGCCACTTCGGCGGTACGTGCCCGGGTGCCCGCTGGAACGCCAGCGTCTGCCCGCCGGGCACCTTCAGATCCACCCACTCTCCCCCGTCCTCGTCCTCGACGGTGCCGCCCAGGATCCCGGAGTAGAACGCGGCGAGCGCGCGCGGGTCGGGACAGTCCAGGACGACGGCACCCAGCTCGGCGATGGCCATGACGGACTCCTTCGGGTTACCCATATGTGGCGTCAGGCGGTAACGGTTACCTCATGCTCCCGCATAGGCGGTAACGTCGCAAGCATGAGTGAGAGAGTTCCCGCGCCCGGCGACCTGGCCCTGATCGAGGCCCTGGTGAACACGCTGGACATCGAGGCGGGAGCCGACGCGCTGGACACGGAGGACGGCCGGGCCCCCTTCGGACTCACGGCACACCAGGTCCCGCAGGCCCGCGAACTCCGCGAGTCCCTGCGTGCCACCCTGCTCGCCCACGCGGGCCACCCCGCGCACCAGGACGTCACCCCGCTCGGCGAACTCCTCGCGCGCGCCCCGCTGTTGATCGCGCTCGACGCCCACGACGGCTCCGCGCGCCTGACCCCCGCCGACGCGGAACCCCTGCTCTCCCGTGTCGCGGCGGCGATCGCCCAGTCCCTCGTCGCGGGCACCTGGCCCCGCCTCAAGGCCTGCGAGGCCCCGACCTGTCACTGGGCGTACTACGACCGCAGCCCGGCGGGCCGGGGCCGCTGGTGCTCGATGGCGGTGTGCGGGGCGCGCGCGAAGATGCGGACGTACCGTGCCCGGCAGGCCGGAGAGCCGTCCTAGCTCTTCGCCTCGCTCCCGCCGTCCGCCTGCGCGGCCCGCGACCCCACCAGCAGCAGACACACGACGGCGACTCCGGCCACCAGCCCGGCCAGCACCAGCAGCGGATCCAGCGGACGGGACGTCGACGCGGCCTGCTGGACCTGTGCGGCCTGCGGCGCGGTCGTCGCGGGTGCCGGTGCGGCCGCCGCCGTCGGCATCGACATCGCGTGGGACGGGGACGGCGAGTGCGCGGGTGTCCTCGCCGCGGCGGTCCGGCCCGGCACGGTCGCGCGGTGCTGCCCGGACCCGGCCGATCCGGCCGACCCGGACGAACCCGACGACGAGCCGCCGTGCTCGTGCGCCGTGGGCGCCGCCGATGTCGCCGGTGCCGCCGCCTTCACCACCAACTGGGCCGTCATGCCCGGGTGGACGGTGCAGACATAGCCGTACGAGCCCGCCGTGCCGAACGTGAAGCTCCAGCTCCCGCCCTTGCTCAGCATGGGGGAGTGGATCGCGACCGGACCCGACGTGGTCTTCACGTCGTGCGGTGCGGTGTCCTCGTTGGTCCAGGTCACCGTCGTGCCCGCCGTGATCGTCAGCGCCGCGGGCGAGAAGGCGTACCCCTTCATCACCACGTGGTACGACGCGGCCGACGCCGGTCCGGCGGGCAGCACCAGCAGACCGAGAAGGGCGAGTACGGCGGCACCCGGCAATGCCCGCCCCGCCGCCCTCACGCGAACTCCGCGGCGACCAGCAGCCGCAGCCGCGTGGCGGGACGGCCGGCCCGGAAACCCGTGGCCCGCCGCAGCGGCCGGTACGGCAGCCGGGCCGTACCCACCACGAGCAGCCGGTCCTCCGCGTGCTCGACGACGCGCAGCCGCAGCAGTACGGGGAAGGCGGTCCCGTCGATGTCGAGGTCGCCGGTGAGCTGCAGCCGGCGGCCGCCGGCGAGCGGCTCCACGCGCTCGGAGGTGAGCCGGGCCGAGAGCCGCGGGTCGTCGAACTCGAAGCGGAACAAGGGGTGTTCGGAGGAGTCGGGAACCGTGAGGGACGCCCCGGTGAGGGCTATGCGGCGGCGCAACGTGGGCAACGGGCCGTACCAGCAGGTGAGTTCGACGAGCGAGCGGCCGGGCGCCACCGGGTAGTCGCCGGGCAGCGGCAGGCGACGGGTGCCGGTGTGCGACTCCGGTGGGGGCGGGACGGTGGGGAGAGTGACGGTTGTCATCCAGGTCTCCTGTGAAAGCGGTTCCGGAGTGGTGGTGAACACGTGGAGAATGAGCGGGCGCCGGTCCGGCCGACTGAGCCTCGGCCGGACCGGCGTCCTTGTCGTGTCGCGGACCGGGTCAGCAGTTGCCGGTGACGAAGTCCTCGGTGGGCGTGAGCAGCTGCTCGGCCCAGACCGTGTGCATCTTCACGTAGCCGTCGACGTCGAGCAGATCGGTGATCTGCTGCCCGAGCGACTCCTCCAGGTGTGCCTTGTCGATGTGGTTGAGCAGCACGCTGAGCGTGCTGTCGAGCACCGTGCCGCCGCCCTCGGTGACGGGCTTGAGGATCGTCTCGACCCACACCGTGTGCATCTTGATGTAGGAGTCGAGGGCGAGCGCGTCCTGCACCTGCTGGGCCGGGGAGCGTTCCAGGTGCGCGGTGTCGATGTGCTGGAGGATCGGCAGCAGTACGTCCTGGACGCTGGTGCACCGGGTGCTGCCGCCGTCGGACCCGGTCGGCGTGGCGGTGGGTGCGGCGGTCGCCGTGTCGGTGGGCATGGGCATGCCGGTCGGGGTGGCCGTCGGGGTGGCCGTGGGCGTGCCGGTCGGGGTCGCCGTCGGCGTGGCCGTGGGTGTCGTACCGCCGCCCGTGCCGCCGCCGTCGTCCGCGACGACCTTCACCGACGACACCATGTCCGGGTGCACGGCGCAGTAGTACTCGTACGTCCCGGCCTTGGTGAACGTGTACGACCACGAGTCGCCCTGGTTCAGGGTGCCCGAGTCGAACTTCACCGGAGCCTTCGTGGTGGTGACCGTGTGCGGCGCGCTGTCGTGGTTGGTCCACCGGACGGTCTGGCCGACCTTGACGACGAGCTGCTTGCCGTCGCCGAACTTGTAGTTCGTGATGTCGACCTGGTAGTCCGGCTCGGCAGCCGCCGCGGGCCGCACCTCGGCCGCCGCGGCTGCGGGCGCCTGAGCCGCGCCCGCTGGCGCCGTGTCCGAGGTTGCGCCGGAGCCGGAGGCCGCCTGCAGGAGCCCCAGGCTGAGCACGGCCGCGAGGGCCGCGCCGAGCCCGGCGACCAGCAGGGCCCGGTTGCCGGCCGGTGCGCGGCGCCGCCGGTCACCGGTCTCTTCAGTGCGTTTCAAAGCAACTCCTTTGTTCCATAGGGGAGTTCAACGGCCAGGGTTGGCCGTGACCAGCAGACTCGTCACGGCGAGCACGACGAGGACGAGCCCCGTCTCCGCCGCGACCGAGTAACCGAAGGGCCGCACGGTGGCGGCGTCGCCGCGCAGCAGCACGGCGAGATCGAGGCGGGTGCGCGTCCACTGGCGGCTGCACCAGGCGGCGGCCAGGACGACGGCGAGGACGCCCGTCTTGAGGAGCAGCAGATGCCCGTACGAGGTGTGCAGCAGGGCGTCGTAGGACCCCACGATCTGCCAGGCGAGCACCAGACCGGCGGCCACGATCGCCGTCACGCTCACGGCGGCCAGTTTCGAGTAGCCGGGCACCACGGCCGCCAGCTCACCGGGCTCGCGGTGCGGCAGCACGGCCACCGTGAGCATGATCAGGCCGCCGATCCAGAGCGAGACGCCGAGCAGGTGGACGAGGTCGGCGACGGCGCCCCAAGTGGGCTCGGTGCCCTCGGAGTCGTGGCCCGCCATGCCGGTGGCCCGCAGCAGTCCGAGGCTCACCGCGCCGGCCCCGACCCGCCAGCCGGGCGAGCGCGCGGTCCGCGCACCGCCCTGCAGCAGCGCGGCCAGCACCACGGCCGCGAGCACCCACAACAGGCCCCGGGCGGCGAGCGCGATGCCGGGCTCGGTGACGAGGACGTCGGCGTACGTCGCCAGGCGCAGCGCGTCCCGCAGACCGCCGAGCGCGGTGTACGCGCCCTGCAGGCCGAGGCTCGCCACGGTCGACGCCAGCCCGCACGTCCAGGCGAGGCCGAGCAGCACCCGCGCCCGCCGCTCGCCCGCGCCGCGCGGCCACAGCAGGGCGACGAAGGCGAGGCCGCCCACGAACAGGGCCAGCGACAGATATCCGGTCCAGCGGGCGGCGACGAGGCCCTTGCGCACCGAGGGGAAGGGTGCGGGAGCGGCCGTGGCCTCGCCGCCGCGGTCCTGGGCGGTCCGCGTACCGATGCCGAAGGTCAGCCGCCCGGAGGTGGCGTGGCCGTCCTCCTCGTCGATGACGGACCAGGTGAGCGCGAGGGTGTCCCCGCTCGCGTGGGGGAGCGCGACCCGCACCGTGGCACTGCCCCTGCCCGGCATCCGGGTCACGGGCAGCCGGTCGCCGTCCGGGGTCATGACGCGTATGTCGGCCGGGTCGACGGCCTCGTCGAAGACGAGGGTGAGGTCGTCGGGAGCCTTCTCCAGCCGGGCGCCGTCCTTCGGCGTGGAACGGACCAGTTCGGTGTGGGCGGCGGCGGGGGTGGTGGTGAGGAGACCGAGGAGGACGGCGGAGAGCAGAACCAGGAGGGCGCGGCGGACGGTCGTCACGGTCGTCATCGCGTGGCCTCCGGCGACGGGGACGCGGAGGAGGCCGGTGCCGCCGTGGCGCCCAACAGGCCGTCCAGCGGGGCGAGTCCGACGCACGGTGAGGGCTGTGCGGTGGGCTCTTCGGCGTCCGCGCCGTCGAGGACGCCGAAGAGGGACTGGGTGAGTCCGGTCAGGAGCGGTGCCACGACACGCACCTCGCCGTCCTCGCAGCCGCTGCCGTCGGCGGGCGGTGCCGTGGTCGAGGAGCCGGACGGGGCGGGGGTGGGGGACGGGGAGGCGGGGGTCGGCGTGGGCCCGTAGGTGGGCGAGCTGCCGTGGTCGTGCCCGGTGCCGGTCCCTCCGGTGCCGAGGCCGGTGCCGGACCCCGTGCCCGTGCCGGTTCCGCCGGTCACCGGGAACCCCCCTGTGCCGCCCGGGACCTGGACCTCCGAACCGCCCGGGGCGGAGTCGGCCGGAGCCGGTCCGGCGGCCGGTGGTGCGGTGGCGGCGGGAGGCGTGGCGGCGGGCGCGGCGGCCTCGCCGGAGGCGGTGGGGGCGCCGATGCCCGACGCGTAGCCGAGCACGATCACCACGGCTCCGACCAGCGCGCCCGCGACCAGCTCGTCGCGGTGATCTCTCGGCCACTCCGCCCGGCGGAACAAGGGCATGATGAGACACTCCTGGCATGCTCAGGTCAATCCAGCCGCGGAATGCGGCGGACGCGACTCAGTGCAGTGGAGTGCGGATTCCCCGTGACTACGGGCCAGTTAACCGCCTGTTGCCTGGCTCTCTTTCGGGTGTGGCCCGACTGTGAGACCGGGTGACATCGACGTTATTCCACGCAATGCGACTGTGAAGAAAGCGCGCAGGAGGCAGACCGATTCCCACACATTACTCGAATTGAATTCGAACTCGGCGCGGGAATTCCCGGAGGTGGCATATGCCCATTCGGGTCCGTGCCGTACAAGGGCGGTCAAGCCTCAGGAGCCCAGGGCCCAGGCTCCGGGCGGGGTGGCACGGCATCCACACGTGCGGTCGCCCCCGTCCTGGAATTCCGGTGAGCCGCAGGGGAATTACCCGCCCGGGACTCCCTCGGCCCCAAGGCCCCCTCCGTCCCGGACCCGTTATGCGGTGGGCCGGCCCATCGCCCGGTAAGTCCAGCCGGCCTTCCGCCACAGCTCCGGGTCGAGCGCATTCCGCCCGTCGAGAATGAGGCGGGCCCGCACGCCTTCGCCGAGTTCCGCCGGGTCCAGCTCGCGGAACTCCCGCCACTCCGTCAGGTGCAGGACGACATCGGCGCCGCGCACGGCCTCCACGGCGGTGTCGGCGTACCCGAGCGTCGGGAACAGCCGCCGGGCGTTGTCCATGCCCTTCGGGTCGTAGACCGTGACCTGGCCGCCCTGGAGGTGGATCTGGCCGGCGACGTTCAGCGCGGGGGAGTCGCGGACGTCGTCCGAGTCGGGCTTGAAGGCCGCGCCGAGCACGGCGACCCGCTTGCCCAGGAAGGACCCGCCGCCGAGCGCCTCGCGCGCCATCTCGACCATCTGGCCGCGCCGCCGCATGTTGATGGAGTCGATCTCCCGCAGGAAGGTGAGGGCCTGGTCGGCGCCCAGCTCGCCGGCGCGCGCCATGAACGCCCGGATGTCCTTGGGCAGGCAGCCCCCGCCGAAGCCGATCCCGGCCCGCAGGAACTTGCTGCCGATCCGCTCGTCGTGCCCGATCGCCTCGGCCAGCTTCACGACATCGCCGTCGGCGGCCTCGCAGACCTCGGCCATCGCGTTGATGAAGGAGATCTTGGTGGCGAGGAAGGAGTTCGCGGCCGTCTTCACCAGCTCGGCGGTCGGGAAGTCGGTCACCACGAACGGCGCCCCGGCCGCGATCGGCGTCGCGTACACCTCGCGCATCAGCCTCTCGGCCCGCTCGCTCCGTACGCCGACCACGATCCGGTCCGGGTGCAGCGTGTCCTGGACGGCGAAGCCCTCGCGCAGGAACTCCGGGTTCCAGGCCAGCTCGGCGTCCGCGCCGGCGGGCGCGTGCTCGGCGAGATACGCGGCCAGCCGGTCCGCCGAACCGACCGGCACGGTGGACTTGCCGACGACGAGCGCGGGGCGGGTGAGGTGCGGGGCGAGCAGCTCGAAGGCCCGGTCGACGTACGACATGTCGCAGGCGTACTCGCCGTGCTTCTGCGGGGTGTTCGTGCACATGAAGTGGACGTCGCCGAACTCCGCGACCTCCGCCCAGTCCATGGTGAAACGCAGCCGCCCGGTGGAGCCCTCGATACCGGCGACGTGCTTGCGCAGCAGCTCCTCCAGCCCCGGTTCGTACATCGGGACCTCGCCCCGCTGGAGCATCGCGATCTTCTCGGGCACCACGTCGAGACCCAGCACCTCGAAGCCCAGCTCGGCCATGGCCGCGGCGTGCGTGGCGCCGAGATAGCCGGTGCCGATCACGGTGATCTTGAGGGCCATGGATGCTCCAGAAGGTCTACGGGCGGATGCGCGCCCGAGCATAGTCGGACGCTCTGACGGGCAACTTTCCCCCTGTCGCCAAGCTCACGTATCACTCCCGTGGGCGGGCCCCTAAAATTTGGGTTACTTAACGGTAATTAGCGCCGTCATCACAGCGTCCTTGGAGCGTGAGAGACCTTGGCCGGATCGGCTGACTTCGACCTGTACCGCCCGTCAGAGGAGCACGACATGCTCCGCGACGCGATCCGCTCACTGGCCGAGGCGAAGATCGCGCCGTACGCCGCAGCGGTGGACGAGGAGTCCCGCTTCCCGCAGGAGGCGCTCGACGCCCTCGTCGCGAACGACCTGCACGCCGTCCACGTCCCCGAGGAGTACGGCGGCACCGGCGCGGACGCCCTGGCCACGGTGATCGTGATCGAGGAGGTCGCCCGCGTCTGCGCGTCCTCCTCCCTCATCCCCGCGGTGAACAAGCTGGGCTCGCTCCCCGTGATCCTCTCCGGCTCCGAGGACCTGAAGAAGCGGTACATGACCCCGCTCGCCAAGGGCGACGCGATGTTCTCCTACGCCCTCTCCGAGCCGGACGCGGGCTCGGACGCGGCCGGCATGAAGACGAAGGCGGTCCGCGACGGAGACCACTACGTCCTCGACGGCGTGAAGCGCTGGATCACGAATGCGGGCGTCTCCGAGTACTACACGGTGATGGCCGTGACGGACCCCGAGAAGCGCTCCAAGGGCATCAGCGCGTTCGTCGTCGAGAAGTCCGACGAGGGCGTCTCCTTCGGTGCCCCGGAGAAGAAGCTCGGCATCAAGGGCTCCCCGACCCGCGAGGTCTACCTCGACAACGTCCGCATCCCGGCCGACCGCATGATCGGCGCCGAGGGCACCGGTTTCGCCACCGCGATGAAGACCCTGGACCACACCCGCATCACCATCGCGGCCCAGGCCCTCGGCATCGCGCAGGGCGCCCTCGACTACGCCAAGGGCTATGTCAAGGAGCGCAAGCAGTTCGGCAAGCCGATCGCCGACTTCCAGGGCATCCAGTTCATGCTGGCCGACATGGCCATGAAGATCGAGGCGGCCCGCGCCCTGACCTACCAGGCGGCCGCCGCCTCGGAGCGCGGCGACAAGAACCTCACCTTCCAGGGCGCGGCGGCCAAGTGCTTCGCCTCGGACGTGGCGATGGAGGTCACCGTCGACGCGGTCCAGCTCCTCGGCGGCTACGGCTACACCCGCGACTACCCGGTGGAGCGCATGATGCGCGACGCGAAGATCACGCAGATCTACGAGGGCACCAACCAGGTCCAGCGCATCGTCATGGCGCGCAACCTGCCGTAGCGGCGAGCACAAGAAGGGGGCCCCTGGTGGACAGGGGCCCCCTTCTTCGTGGCACCGGTCAGTTGCCGGAGACCGTGACCTTCTGGTCGTTGTTCAGCTCGTTCACCAGCGTCTTGACCTTCGCCTTGTCCCAGAGGAGGTTGCCGCCGGTGGAGCCGGAGATCGGCATGTTCATCGAGGTGCCGTCGCCGCCGCTGACGCCCTTCATCGCCCAGAACATGGACGCCAGGTCCCAGAGCGACATGTCCTTGTCGACGGACAGGGAGTCCAGGCCGGCGCCGAGGGTCGGGTAGAGCTTGAAGGGGTTCAGCAGGGTGCCCGGGGTCGCCACCTGGTGGGCGAGGGCGGACAGGAACTTCTGCTGGTTCTTCGTGCGCTGGAGGTCGGAGGCGGCGAACGCGTGCCGGGTGCGGACGAAGGCCAGCGCCTCCTCGCCGTTCAGCGTCTGCTTGCCGGCCTTGAAGTCGGCGCCCGAGTACGAGTCCTTGAAGCCCTTGTCGATGGTGAGCGTGACACCGCCGACCGCGTCCACGATGTCCGCGAAGCCGTTGAAGCCGATCTCTACGTAGTGGTCGATGTGCAGGCCCATGTTGTACTCGACGGTGCGGACGAGGAGCGTCGGCCCATCTTCCGCGTAAGCGGCGTTGAGCTTGGTCTGCCGGCCCGTGTTCGGGTACGTCTTGCCCGAGGTGGAGCCCACGTACGACGGGATCGTGACGTTCGAGTCGCGCGGCAGCGAGATCAGCGTGTCGCCGCTGTCGCCGACGTGCAGGATCATCATCGAGTCGGTGCGCTTGCCCGCGGCGGAACCGGTGTGCAGCTTCTTCTTCTCGGCGGCCGTCAGCCCCTCGCGGCTGTCGGAGCCGACGATGAGGTAGTTCGTGCCGTCGCCGCCCGCCGGCCGGTCGATCACCTTCGACAGGTCGACGTCGCGGTTCAGCTTGGAGTCGGCCCAGAAGTAGGTGCCGATGGTGGTCGCGACCAGCACGGTGACCACGGTGATCGCGGTCCACTTGATACGGCGCCGCCAGTTCGGCGCGCGCCGCGGACCGCGCCCGTCGTCCGGGCCCTCGGGGCCGACCGGGCCGCCGCCGCCGTAGACCTGGCCGGTGTTGTAGCCGTCGTAGCCGTTGTCGTAGCCGCCCTGGCCGTAGCCGTTCTGGCCCTCGTCATAGCCCTGGCCGCCCGTGTACGACGGCTGCGGGGGGACTCCGGCGCCGTACGGCGGGGCCTGCGGGCCGCGTCGTACCTGGCGCATCACGCGTGCGCTCTCCGGCTGTGCGTTCGCGCTACCGCGTCCGTACTCGTTGCCGCGGTTGCCGCCGGACCATCCCTCGGGCCAATCGTTCATGGGGCCCAGTGTGCAGGTAGCGGCCATGTCGTTTACAAGGGTCGTAGGAAAATCAGGGCACTGCTGTTGCGAAGCCAACACAAAGTCCGCAGATGTCCACCCCGGCATAGGGTGGCGTCCATGACAGATCTGCCGGGCAAGCCGACGTCCGCCTCCCGGACCACCCTCAGCCACATCATGACGAACGCCGACACGAACCTGCTGGGGACCGTGCACGGCGGCGTGATCATGAAGCTGGTCGACGACGCGGCGGGCGCGGTCGCCGGGCGGCACAGCGGCGGACCGGCCGTGACCGCGTCGATGGACGAGATGGCGTTCCTGGAACCGGTCCGCGTCGGTGACCTCGTCCATGTGAAGGCGCAGGTCAACTGGACCGGCCGGACCTCGATGGAGGTCGGTGTGCGGGTCCTGGCCGAGCGGTGGAACGAGTCGACCCCGGCCACCCAGGTCGGCTCGGCATATCTGGTGTTCGCGGCCGTCGACGCCGACGGCAAGCCCCGCGCGGTGCCGCCCGTCATCCCGGAGACCGAGCGCGACGAGCGCCGCTGCCAGGAGGCCCAGATCCGCCGCACCCACCGGCTGTCCCGCCGCCGCGCGATCATGGAGCTGCGCGAGAAGCGGGCGGCGGAGGGCCTCGACGACTGAGGCCCGCCCGCCGGCGCTGTTACAAAACACCCCACTTCACTACGAACACCCCACCTCGTCCCCGGTCACCACCCCGAACTCGCCCTGCTGCACATCCGCCGCCCGCACCCGGGTGACCTGCTTGAAGTCGCTCCCGGCGATCACCTTCAGCAGCGGCCCCTGCCCGTTCACCGCCCGCAGCTCGCTCCCGGGCAGCGCCGCCGCGAGGGACTTCGCGGACCGGTCCCAGCGGGGGTCGTAGGCGATCACCGTCCGTCGTACGGCGTGGTCGGCGGCGCTCACCGGCTGGTGCGTCGTACGGAAGCCGGTCGCCGCCAGTGCCGCGTCGACGCGCTTGCCGAGGCCGGCGGTCGCCGTCCCGTTCTCCACCTGGACCTGGATCTGCTGCGGGGCCACGTCCACCTTCACGGCACTGGCGCGCGGCGCCCGGTGCACGGTCAGCGGCTTGTCGTCGCGCAGGGACGCGAAGAGCTTCGCCGCCTTCGGCTCGTCCCACTTCAGGGTGGAACCGATGCCCTTCACGACGTATCCCATCTGCCCGATGGGCACGGTGGTGAACTCGGAGGAGGACGGGGAGAAGGAGCGCATCGCGCGGCCGAGGTCGAGGAGTTCGTCGGTGCCGAAGCCCTTGTCCGCGCGGACCGAGCCGAGCACGGCCTGGGTCACGTCGCGGAACTTCAGCGGGTTCAGCAGCACCCCGGAGGAGGTGGCCTGGTCGATCAGCGCCGCCAGGAAGCGCTGCTGGCGCTTCATCCGGCCGAGGTCGGAGGCGCCGTCGACGTGCCGCGAGCGGACGTACTGGAGGGCCTGACCGCCCATCAGGGTGTGCGATCCGGCGGGCAGATCGAGGCCTGTGTAGGAGTCCTTGAGCGGTTCGGCGGTGCAGATCTTCACCCCGCCCAGGACGTCGACCGTCTTCATGAAGCTGGTGAAGTCGACCTCCATGTAGTGGTCGATCTTCACATGGGTCATGCTCTCGACGGTCTGCACGGTGAGGTTGGGGCCGCCCTCCGCGTACGCCGCGTTGAGCTTGATGGGGTGCGCGGGACGGCCCGCGATCCCCGGTACCTCGGCGTAGGAGTCGCGCGGCAGGCTGACCACGCTGGCCCGCTCCCGGTCCTCCGAGATGTGCACGATCATGATCGTGTCGGTGCAGTGGCAGGGGGCGCCGCCGAGGTGGTACTTGTGCCGCTCGTCCTCGGTGATCCTGTCGCGGCCGTCGGTGCCGACCAGCAGGACGTTCATGCCGTGGCCCGCGCGCGGCCGGTTCTTCATGTCCTTGAAGGGGTCGACGCGGGCGATGTCCGCGTCGAGGCTGCTGATCACCGCGTGCCCGATCCCGGCGGACGCGAGCACCACCACGGACAGCGTCGTCGCCGCCCGCATGGCCCAGCGCGGCTTCTTCGGCCGTACGGGGGGCCGTGGGCGGCGCTGCGGGGGACGGGCGGCGGGGGAGCGGCGGGGCGGCGTGGGCATGGGGGACACCTCCGCGAGGGCCGTACGTGGGATCTTGAGCACCGTAGGCCCATACGATCTGATACCGCCGCAGCCGCCCGGGCGGGGCGCGTCCGTGTCCCCCGTTCGCGGTAACGTGAGCCCCCTATGAACGCCAAGCCCGACGTGCGGCTCCCCGCCGTTTCTGTGATCATGCCCGTCCTCGACGAGGAGCGGCATCTGCGCGGAGCCGTCCAAGCGATCCTCGCGCAGGAGTACGCCGGCGAGATGGAGGTCGTGCTCGCCCTCGGTCCCTCGAAGGACCGCACGGACGAGATCGCGGCCCGGCTCGTGGCCGAAGACGATCGCGTCCACACCGTCCCGAACCCGGCCGGCCGCACGCCCGCCGCCCTCAACGCCGCGATCAAGGCCTCCCGCCATCCGATCGTCGTCCGCGTCGACGGCCACGGCATGCTCTCGCCGAACTACATCGCCACCGCCGTACGCCTCCTGGAGGAGACCGGCGCGCAGAACGTCGGCGGCATCATGCACGCCGAGGGCGAGAACGCCTGGGAGGACGCGGTCGCCGCCGCGATGACCTCGAAGATCGGCGTGGGCAACGCGGCCTTCCACACGGGAGGGGAAGCGGGCTCCGCCGAGACGGTCTACCTCGGGGTGTTCCGCCGCGAGGCGCTGGAACAACAGGGCGGCTACAACGAGGAGTTCATCCGCGCCCAGGACTGGGAGCTGAACTTCCGCATCCGCGAGGCCGGCGGCCTGATCTGGTTCTCGCCGGAGCTGAAGGTGTCGTACCGCCCCCGCCCGTCGGTGAAGGCACTGGCCAAGCAGTACAAGGACTACGGCCGCTGGCGGCACGTCGTCGCCCGCTACCACGAGGGCTCCATCAACCTCCGCTACCTCGCCCCGCCGACCGCCGTGTGCGCGATCGCGGCCGGCATCGTGGTCGGCGCGGCCCTGACGCCCTGGGGCTTCCTGATCCCGGGCGGCTACCTCGCGGCGATCGCGCTGGGCTCCCTCCCGGCGGGCAAGGGCCTCTCGCTCAAGGCCCGCCTGCAGATCCCGGTCGCCCTCGCCACCATGCACATGTCCTGGGGCTACGGCTTCCTCGCCAGCCCCAAGTCCCTTGCGCGCAGGGTGATCGCGTCCCGGCGCCCCGCGGTGCTCAGCCCGTCCAACAGCTGAGCACCGCCACAAGGAACGACGGCCCGGACCGCTACCAGACGTAGTTCGGGTCGACGTGCATACAGGCCGTGGTGTCCGAGCCGTTGAGGGCGTCGGCCGACGTCGGGGTCGTGTCGTCCGCGGCCGGGGCCTTGTACTTGGTGCCGGTGCTCCAGTCCGCGCCGACGACCAGGGTGACCCCGGAGACGCTCGTCGACTTCTTCACCGCGCCGGTCGGGATGCCGAGGGCCTTGGCGACCCGCTGGGCGTCGCCCTCCAGATCGGCGCTCGGGTAGCGGACGACCGTCGTGGCCTCGCTGAGGACCACCGACGAGTCCGCCACCGCCTCCTTGAAGCCCTTGCCGACAAGGAGCTGGGCCACCGCGGTCGCCCGTCCCCGTACCGCGCCCGTCGTGCTGGTGCGGGTGCCGTTCTCCACCTGTACGGCGATCCGGTCGTCGGCGGCGGCCGGATCGGTGGACGCCTTCACCGCGGTGGTCGTCTTCTTCTTGTCCTTGCCGTCCAGCGCGATGTCCTCGCGGACCAGCCGGAACACCTGCTCCGCGTCCGTCGGTTTGGGCACCACCCGGCCGCTGCTGCCCGAGTACTCCCACGGCATCGTCGTCATGGTGATCCGCTTGGTCGGAACCTTCTTCAGTTCCTTGCTCAGGTCGTAGAGCTTGGCGACCGTCCCGAGATCGTTGTCGACCGTGATCGCCTTCGTGGCCGTCTCGGCGAGGCTGCGCAGCTTGGTCGGGTTGCTCAGCGTGGCGTTCTCGCGGAGCTGGCGGACCATCGAGTTCATGTACTGGTGCTGCGCCTTGGTGCGGGCGATGTCGGTGTCGTCCTCGAAGCCGTAGCGCGTCCGCAGCCACTGCAGGGCCTGCTTGCCCTTCACGGACGTGGTGCCCTTCTTCAGCTTCAGGCCCGAGCCCTTGCCGGAGGAGGTGTGCGAGTAGATGTTGGCGTCCACGCAGACCGGCACCCCGCCGATCGCGTCCGCCATCGACACCACACCCGAGAAGTCGACCATCATGAAGTGGTCGATGTGGATGTCGGTCAGCTTCTCCCAGGTCGCCACCGTGCAGCCGGGGCCGCCGCGGCCCAGCGAGTCGTTCGTGATGACGTTCGTCTCGGCCGCGTACGTCTTCCTGGTGTCCGGGTCCGTGCACTTGGGGATGTCCACCAAGGTGTCGCGCGGCATGCTCACGACCGACATGTTCGAGCGGTCGGCGGAGACGTGCAGCAGCATCTGGACGTCGGCGCGGGCCGGTGTCCCGAAGGTGTCCTTCGCGCCGCCGAGCTTCTGGTTCTCCGCGGAGTCCCGCGCGTCCGAACCGATCAGCAGGATGTTCAGCGGGGTCTGCCCGGCCGCGTTGGCCTTGGACGCGGCGGCCCGGTCCTTCTCGTCCCCGAGGTTCAGGGGATCTTTGTTGATGTTGTCGTTGAGGTGCTGGTAGTAGAGGTATCCGGCGCCGGCCGTCCCGAGTATGACCACCGCGAGAACGATCGCCGACCAGCGCAGCGCCCGGCGTCTGCCGCCCTTGCGTCTGCCCCCGCCGCCGTCCGCCGGTCTCTTCCCGTCCGCCGGCGTGAGCGACATCGTGTCCTCAACCGCCGGCCCCTCCCCACGCACGCTGCTCTGAGTCAAGTCCCCACCCCTCCCACGCCGCGCCCCTGACGCACGGGTCCGCCCCGCGCCCTGTTAGACGCGGAACGGACCCGTGTGGTCACTTACTTGGCGCACTCAACCTTGTCCGCCGTGGACTTCTGGACCCCCTCCGGCGTCGACCCCGCGGTCGAGGTGAGCGGGACGCCGGCTCCCTTGAAGTCCTTGCCCAGGGTCAGCGTCATCGCCGGGAGTCCCTGGGAGTTCTGCACACTCTTGCCCGGCTTCATCGCGGACCCCGAGAGGCCCATGATGGCGGCGAGCCGTCGAGCCTGGTCCGCCTGGTCGGGTGCGTACTCAAGAGTCGTCTTCGCGAGGGCGGCCGGAGCGTTGCCCGCGTTCTCGGACTTGAGCACGCCCTCATCATTCTGCAGCCACGTAAGAGTTTCCTGTGCGCTGCCGGCGACGGCCCCTCCGTTGAGGATCCGCACCCGCACCGCGGAGGCGGCGGACTTGGTGCCCTTGAGCCGGGCGGCCACGGCGGCCTTCTCCTGCGCGGCCTTCTGCTTGACCGCGGTGAAGGAGGTGTCGCTCTTGATCAGGGAGAACACCTGCGGGGCGGTCGTGTTGTTGAGGACGACCGTGACCGGGGTCTTCTCCGCCGGGTTGTCGACGACCGGCACGGTGGTGAAGGTGAGGTTCTTCGGGTTGAGCTTGCCCAGCTCGAGACCGAGGTCCTTCAGCTTGCCGATGGTGTTGAGGTTGTCGTCGACGGTCAGTGCCTTGGTGCCGGCCTCGGCCAGCTTCAGCATCTTCGAGGGGCTGGTGAGCGTGGAGTTGGACTTCAGCTTCCGCATCAGCGCGCTGAGGAACTGCTGCTGCAGCGTGATCCGGCTCAGGTCGCCGCCGAAGCCCACCGAGTGCCGGGTCCGCACGAAGGCCAGCGCCTGCTCGCCCGTGAGATTGTGCGTGCCCTTGGACAGCTTCAGATGCGAGTCCGAGTCGTCGATGTTCTTCGCGAGACAGACCTCGACCCCGCCGACCGCGTCCGTCAGCGTCTTCACGGCGTTGAAGTCGGCCACCATGAAGTCGTCGGGCTGGATCCCGGTCAGCTCGGTGACCGTGCGCACGGTGCAGCTGGGTGTACGACCGCTCTGGCCGAGGCTGGTGTTGAAGCGGACGCCCGTCGAGCCCGGGATGACCTTCGACGTGCCGTCCGACTGGGTCGTAGGACAGTCCGGGACGTCGGTGATCAGGTCGCGGGGGATGCTGAGCGCGGTCGCGTTCGAGCGGTCCTTGGACACGTGCAGCAGGATCGTGGTGTCCGCGTGGCCGACGCTGCCGGCGTCGCCGTAGCCCTCGTTGCCCGCGCCCGTGCGTTTGTCGGTACCGATCACCAGCAGGTTGATGGCCTTGCCCTTGCTGAAGCCACCGGTGCTCGCGCCGTCGTCCGAGGCGGTCGTGATGTTGTCGTTGAGGTGCTGGATGTAGAGGTACGCGGCCGCGGAGACGGCGACCAGCACGAAGGCCAGACCGCCGCCGGTCCACATCAGGATCTTCTTGCCCTTGGCCTTCTTCTTCACCGGTCGGCGACCGCGCCGGGCGGGTGGCTCCTCGGGCGCGCCCCGCCGTCTGCGCGGCGCCGGCACCTCACGCCCGGGGGTCCTCGGGACCGCCTCCCGCTCCGGCGCCGCCACACTGCGGTTCTGCGCAGTGGCTCTACGGGGCCCCGGCACCGCTGACTGCGGTGTGGAAGGAGTCAGTCGCAGTTCGTATTCGCCAGTGTTCGGATTGAGTACCCACTGGTCTGCGGGGTCGATGTTGTCCGCCCGCCCACGGCCTTGCGCGTCCACGGTTTACCGAATCCTCCGTCGGGGCCACGCGGCGCCTTCCCCCTTCAGGCGCTCGGGTCTCGTTCATCCGGTGCGCAAGCACACCGGATCGCTCACACTATCCGGCCAGTTGAGCGTCAAGTGACGGCGGTGACAAATTCCACGTCCCTACAAGCGGTCAATCCGCCCTATTTTTCGGAACAGAAGTTCGTCGACTTGGTGCGCGCTTTACCCGCAGCCGTCCTCGGCGGCGGTGTTCCCGCGAAACGTCGGCGCGGGCGTGGCCCCCGAACCGGCCGCCGGAATAAGGGTGTTTGCACCGGAATCCCGCGGAACCTCTGGAACTTCCCCGGCCACCGCGACCGCCGCGTCCGTACGAATCCTGGCGAACAGCTTTTCGGCCTCGGGCTCCACGAGTTGGTCGCGATTCGCGTTGTAGATGTACGACTCCCGTGGAACGGTCAGGAATTGCACATGTTCGGTGGGGATGTCCCGTACGCCGCGCACCAGTTCGTACAGCCCGCGCAGACTCGCGAGATCCGGATCGGTCGTCAGGGACGAGGTGGCCGCGTCCAGCACCGGATACAACTTCGCCGGATTGAACAGCACATCGTCGCTCTGCACCTTGTTGACGAGCGCGCCCAGGAACCGCTGCTGACGGTCCATACGGTCGGTGTCACTGCCGTTGCCCAGCGACTTCCGCGCCCGCACATACCCGAGCGCCTGCTCCCCGTCGAGCGTGACCTTGCCCGCGGGCAGCCTCAACTTGGCGGCCTTGTCACGTATAGGAGCCTTGAGACAGACCTCCACCCCGTCAACGGCATCGACCATGTCCTTGAACCCGTGGAAGTCCACCACCATGTGATGGTCGATCCGCACGTCGGTCAGCTTCTCCACGGTCCGGATCGTGCACCCCGAACCCCCCACCTGGAACGCGTAGTTGAACATCGCGAACATCGGCTCGGTCCGCGTCCCGTCCGGCCGCAGGCACCCCGGCACGTCCACCATCAGATCCCTGGGCAACGACACCGCGGTGGCACTGCGCCGGTCGGCCGCCAGATGCAACAGGATCGTCGTGTCCGACCGCTCGGTCCCCGAGTCCCGCCCGTACTCGGCGTTCCCGTCCCCGGACCGCGAGTCGGACCCGATGAGCAGAATGTTCTGCGCCCCCTTCACAAGGGCGGTCGGCCGCTCCTTCTCGTACCGGGCGAGCTCGGCCGCGGCGGCGTTGTCCGGCGTGATGTTCCCGTCGAGCTTCGCGTAGACGGCCCACCCGGCCCCCACGGCCCCGAGCACGACCACCCCGACCCCGACCCCCACCCCACGCACCCACCGCCGACGCCGCCGCCGTATCAGCCCCGCCCCGGACGCGGAAACCCCCGCACCCGGCCCGAGAACCCCTCCTGCGGTGTCGTCGAACACGTGCGGTTCCACCCCTCATGGCCGTCGTGGGAGTGCGTGGTTCTGCTTCTACGACCATGGCGTGAATGGGGTGGGGGAGGCGGACGGTAGGGGTCCATTCGGGTGACTGGATGTACCCAAGGGGCGCGGGGAACTGCGCGACCAGCCCCAACGCGCCCGCACCCGCCGAACAACCCGCACCACCCCCTTCAGAGGCGCGTAACAGTCACCCGCTCACTCTCAACCCGCTTCGCCAAGGACTCCTCACTCAGCTGATCGAGATTCCTGCACAACACCACAGACCCCCCAGAGGCAAGCGGCGCATACAACCCCGCACTCAACCCCTCCCACGTGTCGTACGACAGCCCCGACAACACCCGAGCCCCCGCCTCCCCCTCGCCCCGAGCCCGCTCGACAACCTCCGCGCCCGTCAACTCCACCCCACCCACGACAAGGGCAGGCTCCTCCGCATCCACCGCCGAGAACGCGACGAACCGATCCCCCTGACTCGGCACCTCGACGGCATAGTCGGCGAACCCGGCGGGAGTCTGCGGAAACCGCCCCCCAAGAGGCCGTAGCGCAAGAGCGACCCGCTCCCCACGACAAGCCCGAGCCGCGTCCAACGAGTCGGGCCCACTGACCACCACGTCGGCAGCAGCAGGATCCCCACCCACGTCCGCGACCACGCCCACCGACGAACACGCCAGCAACCACACCGCCGTCTGCCAGTGCGCCGGCAGCAGCAACACGACCCGGTCACCGGGCCCGGCGCCAAGATCCCCCTGAAGGAGATTCGCGGTCTTGGCCACCCAATTGGCGAAGGTGGCCACGGACAATTCGACACGTTCCCCCGTGGCGTCGTCGTAGAAGGTCACCAGGGGGCGGCCGGGATCCGCGGCGAGCGCGGAACGCAGCAGGTCGGCAGGGGTGCGATCGGTGGCGTTCACCCGCGAAAGCGTACGCGGGCACGCGACCGTACCCGCAGTGCGGGACCACCGGTTCGGACGAACCGCAGCCGACGGTCCGTCAAATCCCAAATAGACAGATATGTATGACAATGTTCAGTATCAGGGGCATGCGTGGATTTCTTGCTTCCTCGATCGGCGTCACCTGCGCCGCCGCACTGGCCCTCCCGCTCACCCTGCCCGCAGCCGCCGCGCCGACCGAGGCGCCGGCCCGGGCGGCGGCGCAGCAGACGAGCGGCGCGAGATCCGCGCCGACGGCCGCCGAACCGGACCTCCCCGGCAGCACCCAGTCGCTGCCCCTCACCCCCACCACCCGCGACCGCACCCTGGGCGCGGCCCCCGAACAGGGCCTGACCCGGGACGACGTCCACCGCTTCTCCCTCGTCGGCGTCACCTGGACCGACCCCGACACCGAACTGCGCGGCCGGGTCCAGGTCCGCACCCGGGCCACCGGCACCGGTGAGTGGTCCGGCTGGCAGGACGTCGACACCCACAACGAGGACCACGGCGCCGACCCCGGCACCGCCGAACGCGACTCGGGCCACGTCCACGGCTCCACGGCCCCGCTGTGGGTGGGGGACTCGGACGCGGTGGACGTACGTGTCAGAGCGGACCGGGGCGCGACACGGGCCGTAGAACCCCAGGCGTCCGCGCTCCCCACCGGCCTGCACCTGGAACTCGTGGACCCGGGCGCCGAACCCCCGCCCGCGGTCGTCCGCGCGACCGCCCGCCGCGCCACCGCGCTGCCCCTCGCCGCCACCGAGCTCCCGGCGCTGAGCCGGGCGGCCACCGAGCGGGAGGCGGTCGCGATGTACGGCCGGTCCCAGCCGTACATCGGGCCGCGCCCGCGCATCATCACCCGGCGCGGCTGGGGCGCCGACGAGAAGCTGCGGGAGAAGGGGTTCGTGTACACGAAGAAGGTCAAGGCGGTCTTCGTGCACCACACCGCCTCCGGCAACAACTACAGCTGCTCGCAAGCCCCTTCGGTCATTCGTGGTATCTACCGCTACCACGTCAAGAGCAGTGGCTGGCGCGACATCGGCTACAACTTCCTCGTCGACAAGTGCGGAAACATCTACGAGGGCCGCGCCGGGGGAGTGGCGAAGCCGGTCCTGGGCGCGCACACCCTCGGTTTCAACACGAACAGCATGGGGATCGCCGTCCTCGGAACCTTCGGCACCGCCAAACCGTCCTCGGCGGCAGTGACGGCCATCGCCCGTCTCTCCGCGTGGAAGCTCGGGCTCTACGGAGTCAATCCGCGCGGCAAGACATACCTGAAGTCCGGTGGTGGCAATCTCTACCGAAAAGGAAAGAACGTACGACTCAACGCGATCTCCGGCCATCGGGACGGTTTCGCCACGGAGTGCCCAGGACGGCAGCTCTACGGCAAGCTCGGCTCGGCCCGTTCCACGTCGGCCCGGTTCCAGGGCCGCTGAGGGAGCGGACCGGGAGGGGAACCGGGGTTCTGCATAGACTGGCCGGCCGAAACGGACAGTTCGGCCGGTCCCGGCAGGAAGCAGAGACGACAGGTGACAGAAGCGATCCTCCTGGTCGGCGGCAAGGGCACCCGGCTGCGCCCCCTCACGGTGCACACCCCGAAGCCGATGGTCAGGGCGGCGGGGGTGCCGTTCCTCACGCATCAGCTGGCGCGGGCGAGAGCGGCGGGCGTGGAACACATCGTCCTGGCCACTTCCTATCTGGCGGAGGTGTTCGAACCGCACTTCGGTGACGGTTCGGCCCTCGGCCTCCACATCGAGTACGTCACGGAGGACGAGCCCCTCGGCACGGGCGGCGCCATCCGCAACGTGGCCTCGCGCCTGCACTCGGCCCCCGACGACCCGGTCCTGATCTTCAACGGCGACATCCTGACCGGCCTGAACATCCGGGCGCTGGTGGACACCCACGAGGCGACCGGAGCGGACGTCTCCCTCCACCTCACGAAGGTGACGGACCCGCGCGCCTACGGCCTGGTCCCGACCGACGACACGGGCCGCGTCCTGGCCTTCTTGGAGAAGCCCCAGACTCCCGAGGAGATCGTCACCGACCAGATCAACGCGGGGGCCTACGTCTTCCGCCGCTCGGTCATCGACACGATCCCGGCGGGCCGCCCGGTCTCGGTGGAGCGGGAGACCTTCCCGGACCTCCTCGCCGCGGGCGCCCACCTCCAGGGCCTGGTCGACTCCACCTACTGGCTGGACCTGGGCACTCCCGCGGCCTTCGTCCGGGGCTCCGCCGACCTGGTCCTGGGCCGCGCCCCGTCCCCCGCGGTCCCCGGCCGCTGCGGCGACCGCCTCGTCCTCCCCACGGCCCGCGTCGCCCCCGACGCCAAGCTGACGGGCGGCACGGTGGTGGGCGAGGGCGCGTTCGTCGCGGAGGGCGCGCGCGTCTTCGGCTCTACGATCCTCCCCGGCGCCGTCATCGAACCCGGCGCCGTCATCACCGACTCCCTCATCGGCACCCGAGCCCGCGTCGGCGAACGCTCCGTCCTCACCGGCACGGTCATCGGCGACGGCGCGATCATCGGCGCCGACAACGAACTCCGGGACGGTATGCGCGTGTGGTGCGACGCGCGGATTCCGGCGGGGGCGGTGCGGTTCTCTTCTGACCAGTAGGACGGGGACTTTTCGACTTGCTGAGTCGGGTGGGCGGTTTGGTCCGTCCGTCGAGTCGGGCTGGTGGGTGGCTTGGGCGGTGCGCTGAGTTGGGCTGGTGGGTGGCTTGGGCGGTGCGCTGAGTCGGGCTGATGGGCGACTTTGTTGGTCCACCGAGTTGGGCCGGTGGCGGTTTCGGCGGTTCACCGAGTCGGGCTGGTGGGCGGTTTCGGCGGTGCGCTGAGTCGGGCTGGTGGGTGGTTTGGGCGGTGCGCTGAGTCGGGCCGGTGGACGGCTTCGTCGGATCACCGAGTCGGGCCGATGGGTGACTTTTCAACTCACCGAGTCGGGTGGTGGGTGGGCATAG
>NZ_BARG01000058.1 GCF_000376565.1 Streptomyces hokutonensis | reverse complement strand
TCGGTGTCGCGGGGCGGCTCACCGCTCAGATCGCCGAGCCGCCAGGCCGGTACCCAGGGCACCCGGTACACGTCGATCACCGACTCGATCGCCTTGACGTACGCGGCGAGCTCGCGCGGCAGTCGCCCCGGCGCGTCCGCGACGAGGACCACCGCGTCGAGATCCAGGCCGGGCGGCGCCGCACCGCGCCGGAACATCTCCACGGCCCGCAGGACGGACGCCAGCCCGGCCGCGTGCGTACGGGCGACGAACAGCACCGACGGCGGGTCCTCGGGCCCGGGCCAGTCGCGTCCGCAGTCCTGACCGCCGTAGACCGCCGTGAGGGTGGTGACGCCGGCGCCGCCGTGGGTGGCGACCCAGGAGAAGCGGCGCGGGGAGGCGGGGATACTGGAGACGCGCCCGGGTGCTTCCGGTGCCCGCGCGTGCGGACCGTCGTCCACCGGTCCGCGGAGCCAGATCTCCGGCCCCCGCCGTCCACCTGTCTGCATGACCGAGCTCCTCCCTCGTGGCCCCCGCCGGATCCTCACGGTCTCCGAACGGGCGCGACGGGTCCGGGAACTCCTGGGACGAGGCTGTGACGTCGCGGTGACCTGAGAACCGGAAGGGAACGGCGAGACTCAACAGTACGCGTACGAACGGATCTTGACGCTGGGGAGCGCCGGCCGGCCCCCCGGCGCATGCGAGTGAGGGAACCGATGTCTCGACTCAGCCGCGAGAAGAAGCGGGAACAGAAGCGAGCGGCACGCTCGGCACCCGCGGCGTCACCCTTCGAGGTACGCGTCCCCGCGGACGGCCCGGGCGCGGGCGGCGCGTCGATCGGCGGCGTGCCGGTCACCGTGCCCCCGGGCGAGGAGATCCAGCAGGTGGTCCTGACCCACCTCCACCGCATCGCCACGGCCACCGGCCACCCCGTCCACGCCACGATCCACGACGACCGCATCGGTTACGTCGTCCCCCTCCAGATGGACCTGGACGGCTCCACGCACTTCACGGCGGAGCCGCGGGCGACGGGAGCGACCGGGGGCGCGGCAGGGGTGGGCGAGATGCCCGCGCTCCCGCCTGCCCCTCCGTCCGCGCCCGCAGCGGTCGTAGCGGCGGAGCGGGAGCCCGAGGACCGTCTTCCGGGTGGTGACCCGGCCACGCATCGGCTGCGGGCGGTGCCGGTGCCCGAGCCGGAACCGGAGGGTGGGGCGGCCGGGCAGGTGGTCCCGACGTTCCCCTTGCGGGCCGTGCCCGAGTCGGCGGGGGAGACCGCGCCGACGTTTCCCCTGTCCGCCGTACCGGAGTCGGCGGGGACCGGCACACCGCTCGGCTCGGTCCAGCCGCCGACGGGGCAGTTCGGCCCGCCGCCGAGCATGGACGCTCCGCCGCGGGCCCTGCCCGTCCTTCCGCCGGTCGCGGACGCACCGCCGGTCGCCGCGGAGCGGCTTCCGTTCACGGCGGAGCCACTTCCCTTCACCGCTGAGCGTGCCCCCCAACCCGCGCCCGCCCCCGCCCCCATCCCCGACCTCGTGTTCACCGCTCCCGAACCGGACCCCAAGCCGACGCCCGCCCGTGGCTTCGACGCGGTGGCCGAGGCCGTGCTCGGGGACGATCCGGTGGTGACCGCCGGAGAAGGTGTCGCGTTTCTCGCGGAGCCGATGGCGCTGATCAACGAGGCCGTGAAGGCGGGCCGGATCGAGGAGGCGGCCGGGCTCGCGGAACGGACCGTGGACGAGGCCGCCGGCGCCCTCGGGCCCGACCACCTCGAAGTGCTGCGGCTGCGCGAACTCACCGCCTACATCGCCTACTTGGCCGGTGACCCGGTCCGCTCCTTCCACCTCTCCCTCGACCTCGCCGGCATCCGCCACCGCGCCCACGACGCGGAGGGCGCCTACGGCAACGTCCAGAGCGCGGCCACCGCCTGGCGCGCCGTACGCGACCCCGGGCAGGGCCTGTCCCTGGGCCGCGCCCTGATCGACCTGTGGACCGAACTCGCCACCGAGGACGGCCCCGCCGTCGACGACATCGAGCAACTGGAGTCCGCCCGCGCCCGCATGGGCCGCCTCACCGAACGCGCCCGCCGGGCCGCCGACTGAACCCCGCCGCGGGGAGGCCGCGGGAAAGGCCTACGACACGCAGAACTCGTTGCCCTCCGGGTCTGCCATCACCACCCACGCGCCGGCGGGCTCCGACACCTGGCGCAGCACGCTCGCGCCCAGCCCCGTCAGCCGTTCGACCTCGGCCTCCCGCCGTCCTTCCCCCGGATGCAGATCGATGTGCAGCCGGTTCTTGACGGTCTTCGCCTCCGGCACCCGCTGGAACAGCAGCCGCCGGCCGAGCCCGGTGCCGCGCTCCTTGTCGTACGGGTCGTCGGGATGCCGTACGGCCATCAGGTCGCGGAAGGCCGGGCGGCCGTGGAACTCGACGGTCGCGGCGGCGGGCAACGCGCCCAGTCCCAGGAGCCGTTCGACGAGCGCGCCGTTGTCCTCGGCCTCGTAGTGCAGCGCCGCGGCCCAGAAGTCCGCCTGCGCGTGCGGGTCGGCGGCGTCGATGACGAGCTTCCAGTGGACCGGGGCGGGGGTGCCTGTCGGCTCGGGAGTCTGTGTCATGCCATCCACTGTGGCACCCGGCGCTGACAGTCGCCGCCGACCTGGGTGGGTCCGCCGCGCTACGCCTCGACCGGGTCCACCGGGTGCGGGTCCCGCAGGACTGTGACCGCTGCCGCCGCCGCTGCGGCCTTGCCCTTCCGCGCAGTGCGCCACGCGTCCGTCGTCAGCAGGACGAGGGCCAGCCACACCAGCGCGAAGCCCGCCCAGCGTGCGGGTGGCATGGACTCGTGGAAGTAGAGGATGCCGAGCAGGAACTGGAAGACCGGTGCCAGGTACTGGAGCAGGCCCAGCGTCGACAACGGCACCCGGATCGCCGCCGCGCCGAAGCAGACGAGGGGGAGTGCGGTGACGATGCCGGTGGAGGCGAGCAGCGCGGCGTGGCCGACGCCCTCCTGCGCGAAGGTCGCGTCGCCGTGCGCGCCCAGCCACAGCAGATAGCCGAGCGCCGGCAGGAACTGGATCGCGGTCTCCGCGGCCAGCGACTCGATGCCGCCGAGGTTGACCTTCTTCTTCACCAGGCCGTAGGTCGCGAAGGAGAAGGCGAGGCAGAGGGAGATCCACGGCGGCTGTCCGTAGCCGACGGTCAGCACGATCACGGCGGCGAGACCGACGCCGACCGCGGCCCACTGCACCGGGCGCAGCCGTTCCTTCAGGAGCAGGACGCCGATCGCGATGGTGACGAGAGGGTTGATGAAGTAGCCGAGCGAGGCCTCGACGACATGGCCGCTGTTCACGGCCCAGATGTAGACGCCCCAGTTGACGGTGATGAAGCCCGCGGCGATCGCGACGAGCCCCAACTTCCGTGGCTGGCGCAGCAGTTCGCCGATCCAGGCCCAGCGCCGGACCACGAGCAGCGCCACGACGACGAAGGCGAGCGACCACACCATGCGGTGCGCGAGGATCTCGGCGGCGCCGGCCGGCTTGAGCAGCGGCCAGAACAGCGGGACCAGTCCCCACATGCCGTAGGCCGCGAAGCCGTTCAGCAGCCCTATGTGGTGCTGTTCGCCCTTCGGCCTCCCGCTCGGCTTCCCGCTCACGGGCCCCTCCTTCGCGCGCCACGCCCCGGCCGCGTCGGTGCAGCCTGCACGAAGGTAGCGCCGAGCGCCCCCGTCTGTCATGCCCGTATCGCCATACGGTCATGACAGGCGGGGGTGCCCCGTGCGCGGGCGGTGTCAGCCCTTGAGCGCCAGCGCGATCGACTCGGCGATCGGCGTGGTCGGACGGCCGGAGAGACGGGACAGGTCACCGGTCGCGACGACCAGCTCGCCCTTCTCGATGGAGGCGTCGACACCCGCGAGGATCGCGGCGAACGGCTCGGGCAGCCCGGCGCCGGTGAGGATGCCGACGAGGACCTCGCCGGGGACGTTGTTGTGGGCGATCTCCTTGCCGGTCTGCCGGCTCAGCTCGGCCGCGTACTCGGCGAAGCCCCAGGCCTCGTCGCCGCCCAGTTCGTACGTCTGGTTCTCGTGGCCCTCGCCGGTCAGTACGGCGGCGGCGGCCGCGGCGTAGTCGGCGCGGGAGGCGGAGGAGACCCGGCCGGCACCGGCGGCGTTCACGACGGCGCCGTGCTCCAGGACCGGGGCCAGCTGCTCGGTGTAGTTCTCGTTGTACCAGCCGTTGCGCAGCAGGGTGTACGGCAGACCGGAGGCGAGCAGGGCCTCCTCGGTGCCGCGGTGGTCGTCGGCCAGGGCGGCGGTGAGCGAGCCGGGGGCGCTGGTGTACGCGAGCAGCGCCGCGCCGGCGGCCTTCGCGGCCTCGATGACGACCTTGTGCTGCCCGACGCGGCCCTTGTCGAACTCGTTGCCGGAGATGAGCAGCACCTTGTCGCCGGCGGCGAAGACGGAGCCGAAGGTCTCCGGGGCGTTGTAGTCCGCGACCACGATCTTCACCCCGCGCTCGGCGAAGTCGGCGGCCTTCTCCGGGGTGCGCACGACGGCGGTGATCTGGTCGGCCGGAACCTTCTCCAGCAGCTGTTCCACGACGAGGCGGCCGAGGTGGCCGGTGGCTCCGGTGACGACGATGCTCATGATGACAACTCCTTGTGGGGTGCGATGGCACTAACCCTAGGAGGTGCGCTAACTCTGGGAAAGTACCCACTTTGAAGTAAGGTACTGGCATGACGGTAAGCAGCGAGGTGGCAGACAAGGTGGCGGGCAAGTACACCGTGGGCGCGGTCATGTGCCCGTACCGCCTGGTCCTGGAACACGTGACCTCCCGCTGGGGCGTCCTCGTCCTCATCGAACTCCTCGACCGCCCCTACCGCTTCAGCGAACTCCGCCGGGCGGTCGGGACGGTGCGGCAGGTCAGCGAGAAGATGCTGGCGCAGACCCTCCAGACCCTGGAACGCGACGGCCTGGTCCACCGCGACGCCAAGCCCGTGATCCCGCCGCGGGTCGACTACTCCCTCACCGACCTGGGCCGCGAGGCGGCGGAACAGGTACGGGCGCTGGCCCTGTGGACGGAGTCACGCATGGGGGAGGTCGAGAAGGCGCGGGAGGCCTACGACGAGGCGAAGAGCCGCGGCTGAGCAGCGCGGACGCCTCCGGCACAGGAATGCGGCGGGCGCTCGCCGGGCACACAGATGTCAGGGCGCCGGTTGACATGAGCGGCACGTCCATCCATGCGCCCCCTCTCCGCCTCTCACGCTGTCTTGAATCGCGGGGCATGCTGGGGGCGGGGCGTTGTGCCCAACCGCGCGCCGGTTTCTCGTGCCGCCCACGAGTCCGCAGGCCGACGTTCGGATGCCTGACTCGGGGGTTCGCATTGGCCACAGAGAATTCGGATGGGCGAAGGAACGATTCAGCTGGAGGGGACGGTGCCGGCGGTCTGGAGCCGCTGGTACGCGAGCTTCTCCGCCAGGTCGCGTCCCTCGCCGAGGAGCTCCGGAACGCCAACCTGATTCAGCTGCATCGCATCGCCGAGGCACAGACGGACCGCGCGATCGCCGATCCGCTGCTGGCGGAGGCCATGAGCACCCTGCCGGATCCCTCGGGAAACAGGCGTCGGCAGTTGCTCTTCGCCAACATGCAGTACGCGAAAATCCTGCTGAACCATCGCGTGGGTGCCATCGGGCGGGACGAACTCTTGGGCCACCTACGCGTGTTGTGCCGCAACCTCGTCTTCCAGGAGTACTGGGAACTGACCCGCGACCATCGCAAGAGTCTGCCGCGCGAGTCGCTGGAGGCGACTGTGGGCAGGGCCGTTGACGCGATCATGGATGAACTCAGGGATGACCCCGACGAATGGTGGGTCGTCGGACCGGACACGGAGCCCACTTGATCCAGGTGTAACCCACGTGACCTGGGGTAGCTTCTATCGTTTGGGGCTGGGGGGCCCAGAGTTGGGGCCCGGTAAGGAAGAGGACGCCTCAGTGCCAAGCAAAGAGTCCCGGTCTGTCCGCATCACTCGCCGTCTCGGCGACTCTCCCCGCCAACGAGGCTCCTTGACGGGCGAAACGTGCCCGGACCTCTTCGAGTTGAGTGACGGCAACTTCGCGGTGATCGGGACCGACCGGACCGAGGAGCTCGACGCCCTGCTCCCCGCCGACGCGGCCCGAGCCGACTATGAGCGCATCGTCGTCATCACCCGCGACACCCTTCTGCGGGCCAAGCGGGACATCCCCGAGGCCTGACCTGTACGACACCGAGGGCCGGGATGCGAGATCCGCACCCCGGCCCTTCCGTATGACCGGAACCGTCAGCCCACCACAGTCCAGGTGTCCCCGCCGGCGAGCAGCGCGGCCAAGTCACCCTTCCCGTTCTGCACGATCGCCGAGTCGAGCTGGTCCGCCATCTGTGTGTCGTAGACAGGCCGCTCCACCGACCGCAGCACACCGATCGGCGTGTGGTGCAGGGTGTCCGGGTCGGCCAGGCGGGACAGGGCGAAGGCGGTGGTCGGGGACGTCGCGTGGGCGTCGTGGACCAAGATCTGGGACTCGTTCTCCGGCGTCACGTCGACCACCTTCAGGTCACCCGTCGTCGCGTCCCGTACGACGCCCCGCGCGCCGTCCGCGCCGAATCGGATCGGCTGTCCGTGTTCGAGGCGGATCACCGCCTCCTCGGCCTGCTGGCGGTCCTTCAGCGCGTCGAAGGCGCCGTCGTTGAAGATGTTGCAGTTCTGGTAGATCTCGACCAGGGCGGTGCCGGGGTGGGCCGCCGCCTCGCGCAGGACCTGGGTGAGGTGTTTGCGGTCGGAGTCGATCGTGCGGGCCACGAAGGACGCCTCCGCGCCGATCGCCAGCGACACCGGGTTGAAGGGGGCGTCCAGCGAACCCATCGGCGTCGACTTCGTGATCTTCCCGACCTCCGAGGTCGGCGAGTACTGGCCCTTCGTCAGGCCGTAGATCCGGTTGTTGAAGAGGAGGATCTTCAGGTTCACGTTGCGGCGCAACGCGTGGATCAGGTGGTTGCCGCCGATCGACAGCGCGTCGCCGTCGCCCGTCACCACCCAGACGCTCAAGTCCCGCCTGGACGAGGCGAGTCCGGTCGCGATGGCAGGCGCGCGGCCGTGGATCGAGTGCATTCCGTACGTGTTCATGTAGTACGGGAAGCGGGAGGAGCAGCCGATGCCGGAGACGAAGACGATGTTCTCCTTGGCGAGACCCAGTTCCGGCATGAAACCCTGCACCGCCGCGAGGATCGCGTAGTCACCGCAGCCGGGGCACCAGCGCACTTCCTGATCGGACTTGAAGTCCTTCATGGACTGCACTGCCTCGGCCTTGGGGACGAGCGAAAGTGCCTCGATCGTGCCCGTGCCTTCCGTGGACGTCTCAGCCATCGATGGCCTCCTTGAGAGCCGTGGCGAGCTGCTCAGCCTTGAACGGCATGCCGTTCACCTGGTTGTACGAGTGCGCGTCGACCAGGTACTTCGCCCGGACCAGCGTGGCGAGCTGGCCGAGGTTCATCTCGGGGATCACGACTCTGTCGTAACGCTTCAGGACCGCGCCGAGATTCCGCGGGAAGGGGTTGAGGTGGCGCAGATGCGCCTGGGCGATGGACTCGCCGGAGGCGCGCAGGCGCCGTACCGCCGCCGTGATCGGGCCGAACGTCGAGCCCCAGCCGAGGACCAGCGTGCGCGCCTCGTGCGGGTCGTCGACCTCCAGGTCCGGTACGTCGATGCCGTCGATCTTGGCCTGCCGGGTGCGGACCATGAAGTCGTGGTTGGCGGGGTCGTAGGAGATGTTGCCCGTGCCGTCCTGCTTCTCGATGCCGCCGATGCGGTGTTCCAGGCCGGGCGTGCCGGGGACGGCCCAGGGGCGGGCGAGGGTCTGCGGGTCGCGTTTGTAGGGCCAGAAGACCTCGGTGCCGTCGTCCAGGGTGTGGTTCGGGCCCTGGGCGAACTGGACGGTGAGGTCCGGGAGTTCGTCGATGTCGGGGATGCGCCAGGGCTCGGAGCCGTTGGCCAGGTAGCCGTCGGAGAGGAGCATCACCGGGGTGCGGTAGGTGAGCGCGATCCGCGCGGCCTCGAGCGCCGCGTCGAAGCAGTCGGCCGGAGTGCACGGGGCGACGATCGGGACCGGCGCCTCGCCGTTGCGCCCGAACATCGCCTGGAGCAGGTCGGCCTGTTCGGTCTTGGTCGGGAGGCCGGTGGAGGGGCCGCCGCGCTGGATGTCCAGGATGAGGAGCGGGAGCTCGAGGGAGACGGCGAGGCCGATGGTCTCCGACTTGAGCGCCACACCCGGGCCACTCGTCGTCGTCACGGCCAGCGAGCCGCCGAAGGCCGCGCCCAGTGCCGCGCCGATGCCCGCGATCTCGTCCTCGGCCTGGAAGGTCCGTACGCCGAAGTTCTTGTGCCGGCTCAGCTCGTGCAGGATGTCGGAGGCCGGGGTGATCGGGTACGAGCCGAGGAAGAGCGGCAGGTCCGCCTGCTGGGACGCGGCGACCAAGCCGTAGGACAGGGCGAGGTTCCCGGAGATGTTGCGGTAGGTGCCGGTCGGGAACGCGGTGGCGGCCGGGGCGACCTCGTAGGAGACCGCGAAGTCCTCCGTCGTCTCGCCGAAGTTCCAACCCGCCCTGAACGCCGCGATGTTGGCCGCCGCGATCTCGGGCTTCTTCGCGAACTTCGACTTGAGGAACTTCTCGGTGCCCTCGGTCGGCCGGTGGTACATCCACGACAGCAGGCCCAGCGCGAACATGTTCTTGCTGCGCTCGGCCTCCTTGCGGGTCAGGCCGAAGTCCTTGAGCGCCTCTACGGTCAGGGTGGTGAGGGGGACGGGGTGGAGGCTGTAGCCGTCCAGCGAGCCGTCGTCGAGGGGCGAGGCGGAGTAACCCACCTTCTGCAGCGCCCGTTTGGTGAACTCGTCCGTGTTGACGATGATCTCGGCGCCGCGCGGCACATCGGCGATGTTCGCCTTCAGGGCGGCCGGATTCATCGCGACCAGCACGTTGGGCGCGTCGCCCGGGGTCAGGATGTCGTGGTCGGCGAAATGCAGTTGGAACGACGAAACCCCCGGCAGGGTGCCTGCGGGGGCGCGGATCTCGGCCGGGAAGTTCGGCAGTGTGGAGAGGTCGTTCCCGAAGGACGCCGTCTCCGAGGTGAAGCGGTCACCGGTGAGCTGCATACCGTCGCCCGAGTCACCGGCGAACCGGATGATCACCCGGTCCAGGCGGTGGACGTCCTTCACCCCCGCCGGTTTGCGTTGCTCCCCGACCAACGTGCTGTCGGCTCCGTCGGCCTGTTCCGCTGGGCTACTGACCTGGCTGGTCACTGAACTGGACCTCCTCTTCGAGGACGCTGTCCGGGCATGGTCGAACCGCCGACCCTCCCAGGATCAACCCTACGTCCGTAAGGGTCGCCTTCCTTGGGCCGTTCGCATGATGGACGCTGTTTTGAGACGGCTTGACAACCTGACTTGTCATGATTTCTCGCCCCCCGACGCTTCCCTTGAAGACGCTCCTCATGCATTGTCCGGTTCTCGGCTCGACTAACGGCTGATGTCTGACACGGTGTCAGTTTGTCAGGAGTTGAGGTAGGTGAGGACGGCCAGAACACGCCGGTGATCCCCGTCACTCGGCGACAGTCCCAGCTTCAGGAAGATGTTGCTGACGTGCTTCTCGACCGCGCCGTCGCTCACCACCAGCTGCCGGGCTATCGCGGAGTTCGTCCGCCCCTCCGCCATCAGGCCCAGCACCTCGCGCTCCCGCGGGGTGAGCCGTACCAGCACGTCCTGCTTGCGGCTGCGCCCCAGCAACTGCGCGACCACCTCCGGGTCCAGCGCCGTACCCCCCGAGGCCACCCGCACCACCGCGTCGACGAACTCCCGCACCTCCGCCACCCGGTCCTTCAGCAGATAGCCCACGCCATGGGTGGAACCGGCCAGCAGTTCGGTGGCGTAGCGCTCCTCCACGTACTGCGACAGCACCAGCACACCGAGACCGGGATGCGCCTTGCGCAGCTCCACGGCCGCCCGTACGCCCTCGTCCGTGTGGGTCGGCGGCATCCGCACATCGGCCACCACCACGTCCGGCAGCGCGCCCTGGTCGGCCAGCTCGGTGATCGTCTTGACCAGCGCGTCCCCGTCGCCCACCCCGGCCACCACGTCGTGTCCGCGGTCGGTCAGCAACCGGGTCAGGCCCTCCCTCAGCAGCACTGAATCCTCGGCGATGACCACCCGCACCCTGTCCTCCACGATGTTCGGCCCCCCATAGCCCGCCCTGCCCGTCCGCGCGACAAGTCCAGCATTCCAGTATTCGGACCGCGGTGCGTCCGGGCGAGTGGATTTCGGACCGGGCGCGCCCCTCCGGAGGGCCGGAATAGAGACAGGAGATCGCAGGTTTCGGCTTTCCGCACGACCCGGTCCCGATCACCGGGCACCGGGCACTCGACACGGAGGGGTGGGCCCATGCGGGCGAGCGCGTTCAAGGTGACCGGCGGACCGGAGGTACTGCGCCTCGTCGACCTCCCCGACCCCGAGCCGGGCCCCGGCGAGATCCTCATCCGCGTCGCCTACGCCGGCGTCAACTACGGCGAGATACAGCACCGCCTCGGCGACTTCGGCGAGCCCGACGGCGAGACCGTCACAGGCCTGGAGGCCTCCGGCCGGGTGGCGGCCCTGGGCGAGGGCGTGACCGGGTTCTCGGTCGGCGACCCGGTGACGGCGTACCTCCCGGACGGCGGGGGCTACGCGGAGTACGCGGTGGCTCCGGCGACGTTCACGTTCCCGCTCCTGGTCGGCCTCGATCTGCGTACCGCCGGTGGTGCCGCGCTCGTTCTGACGACGGCCTACGGCGTGCTGGTCGGCGCGGCTCGCATCGCCCCCGGCGACACGGTTCTCGTCCACGCTGCGGCGGGCGGTGTCGGTGGTGTGGCGGCGCAGCTTGCCCGGGCGTTGGGGGCCTCCGAGGTCTACGGCACCGTCAGCACGCCGGAGAAGGCGGAGTATGCGCGCCGTTCGTTCGGCTACGACGAGGTGTTCGTCCGTGAGGGCTTCCCCGAGGCGGTCCTCGCGGCCACCTCCGGCCGGGGCGTCGACATCGTCCTCGACCCGGTCGGCGGCCCCACCCGGCTGGCGAGCTTCGAGGTCCTGGCCCCCTTCGGCCGCGTCGCGGTCTACGGCGAAGCGGCCCGTCACCCCGACCTCCAGCTCCCCGTCCTCCCGATCTGGAAGAACAACCGCACCCTCACCGGCTACAACATCGGCGACCTCGCCCGCCGCGCCCCGGACACGGTGCGCACCCACGCGCTCGCCGCACTGGCACTGGCCGCCTCCGGTGCCGTACGGATCGATGTCACGGAGGAGTACGCGCTGGCGGACACTGCGGAGGCGCACCGGCTGCTGGGGGAGGGGCGGAACCGGGGGAAGGTGGTGCTGGCGGTGGGTGATCCGGCGTAGGCGCGTGCCGTGGGCCCGGGGACATCCCGGGTCCACGGCACGCTCGTGGTCGGTGCTCAGCCCCGCCAGGGCAGTTCCGCCGTGATCCTGGTCGGGCCGCCCGCCGGTGAGTCGACCACCAGGATGCCGTCCACCGCGTCCAGCCGACCGGCGAGACCGGCCAGCCCCGAACCGCCGGAGGCATCCGCGCCGCCCACCCCGTTGTCCACGACCTGGAGCATCAGCCGGTTCTCCACCCGCCACACGTCGACCGCCGCCCAGGTGGCCTTCGCGTGCTTGCTGATGTTCTGCAGCAGCTCGGAGACGGTGAAGTAGGCGATGCCCTCGATCGCGGCGGCCGGCCGCGACGGCAGGTCCACGTCCACCTTCACCGGCACCGTGCAGCGCGAGGCGACGGAGGACAGGGCCGCGTCGAGCCCGCGGTCGGTGAGGACGGCGGGATGGATCCCGCGGGCCAGGTCCCGCAGCTCCTGCAACGCCGTCTTCACCTCGCCGTGCGCCTCGCCCACCATCCGCGCTGCGGCCTGCGGGTCCTCCGTCAGCTTCTCCTTCGCCAGCCCCAGATCCATGGCCAGAGCCACCAGCCGGGCCTGCGCCCCGTCGTGCAGATCGCGCTCGATGCGCCGCAGATCCGCCGCCGCCGTGTCGACCACGACCCCCCGGTCCCACTCCAGCTCCACGACCCGCGTCGCCAGCTTCGACGGTCCCAGCAGCCCGTGCACCATCAGCCGGTCCACCATCGTCAGCGCCCGTACGATCCACGGCGTGGCCAGCGTGAACAGCAGTCCGACCAGCGCGGTCACCGTGATCTCGAACGGGTTGTCGAGGTAGATCCGGTGCTGCCCGTCGCCGTAGAGCTGGAGGCCGCCCTGGCCGCCGTACATCGGGAAGAGCCAGAACCACAGCGGGTACGTCAGCAGGGCCCAGCCGTAGGCCCAGAAGTTGAGGGCGACGACGAAGGAGAAGACCGCCCACGGGAAGTGCAGCACCGCATACAGGAGGTGGCGCCAGGATGTGCCGCTCTTGAGGACGGCGCCCATCCAGGCCATCGGGCCGTTCTTCCTCATCCGCAGCGGCTCGGGGTCGGCTACGTCCAGGCCGAGCAGCCGGCGGGCCCGAGCCCGCTCCAGCGCGCCGAAGCCGCGGCAGCCGGCCAGGGCTCCCGCCAGGACCGGTACGCCGAGGAACGTGATCAGCAGGCCCGCGCCCAGCGACACCATCGTGATCGCGTAGGTGAAGAGCATGATGCTGATCGGCAGACTCAGCAGTACGTATCCGAACTCGCGCCAGCTGCGTGCCTCCAGGGGTGCGCGCAGCGCGGCCGGCAGCCGGTGCCGACGCCGCTCGTCGAGGCCGACCGTGCCGTGCGATCCGTACCCCTGTCCGTACTCCGTGGCCATCGGCGTAGTCCTGTCCTAGTCGTCCGCCCGCTCGCGCGGTCGGGTGGTTTCCGCAGCCCTGCTGTCGTATCTCCACACTGCTCGGTCGCAGGTCCACGGGCCATGGAGTCCGTCGGCGTCCTCGGAGGGGGGTTTTCCCTACCCCCGGCCCGGCTCGGCGGTCCGGGGTCGCCAGGGCAGCTCCGCCGTGACCGTCGTGGGGCCGCCCGGCGGGGAGTCGAGGACGAACAGGCCGTCCACGGCGCCCAGCCGCTCGGCGAGGCCGCGCATGCCGGTGCCGCCGTCGAGGCGCGCGCCGCCGCGGCCGTCGTCCCACACCTGGATCAGCAGCCGGTCGTCCGCCCGCCACACGTCCACCGACGCGGTACGGGCGCCACTGTGCTTGCTGATGTTCTGCAGCAGCTCGGACACGGTGAAGTACGCGATCCCCTCGATCGCCGCCGCAGGCCGTGCCCCCAGCTCGGCCGTCACCTTCACCGGCACCGTGCAGCGCGAGGCGACGGAGGACAGGGCCGCGTCGAGCCCGCGGTCGGTGAGGACGGCGGGATGGATCCCGCGCGCCAGGTCCCGCAGCTCCTGCAGCGCGAGCTTCACCTCGCCGTGCGCCTCGTCGACCATCGCCGCGACATGCTCGTCCGCCTGCCCCTCCAGCAGCTTCTCCTTGGCCAGACCGAGTCCCATGGCCAGATTGACCAGCCGGGCCTGCGCCCCGTCGTGCAGATCCCGCTCGATCCGCCGCAGATCCGCCGCCGCCGTGTCGACCACGACCCCCCGGTCCGACTCCAACTCGGCGATACGGCGCTCCAGTTCGTCGGAGGGGGACAGGAGACCGCGCACCATCGCCCGGTCCACGTTCGTCAACCCCCGCGCGATGAACGGCAGCACCGGCCACAGCACGAACAACGACGTCAGCGTGATCGTGAAGGTGGCGATGCCCCACGGCAGCCGCATCCCGTCGTACAGCACCGTCCGCCAGCCCACCGGATCCTTCAGCGCCATCCACACCCGCTGCACCAGCCCGCCGCCCTTGCGCAACGGCAACGGGCTCGGCTCCTCGATCCGCACCCCGAGCAGCCGCCGGGCCCGGCCCCGCTCGAACTTCCCGATCAGCCGCGCGCCCATCAACCCCAGCGCGAGCAGCGGGAACCCGACCACGGTGACGGTCAGCCCGCCGCTGACGGACAGCATCGTCACCACATAGACGAAGCCGAACACCGACACCGGCAGATTCGTCAGGAGATGCGCGATCTCCTTCCAGGTGTGTCTGTCGTAGGCGAAGCGGGCCGGCGGCAACGGCTCGTCGAACTTCTCGCCGCCGGAGGCCGCCGGGTCGGCGTAGGGGATGCGTACGGTCATATGGGCCAGCGTGCCGCGCGAGCGGCCCCGACGCCATGAGGTCCGCCGCCCCGGTTCCCTGGGGAAAACCCCACCATCACCCCTATCTCGTCATTCCGACCGGATCCAAAGCCGCGACGGGCTGCTTACCGCCCCTTTAACAGGGCCTAGACTCCCGTGCGTACACATCGTCGAACACAGAGTTCACATGGGTCACCGGGGCATCGGAGCGGGCCTGTAGCGGGCCTGTGGGGAAGAGGAGGGGTCGGACTTGCGGGAGATGGTGCAGGGGACCTTGCCGGACGGTTCGCCGGTGACCTCGCCGGTGGCCCTTCGGGAACAGACCGCGGTCGTCGCGGCGGACTACTTCCATTCCTACTCCGTCGTGGGACTGCTCACCGCCGTCGGCGTGCTCTTCGTCGCCGTGGCCTTCGGCGCCGGCCGCCTGCTGCGCCCGGTCGTCCCCACCCCCGAGAAACTCCTCACCTACGAGTGCGGCGTCGACCCCGTCGGCGAGGGCTGGGCCCACACCCAGGTCCGGTACTACGTCTACGCGTTCCTCTACGTCATCTTCGCCGTCGACTCGATCTTCCTCTTCCCCTGGGCCACGGTCTTCGCCGCCCCGGGCTACGGCGCGACCACCCTCGTCGAGATGTTCGTCTTCCTCGGCTTCCTCACCGTGGGCCTGCTGTACGCATACAAGAAGGGCGTCCTGACATGGACGTGACCCCCGAGTCTCGTGAGCCCGTCCTGCTGCCGGAGCCGAAACGGCTGGGAACCCTCGCCCGCCTCGCCCCCGAGCCGATGAAGGTCGTCCTCAACTGGGGCCGCCGCTACTCCCTCTGGGTCTTCAACTTCGGCCTCGCCTGCTGCGCCATCGAGTTCATCGCCGCGTCCATGGCCCGCCACGACTTCATCCGCCTCGGCGTGATCCCCTTCGCCCCCGGCCCGCGCCAGGCCGACCTGATGGTCGTCTCCGGCACGGTCACGGACAAGATGGCCCCCGCCGTGAAGCGCCTCTACGAGCAGATGCCCGAGCCCAAGTACGTCATCTCCTTCGGCGCGTGCTCCAACTGCGGCGGCCCCTACTGGGACTCCTACTCCGTCACCAAGGGCGTCGACCAGATCATCCCGGTCGACGTCTACGTCCCCGGCTGCCCGCCCCGCCCCGAAGCCCTCCTCCAGGGCATCCTCAAACTCCAGGAGAAGATCGCCCGGGAGTCGCTGGGGGAGCGGTACGGCGTGGCCGGCGCCCGGCCCTCGACTGCGGCACTGCAGAGCGGGTTGGTGACGGCGCCGTCGCCGGTGACTGGCGGGAGTTCGGCCGCGACCGAGGAGCCTCCCTCCAACTCCGGCTCAGGGGACGCCCGATGACCGCCGTCGGCTGGCTGCCCGCGTCCACCGAGGAACTCTTCGGTACGGAGGCCACGGCCGAGGAGTCGTACGAGCTCCTCACGGTCGACGTACCGCCCGCCACCTGGCTCGCCGCCCTGCGCACCGCCCGCGACGACCTGGGCTGCACCTACTTCGACTGGCTGAGCGCGGTCGACGAACCCGGCACCGGCTTCCGCGTCTCGGCCCACGTCGTGGCGCTGTCACCGGTACGCCGACTCCTCGTCCGTACGACGGTCCCGCACGAGGCCCCGGTACTCCCCACCGCCGTCGACGTCTACGCGGGCGCCGCCTGGCACGAACGCGAGACCCACGAGATGTTCGGCGTCGACTTCGAGGGCCACCCGGGCCTGGACCACCTCCTCCTCCCGGAAACCTTCGAAGGCCACCCCCTCCGCAAGGACTTCGTCCTGGCGGCCCGCGTGGCCAAGGCCTGGCCCGGCGCCAAGGAACCGGGCGAGTCCGACCACGGCGGCCCCAAACGCCGCCAGATGCTCCCGCCCGGCGTCCCCGACCCGAACGAATGGGGCCCCCTGAAGGGCCAACTCCCACCGGCACCGGCCCGCCCCGCCCGAGGCGCCGCCCGAGCGGCGGGCGACCGCCCGGTACGAGGAGAGGGCGGGACCGGCGACCGCCCGGTGCGCGCGGCCGCGGGGGAGCGTCCGGCCCGAGCGGCTGGCGACCGTCCGGTCCGGCGCGCCCGTACGGCGTCGGAGGGCTCGGCGAGCCAGGCGACGCCGGCGCCGGAGACAGAGGGTGCGGTGCCGCCGGCCGAGGGGCAGGCGGCCAAGGGCGCCTCTGCGGTGCCGCCGGCCGAAGGTGGGCCTGCGGTGCCGCCGACCGGGCCGCGCCGGGCGCGGAGTGCGAGCGAGGGGTCGGCGAGCCAGATCCGCGAGGCGGGGACTGGGGCCGAGGCAGGGACCGGAACTGGGACCGGAACCGGGACTGGGACCGAGGCTGGGGCTTCGGTCGGCGGGACCACGGTCGGGGAACCGGCCTCAGGAACCCCGGCCACACCGCGCCGCGCCCGCAGCGCCTCGGAAGGCTCGACGAGTCAACTTCCGACGGGCACGGCAACCCCCCGACGGTCACGCAGCGCAAGCGAAGGCTCAGCTTCACAGCAGGGCCCGGCCCCGGTACCGGCACGGGAGGACACCTCCACCCAGCCCCCCACCGCACCCCGCAGCCCGGACGCACCGTGGCACCACGCCCGGCCGGCCTTCGACGAGCAGGCATCCCAGCCGGAGTCCGAGCCGGAGCCGGAGTCGGACGCGAATCCGCAGCCGGAATCCGAGCCGGACTCCACGACGAGGCCGGCCGACGAACCGTCAGCCGAAGCCGAAGCCGAAGCCGAAGCCGAAGCCGAAGCCGAAGCCGAAGCCGAAGCCGAAGCCGGGGCCGACCCGACCGCAGTCGATCCAACCCCCGAAGGCCAAGCCCCCGAAGACCCGACCCCCGACACCCCCGCAGGAGGCCCGCAGTGAACGACGCGCTCGACGTCGCCCTGCGACTCCTGATCGTCTTCGTCGTCTTCCTCACCTTCCCCCTCATCGTCGGTCAGACCGAGCACAAGGTGATGGCCCACATGCAGGGCCGCCTCGGCCCGATGTACGCCGGTGGCTTCCACGGCTGGGCCCAACTCGTCGCGGACGGCGTCAAGTTCGCCCAGAAGGAAGACATCGTCCCGGCGGGCGCGGACCGCCGTATCTTCCAACTCGCCCCCGCCGTCGCCCTCCTTCCCTACCTGCTCGTTCTCCTCGCCATCCCGATCGGCCCGGGCGAGGGCGCCGTCGGCCAGGTCCTGGACGCGGGCATCTTCTTCGTCCTCGCGGTGATGGGCGTGGGCGTCCTCGGCTCCCTCATGGCCGGCTGGGCCTCCGCCAACAAGTTCTCCCTCCTCGGCGGCCTCCGCACCGCCGCACAGCTCCTCGCCTACGAACTCCCCATGCTGCTCACCGCCGCCTCCGTGGCGATGGCAGCGGGCACGGTCTCCCTCCCGGGCATCCTCGACGCCTTCCACTGGTGGTGGCTGCCCTGGCAGATCGTCGGCGCGATCGTGTTCTTCGTGGCGGGCCTGGCCGAACTCCAGCGCCCTCCCTTCGACATGCCCGTCGCCGACTCCGAGATCATCTTCGGCGCCTACACCGAGTACACCGGTCTCCGTTTCGCGCTCTTCCTCCTCGCCGAGTACGCCGGAATCGTCGTCCTGTGCGGTCTGACCACCGTCCTCTTCCTGGGCGGGTGGCACGGCCCGTGGGGCGCGGACGGCCTCGGCTGGGTGTGGACCCTGCTGAAGACCGCGCTCCTAGCCTTCGTCGTCATCTGGCTCCGCGTCACCTATCCCCGGCTGCGCGAGGACCAGCTCCAGAAGCTCTCCTGGACCCTCCTCGTCCCCCTCTCCCTCGCTCAGATCGCCCTCACCGGCATCGTGAAGGTGGTGTTCCTCCAGTGACCCCGTTCCCCGGCTCCGGGCTGGCCAAGGGCCTGGCCGTCACCCTCCGCACGATGACGAAGAAGACCGTCACCGAGCAGTACCCGGACACCCAGCCAGACCTCCCGCCCCGCACCCGCGGAGTCATCGGCCTGTTCGAGGAGAACTGCACGGTCTGCATGCTCTGCGCCCGTGAGTGCCCCGACTGGTGCATCTACATCGACTCCCACAAGGAGACGGTCCCGGCGGCGGTCCCCGGTGGCCGCGAGCGCAGCCGCAACGTCCTCGACCGCTTCGCCATCGACTTCTCCCTGTGCATGTACTGCGGTATCTGCATCGAGGTCTGTCCTTTCGACGCCCTGTTCTGGTCCCCGGAGTTCGAGTACGCCGAGACCGACATCCACGAACTCACCCACGAACGCGACAAGCTCCGCGAGTGGATGTGGACCGTCCCGGCCCCACCTGCCCTCGACCCCGGCGCGGAGGAGCCCAAGGAGATCGCCGCGGCCCGCAAGACCGCGGAGAAGCTGGCCTCGACTCAGGCGGCAGCGGCATCGGCAGCGACGGAGGCCGCGGAAGCGGCCCGGGCCGCGGAGGTCACCGAGGCCGCAGGGGTCACCGAGGCCGCAGGGGTCACCGAGGCCGCAGGGGTCACCGAGGCCGCGGAGAGCGCCGGGGCCGCGCAGACCGCACCCGAGCCCACCGACCCCGGCCACGTCGAGTCGGCCTCGCCCACCGACCCGCCGGAGGGACAGTCGTGACCCTCGCCGCCACTGCTGCCACCGCCACGGCACCCCTCGCCGCCGCCCACACCCACGGCTTCCTCTCGCCGACCGGCGTGGAGATCTCCTTCCTCCTCGTCGGCCTGGTCACCTTCGGCGCCGCCCTCGTCACCGTCGCCACCAAGCAGCTGGTGCACGCCGCCCTGTGGCTCGTGGTGGCCCTCGGGGGCATCGCCGTCGAATACCTCCTGCTCACCGCCGAGTTCATCGCCTGGGTGCAGGTCCTCATCTATGTCGGTTCCGTCGTCGTCCTCCTTCTCTTCGGTCTGATGCTCACCAAGGCCCCCATCGGCCGCTCCCCGGACGCGGACTCCGGCAACCGCTGGGCCGCCCTCACCGTGGCCGTCGCCGCCGCGGCGGCCCTGGTGTGGGTCGTCGTCGACGCCTTCCGCGCGACCTGGACGGACCTGGACGGTCCGGCCGCAGGCTCCACCGCGGTGACCGGCGCGAGCCTGTTCCAGAACTGGGTCCTCCCCTTCGAGGCCCTCTCCGTCCTGCTCCTCGCGGCCCTGGTCGGCGCGATCGTCCTGTCCCGCAAGTCGAAGGCGGAGTCGAGCTCTCCCCCTGTGAACTCCCGGCCCGCGACCGGTAGTTCCCCATCCGTCCCGGATTCCCGTAATCACACGATCGGGCGAAAAGGCGCGGTTGAGGGCAACGGTCCCGCCGCCCCGAACAACCCGACCGAGCAGGAAGGAGCCCGCTGATGCACCTCGTCTATCCCGCCGTGCTCGCCGCCCTCCTCTTCTGCACGGGCCTCTACGGCGTCCTTGCCCGCCGCAACGCGATCCTCGTCCTGATGTCGGTCGAGCTGATGCTCAACGCCGTCAACCTGAACCTGGTCGCCTTCGACGTCTGGCTCAGCCGGACCGCCGAGGACAAGCTCCACTCCGGCCAGGCCCTGACGCTGTTCACCATCGCCATCGCCGCCGCCGAGATCGGCATCGGCCTGGCGATCGTCCTCGCCGTGTACCGAGCCCGCGGCACCTCGGACATCGACAAGCTCCGCGACACCGCCGAGGGCCACGAGACCGACGGCCCCGACAGCGACCCCGCCGGCAGCGACGGCAACGAGCCCCCCGCGGCCGAGAAGGCTGAGGCCACCGCGTGACCACGACCACCCTCGCCGTCCTCGTCCCCCTCCTTCCGTTCCTGGGCGCCGCGGCCGGCCTGCTCCTGGGCCGCACCGCCCCCGGCTTCGTCCGCCCGCTCGCCGTACTGCCGACGCTCGCCGCGCTCGCGCTGGCCGCGATCGTCGCCGTACGCCAGGGCGGCCACGCGTCCATCGACTCCGCCGCCGAACTCACGCCCACCGGCTCGGTGCCGATCGAACTCGCCCTGCACATCGACGGCTTCGCCGCCCTCGTCGCCGTGCTGGTCTGCTTCGTCGCCACCTGTGTGCAGATCTACTCGACGGGCTATCTGCGCGACGACCCGCGCTACCCCTCGTACGCCGCGCTCGTCTCCCTCTTCACCTCCGCGATGCTCCTGGTCGTCTACTCAGGCGACCTGATCGTGCTGCTGGTCGGCTGGGAAGTCATGGGCATCTGCTCCTACTTCCTGGTCGGCCACTACTGGGAGACCCCGGAGGCCCGCGCCGCCTCCATGAAGGCCTTCCTCGTCACCAAGCTCGGCGATGTCCCCTTCCTGATCGGCCTGTTCGCGCTCGCCACCGACGCCGGGTCCTTCCGCATCACCAAGGTCCTCGACACCGTCGCGAGCGGCGGGCTGCACCACCCGACGCTGATCGCCCTGCTGCTCCTGGCCGGTGTCGCTGGCAAGTCGGCGCAGTTCCCGCTGCACACCTGGCTCCCCGACGCGATGGCCGGCCCGACCCCTGTGTCCGCGCTGATCCACGCCGCGACGATGGTCGCCGCCGGTGTCTACTTCGTCGCCCGTCTCCTCCCGGTCTTCGAGGCCTCCTCGGCCGCGATGGTCGTCCTCGCCGTCATGGCCGCCGTGACGATGGCCGGTTCGGGTCTCGCCGCGCTCGCCCAGGACGACATCAAACGCGTCCTCGCCTACTCGACGATCGGCCAACTCGGCTACATGACCGGCGCCCTCGCCGTCGGCGACCGCGGTGCAGCCGTCTTCCACCTCCTGTCCCACGGCGCCTTCAAGGCGCTGCTCTTCCTCGCCGCCGGCGTGATCATCCATGCCTCCGGCACCAACTCACTGGCCGCCATGTCCCGCATGGGCAACCTGCGCGCCCGCGTCCCCGACGCCTTCTGGACGATGACCGTGGCGCTGCTCGCGCTCGCCGCGATCCCGCCGTTCAGCGGTTTCTTCTCCAAGGAGTCCGTCCTCGGCGCCGCCGAACACGCGGCCACCGAGCACACCTCGCACATCCCCGGCGCCGCGGGCTGGATCGTCCTCGTCGCCGGGGTGCTCACGGCCCTGCTCACCGCCGCGTACGCGACACGCCTGTGGCTGCTCGCCTTCCACGGCAAGGGAGTCGAGGCCCCCGACCACGGCAGGCAGCCCGTGGTGATGAACGCCGTGCTGTGGGTGCTCGCCGTCCCGTCCCTCGCCCTCGGCGGGCTCGCCTACCGCGTGCTCCCCGACTGGTTCGACGGCCGCGACCTCACCCCGACGCTCACCACATCCGTACTCGGTACGGGTGTCGCGCTCGTCGGCGGCATCGTCACCTACGGAGCCTGGCGGCACACCACCGCGCTCGCGGCCCGCGCACCGATGGGTGCGGTCGCGGCCCACCCGGAGGGCGACGCGGGACTGGTCGAGGCGGAGGCCATCGCAAGCCATACACCTGCCTACGGAGACGTGGCCTCGGCAGCCGACCCGGCGGACCCGGGCCGCCTCCTGCTCGGCCCGCTGCACCGCCACGCGGCCACCGGCTTCCACCTGGACGCCGTCTACGGAGCGCTGTTCGTCCGCCCCGTGCTCGCGGCGGCGAGCCTCGTCCGGTTCCTCGACCGCGAAGTCGTCGACACCTACGTACAGGGCGCGGGCACCCTGCCCCGCCTCCTCGGAGCCGCCGTACGGCGCGCTCAGACCGGCAATCTGCAGACCTATGTGAGCGCGCTGCTCGCCGGCACCGTCGTCCTGACGGTCGCCGTCCTCCTCGTCGCCACGGGAGCGTGAGCAGGCGTGATCGATATCAACGAGTCCGTGATGCAGGTCCTTCTGGCGTTCGTCGTCGTCGGCCCGCTCCTCGGCGCCGTCGCCGCCCTCCTGCCCGCCCCGCCCGGGCTGAAGGGGAAGTCGCCCGAGCAGGCCGTACTACGCCACGGCGTGACCGTGACCGGCGTGATCCTCGTCGCCGCGATCGTGCTCGCGCTCGGCTTCGACCACGACCATCCGTCGAAGATGCAGGCCACGACCGACATCAGCTGGATCCCCGCACTCGACGTGCGCATCCACCTCGGCATCGACGGCATCTCCCTCCCTCTCCTGGTCCTGACCGCGCTGCTGACCTTCCTCTGCGCGCTCTACTCCTACTTCAAGATGCCCGCGGGCCCGTCCCCGAAGGCCTTCGTCGCCCTGCTGCTCGTCCTGGAGTCCGGCACCCTCGCCACCTTCGCCGTCCTCGACCTGATCCTCTTCTTCCTCGCCTTCGAGACCGTCCTCATCCCGATGTACTTCCTCATCGCCCGCTGGGGCGGTGCCCAACGGACCCGGGCCGCCTGGAAGTTCATCCTCTTCACGCTGCTCGGCTCCGTCGTCATGCTGCTCGGCCTGCTCCTGATCGGAATCAAGGCGGGCACATTCGACATGGTGGCACTCGCCACTGACAACGGCCGGTCGTTGACCACATCCGTGCAGGTCATCGCCGTTCTGGCGGTCGGGATCGGGCTCGCGGTCAAGACGCCGATGTGGCCGCTGCACAGCTGGCTGCCCGACGCCCACACCGCCGCTCCGACCGTCGGCTCGGTCCTGCTGGCCGGTGTGATGCTGAAGATGGGCACGTACGGGTTCGTCCGCATCCTGCTGCCGATCGCCCCCGACGGCATGCACACCTTCGCGCCCTACCTCGCCGCCTTCGCCGTTGTCGGGATCATCTACGGTTCCCTGGCCTGCCTCGCCCTCGCGAAACAGGGCGCGAAGGGCGACCTCAAGCGGCTCATCGCCTACTCCTCCGTCGGCCACATGGGCTTCGTCCTGCTCGGCATCTCGACGATGACCCCGACCGGCGTGAACGGCGCCCTGTTCGCCAACATCGCCCACGGCCTCATCACCGGCCTCCTGTTCTTCCTCGTCGGCGCCCTCAAGGACCGCACGGGCACCACCGACCTGGACACCCTGGCCGAGGAGACCGGCGCGGCCCTCTACGGCAAGGCACCGCGCCTGGGCGGCCTGCTCGCGTTCGCCGCCGTCGCCTCGCTCGGGCTCCCCGGACTCGCCGGATTCTGGGGCGAGATGCTGGCCCTGTTCGGCGCGTTCGAGCCCGCCGCCGACCTCAGCCGCCCCGCGTTCCTCACCTTCATGGCCGTCGCGGCCTTCGGCACCCTGCTGACCGCCGCCTACATGCTCGCCGTGGTCCGCCGCGTCTGCATGGGCGCCGTGGCGCAGGAGGCACCGAAGCTCGCCGACGTCCACACGTACGAGTTCGCGGCCTGGACCCCGCTCGTCGCCCTCACCGTGGCCGCCGGCCTGTGGCCGAAGGCACTCCTCGGCCTGACCGACCCGGCCGTGCAGCAGCTCCTCGCAGGAGGCACCCGATGAGCTCCCTGGCCCAGCCCCTCGCGGAGTCGGTGGTCCAGTCCGTCGACTGGCTGGCGATCGCACCGCCCACCATCACGGCGGTCGTCGGCCTGGTCGTCCTCGTCGCCGATTTGTTCCTCCAGGACGCCAAGAAGGCACTCCTGGGGTGGGTGTCGGTCGCGGGCCTCGCCGCCTCCGCGCTCATGCTGCTGCCCCTCCTGGACGGCGACCGCGCCACCTTCTGCCTCACCGGCGACGCGACCGCCTGCAGCTATACGGCGGACCGCTTCACCCTGGTCATCCAGTTCCTGGTCCTCGGCGGCGCCCTCCTCGCGGCCCTCCTGTCCATCACCACCCTGAAGGACGCCGACAAGGGACTCCCCGAAGGGGAGTACTGGTTCCTGCTGCTGTCCTCCGCCGCGGGCGCCGCCCTCCTGCCCGCCTCCCGCGACCTCGCGACCCTGATCGTCGCCCTGGAGGTCGCCTCCCTGCCCGCCTTCGCCCTCGTCGGCATCCGACACGGCGACAAGAAGTCCGCCGAAGCGGCCCTCAAGTTCTTCCTGTCCTCGGTCACCGCGACCGCGGTCAGCCTGATGGGCGTCAGCTTCGTCTACGCCACCACGGGCACCCTGTACCTCACTGAGATCGCCGACCGGATCCAGCACGTGGACGGCCAGTTCCACACCCTCGCCCAGACCGGCGTCGTCCTCACCCTCATCGGCTTCGCCTTCAAGACGGCCGCCGTCCCCTTCCACTTCTGGGTACCCGACACCTACGTAGGAGCACCGCTCCCGATCGCCGCCTACTTGTCGGTCGTCGGCAAGGCGGTCGGCTTCTCCGGCCTGATCCTCGTCACCGTCGTCGCCTTCCCCTCGTACGCCGACGTGTGGGGCCCGGCGCTCGCCGCACTGGCCGCCCTCACCATGACGGTCGGCAACCTGGGCGCCCTGCGACAGCAGGCCACGCGCGCGTACAGCGCGGTACGGCTGCTCGCCTGGTCCTCCGTCGGCCAGGCCGGCTACCTCCTGGTGCCGATCGCCGCCGCCGCGTACTCCAAGGACGCCCAGAAGTCGATCGGCTCCACCGTCGCCTACGCCCTCATGTACGCCGCGGTGAACCTCGGCGCCTTCGCGGTGGCCGCCCTGGTGGGCCGTAGCAGAGCACTGAACCGCGTCAGCGACTACCGCGGCCTGTACGCGTCGAACCCCCTGGCAGCCCTCCTCCTGGCCTTCTTCCTGCTGTGCCTGGCCGGACTGCCGCCGGGTGTCATCGGGCTCTTCGCCAAGGTCACCGTCTTCTCGGCGGCCGTCGACGCCGGCCTGGGCTGGCTGGCGGTCGTCATGGCCGTCAACGTGGTGATCGCGCTCTTCTACTACCTCCAGTGGACGGCCCTGCTGTTCCGCGCACCCGAGGGAGAGCACGGCAAGCACCGCGTCCCCGCCCCCCTCACCGCAGCTCTCGCGCTCACCGGCGCCCTCGGGATCGCCCTCTCCGGAGCACCCCAACTGGTCCTGCGCTTCGCCGACACCGGACTCTTCTGAGCCACCGGCACATACCACCGTCCTCACCCGGACGGCCCACGCCCGGCGCCGTACGCACAAGGGAACTAGTGGCCCCCGCCTGGCGTTGACCAGTGCGGAAGGGTCCACTGGACGTGGCACCACGACACCAGTGGCATCAGAGATCAGCAAGCAAAGGGTTCCCCTGCTGCACGATTTGGAGGGCGTACCGTGCACCGCCGGCACAACGGGCTCAGGACCGCAGTTCTCCTCGGGGGACTGTCCGCACTCATCATCGTCATCGGCAGCTTCTTCGGCCGCATGGGGCTCGTCGTAGCGGTCGTGATCGCGCTGGGCACGAACGCGTACGCGTACTGGAACAGCGACAAACTGGCGCTACGCGCGATGCGCGCCCGCCCGGTGAGCGAGTTCGAGGCCCCGGCCCTGTACCGGATGGTCCGCGACCTCTCCACCCAGGCCCGCCAGCCCATGCCGCGCCTGTACATCTCACCCACGGAGGCCCCCAACGCCTTCGCGACGGGCCGCAACCCGCGCAACGCCGCCGTGTGCTGCACGGAAGGCATCCTGCGCATCCTGGACGAGCGCGAGCTGCGCGGAGTCATCGGCCACGAACTGAGCCATGTCTACAACCGCGACATCCTGATCTCGTCGGTCGCCGGCGCCCTCGCCTCGGTGATCATGTTCCTGGTCAACTTCGCCTGGCTGATCCCGATCGGCCGCTCGAACGACGACGACGGCCCCGGCATCCTGGGCATGCTGATGATCATGATCCTGGGGCCCCTCGCGGCCAGCCTCATCCAGCTGGCCATCAGCCGCTCCAGGGAGTACGAGGCCGACGCGTCCGGCGCGCAACTGACCGGGGACCCCCTCGCCCTCGCCAGCGCCCTGCGGAAACTCGACGCGGGCACCAAGCAGCTTCCGCTGCCCCCGGAGCCCCGCATCGAGACCGCGAGCCACATGATGATCGCGAACCCCTTCCGCCCGGGCCAGGGACTCTCCAAGATGTTCTCGACACACCCGCCGATGGCGGAGCGCATCGCCCGGCTCGAGAAGATGGCAGGTCGCCCTCAGTGAAAACCATCCTGAACGTCATTTGGCTCGTCCTGAGCGGCTTCTGGCTGTTCCTCGGGTACCTGCTCGCCGGCGCGCTGCTGTGCATCACCATCATCGGCATCCCGTTCGGCATCGCCGCCTTCCGCATCGGCGTCTTCGCCCTGTGGCCCTTCGGGTACACCACGGTCGAGCGCCGCGACGCGGGCGCCGCGTCCTGCGTCGGCAACGTCCTGTGGCTGATCCTCGCGGGCTGGTGGCTGGCCCTCGCGCACATCGTCACCGGCATCGCCATGTGCATCACGATCATCGGGATCCCGTTCGGCATCGCCAACTTCAAGCTGATCCCGGTCTCACTGTTCCCCCTGGGCCGCGAAATCGTGCCCACGGACCAGCCGTTCGCCACCCGCTGACGGGAGCGACCGTGGTGGGGGCGCCGAAGTACGTCCTGCTGTCGTACGACGAAGTCTCCGAAACCGCCGGCGAGCACGGGTACGAGCAGACCTGGGCACTGTGCCTGGACGCCGACGACCTCTTCGCCGACCCGCCCCCACCCGTCCGGGAGACCTACGAACTGCTCGGCTGCGCGCCCGAGGGCGAACTCGCCGCGGCCCTGGCACGCGCGCGTGCCGACGGTTCGGCACCGCTCGGCCTGCTCACCCTGGAGATCCTCGACAAGACCGGCACCGGCGCGGGAATGGAGGGGGACTGGTGGCTGGAGGACGTACGCGTTGTCGGCGACCGGCCCTGCGCGCGTGACCTGTCCCTGAGGGACGTCACCGTCGAGGGGCTGCCGTCCGCCGACAACCCCTACGAGTATCCGCACTGCCCGCCCCTCTCCCCGGGCTACCGGCTGCTGGGCCCGGACGGCGAACCCTGGGGCGCCTGCCGGGACTTGGCCCATCCGCAGGAGGACCGGCCCGAACCGCTCGACCCTCCCGTGCGCCTCCTGGGCTGTTCCCCGCGCGGCGCGCTGCGGGCGGCCATGGACAGCGGGGACGAGGACCTCGGCCACGCCAAGGTGCTGCGCATCGACTCCAAGGGCCGGCCCCTCCAGCCCGCCACCGAGGGCGAGTTGCGGGCCTGGATCCCGTCCGCGCGCGGCCCCGGCCTGGTCGACCTCACCCTCGACCCCTGGGCGGAACGGCCACCCCTCGCGGCCCGGGCGGTGTGGGACCTGTGGGGAGATGGGCGCCCCTCTGAGTCCGGCCGCTGGGCCGATTGTGACGCGGACGGCCGCCGGTTCTGGCTCGACACCGCGCTGGCGAACCACCCCCACGGCGCCCCGGACCGACCGCCGGGCACCACCTACCACCTCGACGGCAGGCACATCACCGACCCGCCGGGCTTCTTCTGCGCTCTCGGCGAGGCGGTCAACGGCCCTGGGGGATACTTCGGCTGGGGCGTCGACGCCCTGGACGACTGCCTGTGCGGTCGCTGGGGAGCGGCCCCGCACTTCACCCTCGTCTGGCACGACGCGACCGTCGCCCGTGCCTGCCTCGGCCTCACCCCGCACACCGGCCCACGCTCACCGACGTTCGAGGAACTGCTCGCCCTCCTCGCCGAGAGGCACGTCGACGTCCGTCTGGCCTGACCGTTCGTCACCGGCCCCCCGACGAGCCGGTTTTCCATAACCGCCGGGTTGTCCACAGGCCGGCCCGATTGTCAGTGGCGCGTTGCACTATGAAGCCATGACCGAGAACGAGCAGCGACTGCTGACCCGGGTGGCCGCCGAGGCCCGCAACACCCTCCCGTGGGGCTGGACTTCGGTCCCCGCCCCGGTGGACGAGGCCACGGTGACCCGCGCCGAGGCCGCCCTCGGCTTCAGCCTGCCCCCACTGCTCGCGGCGCTCTACTCGCGCATAGGAGACGGTGGATTCGGCCCGGAGTACGGCCTGTTGCCCCTGCTCGACAGCCCGCCCGCCGGCGAGCCCGCCGCCGTCACGCAGTACCTCGCCAACCGTGAGAGCGGACGCAAGGACCCCGACTGGCCCTGGCCCGAGGGCGTCCTGCCGATATCCCACTGGGGCTGCGCGATGTACGCGTGCGTGGACTGCCGCACCCCGCAGGCCACCGTGCTGCTCTACGAGCCGAACGCGGACGAGGCGGACCACGCGTGGTACGTGGACGCGCCCAGCCTCGCCGACTGGCTCCAGGGCTGGCTCGACGGCACGGGGTGGTACGTCGACGCCAACATCGGCATCGAGCCAGAGCCGTGGGCCGACTTCCGTATACGCACGGCGACGCAGGCATCCTGACCGACTCCGGGCACGGCCGGCCGTCCGGACCCGCACGGCACCACCCCGCCGATGCCTGCAACCACCACACGCATCCGTGGCGTCCTGTTCATCGACACGGCGCAACATGCAGCGACAGGCCGTGCGCAGGACCTACGAACACAGCCTGTCCGGGCGGAATTCACAGCTCCGGATCAGCGCAAGCACAGTGTGAAAGGGCAGGTTCACGGCATGGGCATCATCAGCTGGATCATCCTGGGACTGTTGGCCGGAGCCATCGCCAAATTCCTGCTGCCGGGCCGCGACCCGGGCGGCTTCATCGGTACGACCGTCATCGGCATCGCCGGCGCGTTCCTCGGCGGCTGGATATCGGCCCGCTGGCTGGACCACCCGGTCGCCAAGAACTTCTACGACGGCGCCACCTGGGCCTCGGCGATAGGCGGCGCCCTCGTCCTCCTGATCGCGTACCGCATCTTCTTCGGCAACTCGCGCAACTAGGGCTTGTCCGGCGGACAGGCCCTGGTGCCCCCGTACCGCAGCCAGCAGAAGAGAAGGGTGGGTGCCGACGGGCACCCACCCTTCCTCGTACCGCACCGCGTACCGCTGCGCGCCGGGCGCGCGAGGCCTGGTTCTACCGGTAGTTGACGAACTGCAGCGCGAAGTCGAAGTCCTTGCCCTTGAGCAGGGCCTGCACGGCCTGGAGGTCGTCGCGGCTCTTCGAGCTGACCCGCAGCTCGTCGCCCTGCACCTGGGCCTTCACGCCCTTGGGGCCCTCGTCACGAATGATCTTCGCCACTTTCTTCGCGTTGTCCTGGGAGATGCCCTCCTCGATGGACGCGAAGATCTTGTACTCCTTGCCGGAGAGCTGAGGCTCACCGGCGTCCAGCGCCTTCAGCGAGATGCCGCGCTTGACCAGCTTGGACTGGAAGACGTCGAGCACCGCCTTCACCCGCTCCTCGGAGTTCGCCTCCATAAGGATCTTCTCGGCGGACCAGGAGATCGAGGCACCCACGCCCTTGAAGTCGTAGCGCTGCGAGATCTCCTTGGCGGCCTGGTTGAGGGCGTTGTCGACCTCCTGCCGCTCGACCTTCGAGACGATGTCGAAACTGGAGTCGGCCATGTCCTGTGGCTCCTTGTATCGGGGTGCGTATCGATGCGTGTCACTGCGTATCGGCGTGCGTGGGGACGGCCGCCGAGCCCGGTGTTGGTGCCGGGCCGCATCCGTATAAGCCTAGCCATCCCCTCCCCTCCGGGCGCCGATCTATCGGGTGGCGAAGCACCCCTGGGCATCGGGTATCGTTTACGTCGTTGCCACGGAGCACCGCTGAGAAGCGGTTCGAGAGGCAGCATCCCCGGCGGTGTGCCCGAGTGGCCAAAGGGAGCAGACTGTAAATCTGCCGGCTCAGCCTACCCAGGTTCGAACCCTGGCGCCGCCACACGGGAACTAAGGGTCCTGTGACCTGCTGTTTTAGCAGGTCACAGGACCCTTAGTCTTGCCCTGTAGAGATGGGTGAGCTGTCTCACCCTGTCCCGCGTTCGAACGCCCTGTTTCGGACTCTGTGGACGAGGCGTGGACGGAGGGCTGAGCGGCTTAAGGCCCCTGACGCCCACCGCCGTAGAGCTGTGACGGTCCTGAAGCGACTTTTAAGCGGACGCCACCTCGCTTGTTGTGTCGTCTGCGCGCTGCTCATCGCAAGCGGCGACTTCGGGGACTCGGACCAGAGAGGGCTCCGCTAGCTTTTCGTCGCCTCGCGGGTTTCGGACATCCAGCCGGAACCAGGCAAAGAGGATGCCGGCGACGAACTCCCCGACGATGATGATCGTCGATGCGCTCACGTTCCCGCATACGACCAGGATTACGGACGCGCTGACAATTACGATCAGTGCGAGTAGGTCAATGAAGTCCGAGCGATTTGGCGTACGCATCTGTGCTCCCTGGTGAGTTGGCGGCGGTCGGCGGACCGTTGTGAGTCACCAGTTTTGGGGAGCCGCAGATACTACGGACGGGCGTCGACGTCTGTAGATGTTGTCGGATAGATCTCCCCAGGACCGGATGTTATGCCATTATTTCTGGACGCTTCTGGATGGTTTTGGATGAGGAGACGGAGCGTGGGCAGTGCTGGGGAACTTAAGCGCCCATCGGTGACGGGCCCCTTGAAGGAGCTGAACGATGCCCTGCACTCCCTGCATTTGAGTGCAGGGAGGCCTTCGCTGAGCGAGATGGAGCGCGAGACCGAGGGAACGATCTCGCGCAGTCGGCTGCACGACGCGTTCACCGCGCCGAAGCTTCCTAGGTGGTTAGTGGTTGACGCGCTGGTCGAAATACTCGCGTCCAGGGCGCGCGGCACGGATCCTCAGACGGAGCTAGATCGCTTCCACCAACTATGGCAGCGAGCTGCGCTGGCCGGGATCGGGTCCCCTCCGGCGCTCCAGTCATCCAGTCGTGGCGCTGAGGGTTTGTCGGATGTGCAACAGCCCGCAGTCCCCCCGGGGGTTGATTATTGGGCGGCGCGGGACTCGGAGGCATTTTTTTATCCGTGCTTGCCTGTGTATTTGGTTCTCGATACCTCTTACTCCATGGTTTCGGTCACGTCGGAGCTCAATGAAGATCTCCATCGGCTAGTTGAGTATATGAAAAATCGGGGACTGGTTGCTGGCTTAGTGTCCTTTTCGATCATCAGCTTTGGCTCGGATACGCACGTTGTTCAGCCGCTTCTTGAAGTTCCTAACATAGACAGGATGTCAATGTTGGAACCCAACGGGACAACGAATACTGCAAAGATGTTTCGGGTACTGCGATCGCAGTTGAAAGCAGATTTCGCCATAACTCCGAGGGGTCGACGCTGGTTGCGCCCTCTGGTTTTTATAATTACGGACGGGGTCCCGGCAGATGAGGGTTGGGAGGATTCTTTTTCGGATCTAGTCGAGACTTCTAACCCGCTGAGTCCGCATGTTATTGCGTTTGGCATTGGTGGCGTGAGCGGGCAAGTCATCCGGAAGATGAGTACCCTGGCCGCGTACCTTGCGACAGAGGGTTCCGGATTGCGAAATTCCCTTGGGTCTGCCTTTAATTGCATCGCATCAATAATTGATTTGACCGCCACGGAACGAGGTAACCCTCACTTGCCACAACAATTGCATGGGTTTGAGTGGATTCCCCCCGGATCGCCTGACATCTATATCGATATCGTGTAAAGAGATGCGAGGGGAATCGGATTCAAGGCGGCAGAGTGCCGCTCTGGCGCTTACGAATCCCCAGCGAGACGGGCAGAGATCTTGGCATTGGCCGTGTCGTCGCCGTCCTTGAGGAACTTGGCGTAGACCCGGAAGAGCACCCCACACTGTGGCCAGCGCGCTCGGCAACGAGCTGAGGCTCTACGCCTGAGCTGAGCCAAGTGGACACCGCAGCGTGGCGAAGATCATAAGGACGCTTGGCCAACACGGACTCGAACTCGGCTGTGGTCAGGGCCCGGGTGCGAGCCTTCTGCCCAGACCTCGCCATAGCCCGTGTCCTGGACCAGCCCACCGCGCATTGTCTGGAACACCCGTCCGTCGGTGGCCGTGCCGTAGGCGGTGACTGAGCCTGAACTCGGGTTGTCGTAGCTGCTGACAGGGCTTGATCGTCGCGGTGCGCCGGTGTCATGAGGTATGCGCAGGGCGGGAGCGTGAGCGATGGGCGTCGGCAGTTCCGCGAAGAGGTCCGGATGGTGGCGGCCGAGCGGTTTGCCGTGGGCGAGCCGAGTTCGGTGATCGCGAAGGAGTTACGGGTCAGCGTCCGGTCGGTGCAGCGGTGGCGGCGGGCCTGGGACAGGGGCGGTCCGCGGGCTTTGCGTTCGGCGGGTTCGGCCTCGCCGCCACGGTTGAGTGAGGTCCAGTTCGCCTAGTTGGAACGGGAGTTGACCAAGGGGCCAGTCGCGCACGGCTGGCCGGATCAGCGATGGACGCTGTCGAGGATCAAGACCGTGATCGGGCGGCGCTTCCACAAGAGCTACACCCTGCAGGGCGTACGCAAACTGCTGATCCGGCACGGGTTCTCCTGCCAGGTGCCGGCCAGGCGGGCCGTCGAACGTGATGAGGAGAAGGTCACCGGCTGGGTGAAGGAGACCTGGCCGCAGGTGGAAGGACCGCGGCGGCGCTCGATGCATGGATCGTCTTCGAGGACGAGTCCGGCTTCTCGATGACGCCGCCGATCGCCCGCACTTGGGCCCGACGCGGACACACGCCCGTGATCCGGGTCCGTGGACACTCCCGCCGTCGCATCTCGATTGCCGCCCTGACCTGCTACAAGCCGGGGGAACGGTCCCGGCTTATCTACCGGCCGCGCCGTGACAACGGCCGGCGCGACGGACGCAAGAGCTTCGCCTGGACCGACTACCGCGACCTGCTCATCACCGCCCACCAGCAGCTTGGTGGCCCGATCGTGCTGGTCTGGGACAACCTCAACGTCCATCTCGCCGCCGGGATGCGGCAGTTCATCGCCGGACGGGACTGGCTCACCGTCTACCAACTGCCGTCCTACGCACCGGACCTCAACCCGGTCGAGGGCATCTGGTCACTGCTACGGCGTGGATGGCTGTCCAACACCGCCTTCACCACGCCCGAACACCTCTTCAAGACCGTCCGGCACGGCCTCCGCACCATCCAGCACCGCACCCACCTCATCGACGGATGCCTCACCGGAACCGGGTTATCCCTCACACCGACGACAACCCGAGTTCAAGCTCAGTAACAGTGTTTCTATGAAGCTCAGCAGCATGACATAGGTAAGGGCACCTCTCATGCACTCGTGAGAGGTGCCCTTACCTATGTCCAGATTTTTTCTACACCGGACCGTGAATTTTCTCAGTTTCCCAGTTATCCTGGCCAGTGCGCTTGACCCTCCAGCCATCCACGTGCTCGTAAGGGTTAGACCTGCTCGTGTGTGAGTGGATGATCTGACCGTCGTTCTGCATCGTGACCTCATCACCGATGGAGAGTCCGAGCTGTTTTGCGGCGTCGATCGCTTGCTGCTTGTTCACGCAATGCCCCCTCTGAAGGCTCAGATGAGCCTGGTTGCCCACAGCGTCTTGGCGCGTACGTTCTGCCAGCCTGCAGGCGATGATATATCATGATCTTCTTCCTCGCGTCATTACTCTCATTACCGGCGAAGATCTTTTATTTTGACGGGCGCACATCACCCAGAAGTTGCACAGCCAGACGATGGTGCGGTCGACCTCGTAGCGGAATACGCCTAGACCGGAGCCGTGGGGGTGGCCTCGTTCAGCGACGGCCGGGCGGATACCTCGGGCCGGCAGACAGAGCAGGTGTGGGGTCGTAACTGTGGTCTGCGGGGATCGGTTCGGCCGACGACGCCGATCGCCCCCCAAACCTTGTCCAGCAAAGGGCGCAACTAAGCGACGTCGTTGTGGCTATCGCTGGTCAGCGACAGCGCGGGTGTTGCTGGCTCTGAAGTAGGCCAAGCCTGGGATACCCGGTCGGCGGCAAGTCTCGATGAAGGGGCACTGGGTGAATCACTGTCGGCCTTTCCCTGTTGCGCAGTGCAGTTGTGTCGCTACAGTATCGTCATGGTGTCTCGCCGATACTTTGCAGTGGGTACGCGTCCGACGGTTACCCCCAGCGATCCGGCGCGCATTGTTGCCCGTGAGACGGTTCGCCTGCTTGGCAGTCAACATTCCGACGGCACATGGGGTGGACCAGATGGTCTTGATCGCCTAATCACGACCTGCCACGTGAGTATGACTTTGATGGCCGTCGGAGTCGCACCGGATTCGGAAATTTTGGCCCGCCCATTAAGATATCTCGCCGACCTTGACACGGAACGACATACAACATTCTATTGGCGTAGCGGGCCATTGCTAAACGTTCACGGATATGAGCGTACAGTCCAAAGCGATATTGAACATATAGCGCGTTTTAAGTATCGCGCCGGTGGGAATCCCAATTATCCCGCACCGTTTTTCCTGTTGAAGTTGATCCGGTTCGCCGAAGATCTATCGACTCCTATCGAAATAGGTGAAGTCGTCGATTGGATTATGCATGAATGGGACGGTCGTACATGCTGGTACGACCGAACTTCAATAACTTCCATGGGATTGGCGTTGATGGCGGACCTCGATTCGGTTCCTGCTGAAATAGCCGAACGGGCCTGCGAGTATCTGCTTGAAAATTTCAACACAAATGGAGGTAGAGGGAAATTTAGCGACAATATTGTCGATGACGCATTCACCGTTTACAATCTTTTCGAGCGGTATGACGTGCTTAAGGAAGCAATCCCGCCTCAGTTGTGGTCGGCATTAGGGGAATGCGCGAAAGGTTTCGTTTCGGCTCTCGATTCCTTCACCCCTACGCCGCCGCCATTTGGTGGTTCTGTTGATAGCCAAGAGTACGCCACTTCCGTGCTGTCGCGTGCAATAATGGCTCACCGCTTGGCTGAAGATGGTAGCGCATTCGAGGCGGAACTCGCAGTCGCTCTGACAAATGAGAGTTTGTCGAAAGAGCGTCGGGTGCGTAACCTGACGACGACAAGAAATCCGTTCTGGGGTGAGCCTCGAATTCGTCCGGGCGGTTTCTGTTTCGTATTGATGCCGTTTTCTCCCCAGCGTCGGACAGAGATATACGAAGATTACATAGTTGCGCCGTTGCGTGAGCAGTGCGGCATTTCCTGCAGGAGGGCAGATGACATATATGCATCGAGTCGTATTATGGAAGATGTTTGGGATGGTATAAATGCTGCAGATTTCATAATTGCCGACCTCAGTGGGCGAAATGCAAACGTATTCTATGAGCTCGGCCTTGCGCATGCCGTTGGGAAACCGGTAGTACTCGTGGCTGAGGACTCCAGGGACGTTCCCTTCGACCTGCAAGGCGTTCGTACGATCATATACGGGGACTCGCCCCGTACATGGCAAATACTATCGAAGCAAATTGTTGCCTATGCCCATCCAATCGTCAGGGAACTGTGATGAAATCTCTTTTTCCCCATCTTGACCTGCCGCATGAGGTGCATGAGCTGCGCAATTACTTGGCGGCCGGGGCGGGCGTGGCATTCCATGCGGATGCCGATGGATTCTTTGCTGCTTACCTCGCCAGTTTGGTAGCTGACGAAGCACCAGGGTCTATGTATCAAGTGTTTACTGAAAATCTTGATCTGGTAGGCCTGGGGAAGTGGGTGCGAGAAAACAGCCTTAAGCGCTTGGCTACCTTTGATATCAATGTGCTTAGTGCAACGTCCGCCCTGGAAAAGTTGGCAGAATCACTTTCGGTAGGCCTCCGTGTATATGATGACCATAAAGGGTTGAGTTCGGTGCTGCCAACGAATGTGGAAATCGTTGAGCTCCTGCCTTTAGATTCGCCTAGCATTCCGGAAATTCGCCCGGCGTCTCTATTCTGCTTTGAACTGCTTCAGCAGTCTGCAGCGCCAGGGGCCCGACGTGAATTTATCGAATTTGTGGCCCTCGCAGCTGCTTACGGCGAAGGGGTGGCGCGTACTTTTGCCAAGATCCTGCCTCGCCTCCCGAATGACCTCAACTCGCTAGCGCGAACTGTTGGTCGAGGGATTAATGCCTACTATACGGATTCATCTCTCCAGGGTGATGATATGACGTTGATGAGGCAGATGCAGTTCCTTTCTGATTCATGGCTCAATGAAGTGGATACGCATCGAGATTTGCGTAATCATGTTCGAGGCAGTGATATATTCACCACAATCGCCGAGGCTGAGAATGTCGTCTCGTCTCTCGTTGAGGATATTGCTCGGCATGCGGCTGTCGAGGATCCGTGGTTCCACACAAAGGAATTCCCTGTATACCTTGTCCGGGTAGAGGCGCCACGTAGAGTTGTTCATTTGGCTGCATCAGCAACTCGAACCAAGGTTGATCAAGGAGTAGTGGTGTCTTGCCAAGAAACCCGAGTGGGAGTTGGCCTTGAGTTGCGCCGAGCGCGCACGCTGCACACCCCCGACCTGGCAGCTCTGTTGCTCAGATTGGACCCGAGCTGGTTCATCAGTCGTGGTGGTCATCCAATGGCTGCCGGTGCCACCGTTAAGCTGGGTGCCGAGGAGGCCGTTCTTCATGGGATTAAACGCCTACTCAGGGCCTAGCCTCGGGCCCCGCAGATGATCTGTACGGGTTATGCCTGCGCCCGGAGAGCTGAGGTGACGTGCGCTGATCTCAGCGCGAACGGCTGAGATGATGTGAGCATGTCGACGCCCGGAATGCCTCTCTCGGCTGCACTCATCCCCGACTGCACCGAACCGGAAGCTCACCGCGCTGCCTACAAAAGAGCCAAGACCAACGATGCGATCTTCGTGTGCATCGCTCGTCAGGGCCGGCGGTGGAAGGTAGAGCTTGACGCCATGTCCTGCGGCGGGCCAGCCATCCCGGACGAGGCAGCGACGGTCCTGCAGTCCGCGGCTGAAGCGCTGGTACTCGCGGACACGGTGACGCAGGCCAACATTGCGCCTGAATACATCTCCATGTGGGCGATCGAGAGCGAGTAGAGGGCGCGCGAGATCGCGGCTGCGTTCCATGCTGTTCTGCATGGTTTCCGACAGCTATACATCGCCGTCCCGAGCCGGCGCCGAAGGCCCTAGCAGGTGGCATGTGGACGAGGCGTGGACGTCTCGGGTCGAGTTCCGTCTTGGCTCAGTCATCTGTGCAGGTCAGACTGGTTCAGGGGGAGCGCTCTTGAGGGGACTGTAAATCTGCCGGCTCAGCCTACCCAGGTTCGAACCCTGGCGCCGCCACATGTAGGTAGACCCCCTCCGATCTGCGGGAACGCAGATCGGAGGGGGTCTTTTCCTGTCCGGGGCGATCTTTTCGCAAGGGGTCGAAACCAGGTGACCGGTCTCACTCTGTGACGCACGGACCCCTGGCTGATCAGGTCTTCCGGATCGTACGCAGCCCAGGTCGAGGGGCCGACCTGTTGCGAGGACCAGCTCTGTTCGTCATCTGCGCGGCGGTGCGTCCGAGGCTCATCCGGACGAGATGCGGAAGGCGTTGGGCAGGCGCACGCCGAGGGCATGACGGCCGGTGCTCCATCAGGGCCCCCGGAAGGACCGCTGCGGCAGGACGGGCGGCAGAACAGCGCCTCTCCTCGACCTCGGTGGGGGAGGTTGAGCAGAGGCGTCCTGACGCACATCGCGGCCATCGTGATCGGCTTCGCGATCGGAGCCGTCGCCGGCCATGCGGGCGCCGGCGGCTCGACGGACGCTCCGGCGACGCCGAAGGTCACCGTCACGGCGACCTCCGCCGCGACAGAAACCTCGTCGACCGACAGCTCCCGCACTGCCCAGAAGGCGCGTTCCGGCGAGGTTCCGGGGGACGGTACGTACGTGGTCGGCAAGGACATCAAACCTGGCACGTACCGTACGGACGGCCCGCAGGGCGGGCTCGTCACCAACTGCTACTGGGCTCGACCGAGCAGTACTTCCGGCGACTTGCGGGACATCATCGCCGACGGAAACACCATGGGGCAGACGACGTCGGCCTCCCCTCGGAGCCCCCGTCGTTCTGGTATGGACCAAAGTCTTGACGTGACCGTGCCACAGCCCTACTGTCGCGGCATCGCGTTCATGTTGAAACACAAAGTTCATCTATGTGAACGTGCATCGCCAACCGAGTCCATCGAGCAGACAGGAAGGCACCCCCCATGCGCATGCGTACGCTGCTCACCTCCCTGGCCACCGTCACCGCAGTGACCGGTGGACTGGCCCTCACCGCTCCGGCCGCTTCGGGCAGTACCAACGTCACCGGTGCCGTCGCCGCACCCCTCGCCGACCCGACCGTCGCGCCCGGCGGGAACTTCGACCTGGGGGTGTGGCAGCTCCAGGAGCCGGTGGGTTCCCCGGGCTCGCCCACGACCATCTCGTCGGCCCGGCTCCAAGGGGCCAACGGCTTCCAGGACTCGTACTTCTACACGGACACCCGTGACGGCGCGATGACCTTCTGGGCGCCGGAGAAGGGCGTCACCACGCCCAACTCCAACTACGCCCGCTCCGAACTGCGGGAGATGAACCGCAGCGGCAGCGCCGCCAACTGGTCGCTCAGCGGCACGCACACGATGAAGGCGACGCTACGGGTCGTCTCCGTCACGTCGAACGTCTGCGTGGGGCAGATCCACCTCGGCACGGGCGGCACGTCCACCAAGCCGCTGCTGGAGCTCTACTACCGGTCGAGCGGCGACATCGTCCTCGGCACGGAGAACTCGCCCGACGGCGGCCAGACGCTGCACACCGTCGGCAACGTGGCGGTCGGCAAGACCTGGAACTACACGATCGGCGTCTCGGGCGGCAACACCATCAATCTGACGGTCAACGGGAGCACCACGCACTACGCCATCCCGTCGTCCTTCAACGCCTACAAGCAGTACTTCAAGGCCGGTTCGTACAACCAGTCGTCCTCCGACAGCACCACCAAGGGCGCCCGGGTCGCCTTCTACGGACTCACCGTCTCCCACAGCTGAGCGAGCCTCGACGGCCGACGGAGCCTGCGGCGGGGCAGACTGATCCCATGTCGTCACGCCGCAGGAGTTGCCCCGAGTGCCGTCGCGAGATCGCCGTCGTCGCCGGACGGTTCGCGCGTCACGACCCGCCCGGCGCACGCGAGAGCGGCGAGCTCGTGTCGTGCCCCGGCTCGCGCCGACAGGCGGAACTCGGGGCGGCCCAGCCCGCGTTGGACGGTTACACGGTGCCGGACTTCCCGGGCCAGATGCCGCTGTTCTAGGCAGTGGGAGAACGTCCGGCGGACAAGCTCAGTTCCCCGCCACCGACTTCACCGCCACCGACACCGGCGCCGATCCACCGATCAGCTCAAGCGTCAGGCCCGCCGTCGCCGGCGTCTCCACCAACTCCGCGAGTACGGCGGCCACATCGTCGCGCGGGATCGAACCGAGCCCCGTGTGGGCCTCCAGGCGGACCAGGCCCCTGCCGGCGTCGTTCGTGAGTGAACCGGGGCGCAGAATCGTCCAGTCCAGGGCGTCCAGTCCGCGTACATACGCGTCGGCCTCGCCCTTGGCCCGCAGATACACGTCGAACACGCCGTCCCCGGAGTGCGCGGGATCCGCGCCCATCGAGGACACGACGACATGTCGTCGTACGCCCGCCAGGACCGCCGCGTCGGCGAACAGCACCGCCGAACCCCGGTCCACCGTGTCCTTCCGGGCCGTACCACTGCCGGGGCCCGCGCCCGCCGCGAAGACCGCCGCGTCCGCGCCCCGCAGCAGCGCCGCTACCTCCTCGACCGAGGCCGACTCCAGGTCGAGCACGAGCGGTTCGGCGCCGGCCGCCCGTAGATCGTCGCTCTGTCCGGCGTTGCGGATGATGCCCGCGACCTCTTCACCACGCGCGGCGAGCAGGCGCTCCAGCCGCAGCGCGATCTGACCATGACCTCCAGCGATGACAATGCGCATGCCTTCGACCGTACGCCCGGACGGCCGCACGCGCCGCATGACTTCAGCCGCGTCCCAGCAGCACACCTCCGTGCCGCACGCGCCGGGCGCGCGAGCAGGGATGCACCCGGGTCTTCGCGCCCCAGGCGTACGCCCCGAGCGGCAGCGGGTCGCACCAAGCGGCTCACGCACCGCGCCCAACCCCCGCTTCCGGTCCCGTCGAGCGGCTCACGGACCGTGCCCCGCCTCTGTCTTGGGTCACTCGAGCGGCTCACAGACCGCGCCCTGCGGCCGCCTCGGGTCAGGTCGAGCAGCTCAGACACCTCGCCCGCCCGCGACTCGGCTCACGTCGAGCAGCTCAGGCGCCGCGCCCCGCCTCAGACCCGGCTCACGACACCTCGCCCCGCCCCTGCCGCGGCAGCCCCAACTCCGCGCCCGCCGCCGTGTTGCAGTACTCCCGCACCGCGCTCGTCCGTGCAACCACGCGCCCCCGGTGCACCACGATCCGGCTGTACGCCAGCGAGAGCGCGCCCGCGAGCCGGTCGCCGCGCACCGCGAGCAGTTCGGCCGGAAAACCCGCCTCGACCCGCACCTCGGGCAGACCGAGCGCGGCCCGTGCCGACGAACTCACCGTGTCGTAGGCGTCCTCGGGCCGCATCCCGTGCCGCGAGGCCAGCAGGTACGCCGCCTCCAAGGGGTCACCGCGGCCCACCGGGTTGGACACGTCGCGCAGGGCGCCGCTGCCCGCGGCCACCTGGACGCCGGCCGTGCGCAGCAGTCGTACGGGAGCCGTGCCCCGCCGGTCGACGCCGCCGCAGCCGCCCTGCGGCAGGCACACCACCGTCACGCCCGCGGCGGCCAGTTGGTCCGCGATCCGGGTGACCGTGTCCGCGGGCAGCCGCCCCAGGCCGCCGCACGGGCCGAGCGTCACCCCGGGCCGCATCCCGCCCGCGACGGCCGCCAGCCGGGCCAGGCGGGTCGGGTCGGCGGCGTCCGTGTGCAGGTCGACCGGACAGCCGTGCTCGGACGCGACCTCAAGGAGCGCCTCCACATAACCCGTCGGATCGGGGTCCAGATCTGGACAACCGCCCACTACGGAGGCACCCATTTTCAGCGCGTCCCGCAGCATCGCGAGCCCGTCCGCCCCCGCCACCCCGGTCAGCAGCCGGGGCATCGCCACCGCCGTCAACTCCGCCAGCCCGCGCAGGGCCCGCCGTGCCTGCAGTACGGCCGCCAGCGCGCCCAGCCCCTGGACGTCCCCCACGCGCACGTGTGCACGCTGCGCCGTCGCCCCGTGGCCGAGCTGCAGCAACGCGGCCTCCGTGGCCCGGCGCTGGACGTCCTGGGGGTCGTAGGAGACGGGTCCGCCGTTCTCGGCCGACAGCGCGGTGTCGCTGTGCGCGTGCGGCTCGGCCGGGGCCGGGAGGAGGAGGTAGCCGCTGAGGTCCACGCGCGCGCCGCACGCGCGCGTGGCCTCCGTCGCCAGGCTGCCCGCCGTGCCGACCGCCTCGATGCGCCCGCCGCCCAGCCGTACGTCCACGGTCCTGCCGTCGGTCAGCCGGGCCCCGCTCAGCAGGAGCGCGGCCGGGTCGACCGGTCCCGACGAGCCGGAGGAACCCGACGGACCCGACGACGAATGGGACGGCTGGGGCTGGCTGTCGGGCATCGCGCTCCAGGGGCTCAGGGCTTCGCGGGCTCGGCTTCGGGGCTCAAGGCGGGGGGCTGCGCAAAGGGGCGCAAGATCACGCAGAGTGAGTCGAGCCTAGGGCGGTGATCCGCTCGCGGGGCGGAGGAGCGCAATAGTCGTACCGGTGTGGTCCGCCGTGCTGGAGGGGCCCGAGAGGCCTTCGGGAGGGCCGCGGAAGGGGCTGGAGCGGTGCCACGAAACGGATTTGGGTGAACGGCGGCGGAGCGTGTAATGTCTTCATCGCTCGCCCCAATAGCTCAGTCGGTAGAGCGTCTCCATGGTAAGGAGAAGGTCTGCGGTTCGATTCCGCATTGGGGCTCTGGTGTGAGAGGTTCCTGCCGCAAGGTGGGAACCGATCCCATCACAGCGGTGTAGCTCAGTCGGTAGAGCAAGCGGCTCATAATCGCTGTGTCACCGGTTCAAGTCCGGTCACCGCTACTGACAGTAGCCGATTGCGGGGTCGGTCCTTCGATCGGCTACTCTGTTATGCGTTCATAGTCCCATCCGTTCGTCAAGGAGCACTCCTGTGGCTGCCACCGACGTCCGCCCGAAGATCACGCTGGCCTGCGTGGAGTGCAAGGAGCGGAACTACATCACCAAGAAGAACCGGCGTAACAACCCGGACCGACTGGAGATGAAGAAGCACTGCCCGCGTTGCAATGCGCACACCGCGCACCGCGAAACGCGATAAATACAGGCTCGTACACGAGGCCGTCCCCGCACGTTGGGGGCGGCCTCGTGTCGTTATTCAGCAGAGCAGACACATCAGGAGGTGCCGAGGCATGGCGCTCGACCAGTCCTTCGTGGGGCGGACCTACCCGCCCACCGACCCCTACGAGGTGGGCCGGGAGAAGATCCGTGAGTTCGCGGAGGCGGTGGGGGACGCCAACCCGGCATACACGGACCCGGAGGCCGCCAAGGCGCTCGGACACTCCGATGTGATCGCCCCGCCCACCTTCGTCTTCTCCATCACCTTCAAGGCCGCGGGACAGGTCGTCCAGGACCCGCAACTCGGCCTCGACTACAGCCGCGTGGTGCACGGCGACCAGAAGTTCGTCTACGTCCGCCCCGTGCGCGCCGGCGACCGTCTCACGGTCACCTCCACGATCGAGACGATCAAGTCGATGGCGGGCAACGACATCCTGGACGTCCGCGGAGAGGTCCACGACGAGGCGGGCGAACACGTCGTGACCGCCTGGACCAAGCTCGTGGCCCGCGCGGCGGAGGAGAGCTGACATGACGGCGAAGATCGCGTACGACGACATCGAGATCGGCACCGAGCTGCCGGCCCAGACCTTCCCCGTGACCCGCGCCGCTCTCGTCCAGTACGCGGGCGCCTCCGGGGACTTCAACCCGATCCACTGGAACGAGAAGTTCGCCAAGGAGGTCGGGCTCCCGGACGTCATCGCGCACGGCATGTTCACCATGGCCGAGGCGATCCGCGTGGTCACCGACTGGGCCGGCGACCCGGGCGCGGTCGTCGAGTACGGCGTCCGCTTCACCAAGCCCGTCGTCGTCCCGAACGACGACCAGGGCGCGACCGTAGAGGTCAGCGCCAAGGTCGCGGCCAAGCTCGACGACAACACGGTCCGCGTGGACCTCGTGGCGACCAGCGCCGGCCAGAAGGTGCTCGGCATGTCACGAGCCGTCGTACGACTGGCGTGAACTTGAGCTGAGGTAAGGGGCGTCCGCCATTGTGGGCGCCCCTTACCCGCAGACCGGCGGCCCCTGCACCCGCCGTCGGTCAGTGAGCTCCGCCTCCGACTTCCCGGACCCATACGGGAAATGGCACGCCATCCGGCTCGGGCATGTCCGTGGCGAGGAAGGCCTCGACGATGGGCGCGAGGTCGTACGAGGGCCGGTAGCTCCCGCCGAACGGCAATTCGGTCACCGGCAGTGACGCCGTCGAGCAACGGAGGTGGCCCGACTGTGTGTCGTGCCACACGTAGAACGTCGCGACTCCCGGGAAGCCCAGTTCGCGGATCCGGGACCGGAGGGCTTCGGCGGTGCGCTCGAAGGCGGTCACCACGGCGGCGACGGAGGGGGCGCGCCCGTCGTCCGGCTCCGGGCCCAGGCGCCAGGTGTTGGCGTCCACCTCCGCACTCCGGTCGGCCGGGTTCAATATGAGGGGTTCGTCCGCGAGCTCCGCGATCCAGGTCAGCAGCACGGGAGCAGTATCCCGGCCGCTGCCCGGAACTCCGCCGGACCCACCCCTTGACCAAGTTAGTGATTGAGTACTAACTTTCTCGCATGGTCAGGATGAGCGCAGAGGAGAGGCGCGAGAGCGTCGTCCGCGCGGCGATCGCCGAGTTCGCGAAGCGGGGGTACTACGGCACCTCCACGGAGGCGATCGCCAAGCGGGTCGGTGTCTCGCAGCCGTATCTCTTCCGGCTCTTCCCGGGCAAGAAGGCGATGTTCGCGGCGGCCGCGCTCAGGTGTGTCGAGGACGTGTGCCAGGTCATGGAGGAGTCGTCCAAGGGGCTGGAGGGCGAGGAGGCCGTGCACGCCATGGCCGACGCCTACGTGCGGCTCATCACGGAGTATCCCGAGAAGCTCCAGATGCAGATGCAGACCTACATCACGGTGGCCGCCGCCGAGGCGGAGGGCGACCACGAGTTCGGCGAGGCCGTACGCAAGGGCTGGCTGAGGCTCTGGGACATCGTGCATCTGGCCATGGGGGCGGACGTGAACGACACCGCGACCTTCATGGCACACGGAATGCTGATCAACACCCTTGCGGCCATGGGTTTCCCGCCCGAGCACAGGGTCTGGGAGGGGATGTACCCGGAGGCCCGTGTCACCGGTCGGCTGGAGAAGTCGTAGCGGCGGGCGAGAGGCGGATTTCTGCGCCTTTTCATGACCATCAAAGTTAGTCATCAATAACTAATCACCAGTAGTGATCACCCACTGGGGGAGCGATGTCAGAAAAGACCGCACCGCGCGGGGGCATGGTCTGGGCCCTCGTCATCACCAGCGTCGCCGGCTTCATGGCGGCCCTCGACAACCTCGTCGTCACCACCGCCCTGCCCTCCATCCGCAAGGACCTCGGGGGCGCGCTGGGCGACCTGGAATGGACCGTGAGCGCCTACACGCTCACCTTCGCCGTCCTGCTGATGTTCGGCGCGGCCCTCGGCGACCGGTTCGGCCGGCGGCGGCTCTTCCTCGTCGGCATCACCATATTCACCGGCGCCTCCGCCGCCGCGGCCATGGCGACCGGCATCAACTCCCTGATCGCGGCCCGAGCGGTCCAGGGCGTCGGCGCGGCGATCATGATGCCGCTGACACTGACCCTGCTCACCGCGGCCGTACCCGCCGCCAAACGCGGTATGGCCTACGGCATCTGGGGCGCCGTCAACGGACTCGCCGTCGCCTCCGGACCGCTCATCGGCGGGAGCCTCACCGAGCACGTCTCCTGGCACTGGATCTTCTGGCTGAACGTCCCGCTCGGCCTGGCCCTGATCCCGCTCGCCCGCCTCCGCCTCTCCGAGTCCCACGGCACCGGCGCCCCGCTCGACTTCCCCGGCACCCTCCTCGTCAGCGGCGGCCTCTTCGGGATCGTCTACGGCCTGGTCCGCGGCCCCGCCGACGGGTGGGCGAGCCCGTTCGTCCTCACCGGACTGTTCGCGGGCGGCGCGCTGATGGTCGGCTTCGTCCTCTACAGCGTCAACGCCAAGAACCCCATGCTCCCGATGCGGCTGTTCCGCTCCCGCGCCTTCTCCGGGATCAACGCGGCGAGCCTGCTGATGTTCCTCGGGATGTTCGGGTCGATCTTCCTGCTCAGCCAGTACATGCAGGGCGTCCTCGGCTACTCGCCCACCGAGGCGGGCCTGCGGATGCTGCCCTGGACCGGTATGCCGATGCTGGTCGCACCCGTCGCCGGCATCCTGTCCGACCGCATCGGCGGCCGCCCGGTCGTCGCCGCCGGCCTCTTCCTCCAGGCCGCAGGGCTCGGCTACATGGCGTACGTCGTCACCACCGACGTCTCCTACGCCGCCCAGCTGCCCGGTCTGATCCTCAGCGGGATCGGCATGGCCCTGTACTTCGCACCGGCCGCCAACCTGGTCATGTCCAGCGTCCGCCCCTCGGAACAGGGCATCGCCTCCGGCGCCAACAACGCGCTCCGGGAGGTGGGCGGCGCCCTCGGTATCGCGATCATGGCGTCGATCTTCTCGGCGCAGGGCGGCTACGAGACCGGCCAGAGCTTCGTCGACGGACTGAAGCCCGCGCTGGTCACCGGCTCGGGCGTGGTCGCCCTCGCCGGGATCGCGACCCTGCTGATCCCGACGAGGCGCCGCGCGGCGGAGCTCGTGAAGGTGGCCGAGTCGGCCGACAGCGCCGAGTCCGAGTCGGTCATGGAGTCGGCCGGCCGCTGAGAACGAACAACCGGCACGCGCGTGTGGGGCCCCACCAACTCTGGTGGGGCCCCACACGCGCGTGCGCGCCACCCCACCGCGCCCGGCGTTGTCGGTCCCGTCTCGTACTCTTGGCCCCGTGCAGGAACTCCACGACGCTCCCCTCGCCCCGCTGACCACCTTCCGGCTGGGCGGTCCCGCGACCCGTCTGATCACCGCCGGCACCGACGCCGAGGTGATCGACGCCGTCCGCGCGGCCGACGACACCGGGACGCCGTTGCTCGTCATCGGGGGCGGGTCCAACCTCGTCATCGGGGACAAGGGGTTCGAGGGCACCGCCCTGCGCATCGCCACGCGCGGCTTCGTGCTCGACGGCACACGGCTGGAGCTGGCGGCCGGCGAGGTGTGGACCGACGCCGTCGCCCGCACCGTGGAGGCCGGGCTCGCCGGGATCGAGTGCCTCGCCGGGATCCCCGGCTCGGCGGGCGCGACCCCGATCCAGAACGTGGGGGCGTACGGCCAGGAGGTCTCCGCCACCATCACCGAGGTCGTCGCCTACGACCGCACCACCCGGGAGTCGGTCACCCTCACCAATGAGGAGTGCGCGTTCTCTTACCGCCACAGCCGCTTCAAGGCCGAGCCCGAGCGCTACGTGGTGCTGCGCGTCCGCTTCCGGCTGGAGGACGCGGACGGGCTGTCGGCGCCGGTCAAGTACGCCGAGACGGCCCGTGTCCTCGGCGTCGAGCCCGGCGACCGGGTGCCGCTCGCGCGGGCCCGCGAGACCGTCCTCGCGCTGCGCGCCGGCAAGGGCATGGTCCTGGACCCCGAGGACCACGACACCTGGTCGGCCGGTTCCTTCTTCACCAACCCGATCCTCACCGAGGAGCAGTTCACCGCGTTCCACGCGCGCGTGCGGGAGCACCTCGGGGAGGGCGCGGAGCCGCCCGCCTACCCGGCGGGGGAGGGACACACCAAGACCTCCGCCGCCTGGCTGATCGACAAGGCGGGCTTCACCAAGGGCTACGGCAGCGGTCCCGCCCGCATCTCCACCAAGCACACCCTCGCCCTCACCAACCGCGGTGAGGCGACCACCGCCGACCTGCTCGCCCTGGCCCGCGAGGTCGTCGCAGGCGTCCACGACACCTTCGGGATCACCCTCGTCAACGAGCCGGTGACGGTCGGCGTCAGCCTCGACGGCTGAGCCCCGACGACTAGTAGGCGATCCCCACCCCCTGCTTCACCGTCCCCGGGTCGTCGGTCATCGCCAGCATCGCGTGGGCCACGTCCGCGCGGGCGATGAACCGGCCCTTGTCCGGGAAGCCGCCCACGACCGTGCGGTACGTGCCGGTCACCGGCTTGTTCTGCAGGCGTGGTGGCCGGATCGAGGTCCAGTCGGTCGCGCTGCGGGCCAACTCCGCCTCCATCTCCCGCAGATCGGCGTACACGTCCTTCAGGAGCGCCGAGATCAGCCCGAGCGCGGTGCGGTCGAGGAGACCCGCGCCCGCCGGTTCGGGGCCGACCGGACCGGCGCTCACCACCAGCAGCCGGCGCGTCCCCTCCGCCTCCATGGCGGCCAGAACCGTACGGGTGAGCCGGGTCGCGACCCCGGCGTCCTTGCGGCTGCGGGCGCCGAGCCCGGAGAGGACCGCGTCCCGGCCCGCGACCGCGGGGCGCAGCGCCTCCGGGTCGGTGAGGTCCGCGCGGAACACCTCCAGACCCTTGCCTCGCACGGTCAGCCCGGCCGGGTCGCGTACGACCGCCGTGACCTGGTGACCCGAGGCCAGCGCCTGGCGGACGATCTCCTGACCGATGCCTCCCGTGGCACCGAAAACGGTGAGCTTCATGGCCTGCTCCTCAGCCTCACGGGGTGGGTGAGCGTTTACTCACCTCTACCTCCCTCTAGAGTGAGTAAGTACTCACCCACTCGTCAAGCCCGAACGGACCGGTCATGGAATCCTCGAAGCCCGCGCGGGTCCGCATTCTCGACGCCGCCCACGAGCTGATGCTCACCGTCGGGCTGGCTCGGGCGACCACCAAGGAGATCGCGAAGGCCGCCGGCTGCTCCGAGGCCGCGCTCTACAAGTACTTCGCCAGCAAGGAGGAGCTGTTCATCCGCGTCCTCGCGGAACGGCTGCCCCAGTTGACCCCGCTGCTGCAGAGCCTCGCCGCCGAGCCCGGACAGCACTCCCTGGAGGACAACCTCACCGAGATCGCCCGCCAGGCGGCGCTCTTCTACGAGCAGAGCTTCCCGATCGCGGCCTCCCTGTACGCCGAGACCCAGCTCAAGCGACGTCACGACGACGCGCTGCGACAGCTCGGCTCCGGCCCCCACAAGCCGATCGAGGGCCTGGACGCCTATTTCCGCGCCGAACAGGCCGCCGGCCGCGTCCGCCGTGACGTCGACACCTTCGCCGCCGCGTCCCTCCTCCTCGGCGCCTGCGCACAGCGCGTGTTCGCCTACGAGGCGACGCAGACCGGCGTACGCCCGCCCGTGGACGAGTTCGCGCCACGCATCGCCAGGACGCTGCTGGGCGGAATCTCCGTTGCCGAGGACCCCTCCGGGCCGTGATCCTTGCCGTATGAGGCACCCCGAATGGAGCTGAGACTCCGCCAGTTCAGGCCCAGGACCGGCCCGCACGAACACCGTGTCGTCCAGCCCGGGCAACCGCTGCGCCACACCTCACTGCGCGAGCCGGCGCCGATCGGGATGCTCATGGGGGACCACGACGGGCTGAGCCGGCTCGCGGGACTGTTCTCGTTCGCCGCCTGCTCGCGGCACACCGTCGTGCACGTTCCGCTGCGGGACTGCGTGCCGCCCGACGAGGGGTGCGGGGAGCTCGTCGATCTGGTGCTGGCGCACCCGGAGGCGGGGCTGCGGCCCTCCAAGTGGCCCGAACTGAGGCGGCGGCTGGGGCGCGGCACACCGCTCACCGTCCGTACGGACGAGGCCCGGACCGAGCGCCACGCGCGCGCGTGGCTGGAGCGGCCGTACGACCGCGGTCTGTTGCGGCACACCACGCACGCGCGGACGTACTTCCTCATCGGCGGCCGTGAGGCGTTCTCCTACGCGGCCACCGCCTTCGCCTACGCGGCCGGCTGGGGACCGCGGCACGAGCGGGTCGTCAAGGGACAGTCGGCGTTCATGGCCGGTCTGCAGTACGAGCTGGAGCCCACGCGCGGCGGCGGGCACCCTCCCGAGGTCCTGATCTGTTTCAAGCCGTATCCGCCCTACGCCCACTTCAAGCGACCGGGGCGCTGAGCCAGTCGTCGATGCCCGACAGGAGTTTGGTCTTCATGTCCTCCGGGGCCGCCGAACCCCGTACCGACTGCCGGGCCAGTTCGGCCAGTTCGCGGTCCGAGAAGGCGTGGTGGCGGCGGGCGATCTCGTACTGGGCCGCCAGCCGGGAGCCGAACAGGAGCGGGTCGTCGGCGCCGAGTGCCAGGGGTACGCCGGCCTCGAAGAGGGTCCGCAGGGGCACGTCCTCGTGCTTCTCGTAGACGCCCAGCGCCACGTTCGAGGCGGGGCACACCTCACAGGTGATGCCCCGGTCGGCGAGGCGCTTCAGCAGCCGCGGGTCCTCCGCCGCGCGCACGCCGTGGCCGATCCGGGTCGCGTGCAGATCGTCCAGGCAGTCGCGCACCGAGGCCGGGCCCGCCAGTTCGCCGCCGTGCGGCGCCGACAGCAGGCCGCCCTCCTGGGCGATCGCGAAGGCCCGGTCGAAGTCCCGTGCCATACCCCGGCGTTCGTCGTTCGAGAGGCCGAAACCGACCACACCATGGTCCGCGTACCGCACCGCCAGCCGGGCCAGCGTGCGCGCGTCCAGCGGGTGCTTCATCCGGTTCGCGGCGACCAGCACCCGCATCCCGAGCCCGGTCTCGCGGGAGGTCGTCTCCACCGCGTCCAGGATGACCTCCAGCGCCGGGATCAGCCCGCCCAGGCGCGGCGCGTACGACGTCGGGTCCACCTGGATCTCCAGCCAGCCCGAGCCGTCCCTGACGTCCTCCTCGGCGGCCTCGCGCACCAGCCGCTGGATGTCCTCGGGTTCCCGCAGGCACGACCGCGCGGCGTCGTACAGCCGCTGGAAACGGAACCAGCCCCGCTCGTCCGTGGCCCGCAGCTTCGGCGGCTCCCCGCTGGTCAGCGCCTCGGTCAGGGCGTCCGGCAGTCGTACGCCGTACTTGTCGGCCAGCTCCAGCACGGTGGTCGGCCGCATCGACCCGGTGAAGTGCAGGTGCAGATGGGCTTTCGGCAGTTCAGAGACATCACGTACACGCTCCATCCGGGAATCCTGCCGTACGTTCCCGTCGTCCCGGTACCGCTTTCCCCGATCGTGGTCTTGCTCGCACACAGCAGCGGGCCGCCTCCCCGGAGGGAAACGGCCCGCACGCGCGCGTGGAGCTACGAAAACTCAGTCCGTGGCCTCGGAGAGCAGCTTCTGGATGCGGCTGACGCCCTCGACGAGATCCTCGTCACCCAGGGCGTACGACAGCCGCAGATAGCCGGGGGTCCCGAAGGCCTCGCCCGGGACGACCGCGACCTCGGCCTCCTCCAGGATCAGCGCGGCCAGCTCGACCGAGTCCTGGGGGCGCTTGCCCCGGATCTCCTTGCCGAGCAGGGCCTTGACGGACGGGTAGGCGTAGAACGCGCCCTCGGGCTCCGGGCAGAGCACGCCGTCGATCTCGTTCAGCATCCGCACGATGGTCCTGCGGCGGCGGTCGAAGGCCTCGCGCATCTCCGCCACGGCCTTCAGGTCACCGGAGACGGCGGCCAGCGCGGCGACCTGGGCGACGTTCGAGACGTTCGACGTGGCGTGCGACTGGAGGTTGGTCGCGGCCTTGACGACGTCCTTCGGGCCGACGATCCAGCCCACCCGCCAGCCGGTCATGGCGTACGTCTTGGCGACACCGTTGACCACGATGCACTTGTCGCGCAGCTCCGGGAGGATCGCGGGCAGCGAGGTGAACTTCGCGTCCCCGTAGACCAGGTGCTCGTAGATCTCGTCCGTCATGACCCACAGGCCGTGCTCGACGGCCCAGCGGCCGATCGCCTCGGCCTCGGCCTCGCTGTAGACGGCGCCGGTCGGGTTCGAGGGCGAGACGAAGAGGACGACCTTGGTGTGCTCGGTGCGGGCCGCCTCCAACTGCTCGACGGTGACGCGGTATCCGGTCGTCTCGTCGGCGACGACATCCACGGGGACACCGCCCGCGAGGCGGATCGACTCCGGGTACGTCGTCCAGTACGGCGCCGGGACGATGACCTCGTCGCCCGGGTCGAGGATCGCGGCGAAGGCCTCGTAGATGGCCTGCTTGCCGCCGTTGGTGACCAGGATCTGCGAGGCGTCCACCTCGTAGCCCGAGTCGCGCAGCGTCTTCGCGGCGATCGCGGCCTTCAGCTCCGGCAGACCGCCGGCCGGGGTGTAGCGGTGGTACTTGGGGTTCGAGCAGGCCTCGACGGCGGCCTGGACGACGTAGTCCGGAGTCGGGAAGTCCGGTTCACCCGCGCCGAAGCCGATCACCGGACGCCCGGCGGCCTTGAGGGCCTTGGCCTTGGCGTCCACGGCGAGGGTGGCGGACTCGGAGATCGCGCCGACTCGGGCGGAGACCCGGCGCTCGGTGGGAGGGGTTGAGGCGCTCATGGGCCCATCGTTTCAGACCCGAAACCCGCCCGGCACACCGGTTTCACGGACTGAACATGATCGGGCGGCCACTGAACAACCGTCCGGATTCCCGCCCCGGCCTGGGCGATCTTCCGTCGGCAATCCCCGTACAGGCACTTTCTGTTCGACGACCGCCTCAGGAGCACGTACACTCCTACCTCGTTGGCCTTCAGCAGCCGCGCCCTACTTGGTGCACACCGAGCACCCGGGTGGATGCGGTACGTTGGGGATGTCACAAAGGGTCGTAGCTCAATTGGTAGAGCACCGGTCTCCAAAACCGGCGGTTGGGGGTTCAAGTCCCTCCGGCCCTGCTACACACACCTTCACCAGGATGTGTGCGCAGCGCATGTACGTACAGCAATGCACCGCCGTGCGGCTCAGACCGGGCGCGGCACGGCCACGACCCGGGAACAGGTGAGGATGAATGGCGGACGCCGTGGGCTCCATCGACATGCCTGATGCCCAGGACGAGGTGTCGGAGTCCAAGAAGAAGGCCCGCAAGGGCGGTAAGCGCGCCAAGAAGGGCCCGCTGAAGCGACTCGGCATCTTCTATCGCCAGATCGTCGCGGAGCTCCGCAAGGTCGTCTGGCCGACGCGCAACCAGCTGACGACGTACACGACCGTCGTGATCGTCTTCGTCGTCATCATGATCGGTCTGGTGACCGTGATTGACTACGGACTGAATCACGCCGCGAAGTACGTCTTCGGCTGAGGCCGGAAGCGAAGGGCGCCCTGACCGGCGCCCCTTTCGCGTGTTCCACCCCCATGTATCCAGGAAGAAGCAGCCACCGTGTCTGACCCGAAGCTGAACGAGGCCGTCGAGCCGGACGAGTCCGTGGAAGACGAACTCGACATCGTCGAGGGCGCGGACGACGACCTGGACGAGGTCGAGGCTGCGGACGCCGACGCGGGCGAGCCCGCCGAGGAAGCCGCCCTGCACGTCGAGGACGAGGACGAGGAAGCGACCGAGGACCTCGACGACGAGACCGCGGCCGAGGACGACGAGGAAGAGGCCGAGCCGGCCGAGCCCGTCGACCCGGTGGTCGCCCTGCGCGAGGAACTCCGCACCCTCCCCGGCGAGTGGTACGTCATCCACACGTACGCCGGCTACGAGAACCGCGTGAAGACCAACCTGGAGCAGCGCGCCGTCTCGCTGAACGTCGAGGACTACATCTTCCAGGCCGAGGTGCCGCAGGAAGAGGTCGTCCAGATCAAGAACGGCGACCGCAAGACCATCAAGCAGAACAAGCTCCCGGGCTACGTCCTGGTCCGCATGGACCTGACGAACGAGTCCTGGGGTGTCGTCCGCAACACCCCCGGCGTCACCGGCTTCGTGGGCAACGCCTACGACCCGTACCCGCTGACCCTGGACGAGATCGTCAAGATGCTCGCCCCGGAGGCCGAGGAGAAGGCCGCGCGTGAGGCCGCCGAGGCCGAGGGCAAGCCGGTTCCGCAGCGCAAGGTCGAGGTCCAGGTGCTGGACTTCGAGGTCGGCGACTCGGTCACCGTCACCGACGGCCCGTTCGCCACGCTGCAGGCGACCATCAACGAGATCAACGCCGACTCGAAGAAGGTCAAGGGTCTCGTCGAGATCTTCGGCCGCGAGACGCCGGTCGAGCTCTCCTTCGACCAGATCCAGAAGAACTAGTTCTCCCTGGACGTACGTCTTCCGAGCAGGTCAGACGGGCTGTCAAAAGCCTCTCTGACCTGCTCGGTTTTTGGCCGCGCATGGATACCCGTTATCGTTGTGCGGTATGCCTCCATCCGGATTGACCGGACGGGGGCCGAAAACTCTCACTAGGACCCGGAGAGAGCAATGCCTCCCAAGAAGAAGAAGGTCACGGGGCTTATCAAGCTCCAGATCAACGCCGGTGCGGCGAACCCGGCTCCGCCGGTCGGCCCCGCGCTCGGTCAGCACGGCGTCAACATCATGGAGTTCTGCAAGGCCTACAACGCGGCGACCGAGTCGCAGCGCGGCTGGGTGATCCCGGTGGAGATCACGGTCTACGAGGACCGCTCCTTCACCTTCGTCACCAAGACTCCGCCGGCCGCGAAGATGATCCTCAAGGCCGCGGGTGTCGAGAAGGGCTCGGGCGAGCCGCACAAGACCAAGGTCGCCAAGATCACCCAGGCGCAGGTCCGCGAGATCGCCACGACCAAGCTTCCCGACCTGAACGCCAACGACCTGGACGCCGCGTCGAAGATCATCGCCGGCACCGCCCGTTCCATGGGCATCACGGTCGAGGGCTGACCTTCATCCCGCAGAAGTGATTGTGGTGGGACCTGCTCGGTCCGTACCACGACTCCTCAGAACACATCAGGAGCAGTAGTGAGCAAGCGCAGCAAGTCTCTCCGCGCTGCGGACGAGAAGATCGACCGGGACAAGCTCTACGCCCCGCTCGAGGCCGTCCGTCTCGCCAAGGAGACCTCCACCTCCAAGTTCGACGGCACCGTCGAGGTCGCCTTCCGTCTGGGTGTCGACCCGCGCAAGGCCGACCAGATGGTCCGTGGCACCGTGAACCTCCCGCACGGCACCGGTAAGACCGCCCGGGTCCTGGTCTTCGCGACCGGTGACCGTGCCGAGGCCGCGACCGCCGCGGGCGCCGACATCGTCGGCTCCGACGAACTCATCGACGAGGTGGCGAAGGGCCGGCTGGACTTCGACGCCGTCGTCGCCACCCCGGACCTCATGGGCAAGGTCGGCCGCCTCGGCCGCGTGCTCGGTCCCCGTGGTCTCATGCCGAACCCCAAGACCGGCACCGTGACCCCGGACGTCGCCAAGGCCGTCAACGAGATCAAGGGCGGCAAGATCGAGTTCCGCGTCGACAAGCACTCGAACCTGCACTTCATCATCGGCAAGTCGTCCTTCGACGACACCCAGCTGGTGGAGAACTACGGCGCGGCCCTGGAGGAGATCCTCCGTCTGAAGCCGTCCGCCGCCAAGGGTCGTTACATCAAGAAGGCCGCGATCAGCACCACGATCGGCCCCGGCATTCCGGTCGACCCGAACCGCACCCGCAACCTCCTCGTCGAGGAGGACCCGGCCGCCGTCTGAGCCCCGCGCTCACCCCGGTAGCCGCGTCGCGTACGCGTCAGAATTGGACGAGCCCCGCAACCTTCGAGGTGCGGGGCTCGTCCTCTTTCGTACGGGGTGTCAGTGCCCTGCGCTAGCGTTTGAGGCAGGCACAGCAATCGCATAGGGGTGGGGGACGGATGAAGAGCACGACCGTGCGCAGGGTGGGTCTGTCGATCGCGGTGGGGACCGCGCTGGTCTCGGTGGCCGCCTGCAGTTCCACGGGCTCCTCCGGGGGCTCGGGCAAGGACGACAAGACGGTCGGCAAGGGCACGACCCGGGTGAGCCCCATAGCGGCCCTGCGCAGCGCCGAGCAGTCCACCGACAAGGCCGACTCCGCCAAGGTCGAGTCCTCCACGGTCCTGGGCACCCTGATGTCCATGGACGCCAAGGGCAACCTCGGCTGGAGCGACGGCATCAGCGGCACCCTCACGATGAACTACACCGGCGGCAGCATGGCCGACGCGATGCGCGCGGCGGGCAGCACCTCGATGGAGGCCCGCTATCTGCCCGACGCCTACTACGCCAAGATGGGCGAGAAGTTCGCCGCGCAGGCCGGCGGCAAGCACTGGATCAAGTACGTGTACGACGACCTCGCCAAGCTCGGCGGCAGCTCCGGCGCGTACCTCAAGGACCAGATGCAGAACTCCACGCCGAACCAGTCGGTGAAGCTCCTGCTCGCCTCCGGGGACGTCAAGAAGGTCGGCACGGAGTCGGTCCGCGGCCAGCAGACCACGCACTACTCGGGCACGGTGAACGTGGCCGACCTCGCCACCAAGAACTCCAACCTCACCGCCAGCCAGCTCGCCGGCCTGAAGAAGCAGCTCACCTCGGCCGGCGTCTCCACGGAGCGGGTCGACATCTGGATCAACGCCCAGGACCTGCTGGTCAAGAAGGTCGAGAAGGGCGAGATGTCGTCGGGCGAGTACAGCCAGACCGCCTACTACAGCGACTACGGCGTGAAGGTCGAGGCCACGGTGCCCCCGGCGAGCGACACCGAGGACTTCATGACGCTGCTGAAGAAGCAGGGGGTGACCCCGGGCAGCGCCGACACGGCGACCGGCTCCGGCACCAGCTCCTGAGCCGCCCAACTCGCCCTGGGGCCAAGGGGATTCACCAGACCGCCCAACTCGCCGGTGCCGGGCTCGCCGCCCTGCTCCTCGCCGGGAGAGCGGTCGGCTGCTCGAAGCTCGCCGCGGACTCCTCGCGGGACATGGCGCTCGCGGCGGCCAAGGAGCTGGGCGGCCTGGGGAGCAACCTGACCGCCAACGGGACCGGCGCGGCCGGGGCCGACAAGAACCCGGCCGCCGAGGCCGCCGTCCCGCCGGCGAATGACTCCGCCGACTTCGCCCAGCTGATGAAGGACGCCCGGGGCTGAGCCGTACGGGCGGATTTGCTTGGGCGTGTGTGGGTCCCGTACTCTTCCGGAGAAGCCAAAGACCGCTGGTCGTTGCCGTGCCTGTCAAAGGGTGTGGTGACCGAAGGATCCGCTGAACAGTGGACGACCCGCGCAGGTGAACTGGATGTGCTCCCGGAGACGTTGTTTTCGGTCGAGCTACGCCCCGTGCGCCTGCGCCGGGGCGTTTTCTCTGTCCCAGCCCCTTCTGAGCGGTCCTCATCACCCGGAAGGAGGCCGACGCTCTATGGCAAGGCCCGACAAGGCTGCCGCGGTAGCCGAGCTCGCGGACCAGTTCCGCGACTCGAACGCCGCCGTGCTGACCGAGTACCGGGGTCTCACCGTGGCGCAGCTCAAGACGCTGCGTCGTTCGCTCGGTGAGAACGCCCAGTACGCCGTGGTGAAGAACACGCTGACCAAGATTGCGGCCAACGAGGCCGGGATCTCTACGCTCGACGACCTGTTCAACGGTCCGACGGCGGTCGCCTTCATCACCGGTGACCCGGTGGAGTCGGCGAAGGGTCTTCGTGACTTCGCCAAGGACAACCCGAACCTCGTCATCAAGGGCGGTGTCCTTGACGGCAAGGCGCTGTCCGCCGACGAGATCAAGAAGCTCGCGGACCTCGAGTCCCGCGAGGTTCTGCTCTCCAAGCTGGCGGGTGCCTTCAAGGGCAAGCAGACTCAGGCTGCGCAGCTCTTCCAGGCGCTCCCGTCGAAGCTCGTCCGCACGGTGGACGCCCTTCGCGCCAAGCAAGAAGAGCAGGGCGGTGCCGAGTAATTCGGCTCGCAGCATGACCGCCGCCTGAGGCTCCGCGCCGCACGGCAACGGTCGTAGCGGGCCGAACGTACGCCCGCCAGACATGTACACACCGGCACCAGCCGAAATTAGTGGAAGGAAGCCATCGTGGCTCTCACCCAGGACGAACTGCTCGCCGAGTTCGAGACCATGACCCTCATCCAGCTTTCCGAGTTCGTGAAGGCGTTCGAGGAGAAGTTCGACGTCACCGCCGCCGCCGCGGTCGCCGTTGCCGGTCCCGCCGCCCCCGGCGCCCCGGTCGAGGCCGCTGAGGAGCAGGACGAGTTCGACGTCATCCTCACCGGCGCCGGCGAGAAGAAGATCCAGGTCATCAAGGTCGTGCGTGAGCTGACCTCCCTGGGCCTCAAGGAGGCCAAGGACCTCGTGGACGGCGCTCCGAAGCCCGTCCTCGAGAAGGTCGCCAAGGACGCCGCCGAGAAGGCCGCCGAGTCCCTCAAGGCCGCCGGCGCCTCCGTCGAGGTCAAGTAACACCCGCGAGGTCGTGGACGAGGTCTCAAGGACCTTGTAACGCCTAAGCACCGAAGAGCGATCATCCATCTGGGTGGTCGCTCTTCGGCGTTCCTGGGTCGGGTGAGCGGCAGCCTTGCGGCCAGGGGTTCGCGGAGTATGGTGATCTTCTTCGTGCCTCCGAGCACCCTGGTGGCATGTGGGGTGGGCCATGGAGGCCTTGACGAACCGCACGTAGCGCGCAATTCTCAGGACGCGTCGTCACAACGATCCGAATCCGAGGCATGGATCGGCGGCGAAGAGGGCAGTATCAACGCGTTGAGGACGTGAGCTTGCCGAGGGTGTTGAGCACGACGAGGGTCTCAAAAAAGCGGGGCTGGACATCAGTGCGCCAAGTGGCTACACTGACCCTTTGCGCTGCCTGTTAGCTGCTCCCTGCCCGTCACCAGGGGCATGCCCTCGCTCTAGCACCGACGATCGGATCGTCCCTGACCTGGGACTCCTGTCTCTGTGCGCGAGTGGGGGGCCGGTACGCGCGTAGTGAGTCCGAGCCCTCGGAAGGACCCCCTCTTGGCCGCCTCGCGCACTGCCTCGACCGCGAATATGAACAACGGCGCCAGCACCGCCCCGCTGCGCATCTCCTTTGCAAAGATCAAGGAGCCCCTCGAGGTTCCCAACCTGCTCGCGTTGCAGACCGAGAGCTTCGACTGGCTGCTCGGCAACACCGCCTGGCAGAGTCGGGTCGAGGCGGCTCTGGAGTCGGGTCAGGACGTCCCCACCAAGTCCGGTCTGGAGGAGATCTTCGAGGAGATCTCCCCGATCGAGGACTTCTCCGGGTCGATGTCGCTGACCTTCCGCGACCACCGTTTCGAACCTCCCAAGAACAGCATCGACGAGTGCAAGGAGCGCGACTTCACGTACGCCGCCCCGCTCTTCGTGACCGCTGAGTTCACCAACAACGAGACCGGCGAGATCAAGTCCCAGACGGTCTTCATGGGCGACTTCCCGCTCATGACCAACAAGGGCACCTTCGTCATCAACGGCACCGAGCGTGTCGTCGTGTCGCAGCTGGTCCGTTCGCCGGGCGTCTACTTCGACTCCTCGATCGACAAGACGTCCGACAAGGACATCTTCTCCGCCAAGGTGATCCCCTCCCGGGGTGCCTGGCTGGAGATGGAGATCGACAAGCGCGACATGGTCGGTGTCCGCATCGACCGCAAGCGCAAGCAGTCCGTCACCGTCCTGCTCAAGGCTCTCGGTTGGACGACCGAGCAGATCCTCGAGGAGTTCGGCGAGTACGAGTCCATGCGCGCCACCCTGGAGAAGGACCACACCCAGGGCCAGGACGACGCGCTCCTCGACATCTACCGCAAGCTGCGTCCGGGCGAGCCCCCGACCCGCGAGGCCGCGCAGACGCTTCTGGAGAACCTCTACTTCAACCCGAAGCGCTACGACCTCGCCAAGGTCGGCCGCTACAAGGTCAACAAGAAGCTGGGCGGCGAAGCCCCGCTGGACGCCGGTGTGCTGACCGTCGAGGACATCATCTCGTCGATCAAGTACCTGGTGAAGCTGCACGCCGGCGAGACCGAGACCGTCGGTGACAACGGCACCACGATCGTCGTCGAGACCGACGACATCGACCACTTCGGCAACCGTCGTCTGCGCAACGTCGGCGAGCTCATCCAGAACCAGGTCCGTACGGGTCTGGCGCGTATGGAGCGAGTCGTCCGCGAGCGGATGACGACCCAGGACGTCGAGGCGATCACGCCGCAGACCCTGATCAACATCCGGCCGGTCGTCGCCTCCATCAAGGAGTTCTTCGGCACCAGCCAGCTGTCGCAGTTCATGGACCAGAACAACCCGCTGTCGGGTCTCACCCACAAGCGCCGCCTGTCGGCCCTTGGCCCGGGTGGTCTCTCCCGTGAGCGGGCCGGCTTCGAGGTCCGTGACGTGCACCCCTCGCACTACGGCCGCATGTGCCCGATCGAGACCCCGGAAGGCCCGAACATCGGCCTGATCGGCTCGCTCGCCTCCTACGGCCGCGTCAACGCGTTCGGTTTCGTCGAGACGCCGTACCGCCGGGTCACCGACGGTGTCGTCACCGACGAGGTCGACTACCTGACGGCCGACGAAGAGGACCGATTCGTCATCGCGCAGGCCAACGCGCCGCTGACGGACGAGTTCCGCTTCGAGGAGTCCCGCGTCCTGGTCCGCATCCGCGGCGGCGAGGTCGACTACGTCCCCGGTGACGACGTCGACTACATGGACGTCTCCCCGCGCCAGATGGTGTCGGTCGCGACCGCGATGATCCCGTTCCTGGAGCACGACGACGCCAACCGTGCCCTCATGGGCGCGAACATGATGCGTCAGGCCGTGCCCCTCATCAAGTCCGAGGCGCCGCTGGTCGGCACCGGCATGGAGTACCGCTGCGCGGTCGACGCCGGTGACGTCCTGAAGTCGGAGAAGGACGGTGTGGTCCAGGAGGTCTCCGCGGACTACATCACCACCGCCAACGACGACGGCACGTACACCACGTACCGCCTCGCCAAGTTCTCCCGCTCCAACCAGGGCACCTCCGTCAACCAGAAGGTTGTCGTGGACGAGGGCGCCCGCGTCGTCGCCAACCAGGTGCTGGCCGACGGTCCGGCGACCGAGTTCGGCGAGATGGCGCTCGGCAAGAACCTGCTCGTGGCGTTCATGCCCTGGGAGGGTCACAACTACGAGGACGCGATCATCCTGTCGCAGCGCCTCGTACAGGACGACGTCCTCTCCTCGATCCACATCGAGGAGCACGAGGTCGACGCCCGTGACACCAAGCTCGGCCCCGAGGAGATCACCCGGGACATCCCGAACGTCTCCGAGGAGGTCCTCGCCGACCTCGACGAGCGCGGCATCATCCGGATCGGTGCCGAGGTCGTCGCCGGTGACATCCTCGTCGGCAAGGTCACGCCCAAGGGTGAGACCGAGCTGACCCCCGAGGAGCGCCTGCTCCGCGCGATCTTCGGTGAGAAGGCGCGCGAGGTGCGCGACACCTCGCTGAAGGTGCCGCACGGCGAGATCGGCAAGGTCATCGGCGTCCGCGTCTTCGACCGCGAGGAGGGCGACGAACTGCCGCCCGGCGTCAACCAGTTGGTCCGGGTGTATGTTGCGCAGAAGCGCAAGATCACCGACGGTGACAAGCTGGCCGGCCGTCACGGCAACAAGGGTGTCATCTCCAAGATCCTGCCCATCGAGGACATGCCGTTCCTCGAGGACGGGACTCCGGTCGACATCATCCTCAACCCGCTGGGTGTCCCGTCCCGAATGAACCCGGGGCAGGTCCTGGAGATCCACCTCGGCTGGCTCGCCAGCCGCGGCTGGGACGTCTCCGGGCTCAGCGACGAGTGGGCGCGCCGCCTGCAGGCCATCGGCGCCGACCAGGTCGCCCCGGGCACCAACGTCGCGACCCCGGTCTTCGACGGCGCCCGCGAGGACGAGATCTCCGGTCTCTTCGAGGCCACGATCCCGAACCGCGACGGCGACCGCCTGGTCCAGGCCTCCGGAAAGGCCAACCTGTTCGACGGCCGCTCCGGCGAGCCGTTCCCGGAGCCGATCTCGATCGGCTACATGTACATCCTGAAGCTGCACCACCTGGTCGACGACAAGCTGCACGCCCGTTCGACCGGTCCGTACTCGATGATCACCCAGCAGCCGCTGGGTGGTAAGGCGCAGTTCGGTGGTCAGCGCTTCGGCGAGATGGAGGTGTGGGCGCTGGAGGCATACGGCGCCGCCTACGCCCTCCAGGAACTGCTGACCATCAAGTCCGACGACGTCACCGGCCGCGTGAAGGTCTACGAGGCCATCGTCAAGGGCGAGAACATCCCCGAGCCCGGCATCCCCGAGTCCTTCAAGGTGCTCATCAAGGAGATGCAGTCGCTCTGCCTGAACGTGGAGGTGCTGTCCAGTGACGGTATGTCCATCGAGATGCGTGACACCGACGAGGATGTCTTCCGCGCAGCGGAGGAGCTCGGCATCGACCTGTCCCGGCGCGAGCCGAGCAGCGTCGAAGAGGTCTGACGGGAGTCCGGAGACCTGCCGCGCGCAGGTCTCCGGCCCCAGGACCCCCGTATCAGACCCCAAGACTTACAACCCTGAGAGGGATTGACGCATAGTGCTCGACGTCAACTTCTTCGATGAGCTCCGGATCGGTCTGGCAACCGCTGACGACATCCGTCAGTGGAGCCACGGCGAGGTCAAGAAGCCCGAGACCATCAACTACCGCACGCTCAAGCCCGAAAAGGACGGACTCTTCTGCGAGAAGATCTTCGGTCCGACCCGGGACTGGGAGTGCTACTGCGGCAAGTACAAGCGCGTCCGCTTCAAGGGCATCATCTGTGAGCGCTGCGGCGTCGAGGTGACCCGCGCCAAGGTGCGCCGTGAGCGGATGGGCCACATCGAACTGGCCGCGCCCGTCACGCACATCTGGTACTTCAAGGGTGTCCCGTCCCGGCTGGGATACCTGCTCGACCTCGCCCCGAAGGACCTCGAGAAGGTCATCTACTTCGCGGCGTACATGATCACGTTCGTCGACGAGGAGCGCCGCACCCGCGACCTGCCCTCCCTGGAGGCGCATGTCTCCGTGGAGCGTCAGCAGGTCGAGAACCGGCGTGACTCCGACCTCGAGGCCCGCGCCAAGAAGCTCGAGGCCGACCTGGCCGAGCTGGAGGCCGAGGGTGCCAAGGCCGACGTGCGCCGCAAGGTGCGCGAAGGCGCCGAGCGGGAGATGAAGCAGCTGCGCGACCGTGCGCAGCGCGAGATCGACCGCCTGGACGAGGTGTGGACCCGGTTCAAGAACCTCAAGGTCCAGGACCTCGAGGGTGACGAGCTGCTCTACCGCGAGCTGCGGGACCGCTTCGGCACCTACTTCGACGGCTCGATGGGTGCCGCGGCGCTGCAGAAGCGCCTGGAGTCCTTCGACCTCGAGGAGGAGGCCGAGCGCCTCCGCGAGATCATCCGCACCGGCAAGGGCCAGAAGAAGACCCGCGCCCTGAAGCGGCTGAAGGTCGTGTCTGCCTTCCTGCAGACCTCCAACAGCCCCAAGGGCATGGTCCTCGACTGCGTCCCGGTCATCCCGCCGGACCTCCGCCCGATGGTGCAGCTGGACGGTGGCCGCTTCGCGACCTCCGACCTGAACGACCTGTACCGCCGTGTGATCAACCGCAACAACCGCCTGAAGCGCCTTCTCGACCTCGGTGCCCCCGAGATCATCGTGAACAACGAGAAGCGCATGCTCCAGGAGGCCGTCGACGCGCTCTTCGACAACGGCCGCCGTGGCCGCCCGGTGACGGGCCCCGGCAACCGTCCGCTGAAGTCGCTGTCCGACATGCTCAAGGGCAAGCAGGGTCGCTTCCGTCAGAACCTGCTCGGCAAGCGCGTGGACTACTCCGCGCGTTCCGTGATCGTCGTCGGCCCGCAGCTGAAGCTGCACCAGTGCGGTCTGCCGAAGGCCATGGCGCTGGAGCTCTTCAAGCCGTTCGTGATGAAGCGCCTGGTGGACCTGAACCACGCGCAGAACATCAAGTCGGCGAAGCGGATGGTCGAGCGCGGCCGCACGGTCGTCTACGACGTCCTCGAAGAGGTCATCGCCGAGCACCCGGTGCTGCTGAACCGTGCGCCCACGCTGCACCGCCTCGGCATCCAGGCCTTCGAGCCGCAGCTGGTCGAGGGCAAGGCCATCCAGATCCACCCGCTCGTCTGCACCGCGTTCAACGCGGACTTCGACGGCGACCAGATGGCCGTACACCTGCCGCTCTCCGCGGAGGCGCAGGCCGAGGCCCGCATCCTGATGCTGTCCTCGAACAACATCCTGAAGCCCGCCGACGGCCGTCCGGTGACGATGCCGACCCAGGACATGGTCCTCGGTCTGTTCTTCCTCACCACCGACGGCGAGCTCCGTGACGTCAAGGGCGAGGGCCGCGCGTTCGGCTCCACGGCCGAGGCGACCATGGCGTTCGACGCCGGCGAGCTGGCGCTCCAGTCGGCCGTCGACATCCGCTTCCCGGTGGGCACCATCCCGCCGCGTGGCTGGGTGCCGCCGGTCCGCGAGGAGGGCGAGCCCGAGTGGCAGCAGGGTGACACCTTCCGCCTGAAGACGACCCTGGGCCGCGCGCTCTTCAACGAGCTGCTGCCCGAGGACTACCCGTTCGTCGACTACTCGGTGGGCAAGAAGCAGCTCTCCGAGATCGTCAACGACCTGGCCGAGCGCTACCCCAAGGTCATCGTGGCGGCGACGCTCGACAACCTGAAGGCGGCCGGCTTCTTCTGGGCGACCCGTTCCGGTGTCACCGTGGCCATCTCCGACGTCGTCGTGCCCGAGGCGAAGAAGGCGATCGTCGCCGGCTACGAGGCCAAGGACGAGAAGGTCCAGAAGCAGTACGAGCGCGGTCTGATCACCAAGGAAGAGCGCACGCAGGAGCTCATCCAGATCTGGACCCAGGCGACCAACGAGGTCGCCGAGGCGATGAACGAGAACTTCCCCAAGACGAACCCCATCTTCATGATGGTTGACTCGGGTGCCCGAGGAAACATGATGCAGATGCGCCAGATCGCCGGTATGCGTGGTCTGGTGTCGAACGCCAAGAACGAGACGATCCCGCGTCCGATCAAGGCCTCCTTCCGTGAGGGCCTGTCGGTGCTGGAGTACTTCATCTCGACCCACGGTGCTCGAAAGGGTCTGGCGGACACGGCTCTGCGTACCGCCGACTCGGGTTACCTCACCCGTCGTCTCGTCGACGTCTCCCAGGACGTCATCATCCGCGAGGAGGACTGCGGCACCGACCGCGGCCTCAAGCTGCACATCGCGGAGCGCGGCGCGGACGGTGTCCTGCGCAAGGCGGAGAACGTCGAGACCAGCGTGTACGCCCGTGCGCTGGCCGAGGACATCACCGTCGACGGCAAGGTGCTGGCCCCGGCCAACACCGACCTCGGCGACGTCCTCATCGACGAGCTGGTCAAGCACGGCATCGAGACGGTCAAGACCCGCTCGGTCCTGACCTGCGAGTCCGCCGTCGGCACCTGCGCCATGTGCTACGGCCGCTCGCTGGCCACCGGCAAGCTGGTCGACATCGGTGAGGCGGTCGGCATCATCGCCGCCCAGTCCATCGGTGAGCCCGGCACGCAGCTGACGATGCGTACCTTCCACACCGGTGGTGTGGCCGGTGACGACATCACCCAGGGTCTGCCCCGTGTCGTCGAGCTCTTCGAGGCTCGTACGCCCAAGGGTGTCGCCCCGATCTCCGAGGCCCAGGGCCGCGTGCGGATCGAGGAGACCGAGAAGACCAAGAAGATCGTCGTCACCCCGGACGACGGCAGCGACGAGACGGCGTTCCCGATCTCGAAGCGCGCCCGTCTTCTGGTCAGCGAGGGCGAGCACGTCGAGGTGGGCCAGAAGCTCACCGTGGGTGCCACCAACCCGCACGACGTGCTGCGCATCCTGGGTCAGCGTGCCGTCCAGGTCCACCTGGTCGGCGAGGTCCAGAAGGTGTACAACTCGCAGGGTGTGTCGATCCACGACAAGCACATCGAGATCATCATCCGGCAGATGCTCCGCCGCGTGACGATCATCGAGTCCGGCGACGCCGAGCTGCTGCCCGGCGAGCTGGTCGAGCGCTCCCGCTTCGAGCAGGAGAACCGTCGTGTGGTGCAGGAGGGCGGTCACCCGGCCTCCGGTCGTCCGCAGCTCATGGGTATCACCAAGGCCTCGCTGGCCACGGAGTCCTGGCTGTCGGCGGCGTCCTTCCAGGAGACGACCAGGGTTCTGACGGACGCGGCGATCAACGCCAAGTCCGACTCCCTGATCGGCCTCAAGGAGAACGTCATCATCGGTAAGCTCATCCCGGCCGGTACGGGTCTGTCCCGCTACCGCAACATCCGGGTGGAGCCCACCGAGGAGGCCAAGGCCGCGATGTACTCGGCCGTCGGCTACGACGACATCGACTACTCGCCGTTCGGCACCGGCTCCGGCCAGGCCGTCCCGCTGGAGGACTACGACTACGGTCCGTACAACCAGTAGTAGTCGGCTCTGAAGTACTGAGGGCGGCCATCCCGTTTCGTACGGGGTGGCCGCCCTCAGTCGTGCCGTGGTGCTGTGCTCAGTACGGCCGCTGCGGCTGGAGGTACTGCTGCAGGTGGTGCAGCCGGGTGTGGTAGTCCGGGTGCGAGGAGAGCAGCTTGCTCAGCGCGCTCTCCTCGACGGGGACACCGCCGTTCCGCGCGGTCTGCGCGGCCTGTTCGTGCTGCTCGCCCTGGTGCAGTTTGTCGAGTACGGAGGCCAGCATCGGGGCGAAACCGAGGGCGGCGGCGTGCTCGTCGGCGCGCAGTTCGGCACGCCGGCCTACGGCGGCGAGCGCGTACGGCACGCCCAGGATCAGCAGCGGCAGGCCGTAGAGCGTGCTGATGGTGGCGAACGCGAGACCGCCGACGATCATCACGACGAAGGCGACGCCGAAGCAGCCGAAGGCGCGCGAGACGTGGAAGGCGACGACGGAGGCCGCCTTGAGCACCCGCCAGGCCATCCGGCCGGGCAGCGCGTACCAGTAGCCGAGCAGCCCGGACCAGGCGTGGCCGCCGACGTGGTGGCCGAGTTCGTGCGCCATGACGGCGGCCAGCTCGCCGTTGGGCAGCTCGTTCAGGGCGAAGCGGGTGACGCCGACGATGTGGCCGGCCGCGGCGACCGCGTTGAGGCCGTCGCTGTCCTCGACCCACAGCTCGTAGTTACGGCCCTCGACGCCGGCGCGGGCGGTGACCTCCCGCCAGACCGGTTCGATTTTGGCTCGTTCTTGCGGAGTGGGGTAGCGCAGGTGGAGCAAACGGCGCGCGAGGGCGCTTTCCGTGGGGCGGTGGAACACGAGTGCGCCGCTGGCCAGCCAGAGCAGGATCACCACGAACGCGAGCTTGCCGAACAGGGCGGAGAACAGGCCGACGACGGCGAGGCTGCACAGGAAGTTCGGCAGATAGAGCAGCAGGTTGCCGACCGCGGTGGCGTCCGTGTGGCGCTGCTGGCTGGAGATGTGGACGCGGCGGGCGTCGGTGTTGATGTGGTTCGGGTGGTCCGGGTCGTCGGCGGGCGCGGGCGCGGACTTGGCGGCCGGGGCCGGAGCAGGGGCCGGGGGAGTCAGGGGTGCCTGGGGCGGGGTCTGCGGGTACTGCGGGGGTATCGGGGTGGAGGCCTGCGGGGCCTGCGGGTAGGTGTACGGGGACTGCGGATAGGTGGGCGGCTGCGGCTGCTGCTGGGGGTACTGCGGGGGTACCTGCGCCGACTGCTGGGGGTACTCGGGGTACTCCGGGTATCCCGTTGGTGGTTGGGTCATGGTGCTTGCTTCCTTCTGAGGCGGGGACGGGTGCCGGTGCGGCGGTCAGCCGATCAGCAGTGAGGCGGGCAGCAGGACCGTGCCGGTGCAGAAGGCGATCAGGCCGGTACGGATCCACTGGTGTTTGCGGGCGACGATCTGGCTCAGCTCGGCGAGGGCCTGGGTCAGCCCGGTCGTGGGGTCACGCCCGGTGTCGCCGAGCGCGGTCTCCAACTGGCCCTGCCGGACGGCCTGTTGGATGTCACCGAAGTAGGAGAGGGGCCGGCCGGGCGTCCATCGCTCGGAGCGGTAGCGGGGCAGCACGGCGAGCAGCAGCGCGAACAGTGAGAGTCCGAGGGTGGCCAGTGCGACCCACCACAGCACGGTGGCCGTGGCCGACAGCTCGTCCGGGGTCCACCCCCGCCCCGCCAACAGCCCGCTGAACACACCGCCGGTCATCCCGAGAGCCCCGACGAGCACGGACGCCTTGCCGTCCGCACGGGCGACTTCGCTACGGAGCTCGGAGAGCAGCCTTTCGCAGAGGGGGATGAGGTCGGTGGGGTTGAGGTTGGGGTTGGGACGGGGGAGTGGCGTGGGAGCGGGGTCGAGTGTGGTCATGCGCCGCCGCCCTCTGGCCTGTCGGGTTCTTCGACGTCCTCCTCCTCTGAGCCTGCGGCCACCTCCGGCAGGGTCGGCGTCCGGCCGTATCCGGGCGGGGGCTGCCAGGCGGAGCCCTCGGGTGCGGCAGACGTCGGCGACTGGTCGGCCGGGGCCTTGGACAGGGCAGCGGGTGTCGAACCCGACGGCTGTGGCAGGGCGGCCGGAGACGATGCCGGGGGCTGCGCCGGGGCATCCGGGTACGAGCCCTGCGGTGCGCGCCCGGCGGGCGGTGAGCCGTGGGGCGTGGACGTCGGCATGCCTGCGGTCGGCTCCTGCGGATACGGCGCGACGCCGGCCGATCCGGCCGATCCGGCCGGTCCCGCCGATCCGGCCGGCCCAGTCGGCCCAGCAGGCCCGCTCGACCCACTCGACCCAGTGGGTCCGGCCGGTCCGGCAGGGGCAGTCGGTCCGGTGGGTCCGGCATGTGCCGGAGACTGGCCGGAAGCCAGGGGGCCCGGGGCACCGGGGAACGATCCGGCGGCGGCGCCGGGGACAGCCGTCGGCGCACCCGGGTAGGGCCCGCTCGGATACGGGCCGCTCGGGTTGGAGGAGTTCGGGTGCGGGCCGCCGGGGTTGGCCCCGCTCGGATACGGATCGCTGGGGTCGGCCCCGTTCGGGAACGCCCCTGATGCCGAGCCCTGTCCGGGACCGTACGGGCTTGTCGCCGGGAACTGCCCGGGCCCGTACGGTCCCGTCCCCGGCGTTTGTCCAGGTGCGTGCGGTCCCGGCGCCGAGGCCTGCCCGGATCCGTACGGCCCTGGTTCCGCCGCCTGCCCGGGCCCATGCGCTCCTGCCGTCGGCGCCTGCCCAGGAACGTACGCCCCGGGCGCCGAGGGCTGCCCACCCGCGTAAGTCCCGGGCGCGGCCCCCGGCCCACCCACAGACGCTCCCGGCGTCGCGTCCTGCCCACTCGCAGACGCCCCCGGCGTCGAGCTCTGCCCTGCCGTATACGCTCCCGGCGCCGCACCGGGCGTACCCGGATGAGCCCCTGGCGCTGCACCGGGCGGACCTGCATAAGCCCCTGGTGCCGCACCCGGCCCACCCGAATATGTCCCAGGCGTCGAACCAGGCCCACCCGCATAAGCGCCAGGCGCCGCGTCCTGCCCTGCCGTATACGCTCCCGGCACCGCACCGGGCGCACCCGCATGGGCCCCTGGCGCCGCGCCCTGCCCACCCGTATAAGCCCCCGGCGTCGAGCCCGGCCCACCCCCATAAGCCCCCGGCCCACCCGCATAACCCCCAGGCACCACCCCCGGCCCCGCCCCATAACCCCCCGGCATCCCACCCTGCCCAGGCGGCGCATACGCCCCCATAGCCGTCGGCTGTCCGCCCAGCCCCGGCTCACCCGGAGGCATGGCCGAAGGAGTGGTCATCCCCGGGCCCATTCCTGCAGGCGAGCCGGCGATCTGCTCGCCGGGGTATTCCGGGCCCGCCCCCGGAGGGAGCGGCGGAGGCGGGTTCTGGGGTACGCCCGGGAGGCGTTGGGTGAGGATGTCGTTCACCGTGCGGAGGGCCAGTTGCTTGGGGCCCTCCAACTCCCAGCTCTCGGCCGTGTCGCCGTTCAAGAGCTGTTGGACCAGTTCCATCTGGGCCTGGATCATGCGGAGTTGGTCCTCCCGCATGCTGTTCATGACCATGTGGGAGTCCTCCGGGTGCTGGGCGAGGTGGAGTGCCCACTGGTGGACGCCGCCCTGTTGGAGGTGGAACTGGTAGAAATTGATCTTCTCTTCCTCCAACCGCTGGAGTTCCAGCTGCTGTTGGCCCGCGAGCAGGGCCTGCGCGTGCTGCCAGCGCTGCTGTTGGAGGAGGAGTTCCTGCTGGTGGGTGCCGTACTGCAGGGCGCGGTCGAGCTGGAGCGCGTCGCCCTGGCGGGCGCGGCGGTCGACCTCGACGTCGATGTCCATGCCCCGCTGCGCCGCCCGGATCTGTTCGTCGGCGGAGTGCTCGATGGCCTGCTTGCGCAGCTCGTGCTCGATGTTGGCCTCGTCGCGCTTCAGCCGCAGGGTCCAGGTGACCTGGAGTCCGGCGGGGGCGCCGAGCGGGCCGAGCAGGTTCATCCGCTCCAGCAGTTCGACCTCGGCCGACGCGCTGTCGGCGATGGCGAACCGGCGGGTCACCGGCCGCGCCGCCTGCTGGAGTTCGCCCAGCAGCAGCCCGGGTACGTTCCGGTGGCCGCTGGCCACGAACCGGACCGGGTCGAGGACCTGCCAGGACAGGTCGACCGCGGCCGTGAACTCGAACGCGTCGTTGTCGCTGGGCAGCGCGAGCTCGCAGGTGTGCGGATGCACGCCCATGTCGACCTCGTACACGGCGGTGTAGCGGTTCGCCGCGATGTCCCCGCGGGTCGGCCGCTGCGGCGGGAGGTACGCCACGAAGCCGCCCTTGCCGGTGGCGAAGACCAGGGCGTTGTCGATGCGGACGTACGACTTGAGGTTGAACTCGAAGCGCGACAGCTGCCGCACGGTGAGGACGGGGTCGACGATCTCGGTGTGCCGGTCGGCCGGCTGCTGCCACTCGGGCTGGCGGAAGGTGGGCATGGGCGTGTCTCCTCGGGCGTACCACCCGGCGTGCGCGGGTCGTTCCGACGTGGGTCGGCGGATGACGTGGGTCAGCGGATGGGGAGCGTGGTCAGCAGGCGGGCCGCCACCCGGGGCGGCGGTTTTCCGTCCTCGCCGGACATGGTGCGCAGCAGGTGGCTGAGGCGCTGGTGGTCCTCGGGCGTGGCCACCAGGGTCGGGAGCAGGGCGGCGAGCGCCCACTCGGTGGCGGTGGCGCGGTCGGCGATCAGCACCCACGCCTTCAGCACGTCCAGCGCGGGCCGGGTGGTGCGCAGATCGGCCAGCGCGGCCCGCCAGAGGTACGGGATGCCGTACGCCGAGGCGCTGCCCGCGGCCACCGCGCGGGCGTACCAGTCGAGGACCAGCGGCATGCCGTAGCGCTCGTCGCCCTCGGTGCGACCGCAGGCGTTGACGAAGCCGGCGAGCGTGAGGTCGCGCACCGCGCGGTCGTCGTCGAGGTGCTGGCGCAGCTCCGCGAGCACCCGCTCCTCGGCCGAGGAGAGCAGCAACAGCCCTACGGCCTCGGCGAGTTCACGCCCGATCTCCAGATCCAGGTCCTGGTCGTTCTCGTAGAGCCGCCGTACCGCCTTGCGCAGCGCGGCGAGTGCCTGCTCCGGGCGCTCCGAGCCGATCAGGCCGTACGACCGGACGCCCACCCAGCGGCGGCGCTCGTCGTCGCCCTCGCACCAGTCGTCGAGGATGCGCGGGATGTTGGGGGTGTCGACGAGGTGGGCGAGGGTCAGCGAGTTGACGGCGACCAGCCGGTGCCGGAACAGCTTGGAGGTGGCCCACACCTCGATGACCAGGGCCATCGCGGAGGGCAGGTCGGTGCGGGCCAGGATCGCGACGGTGGACGCGGCGCGGGTGCGCACCAGTGGGCGGCCGTCGTCGGCGAGCCGGCGCAGCCAGTTGATGAGGGCCGGGCGGGCCGACGGATGGCCGGTCCACAGTTCGCGCAGCAGCACCAGCGAGGCCCGTTCGTCGAGGAACCTGGCCTTCTGCTGGGCGACCGGGCCCCACTCGGTGTGCTCGTCCTCCTCGTACCGTGTGGCGCGGGCGAGTTGGAGGCGCTTGCCGATGTGGGTGCCGAAGACGGGGACCTCGGGGACGCGGGTGGGGTTCTCGGTCTCCTGGAGGAACCGGTAGAGGAGATCGCTCAGTTCGGCCGTGAGGGCGTACGGTCCGCCGTCGAAGGCGGCGAGCGCGACCAGGAACGCCTTGTCGCGCAGATGGATCGCGCTCTCGTCCTCCTCGAACCACTCCTGGACCTGGCTCTCCAGGGAGATCAGCGAGAACTGCGCGATCGCGTCCTCGGTGATCTCGCCGGCCACGAACCGGCCCAACTGCCCTGCGAACGCGACGACTTCGCGCAGCTGGTGGTCGCGGCCGAGGAACTCGACCACGTCCGGCAGCTCCAGCAGCTTGGCGGCGGTCTCCTCGTCGGTGCGCGTGCGCACATGCGCGGCGAGGACCTCGGCCGCGCTCGGCGGCCGCCATTCGGCCTTCGGTACGTCCTCCAGTACGGCCGTGGGGCCGACGGTGATGACCAGATAGGCGTCCTGCTCGACGAGCCGGTCCTTCGCGGCGAGGAGGTGCGGTTCGCGCAGCGGGCGGTCGCGGCGGGTGGCGAGGTCGCTGACGAGGTAACCGCGGGCCTGGTCCTCGGAGTTGAACTCCTTGGCGAGGGAGGCCGGGTCGGTGTCGCGCACCAGGGTGCGGACGGGGTCGGCGCCCAGCCGGTGCAGCAGCATCAGGGCGGCGGTGTGGCGGCCGGTGAAGCGGGCGCCGGAGAGGACCAGGACGCGGTCGCTGCGCAGGCGTTCGAGCAGTCCGGCCATGTACTCCTCGTCGGCGACGAAGGTCTCGGCCAGGCGCTCCAGGACGATCCGCGGGACCTCGCCGGAGGCGGAGGCGGGGGCGGACAGGCCGGGTATCGCGTAGTGGATCTCCGTCTTGCTGCCCATGATGACGTCGCCGGTGACCCGGCCGCCGCTGACGCCGTGCTGGTCGTGGCCGACCAGGCTGCCGCCGAAGCGGGAGCGGTCGCCGACGTGCATGCTGCGCGGGCTGTGGTCGATCAGGTCACGGCGGGCCGCCCAGGCGGTCTGCGGCTGGTCGTGTTCCTCGTCGTCGCCGGTGCCGCCCTGTGCGGTGTCGTCGGCCGTGGTCTCGCCCTGCTTCGGGTCGCCGGAACCCTTGGCGCCCTTGGCGTTCTTCTGGTCCTTCGGGCCCTTCTGGTCCTTGGCGTCGGAGGGGCCGCCGGACGCGGCTCTCGGCTTCTCCGGCTCCTCCTGGTCGCTCATGCGCCGTCTCCCCGCTCGTGGCCGCCGAGGTGGACGTCGCCGGTGACCTGGCCGCCGCTGACGCCGTGCTGGTCGTGGCCGACCAGGCTGCCGCCGAACGACGGCGGACCGCCGTTGAAGTTGAAGACGACACCCGGCGCCGGGGCTCCCCGTGGTCCGTCCGGCGCCGGGCTGTTCTCCGGTGACCCGCCCTGCGGCGGCACCCGCTCCTCGGGGGCGTCCGAAGCCGGAGGCTGCGATGCGGGGGCATCGGGCGCGGGAGCTTCCGATCCCGTGGCGTGGGGCGCAGGGCGGTCCCCCGATCCGCCCTGCGCCTCCCCCTCCCCCGTGTCACCGTGGTTCGCGCCGGCCGCCCCCTCGGGCACCGGTCCGTGCAGCCAGGCCTCCAGCGGGCCGTTCTTGCTCGCCACCGTCACCCGGTGGAAGTCGTCGGCCGGGATGCCCGGGTGGTCGTGGCGGACGACTCCCGCGTACAGGGCGTCCGAGACGCACAGCGCGAAGTCCTCGGTCCGCTCGCGCAGGGCGGCGCGCAGGACGTCCGCGTCCAGCAGCCGGCAGGCGTGGTTGAGGTCGGAGCCGACCCAGCCGTCGTGCAGGTCCACGGCGACGTACCCCGTGGCGACGACACCGCGCAGCCGGATCTGCGCGGAGCGGGACGCCATGCGGTTGACAGCCTTCAGCCGGACCGGCACCTCCGTGAGCAGGGCCCGCAGCAGTGCCGTGACGGGGGCGCTCGCGTCGATCAGCTCCATCACCGAGTCACCGCGGTCGGCCCGCAGCCGCCGGGTCTCGTCGATGCCCGCGCTCTCCAGCGTGCGGTCGGTGATGTCGTAGAGCATGCGGCGCAGATAGGCCTGTTCCACGTCGTCCCGGTCGCTGTACCTCTCGATGTCCAGCAACAGGATCGTGCGGCTCACGGGGTCGCTCATGGTCGCCTTTCACGGGGGCGCGCTTGTGCCGATTGCGCGGGGGCGTGCTTGTGCAGAGCAGCAGCGTGAGGCTGACGGGGCATCAGCGGTGAGGGAGGATGACGCACTTGGACTGTGAAGGTGTTCACAGTCGGGGTCGGCGGGGGTTGATGGGCGGGGCCGGCGGTCCGGTCGGGGACACGGGGCGGGTGGCCCGAGCACCCCACTGCCTCGAAGTCGCGCGGGCCCGCCTCGCGTGTCCGCCCACCAACTCACCGCACCCTGACCGGCCGACCGGACGGCCTGGGCCCTGGTCCCCGCTCGCGCTCGCTGAACCGGCCGAAAGCCGAAGGCCGGAGCATGTCCCTTCCAGTACGAGTACATCCACCCGGCAGCTGACACCGCGAGCGAGTCCTGCCCTCCGGTTCCGGGCGGAGGACGGGACGTCGCGCACCCCGCGTCTGCACCAGGATCCGCCGGACGGGCGGCCGTGGAACGTGCGGGCAAGGTACCGGCCGCCTGTGGAGGAGCTCGGCACGTTCTCCCGCCGTACCGGCCGAAGCCCACGTCCAGGCGGTACGCGTACATCCGCCCGGCAGCTGACACCGCGAGCGAGCCCTGCCCTCCGGCTCCGGGCGGACGGTGGGACGTCGCGCACCCCGCGTCTGCAACAGGATTCGCCGGACGGGCGGCCGTGGAACGTGCGGGCAAGGTCCCGCCCGCGGAGCCCGGCACGTACTCCCGCTGTACCGGGCGAAGCCCGCATCCAGCCTGTACGAGTACATCTGCTCGGCAGCTGACACCGCGAGCGAGGCCCGTCCCTTCGGCTCCGGGCGGACGGCGGGACTGTGCGGCCCGGGGGCCGGCGGGACCACGCGGACCCGGGGCGGGCCCCGATCCTCAGTCCTCCACCGGCCCCGGTGGCGACGGAATCCCCGCCGTCGGCCCTGCGGCCGCGATCCGGCGCAGGATGTCCGGGCGCATGATCAGCATCGTGCGGCGGCCGGTGGCTACGGCCCCCTTGTCCCGTAACTCCTTCAGCAGGCGCTGGACCATCTCCCGGGAGGCGCCGACCGACCCGGCCAGCTCCTGTTTGCTGAGGGGTACGGCGAGTTCGATGCCGTCGGGGGTGCGGCGGCCGTGGGTGCGGGTCAGGTCCAGGAGCAGGACGGCGAACCGTTCGCGCACGCTCATCGACGCGAACTCCAGCCGGCGCCGGTCGGCCGCGCGGGTGCGGTCCGTGGTGAGGCCGAGGAGGGCGAAGGAGGCGGCGGGCGAGCGGTTGAGGAAGCCCTTGAACTGGCCGCGCTCCACCGCCACCGCCCGCACCGGTTCCAGCGCGGTCACCGTCGCCGACCGGGGGCGCCCGGTGAGCGCGGCCGACTCGCCGACGATGTCGCCGGGGCCGCGCAGCGCGAGCAGGGCCTCGTAGCCGTTGGCGGCCGAGGCGGTGACCTTGGTCCAGCCGTGCACGAGGAAGAGCACGTGCGCGGAGGGTTCGTGCTGGCGGACCAGGACCATCCGGGGAGTGAAGTCCAGCGCGCGTCCCAGGGCCAGCAGCGCCGAACGGTCCTCGCCCTCCAGCCGGGCCAGGAACGGCACCTGGTCGTCCAGACCCCCGTCGTCGGGCGTGTACGCCGATATCCCCGTTGTCATTTACATCCCCCGAATTCCGACAGTGGGTCGATCAACGTACTGAAAGCACGGAGTCGCGGAGAGTGAAAGCGCGGAAACCGGCCACTGGCGGAAGCCGGTCGGTCAGCATGCGGGTTCACGCCATCGGGGCCGCCGCGGCCGGGGAGGCGTCCGGTGGGGAACCAGTGCCCTTTTCGACACGTTGGAGCATCATGGAGGCATTCGGTCTCCGGCGCCGGGGGAGGTGTTCCGTGTCGTACCCGACACCGTGGCAGGGGCAGGGACCGCAGCCGTGGCACGGACAGGGCGGGTCGTCGATGCTGGCGGCGACCGCCGACCGCGAGCGCGCCGTGGACGTCCTCCGCGCGGGCTTCGCCGAGGGGCGGCTGCGCGAGGACGAGCTGGAGAAGCGGGTCGCGCGGGCCTACGACGCCCGGACGGTCGGCGAGCTGATGCTGCTGGTCGCCGATCTGCCCCAGGGCCCGCAGGCGACGGTCGTCCAGGTGCCGCCGCCCGGTTTCCGTCCGGTGCCGCCGACCTTCCTGCCGGCTCCGCTGCCGCCGACCAACGGCAAGGCGGTCGGCGCCCTGGTCTGCGGCCTGCTGACCGTGCCGACGCTGGGCCTGACCGGCATCCCCGCGGTGATCCTGGGCCACACCGCCCGCGCGGAGATACGCCGGACCGACGAGATCGGCGACGGGATGGCGCTGACCGGACTGGTCTTCGGGTGGCTCGCGGTCAGCGCCTGGACCCTGTTCCTGATGCTGCTGGTGGTGGCCGGCGTGAGCTCGAACTGACCCCTCCGAGCCGTAGATTCGAAGATCGCGGAGGGGGTGCGGCTTCGGCTTGTTCCGTGCCGAGCCGTGGGTGACACCCATTTGTTTTGACCGCAGCGAATGAGGTAGGTACGCTCAGACCTTGTGCCTGGGGTGTGCCCTGGCCCTCGTGCGTGCCTTGAACCGCACTAAGGGGGCCGACACTGGCCACCGCAATCTGCGCCCCTTTTGCTACCCGGCGAAAGTCTGCGGGATTCGACACACCCGACCGCGTGGGTCGGCGACGTTCCAGGTTAGCTTCACCATCGGCACACAGAAACCGGAGAAGTAGTGCCTACGATCCAGCAGCTGGTCCGGAAGGGCCGGCAGGACAAGGTCGAGAAGAACAAGACGCCCGCACTCGAGGGTTCCCCTCAGCGTCGCGGCGTCTGCACGCGTGTGTTCACGACCACCCCGAAGAAGCCGAACTCGGCCCTGCGTAAGGTCGCGCGTGTGCGTCTGACCAGCGGGATCGAGGTCACGGCCTACATTCCGGGTGAGGGACACAACCTGCAGGAGCACTCCATCGTGCTCGTGCGTGGCGGTCGTGTGAAGGACCTGCCCGGTGTTCGCTACAAGATCATCCGCGGCTCCCTTGACACCCAGGGTGTCAAGAACCGCAAGCAGGCCCGCAGCCGCTACGGCGCCAAGAAGGAGAAGTAGAAAATGCCTCGTAAGGGCCCCGCCCCGAAGCGCCCGGTCATCATCGACCCGGTCTACGGTTCTCCTCTTGTCACCTCCCTGATCAACAAGGTGCTGCTGAACGGCAAGCGCTCCACCGCCGAGCGCATCGTGTACGGCGCCATGGAGGGCCTGCGCGAGAAGACCAGCAACGACCCGGTCATCACGCTGAAGCGCGCGCTGGAGAACATCAAGCCCACGCTCGAGGTCAAGTCCCGCCGTGTCGGTGGTGCGACGTACCAGGTTCCGATCGAGGTCAAGCCCGGTCGCGCCAACACGCTCGCGCTGCGCTGGCTGGTCGGTTACTCCCGCGCCCGTCGCGAGAAGACCATGACCGAGCGTCTGCTCAACGAACTTCTCGACGCTTCGAACGGCCTCGGCGCGGCCGTCAAGAAGCGCGAGGACACCCACAAGATGGCCGAGTCCAACAAGGCCTTCGCGCACTACCGCTGGTAGTCGCAGACCCCATCGAGACCGAGAGAAGACTGAAGCCTTATGGCTACCACTTCACTTGACCTGGCCAAGGTCCGCAACATCGGGATCATGGCCCACATCGACGCGGGCAAGACGACCACCACCGAGCGGATCCTCTTCTACACCGGCGTCAGCTACAAGATCGGTGAAGTCCACGACGGCGCCGCCACCATGGACTGGATGGAGCAGGAGCAGGAGCGTGGCATCACGATCACCTCTGCTGCCACCACCTGTCACTGGCCGCTTGAGGACAACGACTACACGATCAACATCATCGACACCCCGGGGCACGTCGACTTCACGGTCGAGGTGGAGCGCTCGCTGCGCGTCCTCGACGGTGCCGTCACGGTGTTCGACGGTGTCGCCGGTGTCGAGCCGCAGTCCGAGACGGTGTGGCGTCAGGCCGACCGTTACGGCGTGCCGCGCATCTGCTTCGTGAACAAGCTGGACCGTACCGGCGCCGAGTTCCACCGCTGCGTGGACATGATCTCGGACCGCCTGGGCGCCCAGCCGCTCGTCATGCAGCTGCCGATCGGTGCCGAGATGGACTTCAAGGGCGTTGTGGACCTGGTCCGCATGAAGGCGCTCGTGTGGTCCGCCGAGGCTGCGAAGGGCGAGATGTACGACGTCGTCGACATCCCGGCCACGCACACCGAGGCCGCCGAGGAGTGGCACAACAAGCTCGTCGAGGCCGTCGCGGAGAACGACGAAGAGATCATGGAGCTGTACCTGGAGGGCCAGGAGCCCACCGAGGAGCAGCTGTACGCCGCGATCCGTCGTATCACCATCGCGTCCGGCAAGTCCAAGGACACCACGGTCACCCCGGTGTTCTGTGGCACCGCGTTCAAGAACAAGGGCGTCCAGCCCCTGCTCGACGCGGTCGTGCGCTACCTGCCGACCCCGCTCGACGTCGAGGCCATCGAGGGCCACGACGTCAAGGACCCCGAGGTCGTCGTCAAGCGCAAGCCGTCCGTGGACGAGCCGCTGTCCGCGCTCGCGTTCAAGATCATGAGCGACCCGCACCTGGGCAAGCTCACCTTCGTCCGGGTCTACTCGGGCCGCCTGGAGGCGGGTTCGGCAGTGCTGAACTCGGTCAAGGGCAAGAAGGAGCGCATCGGCAAGATCTACCGCATGCACGCGAACAAGCGTGAGGAGATCGACTCGGTGGGCGCCGGCGACATCGTCGCCGTCATGGGCCTGAAGCAGACCACCACCGGTGAGACGCTGTCCGACGACAAGAACCCGGTGATCCTGGAGTCCATGGACTTCCCGGCGCCGGTCATCCAGGTCGCGATCGAGCCCAAGTCCAAGGGCGACCAGGAGAAGCTGGGTGTCGCCATCCAGCGTCTCGCGGAGGAGGACCCCTCCTTCCAGGTCCACTCGGACGAGGAGACCGGCCAGACGATCATCGGCGGTATGGGCGAGCTGCACCTCGAGGTGCTGGTCGACCGTATGCGCCGTGAGTTCAAGGTCGAGGCCAACGTCGGCAAGCCGCAGGTCGCCTACCGTGAGACGATCCGTAAGGCCGTCGAGCGCGTGGACTACACCCACAAGAAGCAGACCGGTGGTACCGGTCAGTTCGCCAAGGTGCAGATCGCGATCGAGCCGATCACCGAGACCGACGGTCCGGCGTACGAGTTCGTGAACAAGGTCACCGGTGGCCGTATCCCGCGGGAGTACATCCCGTCGGTGGACGCCGGTGCGCAGGAGGCCATGCAGTTCGGCATCCTCGCCGGGTACGAGATGACGGGCGTCCGCATCACGCTGCTCGACGGTGCCTACCACGAGGTCGACTCCTCCGAGCTCGCGTTCAAGATCGCCGGTTCGCAGGCGTTCAAGGAGGCCGCCCGCAAGGCGTCTCCCGTGCTCCTCGAGCCGATGATGGCCGTCGAGGTCACCACGCCCGAGGACTACATGGGCGAGGTCATCGGCGACATCAACTCCCGCCGTGGTCAGATCCAGGCCATGGAGGAGCGTGCCGGTGCCCGCGTCGTGAGGGGCCTCGTGCCGCTCTCGGAGATGTTCGGCTACGTCGGCGACCTCCGCAGCAAGACCTCGGGTCGCGCAAGCTACTCGATGCAGTTCGACTCCTACGCCGAGGTTCCCCGGAACGTCGCCGAGGAGATCATCGCGAAGGCCAAGGGCGAGTAACACACACCGTTTGCACGCTTTAGGCTTGACACCGACCGCCGGGGCTCACCCGGGAGGGCAGACCCCGGCGGGCGGCATCCCAGCAAAGATCACCTGGCGCCGATGAGTAAGGCGTACCAGAACCACTCCGCAGGAGGACCCCAGTGGCGAAGGCAAAGTTCGAGCGGACTAAGCCGCACGTCAACATCGGCACCATCGGTCACATCGACCACGGTAAGACGACCCTCACGGCCGCCATTACCAAGGTGCTGCACGACGCGTACCCGGACCTGAACGAGGCCTCGGCCTTCGACCAGATCGACAAGGCTCCTGAGGAGCGCCAGCGCGGTATCACGATCTCGATCGCGCACGTCGAGTACCAGACCGAGACGCGTCACTACGCCCACGTCGACTGCCCCGGTCACGCGGACTACATCAAGAACATGATCACGGGTGCGGCGCAGATGGACGGCGCCATCCTCGTGGTCGCGGCCACCGACGGCCCGATGCCGCAGACCAAGGAGCACGTGCTCCTGGCCCGCCAGGTCGGCGTTCCGTACATCGTCGTCGCCCTGAACAAGGCCGACATGGTGGACGACGAGGAGATCCTGGAGCTCGTCGAGCTCGAGGTCCGTGAGCTCCTCTCCGAGTACGAGTTCCCGGGCGACGACCTGCCGGTCGTCAAGGTCTCGGCGCTCAAGGCTCTCGAGGGCGACAAGGAGTGGGGCCAGACGGTCCTCGACCTGATGGCCGCCGTCGACGAGTCGATCCCGACCCCCGAGCGTGACGTCGACAAGCCGTTCCTCATGCCCGTCGAGGACGTCTTCACGATCACCGGTCGCGGTACGGTCGTCACCGGCCGTATCGAGCGTGGTGTCCTGAAGGTCAACGAGACCGTTGACATCATCGGCATCAAGCAGGAGAAGACCACCACCACGGTCACCGGCATCGAGATGTTCCGCAAGCTGCTCGACGAGGGCCAGGCCGGTGAGAACGTCGGTCTCCTCCTCCGTGGCATCAAGCGCGAGGACGTCGAGCGCGGCCAGGTCATCATCAAGCCCGGCTCGGTCACCCCGCACACGGAGTTCGAGGCCCAGGCGTACATCCTGTCCAAGGACGAGGGTGGCCGTCACACGCCGTTCTTCAACAACTACCGTCCCCAGTTCTACTTCCGCACCACGGACGTGACCGGCGTCGTGACCCTCCCCGAGGGCACCGAGATGGTCATGCCGGGCGACAACACTGAGATGACCGTTTCGCTCATCCAGCCCGTCGCCATGGAAGAGGGCCTGAAGTTCGCCATCCGCGAGGGTGGCCGCACGGTGGGCGCCGGCCAGGTCACCAAGATCAACAAGTAGTTCTGATCTGACCCGGTTGTAGTTTCCGGGGAGGCCCGTACGACTTCGGTCGTACGGGCCTCTTTGCTGTCGTGGGGCCGCTGTTACGAAACTATTCGGCGCGCACGACCCGTTGTCCCCTCCGGTCGCTCGTCCCACCATTTGTCATGCCGCTGAGCAAATTCGCGTGGGAGGGATGAGTCATGAGTGGGTACGTGAGCCGAAGAGCCGTTCTGGGCGCGGGACTTGCCGCGGTGCCGATGCTGTCGTCGGGGGTCCCCCGGTCCGTCCAGGCGGGTGCGTACATCTCCTTCTCGCGTACGACGGGTGCCTTCCCCCTGGTCGGCGCCCCGGTCGTGGTGGACCCCGACGATCACCCCGGAGTCGTACGGGTAGCAGGGGATCTGCGGGCCGACATCGAACGCGTCACGGGCGTACGCCCCGGAAGCGCGCTCGCCCGTACGGCGGTGCTGGTCGGCACGATCGGCCGCAGCGCGCTGATCGACGGCTTGGTGGCCGCCGGGAAACTGGATGTCTCCGGGATCCGTGGCAGGTGGGAGACCTCGCTGCAGACGGTGGTCGAGCGTCCGATGCCGGGGGTGGACCGGGCGTTCGTCGTCGCGGGGAGCGACCCGCGCGGCACGATCTTCGGCGCCTACGACGTCTCGTACGGCATCGGGGTCTCGCCCTGGCACTGGTGGGACGACGTACCGCCGACGCGGCGCGACGAGGTGTGGGTGCTGCCGGGCCGGTACTCGCAGGGCACGCCGGCGGTGAAGTACCGCGGCTTCTTCATCAACGACGAGAACCCGGCGCTGGGGACCTGGGCGCCGGCGTACTTCGGGCCGGGCAGGGCGCCGGGGTATCCGGGCGGCTTCACCGCGGACTTCTACGGCAAGGTCTTCGAGGTGCTGCTGCGGCTGAAGGGGAACTACCTCTGGCCGGCGGTGTGGGGGCGGGCCTTCGCGGAGGACGACCCGGAGAACTACCGGCGGGCTTCGGAGTACGGGGTTGTCATGGGCACGTCGCACGAGGCGCCGATGATGCGCGGCATCGAGGAGTGGAACCGGCACGCGGTCGCCGCCGTCCGCGACTCCTCCGGCGCGATCGTGACACCGGGACACGATCCGTACGGCGGCACGGGCGAGTGGTCGTACCGGCTCAACTCCCAGGCGATCCGCGCCTATTGGCGCGCCGGAGTGCAGCGCATGGTCGACCAGGGCTTCGAGGGCGTCGTCACGCTCGGCATGCGCGGCAACGGCGACACGAGCCTGCCGGACGGAGACGGCATCGAGCTGATGCGGGAGATCATCACGGCGCAACGCCAGATCATCGAGGAGGTGACGGGCCGCCCGGCGGCGGAGACCCCGCAGGTGTGGACGCTGTACAAGGAGGTCCAGCGGTACTGGGACCGGGGGTTGAGGGCCCCGGACGACGTGACGGTCGTACTGACGGACGACAACTGGGGGAACATCCGCAGGCATCCGGATGCGGGGGAGGGCGATCGGGCCGGAGGCTACGGGCTGTACTACCACTTCGACTATGTGGGCTCCGGGCGGAACTACAAGTGGGTGGACACGGCGAACCTGCGGAACGTGTGGGAGCAACTGCACGCGGCGCACGCGTACGGGAACCGTGGGCTGTGGGTCGCGAATGTGGGCGACCTGAAGGGGAACGAGCTGCCGGCCGAATTCTTCCTCAACTACGCCTGGAATCCCGGGGATTGGGATCTCACGCGGCTCGGGGAGTGGGAACGGCGGTACGCGCGGCAGAACTTCGGAGCCGCCCTGTCGCAGGAGATCGCTTCCGTCCTCGCGGAGTACGGGCAGTTGCAGGCGCGCCGCAAGCCGGAACTGCTGAACCGGCGGATCACTCTCGTCGACGGCCAGGTGGTCCCCGACGACCAGCAGACGCCGTTCGCCTTCGGGCACCGGGAGTTGGAGCGGGTCACGGAGGAGTGGCGGGAGCTGGGGCGACGGGCCGAGCGGATCGGGCGGCGATTGCCGGGTGGCGGTGGGGTGCGGGACGCGTGGTTCGAACTCGTCGGGTACGAGGTGCTGGCGACCGCCAACCTGTACGAGCTGCGGTCGGCCGAGTTCACGAACCTGCTCTACGCGGCGCAGGGCCGGGCCGCGACGAACGACCTCGCGGACACGGCGGAGGCCGGGCTGGCGACGGACTTCGCGTTGGCCGACCACTTCAACTCGGCGGTGGCGGGCGGGAAATGGCACGGCTTCCAGACGCAGCCCCACATCGACTACGGGGATGTGGAGCGGTACGGGCCCAATGCCGGCTGGCAGCAGCCCGAGCGGGACAACGTGGCGCTGCCGGACGTGCTGTTTCCGGCGGTGCGGCGGATCGAGGTGGGGGAGCGGGCGGAACTGGGGGTGGCGGTGGACGGTTCGGAGACGGGGGTGTGGTGGCCGGGGGGTGGGGCGGGGGCGGCGCCCGTCCTGCCGGTCTTCAGTCCGTACCAGACCCGGCCGCAGCAGTTCGTCGAGGTGTTCAACCGGGGGCGTACGGCCTTCGACTACCGGATCGATACGTCGGCGGTGCCGTGGTTGGTGGTGGAGCGGCCGCGGGGGCGGGTGGAGCGGCAGGTGCGGGTGGAGGTGGGGGTGGACTGGGCCCGGGTGCCGGTGGGGCGTGCGGAGGGGGTGCTGACGGTGACCGGTGCGGGGGCGTCGGTGGCTGTCACCTGCGTCGCCGAGAAGCCGTCGGCCCGCGGGTTGCGGGGGTTCGTGGAGGCGGGCGGTTATGTGGCGATCGACGCGGAGCACTACGAACGGGCGGTCGGCGGGTGGCGCCGTATCGACGGCATCGGGCGGACGGGGGCGGGGGTGACGCCGTGGCCCGTGACGCTGCCCCGGCAGACGCCGGGCGGGGCGGGTTCGCCGCGGCTGGAGTACGAGGTGAGCCTGTTGGGGGCGGCTTCCGGGGGCGAGGTGACGGTGTGGGCGTATCTGTCCCCTCGTAACCCTGCGTTGCCGACGGGCGGTCTGCGCTACGGCGTCTCGCTCGACGACGGGCCGATCGAGACCGTCGACATCAACGTCGGTGCTGATGACGGGCTGTTGAACGCGGTGTGGGCCCGCAACACCTCCGACAACGTCAACGCGACGTCGACGAAACACTCCGTGACGAAGGCCGGGGTCCACCGGTTGAAGTTCTGGATGGTGGACCCGACGGTGGTGCTGCAGCGGCTCGTGATCGACACGGGGGGTCTGCCGGCGCTGTACCTGGGGCCGTTGGAGAGCCGACGGGTGTAGCGAAGGGATCGCGGTGAGCGTGCCGGGTGTGTCGAGTGTGCTGGGCGTGTCGGGTGTGCCGAGGGAGTTGGGCGTTTCGGCTCCGGGGAAGCTGGCGTCCTCGCCGGGGGAGAAACGGGCGGCGGCGAAGGCGATCGAGGAGTGCATCGAACCCGACACGCTCGCGGCGGGCCGCTGGGCGGACGAGGAAGTGGGCGCCGCCGTACGGGAGTTCGCGGCGAGGGACGGGGACGGGTGGCTCACCTCGGCCGCTCTCAAGAAGGCGCACGGGGCGTGGGCGGACCAGGTGAAGAACCTGATGGACCGGCTCGGCGCGGAGAAGGACGCGCTGCGGAGCGGGAACGCGGTGCTGACGAGTACGGATCTGGCGGTGGGGTCGACGTTGCGGCAGCAGTCCTCGCTGGACACGTACTGAGCTTGGGGTGACGGGGCGCATGCCGACGTATCACGAGATCATGACCACCGACCTGGCCGCGCTGACCACTGCGGCCGAGCGCTGGGACGGTATGGCGGGCGAGTTCGAGAAGCAGGAGACGGCGTACCGGCGGGATGTGCACGGCATCTCCATGGGCACGACGTGGACCGGGCTCAGTGCCGACGCGGCGAACGCCCGCTTCGACACCACGCTCAAGGAGTTCGGGTACGCGCAGACGGAGGCCAAGGCGATCGCGTCGCTGCTGCGGGACGCGCACGAGCGGTTCGTGGAGCTGCGGGGCCGGGTGGAGGCGGCGCGCGGGGACGCGATCCGGGCGGGCATGCAGGTCTCTGATCAGGGAGTGGTGAGCCCCGGTCCCGGCCAGCCGGACACCCCCGCCGATCCGCACGCCGCGCAGCAGTGGCAGGACCGCATCACCAAGGCGGTGCACGACGTGACGGACGCGGACGCGGGCGTCCGGATCGCGCTGGCAGGCGTCGTCGTCGACTCCGAACTCCTCGCCGGCGGGCGGGGGTTCAACGGCAGGGCGATGGGTGACGTGGAACGCTACGAGGCCGATGAGACGGACCGGTACCTGCAAAAACTGAGCAGGGGCGGCGAGTTGACGGACGCTCAACTCGCCGAACTGGAACGGTCCTTCCGCGACAACAGCGGCGACGAGGTGTTCGCGCGGACACTACTGGACGACCTGGGCGCGACGGACACGCTCCGACTCACGAACGAGCTGAACGACCGTATCCATGTCCGGGGCGGCGCCGGTGCGGGCACGTACGCGACGATCGAGACGGGCCTCGCGAACACGCTAGCCGCGGCGACGAGGCATCCACAGGCCGACTGGTACCGGAAATGGCGCACCGACATGCGCCACGCGGGCCTCCAGCACTACGCCACCGATGCCCAGGGCCTCCACCTCGACAAGGCGGTCGGCTACCAGTCGCTGGTCACGCTGATGCGGAAGGGCCACGGGTACGCGCCCGAAATGGTCGAGGACCTCACCGACGACATGATCGCGGCGGAGAAGAAAAACCCCGGGATCTGGCGGGTGAAGGGCACGTACGCCGGCGCGGGCGGCGGCTGGTTCGCCAACGACCCCGTCGACGGCATCCTCGGCATCATGAGCCGCGACCCCGCCGAGGCCGCGCGCTATCTCCATTCCGACGCCCACATGAAATACCTCATGAAGGACCGCGACTGGAACGTCACCCTGAACGACGAGGGCCTTTCGAAGGGCGGCCACCATGTCCCCCGGCTGGACGGCGACGACCGGGCGGGATTCGGCGCGGCGTTGCAGGCGGCGGCGACAGGGATCGATCCGGCGCATCCTCATGGGGCGCGGGTGGGGGATCGGGCGACGAACGACGCGGTCTTCAAGTCGGCGCTGACATATCTGTCGGACAGCGGCGACGACTTTCCGCCGTCTTTGCGGAAGCCGATGGCCAACGTGCTCATCAATCATGGGGATACCGTGCATGCGGCCATGAGCGAGGTCGATGTCAGCAAATCCCCTCTGGACCAGCACCGCCTCTTCGAGGTCGCGAAACAGGTGTCCAAGGACGAGGGCGCGTACGGCACGTTGAACGGTGGGATGAACCAGGCGCTGGTGTCGGCCATCCACAACGACCACTCGAACTCATCCGATTCCCTCAGCGCGGCCGGCCGCACCGTCGGCTTCCTGGAGGAGGCCCGGGTCCAGGCCGCGGGAGACCCGAAGGTCGCAGAGTTCGAGACGAAGCCGTTCTTCGACAAGGCGATCAGTTATATCCCTGTGGTCAGTGGGGATGTGCAGACGGGGTTTGACTATGTGACGGACCAGTGGCTGGCTGACGAGCAGCGGCGGCTGGACAACAAGCAGGCGGACGACAATATCCAGGCGTATACCAAGAGGAACGGTCAGCTGATGGCTCTCGCCAATGAATGGAAAAGGGTGCATCAGCAAGATGGTGGCGTGCACCTCGATCCGCAGGCGGAGATCAGCCGATCAGCTGAGGACGGTATGGATCGTGCGACTGGGATGTCTGGGGAGCGATCCAGGTGAAGGCGCGTCTCTGCACTCTGTTCCTCTCATCTGCCCTTGTTGTGTCCTGTGGTGGTTCCAACGACAAGGGGATTCCAGATGTGATCTGCGGTACGCGTATCGCTCCCAATCTTGCGCGTCCGCTTGTGACGTCTACCGAGGAGTGGCATGAGTACGATCGCGTTGACCGGGCCGCGGCAATCACCGCTCCTTGCCTGGTGCTGTCCGGGCGAGAGGTAGTGCTTGGCTTCCGCTTCTCATGGCGCGATAGCGAGACAGATCTCATGTATCTGGCCAAGAACACCGGATCGGTCTCGCGTGTGACGGAACCGCGCAGTATCAACTCCGCCTACAAGACAATCGTCGGCATCGACGGAGCCATTTCGACTGCCACTTGCCAATCCAACGGCGGCAAATACTTCACCCTCACCCTCCAAGTCCCCCCAATCCGCCTGACGGACCACACCCACCGAAAGGACATCGAGAAGTTCATGCGGGCCTACTTCCCGGCGACCCTCAAGACCTTGGGGTGCAGGTGAGAGGTGGTGCCGGATGTCGCATCCGGCACCACCCACCTGTGTGCACGCCTTATGAAGCCACGAGGTAGCTGATGCTCTCGCCGGGTTGTGTCCTGAACTCCAGGCGGAAACGGGTGTTGTCCCGCACGTTGGTGGACAACGTTGCCCATCCCGGATACGGCAGCAGTTTCCAACGGCTACAGCTGATCGTCGCACCGTTGGCCCGCTCCAGGCAGGAGCGGGCGTCCGTCTGGTATCGGACGTACGTGAGCCGCACGTTGATGTCCATGCAGCGGTTGGTCGTGTAGTAGGGCCCCACCGCGTTGGAGCCGTACGGCAGCCTGATGGTCGCCGACCGTGCGCCGCCGTAGCAGCTCGTCGCGGCGGAACTGACTCCTGCGCTCGGTCCCGACATGCCCCCCAAGGCCATGGCTGCCACAAGAGCGATCTTCGCCCACTTGCGCATACACACCTCCATCATCGACAGACCGGATTATTCGGTCGATGAGCAGATTAACTGCTCCATTACATATTTTTGGAGGTGATGATAATTAATGACATCGAAAGGTCGTTAAGGGTGATGCCTTGGGCGATGGGTGTTCGGCGGGGTAGGCCTTGTTGTCCAGTACTCCGGGTTCAGTGGCCGGTCCCGAGGAGATTCATCGCTCGGTCGAACGCCGAGTCCTGTCGCTTGTCGAACTCCTCCTTCGTGAACACCGGCACCGTCACCTCCGGTGGTATCCCCGTCCCGTCGAACGTCCGGCCCGAGTCGGTCAGGTACTCCTCGTTCGGGAGCCAGGCGGTCATGCCGTTGGGGAGTTCGCGTTCCAGGACGTCGGAGAAGACGCCCTGGGTGGGTTGTCCGATGCGGATCGTGCGGGTGGGGCGGTCGAGGAGGGCCTGGGTGAAGGTCTCGCCCGCGCTGACCGTCGAGCCGCCGGTCAGGGCGGCCACCGGGCCGGTGTAGTGCGGGGCCTTGGCCGGGAGTACCTGGATCGGTTCGGGGTGAGTGTGGCGGTTCGGGTTTGTCGGGTCGTTGCGGGCGCGCTTGGCGTAGGCGATGTACGGGGTGTCGGTCAGGCGTTGCGCGACGTGGATGCCGAGGGCGTCGGAGCCGCCGCCGTTGATGCGCAGGTCGATGATCAGGCCGTGCAGGTGACGTGACCGTTCCGGCGTGAGGATGGTGTTCAACGCCCGGTCTAGTTCGGCCAGTTGGGCCGCGTACGACGCCTTCTCGTCGGGCAGGTAGCCGGCGAAACCGGAGATGCGGAGGTAGCCGATACGGCCGCTGCCCGCCAGGTCCGCGTACGTGATACGGCCGTTGGCGAAGTCCCGGCGGTACGGCGCGTTCGCCAGATCCCGCGCCTCGATGAACTTCTTGACCTTCGCGTCCAGTTCCTCGTCGGGGACCTCGGTGCCGGGGCGGCCCTCGGCGAACACGCGGTCGCCGTCCTGGACCGCGACGTGGGCGTCGTAGAGCGGACGCACCATCCTGCTGAAGATGTCGAACAGTTCCGCCCTGGTCGTGTTCTTGTGCACCTGTGGGCGGTACTCGTCCCGTACGGCGTGCCAGTCGATTCCCTTGGCGGCGAAGAAGGGGTAGTTCTCCTCGTAGGACTGCCAGAAGACGTCGAAGGTGGTCAGCGGGTCCTTGGGGGTTGGGCGCGTGCAGGCGGCCGGTAGGGCCGAGATGCGGACCAGCTTGCGATGGCCCACCGCGCTGGCCGCGCCGAGGATGGCGTGGTCGCCGTCGCGGCCCAGCCGGACGGTCAGGACGTCGCCGCCCACCGTGTACGTCCCCGGGCCCGTCCGCCGTGCGGTGTCGCCCTTGAGGCAGCTCACGGACGTGGTCTGGTACTCCTGGTACGTCCCGTGATCGAGGGCGAGGACCGTGCCGTAGCCGTTCATGCGCCAGAGGCCGTCGACGGTGGGACCGGCGCCGGAGGCGGACGCGGCCGGCGCGGCGATGCCTGCGGCGAGGGTCAAGGCGATGACGGTGGCGGTGGTGGTAGCAGTGGCGATACGCACGTTCTGATCTCCCCGCGGTGCGGCGGTCCGACCTGCTTGACCTGCATGTCTTACAACCCTGACCGAGCGACGGTCGCCCCTGCCATCCGGCACACCCGAGCATCGGGGTGAGGGAAACCCCCGGGACGTCCGCCGTTTCCCTGCCTCGCGTATCCGCCGAAGTCCCATAGGGTGCACGCCGTGATGAACCGTGAGAACCAGGCAAACTCCGACGGCGGCGTCCGCCTCGGCGACGGCACAGACGCGCTGGCCGCGGTCGACGACCGAAATCGGAACCTGTTCTCCGGCCTCACCTGCATCTTCGTGACACTGCTCGCCGTAGGCCTCCTGGCGGTCCTCCGCCTGGCCGCGACAGGCCAGGGCCCGGGGGAGGCGTCCGGTGGTCTTCAGGTGATCGCGGGCGTCATGGGGCTCGCGGTGGTTGCGGTCGCGGTGTGGTTGGTCGTCCGGGCCCGGCGCGCCCAGAGGTGGCTGCCGCTGGTGATCGCATGTGGGGGCTGTGTCGGCTGGATGGTCGTCATGATCCTCGTGGCGCGGATCTAGCCGGGAGGTTTCCGACCCCGGCGGGGGCCTCAAGAACACCGTTGGGTTTCCCGATTTACGGGACTGCCCCGTAGTGGATGTCGGTGAGGACGGCGCCCGTGCCGGTACGGGGGTCGAAGACGGCGTAGGTGGGGATCCCGATCAGGGGATAGTCGCGCATCTTGCTCACCCAGTCGTTGTCCGGGTTGGAGCGGGAGACGACTTCGATGGCGGCGATCAGAGAGCGCGGGTTGAACGAACCCGGCACGTCCATGTCCGACCACGCGATCACCATCACATCGGGACGGCGCAGGATGCCCTCTCCTTCGACTTCCACATCAGGTGCACCCGTGTGAGCGACCAGCTCGTCCGGCATGACCTTCTCCAGGCGCTTGCGAAGACACTGCGTGGTCAGCTGGTGCGGACCGATGCCCGCCGTCATGTCGTGGACGATCCCTTCCTTGGTGATCTCAAATTTGCCGGGAAGGGTGTCGTCCATGGACTGCAGAAAGTCCCTCATGGCTCGGTACTGGATCGTCCCCTTCATGCTGGGTGGCCTCCGGGAGATCGGTTCGGCAGTCGTCGCAGCGGCCTGGGGTGGGGGAGCGGAAGGCGCGGTCGCAGCCTTCGCAGTTCTGGAGGGGGTGCCGTACGACTGGTGCCGCCGCCGGTGCGCGGAACGGTGGTGGGGGCGGGAGCTGGGCCGTCAGGCGGTGGGCCAGGAGGGCTGCTGGCCGGCGTAGTCCTTCGGGTGGCAGGTCCGTGGTCAGTGCGTGGCGTACGGCGGTGGGGCTGACGTCTCGCTCCAGCCAGGCCGCGACTCCTGGGGCGAGGTGCGCTGTGTCGCAGGCCGACAGAAGGAAGTCGGGGGCGTGGCGCCGGAGGTCTGCCAGGAGGTCGGTGGCCCTCTGGAGGAGGGCGGGTGCCGGGTAGGACGGGCGCGGCACGGGTGGGAGCGCCTTGCGGGGGCGGGGCGCGGCGGCCTTCACTGCTTCCGGCCGCGCGTGGGGGTCCTTACGATCCCTACGGCCGCCGGGCTGGTTGCAGGAGATTGTGCGCGTGATGATCCGGCCGTCGGGGACGCGGTGGCGTTCGCGACGGAGGTAGCCGTGGGTCTCCAACTCCCGTAGCGCGGCGGCGATTCGGGTCTTGCCCTCGGGGAAGCGGGCGGCGAGGGTCTTGATGTCGGCGCGGGCGCCTGCGGGGAGGGACTGGAGGTGGACGCCGAGTCCGATGGCGAGGGCCGACAGCTGCGGGTGCTGGGCGAGGTGGTTGCCGATCACCGTGAAGCGGGTGGTGTGGCGGGAGTTGTCGTGCGTGAGCCCAACTCCGGGCGCCTGGTGCCGCTGGTTCGGGTGTTTGTCGGCGGTGTGCCGGGACCGGGTGTGCGGGGGCGCGGTAATGTCGCGTGTATCCATCGGGAAGCTGTTCTCTTCCTTGGTGGTCAGGCCCTCGCCTTGGGATGCCAGTCCCGGCGAGGGCCGTCGTATGTCTGGAGTTGTTTGCGCTGAGCGTAGATCACGCAACCCGTCCGGAATCCAGCCCAGTTGGTCATGTTCACCCACATGGGTGATTCGTGAACTCGGCCGGCGGGAGGGTGGGGTGGGGCTTGGTGGGGGTTCTTTCACCGTCGTGGTTCTTGGGAAAGAGCGCCCCTCGCACCGGAGCACGAGGATCCGTGCTCCGGTTCCGGTACGAGGTCCGGTTCCGCCCGGATCGTCTTGCGTGGGCGCGGTCTTCGGGCGATGCTCCAGCGGTCGGCGAGCGCCTCGACCAGGGGGAGTCCCGGTGGATTCGGCTTCCGCAACCGGGTGTTGACGGCGGGGCAGGCGGTCGCCACAGGTGTCGGTGACTCCGATGCGCAGGGTGCCGCCGCCGACGTAGAGCGTGAGTCCGAAGTCCCGGCCGGTACGCGGCCGTGTGTGGCCGCGTTGGCGCGCCGGCTCGGCCACGACGTGCTCCCAGGGCCCCCGCCTCGCCCTCGCCCCCACCGCCTGGACCGACTTCGTCGCGTGCGCCGCCGAACAGCGCCGAGTGGGCCGGTCCAAGCAGGCGGGCAGGGAGACAGACAGTCGTGCGGAGGGGCCTTCCCCTACGGATTCACCACCGTCCCCCCGAACGTCACCCTCAACGCCCCGCTCGACGCGAACGACCACCCCAGCGCGCCGCTGTACGACGAGCACCGGGACCCGTTCGTCCCGGTCCAGAACTGGTTGGTGCTGTCCGCGTCGCCCACCGTCTTGTCGTTCGAGCCGCTGACCGCGAAGCGGCAGGACGTGTTCGTACGGAACACCGAAGTCCCCGTGTCGAACGAGAAGTTGCGCTCCGCGTTGTCGATGCCGACGTTGTTCGAGATCGTCATCGTGCCCGGGTTGCTGTTGTAGGTGAACCCGTGATGGCCGTTGCCGTAGGCGATGTCGTGGCGGACGACGTGGTTGACGGCGATGTCGTCGCCGCCGAGCTTGTAGCCGTTGCGGTCGCCGTCGCCGCTCTGGCTGCCGTCGGTGAGGGTTCCGTTGCCGTAGGAGAGGGAGTACTCGATGGTCACCGGGCCGATCGCGCCCGTGTCCGTCTTGGTGTACAGGTCCCAGCCGTCGTCGATGTTGTTGTGGGAGACGTCGTAGCGGAAGACGTTCCCGGTACCGGTCGTCAGTTTCGCGGCGAAGCCGTCCGCGTCCTCGCCGTCGGAGTCGGCGTTGTCGTGCGACTCCGAGCTGACGACCAGGTTGTTCGAGGGCCAGGACGAGCTCGGCGTGCTGGAGGAGATGCGGCCCAGTTGGAGACCCGTGTCGCGGTTGTACGACGTCACCGTGCGCTCGATGACGTTGTTGCTGCCTCCGACGTAGATCCCGTTGTCGCCCGCGTGCGACACCGTGAGGCCGTAGACGTGCCAGTAGTTGGCGTAGAGCTGGAGCCCTCGGTTCGATGAACTCTCGCTCTGCGAAGCGAAGTTGAGGACCGGGGTCTCGCCGTTGTACGCGATGAGCGTGGTGCGGGCGGACGCCGTGCCGTCGGCGCCCGCCGGGATCGTGATCGTCGAGCCGTAGGCGTACGTCCCGCCGCGCAGGTAGATCGTGCCGCCGGACGCGATGCGGCCGATCGCGGTGGCGAGGGTGGTGGGGGCGGCCAGGGTGCCGGCCGCGCTCGCGGTGCCGGTCGGTGACACGTACTGGGTGGCGCTCGCGGCCTGCGCCGGGGTGCCGGAGAGTGCTACGAGTGTGCCGGCCATCAGGCCGACGCACGCCATGACTGGTCTCGCTTGCATCGTTCTGCCTCCAGGGTCGTCCCATGACCAGGGGTGCCGTACAAGTGCAAGGGAAAGCGCTTTCCCGCTTCTCGTGAGGGACCGTAAGCGCTTGCTATGGACGCGTCAATGGACGTGTACTTGATTCTTATTCACAGGGGTGAACGGCGATGGGGGCCGAGCGAGACACCCGGCTGGCGCGCGTGTTTGACCTGCGTCACTCCCCGGGTAATCTCTACGCCCCGATTGGCCAGCCCCCTGCCCCATATGGCAGACTGTCCGAGTTGCTCGGTCGAGTGTTGATGCTGCGCGCCTCCCGTCGGGAGGACCGGAAGCGAGTCCCACAGTACTCGTCGCCCCAACTGCCTTACGGCAGCGCTGAGGCGGACGTACGGGAATCTTTCGGGAAGCGTCAGTGCAGCGCAGGCCAGGCACCCGGTGGGCTTCTTCGCCCTCGGCCTGCGGTTCCGGAAGGGCCGTGCTTTCCCAGTAGGGAAGTTCCGAACCTTGGGACTTCTGTGTCGGTGAGAGCGCGACACACCCGACCGCGTGGGTCGGAGGAATCGAAGAACGAAGCGAGCAGAAGAGCTTGCCGGGGTGCAGAGCGTTACTAGAGACAGGACTACTGAGTAGCCATGGCGGGACAGAAGATCCGCATCCGGCTCAAGGCCTACGACCACGAGGTCATCGACAGCTCGGCGAAGAAGATCGTCGAGACGGTGACCCGCACTGGTGCGTCGGTCGCGGGCCCGGTGCCGCTGCCCACTGAGAAGAACGTGTACTGCGTCATCAAGTCGCCGCACAAGTACAAGGACTCTCGCGAGCACTTCGAGATGCGCACGCACAAGCGCCTGATCGACATCCTCGACCCCACCCCCAAGACCGTTGACTCTCTGATGCGACTCGACCTGCCGGCCGGTGTCGACATCGAGATCAAGCTCTAGGGGTCGGTGAGCTGAAGATGGCAAAGCAGATCAAGGGCATCCTGGGCGAGAAGCTCGGCATGACGCAGGTGTGGGACGAGAACAACCGTGTTGTTCCGGTCACCGTCGTCAAGGCCGGACCCAACGTCGTGACCCAGGTCCGTACGAATGACTCCGACGGCTACGAGTCGGTCCAGATCGCCTTCGGCGAGATCGACCCGCGCAAGGTGAACAAGCCCCTCAAGGGTCACTTCGCCAAGGCCGACGTCACCCCCCGTCGTCACCTCGTCGAGATCCGTACCGCTGACGCCAGCGAGTACACCCTCGGCCAGGAGATCACCGCCGCGACCTTCGAGGCCGGCGTCAAGGTGGACGTGACCGGCAAGAGCAAGGGCAAGGGCTTCGCCGGTGTCATGAAGCGTCACAACTTCAAGGGCCTCGGCGCCGGACACGGCACCCAGCGCAAGCACCGCTCTCCCGGCTCCATCGGTGGCTGCGCCACCCCGGGTCGTGTGTTCAAGGGCCTCCGCATGGCGGGTCGTATGGGCAACGAGCGGGTCACCACCCAGAACCTGACCGTTCACGCCGTTGACGCGGAGAAGGGCCTGCTCCTCATCAAGGGCGCGGTTCCTGGTCCGAACGGCGGCCTCGTCCTGGTCCGCACCGCGGCCAAGGGGGCCTGAGGACTATGAGCACCATTGACATTCTGTCGCCCTCCGGCGACACCGCCGGGACCGTAGAGCTCCCGGCCGAGATCTTCGACGTAGAGAAGATCAGCATCCCGCTGCTTCACCAGGTCGTCGTCGCACAGCTGGCCGCCGCCCGTCAGGGCACGCACAAGGTCAAGCGTCGTGGCGAGGTCCGCGGTGGCGGCAAGAAGCCGTACCGCCAGAAGGGCACCGGCCGCGCCCGTCAGGGTTCGACCCGCGCCCCGCAGTTCGCCGGCGGTGGCGTCGTCCACGGCCCCACGCCGCGCGACTACTCGCAGCGGACCCCGAAGAAGATGAAGGCCGCGGCCCTGCGCCACGCCCTCACCGACCGGGCCCGCAACGCTCGCATCCACGTCATCACCGGCGTGATCGAGGGCGAGACCCCCTCCACCAAGGCCGCCCGGAGCTTCCTCGGCAAGGTCAGCGAGCGCAAGAACGTGCTCCTGGTCATCGAGCGCTCCGACGAGGCCGCGCTGCTTTCCGCGCGCAACCTGCCCCAGGTCCACATCCTGGAGCCGGGCCAGCTGAACACGTACGACGTTCTCGTCTCGGACGACGTGGTCTTCACCCAGGCCGCTTTCGAGTCCTTCGTGTCTGGCCCCCAGGCCGCTGACACCGAAGGGAGCGAAGCCTGATGGCTACGCGTCACCCGAGCATCGCCTCCAAGGCGGCCAAGGCCGCCAAGGCCGCGCGCGTCGCCAAGGCGAAGCGCCACGAGGCCGAAGGCAAGAACACCGTCGAGACGCCGATCAGCAAGTCGTACACGGACCCCCGTGACGTGCTGCTGAAGCCGGTCGTCTCGGAGAAGAGCTACGCGCTCCTCGACGAGGGCAAGTACACCTTCATCGTGGCCCCGGGCGCCAACAAGACCCAGATCAAGCAGGCCGTCCAGGCGGTCTTCTCGGTCAAGGTCACCGGGGTCAACACGATCAACCGCCAGGGCAAGCGCAAGCGCACCAAGACCGGTTTCGGTCAGCGCGCGGGCTCCAAGCGCGCGATCGTGACCCTCGCTGAGGGCGACCGTATCGACATCTTCGGCGGTCCGGCCGCGTAAGCGGGTCGGATCGTCCGATATCGGACGAGGACTGAGAAATGGGAATCCGCAAGTACAAGCCGACTACGCCGGGCCGTCGTGGCTCCAGCGTCGCCGACTTCGTCGAGGTCACGCGGTCCACGCCGGAGAAGTCGCTGGTCCGCCCGCTGCACAGCAAGGGCGGCCGTAACAACGCCGGTCGTGTGACCGTTCGCCACCAGGGTGGCGGACACAAGCGCGCCTACCGAGTGATCGACTTCCGTCGTCACGACAAGGACGGCGTGCCGGCGAAGGTCGCGCACATCGAGTACGACCCCAACCGCACCGCGCGCATCGCGCTGCTGCACTACGCGGACGGCGAGAAGCGCTACATCCTCGCCCCGCGCAACCTGCAGCAGGGCGACCGCGTGGAGAACGGTCCCGGGGCCGACATCAAGCCGGGCAACAACCTGGCGCTCCGCAACATCCCGGTCGGTACCACGATCCACGCGATCGAGCTCCGTCCCGGTGGCGGCGCCAAGTTCGCCCGCTCCGCCGGTGCCTCCGTGCAGCTGCTCGCGAAGGAGGGCACGATGGCCCACCTTCGTATGCCTTCCGGTGAGATCCGCCTGGTCGACCAGCGCTGCCGCGCCACGGTCGGCGAGGTCGGCAACGCCGAGCAGAGCAACATCAACTGGGGCAAGGCCGGCCGCAAGCGCTGGCTGGGCGTCCGCCCGACCGTCCGCGGTGTGGCGATGAACCCGGTCGACCACCCGCACGGTGGTGGTGAGGGCAAGACCTCCGGTGGTCGCCACCCGGTCTCCCCGTGGGGTCAGAAGGAGGGTCGTACTCGTTCGCCGAAGAAGGCTTCGAACAAGTACATCGTCCGCCGCCGCAAGACGAACAAGAAGCGCTAGGAGCGGGTTTAGATGCCGCGCAGTCTCAAGAAGGGGCCCTTCGTCGACGGACACCTCATCAAGAAGGTGGACGCCCAGAACGAAGCCGGTTCCAAGAACGTCATCAAGACCTGGTCCCGCCGCTCGATGATCGTCCCGGCCATGCTCGGCCACACGATCGCGGTGCACAACGGCAAGACCCACATCCCGGTGTTTGTCACCGAGTCGATGGTCGGCCACAAGCTCGGCGAGTTCTCGCCGACGCGCACCTTCCGGGGTCACGTCAAGGACGACCGGAAGTCGAAGCGCCGCTAGCGCGGGGTGAACGACCATGACAAACACTGAAGGGACAACCATGGAAGCCAGGGCCCAGGCGCGGTACATCCGCGTCACGCCCATGAAGGCCCGCCGCGTGGTGGACCTCATCCGTGGCATGGACGCCACGGAGGCTCAGGCGGTCCTGCGTTTCGCCCCGCAGGCCGCGAGCGTGCCGGTCGGCAAGGTGCTGGACAGCGCCATTGCCAACGCCGCGCACAACTACGACCACACCGACGCCGACAGCCTCTTCATTTCCGAGGCCTACGTCGACGAGGGCCCGACCCTGAAGCGGTTCCGTCCGCGTGCCCAGGGCCGCGCCTACCGGATCCGCAAGCGGACCAGCCACATCACCGTGGTCGTCAGCAGCAAGGAAGGAACCCGGTAATGGGCCAGAAGGTTAACCCGCACGGGTTCCGGCTCGGCATCACCACGGACTTCAAGTCCCGGTGGTACGCCGACAAGCTGTACAAGGACTACGTCAAGGAAGACGTCGCCATCCGTCGGATGATGACGTCCGGCATGGAGCGCGCCGGCATCTCGAAGGTGGAGATCGAGCGCACCCGTGACCGCGTGCGTGTGGACATCCACACCGCTCGCCCGGGCATCGTCATCGGCCGCCGCGGCGCCGAGGCCGACCGCATCCGCGGTGACCTGGAGAAGCTGACCGGCAAGCAGGTCCAGCTGAACATCCTCGAGGTCAAGAACCCGGAGACGGACGCTCAGCTGGTGGCTCAGGCCGTCGCCGAGCAGCTGTCCTCCCGCGTCTCCTTCCGCCGTGCCATGCGCAAGAGCATGCAGTCGGCGATGAAGGCCGGCGCCAAGGGCATCAAGATCCAGTGCGGTGGCCGCCTCGGCGGCGCCGAGATGTCCCGCTCGGAGTTCTACCGCGAGGGCCGTGTGCCCCTGCACACGCTCCGCGCGAACGTCGACTACGGCTTCTTCGAGGCCAAGACGACCTTCGGCCGTATCGGTGTGAAGGTCTGGATCTACAAGGGCGACGTCAAGAACATCGCCGAGGTCCGCGCCGAGAACGCCGCTGCCCGTGCGGGTAACCGCCCGGCTCGCGGTGGCGGCCCGGGCGGCGACCGCCCGGCCCGTGGCGGTGGCCGCGGTGGCGAGCGTGGCGGCCGCGGCCGCAAGCCGCAGCAGCAGTCCGCGCCGGCTGCCGAGGCCCCCAAGGCCGAGGCTCCCGCCGCCGCTGCCGCTCCGGCTGAGAGCACCGGAACGGAGGCCTGACCGACATGCTGATCCCCCGTAGGGTCAAGCACCGCAAGCAGCACCACCCCAAGCGCCGTGGTCAGGCCAAGGGCGGTACGCAGGTTTCGTTCGGCGAGTACGGCATTCAGGCCCTCACGCCGGCGTACGTGACGAACCGCCAGATCGAGGCCGCCCGTATCGCGATGACCCGCCACATCAAGCGTGGCGGCAAGGTCTGGATCAACATCTACCCGGACCGCCCGCTCACGAAGAAGCCTGCCGAGACCCGCATGGGTTCCGGTAAGGGTTCTCCCGAGTGGTGGATCGCGAACGTGCACCCGGGCCGGGTCATGTTCGAGCTGTCCTACCCCAACGAGAAGATCGCCCGTGAGGCCCTCACTCGCGCAGCCCACAAGCTGCCGATGAAGTGCCGGATCGTCAAGCGCGAGGCAGGTGAAGCGTGATGTCGGCCGGTACCAAGGCGTCCGAGCTGCGCGAACTGGGTGACGAGGAGCTTCTCGCGAAGCTCCGCGAAGCCAAGGAAGAGCTGTTCAACCTCCGCTTCCAGGCGGCGACCGGTCAGCTCGAGAACCACGGTCGGCTGAAGGCCGTCCGGAAGGACATCGCGCGGATCTACACCCTGATGCGTGAGCGCGAGCTGGGCATCGAGACGGTGGAGAGCGCCTGATGAGCGAGAGCAACGTGACTGAAGAGCAGACCGCTTCCCGCGGCTTCCGCAAGACCCGTGAGGGTCTCGTCGTCAGCGACAAGATGGACAAGACCGTCGTCGTCGCCGTCGAGGACCGCGTGAAGCACGCGCTGTACGGCAAGGTCATCCGCCGTACGAACAAGCTCAAGGCCCACGACGAGCAGAACGCCGCAGGCGTCGGCGACCGCGTCCTCCTCATGGAGACGCGTCCGCTGTCCGCGACGAAGCGCTGGCGCATCGTCGAGATCCTCGAGAAGGCCAAGTAGGTAATTCCCGCAAGGGAATTCCAAGTAATACAGCCTGCGGGGTAATTCCGCAGGACAGTTCCGCCAGGCTCCAACAGGGCTGATTCTTCAGCCCTGTTGGGGAACCGGCAGACGATCAGGAGATAGACGTGATCCAGCAGGAGTCGCGACTGCGCGTCGCCGACAACACTGGTGCGAAGGAAATCCTTTGCATCCGTGTGCTCGGTGGCTCCGGTCGCCGCTACGCGGGCATCGGTGACGTCATCGTCGCCACCGTCAAGGACGCGATCCCCGGTGGCAACGTGAAGAAGGGTGACGTCGTCAAGGCCGTCATCGTTCGCACCGTGAAGGAGCGCCGCCGTCCGGACGGCTCGTACATCCGCTTCGACGAGAACGCCGCCGTCATTCTGAAGAACGACGGCGACCCTCGTGGTACCCGCATCTTCGGCCCGGTCGGGCGCGAGCTGCGCGAGAAGAAGTTCATGAAGATCATCTCGCTGGCTCCGGAGGTGCTGTAAGCATGAAGATCAAGAAGGGTGACACGGTTCAGGTCATCACCGGCAAGGACAAGGGCAAGCAGGGCAAGGTCATTGCCGCTTACCCGCGCGACGAGCGCGTCCTGGTCGAGGGTGTCAACCGGGTCAAGAAGCACACCAAGGCCGGCCCCACCGCCAAGGGCTCGCAGGCCGGTGGCATCGTCACGACCGAGGCGCCGATCCACGTCTCCAACGTCCAGCTGGTCGTTGAGAAGGACGGCAACAAGGTCGTCACGCGTGTCGGCTACCGCTTCGACGACGAGGGCAACAAGGTTCGCGTTGCCAAGCGGACGGGTGAGGACATCTGATGACTACCACCACCACTCCGCGTCTCAAGACGAAGTACCGCGAGGAGATCGCGGGCAAGCTGCGTGAGGAGTTCTCCTACGAGAACGTCATGCAGATCCCCGGCCTCGTCAAGATCGTGGTGAACATGGGTGTCGGCGACGCCGCCCGTGACTCCAAGCTCATGGACGGTGCCGTCCGTGACCTGACCACGATCACCGGTCAGAAGCCGGCCATCACCAAGGCCCGCAAGTCCATCGCGCAGTTCAAGCTGCGCGAGGGTCAGCCGATCGGTGCCCACGTCACGCTCCGTGGCGACCGCATGTGGGAGTTCCTGGACCGCACCCTGTCGCTCGCGCTTCCGCGCATCCGCGACTTCCGCGGTCTGTCTCCCAAGCAGTTCGACGGTCGTGGCAACTACACCTTCGGTCTCACCGAGCAGGTCATGTTCCACGAGATCGACCAGGACAAGATCGACCGCGTCCGGGGTATGGACATCACCGTGGTGACCACGGCGACCAACGACGCCGAAGGCCGTGCCCTTCTCCGTCACCTCGGCTTCCCCTTCAAGGAGGCGTAAGCGAGATGGCGAAGAAGGCTCTGATTGCCAAGGCTGCTCGTAAGCCCAAGTTCGGTGTGCGTGGCTACACCCGCTGCCAGCGCTGCGGCCGCCCGCACTCCGTGTACCGCAAGTTCGGCCTCTGCCGCGTGTGCCTTCGTGAGATGGCTCACCGTGGCGAGCTGCCGGGCGTGACCAAGAGCTCCTGGTAGTCCGGTACTTCCGGACTCCCGAAGCTCTCGGTAAGCAGAGGGCACGGTCAGGTGCCCACCCCTCCATGGCTTAGGCTAGGGGGGTTGGGCGCCTGATTGCCGCCCATACGACTTACTACGCCGTAGGTCCACCGCACCGCACCCGCCTCGTCTCGGATCGAGGAGAGGGATGGGCACCTGGAAACCCCGGCGAGAGAGGCCGAAGGCCAATTCATGACCATGACTGATCCGATCGCAGACATGCTTACGCGTCTGCGGAACGCGAACTCGGCATACCACGACTCCGTGACGATGCCGGCGTCCAAGATCAAGTCTCACATCGCGGAGATCCTCCAGCAGGAGGGCTTCATCACGGGCTGGAAGGTCGAGGACGCCGAGGTCGGCAAGAACCTCGTTCTCGAGCTGAAGTTCGGCCCGAACCGTGAGCGCTCCATCGCGGGCATCAAGCGGATCTCCAAGCCCGGTCTCCGGGTTTACGCGAAGTCCACCTCCCTGCCCAAGGTGCTGGGCGGCCTCGGCGTGGCGATCATCTCCACGTCCCACGGGCTCCTCACCGACAAGCAGGCCGGCAAGAAGGGCGTAGGCGGAGAAGTTCTCGCCTACGTCTGGTAGCGGAAAGGAATCGGAAGAAGCTATGTCGCGTATTGGCAAGCTCCCCATCACGGTTCCCGCCGGCGTGGACGTCACCATCGACGGCCGTACGGTCTCGGTCAAGGGCCCCAAGGGCACCCTGACCCACACCGTCGCTTCGCCGATCGACATCGCCAAGGGTGAGGACGGCGTTCTCAACGTCACCCGCCCCAACGACGAGCGTCAGAACAAGGCCCTGCACGGCCTGTCCCGCACGCTGGTGGCGAACATGATCACCGGCGTGACCGAGGGTTACGTGAAGAAGCTCGAGATCAGCGGTGTCGGTTACCGCGTTGCGGCCAAGGGATCGAACCTCGAGTTCGCGCTCGGCTACAGCCACTCGATCACCGTCGAGGCGCCCGAGGGCATCTCGTTCAAGGTCGAGAACCCGACGCACTTCTCGGTCGAGGGCATCGACAAGCAGAAGGTCGGCGAGGTTGCGGCCAACATCCGCAAGCTGCGCAAGCCCGACCCGTACAAGGCCAAGGGCGTCAAGTACGAGGGCGAAGTCATCCGGCGCAAGGTCGGAAAGGCGGGTAAGTAAGCCATGGCATACGGTACGAAGATCGCTAAGGGCGACGCTTACAAGCGTGCTGCCATCAAGCGTCGTCACATCCGCATCCGGAAGCACATTTCCGGTACGGCTGAGCGTCCGCGCCTGGTCGTGACCCGCTCCAACCGCCACATCGTGGCCCAGGTCATCGACGACATCAAGGGTCACACCCTGGCGTCGGCGTCGACCCTGGACACCTCGATCCGCGGCGGCGAGAGCGACAAGTCCGCGCAGGCCAAGTCGGTCGGCGCCCTGGTCGCCGAGCGCGCCAAGGCCGCCGGTGTCGAGGCTGTCGTATTCGACCGCGGTGGCAACCAGTACGCGGGGCGCATCGCCGCCCTGGCGGACGCCGCCCGCGAAGCCGGACTGAAGTTCTAGTCGCTTCCGTAGCTAGCGGAAAGAGAGAGGTAATCCAATGGCTGGACCCCAGCGCCGTGGAAGCGGTGCCGGTGGCGGCGAGCGGCGGGACCGGAAGGGCCGTGACGGCGGCGCTGCTGCCGCCGAGAAGACCGCGTACGTTGAGCGCGTAGTCGCGATCAACCGCGTCGCCAAGGTTGTCAAGGGTGGTCGTCGCTTCAGCTTCACCGCGCTCGTCGTGGTGGGCGACGGTGACGGCACCGTCGGTGTCGGTTACGGCAAGGCCAAGGAGGTGCCGGCCGCCATCGCCAAGGGTGTTGAGGAGGCCAAGAAGCACTTCTTCAAGGTCCCCCGTATCCAGGGCACCATCCCGCACCCGATCACGGGCGAGAAGGCCGCGGGCGTCGTCCTGCTCAAGCCTGCTTCCCCCGGTACCGGCGTTATCGCCGGTGGTCCGGTGCGTGCAGTGCTCGAGTGCGCCGGCGTTCACGACATCCTGTCGAAGTCGCTCGGCTCGTCCAACGCGATCAACATCGTGCACGCGACCGTGGCGGCCCTCAAGGGCCTGCAGCGTCCCGAGGAGATCGCGGCCCGCCGCGGTCTGCCCCTCGAGGACGTCGCCCCCGCGGCTCTCCTTCGTGCACGTGCCGGGGCGGGTGCGTAATGGCTCGCCTCAAGGTCACGCAGACGAAGTCGTACATCGGCAGCAAGCAGAACCACCGTGACACACTGCGGTCCCTTGGTCTCAAGGGGATCAACACCGTGGTCGTCAAGGAGGACCGCCCCGAGTTCCGCGGAATGGTGCACACCGTCCGCCACCTCGTGACGGTTGAGGAGGTCGACTGATCATGGCGGAGAACAACCCGCTCAAGATCCACAACCTCCGTCCCGCCCCGGGCGCCAAGACCGCCAAGACCCGTGTGGGTCGTGGTGAGGCGTCGAAGGGTAAGACGGCCGGTCGTGGAACCAAGGGTACGAAGGCCCGTTACCAGGTTCCGGAGCGCTTCGAGGGTGGCCAGATGCCCCTCCACATGCGTCTTCCGAAGCTGAAGGGCTTCCGCAACCCGTTCAAGACCGAGTACCAGGTCGTGAACCTCGACAAGCTGGCGGCCCTGTACCCGGAAGGTGGCGAGGTCACCGTAGAGGGTCTCGTCGCCAACGGTGCGGTTCGCAAGAACAGCCTCGTCAAGGTCCTCGGCCAGGGCGAGATCTCCGTGGCGCTGCAGGTGACGGTGGACGCCGTCTCCGGTTCCGCCAAGGAGAAGATCACCGCCGCCGGCGGTACCGTCACCGAGCTCGTCTGAGCGCGATGACATAAGCGATCCCGACCGGGGATACCCCATAACGGGGTATCCCCGGTTGGTCGTTCCACGGGGGCAGAGTCGCCGGTAAGGTGGCCTGCACTGTTCTTATTCGTCGAACCTCAAGACCGTCACCCTTGACGCACTGGCGCGGGGGTCGCAGGAGGCACCGTGCTCACCGCGTTCGCCCGGGCGTTCAGGACGCCCGACCTGCGCAAGAAGCTGCTCTTCACGCTGGGCATCATCGTGGTCTACCGGGTCGGTACCCACGTCCCGATCCCCGGCGTCAACTACACGGCCGTACAGCAGTGTGTGACCGAGGCCTCCGGCAACCAGGGCCTCTTCGGACTGGTCAACATGTTCTCCGGCGGTGCGCTGCTGCAGATCACGGTCTTCGCGCTCGGCATCATGCCGTACATCACGGCGAGCATCATTCTTCAGCTGCTGACCGTGGTGATCCCGCGTCTGGAGGCCCTCAAGAAGGAGGGCCAGGCCGGTACGGCGAAGATCACGCAGTACACGCGCTATCTGACCGTGGCGCTCGCGATCCTGCAGGGCACCGGCCTGGTGGCCACCGCCCGCAGCGGCGCCCTCTTCTCCGGCTGCACGGTCGCGACGAGCATCGTCCCGGACCGTGCCATCTTCACGACCATCACCATGGTCGTCACCATGACCGCCGGCACCGGCGTCGTGATGTGGCTCGGCGAGCTCATCACCGACCGCGGCATCGGCAACGGCATGTCGATCCTGATGTTCATCTCGATCGCGGCCACCTTCCCGTCCGCGCTGTGGGCCATCAAGAAGCAGGGCACGCTGGCCGACGGCTGGATCGAGTTCGGCACCGTCATCCTCGTCGGCCTGGTCATGGTCGGCCTGGTGGTCTTCGTCGAACAGGCCCAGCGCCGCATTCCCGTGCAGTACGCGAAGCGCATGATCGGCCGCCGTTCCTACGGCGGTACGTCGACCTACATCCCGCTGAAGGTCAATCAGGCGGGTGTGATTCCCGTCATCTTCGCGTCCTCGCTGCTCTACATCCCGGCTCTGGTCGCGCAGTTCTCCAGCGGCGACTCCGCCTGGAAGACCTGGGTGACACAGAACCTGACCAAGGGTGACCACCCGATCTACCTGGTCAGCTACTTCCTCCTGATCGTTTTCTTCGCGTTCTTCTACGTGGCGATCTCGTTCAACCCCGAGGAAGTCGCCGACAACATGAAGAAGTATGGTGGCTTCATCCCGGGCATCCGGGCTGGCCGGCCCACCGCTGAGTACCTGAGTTACGTACTCAACCGGATCACCTGGCCGGGTTCGCTGTATCTGGGTCTGATCGCTCTCGTACCGACGATGGCGTTGGTCGGTTTCAACGCAAGCGGCAACTTCCCGTTCGGCGGGACCAGCATCCTCATCATCGTGGGTGTCGGTCTCGAGACGGTGAAGCAGATCGAGAGCCAGCTCCAGCAGCGCAATTACGAAGGGTTCCTCCGCTGATGCGAATCGTCCTCGTCGGGCCGCCGGGCGCCGGTAAGGGAACGCAGGCTGTGCGACTGGCCAAGACGCTGCACATCCCGCACATCTCCACCGGCGATCTCTTCCGTGCCAACATCAGTCAGGCCACGGAACTCGGCAAACTGGCGAAGTCCTACATGGACGCGGGCAACCTGGTCCCGGACGAGGTCACCATCGCGATGGCCAAGGACCGCATGGAGCAGCCGGACGCTGTGAACGGCTTTCTCCTCGACGGTTTCCCGCGCAATGTGTCGCAGGCCGAGGCGCTGGACGAACTGCTGAAGACCGAGGGCATCAAGCTGGACGCGGTCCTCGACCTGGAGGTCTCCGAGGAAGAGGTGGTCAAGCGCATCGCCGGCCGCCGCATCTGCCGGAAGGACTCCAGCCACGTCTTCCACGTGACGTACAGCCCGCCCAAGCAGGACGGTGTCTGTGACACCTGCGGCGGCGAGCTGTACCAGCGCGACGACGACTCCGAGGACACCGTCCGCACCCGGCTGGAGGTCTACCACACGCAGACCGAGCCGATCATCGACTACTACAAGGCCCAGGGCCTGGTGGTCACGATCTCCTCGCTCGGCCCGGTGGACGAGATCACCCAGCGCGCGCTGGACGCGCTGAAGCGCGACGACGACAAGTAGTCGCCCACCAGTTCCGGCCGCGGTGCCCTCACGGGCGTCGCGGCCGTACTGTTGTGTACAGCCATATCCCATGTGACGCGGAAGACGGAGAGCGCAGGCCCCCATGGTGCAGATCAAGACCCCCGAGCAGATCTCCAAGATGCGCGAGGCGGGGCTGGTCGTCGCCGCGATCCACGCGGCCACGCGTGAAGCGGCCGTACCCGGCGCGAGCACGAAGGATCTGGACGAGGTGGCCCGCAAGGTCCTCGCCGACCACAACGCGAAGCCCAACTTCCTTGGCTACGGCGGCTTCCCGGCCACCATCTGCACCTCGGTCAATGAGGTCGTCGTCCACGGCATCCCCTCCGACGAGGTGGTGCTGAAGGACGGCGACATCATCTCCATCGACTGCGGCGCGATCATCGACGGCTGGCACGGGGACGCCGCGTACACCGCGTTCGTCGGCTCCGGTCACGCCCCTGAGCTCATCGAGCTCTCCCGGGTGACCGAGGAGTCGATGTGGGCGGGCATCGCCGCGATGAAGCTCGGAAACCGGCTCGTCGACATCTCCCGCGCGATCGAGACGTACATCCGGCGGCAGCCGAAGCCCGGCGGTGGCAAGTACGGGATCGTCGAGGACTACGGCGGTCATGGCATCGGTACCGAGATGCACATGGATCCGCATCTGCTGAACTACGTGGAGAAGCGGCGGGGCAAGGGGCCGAAGCTGATTCCCGGGTTCTGCCTGGCGATCGAGCCGATGGTGTCGCTCGGTACGCCGAAGACCGAGGTGCTGTCCGACGACTGGACGGTGATCACGACCGACGGGACGTGGTCGTCCCACTGGGAGCACTCGGTTGCCTTGACCGAGGAGGGGCCGCTCGTGCTGACGGCTCCTGATGGGGGTAAGGCGAAGCTGGCTGAGTATGGGATCACGGCTGCGCCGGATCCCGTGGCGTAGTTGTCCGGCTGACCGCCGGTGGGGGCTGGTCGCGCAGTTCCCCGCGCCCCTAAGAACACTCTCCTTGTGCTTAGTGATCTTCGAGCCGGGGCATCCTCCATCGATTCGTCTTTCCGAGGGCCCTGACGTAGACTGACTCGTCGGCTCTCGTGCACCCGCATGTCCGCATGCACCCCGCAAGGGGAACGCGCGCGAGTCGATCAAGGTAGTCGATTCGAAGGGCGAAGCGTGGCCAAGAAGCAAGGTGCCATCGAGATCGAAGGCACTGTCGTCGAGTCTCTCCCGAACGCCATGTTCAAGGTGGAGCTCCAGAACGGCCACCAGGTCCTGGCACACATCAGCGGCAAGATGCGTATGCACTACATCCGCATCCTCCCTGACGACCGGGTCGTGGTGGAGCTGTCTCCGTACGACCTGACGCGTGGCCGGATCGTCTACCGCTACAAGTAGATCTTGCCCAGGTTCCGCGCAAGCGGCGCCGCAGGCAACTGACCCGGAGAACCTCACCAATGAAGGTCAAGCCGAGCGTCAAGAAGATCTGCGACAAGTGCAGGGTGATCCGCCGTCACGGTCGGGTCATGGTCATCTGCGAGAACCCGCGCCACAAGCAGCGCCAGGGCTGACGCACGACCTTCCCTCTGCATCTTTTCGCAGAGATTCGCGCGACGCGAGCAGTACATGTTCATACGCAGGACCCGGGCGTAGTAGGCGCCCGACACCCCCGGCTCGGAGGCTGGGGACCCACGCCGTACCAAATCTTCGAACGAAGAGGCCGGCGGCTGGGATCCGGTTCTGCGGAAGACCTCCGAAGATCACCAGGAGCCATTGAATGGCACGCGTTTCCGGTGTCGACATCCCGCGCGAAAAGCGCGTGGAGGTCGCCCTCACCTACGTGTTCGGCATTGGTCGGACCCTTTCCCAGCTGACGCTGGCCGAGACCGGCATCGACCCCAACACCCGCGTTCGCGACCTCTCGGAAGAGCAGCTCGTCGCGATTCGTGAGTACGTCGACGCCAACATCAAGACCGAGGGTGACCTCCGTCGCGAGATCCAGGCCGACATCCGCCGCAAGGTGGAGATCGGCTGCTACCAGGGTCTCCGTCACCGTCGTGGTCTGCCCGTTCGCGGTCAGCGCACCAGCACGAACGCTCGTACCCGCAAGGGTCCGCGTCGCGCCATCGCCGGCAAGAAGAAGCCGGGCAAGAAGTAGTCCACAGCGGACAACGCTTCACCAGCGGTCTTCGCTGTAGGACCGACCACCTCCCCGTAGGAGTAATAGATGCCCCCCAAGGGTCGTCAGGGCGCTGCCAAGAAGGTGCGCCGCAAGGAAAAGAAGAACGTCGCTCACGGCCACGCGCACATCAAGAGCACGTTCAACAACACGATCGTCTCGATCACGGACCCCTCGGGCAACGTGATCTCCTGGGCCTCCGCCGGCCACGTCGGCTTCAAGGGCTCGCGCAAGTCCACCCCCTTCGCCGCGCAGATGGCCGCCGAGTCGGCCGCCCGTCGCGCGCAGGAGCACGGCATGCGCAAGGTCGACGTCTTCGTGAAGGGCCCGGGCTCCGGTCGCGAGACCGCGATCCGCTCCCTCCAGGCCACCGGTCTTGAGGTCGGCTCCATCCAGGACGTCACCCCCACCCCGCACAACGGCTGCCGTCCGCCGAAGCGCCGCCGCGTCTGACGCACGGCTGTCTTGAGGATTCGGGCGGTACGGCACTTCGGTGCCGTATCGCCCGTACCCTTGTAGTAACAGCAGGACATCAAATAGTGGGTGTCCATGACTGAAGGAATCACCTCATGCTGATCGCTCAGCGTCCGTCTCTGACCGAAGAGGTCGTTGACGAGTTCCGTTCGCGGTTCGTGATCGAGCCGCTGGAGCCCGGCTTCGGCTACACCCTCGGCAACTCCCTCCGCCGTACGCTCCTCTCCTCGATCCCCGGAGCCGCTGTCACCAGCATCCGGATCGACGGTGTCCTGCACGAGTTCACCACCGTGCCGGGCGTCAAGGAGGACGTCACCGACCTGATCCTCAACATCAAGCAGCTGGTCGTGAGCAGTGAGCACGACGAGCCGGTCGTGATGTACCTGCGCAAGCAGGGTCCGGGTCTGGTCACCGCCGCCGACATCGCGCCCCCGGCCGGTGTCGAGGTGCACAACCCCGACCTGGTCCTCGCCACGCTCAACGGCAAGGGCAAGCTGGAGATGGAGCTCACGGTCGAGCGTGGCCGCGGTTACGTCTCCGCGGTGCAGAACAAGCAGGTGGGTCAGGAGATCGGCCGGATCCCGGTCGACTCGATCTACTCGCCGGTGCTGAAGGTCACGTACAAGGTCGAGGCGACGCGTGTCGAGCAGCGCACCGACTTCGACAAGCTGATCGTCGACGTCGAGACCAAGCAGGCGATGCGTCCCCGTGACGCGATGGCGTCGGCCGGCAAGACCCTGGTGGAGCTGTTCGGTCTCGCCCGCGAGCTGAACATCGACGCCGAGGGCATCGACATGGGCCCGTCCCCCACGGACGCCGCCCTGGCCGCCGACCTCGCCCTGCCGATCGAGGAGCTGGAACTCACCGTCCGCTCCTACAACTGCCTCAAGCGCGAGGGCATCCACTCCGTGGGTGAGCTCGTGGCTCGTTCCGAGGCCGACCTCCTGGACATCCGCAACTTCGGCGCGAAGTCCATCGACGAGGTCAAGGCGAAGCTGGCCGGCATGGGCCTGGCCCTGAAGGACAGCCCGCCCGGATTCGACCCGACGGCCGCTGCCGACGCCTTCGGCGCCGACGACGACGTGGACGCGGGTTTTGTGGAGACCGAGCAGTACTGATCGGTTGTTGCCGGTGAGCGTCCGCTCACCGGGTCCTGACCCCGGTACCTCATACGGCCGGGGCAGATACCAAGGAGAAAGAAATGCCGAAGCCCACCAAGGGTGCCCGTCTGGGCGGCAGCGCCGCGCACGAGAAGCTGCTCATCGCGAACCTCGCGAAGAGCCTCTTCGAGCACGGCCGTATCACCACCACCGAGGCGAAGGCCCGCAAGCTGCGGCCGTACGCCGAGCGTCTGGTCACCAAGGCGAAGAAGGGCGACCTTCACAACCGCCGTCAGGTGCTCCAGGTGATCACGGACAAGAGCGTCGTCCACACGCTCTTCACCGAGATCGGCCCGCGCTACGAGAACCGTCCCGGTGGCTACACCCGTATCACCAAGATCGGTAACCGTCGTGGCGACAACGCGCCCATGGCTGTCATCGAGCTCGTCGAGGCCCTGACCGTCGCGCAGGCTGCGACGGGTGAGGCCGAGGCGGCCACCAAGCGTGCCGCGAAGGACGCCGAGGCTTCGGCTCCGGTTGAGGTCGTCGAGGACGCGAAGCCGGCTGAGGTCGAGGCCGACGAGGAGTCCAAGGACGCGTAAGTCGTTCTTTGGCTGACTCGCCGTCGTGGCTGGTCGCGCCCACGCGGCGG
>NZ_BARG01000059.1 GCF_000376565.1 Streptomyces hokutonensis | reverse complement strand
GTTAAGCGTGTGTACGCGGTTTACGGCTCGAACTTGTAGCCGAGGCCGCGGACCGTCACCAGGTAGCGCGGGGCACCCGGGTCCGGCTCGATCTTGGCGCGGAGGCGCTTGACGTGGACGTCGAGGGTCTTGGTGTCGCCCACGTAGTCGGCGCCCCAGACGCGGTCGATGAGCTGCATACGGGTCAGTACGCGGCCCGCGTTGCGCAGGAGCATCTCCAGCAGGTCGAACTCCTTGAGGGGCAGGTCGACCTTGGAGCCGGAGACCGTGACCACGTGGCGATCCACGTCCATGCGGACCGGACCTGCCTCGAGGGCGGCCGGGGTGACCTCCTCGGGCTCGCCGCGGCGGCGCAGGACGGCCCGGATACGGGCGACCAGTTCGCGGGACGAGAAGGGCTTGGTGACGTAGTCATCGGCTCCTATTTCCAGGCCTACGACCTTGTCGATCTCGCTGTCCTTGGCCGTCACCATGATCACGGGGACGTTGGAGCGGCCGCGCAGCTGGCGGCAGACCTCCGTGCCGGGCAGCCCCGGCAGCATCAGGTCGAGCAGGACGAGATCGGCGCCGTTGCGCTCGAACTCGTCGAGTCCGTCGGGCCCGGTGGTCGCGATGGCGACCTCGAAGCCCTCTTTGCGAAGCATGTAGGACAGGGCGTCGGAGAAGGACTCCTCGTCCTCGACGACGAGCACTCGGGTCACGGAAGGACCTCCGGGGCGGGAAGCGGTTCGTACGGGGATGTGTCAGGGGACCCCTCGGCCTCGTCGTCGAGGTCGGGGTGCTGGTGGGCACGGTCGCGGGCCGCACCCGCCTCCGGCAGCCGCAGGGTGAACGTGGAGCCCTGTCCCTCGGAGCTCCACACCGTGACCTCCCCGCCGTGCGAGGCGGCCACGTGCTTGACGATCGCCAGCCCGAGACCCGTACCGCCGGTGGCCCGCGAGCGGGCCGGGTCGACACGGTAGAAGCGCTCGAACACGCGCTCCTTGTCCTTCTCGGATATCCCGATGCCCTGGTCGGTGACGGCGACCTCGATGTGGTCGCCGCCGGGCGCGGACACCCGGCGGGCGGCTATGCCGACGCGGGTGCGGGCGGGCGAGTAGTTGACGGCGTTCTCGACCAGGTTGCCGAGGGCGGCGGCCAGCTGGCCACGGTTGCCCCAGACGTGCAGGTCGGCGGTGCCGCCGGCGGCCATGGTGATCTGCTTGGTACCGGCCTGGTGCCGGCAGCGGTCGATGGCCTCGGCGACGAGTTCGTCGACGCGCACCGGTTCGGCGTCTTCGAGGGGGTCGTCGTTCTGGACCCGTGACAGGTCGATGAGTTCCTGCACGAGATTGGTCAGGCGCGTGGCCTCGATCTGCATCCGGCCGGCGAAGCGCTCCACCGCCTCAGGATCGTCGGAGGCGTCCATGACCGCCTCCGAGAGGAGGGAGAGCGCGCCGACCGGGGTCTTCAGTTCGTGGCTGACGTTCGCCACGAAGTCTCGTCGTACGGCCTCGATGCGGCGGGCCTCGGTGAGGTCCTCCACGAGGAGCAGGACGAGCCGGGAGCCGAGCGGGGCCACACGTGCGGACACGGCGAGAGCCTCGCCGCGTCCGGTGCCCCGCCGGGGCAGATCCAGTTCGACCTGGCGTATCTCGCCGTCGCGCCGGGTGTCCCGGGCCATGGTGAGCATGGGGTCGACGGAGAGTTTCCCGCCACGGACCAGTCCGAGGGCGTACGCCGCCGAGCTGGCCTTGACCACGGCGTCCGCTTCGTCGAGGACGACGGCCGAGGAGCGGAGCACCGAGAGGACGGTGTCCACGCCCGGCGGAAGCACCGGGTCCGTGTGCAGGGAGGTCCTGGTCGGTCGCTTCTGGTCGCGTTCGCTCCAGCGGAACGCCAGCATGGCGATGACACCGGTGAGCACCCCGGCGATCGCTGCCGCTGCGGCGACCGCCGCGTTCACGTCCATGCCCCCAGGTTAGGCATGGGATACCTCCTGGCCACAGCCATCGGAGTGCGACCTCGAACACTCGTCGCCCAGAGTTCACCTTGGAGCCAGTATTGGTTCATTTGGGGTGGCGGAAACCGTCGCGTAGGAGCGGGAACGTGGGAGCGTGGGGTGGAAGGGCCGGTTTCTAGTCACAGTCGGACGGGCCCGGGGCCCCTGAGCCCCCGAAGCGAACGTAGGAGAGGGAACCCTGATGCGGGACGCGTACCACGAGGAACTTGACTCGATCGGTGACGGTCTGGTGGAGATGGCCCGGCTGACCGGGTCGGCGATCGGACGCGCCACGACGGCGATCCTGGACTCCGACCTGAAGCTGGCCGAGAGCGTCATCGAGGCCGACAAGAAGGTCGACGACCTCCAGCACGACCTGGAAGCACGGGCCATAGCCCTGCTGGCCCGGCAGCAGCCGGTGGCGACGGACCTGCGGATCGTCGTCACGTCCCTGCGCATGTCGGCCGACCTGGAGCGCTCCGGCGACCTCGCCCAGCACGTGGCGAAGCTCGCACGGCTGCGCTTCCCGGACCGCGCGGTGCCGCACGACCTGCACGCGACCATCCTGGAGATGGGCCAGCTCGCCCAGCGCCTGATGGCGAAGGCGGCCGAGGTCATCATCACGAAGGACGTCGACCTGGCCCTCCAGCTGGAGCAGGACGACGACGCGATGGACCTGCTGCACCGCACGCTCTTCCAGCACCTGCTGGACGACAAGTGGAAGCACGGCATCGAGACCGCGGTCGACGTGACCCTGCTCGGCCGTTACTACGAGCGCTTCGCCGACCACGCGGTGTCGGTCGCGAAGCGCGTGGTGTTCCTGGTCACGGGTGAGCACGCGGACGAGATCCAGCCCGACATCCAGCCGGCGACGGGGGCCGAGGGGGCGTAGGTCCCAGGTCGGGGGGCTCGTGAGGGAAGCCTCAATGCGCCGTTGATGCGCCCGCCGGAGCGGGCATCCAATGGGCAGCATCCGATGGGCACAGGCTCGAGCCTCCAGGAGGACCCATGGCCGAATCCCCCGCTACGACGACGCCGGACCCGACGCAGGAGCGCGAGACGCAGCAGCCCGCCGAGATCAAGAGCCTCCCGCTCTTCGGCGCCTGCGGCTGCGGCTCGGGCTGCGGATGCGGGTGCCAGTCGGGCAATCCCTGCCAGTGCGGCTGACCGCCGCCTGCTCCCGGAGGGGCCTCGGTGCTACGGCGCCGGGGCCCCTCCGGCGTGCTCGACGGTTCAGTGGTTCGCGGCCACGGTGAGCAGGACGTCGGTGGTGGCCGGGAGGCTGTCGTAGCCGTCGGGCAGCGCGACGGCGAAGTCGACCGACCGCAGGGTCCCGTCCTCGGCGGCCACCTGTTTGTCGACCAGGACGGAGGGCGCGAAGATCTCCTTCACCCCTCCGCACAGCCCCAGACTCGCCGGGTCGGTGCCGGAGTCCCCGGTCGCGTAGGGCCCGTTGGTGAGCCGGTCGACCCCGGCGGGCACGATCCCGTTCGCCCGCAGATAGCGGTCCATCGCCGCCCCGGAGACCCGGAAGGCGACGGCCACCGACACAGGCGCCGCCACCGTAGTGGGCGAGTACGTCACGTAATGCACGTCCTTCGCTCCGGCCGACAGCGGCAGCCGTACGACGTCCAGGGCCGCCTGGAGCGGGATCTCGCTCCCCTCGCAGACCCGGGCGTCACCGAACGGATGCCCCTCGCCCGCGAACGCCACCCACAGCCCGGCCCCCGCCCCCAGCAGTACGGCCACGACGCCCGCGCCGATCCCGGTCCGCACCCCTCGTCGCATCCCCTCACCCTCCCCCGTGATCGTTCCGCACGGTAGCCCCGGAGGCCGTGGGAGCGCAGCATGGGGAGGGGGGAACAGCACGAGGAGGTGCGAGGCCATGGCTCAGTACATGGACGTTCATCACGGAATGAAGGGCATCACGGCCGACCAGTTGATGGCGGCCCACAAGGCGGATCTCGCCGTGGAGAAGGACGAGGGCGTCCACTTCGAGCGGGCCTGGGCGGATCCGGAGTCCGGGACCGTGTACTGCCTGTCGGAGGCGCCGTCGCCCGAGGCGGTCCAGCGTGTGCACGAGCGCGCGGGGCACCGGGCGGACGAGGTGCACCCGGTGCCGTACTCGATCTGACACCGCGCGGGGGGGGCTCGGTGGTGCCCGGGGGTGCGGTCAGCCCCACCCCCGGTCGGGTGGGGCGCTCCATGGTCCGGGCGGGCGAACGACGGCATCGTAGAAGGCAGTTGGCCCCCAGTCGATCGGAAGCGGTCGCCCGTCCGGAAGGAACGTCCCATGGAATCAAGGCAGTTCACCGACCCGGCCGAGGTCCCCGGCGAGAGCGCGCTCGCTCCGCTGCTGGCCGCGTGGGACCTGGCGCATCCCGCCAAGGGTGATCCCGAGTGGCGGCACCTGCTGGACGAGATCGCGCATCCCTGCACCACGGAGGCGTTCCGTCGGCTGGCCGGGGCCGGATCCGCGGTCTGAGTAGGTCCGTCCGACCGGCAGGACCGTTCGAGCATTGGGTGCTGTTTGGGCAAAAGCTTCGGCATCGGCAGTTCAACTGACTTGTCCTGTGCATGTCTCACTGGATGAGATGCACGCAGACCATCGCGTGCAACTCACAATCATCCAGGGGGCATTTATGCACATAGCCCGCAACAGACGTGGCATCGCGGCTTCCACGGCCGCCGCCGCCACGCTCGCCGCAGCCGCACTGGCAACCGCCCCGCTGGCCGGCGTCAGCAGCGCCGCACCCGCCGCCGTACCGCAGACGAAGGCGATACCGGCGATCACCGGACACACCCTCGCCCGACACGTGTCGAGCCCGCTCTCCAGCGAGCAGTGCGAGGCCAAGTGGGGGATCGCCTGCTACAACCCGCTGCAGTACCGCACGGCGTACAACCTCAACTCCCTTTACAAGAAGGGCATCACGGGCAAGGGCCGCACGATCGTCATCGTCGACTCGTTCGGCTCGCCGACGATCCAGCACGATCTCGACGTCTACAGCAAGCAGTTCGGCCTGAAGAGCGCCAAGGTCAACGTGGTCAAGTGGGGCAAGGTCCCCGTCTTCGACCCGAAGAACGCCGACATGACCGGCTGGGCCGGCGAGACCACCCTCGACGTCGAGATGGCGCACGCGGTCGCGCCCGACGCGAAGATCGTGCTCGTGGAGACGGCGGTCGCCGAGACCGAGGGCGTCACCGGTCTGCCCGAAATGATGGACGCCGAGAAGTACTTGATCGACCACGGCGTCGGCGACGTCATCACGCAGAGCTTCGGCGCCACCGAGAACACCTTCCCCGGCTTCGACCAGGGCGACTTCTCCAGCATCAAGAAGCTGCGCTACGCCTTCCAGGACGCCAACCGCAAGCACGTGACCGTCCTCGCCTCCTCCGGCGACGGCGGCGCCACCGACTACAACCTGGACGGCTCGGCCTTCTACGACAAGCCCGTCAACTCCTGGCCTTCCTCGGACCCGTTGGTCACGTCGATCGGCGGCACGCAGCTCCACCTGAACGACAAGGGCGAGCGCGTCACCCCGGACAGCGTCTACAACGACTACGGCGCGAGCGGCGGCGGCCAGTCCCACGTGTTCTCCCGCCCGTCCTTCCAGAACGGCGTGAAGAGCGTCGTCGGCACCCAGCGCGCCACGCCCGACGTGTCGATGGCCGCGGCGGTCAACGGCGGCGCCTGGGTCTACTCCAGCTACGACCCGACCGCGATCGGCTGGGACGTCTACGGCGGCACCAGCGAGGCCAGCCCGCTCTTCTCGGGCATCGTCGCCCTCGCCGACCAGGCGGCGGGACACCGCGTCGGCAACATCAACTCGGCGCTGTACACGCTCGCTCGGCACGGCGCCAAGAGCAACGGCATCGTCGACGTGAACGACGGCACGAACAACACGTACGCGGGCGTGACCGGTTACACGGCCGGCAACGGCTACGACATGGCGACGGGCGTGGGCACGGTGGACGCGCTGCGCTTCGTTCCGGCGCTGGCGAAGGCGAGCTGGAAGCACTGAGGCTCCGCGGAACCTTCTGAACTCCCGTACAAACGGCCCGGGTTCGCATCGTCCGACGCGAACCCGGGCCGTCCGCGTTCCCAGGCCGGGAGCTCATTCGAGGGTACGAAGACCTCGCCCCCGGAAGAAGTGACGTGCGGCCCGGAGCACCAGGACCACCGTCGTGACCGCCAGTACGAGGTTGAGGGTGTCCATGGTCATGACGACGGCGTAGGGCGCGTGCAGCAGTCGCGGCAGGTTGCCGCCGATCATCCCCAGCCCCAGAAGCAGGGGAAACCACGCCCACAAGAACCGCGTGCCCCGAACAGGACCGGCTCCCTTGCGCGCCTCGACCCGCTCCCACCACCGACCACCCAGCGCCACCAGGATCAGCAGACATCCCATGGCGACCACGGACCAGTCCATGAGCTGCAGCATCGGTGCTCCCCCAAATCGCTTGTTTTCGAGTGTAGTTGGGGGACGCTTGGCCCATGGGTCGTTGGAAGCTCTACGACAACCGGTACGCCGACCTGGCGGGCCTCTCCGTCGAGCAACTGCGGGAGCGGCAGGCCGTGCAACCCCAAGGCCGCGCGGGAGTGACGGCAGCGCTTGCGTGCCTCATGACGTGGTGCCCACCGGCCTGAAGCACTGAGCGCGGCCCGATCAAAAAGCCCCCTGCCTGCGGGAAAAACGCAGGCAGGGGGCTTCTTCAGCTCGGCTTACTTCTTCTTGCCCTGGGTGTTGCCGGGGATCTTGGGGAGTTGGGTTTTTGCTGGTCGGGGGCGGTGGCATCGTGCGCCTGGTGGTCGTCGTTGGCCAACGTTGAGCGACCTCGGACGGCCCAGGGACGGCCCGGCCATGGGGCACGTGAGCGGTGTCAGCCGGCGGACGTGGCCCGCCACTGCGCGGTGATGCATCCCTCTTCCATGTCCCACCACTCCTTGGCGACGCCGTGGTTGAGAAGCCGTTGCACCTCTGCAAGATCGACGGTGGGCGGGACGTCCAGGGCGACCATGCCGAACTTCTCTATGCCCTCGCCGCTGACTCCGAGTTCGCGAAACGCGTTGATCACGCTCTGCCGTGCAGCTGCTGAACCGTCGTCGCGGAGCACGATGAGGCGGATGGTGCAGTTCTCGGAACGCCGAACCACCTCGCCGGCCCATCGCACGCCCTCCTCGTCAGGGTCGGTGGCCACGACGTCTCCGCAGGCGATGCCTCGGACGAACCAGGGGATGTTGTCGAGCCGTGCGGTGCCGTCGCCCTGGTCGACCGCCCACAGGCTCTCCACCGATGCCGGGGGCCAGTCGTCTTCGATCTCCAGCCGGAAGTGCACCTTCACGTACGGGCCCTCGGGGTTCGTCATGGTTCACAGGATGCAGAACCCTGACGCGCCGGCCTCAGGTGGGTGACGGATGACGTCTGCTCAGAGCTGGATACGGGTTGGTCCTTGCCCCAGCCGACGACAACCAGCCACGACGGCGAGGCGGCAGGCCGATCACGCGCGCGTATGTCTCGCTGCGCCCCCACCGACCTCCGCCACGTTGCCGGTGTCGTCAACTAGAGCAAGTCACGACCGTCAACCCACGCGGCGATGCCTGACCCATCAGCTTGGGAAGCTGCGGGCATTTGGGGCTGGTTGGGGCGCTGTGCTGGGCGAACGGTCGGGGTGCGGCCTCGTCGGGCTCGGCTGCTTTCACCGTGGTTCCCCGCTGTTCCCCGCTCGATCTGGTGCGGTTGTGGTGCGGCTACTGAGGTATGGCAACGAGGTCAGTGCTCGCGTCGGCCGCACTCGGCTGAGTAGAGGACCGAACCCGGGAGGGCGTCGTACGGTATGGGGCCGAGTTGGATGCACGCGGCGTCTGAGACGTCGGCCGTCAGTGCGTCGATCCACACAGAGGCTGCAGGTCGTTCGGAAAGCGGGCTGTGGAACTCGGCCTCGCCCGGTGTTTCGAAGGGTGTGCCTTCGAGTGTGGCGAGGGCGGTCAGAGTGCCGTCAGGCCGGAGTTCTGCTTCCTCGATGGTCATCCGCCAGTGAAGCTCTGCCTCTGCCAGGAGTCGCTTACCGTGATTCCCGTGGGCGAGGAGAGCGCTGTGACGGCCGCGGATGAGGCGCGCGATGGCGCAGCAGAGCGGGACGTCTGTGCCGTAGGGAGTGTCCACCCGGTTGTGGCCGGCGGTCGGGAAGTAGCCCAGCGCGTCTGCCAGGAGCCCGAGGGCTGCCTCTTTGATGCGCGGCCGCTGGCCATGCTCGACGAGATCCAACAGGATCGGGGTGGCAGCGTAGGCCGCCGGAAACACCATGGCGGCGTGGCTGCAGACGAAGCCTCCACCAGCAAGGAGAGACGCGGCGTCGCCCGTCTCGTTGGCCGTGGTGGACACCGTCAGCAGTCGTAGTGCGTGAGCAACCCGTTCCGGTTCGTCGCACTGGTGCCACGTCGGGTTCGGTATCGTCCACCAGTCCACGGCGTCAATGGCGTCAAGGGACACCATCGCATTCTGCCGGACTGAAGCCCTGAGCGCGGGAAGTTGCGATCTTTCATTGCCGGTTCGGGCGCTGACCTGGGTGAACGACTGAGCAGGGGACTCATCGGGCGCGCTTGGCTACACCGTGATTCCCTACTGTTTCCCGCTCTGTCCGGTGCGATTGTGGTGCGGTGCGATGACCGCCATCCAGGAATCATGCCCCGGAGCGGCCAAGATCGGGTAAAAGACGCTCGCGCAACCGTTCGCCTTCCCGAAGCTGATCTAGCCTCGGCTCAGCTCCAGCGGACAGCTGACTGGATGTGACAGGCCGTGCGCGATGGCGATCATGCGCCCTCACCGGCCAGGGGGAGGAGCGCACCGGATGCGCCGCGGACGACCACTCGTGACACCCGCCGTTTTGGGGGTCTTGCTCAGCGGCCTCGGTGCCAGCACTGCTCACGCGGACACCGGTGCCGCGCTGTACGTCGACAACCTCGCCGCCAACTGCAGCGACACCGGCCCCGGCTCGCAGACAGAGCCCTTCTGCCAGATCCAGCCGGCCGCGCAGGCCGCGACTGCGGGCGACACCGTCCACATCGCCGGCAACAACACCGTCTACGCCCCGGTGACCATATCGAGCAAGGGCACGGCAGACGCGCCCATCAGATTCCTCGCCGCAGCCGGCACCGGAACAGCCGTCACGGTGGCAGGCGGGCAGACGACGGGGATCACCTTCTCGGGCTCCCAGTACGTCGACATGGCCGGTATCCACGCCTCGGCCAGCGCAACCACTGCCCTGGCCTTCGCGGACTCACAGCACATCACCTACCGCGTCGCCACCGTCGGAACCGGCCTCCACACGGCGGCGACCATCCCGGCGATCACGGTCGACGGTTCCTCCTCCGGTATCGCGCTCACCCGGGACCTGGTCTCCCAGTCGGGCGGCCCGGTCTTCGCCAGCGCGGCCGGAGCACAGGACATCACGCTCTCCGACGACCGCTTCGGTGGGAACGTGCGTGGCGGCGTCACGGCCGTGGGCACCAGCGGCATCCACCTCGCAGGCGACACCATCTCGACGGTGTGCGGGAACGCGATCAGCCTGACAGGCGGCAGCTCCGGGTCGGTCGAGAACACCGTCGTGATGCCCGATACGACCGCCACCTGCTCCGACACCGGCACACCGGCCGAGATCACGGTGGACGCCGCCTCCGCCGCGCAGGTCACCGAGGACTACAACGCGGTCAACCCGCTGTCGACCGGCACCGACTACGACTGGGCCGGCACCGCGTACGCAACCAGCCAGGCCCTTCGAACCGGTACCGGGCAGGGTGTTCACGACCTCGACCAGACGGACCTGACCATCCCCGTGACGGGGTGGCTGACGGAACACTCACCGCTCATCGACTCGGCCGACGCCAGCGCCCCCGGAGAACTCTCCACGGACTACTACGGCAAACCCAGGGTCAACGACCCTCTGGTCGCTGACACCGGCACGGGTGACAGCTCGTACGACCGGGGTGCCTTGGAGTTCCAGGACCCGTTCACGGTGAGCGGGATCGCCATGTCGCCGAAGGCCGCCTACGTCGGAGTGGCCACCACCTTCACCGCCAAGGTCAATAATCCCTGGTCGGACTCGCTGGACGGCGCGAGTTACGCGTTCGACTTCGGCGACGGCACCACGACCACATCGTCCACCGGCTCGGCGACACACACCTACACGCAGGACTCCGGGAACGGCTACCTCCAGGCCGCGGTGGCGGTGGACAGGGCCGACGGCACCCCGCTGGGCACGAGCGGGTTCATCACGTTCGGGGTCACCCAGCCCCCTGGGCCCGACGCCGGCCTCACCTGCGGTCAAGACCCGTCAGAACCCCGCACCACGAGCTGCGCGTTCACCGCCACCGGCTACTACCGGATGACCAGCGACCGGATCACCTTCGGCGACGGCTCGACGGCTGTCGCGGTCACCGGCTCCGGCGGCTCCACAGCTCACACCTACGCCACCGCCGGCACGTACACCGTCACGCAGCACATCACCGACTCCGACGGGCGCACCGCCACGGCGACCACCAAGGCGACGGTCGGTCCCTCCTACGTGGTCACGAGCCCGAAGCGCATCCTGGACACCCGTCACGGCACGGGCGCACCCCAGCGGCCGGTCGGTCCCGGCGGTGTGGTGCGCCTGAAGGTCCTCGGTGCGGGCGGCATTCCGACTTCCGGGGTGACCGCGGTGACCATGAACGTCACCGACGCCGACGCCACCGCGAGCAGCTACGTCACGGTGTACCCGGACGGCACCAGTCGCCCGACCGCCTCCAACCTCAACTTCACCGCCGGGCGGGTCAACCCGAACCTGGTCACGGTCCGGGTCGGCAGCGACGGCTACGTCGACCTCTACAACGCGCACGGCGACGTCGACCTCATTGCCGACGTGGAGGGCTACTTCACCAGCGTGCCCAGGACCGGCGCGCACCTGAGCGGTCTGTATCCCCTCACCACACCCGAGCGGGACCTGGACACCCGTAACGGCACCGGCGCCCCCAAGGGCAAGGTCGCACCGGGCAGCACCACGACCGTCACTCTGCGTCCCGGGAGTTCTTCCGCGGTGGCCGGCGTCCTCGACATCACCGCGACAGGAGGCACCACGAGCGGCGTGGTCACCGTCTACTGCGGAAGCCGCCCCAGTACATCGAACCTGAACTACCGCGCCGGGCAGACTGTCTCCAACCTGGTGGTCACACCCGTCTGCAGCGGCAAGATCGAGATCTACAACAGCGGCGGTCATGTCAACCTGATCGCGGACCTCCAGAGCCTCTACACCACAGGCGGAGGCCCGTTCGTACCGACCAGCCCCACTCGCTTCCTCGACACACGCAACGGCACGGGTGCCCCTGCCGAGCCGCTGGGTGCGGACGGCACACTCACTGTGAAGGTCGCCGGTGTCGACGGCGTCCCGGCCGACGCCGGTGCGGTGCTGGTCAACCTCACGGGTGTCGCGCCGACCGCTGCCACGCACCTGACGGCCTACGGCGACGGCAGCGTGCCGAATGTCTACAACGACAGCCTGGCCGCCGGAGAGACCCGCCCTGTCCTGGCCGTGCTTCCGGTCGGCGCAGACGGCTGCATCCGCATCAACAACGCTCAGGGAGCCGTCAATGTCATCGCCGACCTGGAGGGATACTCCGGCTGACCGGCTGCGGTACCGCGAGCCGGTCACCAGCACGCTATCCCGGACAGGGGTGCACGCTTTCCAACTGTGGCGGTGGGGTGTTGGGGTGTGTGCGGGGGCGGTCACCTGTGTTCACGGTCGGCTGGTCGCCGGAGCGGCTACGGGCGTCGGTCTCGTCTGAACGTCCGCGAACGGCGCTGAATGAGACGGAAACTGAGACGGACGGGGGGCTCACCTCGTGCACTGGCGCCGTACATGGTCGCTCGTTGTCGTCGCGGTCCGTGCACGTTGATGTCAACGGCGGATGTCAGCGGAACAGCCCCGGGACCGGACAGACCTCCAATGGTTCGTCCGGCCGGTCTGCCCAGTTCCACCAGAGATGCCGACCGGCACACCGCCACAGTGCCCGACAGGTCCGCAGACCATCGTCCTCCCGTTTGGCGAGGACTAGGCCACCGAACCTCATGGGCTGGCTGCACTCGGGACAGGCTGGGGCGTCGTCGGTCATGCGGGGCACCCTAACGAAGCGACCGCTTCGTCCCGAAGCAACTTGGGTGGGGGTGCTGCCGCGGGCTGGAGTGCGTTTCACCTGCGTCGCTGGTCCGCAGACGTTTGCCCTCGTTCGCCGGTGTTCGTCGGCGTTGTCACGCAGCTAGAGGGCGTCTGAAAAGCCTGTCAGCGGGCTGGTCTTGCGAGGCGGCGCACGAGGAGCATGACCATGGTGAGGTAGAGGGCGTTCTCCGAGCAGGCGCGCAGGTACTCGTAGTCCTTCGACAGGCGGCGGCACCGTCCCAGCCAGGCG
>NZ_BARG01000060.1 GCF_000376565.1 Streptomyces hokutonensis | reverse complement strand
TAAAAGCCAGGCCGCTCACGCGCGTTTCACGACCAGCGCCGTTGCCACTGCCATGAGCCCCTCGTCCCGGCCCGGAAATCCCAAACCGTCCGTCGTCGCGCCCGAAACCGACACCGGTGCCCCGGCCGCCTCCGACAGGAGCTTCTGCGCCTCGTCCCTCCGCTTGCCGATCTTCGGACGCGGCCCTACGACCTGTACGGCCACGTTGCCGATGGTGAAGCCCGCCTCGCGGACGATTCGCGCGGCCTCCGTCAGCAGGGTCACCCCGGACGCGCCCGACCACTCGGGGCGACCGGTTCCGAAGTGCTGGCCCAGGTCTCCCAGACCCGCCGCCGAGAACAGGGCGTTGCAGGCCGCATGCGCTACGACGTCCGCGTCGGAGTGGCCCGCCAGGCCCGGGCCCTCGCCCTCCCACTTGAGTCCGGCGCACCACAGCTCGCGGCCCTCCTCGAAAGCGTGGATGTCGGTGCCGATACCGACCTGGGGGAGCACGAAAGGCTGCTCAGAAGCCATCGTTCAGCCTCCTGCGGGCCAGGACCGCCTCCGCGAGGACCAGGTCCAGGGGGCGGGTGACCTTGAAGGCCTCCTCGTGGCCGGGGACGACCACGACCGTGAGGCCAAGCTGTTCGACCATGCTGGCGTCGTCGGTGACGTTGTCGGTGACCGTCTCGTGGGCGCGGATCAGCGTGGCGCGGTCGAAGCCCTGCGGGGTCTGTACGGCACGGAGGCGGGCCCGCTCGGGGGTGGCGACCACCGGTTCGGGACCGCCGGGATACGCGGCCGGCTCGACCTCCTTCACCGTGTCGGCGAGCGGCAGGGCCGGTACGACGGCGGGGGCGCCGTCCCGTACGGCCTCGATGACCGCGTCGACCGTGTCGACGGGGACGAGCGGGCGGGCCGCGTCGTGGACGAGGACGACGTCGTAGCCGGGGGGCAGCGCGTCCAGGCCGAGTTTCACGGACTCCTGGCGGGAGTCGCCGCCGGGGACGACCAGGAAGTCGGTGCGCTCGGGCAGCGCGTGCGCGTCGAGGAGGGTCTTGACCTCGGGGGCGCCGTCGGGCGGGGCCACGACGACGACCAGGGTGACGGCACGGGAGGCGGCGAGTGCGCGGACCGCGTGGATGAGCATGGGGGTGCCGTTCAGCGCGCGTAGCGCTTTGGGGGCGCCCGGGCCGAGGCGTACGCCCCGTCCGGCGGCCGGGATCACGGCGGCGACGGAGGACTGCGCCTGCGAAGAGCGCGAATCGTCAGACATCGGTTCCTGTCAGGTTTGTGTGCTCGACCTACGTGGGTATGGCCTGAGGAGTGCCGGGCGCGACGCCTTGACCGGACCCTTCCGTGACACCGGTCGAGCCTGCTGCCCGGGCCCGGCACACCATTATCGGGGGCATGTCTCCGGCGTTCGACACAGAGTCACACAGTGTTCGACGGAGTCGCGTAGTCCGTTCCGACGGAGTCGCGAGAATCCCCCCGAACATGCCGAAGCGCCCGGCGACAGGCGGGCTGTCATCGGGCACCACGGCATTTCAGTGTGCTGAGCAGGGCGTACCAGGTGCCTGCGTCAGGACGCGAGAACCTCGTCGAGCAGGGCCTCGGCCTTGTCCTCGTTCGTGTTCTCCGCGAGCGCGAGCTCACTCACCAGGATCTGGCGAGCCTTGGCGAGCATGCGCTTCTCACCTGCGGAGAGTCCGCGCTCGCGCTCACGACGCCACAGGTCACGGACGACTTCCGCGACCTTGATGACATCGCCGGAGGCGAGCTTCTCCAGATTTGCCTTGTAACGACGCGACCAGTTCGTGGGCTCCTCGGCGTACGGAGCGCGCAGCACCTCGAAGACCCGGTCCAGCCCGTCCTGACCGACCACATCACGTACGCCGACGAACTCCGCATTGTCCGCTGGCACACGCACCGTCAGGTCACCCTGGGCGACCTTCAGCACCAAGTAGGTCTTGTCCACGCCTTTGATCTGGCGAGTTTCGATAGCCTCGATCAGCGCGGCCCCGTGATGGGGATAGACCACGGTGTCGCCAACCTTGAACGTCATGTGACAGGTACCCCTTCCGTGGCTATCCAGGGTAACACGGAAACTGCGTGTTCTGAATGGCGTTTTCGCAGGTCAGGGCATATCTCGGGGCTTGACAACAGCAACAGGAACGTGCTGCGGAGGCCGAGCGGAAGAGGGTATTCGCAGGTCGGAGCGGCTCTCCGGGCGAGGTGAAACGCGTACGTTACACACATCCGGAGGCGCCCCCAAGTGGACGAACGTCCCTAAATGTCTGGTTCCAAGTGCTCGACTTCCGCTACTCCGTTCGGTGCGCGGAGCCCGGTGCGAGGCGAATCCGGAATTGATCACCGAGGTGGCGCGGAACGGCCGGTGATCAATTCTCCGAGGTGTCCCGCATTCTTCACGGAAAATCCGTCGACGGACGGCTGAGCTGCTTATGTGAATGCCGGACGAGTGCCGGGCACAAGTGACCCGCGGGTCACTTGTGGCACACGGGTACCCGGTTGGGGGAGGGTCGGGTGCGGTGGCGCGGGAACGGCTCGGTAACCTAAGGCCGCTGACAGACACTTAGGGCGGCTTTATTCGGGAGTCGCCCTGCTCCGCCCACGTTCAAGGAGTAGCCGCCGCCGTGAGCAGCAGCCTTCGACGCGGCGCCCTCGCCGCCGCCGCCATCGCGTTCTCGATCGCCTCGCTCGCCGCGTGCGGTGCCGGCAACGACGCCCAGACGCTTGAGGTCAAGCCGGACAACGCGGCCGTCTCCGTGGGTGTCATCAAGGTGCAGAACGCGCTCGTCATCACCCAGCCCATCACCGACTCCAGCCCCCAGCCCTCGGGGCCCGCGGTGATCTCGGCGACGCTGTTCAACACCAGCAAGGACCCGCAGACCCTGGACTCGGTCAGCGTCGACGGCGTCGGCACGGCCACGCTGACCCCCGCCAAGGGCAAGGGCAAGCTGACCGTCCCGGCCTTCGGCTCGCTCGTCCTGGGCGGCAAGGGCAACGCCTCCGCCGCGCTGACCGACGTCGGCACCGGCCTGGAGGACGGCAACGCCCAGAAGGTCACCTTCACCCTCAGCACGACCGGCGCGGTGAGCCTGAGCGCGTTCGTCGTCCCGGCCGACAGCTACTTCACCAAGTGGGGCCCGACCGCGATCCCCACGCCGGCCCCGGGCGCCACCGCGACCGCGACCGGTTCCGCCTCGCCGAAGCCGCACAAGAGCACGTCGGCCACGCCGTCCGACTCCGCCTCCGAGAGCACCACGGCGACGGCCACGGCCTCCGCCGGCTGAGCAGCGGCCGTAGC
>NZ_BARG01000061.1 GCF_000376565.1 Streptomyces hokutonensis | reverse complement strand
CGGCGACCTACGCCTGAGGACCAACCCCGGCGCCCTCCCGAGCCGCCTCCCGCTTCACCTTCCCCCGCCCCACCTGAGTCCGCACAGCCCCCATACTCGCCCCGATGACCAGCCCAATAGCCAGGGCCTCAGTGACAGACAGCGCCTGGTGCAGGATCAGGAAGCCCGCCGTCGCGGCGATCGCCGGCTCCAGGCTCATCAGGATGGCGAAGGTGGAAGCAGGCAGCCGTCGCAGGGCCAGAAGTTCGAGCGTGTAGGGAAGAACGGACGAGAGAACCGCGACCGCCGACCCGAGCGCGATGGTCACAGGGTTCAGCAGCCTCGTACCCGACTCCGCAATACCGAGCGGCAGAAACGCCACCGCCGCCACGACCATCGCCAGCGCCAGCCCGTCGGCCTGCGGAAAGCGGCGACCCGTACGCGCGCTGAAGACGATGTACGTCGCCCACATGGCGCCGGCACTCAGCGCGAAGGCCACACCTACAGGGTCCAGGCTGCTGAAGCCGCCCCCGCCGAGCAGGAACACACCCGCGAGGGCGAGTCCCGCCCACACCGCGTTCAGCGCACGCCGGGAAGTCAGAACAGAGAGGGCGAGTGGACCCAGCACCTCCAGGGTCACCGCCGGTCCCAGCGGGATGCGGGCCAGCGACTGGTAGAAGAGACCGTTCATCGCGGCCATCGTGAGCCCGAAGACGACGACCGTGCCCCAGTCGGTGCGCGAGTGACCGCGCAGGCTCGGGCGGCAGACCACGAGCAGCACCACCGCCGCCACCAGGAGGCGGAGGGTCACCACACCCAGCGATCCCGCCCGGGGAATCATCGTCACCGCCAGCGCCCCACCGAACTGCACTGAGATCCCCCCGGCCAGCACGAGACCCACCGGACCGAACCGACGAGGGGCGGCAACCGGGGTCGGGCTCGCCGCCACGGGGGCGGTCGTAGACGTACTGGGGATACTCACGGCGCTTCCAGGGGATCAGCTGGGGATTCGTTCATCACGGTGCACTGCTCAGTCCATGGTAATGGACTGAGACAGGTGTGAGAACCCTTTATGCAACTGTCCTGGAGCCGTTCGGCCGGATGATCAGTGACTCAGATGCCGCTCCAGGGAACCTCGTCGCGGAACAGCGGGCGGCCGTCGGGGAGGGTGGAGGGCAGGGGCCCGAAGAGCGGATCGGAGGCGTACTCGGCCTCGACGTAGGCAGGTTGATACACCGGCTGCACTTGTTGCACTTGCTGCGCCTGATGCATCTGCTGCGGCTGCGGCGCCCAGCTCTCCACGAAGACCGGAGGCGCGGCGTACTGAATCCCCGCCGCCACACCCGCCCCAGCCCCCGCCTCGGCGAACAACGGCAACCGCAGTTCCCCGGTGTCCATCACCGCGTTGTTCTGCGAACGGTGCAGCCGCGAGTACGCCCCACCCCGCGCCATCAGCTCGTCGTGTCGGCCCGTCTCGACGATCCGGCCCCGGTCGACGACGAGGATCCGGTCGGCGTCGGGGGCGAGGTTGAGGTCGTGGGTGATCATGATCGTCGTACGGCCGGCCATCAGTCGTCGTAGTGGCTTCACGACCCGGCGGGCGGCCATGGAGTCCAGCCCGGTGGTCGGTTCGTCGAGGACGAGGACGGGGGCGTCGCGGAGAATCGCGCGGGCGATCGCGAGCCGTTGGAGCTGACCTCCGGACAGGCGGGCCGAGTTGGGGTCGACCTTCGTGTCGTAGCCGTCGGGGAGGCGGAGGATGAACTCGTGGGCGTCGGCCGCGATCGCCGCGTCCATGATCGCCTGTTCGCTCGCGCCGGGCCGGCCGCAGGCGATGTTCGCGCGGACGGTGTCGTGCAGGACGAGGGTCTCCTGCGGGAGCAGGGTGACGTATTCGCGCAGGCGGGCGAGAGGGAGGTCCCGCAGGGGGACGCCGTCGAGGAGGACTTCGCCGGCGTCGGGGTCGTAGAAGCGGAGCAGCATCTTGGAGACCGTGGACTTGCCGGCGCCGCTGGGGCCGGTGACGATCACCAGTTCGCCGGGGTTGACGGTGAAGGAGAGGCCTTCCAGGGCGGGGCGGTCCGCGCCGGGGTAGCTGAAGGAGATGTCGCGGAGTTCGACACTGCCGTCGGGGCGGCCGAACTCCTTGCCGTGGCTGGGGTCGGCGACGGACGGTCGTACGTCGAGGATCTCGATCAGGCGCTCGGCGCCGGCGGTGGCGGCGGTGATGGTGAGGCCGAGTTGGGCCAGGCCGCGGACGGGCGGGTAGAGGTAGCCCAAGAAGGCGGAGAACGCGAGGAGTTGGCCGAGGGTCATGCGGCCGGTGGAGATCTCCCAGGCGCCGATGCCGATGACGGCGAGCACGCACACGGTCTCGATGACGCTGACGAGTTGCTCGTAGGCCTCGTTGAGGCGCGTCGAGCGGACGGAGGCGCGGAACCAGGCGCTCGCCTCCTCGTTCAGGCGTCGGCGTTCCGCGTCGCGGCGGCCGTAGGCCTGGGTGAGGACGATGTTGCCCAGGGACTCCTCGACGACGGAGGTGATCGCGCCGTCGGCGACCCGGCCCGCGCGCGAGACGTCCTTGATGGAGCCGGAGAAGCGGCGGGCGGCCAGCCAGAAGAGGGGGGCGAGGACGAAGGTGGCCGCGGCGAGGTCCCAGCGCAGCCAGAACGCGGCGGCGGCGTAGAAGAGGGCGGAGAAGACGGCCGAGGCGGTGCCCACTACGCCGGAGACCACGAGCGTCTCGATCGCCTCGACGTCGCTCGTGAGGCGGGACAACAGGTCGCCCTGGCGGTGCCGTTGGAAGAAGTGCGGGGGCAACTGCTGTACGTGGTCGAAGACATGCTCGCGCAGTCTCATCACGAAGCGTTCGGTGGCCCAGGCGGCGAGGGAGTTGCCGGCGTAGGCGACGACCGCGCCGACGAGCGCGACGCCCAGCCATTTGACGGCCGGGCTCCAGAACGCGGCGAGCGATCCCTTCGCCAGGGCGCGGTCGGTGAGGTCGCTGAAGAGGAGGATCGACTCGGTCTCGGCGAGTGCGGCGACCACCGTGCACACCCAGACGAGGATCAGCCAGCGTCTGAGGCCCACCGTGAGCGGCCAGAAACGGCGGAAAGCCGTGCGGGCGGGAATGGTAGGAGTTTCGTCGTCCTCATATTCGAGGTCTTCCTCTTCCGCATCCATGTCCACTACGCCCTCCACTTTCCGTCATCAGAATTCTGTGGATTTTCGAATTCAGGAAAGAAAAGAGGGCCGACTGCGTGGGTCGGCCCTCCTCCTACTGCCGGATCAGCTGTCCTGGCCGGGCAGCGGCTTCGGCAGGGGCTTCGGCTCGTGCTTCTTGCGGGGCTTCGGGGGCGGCGGGGGCGGAAGCTGCTGCTTCTTGGGCTTGGGCAGCGGGGCGAGCTTGTTGAGGCCCATTCCGAACTCCTAGGTTGTGCAGAGGATTTTGTGCGTCAAAGTCGAGCGTTTTACCGCCCGGGGAATTCCCGACACCGAGAAACTTACACGCCCCCGACGCCAAGAAGCAGCAAAGTCGGCAAGCGAACGGCAAGCAGGCCCTGTGAATACCTTTGTGAATCCTGAGCGAGGTCCGCGAACCTGAGAGTTCTCTAATAAACCTGAGAGCAGCCTTAACGAACCTGTGCTTCCGCCCTCAGAAAAGCCCCTCGGCGGCGCGCCGTGCAGAGGTCCAGCGCCTTGTGCAGCAGCCGGTTGAGGGGGAAGTCCCACTCCCCCCGGTACTCGACGGCCTCGCCGGGGAGCCGGCCGATGAAGTCGGCGTCACGGAGCATGTCGTCGGCAAGACGGTGTGGGTGTGCTTCAAGATGCCGAGACCCGAAACGGGTGGCCAAGGATCCCTGAACAGGTGTTTTTGAAGCCATTGGCGGTCCGGCTGCGCGTGACGACGTGTGAGCGGGCAGGGCGGCGCACGTGACAGGGTTCTCAATCGATTGCGGAGGCCGTCGATGGCCCGGCATTGTTCCGGGCATCGTCCGCTCTGGTGGGCCCGTGCGCTGAGGAGGCACTCCCGTGGCTGTCGTTCCCGTGCGTCGTCTGGCTCTTCTCGGAGGCGGCTTCTCCATGGACGACGATGGCCTGTTGGACGACTGGGTGCTCGGTCACACACGTGCTTCTCGGCCCAAGGTGTGCTTTGTGCCCACGGCCAGCGGTGATGCCCCCGCCTACCTGGACCGATTTTTCTCCGCGTTCCAGTCACGCGCCTGTGAGCCCAGTGTCTTGCCGTTGTTCCGGAGGGAACTCGATGACGCCGCGTTGCGCACGTTTCTGCTCTCTCAAGACGTCGTGTATGTCGGGGGCGGCAACACCGCGAACCTGCTGGCAGTCTGGCGTGCCCATGGCGTGGACCGGTTGATGCGCGAGGCCTACGACCGCGGCACGTTGCTGTGCGGTATCAGCGCCGGCGCCAACTGCTGGGCCGAAGGCTCGCATACCGACTCCTTCGGGCCGCTGACGTTTCTGCAGGACGGGCTGGGCCTGCTGTCCGGCTCGGTATGCCCGCACTACGACAGCGAACCGGGCCGCCGCTCCTCCTACCAGGCGGCTGTAGCCACCGGCGCGCTCCCCGCCGGGTGGGCGCTGGAGGACGGTGTCGGCGTCCTCTTCACGGACGGCCTCCTGACGGAAACGGTGACCCGCACGCCGCAGGCTCACCTGTATCGGGTCGAACCGGACGGGGAGAAGGGAGCCAGGGAGCGAGCTCTGCCCTGCTTCCTGCTCCCTGAAGCACCGTGACCGTGACCCTTCTCGTTGCCTTGCAGCTGGCTGTCGGGATGCAGGAGAGCAGGAACCCGGAGTCTGTACGTGGTGTGCAACTCGGTGTCACTCGCCGCGAATCCTTCGGGCCCCAAAACCGTGTGCGAGCGACTGGGACGAGTCCTTACCCTCCGGTCATGGATCTTCGCGAAGAACTTCCGAGCGACAGAGCGTCTGTGCGGGACATCCACCTGCGGGCGTTCGGTGACCACGGCCTTGTCGTGGCCGACCTGGTCGATACCCTGCGGGGCACGATCACGCCCGCGGACGGTCTCTCACTGGTCGCTGAGCTCGACAGGCAGATCGTCGGGCACATCATGTTCACCCGCAGTCTGCTCGATGCCCCTCGGCAACTGGTCGAGGTGCAAGTGCTCAGCCCGTTGGCCGTCATGCCCGACCATCACAAGCACGGTATCGGCTCGGCCCTGGTCCGACACGGGCTGAAGATCCTCGCTGAACGGGCGGTCCCTCTGGTCTTCCTGGAGGGCGATCCGCGCTACTACTCCCGCTTCGGCTTCGCGTCCGGGGGCGACCAGGGCTTCCGAAAGCCATCCCTGCGCATTCCGGATGCTGCCTTCCAGGCCCTCAGACTTCCGGAGTACGAGCCATGGATGACCGGGACACTGGTCTACGCGGAACCGTTCTGGCGGCACGACGCAGTCGGCCTCCGCGACCCCAGCGCATAGCGTCGTGAACTGGACGAACGTTGCCTGATGCGGCACCAGGGATCGTCAATGGCCAGGGTTAGGCGGTTGGAGGTCAAGCCCGGTCTCGGCCATGAGGCCCTCCCAGTGCGTGGGGGATGCCCCTGATCCAGGCGGCCCGGCCCGGCTCTTCCGCGGCGATGCGCTCCAGCACCTCGTTGAACCGTCGGCGCTCACCCGAATCCATCCTGCCGAGCTCATGGGCGATCTCTTCCAGGGTGCTCAACGCCGAATGCGAGTCGTGCCCCACCTCTACGAGATCGTCCAAGGTCGCCATCGCCGCCAGCAGGGCCCTGACCACTTCGTCTCCCTCAACCACAGCCTCACCCCGCCGCCCGTCCCGGGGGCCGAACGTCTCCAGCGCCTCCGTGTCCGACGCCCGGGCGTTGAGGAAGTAGTCCGCCCAGTCGGCGATCTCCGGGTAGGCGGACTCGTGGACGAGGCGGGTCATCGCGGTCGGGATGTCGTACGGCGTGACGCGGAGGTCCGTGCCGGGGCCGAGGAGGCACCAGTGGGCGCCGGTGCGGCCGTAGGGCATGCCCACGCTGCCGGGGTTGATGATCAGGCGGCCGTGGGCGAGGCGGACGTACGGCATGTGGGTGTGGCCGCAGACCACTGTGCGGATGTCTTCGGCGAGGTCGGCCAGGACCTCCGCCCAGCGGGACGGGCGGGAGTCGACCAGGACGACTTCCTCGTCGTCCCGGGGAGTTGCGTGGCAGAAGAGGACCTTGCCGAGGCCTCGGACCGACAGGGTCAGGGTTTTGGGGAGGGTCACGAGGAAGTCGATCTGGTCTGCGCGGAGGGCCGTTGCCGCGTAGGGGGCGATCGGGTCGGGGATCTCGGTGCGTTCGCCTCTGCGGTACTCGACCAGTTCGCGGTCCGCGTTGCCCGAGATCCACAGGACACGGTCGCCCTGTGCGCGCAACAGGTCTACTACTTCCGCCGGTTGGGGGCCGGCCGTGATGTCGCCGGTGAGGACGACGCGGTCGGCGGCGGCCACCTCCGGTTCGGCGAGGACCGCCTCCAGGGCGGGGAGCACGCCGTGGATGTCGGAGAGGACCGCGACCCGGTCGAGTTCGTCCATCAAAGTGCTTCTGCCTCCAGTGCTTCCGCCAGGACCTCGGCCAAGTGTCTGCCCCGTACTCCGGCCAACTGCTCCAGCTGCGTACGGCACGAGAAGCCGTCCGCCAGGACCACCGTGCCGTCCTGTGCCTCCCGTACGGCAGGGAGCAGTTGTTCCTCCGCGCACTTCACCGACACCTCGTAGTGCCCCTTCTCGAAGCCGAAGTTGCCGGCCAACCCGCAGCAGCCGCCGGACAGTTCACCGACCAATCCGGCGGCGGAGCGCAGCCTGCGGTCCGCGGTGTCGCCGAGTACCGCGTGCTGGTGGCAGTGGGTCTGGCCGACCGCCGGGCGGTCGACGCGCGGCGGGGTCCAGCCGGGAGCGGCGAGGCGGTCCAGTGCCTCGGCGAAGGTGAGGACCCTCGCGGCGAGGCGGGCCGCACGGGGGTCGTCGGGCAGCAACTCGGGGAGGTCCGCGCGGAGGGCCGCCGCACAGCTCGGCTCCAGGACGACGTAGTGGACCGGGAACTCGTCCGGTTCGGCAAGATCCACGCTCAGGATCACGTCCAGCATGTCCAACGTGTCGCGCAACACCGCCCGGGCGCGGTCGAGTTGGCCGGTCGAGACGTACGTCAGGCCGCAGCAGACGCGGGCCCGGCGGGCCTTCCAGGGGCTGAAGGTGTACGACGTTCCCCGGCCGTCCTCGTCCGGCAGTTCCGTCACGCCCATGGTCTTCGTCGGCATGGGCATCACGAAGAGCCCGGCCGCCTCCAGCACCCGCACGGCCGCCTCCCCCACCGAAGGTGAGAGGTGCTCGGTGAAGGTGTCCGGCCAGATCATGACGGTGCCGCCGCGCGGGCGCTCAAGTTCCCGCCCCGCACGGAAGTCGGCGCGCATCCCCCGCACCTTCGCCCTGAACCGCCGCTTCGACCACCGCGTGAACGTCACCCCGGCCACCCGCGGAATCCTCCGCTCGGGCGCGATCCCGCCCAGCCGTTTGGCCACCCACGCCAACGGCCCCACCGAAGCAAGGGAGTTGACCAGCCACGCGGTCCGGGTACGGGCCACCAGCCGCAGCCAGCGCGGCAGCCACCCCATCGTGTAGTGGGACGCGGGCCGCCGTCTCCCCTCGTAGTGGTGGTGCAGGAACTCCGCCTTGTAGGTGGCCATGTCGACCCCGACCGGGCAGTCCGTGCGGCAGCCCTTGCAGGACAGGCAGAGGTCCAGCGCGTCCCGGACCTCCGTGGACCGCCAGCCGTCGGTGACCAGTTCGCCCGCGAGCATCTCGTGCAGCAGCCGGGCCCGCCCGCGCGTGGAGTGCGCCTCCTCGCCGGTCGCGCGGAACGACGGGCACATCACGGAGGGGCCGGACGCCTCTGTCGTACGGCACTTGGCGACCCCGACGCAGCGCCTCACCGCCGCCGTGAAGTCGCCGCCGTCGGACGGGTAGCCGAAGACGACGTCGACCGGTTCGCGGGGCAGGACGGAGAAGCGGAGGTTGGTGTCGAGGGGGGCGGGCCGCACCAGCATCCCGGGGTTGAGGAGGTCGTCCGGGTCCCAGACCGCCTTCGCGCGCTCGAAGAGGGTCACCATCTCGTCGCCGTACATCTTCGGCAGCAGCTCCGCGCGGGCCTGGCCGTCGCCGTGTTCGCCGGAGAGGGAGCCGCCGTGGGCGACGACCAGGTCGGCCAGGTCCTCGGAGAAGCGGCGGAAGCGGGCGATGCCCGGCTCCGTCAGCAGGTCGAAGTCGATGCGGACGTGGATGCAGCCGTCCCCGAAGTGGCCGTAGGGCGTGCCGCGCAGGTCGTACGTCCCGAGGAGCGCCCTGAAGTCCCGCAGATACGCGCCCAGTTGGGCCGGCGGTACCGCGCAGTCCTCCCAGCCGGGCCACGCCTCGGAGCCGTCGGGCATCCTCGTCGCCGTACCGCTCGCGTCCTCGCGGATGCGCCACAGCGCGCGTTGGGCCGCCGGGTCCGTCACCACCAGGGAGTCGAGGACGTCGGCCGCGCGGACGATCGTCCCGGCGCGCGCGTGTGCCTCCGCCGCCGTGTCGCCGCCGGTCTCCACGAACAGCCAGGCGCCGCCCCGGGGGAGGTCGGCCGTGGAGCGGACCAGGTCGGCGGCCATCCCCTCGACCGTGAGCGGGCCGTGGGCCAGCAGGCCCGCCGCCGCTTCCGCCGCCGCGCTCTCGTCGGCGTACGCCAGCACGGCGAGGGCACGCGCGCGGGGTGCCTCGACGAGTCGTACGACCGCTTCCGTGAGGATGCCCAGCGTGCCCTCGCTGCCGCAGAAGGAGCGGGCGACGTCGGCGCCCTTCTCGGGGAGGAGGGCGTCCAGGGCATAGCCCGAGATACGGCGCGGGAGGTCGGGGAAGCCGGTGCGCAGGCGGGCCAACTCGCCCTCCACGAGGGGGCGTAGACCCGAAGGGGCGCCCGCCCAGTCGCGGCCCGGGCGCAGGGAGTCGCCGCGTGCGGTGAGCACCGACAGCTCGCTCACGTTGTCCGCCGTGGTGCCCCAGGCGACCGAGTGGGAGCCGCAGGAGTTGTTGCCGATCATGCCGCCGAGGGTGCAGCGGCTGTGGGTCGAGGGGTCGGGGCCGAAGCGCAACCCGTGGGGGGCGGCGGCCTGTTGGAGGCGGTCGAGGACCAGGCCGGGCTGGACGACGGCGGTGCGGGAGGCGGGGTCCAGGGACAGCAGGCCGTTCATGTGGCGGGTGAAGTCGAGGACGACGCCGGTGCCGGTCGCCTGGCCGGCGATGGAGGTGCCGCCGCCGCGGGCCACGACCGGCACTCCGTGTGCCCGGCAGGCGGCGAGGGTCGCCGCCACGTCGTCGGCGTCACGGGGTGCGACGACACCCAGGGGGACGCGTCGGTAGTTGGACGCGTCCATGGTCGTCAGCGCCCGGGACGTGACGTCGAAGCCGACCTCGCCCCGGACGGTCCTCGTCAGCTCCGCCTCAAGATCCGCCATGACCCCAGCATGAAGGGATTCTGTAAACGCATCCAGAACCTCCCCAGTTCGATCACTAACTCTCATATAGTGACCGACAGTTGAGCACCCGGTGTCGCTTCTCGCCCAGGAACCCGACGAGCACCCCCCGAGGACACGACCGAGGACGACAGAGGACCCCGACCAAAGACGCCCGAGGACCGACCGAGGACCCCCTTCATGACCGCGCCCATGCTTCCCGGCGAACGACCCACCTTCCGCACCCTCGCCCCCGCCCCGCTGCTCACCGCCGTCCTGGCCGGACTCGCGGTCGCCGGCGCGGTCTCCGTGGCCCCCCGCTCGCAGCGCCTCGCGGTCGCCTGCGCGGCCGGCGCCGGCGCGCTGCTGCTGTGCGCGGCCGTCGCCGCGGCGGCGCACGCCTACCAGACCGCCCGTGTCACCCGCCGCCGGCTGGAGGCCGTCACCCTGGACGCGGGCCGGCTGCTTCAGGAACGGGCGCGGCTGAGCACGGAGTTGGACCGCGAGCGCGTTCAGCTGACCGAGGAGCTGACCCACGAGCGGGCCCGGCTGACCGCCGAACTCACGCAGGAACGCGCCCGGTTGACCTCCGAGTTCTCCCAGGAGCGGCTGCGGCTCACCACGTCCTTCGCGGAGGAGCGCAGCCGCCTCACGGAGGAATCCACCCTGGAGCGGGCCCGGCTGACCGCCGAGAACAAGCAGTTGGCCGAACGCGCCCGCCGGGACTCCCACGAGCGGGCCGCCGCGCTCTCCGCGACCGCCAACGCGGCGGGCCGTATGCAGGCGCTGGCCACCGGCATGCTCGCCGACCTGCGCGCGATGGAGGAGCGGCACTCCGACGAGGACGTCCTCGCCGACCTGCTGCACCTGGACCACCGCACCGCGCAGGCGGGCCGCCTCGCCGACTCCGTCGCCGTCCTCACCGGCGCCCGCTCCGGCCGCCGTTGGGCCCGCCCGATCGCCATGGAGTCGATCCTGCGCGGCGCGATGGGCCGGATCAGCGGCTACCAGCGGGTGCGGACGCACTCCACGAGCGACGCCGCCGTCGCCGGGCACGCGGCCGAGGGCGTGATGCACGCGCTCGCCGAACTCCTCGACAACGCGGCGAACTTCTCGCCGCCGACCGCCGAGGTGCATGTGTACGTCGAGGAGGTGCCGGCCGGGGTCATCGTGTCCGTCGAGGACAGCGGTCTGGTCATGGGCGACATCCAACTCCGGCGCGCCGAACGGGCCGTGAGCGGTGACTCCGCCGAGCTGGGCGGCCTCACCGGCACCCGGCTGGGCCTCGCGGTCGTCGGGCGGCTGGCCCGCAAGTACGGCCTGAAAGTGTCGTACCGGCCCTCCGCGCGCGGCGGCACGGGTGTGCTGATGCTCGTACCGCAGGACATCCTGGTGCCGCAGGACGCCCCGGCGGCTCCGCAGGAGGTCGTCGCGCTGCCCGAGCCGCCGGCCGCGCCGCTGCACAAGAACCCGGAGCCGGAGACCGCGCCCGAACCGCTCGTCCCCGGAGAGCTGCGGGTGTCGTACGCCTCCGCGCGCGCCGGCTCCGACCTGGACCCGGACCCGGTCCCCACGCACGAGTCACCGGACCGCGACGCCCCGTCCGACGTGTTGTCCGACGCCCTGTCCGAAGTTCTGGCCGAGTCACGGCCGGAAGCCCCGGGCGACCTCTCGGAAGGCCTGCCCAAGCGGCGCCGGGGGCAGGCGCTGGCGGCGGCCGAGCGTTCCCGCGCGCGTGCGGAGGCCGCGGCCGCCGTGTCGCGCCCCGCGCCCACCGCCGACGACACCCTGGCCCGCGCCGCCCGCTTCAACAGCTTCCGCCAGGCCGTACGCGGCGCGATGACCGAACAGCTGCCGCCCGTACCGGAGTCCGGCCCGAGGACGGCCGAACAGCCCATGCCTGTACGGGAGTCCGGCGCGACGACGGCCGGAAAACTGCCGCCGCCCGTGTGGGAGTCCGGCACGAAGACATCCGAACAGCCCGCGCCCGTACCGGAGTCGGAGCCCGAGCGCCCCGAACACGCCACGTCCCTCACCCACCCGCACCCGGAAGGCAACCCCACCTCATGACCGGCACGACCACCGCCGACGAGAAGCTGACCTGGCTCATCGAGGGCCTCCTGGAGCGCACCCCGGGCGCGCGCCACGCGCTGGTGCTGTCCCGGGACGGCCTGAAGCTGTGCCGGACGCCCGAGCTCTCCGTCGACCAGGCCGACCAGCTCGCCGCGATCGCCGCCGGGATCCAGTCGCTGTCGCACGGCGCGTCGGTGGAGTTCGGGGACGGCAGCGGGGGTGTGCGCTCCGCGATGACGGAGTTCTACGGCGGGGTGCTGTTCATCGTCGAGGCGGGCGACGGCGCGCACCTGGCGCTGGTCACCACGGAGGACGCGGACGCGGGTCTGATCGGGCACAACATGAGCGAGCTGGTCGAGCAGCTCGGCGAGCACCTGCGCGCGGAACCCCGTACGTCATGAGCCGCCCCGGCAGGGACGACTCGCCCGACCGCCTCTACACGCTCACCGGGGGCCGCGCCCGTTCCGCACCGGACAACCCGTTCGACCTGGTGACCCTCGTGGTCGCCGAGTGCGATCCGGCGACCGGTATGCAGTCGGAGCACGCGGCGATCCTGCGGCTCACCGAACACCCCACCGCGGTGGTGGAGTTGGCGGCCGAGCTGAAGCTCCCGGTGAGCATCACCAAGATCCTCCTCTCCGACCTTCTCGCGGCCGGCCGGGTCAGTGCCCGGCATCCGCGGGCGGTCGTGTCCGATCCCGACGTCCTGGAACAGGTGCTCGTTGGACTCCGCAACCTCTGACGCGCGCACCCCCTTGGGTGCCGCCGCCGACAACGGCCTGAAGATCGTGGTCGTCGGCGGCTTCGGCGTCGGCAAGACCACACTGGTCCGTTCGGTCAGCGAGATACGTCCCCTCAACACCGAGGAGACGATGACGAAGGCCGGCGAGGCCGTCGACGACATCAGCGAGGTGCGCGGCAAGTCCGCGACGACCGTCGCCTTCGACTTCGGCCGCATCACGCTCGACGCCCGCAATGTGCTGTACCTGTTCGGCGCCCCCGGCCAGGAACGCTTCTGGTTCCTCTGGGACCGGCTGTTCTCCGGGACGCTCGGCGCGGTCGTCCTCGTCGACACCCGCCGCATCGGCGACTCCTGGTACGCCATCGACCGCCTCGAACACCACGGCACCCCCTTCGTCGTGGCCTGCAACGACTTCGGCGGCCCCGCCTACACCCCGCGGCAGATCCGCGAGGCCCTCGACCTCGACCCGCACGTCCCCCTCCTGGACTGCGACGCCCGCTCCCGCGCGTCCGCGAAGCAGGTCCTGATCTCCCTGGTCGAGCACGTCAAGGGCTCCTACGGCACCCAGGGCCCCGCCCGCCTCCAAGTCCCCGTACCCCACCAGGAGTTGGCCCTGTGACCGCGCCCGTACCGCTGAGTGGACCCAGGTTCCAGACCGAACCGGCGCGGCTGTACCGGGAGATGCGGCGCGAGCACGGCTCCGTGACGCCCGTGGTGCTGGACGGCGACATCCCGGCCTGGCTGGTGCTCGGCTACCGCGAACTGCACCAGGTCACCGGCGATCCGGTGCTGTTCAGCCGTGACTCGGACCTGTGGAGCCAGTGGGACCACATCCCCGACGACTGGCCGCTGCTGCCGATGATCGGCCGCAAGCAGCCGTCGATCCTCTACACGGTCGGCGAACGGCACCGCGAGCGCGTCGGCATGATCAGCGACGCGCTGGAGGCCGTGGACCCGTCCGAACTGCGGTCGTACGCCGAGAAGTTCGCGGACGAGCTGATCGACGGGATCTGCGCCAAGGGCGAGACGGACATCGTCGGCGACTACGCGATGCTGCTGCCGGTGCGGGTCCTGGCCCGGCTCTACGGCTTCCGGGACGAGCAGGGCCCGGGTCTTGTCACCGCGCTCAACGACATGATCGACGGCCGGGATCGCGCGATCGCCGGGCAGACCCATCTGGCCACGTCCATGGGGCGGTTGCTGGCCGACCGGAAGGACGAGCCGGCGGACGACGTCGTGTCGCGGATGCTGGCGCACGAGTCCGGCTTCGACGACGTGGAGATCGCCCAGGACCTGATGGTGATGATGGCGGCCGGTCACCAGCCGACCGCCGACTGGATCGGCAACTCGCTGCGGCTGATGCTGACCGACGACCGGTTCGCGGCCTCCCTCTTCGGTGGCCGCAACAGTGTCGCCGAGGCGATGAACGAGGTCCTGTGGGAGGACACCCCGACGCAGAACGTGGCCGGGCGCTGGGCCTCGCGCGACACCCAGCTCGGTGGGCGCCGCATCCGCAGCGGCGATCTGCTGCTGCTCGGCCTCCAGGGCGCCAACTCCGACCCGCAGGTCCGCACCGACGGCTCCGCGCTGACCGGCGGCAACAACGCGCACTTCTCCTTCGGGCACGGGGAGCACCGGTGTCCGTTCCCGGCGCAGGAGGTCGCCGAGGTCATCGCGCGGACGGGCATCGAGGTCGTACTGGACCGGCTGCCCGACATCGACCTGGCGGTGCCCGCCGAGTCCCTGACGCGCCGGCCCTCGCCGTGGCTGCGGGGACTGACCGCGCTGCCGGTGCGGTTCACGCCCGTACCCGCGCTCTGAGTTCCGAGTTCCCTTTGCCCGTTGGCCATGAGCCCTGCCCTGGAGGCGATCCCGTATGAGCACCGGTACCGAAGAGACCCGTATCGTCCTGGACCCCTTCGTCGGCGACCTGGACGGCGAGAGCGCCAGGCTTCGTGCGGCCGGTCCGCTGGCCGCCGTAGAACTCCCCGGTGGGGTGCCCGTATGGGCCGTGACCCGTCACGCCGAGGCGAAACAGCTGCTCACGGATCCGCGGCTGGTGAAGGACATCAACGTGTGGGGGGCCTGGCAGCGCGGGGAGATACCCCCGGACTGGCCGCTGATCGGGCTGGCCAACCCGGGCCGTTCCATGCTGACCGTGGACGGCGCCGACCACCGCAGGATGCGCACACTGGTCGCGCAGGCGCTCACCCCGCGCCGGGTGGAGCAGATGCGGGAGCGGATCGCGAAGCTGACGGAGGGGCTGCTCGACGGAGTCGAGGCGGCCGAGGGTGAAGTCGTCGACCTGAAGGCGGAGTTCGCGTATCCGCTGCCCATGTACGTCATCGCCGACCTCATGGGCATAGCGGAGTCCCGGCTCCCGCGCCTGAAGGAGCTGTTCGAGAAGTTCTTCTCGACGCAGACCCCGCCGGCCGAGGTGATCGCGACGCTGACGGAACTCGCGGGCATCATGGCGGCGACGGTCGCGGCCAAGCGCGCGGAGCCGGGCGACGACCTGACGTCGGCCCTCATCGCGGCCTCCGAGGACGGCGACCATCTCACCGACGAGGAGATCGTCTCCACGCTGCAGCTGATGGTCGCGGCGGGCCACGAGACGACGATCTCGCTGATCGTGAACGCGGTCGTCAACCTGTCGACGCACCCCGTCCAGCGCGCCCTGGTGCTGGCCGGCGAGGCCGACTGGTCCTCGGTGGTCGAGGAGACCCTGCGCCACTCCACGCCCACCTCGCACGTCCTGATCCGCTTCGCCACGGAGGACGTCCAGGTCGGCGACAAGGTCCTGCCGGCCGGGGACGCGCTGATCGTGTCGTACGCCGCGATCGGCCGCGACGAGCAGGCGCACGGGCCGACGGCGGGCGAGTTCGACATCACCCGCACCAGCGAGAACCGGCACATCTCCTTCGGCCACGGCCCGCACGTCTGCCCCGGCGCGGCCCTGTCCCGGCTGGAGGCGGACGTGGCGCTCCCGGCCCTCTACGAGCGCTTCCCGCAGCTGGACCTGGCGGTCCCGGCGTCCGAGCTCCGCAACAAGCCGGTGGTGACGCAGAACGACCTCTTCGAGCTGCCGGTGCGGCTGGCGCCGTAGCTCACCGTCCGCGGACGGGCCGGAGGGGGCCGGAGGGGTCGTCTCTCCGGCCGTCTCATCGAACGGACGCGTTTCCGTCCGGTTTCACCGAGGGGATACGCTCCGGCTCGTGGCTGATATCGAGATTCCCGCTGACATCAAGCCCGCCGACGGACGGTTCGGCGCTGGCCCCTCCAAGGTGCGGACGGAGGCGCTGGACGCGCTGGCCGCCACCGGTACGTCTCTGCTGGGCACCTCCCACCGCCAGGCCCCGGTGAAGAACCTGGTCGGCAAGGTGCGCGAGGGCGTCTCCGCGCTGTTCTCCCTGCCCGAGGGCTACGAGGTCGTCCTCGGCAACGGCGGCTCGACGGCCTTCTGGGACGTCGCGACCCACGGCCTCATCGACAACAAGTCGCAGCACCTGACGTTCGGCGAGTTCAGCTCCAAGTTCGCCAAGGCCGCCAAGCTCGCCCCGTGGCTGGCCGAGCCGACGGTGATCTCCTCCGACCCCGGCACGCACCCGGAGCCGGCCGCCGAGGCGGGCGTCGACGTGTACGCGTTCACGCACAACGAGACGTCGACGGGTGTGGCGGCTCCGATCAAGCGCGTGGCGGGCGCCGACGAGGGCGCGCTGGTCCTCGTGGACGCCACCTCGGGCGCGGGCGGCCTCCCGGTCGACATCGCCGAGACGGACGTCTACTACTTCGCCCCGCAGAAGTCCTTCGCCTCCGACGGCGGCCTGTGGATCGGCGTGTTCTCCCCCGCCGCGATCGAGCGCGCGGAGCGTATCCACGCGTCCGGCCGCCACGTCCCGGAGTTCTTCTCGCTCCCCACGGCGATCGACAACTCGCGCAAGAACCAGACGTACAACACCCCGGCCCTGTCCACCCTGTTCCTCCTCAACGAGCAGCTGGAGTGGATCAACGGCCAGGGCGGCCTGGCCTGGTCGACGGCCCGCACGAAGGACTCCTCCAGCCGCCTCTACAGCTGGGCCGAGAGCTCCAAGTACGCGACCCCCTTCGTCGCGGACGCCACCAAGCGCTCGCAGGTCATCGGCACCATCGACTTCGCCGACGAGATCGACGCGGCGGCCATCGCCAAGGTCCTGCGCGCCAACGGCATCGTCGACACCGAGCCCTACCGCAAGCTCGGCCGCAACCAGCTCCGCGTGGCGATGTTCCCGGCGATCGACCCGGCGGACGTCGAGGCGCTGACGAAGTGCATCGACTATGTGATCGAGAAGCTCTGACTTCCGGCTAGGCCTTTTCGGCTACGACACGGAGGGCGCCCCGCCGAGCTGGTCGCGGGGCGCCCTCCGTCGTCGTAGAAGACGGCGGGCGGCGTGCGCCCGACATCGAGGTGAACCCGGAACCGGGACAAATCAACCTCCCGCCACAGCCGCGTAACAGGGACAGCACAGGGAACAACTCCCACCTCACACCACCGGTCGAACCCGTTGCGTCGCACCTCCGCGGCGCAACTCCTCCACTCCCGACCGAAGTTGGAGTTGCCCCATGCCCAGTCCCATGCCCCGGAAGTCCCTGTCGGCGCGGCTCGCCGCCACCGCCGCGCTGCTGCTCGCCGCCGGCGTCCTGTCCGCGCCCGCCGCCTCCGCGACACCCTCGGACGCGTCCCCCGGCGACGCCTACGTCCTGAAGGTGACCACCAACCCGGCCGCCACCAGCTACGGCAACCGCCGCGTCGACGTCACCGGCACGGTCACCAAGGCCGACGGCACACCCGCGCCGCACATCCCCGTCACGGTCCAGGAAGTCGTCAAGTTCAGCACCTGGAACCCGTGGGGCGACCCGATCGACCCCACCTACTACGAGCCGCGCGACCTGGGCACACCGGTCACCGACGCGAACGGGAAGTTCACGATTCCCGGCGTCGACATCGACCACACCGGCGGCAGCAGCCTGCTCAACGTCCAGCAGGGGGTGGACATCACGGCCCTCTACGACGTGGACGGCAACCTCAACACCCCGCAGGACGGCTACTACGCGGACACCACCGTGAACGCCAACACCCTTGCCAGCTCGGTCAGTTACCGGGTCAGCAAGAAGAAGGTGAAGTCCGGCGACATCCTCACCGTCTCGGGCCGCGTCACCCTCCCCAAGGGCGTCCAGCCCGCGGGCACCGAGGTCTTCCTCCAGACCTACTGGGAGCAGGAGTACGACGTGAAGACGATCGCCACGTACAACGGCTCCTTCGTCCTGTCGGTCCGCGTCACCGGATACGACGACACGTTCGCGCTGCGCACGGCGCCCAGGGACATGTATGTGGCGGGGGCGACGCAGCAACTCCCCATCACCAACACGTCGTTGCCGCGCGGGTAGTGGACAGGCAGGGGTGGCTGCTAGCGTCCGCGCGACCTCTCAGAGATCCACAGCAGGAGACGCAGATGCATCTCTCCCTCATCCTCGCGAGCGGCATCGCCTGGACGATCGTGTACGTCGAGGCGATCCGGGTCGGTTTCCGTGAACGCACCTACGCCATGCCGGCCGTGGCGCTGGGCCTGAACTTCGCGTGGGAGTGGACGTACGCGGTGCACAACCTGGCCTTCGACCCGTCGGTGCAGGGCGGCATCAACCTGGTGTGGGGCATCGCCGACGCGGTGATCGTGTACACGTTCTTCCGGTACGGCCGCGCCGAGTTCCCGTCGTTCGTCACACCACGGATGTTCGCGGGCCTGAGCGTGCTGCCGTTCGGCATGTCGTTCGCCGTGCAGTGGCTGTTCCTGGCGAAGTTCGGCGCGGAGGACGGGGCCGGCTACTCGGCGTTTCTCCAGAACCTGCTGATGTCCGCCCTGTTCATCGCGGTGTTCGTGGCCCGGCGCGGGCTGCGCGGGCAGTCGGTGACGATCGCGGTCGCCAAGTGGCTCGGCACGCTCGCGCCCACGATCCTCTTCGGCGCCCTTCAGCACGACGGGTTCCTGCTCGGCCTCGGCATCATGTGCAGCGTGCTCGACCTCGCCTACGTCTGGTTGTGCGTGGGCGCGAAGCGGGACGGCACGGCGTAGCGAGCGCGCACAGGTTCGACCCCCGACTCCCCCACCCCACCCCCCCGTTGTGTGACCCACGTCTCAAGGAACCGGTGCAGCAGAAAGGGCCGCTCCGCGCTCATAGGGGGACAGGAAGGGAGGAGCGGTGTGGCTCTGGCAGCGAAGTGGAATGCACTGCTTTCCGAGGCGGGTCGAAGCGGTCGGTCCGGGCGTCGCGGCCGGGGCGAAGCGGCGTCCGTCGGTATGGACGCGGGGACGGACTTCGACTCCTTCGTCGCGACCCGCTCGCGGACGTTGTTCCGCGGCGCCCTGGTCCTGACCGGCAGCCGTGAGGCCGCCGAGGACCTGGTCCAGGAGACCCTGGTGCGCGCCTGCGGCCGCCGGCGCGCGATCGCCGACCGGGCGAGCTGGGGCCTGATCTGCCGGGCAGGCCCCAGGGTCTGTCTGACAATTCCGCTCTCGGCGTGCCGGGCGTGGACCCTCGTACGGGACGTACTTGGGTCTGCGCCCGGTGCGGCGAGCGTGCGTGCATGGCGTCGCGAGTTAGACGGGAATTGTCAGACCGGCCCTAGCGGCTCAGCCTGCGGAATCTCCGTATCGCCAGCGGCAGGAACAGCAGCGTCAGCGCGGCCGGCCATGCCCCGGCCAGGAGCAGCGCGTGCTGTTCCGGCCAGGACGCTCCCCTCGCGGTCGGTGCGCCGAAGAGTGCCCGGGTGGCGCCGGCCGTGGAGGAGAGGGGGTTCCAGAGGGCGGCCTGGCCGAGCCAGTGGGGCATCTGCTGCGGGGAGACGTAGATGCTGGAGATCATCGTCAGCGGGAAGACGATCGCGAAGAGGCCGCCCACCTGCTCGGGGCCCGGCAGCAGCAACCCCAGCCAGACGCCCACCCAGATCAGCGCGAAGCGCAGGGAGAGGAGGAGGACGACCGCCTTCACGAAGCCGAGGCCGTAGCCGAAGAGCGGGCCCGTGCCGAACTCCGGGCGCCAGCCCATGCCGTACGCCGTGGCCATCATGATGCCCAACTCGGCGCAGGAGACGATGAGATCGGTCGCGCCCCGGCCCGCGACCACCGCGGACGGCGCCATCGGCATGGAGCGGAACCGGTCGATGACACCCTTCTTGGAGTCGTTGACAAAAATCGTCGCCGTGGAGACGAAGCCCATGGCGACGGTCATCACGAACATCCCCGGCATCAGGAACGCCTTGTAGTCGCCGCCGCCCGGCACCTGGATGGCCTTGCCGAAGACGTACCCGTACAGCAGCACGGACAGGATCGGGAAGCCCAACTGCCAGAGGATGCTGACCGGTTGGCGCCGGTAGTGGGTCAGGCCGCGCCGCACGACGTTCCAGCAGTCGGCGACCGTCCAGAAGAGGCGGCCGTGCTGGGGGCGTCTGCGGTACGTCCGCCCGGTGCCGTCCGCCGTCGAGGCACTGCTCATACCGCCGCCCCCTCGGTCTCCGGTTCCGGTTCCGGCGCCGGTTCCTCCTCGGTACGGCGGCCCGTCAGCCGTAGGAACACGTCGTCCAGGCTCGGGCGGCGCAGGCCGATGTCCTCGACCGGGATGCCGTAGTGCTGGAGGAACCGGGCCACTTCGGTGAGCGAGCCCACCCGGTCGGCGACGGGCGCGTGGACGCGCAGCTCCGCGATGTCGGCCTCCGGTTCGCCGCCGTGGGCGACCCGGGCGACGGCCTGCAACGCGTAGGGGATGTGGGCGGGTTCGCGGACCACGACCTCGACGCGGTCGCCGCCGACGCGGTTCTTCAGGCCGTCGAGGGTGTCGTCGGCGATGGCCCGGCCGTGGTCGATGACGGTGATGCGGGAGGCCAGCCGGTCGGCCTCCTCCAGGTACTGGGTGGTGAGGAGGACGGTGGTGCCGTCCGCCACCAACTCCCTTACGGCTTCCCAGACTTCGCCCCGGCTGCGTGGGTCGAGGCCGGTGGTGGGTTCGTCGAGGAAGAGGACGGCCGGGGCGAGGATCATCGACGCGGCCAGGTCCAGCCGTCGCCGCATGCCACCGCTGTAGCCGCCCGCGCCCTTGTCCGCAGCGGCCTCCAGGTCAAACTGGCGCAGGAGTTGGGTCGCCCTCAACTTGGCCCGTCTGCGCCCGAGATGGAAGAGGCGGCCGAACATCTCCAGGTTCTGCCGCCCGGTGAGGATCTCGTCGATCGCCGCGTACTGGCCGGTGAGGCCGATGCGCGAACGCACCTGGCGCGGCTGCCGGGCCACGTCGAGTCCGGCGACGGTCGCGCTGCCGCCGTCGAGCCGGACGAGCGTGGAGAGGATGCGTACGGCGGTGGTCTTGCCGGCGCCGTTCGGGCCGAGCAGGCCGTGCACGGTGCCCTCGCGGACAGCGAGGTCGAAGCCGTCGAGGGCGCGCTTGTCGCCGTAGCGCTTCTCCAGCCCTTCGGCCTGCACGACGTATCCGTCGCTGCTCATGGTTGCCTCCCTCCCGAACTGAGTGCACCGTATCCGATGGTGCGTACGGTGTACTCGGTTTTCGCTGCGGACCTAGACTCCCCCCATGACGAGCAGGCCGGCGAGCGGCGGTCAGGAATCCAGCGGCAGCGGTGACATCGGCCGCACCCTCGAACTGCTGTGGGACACCGGCCCCCGCCCCAGCCGCGGCCCGAAGCCGGGCCTGAGCGTCGACCGGATCGTGGACGCGGCCATCCGCATCGCGGACGAGGAGGGGCTCGACGCGGTCTCCATGCGGCGGGTGGCCACCGACCTGGGCACGGGCGCGATGTCGCTGTACCGGTACGTCCCCGGGAAGGCCGAACTCCTCGACCTGATGCTGGACCGCGTCCGCTTCCCGGACCGGCCCAACACCCAAGCCACCGCCGCCGGTTGGCGCGCCGCCCTGGAGACAGCCGCCCGCGACGCGCTCGCCGTCCACCGCCGCCACCCCTGGCTGCTGCGCGTCAACCAGTCCCGCCCGCTGCTCGGCCCGCGCGCCCTCGCCACCCTGGAGCACCTGCTCGGCCGCATCCGCCCGATGGGCCTGACCGACCCGGAACTCGTCTCGACGGTCGTCATGATCGACGGCTACGTCGTCGGCGCCGCCCGCACCCAGGTCCACCAGGAGGAGGCGGCCCGCTCCACCGGCCTGACCGACGCGGAGTTCTACGGCGCCCAGGTCCCTTCCCTGGAGAAGGCCATGGCCACCGGCGCCTACCCGACCCTCGCCTCCCTCTCCCCCGACACCTTCACCGTCGGCTTCGACCACTTCGAGTTCGGACTGGGCCGCATCCTGGACGGGCTCGAGGTCCTGGTCCAACAGCGGGGCGGGAACCGAGAGTTCAGTTGCGGCGGGTGAGTCTCCGCAGCCCGATCACGGCTCCGAAGACGATCAGGACGGCGACGGCGCCCACCTTCAGGTTCTTCCCCGAGCTACTGCCCCCGTCGTCGCCGCTCGCCGAACTGCCGCCCTCCGAGGGGGACTTGGACGCGGACGAGGCTCCGTCGGGCGCGTCCTCGGCCTGCACCGGGCTGTCGGTGCCCTCGCTGCCGTACATCAGCTTGGTCCCGTCGGCGGAGTAGCTGACGGACTCCCCCTGCCCCTGCAAGGGCACGTCGAGACGCCCCTTGCGCTTGATCCTGCCGCCGTTCCAGTCGTAGTAGATACCGCCGAAGTAGCCGCGTACGGCGAGCTGTTGGCCGTTGGGGGAGAAGGCGGCGTCGGTGGCCCAGAGGTCGACGGAGGCGATGGGCTTGAAGTAGTTGGTGCCGGAGGAGGAGAGCTTGGCCGGGCCCTCGAAGAGATGCCCGCCGTCCTCCTTCTTGTCGATGATGTAGACGCGCCCGGTCTTGGGATGCACGACCAGCGATTCGGCGTTGCGTGCCCCGTCCGAGTACTTCACGACGTACTGCGTGGCCCGGATCGTCTGGTCCTTGAGCACCTTCGGCTCGGGCAGCTTGTAGATCCAGACGTAGGCCCAGGTCCCGTCGAGGTTGTCGCCGATGTCGCCGACGTAGATCTGGTTGTCCGGCCCGATGGAGATGGCCTCGACGTCACGCGGCTTGCCGACTCCGCTGAAGGTGACGGTGGCGACCGTCTTGCCGGTGCCGCTGTCGACGGCGTAGATGTACGGGCCGTCGTTGCTGTCGTTGTGCGTCCAGTAGATGCCGGGGTGGAGGTGCGAGGCGGCGAGCCCGCTGGACTCGGTGATCCGGGAGTCGGTGATCGTGAACCCCTTGTCGCCCTTGCCGTCACCGTCGGCGGCAGCTGCGGGCAGGGCGAGCGCGCCGACGAGAAAGCCGGCGCCGAGGAACGCGAGGAAGCGACGCATGCCCCCAAGCCTGCCATCGTGGCAGGCCTCACACCCCACCGGCTCCAGCGATCGGCCACTGATCGTCCATCATGAGCGGATGCTCAGGTTCATGCCCGTAGGCGACTCCATGACGATCGGGAGCGCGGGCGAACACACATGGCGCTACCGGATCTGGCAGCACCTGCGCGCGACCTACGGCGGCCCGTTCGCCGTGGTCGGCCCGCGCGAGACGCTGTACGACAAGGCGACGGACACACCCACGTCGTACGAGTACGCCGACCCCGGCTTCCCGCACTTCCACCTCGCCGGGTGGGGCGAGGGCTGGCTGCACATGGCCCCGCTCATCGGCGAGGCGGTCCGCGCGCACCGGGCGGACGTGCTGCTGGTCTCCCTCGGCCTGATCGACCTGGGCTTCTACACGAACGCGACCCAGACGGCGGAGAACGTCCGGTCCTTCGTGGCCGAGGCCCGCGCCGCGAGGCCCTCCGTCCGCATGGTCTTCCTCCCGGTCATCCCGAACGTCCGCGCCCAGACGGACGCCCCCTTCGCCGCCGAGGTCACCCTCTTCAACGAACTCCAGGCCAAGGCGGTCGCCGACCTCGACGACCCGCGGTCCCCGATCCTCCTGGCCTCCCTCCCGGAGTCGTACGACATCAACCACGACACCTACGACGGCACCCACCCGAACGCCTCCGGCGAGCACCGGATCGCGGGGGCGTTCGCGGGGGCGATGCACCAGGCGTGGGGCTTGGGCGGGGAGTACGACGAGGACGGCTCGGACACCTCGTCCACCGCACCCGACGATCAGACGCCAGGGGGCCGCAGCCGGTACCGGTCGGCCCACTCCTCGTTGAGGCGGTCGGCCTGGCGCTGATGACTGGGGGTGACGCGGCCTCCGGCGGCCAGCGCGAGACCGAGATGGTCGAGGAGGCGGAGGGTGACGGCTTCCGGCTCGGCGGAGAGGTCTTCGTAGCGGATGCGGTACGGCTCGATGCCGTGGCCCTCGAACCACCGCTCCCAGCCGGCGTTGTGCTCCTCGATCGTCCGCAGGGTGCGGGCGATGGCGTCGCGGTCGTAGACCGGCCGACCGCCGGCGGGGGTTGCCCTGCCTCCGCCGATCTCGCCCTTCCCGCCGATGAACCAGACACCGGTCTGCTCGGCGCGCAGCCATGACACGGCCTGCGCGAGTACGTCGTCCCGGCGCAGCTGCCCGAACCGGATCCGCGTCCCGAACTCCCGCTCCAGCAAGCCTAGTTCGTCCCCGGTGAGATCAGGGTGCAGGCGAGCGAGCCGAGTTGTGAGTTCGGCGTGCGTCCCCCACATGAGCTTGGCCCCGAAGACCCCGTTGCCGGTCCGCCCGGCCGCGAGCGCGGCCCGCACGAAGTCGCCGTAGTCCAGGACGTGTTGGGGGGTGTGCGCGACTCCCCAGCGCTCGGCCCACGCCACCTCGTCCGGCGACCGGAAGTAGGCCTGGGGGTGGCCGGCGACTCCGGTGGAGTCGAGCAGGCCGAGGAGGAGGGAACTGCCGGTTCGGGGGGTGGCGCAGATGAAGTAGGTGTCCGTGTCCGGGGGGTGGGTCACGAGAAGCAGGGTCGGGGGTGGAGGTCGGGGGCGACAACCGAATTACGGCGGTCGATGGCTTGATCGGCGCGTATCGCGGTCACGGCGGACGTCGTTGTACCGCGCGGCAGCACCTGAACGACGGGCAGCCGGGGAGGAGCACCATGATGACCAGCCTTGATGCCCTGTTCGAGCGTCTTGAGGGCATGCCTGTCCCCGAGGGCTACAAGGTCGAGATCGTCGAAGGGGTCATCGCCATGTCACCACAGGAGGCCACCCACTGGGAGATCATCCGCAGGATCGTGCGGGCGCTGGACGACACGTTCGGTATGGATGCGAAGGTCTTCTCCGACGTGCGTATCGACTTCCCCGGTCATCTCAATGGCTTCTGCCCCGACGTCGCGAAGTTGCGCGACGGCGCCCAGAAGACAGCCGAAGGCCGTTGGCGGCATCAGGACGTCGAGTTCGTCGCCGAGGTCATCTCCAAGGGCACCGCCGCCAACGACTACGGTCCGAAGAAGGCCGCGTACGCCCTCGCCGAAGTCCCGGTCTACGTCATCGCCGACCCCTACCAGGGCCGCTGCCACATCCACACCCACCCCAAGGGCGACGACTACGCGACCGAGACGAAGGTGGCGTTCGGGGACGACATGGATCTCACCGACACCGTGGTCGGCCTCACCCTCGCCACCGCCGACTTCCCCCGCGACTGATTCCCCTTGCATCGAGCGCACTCGAAGTCGTTGGCTAAGTACTCATGAAGTACACGCAGCTCGGACGCACAGGTCTCAAGGTCAGCCGGCTCGTCCTCGGGACGATGAACTTCGGTCCGCAGACCGACGAGGCGGACAGTCACGCGATCATGGACGCGGCGCTGGACGCCGGTATCAACTTCTTCGACACCGCCAATGTGTACGGGTGGGGTGAGAACAAGGGGCGCACCGAGGAGATCATCGGCAACTGGTTCGCCAAGAGCCCCGACCACCGCGACAAGACGGTCCTCGCCACCAAGGTCTACGGCAACATGGCCGCCGACGGCGACGCCTGGCCCAACCACGACAAGCTCTCCGCCGTGAACATCCGGCGCGCCGTGGACGCCAGCCTCAAGCGGCTGCAGACGGACTACATCGACGTCTACCAGTTCCACCACATCGACCGCGCCACCCCCTTCGAGGAGATCTGGCAGGCGATCGACACCCTGATCCAGCAGGGCAAGATCCTCTACGTCGGTTCCTCGAACTTCCCCGGTTACAAGATCGCCCAGGCCAACGAGATCGCCGCGCGCCGCGGCGGCACCATCGGGCTCGTCAGCGAGCAGTGCCTCTACAACCTCGCCGAGCGCCGCGCCGAGATGGAGGTCATCCCGGCCGCGCAGGAGTACGGCCTCGGGGTCATCCCCTGGTCACCGCTCCAGGGCGGGCTGCTGGGCGGGGTCATCAAGAAGGAGATCTCGGGCGGCCGCCGGGCGAGCGGCCGGGCCGCGGACACCCTCGCCAACCCGGCCTCACGCGCCCAGATCCAGGCCTACGAGGACCTCCTCGACAAGCATGGCATCGAGCCCGGAGAGGCGGCCCTGGCCTGGCTCCTCACCCGCCCCGGCGTCACCGGCCCGATCGTCGGCCCGCGCACGGCCGAGCAACTGGAGTCCGCGCTGAGGGCCGTAGAGCTCGAACTGAGCGAGGAGCTTCTGACCTCGCTGGATGAGATCTTCCCGGGTCCGGGGCCCTCCCCCGAGGCCTTCGCCTGGTAAACGCCGTAAGGGCAAACGCCCCTTCTTTCAGGGGCGCGGGGAACTGCGCGGCCGGCCACATCCGGCCCGCAGCCGAAAAACGACCCGCAGTTCCCCGTTCCTCACTTACCAAGCGCCGCCGCAAGCCCAACCACAACGAACAACAGCACAAGCACACCGGCCATGATCCGGTTCCGGAATTTCGGGTCCACGTACCCGAGCCTAACCGCCCGCCCCCAGCGCCCAGCGGGCGACCGCCTCGTACCGGGGCTGCTCCCCCGGAACACCCGACCTCGGCAGGTTGCTCCGGACAAGCGCCAGTTCGTCCACCGTCCACCGCCGGCCCGCGAAGTCGTCGAGGCGGTCGAGGTACGGCCGTACGTCCACCGCGTCCCGGCTGCGGGCCAGGGTGAGGTGGGCGCGGTAGCGCCGGTGGTCTCCCATCTCCACGCCCGCCTTCCGCGCCGCCGCCTCGCAGCGGTCCGCCAGCAGCCGCAGGGCCGCGAGGTCCCCCTCCGCCCCGGCCCACAGGGCCCGCCCCTGCCCGAACTGCCCGCCCCCGCGCACGGCCAGCCCGAACGGCTCGGTCCGCCGCGCCGCGCGCTCCAGCCGGGCCGACAGTTCGGGTACGACGTCCTCGTCGACCTCGCCGTAGAAGGCAAGGGTGAAGTGCCAGCCCGGGCGGCCCGTCCAGCGGAGCGTGTCCGCGTCCGGCAGCTGCCTCAACTCGTCGACGACCGCCCCGAGTTCGGCCAGCACACGCTCTGGTGGCAACAGCGCCGCGAAGAGTCTCATGGCGTCACCCTTCCAGGGAACGGATCACCCGGCCAGCGTCCCCCACGATGGAGGTACGCGCCGTCGACCGGGGGGACCGTCCAGATGCCGGTGCTCGGAATCGTGCCGCTCCTGGCCGGGTCGGCCGCCGCCGCGGGGCTGCTGCCGGCCGTCTCCCGCGCGGTGCCGCTCGCCGGACGGAAACCGAACAACGACGTCCTCGGGTTCGTGTACGCGCAGGTCGGGGTGGTCTACGCCGTCGTACTGGCGATGGTCGTCGTGGGGGTGTGGGACGCCCGGTCGCGGGCCCACGAGAACACGTACACGGAGACGAACGCGCTGCTGCAGATCGCCTGGTACAGCCGGACGCTCCCGCAGCCCGACCGGGGGCGGCTCGGCGCGCCGGCCGAGCAGTACACCCGCACGGTGATCCACATGGAGTGGCCGCTGCCGGGCGAGCAGCGGGACGACCCCGGCGCGTGGCGGCAGTTCACCGAGATCAGGGAGAGCGTCAACACCCAGCAGCCGGTGACCGGTGCCGATCAGGCCCGGTACCAGGGGGCGTTGGAGGCCGTGGCCCAGCTCGGGGACGCGCGGCGGGAGAGGGTGAACGAGGCGGCGACCGCCGGGGGGCCCGAACTGAGTTCGACTACCCGTCCGGCGGGCCCCTGAAGGTCGCCCCGACCGCCTTCCGACTCACTCTGGAGCGGATGAGAGCGGTCACCTAGCCTGCCTGCATGACGACGAACCGGGAGATCACCATCAGGGACGGCGGGACCGGCGACATCCCCGCGATACTCGGCATGTTCGACAGCGCGGTGGCGTGGCTCGCCGCGCAGGGGCGGACCGGGCAGTGGGGCACTACGCCGTGGTCGGAGAATCCGAAGGCCGTGGCGATGGTGGAGCGGTATGTGGCGGAGGGGTCGCCGTTCGTCGCCGAGGTGGACGGTGTGCCCGCCGGCACGCTCACCCTCACCGACTCCCCCGGGTCGTACGTCGAAGGCGTCGACGAGCCCGAGCGGTATGTGCATCTGCTGGCCTCCGACCGCCGGTTCAAGGGGTACGGCGTCGGCAGCGCGCTGCTCGCGCACGCGGCGGAGGTGACCCGGGAGGCCGGGATCTCGCTGCTGCGGGTGGACTGTTACGCGGGGGACGACCGCAAGCTCGTCGCCTACTACGAGGCCAACGGGTTCACCGCGACGGAGGCGTTCGTCGTCGGTGAGAACGACTGGCCGGGGCAGGTGCTGGCCCGGAGGGTGTAGCACCTGCCCCAAGTGTCATGCCGCCGCGGTCAGTTGCTCCCGGTCTCTCGGGACGAAGGCCACGCTCGGGTGGCCGTGGTTCCAGCCGACGGACAGGCGCAGGTCGCCGATGCGGGCCAGGACCAGGCCGATCGTGGCGGCGGCCAGGGCCGCGATGACACCGCCGAGCGCGAAGCTCACGCGGGGTCCGTAGGCGTCCGTGATCCAGCCGACGATCGGTGCGCCCACCGGCGTACCGCCCATGAAGACCATCATGAACAGGGCCATGACCCGGCCGCGCATGGCCGGGTCGGTGCCCATCTGGACGGCGGTGTTGGCCGTGACGTTGACGGTCAGTCCCGCGATGCCGATCGGGACCATGAGCAGGGCGAACAGCCAGTAGGAGGGGGCCACCGCGGCCACGATCTCCAGCAGGCCGAAGGCCGCCGCCGCCGCGATCAGGACGCGGAGACGGGTGGTGCCGCGGCGGGCGGCGAGCAGGGCGCCGACCAGGGAGCCGACCGCCATGAGGGTGTTGAAGAGGCTGTAGGCGCCGGCGCCCGCGTGGAAGATGTCGTCGGCGTAGGCGGACAGCCACACCGGGAAGTTGAAGCCGAAGGTGCCGATGAAGCCGACGAGGACGATCGGCCAGATCAGGTCGGGGCGGCCGGCGACGTAGTGCAGGCCCTCGCGGAGCTGGCCCTTGCCGCGCGGGGCGCGCTGTACGGCCTTCAGGTCGCGGCCCCGCATGAGCAGCAGGCTGGCCAGGGGGGCGACGAAGGACAGGCCGTTGAAGAGGAACGCCCAGCCGGTGCCGACGCCGGTGATCAGGACGCCCGCGACGGCGGGGCCGACCAGGCGGGCGGACTGGAAGTTCGCCGAGTTGAGGCTGACCGCGTTCTGCAGCTGCTCGGGGCCGACCATCTCGGAGACGAAGGACTGGCGGGCCGGGTTGTCGACGACCGTGGCGAGGCCGACGGCGAAGGCGGCGACGTAGACGTGCCAGACCTGGACGTGTCCGGAGATCGTGAGGAAGGCGAGGGCGAGACCGGTGAGGGCCATCGCGGACTGCGTGACGAGGAGGGTGGGGCGCTTGGGCAGCCGGTCGACGAGGACACCGCCGTAGAGCCCGAAGAGGAGCATCGGCAGGAACTGCAGGGCGGTCGTGATGCCCACGGCGGCGGAGGAGCCGGTGAGGCTGAGGACCAGCCAGTCCTGGGCGATGCGCTGCATCCAGGTGCCGGTGTTGGAGACGACCTGGCCGATGAAGAAGAGGCGGTAGTTCCGGATCCTCAGCGAGCTGAACATCGAGGACTTGGAGGACTTGCCTGGGGGTGCGGGCGGGGAGTCGGGGGTGGCTGGCGCGGGGGCGGAGTCTGCTCCGGGTCCCGAACTCAAAAGGTCGCCTCCTACATAGAGCGGTTACAGGTGTGCGAGTTTCTCCAGTACGGGGGCGGCGGCGACGATCTTCGCCCACTCGTCCTCGTCGAGGCCGTCGACCAGGCCGGCCAGGAACGCGTTGCGCTTGCGGCGGCTCTCTTCGAGCATCGCCTCGGCCTGGGGGGTCTTGGTGACGACCTTCTGGCGCCGGTCCTCGGGGTGCGGCTCCAGCTGCACCAGCCCCTTGGCTTCGAGCAGCGCGACGATGCGGGTCATCGAGGGCGGCTGCACATGCTCCTTGCGAGCGAGCTCGCCAGGGGTCGCGCTGCCGCAGTTGGACAGAGTGCCCAGCACCGACATCTCGGTGGGGCTCAGTGACTCGTCGACCCGCTGGTGCTTGAGTCGACGGGACAACCGCATCACGGCTGAGCGCAGGGAGTTCACGGCGGCAGCGTCGTCGCCATGGGTAAGGTCCGGCATGTTCTTTAGCGTAACTCATTACTCTCGCTAAAGACCAACCGAATGCGATGCGACACGCCGAGATGCCCGTGACCCTGGCCACTGAACCCTTCCGTCACCCATATGAGTGATCCGGGAGCGGAACGTGACACGGTGGCCGGAGCCGCCCCGGACCCTCGTCTGTATGGGGACCAGTGTGCTCAGCCTGCGGATAGACGGGGAGCTGCTCGAGCGGCTCCGGCACCATGCGGCGAAACGGGGAATGAGCGTCCAGGACTATGTGGTCCAGACGCTCATCCGGGACGACTTCGACGAGCGGTTCCAGACCGCCGTGGAGGAGACCGAGAAGTTCTACGGCCGTACCTGACGGAAACGGCGCGACGTCAACTCCCGTTAAACATAAGGTAGATCCTCCATGCCGGGCACCGGCCCGGCCGTAGCTGGGGGGGTTGTGACCCATGATCGACGGGACATCCGGAAGAGACCGGCGGGGGCCGAACAGACGCCAGATCCTGCGGGGCGGAGCCGGGATCGCCGGTGCGGCCGTGGTCGGCACGGCGGCGCCGCTGCTGGCGGCGGGCACGGCCGAGGCCTCCGTGGCGGCCTCGAAACACTTCTCGCTGTCCGGCAGCGGCGGCAACCCGATCTGGCGGGCCACTCTCCACCAGCCGTACTGGGCGATGCAGTCCTTCGCCTTCGACAACGTCAACGACCGCGTCTACTTCGCCCAGCACCGCATCGGCGACAGCGCCGGGCACAACGGCGACCTGTGGATCTCGCAGACCGACCTCTCGGGGAACGTGCTCGGCACGATGGCTCTGCACGGGTTCGGCCACGGCTCCTCGATGGGCGTCGAGCCGATGGGTGCGGGCAATGTGCCCTACCTGTGGATCGAGGGCAGCGACTCCGACGACAACGGAGCGGGCGAGAAGCTGTCCCGCTTCCGGTTCGGCGACGGACTGACCCTGGAGTCCGGCGCCTCCTCGATCTACGACCGCACGCCGACCATCTCCAGCTTCGTCAAACTGCCCCGGCCCGCGATCGACCCGTACACGAACCGGCTGCTGATCCGCTACGCGACCAGCGACTCCGCCTCCCGGGTGTGGCGCCTGGTCGTCTTCGACATGGCGGACGCCGTCGCCGGACGCCTGAGCGACGGCTACCGGCTCGTCGAGCGGGCCATCCCCAACAACGACGAGCTCGGTCTCACCGCCGCCGACCTGTTCCAGGGCATCACCCTGTGCGGGCAGTACGCCTATCTCCTCTACGGCGGCCCCGGCGGCCCCTCGTACCTGGTCACGCTCGACCTGAACGACACCGGCGGCTCGTACTACGACAAGTTCGAGACCACCGCGGGTGCCTCCCTGCCGGGGCGCGAACCCCAGGGCGCGGCGATCTGGCTGGTCTCCGGGGCGCCCCGGCTGGCCTTCGGCTTCTCGTCGAAGACCAGCGGGGATCCGGACACCCTGGACGCCAGCGTGTTCTACAAGAGCGACTTCGTCTCCTGAGCCGGCCGGCCCTGGACCTTACGTCAGGCCCAGGGCCGGCATCAGGTAGTAGAAGCCGAACACGGCCGCCACGACGTACATCGGCGCCGGGACCTCCCGGCCCCGGCCCGCCACCAGGCGCAGCACCACGAAGGTGATGAAGCCCATGCCGATGCCGTTGGTGATCGAGTAGGTGAACGGCATCATCACCATCGTGATGAAGGCCGGGATCGCGATCGTGTAGTCGGCCCAGTCGATCTCCTTGACGGAGCCCGCCAGGATCAGGAAGCCCACCGCGAGCAGGGCCGGGGTGGCCGCCTGGGAGGGGACCATCGTGGCGATGGGCGTGAGGAACAGCGCCACGGCGAAGAGGGCGCCCGTGACGACGTTCGCGAAGCCGGTGCGGGCGCCCTCGCCGACACCGGCCGTGGACTCCACGAAGCAGGTGGTGGCAGAGGAGGAGCTGGCGCCGCCGGCCGCGACCGCGATGCCGTCGACGAAGAGGACCTTGTTGATGCCGGGCATGTTGCCCTCGCCGTCGGTCAGCTTCGCCTCGTCGCTGATGCCCATGATCGTGCCCATCGCGTCGAAGAAGCACGACAGCAGGACCGTGAAGACGAAGAGGACACCGGTCAGCACGCCGACCTTGGAGAAGCCGCCGAACAGGCTGAACTTGCCGATCAGGCCGAAGTCCGGGGTGGCGACCGGGTTTCCGGGCCACTTCGGGGTGGTCAGGCCCCAGGAGGGGATCGTCGCGACCGCGTTCACGATCACCGCGAGGACGGTCATCGTGACGATCGAGATCAGGATCGCGCCGGACACCTTGCGGACGATCAGCCCGAGCGTGAGCAGCACGCCGAGGATGAAGATCAGCACCGGCCAGCCGTTGAGGTGACCGTCGGCGCCGAGCTGGAGCGGGACGGTGGTCTGGGCGGCGTCCGGGATGCGGGAGATGAACCCGGAGTCCACGAGCCCGATCAGCATGATGAACAGGCCGATACCGATCGAGATCGCCTTGCGCAGGCCGTAGGGCACCGCGTTCATGACGCGCTCGCGCAGCCCGGTGGCGACCAGCAGCATCACGACCAGGCCGGCCAGCACGACCATGCCCATCGCGTCCGGCCACGTCATGCGGGGCGCGAGCTGGAGGGCGACGACGGAGTTCACGCCGAGTCCGGCGGCCAGCGCGATCGGGACGTTGCCGATGACACCCATGAGGAGGGTGGTGAACGCGGCCGTGACGGCGGTGGCGGTGACCAGCTGGCCGTTGTCGAGGTGGTGCCCGTACATGTCCTTCGCGCTGCCGAGGATGATCGGGTTCAGCACGATGATGTACGCCATCGCGAAGAAGGTGGCGAACCCGCCCCGGATCTCTCGGGGGAGGCTGCTGCCCCGTTCGGAGATCTTGAAGTAGCGGTCGAGGGCGGTCTGCATTGGATGTTCCTACGAGCAGAAGTGGACAGACGGAAACCGTTTCAGTATGAACATATGAAGACGTCAGGCGCTATCTCCGCGCGTAGACCACGCGTGCATTCGGGCGCCTTGTGTCGCCTCGTAAGCTGTGGGCATGGCGAAGTGGACACCGACACACGAGGCACCGGAGCCCCTGGAGGGCCCGATCGTCCCGACCATCATCGGCGGCACGATCCTCTGGTTCGTCCTCTTCCTGGTACAGCTCCCGTTCTACGGCTGGTTCGACGACCACGGCCATCTGTGGTGGCTGTGGACCTGCCTGGCCGGGGCCGGGCTCGGGCTGATCGGCATCTGGTACGTCCGGGGGCGGGACGCGGCGCTCAAGCGCGCGGCGGAGGACTCCGCGGCGGCTGCTGCCGAGTAAGGACACTCCTCTACAACCACGGCATCACTCCGCCCCGCCCGCCGTCCTCCCCTGGTCGGATCTTCCGGGCACTCGGCGGGTGAAGCCGTAAATCCGCACGTACCGTCGAATGCATGACGCACACCGACGCGGGCGCCGAACTCGACCCGGTGCACCCCGTGCCCGTCCCGGCACGGCGGGCCCATGGACTCAGCACCGCCGAGGTCGCCGAGCGGGTGGCGCGCGGGGAGGTCAACGACGTCCCGGTACGCAGCAGCCGGTCCCTCGGCGAGATCGTGCGCGCCAACGTCTTCACCCGGTTCAACGCGATCATCGGTGTGCTCTGGCTGATCATGCTGTTCGTCGCGCCCTTGCAGGACAGCCTGTTCGGGTACGTGATCCTCGCCAACACCGGGATCGGGATCATCCAGGAGTGGCGGGCGAAGCAGACCCTCGACTCCCTCGCGGTGATCGGCGAGGCGAAGCCGACGGTACGGCGGGACGGGGCCGCGGTGGCGGTGAGCACCTCCGAGATCGTGCTCGGGGATCTCATCGAGATCGGGCCCGGGGACAAGGTCGTGGTCGACGGGGAGTGCGTCGAGGCCGACGGCCTGGAGATCGACGAGTCGCTGCTCACCGGCGAGGCGGATCCGGTCGTCAAGCGGCCCGGGGACCAGGTGATGTCGGGCAGCTTCGTCGTGGCCGGCGGTGGCGCGTTCGAGGCTACGAAGGTGGGGCGTGAGGCCTACGCCGCCCAACTCGCCGAAGAGGCCTCGCGGTTCACGCTCGTCCACTCCGAGCTGCGGACCGGTATCTCCACGATCCTCAAGTACGTGACGTGGATGATGATCCCGACCGCGATCGGCCTGGTCATCAGCCAACTCGTCGTCAAACAGCACGGGTTCAAGGACTCGATCGCGCGGACGGTCGGCGGGATCGTGCCGATGGTCCCGGAAGGGCTCGTCCTCCTCACTTCGGTGGCCTTCGCGATCGGCGTCATCCGGCTTGGCCGGAAACAGTGCCTCGTCCAGGAGCTTCCGGCGATCGAGGGCCTCGCCCGCGTCGACACGGTCTGCCTCGACAAGACGGGCACGCTCACCGAGGGCGGCATGGACGTCACCGAGCTGCGTCCGCTCGGTGGGGCCGATGAAACGTACGTACGCAAAGTCCTCGGCGCGCTCGGTGAGTCGGACCCGCGGCCGAACGCGTCCTTGCAGGCGATCATCGCCGCCTACCCGGACAGCGAGGAGTGGCGGTGCGTCGAGTCGCTGCCGTTCTCGTCCGCCCGCAAGTACAGCGGGGCGTCCTTCAGCGAGGGCGACGGGGAGTCCAGCACGTGGCTGCTCGGGGCGCCGGACGTGTTGTTGGGTGCGGACGATCCCGCGCTGGCCGAGACGGGGCGGCTCAACGAGCAGGGGCTACGGGTGCTGCTGCTGGCCCGGGTCGCCGGCGAGCTGGACGATCCCGAGGTGGCGCGGGGCGCCCGGCCGACCGCGCTCGTCGTCCTGGAGCAACGGTTGCGGCCCGACGCGGCGGAGACGCTGCGCTACTTCGCCGAGCAGGACGTCCACGCCAAGGTCATCTCCGGGGACAACGCGGTGTCCGTCGGCGCGGTGGCCGGGAAACTGGGGCTCACCGGGCAGGTCATGGACGCCCGTCAACTGCCCTCGGATCAGGGGGAGATGGCGAAGTCCCTCGACGAGGGCACGGTGTTCGGGCGGGTCACCCCGCAGCAGAAGCGGGACATGGTGGGGGCGTTGCAGTCCCGCGGGCACACGGTCGCGATGACCGGGGACGGCGTCAACGACGTACTCGCCCTCAAGGACGCCGACATCGGGGTGTCCATGGGCTCCGGGTCCGAGGCCACCCGGGCCGTCGCCCAGATCGTGCTGCTCAACAACAGCTTCGCGACGCTGCCTTCGGTCGTCGCCGAGGGGCGGCGGGTCATCGGGAACATCACCCGGGTGGCGACGCTGTTCCTGGTGAAGACCGTCTACTCGGTGCTGCTGGCGGTGCTCGTGGTGTGCTGGCGGGTCGAATACCCCTTCCTGCCACGGCACTTGACGCTGCTCTCGACGCTGACGATCGGCGTCCCCGCGTTCTTCCTCGCCCTCGCGCCCAACACGGAGCGGGCGCAACCCCACTTCGTGCGGCGGGTGATGCGGTACTCGATCCCCGGTGGGGTGATCGCCGGGGCGGCGACCTTCGTGACCTATCTGATCGCCCGTCACTACTACACGGGGAAGGGGTCGTTGGGGGCGGAGACCAGTGCGGCGACCCTGACGTTGTTCCTGATCTCCATGTGGGTGCTGGCGATCATCGCCCGGCCGTACACGTGGTGGCGGGTCACCCTGGTGGCGTCGATGGGGGCGGCGTTCGTGGTCGTCCTGATCGTGCCCTGGCTCCAGCACTTCTTCGCGTTGAAGCTGGTGGGAGTGACCATGCCGTGGGTCGCGGTGGGGATCGCCGGGGTGGCGGGGGTCTTGCTGGAGGGGGTGTGGCGGGTGGTGGATCGGCGGGGGCCGGCTTAGAAAGCAGCGACCGCGCCCCTGAAGCAGGGGCGCGGCAGCTGTCTTTAGGGGCGCGGGGCTGTGTCTAATTGCGGCTCCGCCGCGTGGGCGCGACCAGCCCCCACTCACCCGCAGTCGAACGACGACCCGCTGCTACTTCACGTCGACGAAGTCACCCGTGGCGTTGACCGCCGCGGTGCTGGCCGTGCCCGCGAAGCTGTAGCGGAAATAGCCGTCGACGGTCGCCGTGACGGTGGTCTTCAGAGCGCCGGTCGAGCTGGTCTTGATGGTCTTGACCGTGGTGTACGTGCTGGAGCCGTTCTTGCGGAACTGGAGCTTCACCGACTGGCCGGCGTAGCCCGCGTTCTTGTGGGTCTCCCAGTTGGCGCGGGACAGCTTGCCCGTGACCGTGATGGTCTTGCCCTTCTTGACCGGCTCCGGGGTGGCGTCGGCCGTGAGCTGGGCGGCGCGGCGGACCGGGACGTTGCCCATGTCGCCCTGGATCTTCTCGTCGCCGTTGGCGACGATGGCGAGGCCGCCCGCCTTCCAGGTGACGGCGTTGGCGTTCTTCAGGGCGGTCCCGGTCGAGCGGACGTAGAGCGTGGCCTTGCAGTTCAGGACGGTCGTCGAGGCGGCGGTGCAGGTGCCCGGGTCGTCGCTGATGATCCGCTTGGTCGGGCTGCTCGCCGAGGCGCCGAGGTAGATGAACGGGCCGCTCGCGAAGTTGTCCTCGCTGACGTCGAGGCTCGCGGCGTGGGTCAGGGTGTAGGTGACCGGGACGGCGACCTTCGTGTTGGCACCGACCACGACGGCCTTGCCGTTGTTCACCTTGAACTTCGAGAAGGTGACGTTGAGCGTGGCGGCGGCGGACGCGGTGCCGTCGGCGGTCGCGGAGGTGAGCGCGGTCCGGCCGGAGGTGGCGTCGGCGGCCTGTGCGGCCGGTACGGCGAAGGCGGAGAGGACCAGGGCGCCGGAGACGGCGGCCACGGTGGCGCGTATGCGCATGCGTTCCCCAAGTGGAGAAAGGGGGCCCCGGCGCGGTGGTCGTTCCGTACGGCTCGTCGTCGGCGCCGGGGCCCAAGTGATGGCGGAGCCTGTTGGCTCACAAGATCTGATCCGTGACGGGTGGGGCTGGTTGTACGGCGGATCGAGACTTTGTACGGGTATTACGAACCCGTGGTGAAGTGCGGAGACTCCGTCATCGCGCCCTGAACTACTTCACATCGACGAAGTCACCGGCGGCGTTGACGGCCGGGGTGGTCGAGGTGCCCGCGAAGCTGTAGCGGAAGTAGCCGTCGACGGTCGCCTTGACGGTGGTCTTCAGGGCGCCGGTCGAGCTGGTCTTGATGGTCTTGACCGTGGTGTAGGTGCTGGCGCCCTTCTTGCGGAACTGGAGCTTGACCGGCTGGGTCGAGTAACCGGAGTACGTGCCGGCGTCCCAGTTCGCGCGGGTCAGCTTGCCGGTGACCGTGATGGTCTTGCCCTTCTTCACGGGCTCCGGGGCGGCGTTGGCCGTGAGCTTCGACAGACGCTGGACCTGGAAGCCCTTCGCGTTGTCCTTCTGGACGTAGTCGTTGTCCTTGCCCGTGGCTATCGCCCAGACCTTCCAGCCACCGGCCGCGAAGTTGAACACCTCGGCGCCCGGCTCGAGGTTGTAGGTCGCCTTGCAGGTCGACGTCGTGGCGTTGACCGCGGTGCAGGTGGAGCGGTGGTTGCTGCTGGTGGCGACGGCACCGGTGTCGGAGGACTCGATGTCGGAACCGTGGTACAGGATGGCCTGCGCCCAGCCGACGCCCGAGGCGTCCTTCACGGTGAAGCTGACAGTGATGGTCTTCTTGGCGGTCGCGCCGACGACGACCGCCTTCCCGCCGTTCACCACGACGCCCGAGATCGTGGTGTCCCCCTGGACCTCGTCCGCCTGCGCGGCAGGGACGGCGAGGACCGAGAGGGCCAGGGCGCCGGTGACGACGCCGAGGGTGGCACGAATGCGCATGGATTCCCCAGTTACAGAAGTGATCGTGGAGCCAGTTGGCCCAGGAGATCTGACCTGCGACGAAAGGGAATGGTTGTACGACTCGTGGAAGATTTCCGCGAGGTCCGTGAAGATCACGCCCCCGCTCAGTCGAACCAGCGGTCGCGCTCCAACTCCTCCGTCCGGGACGGGTCCTCCAGCAGCGCGGCCACCTCGAAGCGTCGGAACCACTGGCCCGCCGCCCAGGCGAGGCCGGCGGCTACGCCTTCCAGGGTGGAGGCGTGGAGGACGCCGTCGCGGGTGCGGCGCCAGTCGATCTCCACGCCGTCGACGACGAGTTCCTCGTGTTCGACGTAGGTCGTGGGGGTGAGGGGGCCGAGGAGGACGCGGACGGAGTCCGGTACGTCGTGTTCGGTGCCCTCCGAATCCACGGAGCCCGTTACCGACTCGCTGAGGCGCCGTACCTGGAAGAGCTCGGCCAGCTCGGCTGCCCGGGACGGGCGTACGGGGAGGAGGGGGATGCCCGCCGTGAAGGGGAGCAGGTCGGGTGAGTCGACGACCACCGCGTCCGCCGCGTCCACGACCGTCACCTCGCCGTCGACGACCGCCCTCAAGTCGTCCGGCAGGGTGACCTGTTCGGGGTCCAGGTCGGCCAACGCACCGTACAGGGCGTGGAGTTGGGCGCCGGTGACCTCGCGGTCCGGGTCGGCGAGGCGGTCGAGGAGTTCGGCGGCGCCGCCGGGCTCGTCGAGGAGGGCGGCGACCGAGGTGCGGACGCCGAGTGCGCGGAGTACCTGTTCGTCGTCGAAGCCCGTCGCGTCGGCCTCGTCGTAGAGGCCCCGCAGGAGCGGGTCGCCGCCGGACGCCAGCAGGCCGGCCGGGCGGCGGCCGTCGAGCACCGGGTGGCCGCGCAGCCACCAGGCCGTGTAGGGCCGTACGACCTCGTAGGAGCCGTCGGGGAGCAGGATGCGGACCTGTTGGGTGATCGCGTCGCGGAGGGGCGGCTGGGCGAGGAGGGCGAGGGCCTGGGGCCAGCGGTCGTCGTCGACGAGGTCCAGGTCGCGGACCGCGACGAGTTCGGTGGCCACGGGCGGGACGGGGGTGTCGGGGAAGCGGTCGAGGACGTCCTCCGACCACACGTCCACCGAGTCCAGCAGGCCGGGGTCGTCCGGTTCCGCGAAGTCGCTGTCTCGGGGCTCCAGTTCGTCCGGGTCGAGGACCACGTCGGTGGCGCGGACGAGGGCGAAGGTGGCGAGGACTCCGCAGGCGGCCAGGGGCTGTTCGCCCCAGCGGTCCGCCAACTCGGAGTCTACGAAGGCCAGTTCGTCCTCGCGCATCACCTGGGCGAACGGGCTGCCGGGGAGGACGAGTTCGCCCGCGGGCGCCAGTTCGCCCTCCTCGTCGGGGAGGGCGAGCGCGCCGAGCCAGGGTTCGTCGCCGGGTTCCAGGCCCGCGTCCCGGACCAGGGCGAGCACCGTGTCGGCCAACTCCTCGGCGTCCGGGGTGGGTTCGTCCCACACGGCGCCGCCCTCGTCGTCGAGGGAGGCGGCCACGGCGGCCCGTACCTGGGGTGTCGTGAGGACCGCGCGCGGGGTCGCGGGCAGGGCTCCGAGCTTCTCCAGGAGGGGGTGCGCTGCGTCCGGGTGGGCGACCTTGAGGCCGAGGCGGGCGAGGACTTCGGGTTCTACGTGTGCGGAGTCGGGGGTGGGGAGGAGGACCTGCCGGGGGCCGATGGTCGTACGCCCGTCGGCGAGCGGTACCGGCAGGCCGGAGAGGCGGTCGGGGTCTACGCCCGCGAGGCTGTCGTAGAGCCGGCGCCACCAGTCGGGGGCCTTCTCCAGGCCCGCCAGGCGGTCGATCGCGTCGGTGAGGGGGACTCGGGCCGCGCCCAACGTCCGTAGTTCCACGCGGCGTTCGAGGCCGGCGGGGAGGAGGGTGGGGAGCACCTCGGCGAGGACGCGCACGGTGTCGGTGCCCGCGCCCTCGACGACCTCGGCGTCCCGGGGCCGTAGCGACTCGGGCAACTCCGTGTCGCCGGTGGGGGGTTCGACCGCGGGCGGCAGGAAGGCGGTGCGGGGCAGGCGGTCCAGGATGGCCTGGCGGAGGGTGCCGTCCAGCTCGCCCTTGCCCAGCGGGCCGGGCACGAGGTCGATGATGCCGGCGGTCACCGGGCGCCAGGCGGCGAGGAGTTCGACGTAGGCGTCGGCCGCGCGCTCCACGACGAAGTCGGTCAGCGGACCGGGGGCGGCGTGGCGGCGGGTGGTGTCGAGCGGGAGGGAGGCGATGAGCAGCGCGGGGACGCCGAGGGGCTCGTCGCTGGGCGTGGGCGCGTGCACGACGGGGCTGGTGCGGGGGCGGGCCGGGGTGCCGTCGGCGTCGACGGGGACGGCCCAGGTGACGGACCAGTGGGGCCGCAGCCGCTCCTCCACGGGGCGGTCGGCGAGGAGTTCCTTGGCGAGGTCGCCGTGCGCGTCGGCCGTACGCCAGCGGGTGGTTCCGTCGCGGCTGTCGTCGACGACGGTGTCGGCGCCGACCGTGCGGCGCGTGAGGCTGCGCGGGGCCTGGTCCCCGACCTCGATCACGACCTCCACCAGGCCCGGCAGGGCGAGCAGCAGGGCGTCGTCCACGGCGTTCAGGAGGCGCTCGGCCAGGTCCTCGGCGGCGGTGTCGCGCAGCGGGAGGATGACGACCGTGTCGTAGGAGTCGGGGGCGCTGCCGACAGCCGCGAACGGGAGGCGGAGGAGGGGGATGTGGCCGTCCCGGCGGCGGATCTCGGTGCCGAGGCCCGGGCTGTGGCGGGCGGTCTCGTCGGCGAGTTCGCGGGCCTCGGCGAGGGACCAGCGGACACCGCCGTGGCGTCCCACGAGGGCGGGTTCGTCGGTCACGGCGACGACGGCGGCGAAGCCGACGCCGAACCGGCCCACGGCGCTGTCGCCCGCGTCGCGTTTCGCGGAGGCGCGGAGGGTGGAGAGCGATTCGACGCCGGCCGCGTCGAGGGGGGCGCCGGTGTTGGCGGCGCACAGGACGCCGTCGCGGAGGGTCAGCCGGAGGCGGCCGGCGACGCCTGCGCGGGCGGCGGCGTCGGCGGCGTTCTGCGCGAGCTCTACGACGAGGCGGTCGCGGTAGCCGCCGAGGACGAGGTCCTCCTCGGCGTTGGCGTCCTCCCGGAAGCGGGCCGGGCTGGTCGCCCAGGCGTCGAGCACCCCACGCCGCAGACGGGCGGTCCCGAACGGGTCGGCACCCTCGGCAGCGGGCCGCACGAACTTACTCACGTACGTTCACTCTCCTCATCGGCGTCGCGATGAAGGTACCGCGCGGTGGGGGGTGCTGGGTTTTCGCCCACGGGCGGTGGTGGGGTCGGGGTCGTGGCGGTACGGCGAGCCCGCCGCGGGTTGCGACCCTCTGTGGGTTGCCAAATGGGCGGCGTTGGGACCGGCTCGGCGGCGGGCTGCGCCGTACCGCCACGACCCGCTCCCGTTTCGTCGGCGGCTGCGGGGGCGTGGCTCCGCAGCCGTTGTTGGGTTACGGGTGGTAGCGCCAGCGGCCTTCGGTGACGACATCCACCTCGTCGTCCCGGACGCGGACGGCCGTGTGGTCGTCGATGAAGTAGATCGGGAAGTCCGCGCGTTCGGTGATGCGGTCGGCCCAGGGGTCGTCGCGCTCGGGGAAGTCCGGCGAGTAGAGGTGGGGCTTGAGGTACCAGTCGAAGAGGGCGAACGGCGGCTCGACGGTCGTCGCGCCGAGGAGGTGGAGGTCGGCGGTGTCCCCGATGACGTCGGCGGAGTGCTCGGTGAGGTTGCGGCTGAAGATCATCGAGCCGGCGCTCACGCCTACGTAGACCCGGCTCTCCAACGCCTCCAGGAAGCCGTCGGTCAGGTTGTTGCCGGTGATGCTGCGGGCGAGGTGGTAGTGGTTGCCGCCCTCGGCGTAGATGACGTCGGCGTGGAGCAGGCGGTCGAGCACCAGTCGCGGGGGCAGGCCGTTGAGCTCCAGGATGTCGAACTCCCGCCAGCCGAGGCCGTGCAGCCGGTTCATGTCCTCGACCAGCCATGTGTGGTCCCCGGGTTCGGCTAGGGACGCCGTGGGCACGAACACGACGTTCGCCTCCCCGAACGGCTTGCCCAGCATGTCCCTGAGCGCTTCCCGCAAGGTGTCGTTGCGCAGCCCGCTCGCCGTCAGCAGAAGATTCATCGGGCGAGCCAAGCACGGGGGGCGAGCGGGCGCGAGTCCGACCCCTACGAATGCCCCAGTTCCGCCGAATCCTCGTCCACGCCCACCGGTACCGAGCCCGAGTCCGCCGACGGGCGGAGGGGGAACGGGTCGACCATCGTCTCGTCGATGACCGGGGCGGGGGGCTGGGGCGGTTTGGGCATGATGGCTGCTTCCGAGTGGCCGCCGCAGCCGTAGGAGAGGGAGACCACGTGGCCGTCGGCCGGGGAGAATTCGTTCGCGCAGACTCCGAACGCCTGGCCCAGGGAGCCGCCGATGGCGACCAGGAAGCCGCAGCTGACGCAGGCCGCGGGGGCCGCCTGGGCCATGGGGGTCTTGGGGCCGTAGCCGTCCTCCCAGCGGTCGGCGGCGACGTGCAGGCCGTAGCGGGAGAGGACTCGGGCTCGGCGGATGCCGAGTTCTTCGGCCACCGCCGCGATCGAGCCCCGGGTCGGTGCGACGGGCAGCGCAGAGGGTGCGCCTGCCGTCACCTCCGCGTCCTCCGCCTCGACCAACTCGGCCATCTCCTCGGAGACGGCCGAGTTCGGCGGGGGCTCGTCCTCGCCGGTGTAGCCGGGCTCCAGGCGCAGGTCCTCGGCGTCCGTGGGGAGCAGGTCGCCGGGGCCCATGTCGCCGGGGCGCAGGCGTTCGCTCCACGGGACCCATTCGGGGGCCAGGAGGGAGTCGGGGCCGGGGAGCAGGACGACCTCGTCCAGCGTCACCAGCTTCGCGCGGGACGCCCTCGCGACCGTCACCGCCCAGCGCCAGCCGCGGTAGCCGAACTCCTTGCACTCGAAGAAGTGCGTGACCACACGGTCGCCCTCGGATTCGAAGCCCGCGTGTTCGCCGACCACGCCGGGCGCGGCGGCCTCCTCGGCTGCGGCGCGGGCGAGGTCGACGGCCTCGGCGCACAGGCGGTCGGGGGTGCGGCTTCGCGTGGTCGCTGCGCTCACAGGTATCGCTTCTCTCCTACGCCGTCTCACGGGTGCGCCTGTTGCGGCGAAGGGAGCGGACGGAGCGGCTGAAAGACATGTACCAGGCCCTTGGGGGCACTGGTGAGGGGCCGCGTCGACGTCCGCGCCCGATCGCGCTCGGGCGCGCCTACACCATCCATTCTGCGGGATGGCCGAGAGGCGCGCGGCCGAGAACAATCGCCACGGCGCGCTACGCACGCTACCTGCTCCCGGGCCATGCGCCCACACCGACGGCCCCTTGGGCGGTGCGCGGCGATCAAACAGAGACCTGCCAGACACCTGCGGATGCCTGTGGATGCCCGTGCGGCCCTCGTCCCAAGACCTGTGCAACGGCACTGAATCCACCCCCACAGGCCGCCATACGTGCGGTAACGGCACTACTCGCACCGTTCTCGGGGCACTATGACGGGGTGGCAGCCGCGAGGTCGCCCCAAGGTGCCACCGGTGTCGGTGGAGCCAAGGGGAACATCCGAGGTGGCGGTTCGGGCCGGGTCGGCGGTTCCGTCCGCGCGATGGGTCGTGCCCTGCACTTCCCCGTCACCGGCACCGCCCGGGGCATCCGCAAGGCGACCCACGCGCACGGCGCGGGCGAGTCGGGCCTCGGCCGGCTGATCGAGCTGCACGCGGTGAACGGCGCCGGCGATGTCATGATCACTGTCGCCCTCGCGTCCACGGTTTTCTTCTCCGTCCCTACCGACGAGGCGCGGGGGCGAGTGGCCCTGTATCTCGCGATCACCATGGCGCCCTTCACCGTTCTCGCGCCGGTGATCGGGCCCCTTCTCGACAAGCTTCCGCACGGGCGCCGCGCCGCGATGGCCGCCGCGATGCTGGCCCGCGCCCTCCTCGCGCTGATCATCTCCGGCGCGGTCGCCAGCGGCAGCCTGGAGCTGTATCCGGCCGCCCTGGGCGCCCTGGTGGCCTCGAAGGCGTACGGCGTCGTCAGAAGCGCCGTGGTGCCCCGGCTGCTGCCACCCCGCATCTCGCTGGTGAAGGCGAATTCCAGAGTCACCCTCGCCGGGCTCCTCGCCACCGGCGTCGCCGCGCCGATCGCGGGCGGCCTGCACGCCATCGGCGATCCCTGGCCGCTCTACGGCGCCTTCGTGATCTTCGTCGCGGGTACGGTCCTGTGTTTCTTCCTGGACCCCAAGGTCGACTCCGCCAAGGGCGAGGACACGGCGCTGCTCGCCGCCGACGAGAACCATCTGCACGGCCCGCATCCCAAGGAGGTCAAGCGGCCGGGGCTGCGCACGGTCGGCATCGCCGTCACCCACGCGCTCGGCGCCAACGCGGCGCTGCGCTGGCTCTCCGGCTTCCTGACCTTCTTCCTCGCGTTCCTGCTGCGCGAGCATCCGATGACCGGGCAGAGCGCGGCCGTGTCGCTGGGCATAGTCGCCGTCTCGGCGGGCGTCGGCAACGCGCTCGGTACGGCGGTCGGGTCCTGGCTGCGGCAGCGGGCGCCGGAGATCATCATCGTGACGGTGATGGCGGTCGTGCTGGGCGCGGCGATCACGGCGGCGATCTTCTTCGGCGCGGCCCTGGTGGCCTGTCTCGCGGCCACCGCCGGGTTCTGCCAGGCGCTGGCCAAGCTGTCCCTGGACGCGCTGATCCAGCGGGACGTGCCCGAACTGGTGCGTACGTCGGCGTTCGCGCGCTCGGAGACGATGCTCCAGATGGCCTGGGTGCTGGGCGGCGCGATCGGCATCGTGATGCCGCTGAACGGCGCCCTCGGCTTCACCCTGGCCGCCGGAGTCATCGCCCTGGGCTGGCTGACCACCCTGCGCGGGCTGCTCGCCTCGGCCCGGCACGGGACCGGCGGACGCCCGCGGGTCGCCTGACCGGCAGCACTGGCACGGCGACGGCCGGCGCCCGCACGTCGCCCGACCCGCACCACCGTCGGCACGACGACGAACGCCCGCGCCCCGCCTGGCCCGCCCACCCCGGCACAGCGACGGCCGACGCCCACGCGTCGCCCGACCCGCACCACCGTCGGCACAACGGCGAACGCCCGCGGCCCCGCCTCGCCCGCCCACCCCGGCACAGTGACGGCCGACGCCCGCACGTCGCCCGACCCGCACCACCCGCCTCGGCGACACCGGACATCCGTGAGCCGCCTGGCCCCGCCACCCGGCACGCAAACCACCGACCCACACAACTCGCCACGGCACCGGACACCCGCGAGCCATCTGACCCCGCCACCCGGCACCGCACCGCGCAGCCGCAAACCACCGACCCGCACCACCCGCCACGGCACCGGACACCCGCAAGCCGCTGACCCACACCACCCGCCATGGCGACACCGTGACATCCGCGAGACGCCCGGCCCCCGCCACGCGACACCCGGCACCGCGGCAGACGCCCCGAGTCGCCGGTCCACGCCACCCGCCACCACACCGGGCACCCGCAAACCGCCCACCCGCACCACCCGGCACCGCAGCGGGCGGGCGCCCGCGAGTGGCCTAACCCTTGGTGCCAGGTCCGGCACGCCGTACCCCACGTGGGGGGAGTACTGGACGGGCCCGATAGCCTTCGCCCCATGACCATGCAATCCGCTGTGCGACGCCGCCGCGCCGTCGCCGCCGCCGGCGCCGTTTCCGCCGGACTGCTCGTCCTGTCGGCGTGCGACAAGCCGACGCCGATCTCGACGATCACCGTCGGGAGGAACTCGGTCCACACGGAGGCCACCTGCTACAACGACGGCGACGCGGTGAAGACCGCGGAGCTGGCGAAGTGCCTGAAGGCCTCCACGTCGATCTCGGTCGACCCGGACGAGACCGTGCGCTTCGGTGTCGACCCGAAGATCGCCGACAACGGCTGGACGATCCTGATGAACGGTCAGCCGCTGACCGACTCCAGCAAGAAGACCTACCGGACGATCCCGGGCAGCGTGTTCTTCAACACCCAGTACGGCGCGACCGGCAACTCCACCGTCGTCTCCATCAAGGAGGGCGACAAGACGGTCAAGGGCATCTGGTCCTTCAAGTTCAAGAAGGACTCCTGACCACGTCGTCCCCACGCGTCCTCGTCGCCACCGCCGTCCCGGCCGAACGGGACGCGGTGGCACGGGCGTTGACCGGCCCCACCTGGAACGTCATCGCCGTGGGGGTGGGCCCGGCCGCCGCTGCCGCCGGCACCGCGACCGCCCTCGCCCGTACGCCGTACGACCTCGTCGTCTCCGCCGGGATCGGCGGCGGTTTCCAGCCCGGGGCGCCCGTCGGCTCCCTGGTGGTCGCCGACGAGATCACCGTCGCCGACCTGGGCGCGGAGACCCCCGACGGGTTCCTCCCGGTCACCGAACTCGGCTTCGGCACCGTCACCCACCGTCCGCCGGCCGCACTCGTACGAGCGCTGGCGACCGCGAGCGGCGCCCGCCCCGGGACCGTACTGACCGTGTCCACCGTGACCGGTACGGCCGCCCGCGCCGCGGAGCTCCGTGCCCGCCACCCCCGGGCCCTCGCGGAGGCGATGGAGGGCTTCGGCGTGGCCGAGGCGGCCACCGTCCACGGCGTCCCCGTCCTGGAACTGCGCGCGGTCTCCAACCCCGTCGGCCCGCGCGACCGCGCCGCCTGGCGCATCGGCGACGCGCTCGCCGCCCTGACCGAGGGATTCGGGAAGTGCGCGCCCGTACTGGAGAGTTGGGAACAGTCATGACCGCTGAGACTTTGCAGATCGCGTACTCCCCCTGCCCGAACGACACCTTCGTCTTCGACGCCCTCGCGCACGGCCGGGTGCCGGGCGCGCCCGGGCTCGACGTGACCTTCGCGGACATCGACATCACCAACGGCATGGCCGAGCGCGGTGAGTTGGACGTGCTGAAGGTGTCGTACGCCGTGCTGCCGTACGTTCTCGACGAGTACGCGCTGCTGCCCTGCGGGGGCGCGCTGGGGCGGGGGTGCGGGCCGCTGGTCCTCACCCGGGACGCCGGCGTGGACCTGACGGGTCGTACGGTCGCCGTGCCGAGCGAGCGGTCGACCGCGTATCTGCTGTTCCGGCTCTGGGCGGCGGACACGGTCCCGGGAGGGGTGGGCGAGATCGTCGTCATGCCGTTCCACGAGATCATGCCGGCCGTGCGGGACGGCAAGGTCGACGCGGGGCTCGTCATCCACGAGGCGCGCTTCACGTACCAGAACTACGGGCTGCACAAGCTCGCGGACATGGGCGAGCACTGGGAGGCGACCACCGGGCTGCCGATCCCGCTGGGCGCGATCATCGCCAAACGGTCCCTGGGCGCCGAGCAGTTGAACCTGCTCGCCGACTCGATCCGGACGTCCGTGCGCGCCGCCTGGGACGACCCCGAGGCCTCCCGCCCGTACGTCATGGCCCACGCCCAGGAGATGGACCCGTCCGTCGCCGACCAGCACATCGGCCTCTACGTCAACGAGTTCACCGCCGACCTCGGCGAGGACGGATATGCCGCGGTCCGGGGCCTGTTGACGCGTGCGGCGGCGGAAGGGCTAGTACCCGCCCTCGGTCCCGACGCGCTCTCATTTCCCTGAACTCCCCGCCACCGGCCGCCGGACAGAGCCCGGCACAGCCGTCCGCAGCGCGCGCAGCGGCGCAAGGACGGCAGAAGGAGGAGCCGCCTCGGTCCGGGGCCTGTTGACGCGTGCGGCGGCCGAGGGGCTGGTGCCGCCCCTCGGGCCGAACGCGCTCGAATTCCCGTAGAACAGACGGTGTAGCGGCTATACGTCCAACTGGTCCGCCACCGCGCGGAGCAGGCCCGCGATCTTGCCGCCGGAGGCCTTGTCGGGGTAGCGGCCCTTCTCCAGCATCGGGGTGATGTTTTCGAGGAGGGTCGTCAAATCCTGGACGATGGAGGCCAGTTCGTCCGGCTTCTTGCGCTGGGCCGCCGCGACCGAGGGGGTCGGGTCGAGCAGCGTCACCGAGAGTGCCTGGTCGCCGCGCTGACCGGCGACGACCCCGAACTCCACGCGCTGTCCGGGCTTCAGGGCGTCAACTCCGGCGGGCAGTACCGAGGAATGGACGAAGACGTCGCCGCCGTCGTCGCGGGAGAGAAAGCCGAAGCCCTTCTCACTGTTGAACCACTTGACCTTGCCGGTGGGCACGTCTGTCCTCGTCCTCGTACTCGTCGGAAAACTGCTCGGAAAACGCTGGGGAACTGCCGGTACCAAGGCTAATGGTCTTCAGGCCGGTGACAAGACGTCGCCGGACTGTTCCTGTGCGCAGGGAACTACCCTGGTCGAGTGCGTGACAAAACCCAAACGAATTCCGCCGTGGCCGGTGACCGACTGATCCGTGCCGGTGCCATCGTCTTCTTCGTCGGTGCGGTGGCCACACTCGTCACCGTGGTACCGCTGCTGCTCCACACGACGCCTTTTCCGACGTACATGTACCTCTTGAGCATGCTCATGGGCGTCGGATTTCTGCTCGCGGCCGCCGGCGTACTCCAGTCCGTCGCCGCCGGACGGCGTCAGGCGCGCGTCACGAGGTAGTCCGAAAGCCATCGCGGGAACTCGGTGAGATCGCCGAGCACGACATCCGCACCGGCCGTCCGCAACTCCTCCGCATCACACGGCCCGGTCGCGACCGCGACCGACAGCGCCTCGGCGCCGCGGGCTCCGCGTACGTCACCGACGTGGTCGCCGACGTAGACGCTCGCGCCCTCCTCGCGCAGCGCCTCCGCCTTCCGCTCGGCCCACAGGTCGCCGATCACGGCGTCGGCGTCGATGCCGAGATGCGCGAGGTGCAGCTTCGCGTTGGGCTCGTACTTCGCGGTGACGACGACCGCCCGCCCGCCGGCCTCGCGTACGGCCGCTATCGCCTCGCGGGCGCCGGGCATCGCGGGGGTCGCGGCGATGGCGATCGACGGGTACATCTCGCGGTACAGGTCGGACATGGCGGGCACCTCGTCCGCCGGGAACCAGTTGATCAACTCGTCGGCGAGCGGCGGCCCGAGCCGGGTGATCGCCAGATCGGCGTCGATGTACGTCCCCGTCCGCTCCGCCAGCGCCAGATAGCAGGCGTGGATACCGGGCCGGGAGTCGATGAGGGTCATGTCGAGGTCGAAGCCGACGGTCGGAGCGGGCGAGGAGTAAGAAGTCATATGGGCCATTGTGCCCAGTCGCCACCACGATCCCACCGGGCCCCTCGATCGCCCTACCGCTGCCGTTGCGACCGCCACACCAGGAACAGTGCCGACGCCACGGCCGCGCCGCGCACCACCCACGGCCAGGTCTCGGAGATCGCGTCGTTCATGTGGCCCTGTGCGATGGGGGTGCCCCAGCGGCCGTCGTTGCGGCCCCACAGCCAGACGATCCCGGCCGCGACGGCCGCCGTCGGCAGACCGATCACCGCCGCCTTCGTCTCGGCGTCGGTCAGCCGCTTGGAGGCGTAGGCGATGAGCCAACCCAGCAGCAGCGCGAACCAGTTGCCGAGTACGGCGCCCACGACGAGCAGCGCGGCGGCGATCAGGAGGAGGGGGTTGGACCAGCCTCCGGTGGGGAGACGGGGGACCACCCGGCGCCGGCGGGCGGGGGCTTCCGGTGCCTGCTCGACGACCGGTGCGGCCACCGGCTCCGGTTCCTTCTGTTCCTTCTGGAGCGTCTTCGGGAGCTCTTTCGGCGGCGGGGGCTTGAGCAGTTCCGGGATCTCCACCCCGCCGGTGAACCCGGGCACACTGTCGCCGAGCGCGAAGCCGTTGCCCTCCGTCCGCCACCAGTCGGGCTGCAGCACGCTGTCGCCGAGTTCGGCCGCGCTCGCGAGATGTGGCGGGGCAGCGGCGTCGGGTTCCGGGGCGGGCGCGGCCTTGGCGGGGCGCGGGCGCGGTACGACCCGGCGCAGGCCCTTGGGCCGTAGATCGTCCTCGTGGTCGCGCTGTACGGGGACGGAGGCGGACGGTGCCCGGGGGACGCCGGCGCCGGTGCCGGCCGCGGCGACGACCTCGTCCGGGGAGCCGAGGCCCTTGAGGATGCGCTGGACGGCGGCGGGGGTGTCGGCGGTGGCTCCGGCGCGCTGCCGGTCGATCTCGTTGCGCAGCTCCGACACCAGCCGCATGCGGGTGACCGAGGGCAGCTGGCGTTGCTGCGCTACGTCACCGACGCGGCTCAGATACTCGTAGACGACCTGGTCGCTCTCGATACCCACGAAGTCCCCTCCGGGGCGGGTGCGTTGGATACCCCGTGGTGACAGACGTTACCGCCAGCGGGCCCGGTGCCGGGAACCTCACGTCCCGCGCGCTCCCCCGCGGTCACACCCACCCGCTACCGTGGGTCGGATGAGCACTCCGGCCACGCCGCCCCGTTCGCTCGCGGAGGCACTCCGAACCAGGGACGACGTCTCCCTGGCCGCGCTGCTGCGCAGCCGCCCCGACCTCATCACGCCCGTGCCCACCGATCTCACCCAACTCGCGACCAGGGCCGGAACGCGCGCTTCAGTGGTGCGGGCGCTGGAGCGGCTGGACCGTTTCACGTTGCAGACGGCGCAGGCGCTGGCCGTGGCCGCGGACCCGGCACCGTACGACGAGCTGCTCGGGCTGATGGCGGGGGACGCGCGTGATCCGGCGGTGGTGAACGCGCTGCCGCGCGCCGTCGCGGCGCTGCGCGAGCAGGCGCTGGTGTGGGGAGCGGACGACCGGCTGCGGCTGGTGCGGACGGCCCGCGAGCTGCTGGCGCCGGCGCCGCAGCATCCGTCGCCGACCGGGCTCGGTCCTACGGTCGCGGAGGCCACGGCGGGCATGTCGCCGGGCCGGATCCAGGAGCTCGTGACGGCGGCGGGCCTGCCCTCCACGCACGACCCGGTGTCGGCGGTGGCCGCGCTCACCAAGCTGTTCACGTCCCGGCGGCGGATGAAGACGCTGCTGGCCGGTGCGCCCGAGGAGTCCCTGGAGGTGCTGAACCGGCTGGTCTGGGGGCCGCCGTACGGGCAGGTGACGGCCGATCCGGCGGCCCGGCTGCGCTGGCTCATCGACCGGGGGCTGCTGCTGCCGACGGCGCCCGGGACGGTCGTACTGCCGCGTGAGGTGGCGCTGCATCTGCGGGCCGGGCGGGCGCACCGGGAGACGGAGCCGGTGGCGCCGCCCGTGGAGGCGAAGGCGACGCACCGTCCACAGGTTGTGGACGCGGCGGCGGCCGGGCAGGCGTACACGGCGCTGGCTACGGTCGAGGAGCTGCTGAAGGACTGGGACGAGGGCGGGCCGACGGTGCTGCGGGCCGGTGGTCTCAGCATCCGCGACCTGAAGCGGACCGCCGTCGCGCTGGACCTGGCGGAGCCGGTCGCCGCGTTCTGGGTGGAACTCGCCTATGCGGCGGGCCTGTTGGCGTCCGACGGCGAGGCGGACGAACGGTATGCGGCGACCCCGGCCTACGACGAGTGGCTGCAACAGCCGGCCGCGCAGCGGTGGGCGCACCTCGCGGAGACCTGGCTGACGGCGACCCGGACGTCCGGGCTGGTCGGCGGGCGGGACGCGAAGGAACGCACGCTGTCGGCGCTGGGCCCCGGCCTGGACCGCTCGGCCGCCCCGGAGGTACGGCACCGGGTGCTCACGCTGCTCGCCGCGCTTCCGGAGGGCACCTCGCCGTCCACGGAGTCTCTGCTGGCCCGGCTGCGGTGGGAACGGCCGCCGCGTGGGACGGGGAGTGCGGCGCCGCAGTCCGAGGACGACCTGCGCAGCCGCCTGGCCCGCTGGGCGCTGGACGAGGCGGAGTTGCTGGGGGTGACGGGGCGGGGGGCCCTGTCGGGGCAGGGGCGGGCGTTGCTGGGGGCGGCGAAGGGGACGGCTCCCGGGAGCGCTGCTGCAACAGCGAAGGGCTCGGCCGCCAAGGACACCCCTTCCGATGCCGGTGACAAGCTGCCCGTCCACCACCGCGCGCCCACGCTCCCCGAACCCCTCTCCCCCGCCGAGCAGGCCGTGGCGAGTGCCGCCGCCGCTCGGCTGCTCGCTCCGCTGCTGCCCGAGCCGTTGGACCACGTCCTGCTGCAGGCGGATCTGACGGCGGTGGCGCCGGGCCCGTTGGAACGGCCGCTGGCCGATGTGCTGGACGTGCTCGCCGACGTGGAGTCGAAGGGCGGGGCGACGGTGTACCGCTTCACTCCCGGCTCGGTGCGCCGCGCCCTGGACGCCGGCCGCTCGGCCTCCGATCTGCACGACTTCCTCACCGCGCACTCCCGTACGCCCGTTCCGCAGCCCCTCGCCTATCTGATCGACGACGTGGCACGCAGACACGGCCATCTGCGGATCGGCGCGGCCTCGGCGTATGTGCGCTGCGACGACGACGCGGTGCTCAGCGAGATCCTCGCGGACAAACGCTCGGCGGGCCTGCGGCTGCGCCGCCTGGCGCCCACTGTGCTGGCCGCGCAGGCGGATCCGGCGGCGCTCCTGGACGGGCTGCGCGCGATGGGCTTCGCGCCGGCCGCCGAGTCCGCGGACGGCGATGTCGTCATCACCCGCGCCCATGCCCACCGCACCCCGCCCCGCACGGCTCCGGAACCGGTACCGGACGGCCCGCCGACCCCCGACACGACCCTCCTGTCGGCGGCGATCCGCGCGATCAGGGCGGGCGACCGCGCCTCCACGACACCCCTCAAGACGACCCCCTCACCGACCGGCGAACTCCCCCGCACCGGCTCCGCCGAGACCCTCGCCACCATGCAGGCCGCCGTCCTCACCGGCACCACCCTCTGGATCGGCTACGTCAACGCCGAGGGCTCCGCCAGCCAGCGCGTCATCGCCCCCATCCGCGTCGAGGGCGGCTTCGTCACGGCGTACGACCACACGGCGGACGAGGTGCGCACGTATCCGCTGCACCGGGTGACGGGGGTGGCGGAGCTGGCGGAGGGCTGAGGCGTCCCGCCGTCCCCTCCCGCCGAGTCGGGCACGTGAGCCCGAGGCTGCACTGTTTTCCCTCTGCGCCCTCTTTGCGACGACTGTTCGCACTCGTACGCAACATGGAAAAAATCCGTATATCGATCACCTTCGTTGTGCTATCCCTGACTCAGCCCTTCGCAGGGCTTGCTCCGAGGAGGGGGACCTCGATGAGTGATGACTCCGCGTCCGGACGGAACGCGACACCGAGCACGAACAGCCATGCCAGGACGGGGCTGTTGATCGCCGTGATCGGCCTGGTCGCGGCGGTTGCCGGGCCGCTGGTCCCGGTGTTGGTCGCCCGCTCCGACGATGCCTCTGGGCCCTCGTCGTCCGGAACCGTGGCCGTGTCCACAGCCACCACGGCCAAGCCGACGGACACGGGCACCTCCGACCCGTCGGACACGTCCGACAACGGCACGAAGACCACGGCTCCACCGTCGACCGTCGAGAAACTGACGTCCCTGATCGCCTCGGGCCAGGGTTCGCTGGCCAACTGCTCCAAGTACGACACCACGGAGCCGCAGCCCCTCGCCGCCGTCAAGTGCGACACCACGACGAGCGACTCCCTCGTGCCCTACGTGTATTCCTTCGAGTCGCAGTCCGACCTCGACGACTGGATGGCCGGTGAGGTCGACCTCTACGGGACACCGGACGGCAGCAGGTGCAAGGCGGCCGGGACCTGGACGGGTCCCTGGTCGTACCGCGGCGCGACGGTCGGAGAACTCACCTGCGGGTGGTTCGAGGACTCCTACAGCATGTCGTGGACCTACCCCGACCAGCTGCTCGCGGTATCGGTGATGGACACCGACGCCGCAGCCCTCTACGCGTGGTGGGACAGCGTGCCCTTGATCTTCTGAATCGGCCCGTCCGGCCTCGGCTACCGCATCGGCATGGCGAGGTAGCGGTCCAGCGCCCCGACGGAGTCCGCCACGAACGTCGGGCGCCCGGCCATCTCCCGCAGCTCGTCCTCCGTGACCCACGCGTGCCAGGAGATCTCGTCCGGGTCGGGGGTGATGTCCGTACGGACGACCGCTTCGTGGACGCCCATCCAGTACGGGCTGATCACGCCCCGGCACAGGTACTTGAAGGCGAACCGGACCGGTGCCACCACCCCGAGTTCCTCGGTGAGTTCACGGGCCGCAGCCTCCTCGTAGGACTCCCCGACCTCCGCGGCGCCGCCGACCAGGAAGTTGTACTGCCCCGGGAACCGGGACATGTCCGCCGCCCGCCGGTGCACCAGGACCCGGCCCTCCCCGTCCCGGCAGACGGTCGTCGCGACGCGGTGCAGCCAGTGCCGCGCGATGGCCTCGTCCCGGTCCACCGTCCCGAGTATCCGGTCCTGTTCGTCCACCCGGTCCACCAGTTCTCCCATGGCCTCCACCCTCGCAGGGCCGGCCGTGATCATCGGCCGGTAGTGCACACTGGACGTTTGGCCGTGCGGAAGGGATGTGTACGTACGTGAATGGCCCCCTCATCGTCCAGTCCGACAAGACCCTGCTCCTCGAGGTCGATCACGAGCGAGCCGACGACTGCCGGCGCGCCATCGCGCCGTTCGCCGAGCTGGAGCGGGCGCCCGAGCACATCCACACCTACCGGGTGACGCCGCTGGGGCTGTGGAACGCGCGGGCCGCCGGGCACGACGCCGAGCAGGTCGTGGACGCGCTGGTCGAGTACAGCCGGTATCCCGTGCCGCACGCGCTGCTGGTCGACATCGCCGAGACCATGGACCGCTACGGCCGGCTCACCCTCTCCAAGCACCCCGCGCACGGGCTCGTCCTCACCACCACCGACCGGCCGGTGCTGGAGGAGATCCTGCGCTCGAAGCGGATCGCCCCGCTGGTCGGCAACCGGCTCGACCCCGACACCGTCGCCGTGCACCCCTCCGAGCGCGGGCAGATCAAGCAGGTGCTGCTGAAGCTGGGCTGGCCGGCCGAGGACCTCGCCGGGTACGTCGACGGCGAGGCGCACCCGATCGAGCTGGACGAGAACGGCTGGGCGCTGCGGCCGTACCAGAAGCAGGCCGTGGAGAACTTCTGGCACGGCGGCAGTGGAGTCGTCGTGCTGCCGTGCGGGGCGGGGAAGACCCTCGTCGGCGCGGGGGCGATGGCGCAGGCCAAGTCGACGACGCTCATCCTCGTCACCAACACCGTCTCCGCGCGGCAGTGGAAGCACGAGCTGATCAAGCGGACCTCCCTGACCGAGGAGGAGATCGGCGAGTACAGCGGGACCCGGAAGGAGATCCGGCCCGTCACCATCGCCACCTACCAGGTGCTGACGACCAGGCGGAAGGGGATCTACCCCCACCTGGAACTCTTCGACTCCCGTGACTGGGGGCTGATCCTCTACGACGAGGTGCACCTGCTGCCCGCGCCCGTCTTCAAGTTCACCGCCGACCTCCAGGCCCGGCGCCGTCTCGGTCTGACCGCGACCCTCGTCCGCGAGGACGGCCGGGAGTCGGACGTGTTCTCCCTCATCGGGCCGAAGCGGTTCGACGCGCCCTGGAAGGAGATCGAGGCGCAGGGCTACATCGCGCCCGCCGACTGTGTGGAGGTGCGCGTCAACCTCACGGACTCCGAGCGGCTCGCGTACGCCACCGCCGAGGCCGAGGAGAAGTACCGCTTCTGTGCGACGACCGCGACGAAGCGGAAGGTCACCGAGGCGATCGTGCGGCGGTTCGCCGGTCAGCAGATTCTCGTCATCGGCCAGTACATCGACCAACTCGACGAGCTGGGCGAGCACTTGAACGCGCCGGTGATCAAGGGCGAGACGTCCAACGCCCAGCGGGAGAAGCTCTTCGGCGCCTTCCGCGAGGGCGAGATCAGCGTCCTGGTCGTGTCGAAGGTCGCGAACTTCTCCATCGACCTGCCGGAGGCGACCGTGGCCATCCAGGTCTCCGGCACCTTCGGCTCCCGCCAGGAGGAGGCCCAGCGCCTCGGCCGCGTCCTGCGCCCCAAGGCCGACGGCCACAAGGCCCACTTCTACTCGGTCGTCGCCCGCGACACGATCGACCAGGACTTCGCCGCCCACCGCCAACGCTTCCTGGCCGAACAGGGCTACGCGTACCGGATCATGGACGCGGACGAGATCCTGGCGGAGAGCTGAGCCCGGGGAACGCAGCCGTAAGTGACCCCTGCGGTCACTTACGGCGTATGCCCGCTTCCTCGCCGTACTCTCCGAGGACGACCACGCTGAACGCGGCGCCCGCGAACACTTTTATGGCGCGGAGGGCATTGCCGAGGCGATGGGGGTGGCTGCCGCCGGTGGCCGGGGTGGCGCCGGACGGGCGGACGGGGACCGGGTGGATGGTTGCTGCGCTCATGAATCCATGGTGCGTCTTGGGACATAAGGCCGGCATCGGTCCAGAGAGCCAACCTGCGAGCCGCCCGCGTACGACTCCGGGCTGACCCGTTCCCCCGTCGGGTGGAGGGGTCGTCCCCTTGGGGACGAAAAACGATTGGCCCTCGCCGGGCCCGCGTCACTAAACTCTCCGCTCTTGCCCGCCTCCCCGCAGGGAGTGCCGCCGCCCGGACGGAAACCGGCCGGCATCCACCCAGCACGCACCCAGCAGCCGCACCAGCAGGTCCTCCGGAGGCACCCCCTTGTCCACGCCCGCCGCCGACCCCCTCGGCGATCCCCTCGACGACCCCCTCGCCCGCGAACGCACCCACCTCTCCTCCTCCCGTTCCGCGCTGCGCGCCATGCGCGAGGACGTCGAGTCCCTCGACATCAAGGACGTCACGGCGAACTGGGTCAACGCCGAGGTCCTGGCCCGCCAGATCGACGAGCGCATCAAGGCGCTGGCCGACCTGAGCGACACCCCGCTGTTCTTCGGCCGCCTCAACTACCTGCACGCGCCCGGCGCCGAGCAGGCGGAGGGCGCGGAGGGCGAGCAGTTCTACATCGGGCGCCGGCATGTGCACGACGGCGACGGCGACCCGATGGTGATCGACTGGCGGGCGCCGGTCTCGCAGCCGTTCTACCGGGCGTCGAAGAAGGACCCGCAGGACATCTCGCTGCGCCGCCGCTTCGGCTACACGGGCGGCGAGCTCACGGCGTACGAGGACGAGCACCTCATGGACCCGGCCGAGGCCGCCGCCACCAGCAAGCTGCTCCAGCAGGAGATCGAACGGCCCCGCGTCGGCCCGATGCGCGACATCGTCGCCACCATCCAGCCCGAGCAGGACGAGATCGTACGCAGCGGGCTGGGCGGAACGGTGTGCGTGCAAGGAGGGCCGGGTACCGGGAAGACCGCCGTCGGCCTGCACCGGGTCGCCTATCTGCTCTACGCCCACCGCGAGCGGCTCGCCCGCACCGGCACCCTCGTCATCGGGCCGAACAAGTCCTTCCTCCACTACATCGAGCAAGTCCTGCCCGCGCTCGGCGAGTTGACGGTCCGCCAGGGCACGGTCGACGACCTGGTCGCCCATGTCGAGGTGCGCGGCACGGACGAGGCCCCGGCCGCCGTCATCAAGGGCGACGCGAGGATGGCGGAGGTGCTGCGCAGGGCCGTCTACTCGCATGTGAGCATCCCGACCGAGCCGGTGATGGTGGTGCGCGGCTCGCGCCGCTGGCGGGTCCCGGCGTACGAACTCGAAGCCATCGTGCGGGAGTTGCTCGACCGCGACATCCGCTACGGCGCCGCCCGCGAGGCCCTCCCCCAGCGCATCGCGCACGCCGTGCTGGTGCAGATGGAGCGGTCGGGGGAGGCGCCGGACGACCGGGTGCAGGACGCGGTCGCGCGCAACGCGGCGGTGAAGGCGACCGTGAAGGCGGTGTGGCCGCCGGTCGAGCCGGAGAAGCTGGTGCTGCGACTGCTCTCGGACGCGGAGTTCCTCGCCGTCCACGCGGACGGGATCCTCGACGAGGACGAGCAGAAGACGATCCTCTGGGCGAAGCCCGTACGAAGCGTGAAGGCCGCCAAGTGGGCCGCCGCGGACGCCGTGTTGATCGACGAGGCGACCGACATCGTCCAGCGGACGCACTCGCTCGGGCATGTGGTGCTCGACGAGGCGCAGGACCTCTCCCCCATGCAGTACCGCGCGGTGGGCCGCCGCTGCACCACCGGTTCCGCGACCGTCCTCGGCGACCTGGCGCAGGGCACCACGCCCTGGGCGACGCGGAGTTGGGACGAGGCGCTGGCCCATCTCGGCAAGTCGGACGGTGTGATCGAGGAGTTGACGGCCGGTTTCCGCGTACCGACGGACGTCATCACCTACGCCTCCCGCCTTCTCCCCCACATCGCGCCGGGCCTGACCCCGGTCGCCTCGGTCCGTGAGAACCCGGGCTTCTTCGACCTCCGGGAGACCGCAGGGACGGCCGAAGTGGTCGCCGCCTGCGAGGAGTTGCTGCGCAACGAGGGTTCGACAGGCCTGATCGCGGCGGACGCCCGTGTCCCCGAGTTGGCGGCGGCCCTGACGGCGGCGGGCATCGGCTACATCGACCCGGGTGAGGAGACGACCGTGGACACGCGTCTGACCCTGGTCCCGGCCTCGCTCGCGAAGGGTCTGGAGTACGACTACGTGGTCCTCGACGAGCCGCGGGCGGTGGTCGACGGCGAACCGGACGAACGCACCGGCCTGCGCCGCCTGTACGTAGCCCTGACCCGAGCGGTCTCGGGCCTGATCGTGACGCACACGGCACCACTACCTGCCCAACTCGCCTAGTCGGGCAAGGACTTCAGCAGGGAGTCCAGGAGGCCGGGGAACCTCGCGTCCAGGTCGTCCCGCCGCAGCTGCACATAGCGGTTGCGGCCGACGGCCCGGGTCGAGGTGAGCCCGGCCTCACGCATGATCTTCATGTGGTGCGAGACGGTCGACTTGTGCAGATGGGCGATGCCGAGCGCGTCGGGCGCGCAGCTGAACCGCTCCCCCGTCGCGTACACCTTCAGCAGCGACAGCCGCACCGGGTCGGCCAGCGCCTGCAACACCTTGACCAGCTCGATGTCCTCGACGTCCGGCTGCGGCAGCCACTCGTTCTCCGCCTCGCTCACGGGCGCACCCCTCTCCGTACCGTTTGACAATCATCCAACAGTCTCTATTGTTTGACCAACGTCAAACCGTTGCGCAGTCCTGCGCCGGACGCACCTGGGGGACCCGTGCGCCTACGCCTGCTCCTGCTCGCCCTCGGCACCTTCGCCGTGGGAACCGACGGCATGGTGACGGCCGGCATCCTGCCGCTCGTCGCCCGCGATATGGACGTCTCCATCTCGGTAGCCGGACAGATGGTCACCGTCTTCGCCCTCTCCTACGGCGTCCTCGCCCCGGTCCTGGCCACCGTCACCGCCCGCTGGCCCCGCCGCCGCGCCCTGCTCACGGCGCTCGCCGTCTTCAGCGCCGCCAACGCCCTCACGGCGCTGGCCCCTTCGTACGACGCCCTGCTCGCCACCCGCGTGCTGGCCGCCGCGGGAGCCGCGCTCTACACCCCCACCGCGAACGCCGCGGGGACGACCCTGGTGCCGGCCGAGCGGCGCGGGCGGGCGATCGCGGTGGTGATGGGCGGGCTGACCGTCGCGACCGCGCTCGGGGTGCCGCTGGGCACCTGGATCGGCCGTACGGACTGGCGGCTCACGATGTGGCTGGTGACCGGGCTCGGAGTGGCCGCGTTCGCCGGACTGGCCCTGCTCCTGCCCGAACTCCCGCAGCCGGCGGCCGCGTTGAGCCTGCGCGCGCGGTTCGCACCACTCGCCGACCGGCGGGTGCTGGGCGCGGCCGGCACCACCTTCCTGGTCTTCCTGTCCTTCCAGACGACGTTCATCTACTACACGGTGGCCACCCGGCACGCGACCCACGGCTCCCAGGACCGGCTGACCCTGCTGCTCCTGGTGTCCGGCTGCGCGGCGGTCGCGGGCTCGTCGCTGGGCGGGCGGCTGATCGACCGGTGGGGACCCCGGGTGGTGATCCTGTCCGCGAGCACGGCCTACGTGGCAGTGGCGGCCGCCGCTCCGTGGACGCTGCGCACCATGCCGACCGCGCTCGTCGCCGCCGCGCTCACCCCGGTGTTCGGCTGGGCCATCATGGTCGGCCAGATCACCCGCGTCACCTCGCTCGACCCCGCCAACGCACCCGTGCTGATCTCCCTCAACAGCAGCGCCCTCTACCTGGGCATGGCGGCGGCCGGCGGCACCGGCAGCCTGGCGCTGAGCCTGTTCGGCGACCGCTGGTTCCTGCTGGCGGGGGCGGGACTCGCCCTGTTGGCGACGGTGGTCGCGGCCCTGACGACACGGCCCGTACCGCAGCCGCGCGTGCCCGCCAACACCCCGGAACCAGCGCGCACTTGAGGGCGTGCGCGGCGCGCGGACGGCAACAGGATGCGCTGGTCCGCGCCGCTCTCACCCCGGTGCGCCCGCTCGAAATTGTTCGGTTCCTACGGGCGTGGTCCCGGTCGGCCCGACAGTAGGGGGTCCATCGCACGAAAAGTGGGGGAATCATGATGGATCCGATCACATCGACCACAGCCACGGCCCTGGTGGGGGCCATGGCCACGGATGCCTGGCAGCAGGTCCGGACGGCCGTGGTCGCCTGGTGCCGCCGGAGCAGGCCGGAAGCGGCGGAGCTGGTGGACACGGCGTTCACACAGTCGCGCGAGCGGGTGCTCACGGCGCGCGGGGCGCGGGACGAGCGCGGGGAGGCGCTCGTGGTCGCGGACTGGCAGCTCCGGCTGGCCGCGCTGCTGCGGGAGGACCGGGTCCTGGCGGAGGGGCTGCGCCGCCTGCTCGACGAGGAGATAGCCCCGCTGCTGGCCCTGACCCTGGCCGACCGGGCGAACACCCCTCCCGCGCCTCAGGAGTTGAGGGCCGAGGCCTCCGGGCACGGGCGGGTGTACCAGGCCGGCCGCGACCAGAAGATCGTCGAGTCGTGAGCACGCTCGACGGCCACCGCCCGGGCGGGTTCGACGGCCACCGCGCCGACGAGGAGGACGTCCGCCTGCGCGCCGACGCCTCCGACCCGAACGAGAAGGACGTCCCCCCGCGCGCCAACGCCTCCGACCCGGACGAGAAGGACGCCCCCCTGCGCGCCAACGCCTCCGGCCGGGCCCGGATCTACCAGGCGCGCCGGGACCTGTACGCCTCGGAGCGGGATCTCCATCTGCACTACGAGGACGGGGTGCGCACCGCCCGCCGGGTGCACACCTCCGACGAGTCGCAGGAGTGCCCGTATCCCGGGCTCGCCGCGTTCGGCGCCGAGCAGGCCCGGTGGTTCTTCGGGCGGGACGCGCTGGTCGCCAAACTCCTGGTACGGCTGGACAGTTGTCTCACGCAGGGCGGGGCGCTGGTCGTCGTCGCCCCGTCGGGGGCCGGGAAGTCCTCGCTGCTGCGGGCAGGGCTGCTGCCGGAGATCGCCCGGGGCGCGCTGCCGGGTTCGGCGCGGTGGGCCTGCCGGTGGCTGACCCCGACCGCCCACCCGATGGCGGCCCTGGCCGCGTGTCTGCCGGAGGCGGCCGACGGCACAACCGGCGGACGGCGCACGGTACTTGTCGTCGACCAGCTGGAGGAGCTGTTCACGCTCTGCGCCGACGAGCAGGAGCGCCGGGAGTTCCTGGACACCGTCCTGGACCTCGCCGAGCCGGGCCCGCACGGCGAACCGCCCGCAGGACTGGTGGTCTTCGGGCTGCGCTCGGACTTCTACACGCCCTGTGCCGCGTATCCCCGGCTGCTGGACGCCGTCGAGCGCAACCAGGTGCTCGTCGGACCGCTGTCCCCGGAAGGAGTCCGGGAGGCGATCCTGTTTCCGGCCCGCGCGGTCGGCCTCGACGTCGAACCGGGCCTGGTCGAGCTCCTGTTGAGCGATCTCGGCGCGTCCGCGCCCGGCGAGCGGGTGGCGGGCGAGGAGGCGGGCGCCTACGAGATCGGGCGGCTGCCGCTGCTGGCGCACGCCCTGCGGGCCACCTGGCTGCGGCGGGCCGGGCATGTCCTGACCGTGGACGGCTACCGGGCCACCGGCGGCATCGCGCACAGCGTGACCACCGCCGCCGACCGCCTCTTCGACGCGCTCGACCCTGCCGCCCAGCGCACGGCGCGGACGATGTTCCTGCGCCTGGTCAGGTTCGGCGACGACAGCGGCGACACCCGACGCCCGGCCGTCTACGCGGAGTTGCTCGGCGCCGACGCGGATACGGACGGCACCGCCGACGTGATCGAGGCGTTCACCCGGGGGCGCCTGCTGACCCGGGAGCAGGACCGGGTCGCCATCACCCACGAGGCCCTGCTGCGGGCGTGGCCCCGGCTGCGGCAGTGGATCGAGGCGCATCGCGCCGAGTACGTGGTCCGGCAGCAGTTCGAGGAGGCGGCCTCGGCCTGGCAACAGGCCGACCGGGACCCGGAGTTGCTCTACCGGGGCGGCCGGCTGGCGACGGCCCGTGCCTGGACCGAGCGGCACGGCACGGACCGACTCGACGCGACCACCGCCGCGTTCCTCGCCGCCTCCGCCCGACTGCGGCTGCGCGCCCGGCGGATCCGCCGCGGGGTCGTCGTCGTCCTGGCGGCGCTGGCGCTGCTCGCCTCGGCCTCCGCCGTCGTCGCGTTCCAGCAGCGCGGTACGGCACGGCACGAGCGGAACACGGCGATCCTCGGCGAGATCAGGGCCGAGGCGGACCAAGTCCGGCTCGGGGACCCGTCGTTGGCGGCGCAGCTGGATCTGGTGGCACAGCGGATGGCACCGGCGGCGGGGACGGCGACGCGGTTGATCAGCGCGCAGAACCTGGCGCTGTCCACGGTGTTACCGGGTCACACGGACCGGGTGGACACCGTGGCCTTCAGCCCCGACGGACGGGTGCTGGCGAGCGCCGGGGACGACCGCACGATCCGCCTGTGGAGTACGGCGCGCGCGGGTCAACCGGCTTCCCTGGGCGCCCCGTTGCGTGGTTCGGGCGGTCCGGTGCGGGTGCTGTCCTTCAGCCCGGACGGGCGGATTCTCGCGGCCACCGGCGACGACGGAAGAGTGCGCCTGTGGAACATGGCCGACCCTCGTCGTCCCGCCCGCCTCGGCGTTCCGTACGACGTCGGCGCGGGGGCGCTCGGGGCCCTCGCCTTCAGTCCGAAGGGACACACCCTGGCGGTCGCGGGGCAGGACCGCCGCATCCGGCTCCTCGATCTCACCGTCCCCGACCGTCCCGAATCCCTCGCCACCCCGTTCACCGCGGTCGGCATCGCGCGCCAGGTGAACGGGCTCGCCTTCAGTCCCGACGGCGCTCTGCTCGCCTCCGGCGGCACCGAGGCGACAGTACGGCTGTGGCGGGTCTCGGACCCCCGGCACCCGGTCCCGCTCGGCCCGCTGCCGGGCGGTATCTCCTTCCAGTCCGGGGTCCCCGGCATTGCCCTGGCGGTCGCCTTCAGCCCCGACGGCCGCACACTCGCCGTCGGCGGCAGCGACAACAAGGCCCACCTGTGGAACGTGTCCGACCCCGAACACCCCACTGTGCTCGAACAGTTGGAGAGCAACAACGCCGTCAACGCGGTGGCCTTCTCACCGGCCGGGAACCTGTTGGCGTACGGCGGCGACGAGAACAACATCAGGCTGCGCAACATGACACGGCCGGACGACGTCTGGCCCCTCACCGAGGCCCTGAAGGGGCACACCGGGCATGTGCTGGCGGTGGCCTTCGACCCGAGGGGCGGCGCGCTGGCCAGCGCGGGCAGCGACGGAACGGTCCGGCTGTGGACCCTGCCGCGCACCATCCTCACCGGGCACACCGGCTACGTCGACTCGCTCGCCGTGAGCCCCGACGGACGGCTGCTCGCCACGGGTTCCGAGGACAACACCGCCCGGCTGTGGGACATCCGCGACCCGTCCCACCCGCGCCCGCTCGGCGCGCCCGTCCGCGGCGGCACCGGGTACGTCAACGCCGTCGCGTTCAGCCCCTACGGACACGTCTTGGCCGTGGCCGGCGGACCCGACGTACGCCTGTGGGACGTCACCTCACCCACCCGGCCCAGGCCGCTGAGCGGACCGCTGCACAACCGGCACGACAACTTCCTGCACATGGCCTTCACTCCGGACGGACGGACCCTGGCCGGTGCCAACGCCGACAACACCGTCACGCTGTGGGACGTCACCGATCCGGCCCGGCCCCGCGCCCTCGGCCCGCCCCTGGACCTGGGCGGCGGGTGGGTGATGCGTGTCGCGGTGAGCCCCGACGGCCGTACGCTCGTCTGCGCGAACGGGAACGGCACGATGCGGCTGTGGGACATCACCCGGCCCGACCGTCCGACCGCACTGGGCGCGCCGCTGCGCGCGAGTGCCGAGCAGCTGGACTCGATCGTGTTCGGTCCCGACGGGCGGACCCTCGCGAGCACGGGCAGGGACGGCCGTATCCGGCTGTGGGATCTCACCCGCCGCACGCACCCCGTGCGGCTCGGGCCGCCCCTGGCCGGTCACACGGACGCCGTCTACAGCCTGGCCTTCAGCCCGGACGGACACACGCTGGCCAGCGCGAGCTTCGACAACACGGTCCGCCTGTGGGACCTGACCGACCCGCGCCGCGCCCGCCCGCACGGGGCACCCGTGACCGGCTTCCTCAGCTACGTCAACGCGGTCGCCTTCACCCCCGACGGCGCCACCCTCCTCCTGGGCGACGGCGAGCACACGGTCCGCACCCTGCCCCTGTCGGTGCGGACGGCCACGGCCTACGTCTGCGCCGCGACCGGCGACACCCTGACACCGGCGCTCTGGCACACGTACATCCCGCAACTGCCCTACGACCCTCCGTGCGCCCGGCACGGCTGACCGCGCCTCAGCTGTCGAGCGCCGCCCGCCACTCCCCCACGGCCGCCGCCGACACCGGCCGCTCCCAGCCCTCGGGCCGGGCGGCGCCGCCGATGTGGAAGGCGTCGACCCCGGCCGCGCGCAGGGTGGGGACATGGTCCAGGCGGAGCCCGCCGCCGACCAGGATGCGCTGTTCGTAGCCGGGTTCGCCGTGCAGGGCCGCCTCGCGGAGCAGGGCGGGGAGGCCGTCGTCGACGCCGTCGGCCGAGCCGGCGGTGAGGTAGGTGTCGAGGCCGGGCAGGTCGGCGAGCTGTTTGCGGAGGGCGTCGCGGTCGGCGGCGCGGTCGATCGCGCGGTGGAACGTCCAGGCGCAGCCGTCCAGTTCGGCCACGACGCGTTCCACCGCGTCCAGGTCGACCCCGCCGTCCGGGTCGAGGAACCCGAGCACGAACTGGTCGGCGCCGGCGGTCCGCAGCTCCCCGGCGACCCGCACCAGCCGCTGTGTGTCGCCCGCGGCGAAGCCGTCCGCGAGGCGGATCATCACGCGCAGGTCGATGTCCACGGCGGCGCGGATCGCGGCGAAGGTCTCGACCGGCGGGGTCAGTCCGTCGGCCGCGATGTCGGTGACCACTTCGAGGCGGTCCGCGCCTCCGGCCTGGGCGGCGATCGCGTCCTCGGCGCCGAGGGCGATCACCTCCAGGACTGCACGCGTGCTCATAGGACCCCTTCCGTCGTGTTCCCTGGAGCGGCTACAGGTCTAGTCCAATCTCAGGGTACGCGGGCGGGTCGGGGGCCGCGAGATCACCCCCGGCGACGAGGCCCTGCGGCCGTCCGGTCAGCCGAAGATGTTCAGCTCCTCCGCCTTCGCGCCCGCCAGCTCGTACGTCGTCCCGTCCGGCACCGGGCGCCCCGAGTACAGCCGTACGAGCGTGGCCGCGTCGCCGATGTACCGGGCGGGGGTGCGGTCGCCCGACACATCGCCCAGGCGCAGCGGATCGTCCAGGTCGTCGAGGTCGGCGTGGAGAGGCTGGTGCTTTTTCTGACGGGTCACAAGGCCGAGAAGGGTTAGAGCGGACCCCAGCCTTTCGCCCCCATAGGCGCCGGGCTCGCCGAGGGTGTCCCGTACGTCGCCGGCGTGCACCCACTCGCCGAGCGCGACCGCGTCCAGGACCCCGCCCGCACGGGCGATCACCGCACCGGCCTCGGTCATCCCGCGCTCCAGTTCGTCGAGGACCCGCGCGTTGCTCCAGTCGGCCCGCTCGGCGATGTCCCGGTCGTTGGACTCCGGCGAGAACACCCCTTCCTCGAAGCGCCGCTCCACCACCCGCATGAGCGCGGACGAGCAGTGCGCGAGCACGTCCCGCACGGTCCACCCGGGACACGCGGCGGTCGCCAGCGCGAAGTCCTCCTCGGAGCGGGAACGCAGCAGCGGGATCAGCGCGTCGCGCTCACCGGCGAGAAGCCGTCCGGGCAGTTCGGGATCACGTACGTCGTGTGTCGTGTCGGCGTAAGTCATGGGTCCCACGCTAGGGGCGGGGCCGCGGGAGGAAAATAAGGGCCATGGCCGATCTCGACGCCCTTCGCGCCCGCTGGACCCGTGCTCTGGAAGGAGCCCGGGCGCCCGGCGGCGGACCCGACCCGCTGCCGTACGCGGAGAATCTCCTCGCCCGCTGGCAGGAGCCGCAACGCCACTACCACACGCTCACCCACCTCACGGCGGTCCTGGACCACATCGACGTGCTGGCGCAGTACGCCGACGACCCGGACGTCGTACGGCTCGCGGCCTGGTTCCACGACGCGGTCTACCTCCCCGACCGGTCCGAGAACGAGGAACGGTCGGCGCGGCTGGCCGAACGGGCGCTGCCCGAGGCCGGGGTCCCGGAGGCGAAGACGGCCGAGGTCGCCCGCCTGGTCCGGCTCACCGTCACCCACGCCCCCGCCGCCGACGACCGCGACGGCATGGTCCTGTGCGACGCCGACCTCGCCGTCCTGGCCGCACCGCCGTCGGCGTACGCCGCGTACACGGCCGCCGTCCGCGAGGAGTACCACTTCGTCCCCAACGACGCCTTCCGGGACGGCCGTTCGGCGATCCTGCGCCAACTCCTCTCCCTGCCCCAGCTGTTCAGGACTCCGCACGGGCTGGCGGAGTGGGAGGCGACGGCGCGCTACAACCTGACGGGGGAACTGGCCCTGCTGGGTTCGGCGGACCCGAGTGCCGGGTGAGGACGGCGAGTGGTGACCGATTTATTCACGGCGGGTCGCGGAACGTGGCCCGTATGCTCCCCGGCATGGGGACCACGGGCGCACCACAGGTGGAAGAGGCCGTAGCGAGCTGTCTCGCCCTGCTGGGCACGGCGACGGACCGGGACTGGGACGGCGTGCGGGCCGACCGCCTGGAGTGGAGCTGCCGCCACACCGCCGAGCACATCGCCAGTGATCTCATCGCGTACGCGGGCCAGTTGGCCGGCCGGGCGCAGCAGGCGTACCTCCCCTTCGAGATCACCCTCGACGAAGGCACCGACAACTCCGGTGTCCTGGAGGTGATCGGGGCGACCGGCGCGCTCCTCGCCGCCGCCGTCCGCACCACCCCGCGCGAGGTGCGCGCCTTCCACCCGTTCCCGTTCCGCAGCGCCAACCGCGAGGGCTTCGCGGCGATGGGCACCGCCGAGGTGCTGCTGCACACCCAGGACATCGCCCAGGCGCTGGGCCTGGACTACCAACCGGCCCGGAAACTCGCCGAGTTCGTCCTCACCAGGATCTTCCCGCACGTCCGCCCCGGCGCCGACCCCTGGCGCACCCTGCTCTGGGCGACCGGCCGCGGCGAACTCCCCGGCCGCGCCCCCGTCACCGAGTGGCGCTGGCACAACAACCTCGTCCTGCCCACCGACCGCCTCACCCTGGACGGCGTCCACCCGGCGGCCGCCGCCGACCTGGCCGCCGGCGGCGAGGGCGGCTTCGAGTGGATCGACGGCGGCCCCTTCCAGGGCACCCGGGAGGCCGCGACCTTCATGACGAAGGCGTACCAAGCGGGCCTGCACCGCCCGGAGTTCGGCGTCTTCGCCCTCGTCCGCCACGAGGACGGCCGCGCGATCGGCGGCATGGGCTTCCACGGCACCCCCGACGAGGAGGGCCGCGTGGAGGTCGGCTACGACCTGGTGGAGGGCGCGCGCGGCCAGGGCTACGCGACGGAGGCGCTGCGCGCGCTGACCGGCTGGGCGCTGGCGCGGGACGACGTACGCATCGTCCTCGCGACCGTGGAGCGCGACAACCTCGCCTCGCAGGCGGTGGTCTCCCGCGTGGGCTTCAAGCAGGTGGGCGAGGACCTCGACGAGCTGACCTACGAGCTACAGGGCTGACCGCCCAACCGGACTACAGCTCCCGCCCCTTGGGCCTGCGCAGCCCGGCCGCCGTCAGCAGCCGCACCACCTCCCGGCTCCTGACCTCCACCGCCCCGGCGGCCACCGCGTCCGCGTAACGATGCGACGGGATGTCGTAGTGATCCCGCTCGAAGGCCCGGCGCGGGACGCCCAACTCCTCGGCGAACAGGTGGAGTTCGTCGTACGAGACATCGCTGACGAGGTGCGACCACAGACGGCCGTGTCCCGGCCAGGTCGGTGGGTCGATGTACACGGTCACAGGGAACCCAGGTTTCCCACCGCGGCGACCTTCACGCCCGCCTGGTGGCATACCCAGTGCGGGTCGGGTCCCAGCTCCGGTTCGACCTCCAGGGCGTGCGGGTCACCGGACGGGCAGACCGGGCAGAGCGGCCAGCGGCCGTACGCCTCCAGCAGCGCGTCCTGCACGTCCTGCGCGACCAGCCCGGCCACGTAGTCGACGCCCTCCGGCCACTGCTCCACCCACCACCGCCGCTGCACGACGGACTCCTCCACCATCGACACCACGTCCGCCGCCACGACCTCGCGCGCGGCCAGGTCGGCGAGCACGAGCGCGCGAGCGGCGTGCAGCGCCTGCTCCAGGGGACTGACGGGGTCGCTGGTCGGTTCTTCCATGCACCCATTGTGCGCACTCTTGACCACAACCCGGATCCGAAAATATCTTTCAAGAGTGACCCAGGACGTGAAAGAAATTTTCGGAAGCGCCTCCGGGAGTACCGGGAGTACGCCACCCGCGGCCCTGGCCGCCAAGGTGCGCACCCTCGCCCCCTCCATGACCCGCTCCATGCAGCGCGTCGCCGAGACCGTCGCCGCCGACCCGGCCGGCTGCGCGGCCCTCACCGTCACCGGCCTCGCCGAACTCACCGGCACCAGCGAGGCCACCGTCGTCCGCACCGCCCGCATCCTCGGCTACCCCGGCTACCGCGACCTGCGCCTCGCCCTCGCCGGGCTCGCCGCGCAGCAGCAGTCCGGGCGGGCGCCCGCCCTCACCACCGACATCGCGGTCGACGACCCGATCGCCGACGTCGTCGCCAAACTCGCCTACGACGAGCAGCAGACCCTCGCCGACACGGCCGCCGGCCTCGACACCGCGCAGCTCGGCGCCGCCGTCACCGCGCTCGCGGGCGCCCGCCGTACCGACATCTACGGCGTCGGCGCGTCCGGGCTCGTCGCCCAGGACCTCACCCAGAAGCTCCTCCGCATAGGGCTCATAGCCCACGCCCACAGCGACCCGCACCTCGCCGTCACCAACGCCGTGCAGCTCAAGGCCGGTGACGTGGCCATCGCGATCACCCACTCCGGGTCCACCGGTGACGTCATCGAACCGCTGAGAGTCGCCTTCGAACACGGCGCCACGACCGTCGCGATCACCGGCCGGCCGGACGGAGCGGTGACCCAGTACGCCGATCACATCCTTACGACGTCCACGGCACGGGAGAGTGAGCTTCGGCCGGCCGCGATGTCGTCCCGGACGAGTCAGTTGCTGGTGGTGGACTGCCTGTTCATCGGGGTGGCGCAGCGGACGTATGACCAGGCGGCACCGGCCTTGTCGGCGTCTTACGAGGCGCTGGCGCATCGACATAGGCGCTGACGGTTCGTGATTGTCTGCGGGCCCGGTGGGGGCTGGTCGCGCAGTTCCCCGCGCCCCTAAAACGACACCACCGGCGCTTTCAAGCGTGCGGCGAGAAGTCCGACCAAAGGGGCGCGGGGAACTGCGCGACCAGCCACAGCCGCCCCGCAGACAAAGAACAACAGAAAGAGCCGCTCCTCCATGTCCTCCACGTCCAACCCCCGTGACCTCCGCGCCGAGTTGGAGTCACTCACCACCGAAGCCTTCCGGCCGGAACTCGCCGGGATCGATCAACTCCCCACCCTCGACATCGCCCGCCTCATGAATGCCGAGGACGCCACCGTCGCCGCCGCGGTGGCTCAGCGCCTCCCCGAGATCTCCGCCGCGATCGACGCCGTGGCGCAACGCATGGAGAGAGGAGGCCGGCTCATCTACATGGGCGCCGGCACCGCCGGACGGCTGGGCGTGCTGGACGCGTCCGAGTGTCCCCCGACCTTCAACACGGCCCCCTCCGAAGTGGTCGGGCTGATCGCCGGCGGCCCGGAGGCCCTGGTCACGTCCATCGAAGGCGCCGAGGACTCCCGCGAACTGGCCGAGGCCGACCTCGACGCGCTCGCGCTGACGGCCGACGACACGGTGGTCGGCATCTCCGCCTCCGGACGCACCCCGTACGCGATCGCAGCCGTAGAACACGCGCGGAGCGAAGGCGCGCTGACGATCGGCCTGTCCTGCAACGAGCACAGCGCGCTGGCCGCAGCCGCCGAGCACGGCATCGAGGTCGTCGTAGGACCCGAACTCCTCACCGGATCAACGAGGTTGAAAGCGGGCACGGCCCAGAAGCTGGTCCTCAACATGCTGTCCACGATCACGATGATCCGGCTGGGCAAGACGTACGGGAACCTCATGGTCGACGTCCGCGCCTCGAACGAGAAGCTGCGCGCCCGTTCCCGCCGGATCGTCGCGCTCGCGACCGGCGCCGACGACGCGGAGATCGAGCGGGCCCTCGCGGCGACCGACGGCGAGGTGAAGAACGCGATCCTCGTGGTCCTCGCCGGGGTCGACGGCTCGACGGCCGCCCGCCTTCTGGAGGAGTCCGGGGGCCGGTTGCGCGCGGCACTGACCGCCGCGGGCGGCTGACGAGCACGCTCAGGGGGTGGATACCGACACTCCGTACGACATCGCCGCCGCGCTCCTCCCCCTGGTCGGCGGCCCCGCGAACGTCACCTCCGTGGCCCACTGCATGACCCGGCTACGGCTCGGCCTGGCCGACCGGTCACTGGTGGACGAGGAGGCGCTGCGGGCACTGCCCGCCGTGCTCGGGACCGTGGACGACGACACGTACCAGATCGTGCTGGGGCCGGGGGTGGTGGCCCGAGTGACCCCGGAGTTTGAGAAGTTGGCGGATGGCGGCGGCGAACTGGCCGCCCGAGGCGCGGAGTTGAAGGCCGAGCAGCGGGCCCGCAACGCGACCCCCGCCAAACTCCTCCTCCGCCGGATCGCGAACATCTTCGTCCCCCTCATCCCCGCCCTGATCGGCTGCGGGGTCCTGGCGGGCCTCAACGGCCTCCTGATCAACATGAGGTGGCTCCCGGGCCTGACCCCGGCCCTGGCCGCCGTCGCCTCCGCGTTCCTCGCCCTCATCGCGGTCTTCGTCGGCTACAACACGGCGAAGGAGTTCGGCGGAACACCGGTGCTGGGCGGGGCGGTGGCGGCAGTGGTCGTATACCCCGGGGTGGCGAAGGTGACGGCGTTCGGGGTCGCCCTCTCCCCCGGCCAGGGCGGAGTGCTGGGCGCACTCGCGGCGGCGCTGCTCGGCACGTACGTCGAGAAGTGGTGCCGCACCTGGGTCCCCGCGACCCTCGACGTCCTGGTCACCCCCACCCTCACGGTCCTGGTCTCGGGCCTGGCGACGCTCTACGGCCTCATGTACGCGGCCGGCGAGATCTCCACGGCGATCGGCACGGCGGCGAACTGGCTCCTGACGACCACGGGCCCCTTCGCGGGCCTGATCCTGGGCGGCCTCTTCCTCCCGCTGGTGATGCTGGGCCTCCACCAGGCCCTGATCCCCATCCACACCACCCTCATCGAACAGCAGGGCTACACCGTCCTGTTGCCCATCCTGGCGATGGCGGGCGCGGGCCAGGTGGGCGCGGCGGTCGCGGTCTACTTCCGTCTCCGCCACGACACTTCACTCCGTACGACCATCAAGTCGGCCCTCCCGGCCGGGTTGTTGGGCATCGGCGAGCCGCTCGTCTACGGCGTCTCACTGCCGTTGGGCCGCCCGTTCCTGACCGCCTGCGCGGGCGGCGCGGCGGGCGGCGCGTTCGTCGGCTTCTTCGCGACCCTCGGCGACAAGGTGGGCGCGACGGCGATCGGCCCGTCGGGCTGGGCGCTGTTCCCGCTGCTGGCGGGGAACAGGGGGCTGGGGACGACGATGGCGATCTACGGGGGCGGGTTGCTGACGGGGTACGCGGTGGGGTTCGTGGCGACGTACTTCGTCGGGCTGAGCGGCGTACGGCGCGAAGCCGGGTGAACGGCAACATCCTCGCCCCGGTCCGCTGAGCGGAACAGCGCACGACACCCGCACCTCGGCCCACCAGGCTGCCCAGCACACGCACGGAAACCGAAGCTGCCCCGCACGGGGGAACGGAGGAAGAGGCATGCCCGAACGACGCAGAGTGTTCGCGCTCGTCACCGCGGTGCTGGCGATCCTGGCCCTGGCCTGGGCCGGCGGCTCGCCCGCACAGGCCGCGGGCTTCACCCCGATCAACGTCTGGAACTCCAGCCACTGTCTCGACAACGCCACCGAGAACGCCGCGAAGCTCCAGATGTGGTCCTGCACCGGCGGCGCCGAACAGAGGTGGCTCGAAGGGTTCAACACCCAGACCGGCCTGTTCACCTTCACCAACCAGAACACGGGACGCTGCATCACCGCGCCCGCCTCGGGGACGGGCACGGTCACCATGGCGTTCTGCAACGCGGCGGCGACCAACCAGCAGTGGCGCGTCTACTTCGCCGACAACCCGCTCGGACCGCCCTCCGGCTGGTACGACGTCTGGCAGAACGTGTCGAGCGGCTACTGCCTCTCCACGCCCAGCGTCGGAAACGGCACCCTCATCCAGACGACCCCCTGCGACCCCTCCGACCAGTACGACCGCTGGCACCAGCAGTAACCGGCGGGGTCGACTCCCCGAGCGGTCCTGAGTGAACGTGGAGTCCCCCTCCCGCGTCGTAGGTGCGGACTGGCGCTGGTGGCCGGAGGCGAGAAGCCTCCCGGGCATCCTCTCAGCCCGGAATCCGTCGTCGGCGACGCCCAAGGGGACTCCATGAACACGCAAGTGAACCGCCTGGCCGGACTGGTGCTCGTGCCGCTCCTGGGAGCCTGTCTCCTTGCCGGTTGCGGTGATGAGCAGAGCGCGGGCGACGCGCGTACGGACAGCAAGTCACAGGAGAAGCGCGCTCGTGAAGTGGCCGACGCCTGGCACGGATCAGCGGTCGCCGTTGCCTGGAGCCGGGGCTACTACCCGTTGGGCGACACGACGCAGCCGCCGGAATCGGGCTGGCACAGCGACGCGGACAAGCGGGCCTTCGAGAGCGGGACCATCGTCCGGAGCGGCAGGCTGCCGACCACCGCGGTCACGCAGGGGACGGTGGAGTGGAGGAGCGGAAGCACCCTGAACCGTCCGGTGGTGGATCCGAACAGGGCGTATCAGTCGTTCGGCCACTACAGCAGTAAGGGCCCCAGGCTCACCGTGACGGGGGTGAAGCTCGGCGAGACGACGATCGCCACGAGCCGGGGAACGGCGACCGTTCCGGCCTGGCTGTTCTCTCTCGACGGCTACGACTCGCCGCTCAAGCAGGTCGCCGTCACCCCGTCGAAGCTTCCCGAGCCGCCGACCGTACGGGCTCCGCGAGGATCCACCGACGGCCTCTGGAGTGTCGCCGAGTTGGCCGGAACGGCGGCGGACGGCCGTTCCCTCACCGTGCGGGCGACTCACGGAGCCTGCGACGACGGCCCCGTCGTCAACGTGCTGGAGACGGACGAGAGCGTCGTGCTGTACGCCTCGGTCACGGGAGCGCGAAGCGGCGCCTGCACCGCCCAGATCATCGAACAGGACGTGAAGGTGGAGTTGCGGCAACCGCTCGCCGACCGCGTCGTCCTGGACGCCCTCACCGCTCAGCCGGTGCCGTCCGGAGGCTAAGGCAGCCGAGCCTCCCGGTTCCGCTCCCGTACCCGGGCCCGCAGCACCTCCTCCTGTGCCGCGGGCCCCGTCGACTCCGGCGGGCAGTCCCACTCCCGGCCGCCGCAGACCGGCCGCAACTGCACGTTCCCGCCCACGTGCCCCATCACCTCGCCGATCCGCCCGTCCCGTACGTCCACGGCGTGCGCCCCGACCGGCGGCCGTTCACCGCGCAGCACGGACGCCAGCTTCTCGGCGGTACGTACGTTGCAACGCCCCAGCGTCACCAACGCGAACGGTTCCTCGCCCGCACCGGTCACCGGGTCCACACCCAGGGACGGCAGGGCGACACCCACACCGGTGAGCGCGTCCCGCAGCAGGGCGACGACTTCTTCCGTCGACCGCAGCATTCCTTCACCTCCACGCAGAGTTCGCTGTTCGCAACACAGCGTGTCCTCTACGTGTCTAACCTGGCCATACGCGAAGTCCCAACAAACTCGGGTGTCAGGGCAGGGAGTTGCTGTGGCAGGACAGAAGGACCTCGACCCGTCGTCGTCACCACGCGCCCTGCTCGGCGCCGAACTCCGCCACGCCCGCGAGAAGGCGGGCCTCAGCCAGGAGGAGTTGGGGCAACGGCTGTTCGTGAGCGGTTCGTTCATCGGGCAGTTGGAGGCGGGCACGCGGCGGATGTTGCCGGAGTACGCGCGGATGCTGGACGTCGAGCTGGGGACGGGGGACTTCTTCACGCGGAATTGTGGGGCGGCGGCGAAGTCGAGGTATCCGGAGCACTTCGCCGAAGCGGCCGAGGCCGAGGCGCGGGCCACGGCGATCCGTGCGTACGCTCCGATGCTGATCCCCGGGCTGCTCCAGACACCGGCATACGCACGAGCCGTGAACCGCGCTCACGACCCAACTGCTCCCGAGGAGACGATCGACGAGTGGGTGGACGGCCGGATCGCACGGACCCGCCTGCTCGACCACCCAACAAAGCCGCTGTTGTGGGCTGTGCTCGACGAAGCAGCGCTGCGCCGGGAGACCGGTGGTCGGGCGGTCATGGCGGAGGTCCTCCGCCACATCGCGGAATTGAGCCGCCGGGGCCGGGTGATCGCCCAGGTACTGCCCTTCAGCGCCGGAGCACACACGGCGATGGAAGGCCCACTGAAGCTCATGGACTTCGCGGACGCCCCTCCGCTCGTCTACTTCGAGGGGGTTGGCACCGGACGGCTAGAGGACGACCCGGCCACCGTCACCCAACTGAGGCTGGCCTTCGAACTCCTCGCGGCTTCCGCGCTCTCGCCGGAGAAGTCCTTGGCACTGATCGAGACGTTGGCGCAGGATTACGCCCATGAGGAACTTCCCTGACTACGACCTGAGCACGGCCACCTGGCACAAGTCGAGCTACAGCGGCGGGGGCGGCAACGACTGCCTGGAAGTCGCCCGCTGGCGCAAGTCAACGCACAGCGGCGGCGGGGGCGACAACTGCCTCGAAGTAGCCGACGGCAACCCCACCGTCGTCCCCGTCCGCGACTCCAAGAACCCCCTCGGCCCGAAACTCGTGTTCCGGGCCGACGCATGGTCCGTGTTCGTCGACAGCCTGACGAACTGAGTCCTTCCGCCCCTCCCCCGTGGGTACCCGTACTCATGCCGGGGCGCGCCCCTCGGTCCACCGTGGTGACACCAACCCGGACCGACCCGAAGGACGCCTCGATGCCGCAGCCCTCCCGCCCGCGCCGGCTCCTCGCACTCGCCACGGACAACTGGCCGGCCCGGGCCTACCTGGGCGTCGTAGGCGCCTCCGTCGTGGTGATGTTCCTCTCCCCGGAGAGTCCCGTCGCCACGGCCCCCTTGGTGCTCACCGCGCCCCTCTCCCTGCTGGGCATCGTCCTCCCCTTCGGTCCCGGCACCGAAGGCGGCGGGACGGCACAGGGGCTGGCCGTCGGCTCCTGGACGGTGTGGGTCGCGCTGAGCGCGCTGGTGAACGCGGCCGTGATCGGCGCCCTGGCGACAAGGAAATCCACAGCACCCTCCACAGCACGCCCTGCGTCGCCTGCCGCCCGCCTCCGCACCCTGCTCGCGCCCGCCGTCGACAACTGGCCCGCGCGGGTCTACCTCGCCGCGGTCACCGCCTCGGTGGTGTTCTTCCTCGACGCCGCGTACGTCCTGCCGGACCCGGGGTTCGCCGGGGTCTGGCCGCTCATCACGACCGCGCCGCTCAGCTTCGTGCCGCTCGCGGTGTCGATACCGGCCGAACTCCCCGATCTCTCCTGGCTGAGCCCGCCGCTCTTCGCCGCCGGCTGCGCCCTGTGCGGGCTGGTCAACGCCGTCCTGCTCGGCCGCCTCGCCCACCGCCTCCGTACACGCGAAGCACACCCGGCCGTCTGAGCGGAGGAACGGCGGGGTCCGCCCCGCCACCGGCCCGCGGCAAAGCCGACTATCGTCGGCAGGACCATGAACCACGCCCAGCAGACCGCCCTAGGCCGCGCCCTCCGCCTCCTCGGCGAGCACGGTGAGGCGCTGACGTCCGACACCCCCGACGCCCGGCTGCACGAGGTCAAGGCGGATCTCAGGCGCGCCCTGGACCTGCTGGACGACACCGTCAGCGGTGGCGCGCCGACCACCCGCTGCCCGGAACACCCCAACGGCCCGGTCGACGCCGACGCCCCCGACCTGTGCCTGCTCTGCGAGACCCGGCGCCGCGCCGCCCGCCGCTCCGAGATCAACGGCCCCGACGTGCGCAGGCCGGCCGACACCACACCGTCGCGCTACGGCGTGCGCGAGGACCGCCCGCAGGCGCAGCAGCGCTGGCTGCCCGAGCTGTGGAACGGCCAGGCCTGGCAGCTGTGCGGCACCCCGCGCCGCGACCGCCACGAGGCCGAGCTGTATCTCGCGGCCCAGCGCCGCGGTTCGCGCGCCGCGATGGCGTACCGGCTGGTGCACGAGTTCACGGACTACGAGGTGCTGCGGGTGTGGGGCACGCCGGTGCACGTCGACATCGAGCCGCTGGGGAACCTTTGAGCATATTCAAGGGGTTGAACTGGTGGCAGCGGGTGGTGTTCGTCGCGTGCCTGTGCGCCCTCGCGCTGCCGCTGTGGTTCGCCGCGAGGAACGTCCACCGCTTCGTCGACGGCGACCGGACGATCACCGAGGGATACGTCCACTGCGAGTCGAACGACCGCTGCAAGGGCACCTGGCGCCTGCCCGACGGCGACCAAGGGCGGGGAAGGATAGCGGGGTTGGCCTTCGAGTACGACGAGGAACAGGTGACGGGCATACCGATCTACGCCGGCCGGGACTGGGCCGTCACCGAACGCTCCGACCTGGCGTACCACGCGGCCTACGAGTTCGCCGCCGCCGCGATCGGCGCGGCAGTGATCGTCTCGGTGGCCTGGTTCAAGTCCCGCTAGCCGCGCTCCCGTTCACGTTCCACGACCAACCGGGTCTGTTCCGCGTCCAGTTGGTACACCGTCTCGTGCGCCCGTGGATCGCGCGCGTGGAGGGTGTGGAACATCGGCCCGGTGTCACCGCCCAGTTCGACCCGCGAGGCCGAGGCCCCGCGCACCGCCCGCTCGGTGCCGTACGCGGTCGTCAGGTCGATCCGGTTGACGACACCCGGCGTGACCCACACCGGGGTCGCCTCCAGGAAGCCGAAGAGCTGGAGGTGGAAGTGCCCGGTGAGGACGACCCGTACGTCACTCCCCCGGATCGCGTCCGCCAGGTCCCCGGGATTCCGCAGCCCGAAGGCCTGTTGGGTCGGTACGTCGAGGGCGATCGGCGGATGGTGGAAGGCGAGGATCGTCCCGTTCCCGAACGGCGTGCTCAACTCCTCCTTCAGCCAGTCGAGTTGGGCCCCGCTCAGTCGCCCGTACACCTTCCCGGGCACCAGCGAGTCGAGCGTGATGAACCGATACCCGCCCACGTCACTCACGGCCGCGCACGCGAACTCGACGGGAAACACGGCGGACACGACCCGGTCCGTACCGTCGGCGGCCAGGTGCCCGCTCCCCAACACCTTCCCGAACGCCTCGCGTTCGTCGTGGTTCCCGGTCGTGTAGAAGACCGGCACCCCGCCCATCCGCCGCGCGAACCCGCCCACCAGCTCCCGTACGGCCGAATACGCCTCCACCGCCCCGTCGTTGGCGAGGTCCCCGGTGACGACGATCGCGTCCACCCCGCGCTGGTGGCGCAGTTCGGCGAGCATCAGCCGCAGCGAGTCGGTCGCGTTGACACCGTTCCGATTGGGGGCGTCCGTGCGCTCCAGGTGGGTGTCGGACAGGTGGAGAATCTTCATGTTCCGGCACGCTAGCCCGAGTTGGGGCCCCCACCAAGAGCCACGGCTCAACGAGTGGCCGGCCGCCACATGGTCGTAACGACCTGGCCACCTGCGGTGACGATCTCGTCCCGAACCTCGAACCCGACGCTCTCGTACCGCCGGTTGTTGGCCGGGTTGGTCGACTCCAGATACACGGGCGCACCGAGCTCACCGAGCGCGTCGATCCGGGCAAGCCCGTCGGCCACCAGCCCCATGCCCAGCCCCTTGCCCCGATGGTCGGCATGCGTGCCCAGGATGGTGAGGTAGAAGAACGGCTGGGCAGGATGAACCGCCTCGAACTGCTCCCCAACGACGGTGATCGCCCGAGCAGTTGCCTCATCCGTCACCGCGGCGAGCCGCCCCTCCAGCCCACCGGCCTCCTCCTCGGTCAACTCGACCCCGCCGGGCGGGATAAAGATCGCCGCGGCTTCCACCTCAGGCGTGACCAGCGTCCAGGGATACCGCAGCGCGGACCCGGCATAGACCCGCCACATCACGGCCGCCTGCTCGGCCCGCCGCCGCTCGTCCGGGAACGCGGGCCCCCAGACCGGGTCATGGAGAAAGGCACTGGTGAAAGTGGCGACGATGGCATCAAGATCGGCGACCGTGGCCACCCGGCTGACGGAAGTCATACGATCACCGTACGCACGCAGGGCGGAGAAGACATCGTGGGGTTCCCGAGAGACCCGGACACCGGCGCCATGTGGGCCGTACTGCTGGTGGCCGTCGGGCTACCGGCGCTGCTGTACGCGGGCATCGCCCGGTTCACCGGACACGGGCGCGGAGGCGGCGCGGTCTGGCGTCCGCTGCAGGACCGGCTCTACCTGGTCTGCGCCCTGCTCGCCGTCGCCGGCCACGCGGGCGCCTCGGTCGTGATCGACGGCTGGGGGGACGTCTTCGGGTTCACCCCGACCGCGTTCATGAGCGGCAGCTTCTCCAGCGCCCTCGCCTACACCGTCAGCGGGGACCAGAGGGGACGCGCCCTCCGCCCCATGCTCCTGCCGCTGACGCCGTACGCCCTCGCCCTCGGTTTCTTCGGTCACGTAGCAGGCTGAGCGGCCACCAAACCCAGCCCGTCCGGCGTTTGAGGACGAGGCCGTTCAGGCCGAAGCGGGGGTCTGGGGGCGGCAGCCCCCAGGGACGGGACGGGTAGGGGCGGCGGGGGCGAAAACCCCCGGCGCCCCCCGGCCGCACAACACAAGCTCAGCTCAGAGACTTCAGCGCCGCCGCGTCATAAGGCGCCAGCTCCTCCACCCGCCCCGCAAGCACCTTCGCCGCCCACTCCGGATCCTGAAGCAGCGCCCGCCCCACCGCGACCATGTCGAACTCGTCGCGCTCCAGGCTGTCGAGGAGGTCGTCGATGCCCTTGAGCGGGGCGCCCTCGCCACGGAAGCCCTTGAGGAAGTCCCCGTCGAGACCGACCGAGCCGACCGTGATGGTCTGCTTGCCGGTGAGCTTCTTCGTCCAGCCCGCGAGGTTGAGATCGGACCCGGTCTCCTCGAACTCGGGAAGCCAGTAACGGCGCGTGGACGCGTGGAAGACGTCGACACCGGCCGCGGCGATCGGCGTCAGGATCGCCTCCAGCTCCTCCGGGGTCTCCGCGAGCCGCGCCCCGTAGACATCCTGCTTCCACTGCGAGAAGCGGAAGATGATCGGGAACTCCGGCGAGACCGTCTCCCGTACGGCCGCCACGATCTCCGCCGCGAACTTGGTACGGGCGACCGCGTCACCGCCGTAGGCGTCCGTACGGCGGTTGGTGCCCGCGTACAGGAACTGGTCGAGGAGATAGCCGTGCGCGCCGTGGAGTTCGACGCCGTCGAAGCCGATGCGCTCGGCGGCGGCCGCGGCCTCGGCGAAGGCGCCGATGACGTCGTCCAGGTCCCGCTGCGTCATGGCCCTACCGGTGACCTCGTCGCTGCCGATGCGCAGCCCGGACGGGCCGACCGCGGGGGCGTCGGCGTAGGGCGGCTGGCCCTGCTCGCGGACCATGCCGATGTGCCACAGCTGCGGCACGATCGTGCCGCCCGCCGCGTGCACGCCCTCGGCGACCTTCGCCCAGCCCGCGAGCTGCTCCGCGCCGTGGAAGCGCGGCACGCGGTCGCTCTGCCCGGCCGAGTCGTGGCCGACGTACGTGCCCTCGGTGACGATGAGGCCGACGCCCGCGGCGGCCCGGCGGGAGTAGTACCCGACCACGTCCTCACCGGGGATGCCGCCCGGCGAGAACTGCCGGGTCATCGGGGCCATGACGATCCGGTTCGGGACGGTCAGGCCGTTGAGGGTGATCGGACGGGCGAGGACTTCGGCCGCTCGGGAGGCGGGGGCGGTCGTAGACACGTGTGGGGGCTCCTCATGAAACCGGGTACCAGGCGGTATGTGCGTATGCATCGATCATGCGTCAACAACAACCCCCGGGCCAAGCCCGTCATTCCACCCACCTCGCGCGAGACCCTGTGATCCCGCACACGCCCGAGGGCGGTACCCCCCGCCAGAAGCAGGGAGTACCGCCCTCGGTAAGACCGTTGATCAACCGGAAGGGGTCGATCAGAAGTCCATGTCACCGCCCGGCATGCCGCCGCCGGCCGGCGCGGACGCCTTCTCCGGCTTGTCGGCGATGACGGCCTCGGTGGTGAGGAAGAGCGCGGCGATGGAGGCGGCGTTCTGCAGGGCAGAGCGCGTGACCTTCGCCGGGTCGATGATGCCTTCCTTGACCAGGTCGACGTACTCACCGGTCGCGGCGTTGAGGCCGTGACCCGGGGTGAGGTTGCGGACCTTCTCCACCACGACGCCGCCCTCGAGGCCGGCGTTGACGGCGATCTGCTTCAGCGGGGCCTCGAGGGCCAGCTTCACGATCGCGGCACCGGTGGCCTCGTCACCTTCGAGCTCGAGCTTCTCGAAGACGTGGCCCGCCTGGATGAGCGCGACGCCGCCACCGGCGACGATGCCCTCCTCGACGGCCGCCTTCGCGTTGCGAACGGCGTCCTCGATGCGGTGCTTGCGCTCCTTGAGCTCGACCTCGGTGGCCGCGCCCGCCTTGATGACGGCGACGCCACCGGCGAGCTTCGCCAGGCGCTCCTGGAGCTTCTCGCGGTCGTAGTCCGAGTCGCTGTTCTCGATCTCGGCGCGGATCTGGTTGACCCGGCCGGCGACCTGGTCGGCGGAGCCGGAGCCGTCGACGATGGTGGTCTCGTCCTTGGTGATGACGACCTTGCGGGCGCGGCCGAGGAGGTCCACGGTCGCGTTCTCCAGCTTGAGGCCGACCTCCTCGGAGATGACCTCGCCGCCCGTGAGGATGGCGATGTCGCCGAGCATGGCCTTGCGGCGGTCGCCGAAGCCCGGAGCCTTGACGGCGACGGACTTGAAGGTGCCGCGGATCTTGTTGACGACCAGCGTGGACAGGGCCTCGCCCTCGACGTCCTCGGCGATGATCAGCAGCGGCTTGCCCGACTGCATGACCTTCTCCAGGAGCGGGAGCAGGTCCTTGACGTTGGCGATCTTCGAGTTGGCGATCAGGATGTACGGGTCGTCGAGGACGGCCTCCATACGCTCCATGTCGGTGGCGAAGTACGCCGAGATGTAGCCCTTGTCGAAGCGCATGCCCTCGGTGAGCTCGAGCTCGAGCCCGAAGGTCTGCGACTCCTCGACGGTGATGACGCCTTCCTTGCCGACCTTGTCCATCGCCTCGGCGATGAGCTCGCCGATCTGGGTGTCGGCGGCGGAGATGGAGGCCGTAGAAGCGATCTGCTCCTTGGTCTCCACGTCCTTGGCCTGCTCCAGCAGGGCACCGGAGACGGCCTCGACGGCCTTCTCGATACCGCGCTTGAGGGCCATCGGGTTGGCGCCGGCGGCTACGTTGCGCAGACCCTCCTTGACGAGGGCCTGGGCGAGGACGGTCGCGGTGGTCGTACCGTCACCGGCGACGTCGTCCGTCTTCTTGGCGACTTCCTTGACCAGCTCGGCGCCGATCTTCTCGTACGGGTCCTCGAGCTCGATCTCCTTGGCGATGGAAACACCATCGTTGGTGATCGTGGGGGCGCCCCACTTCTTCTCGAGGACGACGTTGCGGCCCTTGGGGCCAAGGGTGACCTTGACGGCGTCGGCGAGCTGGTTCATCCCGCGCTCGAGACCGCGCCGTGCCTCCTCGTCGAACGCGATGATCTTGGCCATGTGAAGTGGTCCTCCCGGACTGGGGTGGATTGCTCCGGACCGCGCTGGCGCCCGCGACGGACGGCCTGCCTGCCCCGTGGTTCCTTGCACCACCTGGCCTGCGGGCCTCACCGACCCGGTCCTTCGTTATCACTCTCACCTTCAGAGTGCTAACGCCAATGATTAGCACTCGGCATGGTCGAGTGCAAGCGGCTACCAGGTACTGACCCCCTGGCACGGGCCCCGACCGCACCCCGGCTCCGGGCATGCCGAAGGGCCCGTACCCCAGGAGGTGACCCCCAGGAGTACGAGCCCTTCGGTGAAGAACGAAGAACGTCGCTGCTGTTCGTCGGCGCGTGCTTCAGCCGGTCGCGAGCCGGACCATGTCCGCCTGCGGCCCCTTCTGACCCTGCGAGATCTCGAAATCGACCCGCTGACCCTCTTCCAGGGTGCGGTAGCCGTCCATCTGAATCGCGCTGTAGTGGACGAAAACATCCGCACCACCGTCGACCGCGATGAAGCCGTACCCCTTCTCCGCGTTGAACCATTTGACGGTGCCCTGAGCCATGCCTAACTCCCCTATTACTGGCCCTTGCACGGATCCGCACTTCGCGGATCCGGGTCAGACCTCACCCCCCACAGGATTGGGGGCGTGCGCCGGAACGCGTCGACCGCGGCCGAATGTATCCGTCCAACTGCCGTCTGCAACAGGTCAATCCGACGAGAATTCCGGGCAGGACCGGTCGGGAATTTACGGAGAATTCGTCCGACTTCAGGGCAAGTCGGGCCGGATAAAGGGCACATAAGGCGCAAAAGACCTGCACACTTTGGCTACTTCTCATCGCACGCGGAGCCGGTACTCATATGCGTTCGGCATGCGGAGTGGAGCGCGTTCCCCAACTGTACCCCGCTCAACCATAGAGAATTGCCCCCTCCGCTTCTCTCACGGAGGGGGCAATTCGATGAACTCTTGGTAATCGACGTTACCTAGGGTAACGATCAGCCGCCCGCGACGGCCGGAATGATCGAGACGCCGGCCCCGTCCGGAGTGGCCGTCTCCAGCCCCTGCTCGAACCGCACGTCGTCGTCGTTGACGTACACGTTGACGAAACGGCGCAGCTTCCCCTGGTCGTCGAGAACACGGGCGGAGATCCCGGTGTGGTTCTTCTCCAGGTCGCTGATGACCTCGGCGAGGGTGGCACCTTCGGCGGCGACCTCTGCCTTGCCTCCGGTGTAGGTGCGCAGGATGGTGGGGATGCGAACGGTCACGCTCATGACTTTCAACCTCCGGTCAGGTGGGGGCCTTTAGGGGCGCGGGGAACTGCGCGACCAGCCCCCACCGGACCCGCAGACGAAAAACAACGAAACTAGGACGCGAGCCCAGCTTCCCTGAACGACTCAAGGCTCGGGCGGATGGTCGCGGTCAGCCCAGTACCAGCAACCGCGTCCAGCGTCTTCAGACCGTCCCCGGTGTTCAGCACCACCGTGGTCAGCGTCGGATCCAGCAGCCCGTTCTCGATCAGCTTCTTCGCCACACCGACGGTCACCCCGCCGGCAGTCTCCGCGAAGATCCCCTCCGTGCGGGCCAGCAGCTTGATCGCGTCGACGACCTGCTCGTCGTTGACGTCCTCCACCGCACCGCCCGTACGCCGCGCGATGTCGAGGACGTACGGCCCGTCGGCCGGGTTGCCGATGGCGAGGGACTTCGCGATGGTGTTCGGCTTCTGCGGCCGTACGACGTCGTGCCCGGCCTTGTAGGCCACGGACACCGGCGAGCAGCCCTCCGCCTGGGCGCCGAAGATCTTGTACGGCTTGTCCTCGACGAGCCCGAGCTTGATCAGCTCCTGGAGCCCCTTGTCGATCTTCGTGAGCTGCGAGCCGGAGGCGATCGGGACGACCAGCTGGTCGGGAAGCTTCCAGCCGAGCTGCTCGCAGATCTCGTACGCCAGGGTCTTGGAGCCCTCCGCGTAGTAAGGCCGCAGGTTGACGTTGACGAAGCCCCAGCCCTCGCCGGCCGGGTCGCCGATCAGCTCGGAGCAGAAGCGGTTCACGTCGTCGTAGTTGCCCTCGATGCCGACGAGCTCGCCGCCGTAGATGGCGGCCATGACGACCTTGCCCTCTTCGAGGTCGTGCGGGATGAACACGCAGGAGCGGAAGCCGGCCCGGGCGGCGGCGGCACCCACGGCGCCGGCGAGGTTGCCGGTGGAGGAGCAGGAGAGGGTGGTGAAGTCGAAGGCGCGGGCGGCCTCGATGGCCTGGGCCACGACCCGGTCCTTGAAGGAGTGCGTCGGGTTGCCGGAGTCGTCCTTGACGAACAGCTTGCCCGCGTCGACGCCCAGTTCGCGGGCGAGGTTGTCGGCCTGGACGAGCTTGGTCCAGCCGGGGTTGATGTTCGGCTTGGTCGCCACGTCGGCGGGGACGGGCAGGAGGGGCGCGTAACGCCAGATGTTCGCGGGACCCGCTTCGATCTGCTTGCGGAGCTCTTCGGTGTCGTAGGCCGAGAAGTCGTAGGCGATCTCCAGCGGGCCGAAACACTCCTCGCAGGCGAAGACCGGGCCGAGCGGGACGCGGTGGCCGCACTCGCGGCAGGACAGCGCGGCGGCGGGGCCGAGATCGACGGTGTTCGTGGAGTTCGGTTCCGCGGCGGTCGTGTCCGTCTTCGCGGGGTTCGTGGTGCTTGCAACAGTCTGCGCAGCCATGGAGGCGAGGCCCTTTCCTCATCTTCCTCACGACGCGTTTCGCCGTGAGACGGATTTGGCACCTTCCCGAGCCGGGAGCCTCGGCACATGGACGACATGCGACAAGACCGGCTGGAGGGTTGCCGGGGCTTCAACGGGCCGTATCCCTCTGCCCCTCTGGATGAGCGGTGTTCAGTTGTGTATGCGATTGTCCCGCCGACGGCCCCCGACATGCGATGGTCATCAGCGTTGTTCAAGACTGTAACCGAAGGCCAGGACAGTTGAGTGAGCCGTCCGAACCGCGAGATGGATCACTTACTCACTGTCTGTGACCAGCCCTCGCCGAGAGAACGCAGAGGAGCCGCGCAACGTGCTGAAGGAAGTCGAGCACTGGCTGAGCACCCGCTCCTGGTCCCTGACCGATCGGCCGCTCCACAAGATTCTTGCCGCGAAGCACCGTACGGGCCAGTCGGTCTCCGTCGTGCTGCCCGCGCTCAACGAGGAAGCGACGGTCGGTGACATCGTCGCGATCATCCGTCACGACCTCATGCAGCAGGTCCCGCTCGTCGACGAGATCGTCGTCGTCGACTCCGGGTCCACCGACCGCACCTCCGAGGTGGCCGCTGCGGCGGGCGCCCGGGTCGTGCACCGCGACGACATCCTGCCCCGCATCCCCGCCGTGCCCGGCAAGGGCGAGGTGCTGTGGCGCTCGCTGCTGGTGACCGGCGGCGACATCGTCTGCTTCATCGACGCGGACCTGAAGGAGTTCTCCTCCGACTTCGTCACCGGGATCGTGGGCCCGCTGCTCACCGACCCCGGCGTCGACCTCGTCAAGGCGATGTACGACCGCCCGCTCGGCGGCGCCGCCGGCCAGGGCGGACGGGTCACCGAGCTGATGGCCCGCCCGCTGCTGAACATGCACTGGCCTCAACTGGCCGGATTCGTCCAGCCGTTGGGCGGCGAGTACGCGGCCCGGCGCTCGCTGCTCGAGCAGCTCCCGTTCCCCGTCGGCTACGGCGTCGAGCTGGGCATGCTCGTCGACGCGCTGCACCTGGTGGGGCTGGACGCCCTCGCGCAGGTCGACGTGGGCGTGCGCAAGCACCGGCACCAGGACGGGCAGGCGCTGGGGCGGATGGCCGCGCAGATCTACCGCACGGCCCAGCTGAGGCTGGCCCGCGGGCATCTCATCCGGCCGTCGCTCACGCAGTTCGAGCGGGGTCCGGACGGTTTTGAGCCGCGCACGTACTCCGTGGACACGGAGGAACGGCCGCCGATGGCCGACATCACCGAGTACCAGTCGCGCAAGGTGGCGTAAGCCTGCGGCACGGTGGCCCGGGGCCCGGGTCCGTATACGGACCCGGACGGTCCGCCGTCGGGCGTCCGTACGTTTGAGCGTTTCCGGGCCGGGCTAGGTTGTGCCGTATGGCTTCCACGGCTTCTACGGCTTCCACGCCCTCTCCCGGTGCTGCTCAGGTGCTCGTCGCGTCCAATCGCGGCCCGGTCTCGTACGAGGTGGGCGACGACGGTTCGCTGCACGCCCGGCGCGGGGGCGGCGGGCTGGTGTCCGGGCTTTCGGCGATCGGGCCGGACGCGGGGGCGCTGTGGGTGTGCTCGGCGCTGTCCGACGGCGACCGGGAGGCGGTGCGGCGGGGCGTCGGCGAGGACGGCGTGCGCATGCTCGCCATCCCGGCCGACGTGCACGCCGACGCGTACAACGGCATCGCCAACTCCGTGCTGTGGTTCGTCCACCACATGCTGTACCAGACCCCGCTGGAGCCGGTCTTCGACGCGGAGTTCCGGCGCCAGTGGGCGTCGTACGAGACGTACAACCGGGCGTTCGCCGAGGCGCTGGCCCAGGAGGCGGCCGAGGGCGCGGCGGTGCTGGTGCAGGACTACCACCTGTGCCTGGTCCCCGGGATGCTCCGCGAACTCCGCCCCGACCTGCGGATCGGGCACTTCTCGCACACTCCGTGGGCGCCGGTGGAGTACTTCGCGATGCTGCCGGACGACATCCAGGTGCGGCTGATGGAGGGCATGCTCGGGGCGGACCGGGTGGCGTTTTTGACCTGGCGGTGGGCGACGGCTTTCCAGAACTGCGCGGGCGGGGTCGACCCTGACCGCTGGCTCTCCACCTGGCCGTCGGGCGCCCCGCGGGCCATCGAGCACTTTGAGAAGGACGAGACCACCCGCCGGGTGCGGATCGCCCGCCGGACGCTGATCGGCGTGCACAGCCTCGGCGCCGACGCCGAGTTCCTCCACGCGCGCTCGCACCAGGCGGACGTCGAGGAACGGATGGCCGCGCTGCGCGAGGAGATCGGCGAGGGCCGCAAGACCATCGTCCGGGTGGACCGCACCGAACTATCGAAGAACATCGTGCGCGGCCTGCTGGCGTACCGCCAACTCCTCGACGACCACCCCGAGTGGCGGGAACGGGTCGTGCACGTCGCCTTCGCCTACCCGTCCCGGCAGGACCTCGCCGTGTACCGGGACTACACGGCGGAGGTGCAACGGGTCGCCGACGAGATCAACTCCCTTTACGGCACGCCCGGTTGGACCCCGGTCGTCCTCCACGTCAAGGACGACTTCGCCCGCTCACTGGCCGCGTACCGCCTCGCCGACGTGGCCCTCGTCAACCCCATCCGCGACGGCATGAACCTCGTCGCCAAGGAGGTCCCGGTCGTCTCCGACGAGGGCTGCGCGCTCGTCCTCTCCCGCGAGGCAGGCGCCTTCCAGGAACTGGGCAAGGACGCGATCACCGTCAACCCCTACGACGTCATCGGCACGGCCAACGCCCTCCACGAGGCACTCACCATGCCGGACGAGGAACGAGCCGAACGAACAAAGAGGCTGGCCGTCGCGGCAACGGCACTGCCGCCGGCCCAGTGGTTCCTGGACCAGCTGAACGCGCTGCGGGATCAGGTGAGTTGATCGGCCGGCGTCGACAGCAGGGCTACGGTCCCGCCGGGTGGCGTCCGCCAGGTTGTTGCGGCGGGCCCGGCTCGCCGCTGCCGGCGCGGGGCACAGGAACGGACACCCCCACCCGATCAGCCCAGTTGAGCCGCCAGCGCCGACAGCAGCCCCACAACCCCCGCCGCTCCGTCCACCACCAGGTCGGCCCGCTCCCGCAGTTCTGTCACCTCGTCGTTGCCGCTGCACACGAGGAGGCCGGGGAGGCCGTCGGAGCGGAGTTTTTCTACGGCGGCGAAGGCGGGGAGGTCGCCGAGGTCGTCGCCGGCGTAGAGGACGGACTCGGCGCCTGTTTCGCGGAGGTAGTCGGCCAGCGCTACGCCCTTGTCCATGCCCGGTGGGCGCAGCTCCAGGACCAGGCGGCCGGGTTCGACGATCAGGCCGTGGCGGGTGGCGAGGTCGGTGAGGGGGGCGCGGAGGGCCTCGAAGGCGGCCTGGGGGTCGGTGGCGCGGCGGGTGTGGACGGCGACGGCGCGGCCCTTCTCCTCGATCCAGGTGCCCTGCCAGGCGCCGATGCGGTCGAGGAAGCCGGGGAGTTCGGCGCGGACCGCCGCGACTCCCGGGTGCGGGGCGGGGGCGCTGACCGTGCTGCTCACCGCGTCCCAGCGCTCCGTGCCGTAGTGGCCGAGGACGACCAGGTGTTCCAGGCCCGGTACGCCCGCGAAACCGCCGTTGCGCACCGAGACGCCCGCCGGGCGGCCGGTGATCACGGCGACGGCGGCGACCTTCGGGGCGAGGGCGGCCAGCGCGGGCACCGCGCCGGGGTGCGCGCGGGCCTGCTCGGGGTCCGCGACGATCGGTGCGAGCGTGCCGTCGAAGTCGAGCCCGATCACCGCGGCGGACGGGCGCGCGAGGATCGCTTCCAGGCCCTCACGCCCGGCACCTGTGCGAGGGGTCGGCAGGGTCGGTAGTACGGGATCGGTGGAGTCCTTAGGGCTGCCCATACGGCGACCCTATCCGCGCGGGGCCGACCGTACCCCTCGCCCATCACCCCTCGGCCGGACCCTCACCGCTCCGAACGCCGCGTCTCCCGGACCCGTCGCAGCCTGTTCACCGTCACCGGGTCGTGGGCGAGCGCCCGCTCGTCGTCCAGCAGGGCGTTGAGCAGCTGGTAGTAGCGCACGGGGGCCAGGCCCAGCTCCTCGCGTATCGCGCGCTCCTTCGCGCCGGGGCCCGGGAAGCCGCGGCGCTCCAGCGCGAGGATGTCCTGTTCCCTCCGGTGGAGGGGAGGAAGCCGCGAGGGCCGGTCGTTGTCCATGCCCTGCACCGTAGCCCCCGCCACTGACACCGGCCCCGGCCCGTCCCGGCCGCCTCCTACTTCCCGCTCTCCGCCAGCGTCGCCGCCGCCTGCAGCTGCCCCAGCACCGCCCCCGGGCTGCCGTTCGCGGCGACCGCCCGCCCTATGCGCTTCTTGATGTCGGCGCTGACCGTGGCCCAGGAGGTGTTGCCGACCGGATAGAGCGTGGAGAGGGGGAGCTCCTCCAGGAACGGGCGGAGGTCCTGGTCCTGCTTCGACGCCTCCATCACCTTCGACGCGGAGTTCGTCACCGGCAGCAGGTCGTACTCACGGGAGAAGGCGAGGACGTTCTTCTCGCTGTAGACGTAGTCGAGGAAGTCGCCGATCTGGTCCCGGTGGCCGTTCTGCTTGAACGCGGTCATCCAGTCGGCGACGCCCATCGTGGTCTTGGCCTTGCCGGTACGCCCCGGCATCGCGACCGTGCCGAACTTGACGCCCTTCTTGGCCGCCTGCTGGATGAGGGTGGGGTGGCCGTTGAGCATGCCTACGTCACCGTTGGCGAAGGCGGCGAACGCGTCCGCGCGGTTCAGCTCGGCGGGTGCGACGGGACCGGTCAGCCCCTTGCCGACGAGGTTGTCCCGCAGCCAGGTGAAGGTGGAGATGTTCTCCGCGGAGTCCAGGGTGTAGGAACTGCCGAGCTCGTCGGTGTAGCCGCCGCCTCCGCCGAGCAGCCACTGCATGGTCTCGGCCTGCGCCTCCTCGGAACCGAGCGGCAGCGCGAACGGGTACTTCACGCCACGCGACTTCAGCGCCTCCGCGTCCGCCGCCAGCTCGCTCCAGTTCTTCGGCGGGGTCAGTCCGGCCTCGGCGAAGAGGGTCTTGTTGTAGAAGAGGACGCGCGTAGACGCGGCGAACGGAATGCCGTACTGGACGTGGCTCACCTGCCCCGCGTCCGCGAGCGGCTCCAGAAGATCGGCCTCTACGGGGATGGAGAGCAGGTCGGCGGTGGAGTACAGCCTGCCTTCGTCGGCGTAGTCGGCGTACGCGCCGATCTGCGCCATGTCCGGGGCCTTCCCCGCGTCGACCATCGCCCTGACCTTGGCGTCGACCTCGTTCCACGAGTACACGCTGACGTCGACCTTCACACCGGGGTGCTTGGCCTCGTACGCCTTGACGAGCGCGTCCCAGTACTTCCGCGAGCTGTTGGACGCCGAGTCGCCGTAGTCGGCGGCGACGAGTCTCAGGGTCACATCACCCGAGTCCCCGCCGAGGCCGCAGCCGCCGAGGACCGCCGTCATGCCCAGTACGGACATCGCCGCGATCATTCCTGTCCTGCGCCGCTGCACTGCTGACTCCCCAAAGCTTTGCTGTCGTGACGTTCGCTCCGCGAACCCATAAGGTCTACACCACGTAAGTGGACTAGACCTCTCGCGGGTAGACGGGCCACACTGTCCCCGTGAGACATGTCATCGCCCTCGACGTGGGCGGCACCGGGATGAAGGCCGCCCTAGTGGGGGCCGACGGCGAGCTGCTGCACCGGGCCCGCCGGGCGACCGGCCGCGAGCGCGGCCCGGACGCGGTCGTCGAGCACATCCTCGGCTTCGCCGCCGAGCTGCGCGCGTACGGCGAGGAGCACTACGGCGAGCCCGCGTCCGCCGCCGGAGTCGCCGTCCCCGGCATCGTCGACGCCGAGCGGGGCGTCGCCGCCTACTCGGCCAACCTCGGCTGGCGCGACGTACCCCTGCGCGACCTGCTCGCCGCCCGGCTCGGCGGTGTCCCGGTCGCCCTGGGCCACGACGTGCGCACCGGCGGCCTCGCCGAGGGCAGGATCGGCGCGGGCAAGGGCGCCGACCGCTTCCTGTTCGTACCGCTGGGCACCGGCATAGCGGGCGCCATCGGCATCGACGGCCGGGTCGAGGCGGGCGCCCACGGCTTCGCGGGCGAGATCGGCCACATCGTCGTACGCCCCGGCGGCGCCCCCTGCCCCTGCGGCCAGACCGGCTGCCTGGAGCGGTACGCGTCGGCGGCGGCGGTGACGGAGGCATGGGCGGCCGCTTCCGGCGACCCGGACGCGGACGCGGCCGGCTGCGCCAAGGCCGTCGACTCCGGCGACCCCCGCGCCGAGACCGTCTGGCAGGAGGCCGTAGCCGCCCTCGCCGACGGCCTCGTCACCGCCCTCACCCTCCTGGACCCCCGCACGATCATCATCGGTGGCGGCCTGGCCGAGGCGGGGGAAACGTTGTTCACACCACTGCGGGAGGCGGTCGGGGACCGGATCACCTTCCAAAAGCTGCCGACGATCGTCCCCGCCGCCCTCGGGGACACCGCGGGATGCCTCGGTGCCGGCCTCCTGGCCTGGGACCTCCTGACCACAACCGACCGCATGGAGGTAACCCCCTAATGCCAACCCACCCAGGGGCGCGGGGAACTGCGCGACCAGCCACGACGAGCCCGCACTCCGCGACGGCCAATGCGCCCCTGATCCTGTCCGGCGCCAACGTGGTCCTCCCCACGGGCATCGTGCGCGGCGGCCGAGTCATCGTGGACGGCACGAAGATCACCGGCGCGGCGCCCGACAACGCCCAGGTCATCGACGTCACCGGCCACTGGCTGGTGCCCGGCTTCGTCGACCTCCACAACCACGGCGGCGGCGGAGCCTCCTTCACCTCCGGCACCGTCGACGACGTCCTCAAGGGCATCCACACCCACCGCCTGCACGGCACGACGACCCTCGTCGCCTCGACCGTCACCGGCGAGATGGACTTCCTGACCCACCGCGCCGGCCTTCTCTCCGAACTCGCCGAACAGGGCGACCTCGCCGGCATCCACTTCGAGGGCCCGTTCATCTCGCCGTGCCGCAAGGGCGCGCACTCCGAGGCGCTGCTGCGCGAGCCGGACCCGGCGGACGTGCGCAAGCTGGTCGACGCGGCGCGCGGCAGCGCCAGGATGGTCACCCTCGCGACCGAACTCCCGGGCGGGCTCGACTCCGTACGGCTGCTCGTCGAACTCGGCGTCATCGCGGCGATCGGGCACACCGACGCGTCGTACGAGCAGACGGTCGAGGCGATCGACGCGGGCGCGACGGTCGCCACGCACCTGTTCAACGCGATGCCGCAGCTCGGTCACCGTGAGCCCGGACCGATCGCTGCGCTCCTCGAAGACGAGCGCATCACCGTCGAGTTGATCAACGACGGTACGCATCTGCACCCGGCGTCCCTGGAGTTGGCGTTCCATCACGCGCGCGCAGACCGCGTGGCGTTGATCACGGACGCGATGGACGCGGCGGGCTTCGGCGACGGCCGGTACATGCTCGGCCCGTTGGAGGTCGAGGTGAGCGAGGGTGTGGCGCGGCTGGTGGAGGGCGGTTCGATCGCGGGCTCGACGCTGACCCTGGACCGGGCCTTCAAGCGGTCGGTGACGGTCGACCGGCTGCCGGTCGAGGACGTGGTCGCGGCGATCTCGGCCAACCCGGCGAAACTGCTGGGGAGTTACGACGAGATCGGCTCGCTGGAGCCGGGCAAGTACGCCGACCTGGTGCTGCTGGACGCCGACTTCGACCTCAAGGGCGTGATGCGGCGCGGCACTTGGGTGGTCGAGCCCCAACTGGGCTGATATGTGACGTGGTTGACGGCGGCGGTTGTCCCGGGGGACTGGGAGGACCGCCTCCCGTTTGACATCATCGAGCCTCCGGAACACAGAGCAAGCGCATTCATGCGGTCTTCGGGGGAGGTCGCCCGGTGATTCTCACCGTCACACTGAACACCGCGCTCGACATCACCTATCGGGTACGGGAGTTGCGGCCGCACGGCACGCACCGCGTCTCCGAGGTGACCGAGCGGCCCGGCGGCAAGGGGCTGAACGTGGCCCGCGTGCTGGCCGCCCTCGGCCACGAGGTGACGGTGACCGGGTTCACGGGCGGTGCCACGGGACGGGTCGTTCAGGAGCAACTGGCCGGTACGCCGGGGGTGTTGGACGCGCTGGTCCCGGTCTCCGGGCCCACCCGGCGCACGACGGCGATCGTGGACGACCTGACAGGTGACACGACTCAACTCAACGAGCCCGGCCCGACGGTCACTTCGGCGGAGTGGGCGGCGTTCCAGGAGGCGTACGAGGCCCTGTTGGGCGGGGTGTCGGCGGTGGCCCTGTGCGGGAGTCTGCCGCCGGGGGTGCCGGTGGGCGCGTACGCGGGCCTGATCCGCACGGCTCGGGCGGCCGGCGTCCCGGTGTTGCTGGACACCAGCGGCGAACCCCTCCGCCGCGGAGTCGCCGCCCGCCCCGACATCCTCAAGCCCAACACCGACGAACTGGCCGAACTCACCGGCTCCCACGACCCGTTGCGCGCCACCCAGGACGCCCGACGCCGGGGCGCCCGCACAGTGGTCGCCTCCCTGGGCGCACGGGGCCTCCTCGCGGCAACTCCGGAAGGCACCTGGCACGCGACACCCCCGGCCCGCATACACGGCAACCCGACCGGCGCAGGCGACTCGGCAGTCGCGGGCCTGCTGTCCGGGTGGGTGGAACGCCTGCCCTGGCCGGCCCGACTGGCCCGCGCGGTCGCCCTGTCCGCGGCGACCGTACTGGCCCCGGCAGCGGGCGAGTTCGACCGCCCGGCCTACGAGGAACTGCTGGGGCGGGTCGCGGTGACGGGGGACGCCAGCGCGGCTTGAAACCAACCAACCTTGACCGACGACCGCCGATACACACCAACCCTTAGTACATCTAGTCGCCAGCGACCAAGATCCACCACTCGCTGGAGGAACACACGCGCAAATCGTCGGCCATCAAGCAACTCGCTGCTCTCGGAATGGCCTCAATGGGACTCGTCGTCTCTTTGAGTTCCACCGCGTCGGCGGATCAAGCAGGTGTCTGGATGACGGACGGTCACTCCTTCAAGATCCGGAGCAGTGCCAGCACCTCGTCGACCGTGCTCTTCTCGATTACCGACCCTGGCACCAGAGTTCCTTGCACCACGACCCCGTGCACTCGAGACAACAGCGGCGGCTCTTACACGTGCTGGTCTGGAGGCCCTTCCGGCAACGACTGGGTCAAGGTGAGCTGAGGCGGCAAGACGGGTTGGGTAGCCGTCTTCTGCGTCGAAGGCGGACGCATCTGAGCAACACTGTGTCACCCGGTCTCACATCTGATCGACGGCCGTCGGAAGCCCACGCTTCCGACGGCCGTCGGAGGCGTGGGCTGACGCTCCCGGCTACTTCTTGACCTGGCCCTGCTTCACCCACAACTGGTCCAGCAGGACGTTGCAGTTGTCGCCGGTCTCGCAGGACAGGGTGAGCGTGTTGCTGCCCTTGGTGAGCGTGGGCCACGCGAAGCTCGTCGTCCAGCCCTTCGCGAAGTCGCCGTCGGCGGCCTTCGCGTAGTTCTTCAGGCTGAACGGGCTGCCGAACTTCTTGCCGTTGATGCTGAGCGTCATGTGCTGGTCGTCGCTGGTCGAGCTGTAGTGCGCGAACACTGTGTAGGTGCCGTCCGAGGGGATGCTGTTGACCTGCCAGGAGACCGAGGCGCCGACGGCGTTCAGGCCCGTCACATAGATGCCGCCGTCGGCATCGGCGCCCTCGACGTCCGACGCCAGGGTGGCGCCGCCCTCCAGCTTCAGCGCCTTGGCGTCGATGGTCTGGGTGTCCAGCCCGCTCGACGCGCTACTGCTGGCCGAAGGACTCGAAGAAGCGCTCTGCGAAGCCGACGGCGTGCTGCCCGCCTCGTTGCCCGTCTTCGTGTCGTCGTTGCCGTTCATCATCGCCACGCTGATGCCGATGACCACCGCGGCGACCACCGCGATCGCGCCGATCAGCAGGCCCTTGGTGTTGGGGCCGCGGCCTCGGCCGCCGCCGCGGCCGCCGTCGTAGGACGGGGGCTGCTGGGTGGGCGGGGCGCCGAAGGACTCGGGGGCCTGGTAGGCGGCGTTCGGCCGGTCGCCGTAGGCCTGCTGCTGCGGGACGGTCTGGCCGTACGGCTGCTGGTACTGGGCGGTGGGGGCGGCGGCGGGCGGGCCGCCGTACTGGCGCTCGCCGACCGCGCGCACCCGGTTGACGGAGCCCGGGTAGCCGTAGCCACCACCGCCGGACGGCGGCTGGGCGCCGTTGGCCTGGCCGTCGGCGTATAGGTAGCCGAACGGGTCGTCGTCCTCGGGCGTGCTCGCGCCGTTGTTGCCGGGCGTCATCCCTAGGTACTCCTCAACAGGTGCGGGGCGGATCAGATACGTCAGCTTCATACGTCTGGTGAAGTGCGAGCCTACCCGCTCCGCGTGGTCCAAACGGGTGACTCGGACCGCATCCCAGCGCTGACCTGGAGATCATCCCGCGCGTCTGTGCTGTTTGGGACGAGATCGTTTCTCGATGTACATCCGTTCGTCGGCGGACTTCAACACCTCGTCCGCCGTCATGCCGCAGTGGGCCCACCCGATGCCGAAGCTGGCCCCGACCCGCATGGCACGGCCGTCGACCCGGATGGGCTGGATGATCTCGTTCCGCAGGCGTACGGCGAGGTCGGCGGCGTCGGCCTTGCCGAGGCCGTCGGCGAGGACGACGAACTCGTCGCCGCCGAGCCGGGCCACCGTGTCGCCGTCGCGCACGGCCCGGCCGAGCCGGCGGGCGACCTCGATGAGGACCGCGTCGCCCGCGTTGTGCCCGAACCGGTCGTTGATCGACTTGAAGCCGTCGAGGTCGCAGAAGAGGACCGCGAGCCCCTTGGTGCCGTCGTCGCGCTCGCCCTCGGGGGCGATGGTGTGCACGTGGTGGTCGTAGGCGTCGAGGAGGTCGGCGCCGGGGGGGTAGTCGAAGCCGTGGCCGTTCGCGTCGTAGGCCGGGTGTCCGTACGCGGCGTCGAGGGACTCGACCTCGCCGGGGAACGCGGAGGTCGGGCGCTGGCAGAGGCGGGCGGAGAGGCGGGTGCGCAGCTCGGCCGAGTTCGGCAGGCCGGTGAGCGCGTCGTGCGCGGCGCGGTGGGCGAGCTGCAGCTCGCGGCGCTTGCGGTCCTCTATGTCCTCGACGTGGGAGAGGAGGAAGCGCGGCCCGTCGGCGGCGTCGGCGACGACGGAGTTGCGGAGCGAGACCCAGACGTACGTGCCGTCCCTGCGGCCCAGGCGGAGTTCCGCGCGGCCGCCCTCCGCCGAGGTTCTCAGCAGGGTGCCTATGTCCTCGGGGTGGACGAGGTCCGAGAAGGAGTAGCGGCGCATCGCGGAGGCGGGGCGGCCCAGGAGGCGGCACAGGGCGTCGTTGCTGCGGAGTATTCGGCCGTGCTGGTCGCCGCCCATCTCGGCGATGGCCATGCCGGAGGGGGCGTACTCGAAGGCCTGCCGGAAGCTCTCCTCGCTTGCGCGCAGGGCCTGTTGCTCGCGTTCGAGTCTGACAAGTGCGCGTTGCATATTCGCACGTAGACGCGCGTTGCTGATCGCGATGGCGGCCTGGAAGGCGTACATCTGGAGCGCTTCGCGGCCCCACGCGCCGGGCCGGCGGCCGTTGCGCGGCCGGTCCACGGACAGGACGCCGATCAGTTCGCCGCACGAGCCGCCGGCGACGCCGGGCGTGTACATCGGCGCGAAGAGGCGGTCGGAGGGGTGCCACTCGTCCTCGAAGCGGGGCGCGGGGCCGTCGGTGTACCACTGCGGTACGTCGTCCTCGTCGAGGACCCAGCCCTCGGTGTGCGGTATGAACCGCAGGTCGCCCCAGTCCTCGCCCATGCCGAGGCGGCGCTCCCAGGAGGCGCGGGAGCCGACCCGGCCGGTGATGAGTGCCTCGGCGGCGGAGTTGCCGGAGAACGCGGCGACCACCAGGTCGCCGTCAGGGCGGACGAGGTTGACGCACGCCAGCTCGTACCCGAGGCCCTTGACCACGCCGTCGGCGACGGTCTGCAGGGTGTCCGCCAGGCTTCGGGCGGTGTTCATGTCCGCCATGACCGTATGCAGTTGCCGCAGGTTCTCAAGACGGACGTAGGGTTCCGACTCGGTCTCCATACTCGCCCTCCCCCCGAGACCTCGCAGCGAATCAAGGGTCTTCTTCCTTGCCACTGAATCACAGCGCGCTGCCCACTCGGTACACAGGGTCAACAATTACTACCCCTTGTGACTCAAGTCACAGCAGAAGATGAACAATTGAGTGGAGTTTCTGCGTTTTCCCTGTGCGTTTACTGAACGCAAACTTTGTGGGTGTGTGGACATGATGCACGACGATGTTCCGTCGCGTGGGCCATTGGTCCTAGGACCCGTCCGGGACCGAAGTCCGATGCGCGGCGCGGCACTCGGAGATTAGCGTTCCCGGCGTGCTGAACACCGCCTCGATCACCGAGTCCCTCCCCTCCGGGCATGCTGTGGGGGTGAGCAACGACGAGTTCCGCGCCGCCCTCGCCCGGCTGGCCGCGGGCGTGGTCCTGGTGACCGCGCACGAGGAGCCGTACGACCCGGACGACCCGCAGGCGCCGGTCGGCGAGGACGTCGGCATGACCGCGACCGCCTTCATGTCGGTCTCCCTGGACCCGCCGCTGGTCCTGGTCAGCCTCCGCAACGGCTCCCGCATGGACGACCTCCTCGACGAACAGCCCCTGTGGGCCGTCTCCGTCCTCTCCGAGAGCCAGCGCCACATCGCCGGCCGCTTCGCCATGAAGGGCCGCATCAGCGACCGGCTGCTCTTCGACGACATCCCCTACGTCCACGGCGCGGCGTCCGGCGCGCCCCTGGTGCGCGGCGCCCTCGCCACCCTCGAATGCCGCACGGAACAGCGGGTGTCGGCCGGCGACCACACCCTCGTCATCGGCCGCGTACTGACGGCGGAGGCGACCAGCACGGACGGCGGCCCGCTGACCTATTTCCGGGGCAAATACCGGCAGTTGGGGTGACCGTGAATTCGGTCGCCCACCGGTGAGCGGTCCGCCTACCGTGCACCCATGACGCCGATCACCACCGGACCCGCTCCCCGCCTCGAAGAGATCACCCCGGCCAACTTCCAGGCCGCCACAGGCATTCGGGTCCGCCCCGACCAGGAATTCGCGGTGTCCCCCGTCGTGAAATCCCTCGCCGAGGCCTACGTCCACCCCGGCACCGCCTGGCCCCGCCTGATCGTCGACGAGGACCGCCCCGTCGGCTTCCTCATGGCCTTCTTCGACATCGACTGGAAGCTGGACGGCACCGTCGTCCGCTCCGGCCTGTGGCGCCTGAACATCGCGGCGGACCAACAGGGGCGTGGCTACGGCCGGTTCGCCGTCGAGTCCGTCGCCGCCGAGATCCGCCGCCGGGGCGGCAAGGAGCTCTACGTCACCTGGCACGAGGGCCCGTCCGGGCCGGCGAACTTCTATCTGGGGCTGGGTTTCCGGCCCAACGGCGAGCTGAGCGAGGGCGAGACGGTCGGGGTGCTGGAGCTGCCGTAGCAGCCCTTGGTGTTGAGCTTGATCGGGACGCGCCTCACACGAGCCGTACGTCCAGCAGCGCCACCTTCTCCGGCTCCGTCACGATGTCGATCGCGGCGATGCGGTCGCCGACGAAGGTGAAGGTCAGGGTGCGTTCGGGGCGGCCGTCGACGACGAGGGCGATGGCGGTGGCGCCGTCCACCAGGGCGGGCCGGGCGAAGGCCGCGAAGTGGGCGAAGGAGGTCGCGCCGGTCGCCACCGCGGCGGCACCCGCGGTCACCGTGTCCCCGGAGCGCGCGACCACGTCCGGGTCGAGCACCTTCACCAGCGCCTCGAAGTCGCCCTCCCGCACGGCGGCGAGAAACGCGTCGGCGACCACCCGCTGCCGTACCGGATCCCCGTCCGGCGCGGGCGCCCCGCGCACCCGCCGCCGGGCCCGGCTCGCCAACTGCCGTGCTGCCGGGGGCGTACGGCCGACGATGGACGCGATCTCCTCGAACGGCACCGCGAACAGGTCGTGCAGCACGAACGCGAGCCGTTCGGCGGGCGTCAGGGTCTCCAGTACGACGAGGAGCGCGGCCCCGACCGAGTCGGCGAGGAGGGCGTCCTGTTCGGGGGTGGGCACGGCGGCCGGGACCGGGGCACCGGCGTCGAGGGGTTCCTCGGCGCGGGAGGTGCGGGAGCGGAGCATGTCGAGGCAGACCCGGCCGACGACGGTCGTGAGCCAGCCCGCGAGGTTCTCCACCTTCTCCGCGTCGGTCCGGCTCAGCCGGACCCAGGCCTCCTGCACGGCGTCGTCGGCCTCGGCGGACGAGCCGAGCATGCGGTGCGCGACGGCGTGCAGGCGGGAACGGTGGGATTCGAACCGGGCGGCGAGAAATTCACCGTCCTGTCGCTGCGGGAATTGTCGGGGAAATTCGAAGTCGCCCACGGGTGAACACTCCTCGTCGCGGTCCGTCGTCCCTGCTACGACGGAGCGCGGGCCGGGGATGTGACAACCGGCGGCGGGAACCGGGGATTACCCCCAGTCGCGCCCGGTCCGCCCCCGCTTGGTGTCGGAGCGGGCCTTCTTCTCGCGCAGCCGGCGCTCGTTGATGCCCCGGGGAATCCGGGTGGGCCTGCGCGGCTTCGGCGGGGGCGCGGTGGCCTCGGCGAGGAGCGCGGCGAGGCGTACGGCGGCGGTCTCGCGGTTGCGCCACTGGGAGCGGTGCTCGGAGGACCGTACGGTCACGACGCCGTCGACGAGCCGGGAGGCGAGGCGCTCCAGCGCGCGGGCCTTCCACACCTCGGGCAGCGCCTCGGTCTTCGCCAGGTCGAAGCGGAGTTCCACCTGGGAGTCGCTGGTGTTGACGTGCTGCCCGCCCGGCCCCGACGACCGCGAGAAACGCCACATGAGCTCGGCCTCGGGCAGGGAGACGGAGCCGCGGATGAGATAAGGACCGGACATGCCCCCATGGTCGCCTGCCTGTCCGGTCCACGTCACGCGAAATACGGCCGGACGTCGCGGGTAAAGAAAGTAAAGCCACGTGGAACCTTCGATACCCCTCTTGGCGTTCATAGAGGTACCGGTAGCTTCGTCCTCAGTACGAAGCCCGCACCGCAACGAGGGAAGGACTCCCAACAATGGCTGTAAGCCTGTCCAAGGGTGGCAACGTCTCGCTCACCAAGGAGGCCCCGGGCCTGACCGCCGTCACCGTAGGCCTCGGCTGGGACGTCCGCACCACCACCGGCACGGACTTCGACCTCGACGCCTCCGCGATCGCGGTCAACCCCGAGGGCAAGGTGTACTCGGAGGGCCACTTCATCTTCTTCAACAACAAGTCGACGCCGGACCAGACCATCGTCCACACCGGCGACAACCGCACGGGCGAGGGCGCGGGCGACGACGAGGCGATCAACGTCAACCTGGCCGGCCTCCCGGCGGACATCGACAAGATCGTCTTCCCGGTCTCGATCTACGACGCGGAGACCCGCTCGCAGAATTTCGGCCAGGTCCGCAACGCGTACATCCGCATCGTGAACCAGGCGGGCGGCGCGGAGATCGCCCGCTACGACCTCTCCGAGGACGCGGCGACGGAGACCGCGATGGTCTTCGGCGAGCTGTACCGCAACGGCGCGGAGTGGAAGTTCCGCGCGGTGGGCCAGGGTTACGCCTCGGGCCTGGTCGGCATCGCCCAGGACTTCGGTGTGAACGTCTGACGGACGCCCCGCCCGCAGCACACTGTGCGAGGCCCCTGACCGCGTGACCGCGGCCGGGGGCCTCGGGCTGACCGGGAGGCGTTTCCGGAGATCCGGGGGTCCACAGGGGTGTCTCAGACCCGTGTGGGAGTGTGCCGGGGTCAGCAGCGGCTGGACCCTGGAAGGACAGAGCACCCATGTCGTTCGGACCGCCCTCCGCCGGTTTCGGGCCTCCCCCGCCCGCCGGTCCGCCCGCCTGGACCCCGCCGACCGAGACCGAGCGGGCCCTCGCCGAGGCCAGGGCGCGCGGCGACTGGTCCGCGTACTACGACGTACTCGCCCGGAGCCACCTCTACTACGAGATGTCCCGCGAGGCCTACGACGCCCAACCCGACCGTGTGCACCGGGTGTTCATCCGCGACGTCCGACGCGGCACCAGGCACTGGGAACTGTTCACCGACGGCATGCTCCCCGCACCGGGCACCGACATGGTCTACTCGCGCGCCTCGCTGCGCTGGATAGCCGACGCCTGGAACCCGCAGTGCCCGCCCACCCTCGTCGTCAACCCAGGCACCCCCTGCGAACTCGCCCTCCCCTACGGCCCCCCGGGCACGACGGACTGGTCACGCGCGGCCGGACACGCAGGCACCCCCGCCACCGGCATGCGGCTGCGCGCCCTGCACGTCGGCGGCGCACTGCACGGCCCCGTCGCCCACGGCCTGGCCTGCGGAGCCCTCCTCTGCGTCAGCAACGGCTCCCTGTGGAACGCGCCGGCCTGGCACGGCAGCGGCTACGACGGTGAGCGCCGGCGGCTGCGCGAGTGGTGGGGCATCACCACCCGCGCCGAATGGCAGCACCACCTGCGCAACCTGCTGGCCCGCGAAGCCTCCAGCTCCGTATGGGAGTTCGCGCTGAGCCTGCGCCGCACCATCGCCCGCGACTTCGGCGGCCACGTCGACACCGGCTACTGGCGGCAGGCCGTCGCCACGGTCATCCGCGCCGACTCCGAAGGCTCCACGGTCATCACGGAGGACGGCGTCACAAAAACAGACCCCCGCCCCGCCTCCGAGACCGAGGCCCGCATCGAAGGTGTCCAACGCCTCATCGGCCGCATCACCCGCTACGAGGCCCGGATGCGCGCCGACGGCATCCTCGACGAGAACCGCCACGTCACCTCCGTCGAGGCCTGGGACCTGGGCCGCGCCTCGAAGATGGCCCGCTGGGGCCTGGGCGCCCGCTTCTGCACCCTCGCGGAGACCGAGTCGGCCCTGATCCGCGCGGGCCGCGCCGCCACCCTCGCCCACCGCTCCTGGCCGGACTTCTCCGCCGGCTACATCCTCGGCCGCTGCCTCCACTTCGACGAGGAGGAGTTCGGCCCGTGGTACCAGGACATGGTCGCGGCGCACCGGATCCTGACGTCGGATCCGGGGAGTCCTTGGCTGAACATCCCTTTTCGGTAGAGGACTTACATCGTCGGCAGATCACTCGCGCTGAACGCGAAAGGCAACAGGTCGCGGATGGTGAAGCGTTGGACGTGCGAGAGCGCCAAGTCCGCGCAGAACACCGGTACGTTGCGTTCGAATCCACCCATGACGTCGAAGATGCGCTGCCGACAACCGCCGCAGGGCGTCACGGGCTCGCCCTGGCCGTCGGACTTCGGGTCCCCACCGACGACGGCAATCGCCGTGAAATCACGAATACCGTCGGTGACCGCTGCCGACAGCGCGGCCGACTCGGCACAAATACCCAGCGGAAAGGAAGAGGATTCGAAAAATGTCCCTTTGTACCTACGCAGCGCCGCCTCATGGACGATGACCTTGAACGGGAGCGGCACGTCACGCTCCAGGACGTTCCGGCGTCGTAGACGGAACTCGACCCTTGCATCGATGTTCTCGGCGGGCAGTGCCGGGCGATAGCTGTGATGGATCGCCCGGATGTACTCCTCGGTCTGCAGGATGCCCGGCACGTTGATCACGTTGACACAGCGCAAGTACGTTGCGTGGTGCTCCAGTTCGGCGAGGTCGCGAAAGCCCGGGGGCGAGCATTCCGCGGTACTCCTCCCACCACCCACGCCCACGCTCCTCGGCCATCGCGGACAGCGCCTCGACGAGCTTCTCATCGGACGCGGAGTACCGCGCGGCCAGCCTCCGCGCTCACGCCCCAACGCCCGGCCTCGATATGGCTGATCTGAGCCTGGTTGCCGCCAAGGAACGCCCCCGCCTCACGGGCCGCCATCCCCGCCGCCTCGCGAAGTTTGCGCAACTCCGCGCCGAGCCGGGCCTGACGAACCGTCGGGCTACTCCTGGGTGGCATCACTTTCCTCCTGGTCGAGCAGTCCAAGTCTGACGGGCGGGCAGGTAACGGGTCCACTCGGACGAGTGGCAGTTCCGGCACATGCCAGTCGGCCCGGCCGAGCCATGGAGGTGTGTGCCGCGAAGGCCCCGTACCGGCAGGAACGGCAAAGGAGTCACCGTGGACCCCGCCCCACACCCCCCCCCACAGATCTACCGCCTCCGCACCCCCAACTCCCCCACCAGCCCCAAGATCTGCCGAGACCTCGTCGCCCTCCTCCTCCAGGTCACCGGTCACCCCCACCACGTCGACACCGCCAGACTCCTGGTCTCCGAGATCGTCACGAACGTCAATCTCCACACCGACTCCCTGGCCGTACGCCTCGAAGTCGTCCTGCGCCACGACCGCTTACGCGTCTCGGTCTACGACGACGCCCTCGACGCCGACCCCCATCAGAAACCCGGCGACACATACGACGAGAACGGGCGAGGCCTGCTCCTTCTCACCGGCCTCGCCCAGGACTGGGGTGTCCAGCGCGGCGACACCACACAGCACCCCCGCCAAACAGATCTGGTTCGAGCTCGGCGCAGTCCCCGGCCGCTAGCGTGCCCCTATGTTCCTCGAACCGCTCACGCCGACCGAGGCCGGCGCCCTGCCCGGCGAGCTGCTCACCGAGCTGACCGCCCTCTACGCCTCCAACCACGCGTTCCACGCCCTGAGCGGTGACTTCCCGGACCCGGAGGACATCCGGCCCGAGCAGGTGGCGACCGCGCTGGCCGATGAGTTGGCCGATCCGAACACAGAGGTCCTGCTCGGCCGTAGTGCCGGGCGGCTCGTCGGGATCGCGATCACCCTCGGGGCCCATCCCGACCCGGACGACGGAGACCCCTGGATCGGGCTGCTGATGATCGACGCCGCGCAGCAACAGCGGGGGTTCGGGCGGCAGTTGGCGTCCCTCGTAGAGGACCGCTTCCGCGAGGCCGGCCGAACCGCCGTACGCCTCGCCGTCCTTGACAACAATCCCGACGGCCTCGCCTTCTGGACCACCCTCGGCTACGACGTCGTCGACCACCGCCGGGACCGCCAACTCGGCCGCCCCTGCGCCGTGTTGCGCAAGCAGCTCCGCACACCCCGGCACGCGGGCCGCGTCGCCGTGCTCGACCCCGCCGGCTCCGTCTTCCTCCTTCGGTACGACGACGCCGAGAGCGGCAGTTACTGGGCCCTGCCCGGCGGCGGCCTCGAAGGAGACGAGACCCCGCGCGAGGGCGCCCTGCGGGAGGTGCGGGAGGAGACCGGCTGGACCGACCTGGAGCCCGGGCCCCTGCTGTGCACCAGGGAGGCCGACTTCACCTCCTCCGGAACCTCCATCCACCAGCACGAGCACATCTACGTCGCCCACGGCCTCCACCGCGAACCCACCGGCCCCCACCTCGCCGCCGCCCATGCCGAGGAGGGCATCCGCGCCTGGCGGTGGTGGACACGGGAGGAGCTGCGCGGGACGACGGAAACCGTGTGGCCGAGCGAACTTGCCCTGCTGCTCGACGAGTTGGAGGAGCGGGCGGAATAGGCCGACGGGCCCGGTCCCCCGCTGGCATCCCTCGGCGCCGAACAGATCTTTGCTTCGCCTTTGCGTTCGGCGCAGTTGCGAATCGCACAGCCTGGTTAAGGTCGTACGGCTGACGAGCAGACCACCCGGGGGGAGCACGCGTCCATGGGCGACAAGGGCGAGATACTCGACATCAAGATCGCTGATCTCAAAGCGACCGCTCCGCACTTCCAGACTCACAGCACCGATCTCTCCAAGGCGCTCACCAAGCTCAAGACAGCTCTCGGAGCAGCGGGTTCGCCTTGGGGCGACGACGATCAGGGGACCGCCTTCCACAAGGCCTACGGCCCCCACGTGACGCAGCTGGAGAACGCGGCGCAGATCCTCACCGACGGTCTGGCCAGCATCCATGAGGCCATGACGGACATGGCGGACGGTCACATCGACCGCGAGGAGCTGGTGCGCGCCATGTTCGGCAGGATCAGCGTCAAGGGTGGCGAGAGCGAGGACGACGGCAAGTGAGCGTCGCCGACAAGGCCAAGAAGATCGTCCAGGACGTCACCGGCATGTGGTGGCCGGCCGCCGACGAGGACGGGCTGCGCGCGGCGGCCAAGGCGTGGCGGGACTTCGCCGACGACATCGAGGACGTCACCGCCGCCGCGAACAAGTCGGCCCGCTCCATCATCGAGCACAACAAGGGCGAGGCGATCTCCGCCTTTGACGACCCGTTCTGGCGCCGCTACTACTACGACGGCCACGGCTGGCTCCAAGACATGATCGACGGCGCCCGGGACATGGCCAAGGCGCTCGACAAGTACGCCGACGCCGTGCACTCCGCGACGAAGCACCTCGAACACGAACTGGAGATCGTCGGAGCGACGATCATCGCCGGAACCGCCCTCGCCATCTTCACGGCCGGAATCTCCGAAGGCGCCGCGGCGGCGGCCACCGCGAGCATCGTGGAGATGGCCGGAACGCTCGGCGTGGCCGTCTCGACCGAGGTCGCCACCATCGCGGGAACCACCCTCGCCACCGCCGCGCTCGGCGGCATCGAGTCGGTCACCGTGGACCTCGCCGTCGCGCAGCCGGTCGCGATCGCCACCGGCGAGAGCAAGGGCTTCAGCCTCGACGAGGTGAACGACTCGGCCCTCTACGGCATGGCGTTCGGGGGGATGTTCGGCGCGGGCGCGGGGACCGTCAGGGCCGCGACCGAGGCGGGCGGCTTCGGAACCCTCTTCGACGGGCTGGCACTGCCAGGAGCGCGGGCCGCCGTGCCCGGAGCGCTCGACCTCGACTCGATCGCGGACGAGGCGCCCAAGCTGATCCGCCAGGACGACGACTTCGGCGCGACCCACAATCCGTTCGGCCTGAGGAAGTCCCGGTTCGACCCGGACGTCGGCATCGTCCCCGCCGATCCGGACGGCGAGATCACCCCGCTCCAGCACGTCCTCGGCGGCAAGAACAAGGCCGCCAAGGAGTCCAGCCAGTACACCTCCTTCGCCCCGCAGGACGGCACCGGAAAGGTCTACGGCACCGAGGAGATCCGCGTCGACTACCAGCGGCTCCAGCAGGACATCGACGCGGGCAAGGTCCAGGGCGTCCGGATCCTGAACCCGGAACAGGTCCAGCGGTCCATCAACGACGAGATCGACAAGGTCGCCGGACGCGAGATCGACGTGCCCGGCACACTCCGTGCCGGTGAAACCGACCAGGCATCCGACTTCGTCGACGGACTCGGGCTGAGCAAGGGCAAGTCACGTAAGGTCTTGGACCGGGTCATGGCCCTGCTCAACACCCGCCGCGACGGCGAGTGGCTGATCAGCGGGACCGTCCCCAAGGAGTACGTCACCGGACCGTTCCCCACCTCCGGATCGTAGGAAAGAGCAGACCCCATGGCCGACACCAAGGACCGCTGGCAGCCCAGCCCCGAGCTGCGAGCCCTGCTCTACACCGACTTCGACGGCAATCCGGCGGACCCCGACGACGTGATCGCCGACGCTCTGGACGACGAGGGTTATCTGGAACGCACTCCCGGCCTGACCTCGATCCTCCAGGACACCAGCGCCGACCCCGCCGCCCGCCTCCTCGCCTGCTGCGCACTCACCAGCTGGGCCGACCCGCTCGGCTACGACACCGTCCTCCAGGCAGCCGCCGCCCCTGACGACGTGGTCTGGCTCGGCCAGTCCGCCGACCGGTTCTTCAGCCAGGACGACACCTTCGGACAGCTCGCCGACGCGGTCGGGGCCAGCAGGGACATGGTCGACGAACGCGACAGCGCCGGACTGCGGATCGAGGCGGCGCGCGCGCTGATCTCGCTCGCGGACCGTTTTCAGTTCGACCGGCACATCTCCTCGCTGCTGTCCCGCGAGATCGTCGAAGCTGCTCAGGACGAGATCGACGCCACCGTCGCACGGGGCATCACCCGCCTCGCCTCCGGCGAACACATCCCTTACGACCTCGGCCTCCAACTCGCCCTGCTCACCGTCGCGATGAAGTCGTACGACGAGCCGGGCGCGAACGACGCCATGATCCGCCTCGCCGCCGCCCACCCGGGCGAGCGAGCCCTCCGGGAACTCGCGGACGCCACTGGAAGCTCCCTCTGGCTGTTGTAGAGGTCACCGCATGCCGGATCGGTCAGGGCCGGTCCGGCTTCCCGCCCCCGTACAACCAGTCCTTCCAGATCCCCCCGAAGTCCTTCCCCGGCGCCATCCGCTCCACGTACTTCGTGAAGTCGGCGGTGTCCGCGTTCCCGTGACGGTGGGCGGCGGCCCAGCCCTGGACGATGTCGTAGAACCGGCCGTCGCCGACCGTCCGGCGGATCTTGTGCAGCACCATCGCGCCCCGCTCGTAGACGGGACTGTCGGAGATGTGCGCGGCGGAGCTGGGCCGGGCCGGCGGAAAGGCCCACACGGCGTCGCTCTCGGACGGGTCGTCGAAGTAGGTCCCGTCGTAGAGCGCGTCGAAGGTCTCCTGGGCGGTGTCGCCGCCGTGGTCTTCGTCCCAGAGCCATTCCGCGTAGGTCGCGAAGCCCTCGTTGAGCCACATGTCCCGCCACGTCTTCGGGGTGACGGAGTCGCCGAACCACTGGTGGGCGAGCTCGTGGACGAGGGTGGCGGTGTCCGGGGCGCCGGGAAAGAAGGGCCGGTTCTGGGTCTCCAGCGCGTACCCCACGTCACCACGCCGGTCGACGATCGCGCCGGTCGAGGAGAAGGGGTACGGCCCGAAGTTGTACTCCTCCCACTCCATGATCTCCGGGATCCGGGCGAGCACCTTGCGGCTCGCGGCCGCTTCCTGCGGGTCGACCGCCACGTAGACGGGGAGGCCGTCGCTCGTCGTCGTGCGGGTGATGTCGTAGTGGCCGATGGCGACCGTGGCCAGATAGGTCGCCATGGGCCGGGCGGTACGCCAGCGATACGTCGTCCGGCTGTTGTTGGTCGTCTCCGCCCTCAACTCCCCGTTGGAGACGGCCTGCAGCCCCTTGGGCACGGTGATCGCGATGTCGTACGTCGCCTTGTCGGAGGGATGGTCGTTGCCGGGGAACCACGCCATCGAGCCGACCGGTTCGCCCAGCGCCACCGCACCGTCCGCCGTGCGCAGCCAGCCCTCCTCCGAACCGTCCGGATCGGTGAGCGTCTCCGGGGCGCCGGAGTAGCGGACGGTCGTCTCGAACGTCCCGCCCTTGCGAAGGGCGGAGGACGGCCGGACCGTCAGTTCCTGACCGCCGCGGCTCCAGCCGGCCTTCCTTCCCCCCACCGTCAGCGACTTGACCGTCATCCCCTTGAAGTCCAGGTGAAAGGAGGAGAGTTCGGCGGTGGCCCGAGCGGTGATCGTCGCCGTACCGGTCAGCTCACGCGCGTCGGGGCTGTAGGCGAGGGTCAGGTCGTAGTGGGTGACGTCGTAGCCGCCGTTGCCGGCCTTCGGGAAGTACGGGTCCCTCAGGCCGGAACCACCGCTCTTGCTCCGGGCGCCCGACCCCGCCCCCGTGCACGCGGTCAGGGCAAGGGCCAGCGCACAGGCGGCGACCGACGGAACAAGGGGTACGGATCGGGGCATGTCCGCGATCCTACGAGTCCGGAGCTCGTAGATCCTACGAGTCCGGAGCTCGTACGCTCGGCTCCATGCCCCGCTCCTCCAAGAAGCCCCGCCGCCTCGTCGCCGACGGACACACCTACCTCTGGAGCCTGCGCCACAGTCACAGCCACACCGACGGTCGGCCCGTGGGCTGCGTCCACACCCTCACCCTGCGTCCCCAGCCGGCCGGCACCGGTGGGCCACTGCGCATCGTCTTCGTCGCGGGACCGGGGCGGTACGTCCCGGGCGGCGCCCCCCTGGGCTCCGGGGACGTGGGATACGTCCGGGGCGCGTCCCTCAACCTGCACGAGCCAGGCGCCGTCCGCGCCCTGCTCGACGCGGCGTCGGCCCGAGGGTGGCTGCCACGACCGGAAGAACCGCAGGCCGTGGAGGTCGACGGCTGGACCCTGCTGGAGGCTGCCGCCGCTCGGAACAGGGACGGAGACCGCCCCACCGGGCCGGCGTGAGTGACCGCTCCGGCTGCCGTCCGCCCTCCCGAACCGTGACACCATCACCTACGTGCTCGACATCGGCTACGCCCTCTCCAACCGCTTCCCGGACCCCCCGCAGACCGACTACCGGCGCGCCGACGTCCACGCGCTGCGGCACGACCTGTTCTGCGGTGACGTGTATCTCGCCGACACCAAGGCGGACCGGGAGGTGGCCACGGCCTGGGGCTGGGTGCCGGTGCTCGACTTCGCGTGGGCGCTGTGCGACATCGTGGAGCGCATCGACCAGGACCCGGCGGGTTCGCGGGCGTCCCGCCCCCAGCGGGCGGAACTGGACTTCACCGAGTCCACCGACCGGATGCTCTTCGAGCGCCGCTTCGGCTGGGTGGACGTGGAGGCCGACTGGATGCGGCGCGACGAGGAACCACTGACCTTCTCGCACACCGAACTCCGCCGCGAGGCAAGGGACTTCCTGCACGACCTCATCGCCGACCTGGTCGACATGCACGAGGACCTCGGCGAGAACCCGGCGATCTGGACGCTGCAGGCGAAGTTCCCCCGGGTGCAGTGAGCGTCCGGGGGCTGCGCCCCCAGAGTCCCTCAGCCCTCCACCCGAATCCCCATCTGCACCGCCAACACCGGCGCCAGATCCAGCAGTTGCCCCATGCTGATCACGGCCCCCGACAGCCGGTCGATGCCTCGCGTGATCTCCAGCTCGGCCGCCCCGCGCAGATCCACGTCAGTGAACGACACCCCCGTGAAGTCCACCCCCTTCAACGCGCAGTCCACGAACTCGACCCGCTCCAGCCGGGCGTCGAGGAAATCCGGCTCCACGAGCACACACCCCTCGAAGACGACATCCCGGAGCCGCGCCTTGCGCAGATTCAGGTAGTCGATCTTCCCGCCCCGAATCACCACCCGCTCCAGCACGGCACCGTGCAACTGCACACCCCCCATCCTGGCGTCGACGATCTCGACATCACGCAGGGTCGACTCCGCGAGGTCCGTACCGACACCCCGTATGCCGGTGAGGACCGAGTCCAGTACCCGGGCGTGGTGCAGCCGTGTCTCGTCCAGCGCGCAGCCCGTCAGCGCGCAGTCCATGAAGCGGGCGCCCCCGCCGTCCTGCCCCGCGAAGTCCTCGTCCCGGATCTCCAGCCCGTCGTAGTCCCCGTCCGGCTCCAACTCCCCACCGCCGTATGCCTCGAGCGCTGGCAACCGCACCTCCGGCCGCCGCGCCCCCTTCACTCCACCCGTCCCACCAGTCGCTCTCCTCGCCATGCCCCCCATCCTGCACCCCACCACTGACAACGAGACCGGCGAACCCTTGACCTCAAGCGCGCTTGAGGTCGAAGAGTGACTCCCATGCATGCCATACGACTCCACGCCTTCGGCCCAGCAGACAACCTCACCTACGAATCCGTCGACGCCCCCTCCCCCGCCCCCGGCCAGGTCCGTATCGCCGTGGCCGCGGCCGGAGTCCACCTCCTGGACACCATGCTCCGGAGAGGCGAACAGGGCCCGCTCCCCGAACTCCCGCCCCTCCCCACGATCCCCGGCCGCGAGGTCGCCGGAGTGGTCGAGTCCCTCGGGGAGGGGGTGGCCGACCTGTGGCTCGGAAAGCGGGTGGTGGCCCACCTGGGCTTCGCACCGGGCGGCTACGCCGAGTCGGCCGTGGTCGACGTCGACCGGGTGCACGAGATCCCCGCCAACCTGGACTTCGCTCAGGCCGTGGCCATGATCGGAACGGGCCGTACGGCGATGGGAATCGTGCAGTTCAGCGAGCTGGACAGGGACTCCGTGGTCATCGTCCCGGCCGCCGCCGGAGGCCTGGGCACCCTCCTCGTCCAGTACGCCGAACACGCCGGCGCCACAGTGATCGGCCTGGCGGGCGGCCCCGAGAAGACAGCCCTCGCAAGGGCGAACGGCGCCGACCTGGCCGTCGACTACACGGACCCGGAGTGGCCGGAAAAGGTAAGGGCCTGGCTCGGCGGCCGACACGCGACGACCGTCTTCGACGGAGTGGGCGGAGCCGTCGCCCGCGAGGCAACCGCCCTGCTCGGCCCCACCGGCCAACACATCGTCTTCGGCTGGTCGAGCGGAGAACCGTACGCAACCGAACGGGCATCCATACGAGTCCTGGGTCCCGCGATGATGCAGAAGGCCGGCGGCCCGAGCCCCATCCGCACCCTCGAACTCCGGGCCCTCACGGAGGCCGCCGAGGGCCGACTCGTACCAGCCGTACAACGGTTCCCACTGTCAGCCGCGGCAACGGCACACCACGCACTCGAGACCCGGCGGACCACCGGAAAGGTGGTGCTGGAGCCATGACCGGCCGCAGCAGGCCCGAGGATGCGATACATGCCGATTCATGGTCTTCTGAGCAGATGAGCGTCACCCGAACAGGTGAGGCCGGCACGACGGCCGCGGAGCCCGACCCCCGGCGCTGGTGGGGCCTGGTGATCATCGCTCTCGCCCAGCTGATGGTCGTCCTCGACGCGACGATCGTGAACATCGCGCTCCCCTCGGCACAGCACGACCTGGGCATGTCCGACGGCAACCGCCAATGGGTCATCACCGCCTACACCCTCGCCTTCGGCGGCCTGCTCCTGCTCGGCGGCCGCATAGCCGACCTCGTGGGCCGCAAGCGAACGTTCATCATCGGCCTGATCGGCTTCGCCGGCGCCTCCGCACTGGGCGGCGCGGCCACCACCTCGGGCATGCTCTTCGGCGCCCGAGCCCTCCAGGGCGCCTTCGCCGCCGTACTGGCCCCCTCCGCCCTCAGCCTCCTCACCACGACGTTCACCGACCCGAAGGAACGCGGAAAGGCCTTCGGGATCTACGGCGCACTCGCGGGCAGCGGTTCGGCGATCGGCTTCATAGCGGGCGGCCTGCTCACCGAGTACCTGAACTGGCGCTGGTGCCTCTACGTCAACATCCCCATCGCGGTCATCGCGGTCTTCGGCGCCGTAGCCCTCCTCCACGACCGCCCCGGCAACACCGGCGCCCGCCTCGACGTACCCGGCGTCATACTCGGATGCGGCGGACTGGTCGCGATCGTCTACGGCTTCAGCGAGGCAGAACCACGAGGCTGGACAGACCCGCTCGTCCTGACCCTGTTCGCCGCAGGAGCCGTACTGCTCACGACCTTCGTCTGGTGGCAGACAAGGGCACCCAGCCCCCTCCTCCCCCTGCACATCATCAAGGACCGCAACAGGGCCGGCTGCTTCCTCACCATGGGCCTGGCCGTGATCGGCATGTTCGGCATGTTCCTGTTCATGACCTACTACCTCCAGGTCATCCTCGACTACTCCCCCGTGAAAACGGGCATGGCCTTCCTCCCCCTCACGGTCGCGATCATCATCGGCTCGACCCAGATCTCGGCCCGCCTGATGCACCACGTACCGCCCCGCACCCTGATGGTGCCGGGCGCGATCCTGGCCGCAGCGGGCATGACCTTCTTCACCCGCCTGACGGTCAACTCGGACTACGCCACCGAGCTCCTCCCCGGCCTGATCCTGATGGGCCTCGGCATGGGCCTGATCTTCATGCCGGTCTTCGCCACGGCCACCGCAGGCGTAGCCCCCCAGGACTCGGGCGTGACGTCCGCAACGGTCAACACCTCACAGCAGGTGGGCGGTTCGATCGGCACGGCTCTGCTCAACACGATCGCCACCACCAGCAGCACGGCCTACATCACCGCCCACCTCCACAACCCGGCCCAGAAAGCCCTGATCACCAGCGAGGGCATCGTCCACGGCTACACGGTCGCCATCTGGTGGGCCGTAGCCGTCATGCTCCTGGCAGGCCTGGTGGCGGGCCTGATGGTGACGGCACGAGCACCGAAGCACAACACGACAACACAGGCACCGGTGTCGGAGTCGGAGGCGGTGACATGAGCGACGCCCCGGTCCGAATCGGCCGGGGCGCCGCAATCATGATGCCGGTTCAGTCGTGCGGCCGGATCAGCAGTTCGACGATCAGCCCCCACAGCACTTTCGCTGCCATGGCGACGGCTAACCGGGCCGCCAACTCCTCGCGCCAACCACGCTTCTTCTCGGACATCGTCCGACCTCCTGATTTGGTTTCAGCTCCGACGCGGACGACGGGTCCGGCCAGGACCCGCCCGAGACGCGATGCAGGGGATGCACCGAGTCCCGCCCAAGGAGGGGGGCGCCCGTCCCCGGCCTACCCCTCGCTGGCCGAGGACGGGCTTCCCCTCGTTTCCGCGCCCGGAGCTGAAAAGTCAGGCGGTGGAACCTTCCATGGTAGCCGCAGGTGCCCCAACTGGCAGTAGGGCAAGGGGAGTTGTCTCAGTGACGCCCGGCCACTCGATCGGCCCACTGGGCCAGCTGTGACGACTGCGCACTGTGCCCCGCGAGTTCACGCCGGTCCGCCGCGCGATAGGTCGCGTACATCCCCTGCACCCCCAACCAACGGAACGGCTCCGGCTCCCACTTGCGCACCTTGTGGCCGACCCACGGCAGGGCGGTGAGTTCGGTGGGGCCGGCCTGGCCCGAGTCCTGTCGGACCAGATCCCGCAAGGTCCGCGCGGCGAGGTTCGTGGTGGCGACGCCCGAGCCGACGTAACCCCCCGCCCACCCCAGCCCCGTAGCCCGATCCAGCGTCACCGTCGCGCACCAGTCGCGCGGCACCCCGAGCACCCCCGACCAGGCATGCTCGATCCGCAGCCCGGCGAGCGACGGGAAGAAGCGGACGAGGATCTCGCGCAGCGCCTCGATCGTCGCCGTCTGCGTGCGCCCGTCGTTGTCGGTCTTCGACCCGAAGCGGTACGGCACCCCGCGCCCGCCCAGCGCAATCCGCCCGTCAGCGGTGCGCTGCGCGTACATGTAGGCGTGCGCCATGTCGCCGAGCGTCTCCAGACCGCCCCAACCGACCGACTCCCACTGCTCGTCGGTCAGCGGCTCGGTGGCGATCATCGAGGAGTTCATCGGCAGCCAGGTCCGCCGCTGCCCCTTGAGACTCGCGGTGAATCCCTCGGTGCAACGCAGAACATAGGGCGCACGCACACTGCCGTAGGGCGTGACAGCGCACCGAGGCCGGATCTCGGTCACCGGCGTCGACTCGTAGATGACAACGCCCAACGCCTCGGCGGCCCGCGCCAGCCCCTTCACCAGTTTCACCGGATGCAGCCGAGCCCCGTGCGGCGTCCACGTGGACCCGACCGCGTCGGCGACGCGAATCCGCTCGGCGGTCTCCCGGGCGCCGTACAGTTCCCGGTCCTTCTCGCCGTACGACAGCTCGTGCTCGTGGAATGCCTTCAGCCGAGCCAACTGCGCGGGCGTACAGGCGACTTCGAGCACGCCACCCCGATGGATGTCTGCCTGGATCCGCTCCGCCTCGGCAACCTTCACGACCTCGGCAACGGTGTCGTTCATGGCCTTCTGCAACCGTACGGCGGCTTCGAGCCCATGGAGTTTCGCGTACCGGTCCCGCCCCGCGATCCCGTTGTACAGCCACCCACCGTTGCGCCCCGAGGCGCCGTAACCGCAGAACTTCTGCTCCAGGACGGTGACCCGAAGAGAAGGATCAGCCTTCTTCAAGTAGTAGGCGGTCCACAGCCCCGTGTACCCGCCGCCCACGATGACGACGTCGGCGGAAGCGTCACCGCCGAGAGGCTCCCGTCGCGAGGGAAGCCCGTCGTCCGCGTACCAGAAGGAGACGCCACCGTTCACGACACCACTGACCGAACCGCTTGCCGAGCTGCTCATATCCGGACGCTAACCCCTGAAGGCGGCCACTGTCTCCTTCGGATTCCATGCTTTTCCGCACCCTCTGACCAGCGGATAACACGCCAGCCCGATCGCCATGGAGGTGAAATGCCCGAGATCGGTGAAGGTCCGATGGGTGGCCAGGGGCACCCCGTAAACAGCCAGCACAACCACCAGATACAGATACCGCCAAGGCACGGCGATCCGGTACACCAGCACGCCCACCACCCCCGCCAGCGCGTAACTCACCCCGATATCAAGGGTGTCGACGGACGACTGCGGCGCCATCCCGTTCTTCACGGCCCACAACAGCGCCCCCTCACTGATCAGCGAGGCAAGCACATGCGCGGCCACACACACCATCAGCCACCGCGCAGTCCCCAGCCACCGCTCGGCCTGCGCGTGGAAGACCGTGTAGAGCACGGCGTACGGCAACCAGCGCCCCCCGTCGATCCACATCGCGCTGGCGAACAGCACCCGCACCGGGTTGTTGGACAACTCGTGGATGTTGGTGGACCGCTGCCGCAGGAAGTCCTGCTCGAACTCCGGCGACATATGATGCATGGCGACCGTGGTGACAAAGAGAATCCCCAGCCAGACATACGTGCCGGGAGCGCTGCGGACGTATGTCCACACCCTGTGGAGGCCCCGGGTAATTCGCATGTGCCGATTCACGCACGCAAGTATCGTCCGAGCCGTGATCGACATTCCGGCCGGACTTGCCGCCTCCCAGGAGAGATTCAACGGCGAGGCCGGACGAGCCTTCGTCGCCGAGCTCCCCCACCGGGCGGCCGACTTCATGTCCCGCTGGTCACTACGGCTCGACGGCCCCTCCCACTACGGCATGTGCGCCCTGGTCCTCCCCGTACTGCGCGCCGACGGCACCCGGGCCGCGCTGAAACTCCAGTACCTGGACGAGGAGACGGCAGGCGAGCCGATCGCACTGCGCACCTGGGCCGGCGAAGGCGCCGTAAGACTCCTGGACTACGACACCACGACCGGCACCCTGCTCCTGGAACGCCTGGACGCGTCCCGCGCCCTCACCCACGAACCGGACACCCGCGCCGCGACCCTCGTCATCGCCCGCCTCCTGGCCCGCCTGACGACGGTATCCGCATCACCGGAACTGCACCGACGCCTCGGTGAGGTGGCCGCGGCCATGCTGGAACGAACCCCCGCCGTCCTCCCGCTCCTCCCGGACCTGTCCGACCGACGCCTGATCGAGGACTGCGCGGCGGCGGTACGCGAGGTGGCGACCGAGCCGGGCGACAGGCTGCTGCACTGGGACCTGCACTACGACAACGTCCTGGGCGCAGGCAACGCGAACCACGGGGCCCGCGGCCAATGGCTGGCGATCGACCCCAAACCGCTGGCGGGCGACCCCGGGTTCGAGCTCTTCCCCGCCTTGGACAACCGCTTCGAACCCGACGAAATCCGTTGGCGTTTCGACGCGATGACCGACGTGATCGGTATCGACCGCGCACGGGCCCGGGCCTGGACCCTGGGCCGGGTACTCCAGAACACGCTGTGGTCGCTCGAGTCCGGCAGACCACCGGCACCGGACCATCTGGACATCGCACGCCGACTCCGCACCCCGCGCTGACCACCGCACCAGCCGGTACAACCACCGATTGTGGCTTCGCGGCGTGTCGGTTGTTTGCCGTCACCGTCCCCCACTCGCTTGGATACCGACGACGGTCGGCGAACGGGTGTCCCAAAGGAGCGGAATGACGGGCAGGCGCACGCTGGGCCGGCAGTTCGGTTGGCTCTGGGCAGCGTTCGCGGTCAGTTCGTACGGCACCGGCCTGGGCTTCGGCGCCTTCTCCGTGCTCGCGATCCTCGTGCTGCACTCCGGCCCGACCCAGGTGGCGGTACTGGCCGCCTCGGGCCGCGCGGTGGGCTCACTGATCGCGGTGCCGCTGGCCCCCTGGGTGGAGTTCCGCCGCAAACGCCCGGTGATGATCGCGATGGACCTGACCCGTTTCGCGGCCCTGCTGAGCATCCCCTTCGCCTACGCGCTCGGCGGGCTGACCTTCGCCCAGCTCCTCCTCGTCTCCATCACCGTGGCCGCCGCGAACATCGCGTTCAACGCGGCGAGCGGGGCATACCTGAAATCCCTCGTCCCACCCGAGGACCTGCTGGTGGCGAACGCCCGCTTCGAGTCCACGACCTGGACCTCGACGATGCTCGGCCCGCCGCTCGGCGGAGCCGCGATCGGCCTGCTGGGCCCGGTGACGACCGTAGTGGCCGACGCGGCCAGCTACCTGCTCTCGGCCCTCGGCATCCGAGCCATCGGCGGAACGGAACCGCACCCGGAGCGAACCGGCGCACCACGACTGCAAGCAGCCGACCTGCTCGACGGCTGGCGCTACATCCTCGCCCACCCCACCCTCCGCCCCCTGCTCCTCAACGCGATGACGGTCAACGGCCTGATCATGGCGTCCGAGCCGCTGCTCGCCGTACTCCTGCTGGGTCATCTCGGCTTCGCGCCCTGGCAGTTCGCGCTCGCGCTCGCGGCCTCCTCCGGCGCCGGCGGCTTCGTCGGCTCACGCCTCGCGCGCCCGCTCGCGGCCCGGTTCGGACAGCACAGGGTGCTGCTCACCGCAGGGACGCTGCGCGCGTGCTGGCCGCTGGGACTGGCGTTCGTCGGCCCCGGAGTCCCCGGCATGCTCCTCGTCGCCGCCCTCCAACTCGCCATGGTCACCTGCATCGGCGTCTTCAACCCCCTCCTCGCCACCGCCCGCCTCACCGAGACCGCCCCCGACCGGGTGGCCCGTACCCTCACCGCGTGGTCGGTCAGCACCAGCGCGGCGATCGCGCTGACGACGGCCGCGTGGGGATGGGTGGCCGCGGCCACGACCCCCCGCACGGCGATCGCACTGGCCGGAGTCCTCCTCCTGGCCAGCCCGCTCCTCCTCCCCCGCCGCGAGCCCGCCGAACGGGACCCGGACCCGAGCCCGTCTTCTACTCTCTCCGCATGATCCGCACCGCGCACCCCACCGACATCCCCGTCATCCACGCCCTGATCCGCGAACTCGCCGCGTACGAGAAGGAACCCCAGGAGGCGAGGGCCACCCCGGAACAGCTCCACGAGGCCCTCTTCGGCGAACACCCCGGCGCCTACGCCCACATCGCGACCGACGACACCACCGGCGAACCGGTCGGCTTCGCCCTGTGGTTCCTCAACTTCTCGACCTGGCGCGGAGTCCACGGCATCTACCTGGAGGACCTCTACGTCCGCCCCACCGCCCGCGGCACCGGCCACGGCAAGGCCCTCCTCACCGAACTCGCCCGCATCTGCGCGGCCCGCGGCTACGAACGCCTGGAGTGGTCCGTCCTCAACTGGAACACCCCGTCGATCGCCTTCTACGAGTCACTGGGCGCCCGCCCCCAGGACGACTGGACGGCGTACCGGCTGACGGACGACGCACTGAGCGCGCTGGCCGGAAACTGACGACGGAAGGTGCGAATTCGCACACACGATCATGTCCGGACTGGGCAGGGTCCCCGCATGAGCTTCACGAATATGCCAACTTTCTTACCGGGCCTCGAACTCTCCCGCCGTTTCTACACAGAGACCGTCCGCCCCCTCCTCGAAGAGGCCGCCCCCGACCTCCCCCACTCCGCCGCCCGCATGGGCGGCGGCTCCGAGGTCCTCGGCTACGACACCCCCCGCTCGCGGGACCACGGATGGAGCCCGCGCCTCCAACTCTTCCTCCGCACCCGGGACCTGCCCCGGCACGCGGGCCGTATCAGACACCACCTCGCCGAACACCTCCCGAGAACCTTCCACGGCCACCCCACCCACCACTGCGTCGAAGTCACCCACACCACGGCGTGGTTCACCGACACCCTCGGCTTCGACCCGACGCACGGCATCGCCCCCGCCGACTGGCTGGCCACCCCCGCCCACCTCCTCACGGAGGTCACGGCGGGCGCGGTGTTCCACGACGGCCTCCACCAACTCGGCCCCCTGCGCCACGACTTGCGCTGGTATCCCCACGACGTCTGGCTGCACGTCCTGGCCCGCGAGTGGCGGCACATCACCGAACGCGAGGCCTTCGTCGGCCGCTGCGGCGAGGTGGGCGACGAGTTGGGCTCCGCGGTGGCCGCGGCCCACCTCACCCGCCACCTGATGCGCCTGTGCCTCCTCATGGACCGCCGCTACCCGCCGTACGACAAATGGCTGGGCACCGCCTTCGCCCGCACGACGGCCGGCCACCGCCTCACCCCGGTCCTCACCGCCGCCGTCACCGCCACCGACTGGGGGACCCGCGAGAAACACCTGGCCTACGCCTACGAAGCCGTAGCGGGCATCCACAACCAACTGGACCTGACCGACCGCGTCGACCCGACGACCCGCCCGCACCCCTCCGGCCCGTTCCGCGTCCTCCCCGCCGACCGATTCACCACCGCCCTGCTGGCCCGCGTCACGGACCCGGCGTTGAGGGAGCTGCCCGAGCGGTGCTGATCACGCTCCACCGCTCGTCCGATGACGACGGTGGCACGCGCCGCGAGGTCGTACGGCGTCCACGCGAACTCGTGGGCCTAGGTGCGGGCGCGCCGGTGGCGGGCGCGGGCGTCGGCGAGGAGACCGTCGCCGGCGTACACGGCCTCGGCGGGCTACCGGTCCAGCGACGAACCGCCGATGACGCACCGCATGGGACTCGCGCCGAGCGAGGTGTCCGGCGGACCGTCCGGCATGAGCCGGGCAAGCAGCGAGAGCGCGGCCGCCGACGGGCTGTCATCGTCCGCCGTGGCCACGACGATCCGCTGCTCCTCTCCCTCCGGAACGCCCAGGGACTGCAGGTTGAGTTCCATGCGGCCGACGACCGGGTGGTGCATGCGGTAGGCCGCGAGGGCCCACTTGCGGACCCCGTGCTCGGCCCACATCGTGGCGAACTCCGGGCTCTTCATGGCCAGTTCACCGATGAGCGAGGCCAGCCGGGGATCGTCGGGGTGCTGCCCGGCGGCGAGCCGAAGCTTGCCGACCACGTTCCTGGCCTTCTTCGGCCAGTCCACGAACAGGTCCCGGGTGTGCGCGTCCAGGAACACCAGCCGCGCCATGTTCGGGCGCAGATCGGCCTGTTCGGGGATCCGCACGTCCAAGTGCCCGGCGAACAGGGCGTGTCCGGTCCGGTTCCAGGCCAGTACGTCGCTGCGACGGCCGAGCACGACCGCGGGCGCGTCACCGAGGGCGGCGAGGAGCTGCCGGGTCGCGTCACCGACCCGCTCCGGCGCGGACCTGCGCGGGGTGGCGACCCGCCGCGCCGCGCCGGCCAGATCGTGCAGATGGACACGCTCCACCTCGTCGAGCCCGAGGGCGCGGGCCAGCGCCTCCAGCACCTCCACCGACGCGTTGAGCGAACTCCCCTGCTCCAGCCGCGTGTAGTACGACGCCCCCACCCCGGCCAGCCGAGCCAACTCGTCCCGCCGCAGCCCCGGCACCCGCCGCCGCTCCCCGTACTCCGGAATCCCCACGTCCGCCGGCCGCAACTGAGCCCGACGCGTCCTGAGGAACTCTCCCAACTGCGGCTTGCCGTCCATGGGTCGAGTATCCGGGAAGGGGGTGGCGGGGTGCCTGCCCCTGGCATGGGCAGGCAAGGGGGCGTCGGCCTCGGCGGACATCAGGCGAACCGACGGAGTGGCCCCGGCTATTCGGGGAGCAGGTGGGTCCGGCGCTCGTTCGGCGTGAGTGTGCGGAAGATACGTTTCCTGGCGGTCGCCAGCAGGGCGTCGAGGTCTCCCTCGGCACCCCAGACGCGTACGGTCCCGTCCTCGGAGGCGGTGGCCACCCGGCGGCCGTCGGGGAACCAGGCCAGCCGCTGGACCCGGTCCCGGTGGATGCCGATCACCCGGTGCTCCCGCCCGGTGCGCGCGTCCCACAGCCGGACCGTGCGGTCGTCGGAGGCCGTGGCCAGCAGCCGTCCGTCGGGGGCGAAGGCGACGGCGCGGATGCGTGCCTCGTGGCCGCGCAGCTCGGCGACCTGCTCGCCGGTGGCGACGTCCCACAGCCGTACCGTGAGATCGGCCGAGCTGGTCGCCAGCTGTGCGCCGTCCGGGGCGAACGCGACCGCGTCGACCCAGCTCTGATGCCCGATCAGCCGGTGTCGCAGAGCGGCCGAGGCGACGTCCCACAGCTGCGCCGTGTGGTCGTCCGAGCCGGTCGCGAGCAGATCGGCGCGGGGTGACCAGGCCACGGCGCAGACCCATTGGGAGTGCTCGCCGTACCGGCCGAGCACCTGCCCGGTCCCGGCGTCGAGCACGGTGGCCCGCTGGTCCCGCCGGCCGAGGGCCAGCCGTTCGCCGTCCGGTGACCAGGCCAGTGCCTCGACGGTCTCCTCGGTGGTGAAGACGGTCTCCGTCCCGGCTTCCGCTGCGGCCCATGTGCCGTCGGCGGCGGGCCTCCAGATCCGGACCGCGCCGTCGTCCGCGCAGCTCGCCAGCGCCCCACCGTGCGGGTGCCAGCGCAGGTCGTTGACGGAGGTGCCGTGCCCGGCGAGGGTGGCCACCGGGCCGCCGTCGTGCGCGCTCCAGACCCGCACCACACCGTCTGCGGCCCCGGAGGCGATCAACTCCCCGTCCGGGCTCAGGTCGAGGCCGGTGACCAGGCCCGGATGCCGGGCCGTGGCGTACAGCTCCGCTCCGGGGACGTCGACCGACCAGATCCGGGCGGCGCCGTCCTCCGCTCCGGCCGCCAGTTGCTCTCCGGTGGGGGACCAGGCCACCGTCTCCACCCGGGTGGCATGACCGCAGAGTCTGGCCCGCACGTCGCCGTGGTCGAGCATGCGGATCCTCACCTCGGGCCCGCGTGAGGAGAGCGCGAAGCTGTCGCCGGCCGGTGAGCAGCGCAGGCTGACGATCAGTTCGCTGCGCTCGGGAAAGATCCGCCGCACCTGGCCGGTGGCGGCGTCGATCACCTTGATCCACTGCTCGCCGGAGACCAGGAAGGCCCCGTCCACGGTCCAGCCGAACGGCGTGGCATGCCCCGAGGGCCGGTCCCCGACCCGCTGCGGCCGCCAGTTCTCCCGCAGCCACAGGATGTAGCTGCGGTCGTAGGCGGCGGAGAGCAGCCGAGTCCCGTCCGGAGACCAGGCCAGCTGGTATATCTCGTCGCTGTGCCCGGCCGGTTCGGCGACCTGCGCCCACCCGGCGGTGGCGAAGATCCGGATCCGCCGGTCCCTGGAACAGGTCGCCAGCAGCTCGCCGTCGGGCGAGAAGGCGACGTCCCGGACCGTGTCGGTGGCCGCGTCGAGCACGGCGACGGTCCGGCCGGTGACCGGGTCCCAGACCCGGGCCGTACGGTCCCGCGACCCGGTGGCCAGCAGCCGCGCGTCCGGCGACCAGTGCACCGCGACGATGCCGGCGCCGTGCCCTTCCAGGACCGCGCCCGCCGCCCCGGTGACCGCGTCCCACAGTCGTACGGTGCCGTCGAGCGAGGCGGTCGCCAGCCAGGCGCCGTCCGGGGACCAGGACATCGCCCGCACCCCGGCGCCGTGGCCGGTCAGCACCGCCCGGGTGTGGTTGTGGGCCAGCGCGGTCATCAGCGCGCGCACGGCCGTCGAGGTGGGCGGGCACTCGGTGAGGACGGTCGCGGCCAGCAGGGTGCCGAACTCGGGTTCGCGCTCGGCGTTGGCCAGGACGTACTGGCCGATCGACTCCGAGACCCGCAGCAGGAAGTCCCGGTCCCGGCTGCGCGAGGCCACGACCAGTTCCCGCACCGCCACCGTCGCACCGTCCGCGGTCTCCAGACCGGCCAGCCAGCGCCCGGCCACCGCGAGCCGCTCCCCGGTGAGCAGATAGTCGGGGCTGCGTCCCGAGGCCTGCCAGTCCGCGGCCCAGCGTTCCAACTCGCTGCGGCTCTTGAGCAGTTCGGCCCGGACCGTCACCTGCTGCTGCAGCGGCGGCCACTGCCGGAACAGCGCTTCGTGGGCGACCTGGACCGCGGGTAGGTCGTCGACTCTGGTGACCACCAGCAGCCGGGCCGCGTCGAAGGGCCGCAGGATCTCCCGCTCGGTGGGCGAGAGTTCCGCCGTCGGCACCCGGCGCTTGACCGGTTCTCCCGCCTCCATCCCCACCAGCAGCAGCAGCGCGGTCAGCACGGTGTCCGCGCCGTGCTCGTCGACGACCGTGGCGAAGACCTCGTCGGCCTGACGGGCGAGGGCGCCGGTGACGCCGCCGAGCGCCAGGTAGCTCTCCTTGGTGGCGATCTTGGAGTCGCCGACCGAGAGGTAGAGCTCCCGCAGCAGATAGGCGAGGAGCGGCAGCGCGTCGGCGGTGCCGGTGTCCTCCACGATCCGCGCGACCAGTCCCGGCTCGAACGCGCCACCGGCCAGCCGGGCGGGCTGCTCCACGGCGGCCACCAGCTCGGCGGTGCTCATCGTGCCGAGGGCGGTGGGAGCGGTGAACAGCTCCTGCTGCGCCGAGGCGAGGAACTCCGGCAGGAACTCCACCCGCAGGGTGGCCATCACCCACAGCCGGCGGTCCTCCCGCAGCGCCTCGGCCAGCCCGGCCAGGAAGCGCTCGCGCCGCTCCGGCGGCGAGGCGGTCACCAGTTCCTCCAGCTGGTCGACGACCAGCAGGGTGCGCCCGGATCTGACCGCGGCCGCGCCGCGGGGCCTGGCCGCCAGCGCCTCCTCCAGATGCCTCAGGGGGTCGGCGCCGGGCACGATCACCGGCAGCAGCCGCCACCGGGACTCCAGCAGCCGGGGCAGCACGCCCGCGTGCACCAGCGAGCTCTTGCCGCTGCCCGAGGTGCCGGTCAGACAGACGAACCGCTCCGCCGGCTGCTGCGCGGACAGGTGCAGCCGGCGGATGATCCCGGCGATCTCGTCCTCCCTGCCGAAGAACACCGCCGCGTCACCACGGTCGAAGGCGGCCAGTCCCGGGTAGGGGGTGCGGTCGCTGCCCCAGGCGGGTCGCGGTGCGGCGGGGTTCGAGCGCTTCTGGACGACCACCTGCCCGGCGATCACCACGCAGACCAGGACCACCACCGCCAGTGGCGCGATCCGGCTGATCAGCCTGACGACCGGCGACTGCGCCGCGTTCGCGGCGAAGTTGGCCAGGACCTCCAGCAGAGTCGCCGAGACCAGCACAACAATTTGCACAGGAAGCAACGAGCGCTGCCGCATGAATCCCCCAAATGCCCCTTGTCATCAGCATCCTGACACTTCACCAGGCACCGTGTCAGGAGCACGTCGACGGCCGGCGGTCCACATGAACGACGACCAGTAGGGGATTCCCTACGCTTGACAGGTAGGAAATCTCCTACCCATCATGGTCGGCATGACCATCACCCACGCCTCCTTCGTCACGGTCCCGGTCTCCGACCAGGACAAGGCCCTCCGCTTCTACACGGACGTGCTCGGCTTCGAGGTCACCGCGGACCTCCGGATGCCGCCCGGCCGCTGGCTCCAGGTCGCCCCGAAGGGCGCCCGGACCGTGCTCACCCTCTCCGGCCCCGGCATGGGCGATTTCACGCCCGGAACCGCACGGGGGATCATGTTCGTCACGACCGACGTGGACGCCGACTGCGCCAGGCTCACCCGAGCCGGAGTGACCGTGGACGGCCCGGCCGATCTGCCGTGGGGACGTATGGCCGGCTTCCAGGACCCCGACGGCAACGGCCTGATGCTGCTCACCGAGAAGGAAGGCTTCTGACCGACGTGGCCACCCGGAGCGCCCAGGACGAGAGCCAGGACCAGGACCGGCTCTTCGCCGCCCTCGCGAACGCGACGCGGCGCGAGGTGCTGCGCCTGTTGCGCGACCAGGGCCCACAGCCGGTCCAGACGCTCGCGGACCACTTCGACATGCGCCGCCCCAGCCTCTCGGAACATCTGAAGGTGCTCCGGGAGGCCGGCCTCGTCTCCGAGGAACGCCGGGGCAGACAGCGCGTCTACCGCCTGGAGGCGGCCCCGCTCGCGGAGGTCCAGGACTGGCTCCATCCGTACGAGCGGTTCTGGCGCGAGAGGCTGAAGGGCCTCGGCGATCTGCTCGACCGCATGCCGGACGATGAGGCATGACGATGCCCCGGGCGCCCGAGGGACCGGACGAGGACGACCTCACCACGATCAGGGTCGATCACTTCCTGCCCCACCCGCCCGCCAAGGTCTGGCGGGCCCTGACCGACCCCGAGCTGCTCGCCCAGTGGATGATGCCCGGCGCCCGCCGCGGAGCGGCTGATGACACCTTCCGCCTGGAGGTCGGCCACCGCTACACGCTGACCGCCGTGCCCCGCCCCAACACCAACTTCTCCGGCACCATCCGGGCCGAGGTCCTCGCCTACGACACCGAGCGAATGCTGAGCGTCCGCTGGCAGGACGCCGTCGAGAGCCAGGGGAACACCGCCGACTGGACCATCACCTGGACCCTGGAGCCAGAAGGCCACGGCACCCGCCTCTTCCTCGTCCACGAGGGCTTCGACCCGGACGACCCGGCCCAGCGGATGGCCCACCGGATCATGGGCGGAGGGTGGCGGTCCTACGTCGTCGGCGCGCTGGAGGACGTACTGGGGACGTACTGACGGAGACCTGTTCCAAAGCCTCCCGAAAGGAGAGACCCCGGGTCGGATACCTGACCCGGGGTTGCCGCAGAGCCCCCTGTCGAACGGGACAACACGCGTATGCGGGCGAACTCGATGCTTTCGCCGCTGGTCCTAGTCGTGGTCGGTGGAGAGGGCGATGTGGCGCCAGGTGTCCATCTCCTTGCGGAAGGCGTCGAGCTTGGCGTCGAAGGCCTGGAGGGTGTCGGTGCCGAGGGGGAGGCGCAGGGGCGGTTCGGGGGTCGCGGCGATCTCGACGATGGCCCGTGCGGCCTTGGCCGGGTCGCCGGGCTGGGCGTGGTTCAGGGAGGGGACGGCGGCACGCATCGCGCCCGCGGTGGACGCGTAGTCGTCGATCACGTCGATGTCCGAGTTCAGACTGGCGGGGTCGAGGAAGTCGGTGCGGAAGAAGCCCGGTTCGACGAGCGTCACGTGGATGCCGAGAGGGGCCAGTTCGGCGTGGAGGGTCTCGGTGAAGCCCTCCACCGCGAACTTCGTGGACGCGTAGATGCCCCAGCCCGGTGCGGTGGCGAACCCCACGATGGAGCTGATGTTGATCACATGGCCGGAACGCTGACGGCGCAGCACCGGCAGTACGGCGCGTTGGACGGCGAGCGGTCCGAACACGTTGGTCTCGTACAGCGCGCGTACTGCCGCGTCGTCGGACTCCTCGACGGCGGCGAGCAGGCCGGTGCCGGCGTTGTTGACCAGGACGTCGATCCGGCCGAACCCCTCGACCGCCGCATCGACGGCCGCCTGGATGCTCTGTGGGTCGGTCACGTCCAACGGCACGGCCAGCAGCGCGTCACCGGCGTCGGGAAACGCTTCACGGACGGCTTCCGCCTTCCGCGCGGTCGCGACCACCTGGTGACCGGCGGCGAGAGCCGCGCGGGTGATCTCCAGGCCGAAGCCCCGGGACGATCCGGTAATGAACCAGACACTCATTGACTTCTCCTCTTCAGGCAGTGGGCAGGTTGAAGGCGTCGCGGTTCTGAGCGATGAAGTCCTCGACGGTGAGGGGGTCGCTGCCGCCGATCGTCTTCACGAGGTCGTTGGTGCCGGCGAAGACGCCGTTGCGGTAGTCGACGGCCACGGCGAGCAGGTGCTGGACCAGGTGGTCCGGCGCGCCGCGCCCGCGCAGGATGGCGGCGAATTCGTCGAGTTCGATCGGCACGTAGGTGACGTCGCGGTCCAGTGCCTTCGACATCTTCTCGGCGATCTCGTAGTGGTCGAGCTCCTCGGCGCCGTACAGCGGGTAGATCCGGCCGGCGTGCGGGGCGGGGTCTTCGAGGACGGCCGCGATCACCTTCGCCTGGTCGGTTTCCGCGATGGGGGCGTGGCGGCCGTCGGCGAACGGCAGGCGCAGTTCGCCGGTTCCGTCGGCCCAGGTGTCGATCAGCCACTGGGCGAAGAAGGTCGGGCGGATGTGGGTGACGGGGACCGGGGCATGGTCCAGGACTCGTTCGGCGACCCAGTGCTGGCGTGCCGCGTTGCTGGCGGTGTTCCGGCGGGCGGAGACCTGCGACATGTTGACGATCGCCTGGACGCCGTTCTCCTCCGCCGCCTGGGCCACGTTCGCGGTGGCGTCCATCAGGCCGGGGCGGATCGGGTAGGTGAAGTAAAGGGCGTCGATCCCCTTGGTCGCGCGGGCCAGGGAGTCCAGGTCGAGGACGTCGCCTTCGACGACGTCGGCTCCCAGGGCGGCGAGCCGCTCGGCGCGGGCGTCGAGGCCGCGGACGAGTGCGCGGACGCGGTGCCCGCGCTGGAGGAGGAGTTCGGTGGTGTGGCGGCCGGTCTTGCCGGTGGCGCCGATGACGAGAAGGTTGCGTTCCACGACGGTGATCTCCGTTTCCTGAAAGGGAGTTGGCGGGTGCCGCACGGTGTGCGCGGCCCTGCGGTCAGGGGGTGCGGCGGGGCCGGAGGGCGATCAGCGCGGCCGCCGCGGCGATTCCGGCGCCTGCCTGGACCCACCAGGCGTGGTCGAACCCGGTGATCGCCGCGTGGGGTGTGAAGGCGACGAGCACGGCCACGCCCACGGCGCTGCCGATCTGCCGGCTCATGTTGAGTACGGCGCTGCCGGTGGTGGCGCGGTCGGGTGCGAGGGTGCCGGCGGCGGCGAACAGCGGCGCCCAGGCCAGCCCGCCGGCCAGGCCCACCAGGATCAGGCCCGGGAACATGGCGCCCCAGTAGTCGGGGGCGGTGTGCACGGTCGCGAGCCAGTAGGCGGCGGCGAGTGCCATGGCCAGCGTGCCGGTCACGGCGGGGAGGGTGCGTCCGAAGCGGTTCTGGATGGGGCCGGCGTTCATGGCGAAGGCGATCGAGGCCAGCGGGGCGGGGGCGATGGAGACGCCGGCGCGCAGCGGGCTGAAGTGCCAGACCTCCTGCATGAACAGGGCGGTGCTGAGCAGGACGATGGCGAAGCCGGCGGAGAACAGGAACAGGGCCACGGTGGCGGCGGTGAACTGCCGGCCGGCGAACAACTGCCGCTCGATCACCGGTGCCTTGGCGCGCAGGGTGCGCTCCACGGTCGCGGCGGCGGCCAGTGCGGCCGCTGCGAAGAGGGTCACGGTACGGATGTCCGTCCAGCCCCACCCCGGGCCCTGGACGGTGGCGAGTACCAGCAGGCTCACGGCCAGCAGCAGTGCGAGGGCGGAGCCCGGGTCCGGCAGGGCGGTGCCCCTGGGCTGGCGGACCTCGGGCAGGAGCAGCGCGCCGGCGACGAGGGTGGCGATGCCGACGGGGACGTTGATCAGGAAGATCCACCGCCAGTCGAGGGTGACGAGCAGTCCGCCGACGGGCGGGCCCGCCGAGGCCGCGATCGCGCCCACGCCCGCCCACAGGCCGACGACCAGGGTGTGCTGGCGCTTGGGAAAGCTCGGGTAGAGCAGGCCGAGCGAGGTCGGCACGATCATCGCCGCGCCGACGGCCTGGAGGGCGCGGGCCGCCACCAGCACGCCGAGACTCGGTGCGGCAGCCGCGACGGCGGAGGTGAGCGTGAAGAGGGCCACTCCGGACAGCAGCATCTTCTTGCGTCCCCACTGGTCCGCGATCCGGCCCGCGGGCACGAGCACGGCGGCGAAGACGATGGCGTAGGCCGACAGCACCCACGAGACGCTCGCGACACCCGCGCCCGGGAACGACCGGCCGATCCCGTCGAGGGCGACGTTGACGACGAAGAAGTCGAGCTGCGCCATGAAGGCGACGGCACCCAGCACCGCCATGATGCTCCACCGGCGCGGGTGACCGGCCTCGGTGACGGCCGGGGCCGGGGCGTGGTGCACGGCCGTCGCGACCGCTTGCGGTGCCACCTGTGTGGACATCCCGTCCGCCTCCTCAGAAGAATGGGCCTGACAGCCCTTTTTCGACTTGCCTCCAGGGAACACCTCACAGAATGGGCTGTCAAGCCCTTTTTTGCGGTACGATCGTGGCCATGACCACAACCAGCGAAGCGCCGGCCCGGAAGCTGACCGCCAAGGGCCTGGCCACACGCGAACGCATCGTCCGGGCGGCCGCCGAGCTGATCTACGAACACGGCGCGCAGAACACCAACAACGAGCAGATCCGGGAGGCCGCCGGAGTCAGCGGCTCACAGCTGACGCGCCACTTCCCCACCAAGGATTCCCTGGTACGCGCGGTGCTCGCCTGGCAGGCCGATCACATCGTCGCCCGCCATCAGGCTCCCGAACTGGGCGAGTTGGACAGCTTCGCCGCCCTGCGCCGATGGGCCGACTCCTACATCGCCTCGCAGGACATGGTGCGCGGCGGGTGCACATTCGGCTCGCTGGCCGCCGAGGTCGTCAAGACCGAGCCCTCCCACCGGGACGCGGTGGCCGACGGCTTCGAGCGGTGGCAGGAACTGTTCAAGCACGGCCTGAGCGCGATGCGCGAGCGCGGCGAACTACGGCCGGAGGCCGACCCGGTCGCGCTCGCCCACCTGCTCACCGCCGCGTTCCAGGGCGGAGCCCTGCTGGACCAGGCGGCCGGCGAGTCCACGCCCCTGCGCGACGCGCTGTACGGGGCCCTGGCCTACATCGAATCGTTCGCCGCAAAGAGCTGAACGGGCCGGGATTCCGTCCATCGCAGTCCAATCCGGTGAGGGGTGGAGTGCGATGACATACCTCACTCTCCCCAAGGTCCTTGGCTCACCGTGCGTTCCATGAAGGTCTCGCCGTCGGTCTCTCGCTCACGAACAAGATTGAACGCGATTCCGTAGCGAGGAACCGCGTTCTCACTCAGTGCCGCATGTGCCACGATCACGTCGGTGAGCGAGCGGACCATTTTGAGCCGGGGGAACGCATGGTGCACTTGCGTGGCCCAATCGGTTACGAGGTCGGCATTCTTCCCGAAGTCGATGTAGATGCCTTCGTAGGTGAGCCGCGTGATCAGGCCTCGCCGCTCAGCGATCTGGTCGGAGGTGTGAAGGGCGATCGCCTCCCATACCCGGTCCACGTCCGCGGCGGCGAGATGGTGTCTGGTCAGGATGTCGGCAACCAGGTCGGCTCCCTCCACCTCGAAGCGAGAAGTGCCCTTGCCCAGAGTTCCGGTGGAAAGGTCGTGTCCGACGCACGCGGCAAAGAGGAGGTTCTCGTCGTAGGCCGCGTCGTCCAGAGCGCCGATGTGTTCCGCATACAGGCGCGCCCACAGGAAACTGCGAATGCAGTGGTTCACGACGGACGGATTCACGGTCTGCTGCATCGCCACGAGGATCTCATTGTGCCAAGTCCCCGTCGGCAGACTCAGTGTGTCGTTCACACCTTTTCCCTCGGTCGGTCCGGCTGACTTCTGAAAAATCCATGACGCGCACCCTCTCCGCCTGCGCTGGACGGCGGATCAGGCGTGCGGCGGATTCAGCTCCCGTTTCCGAGAACGAGTCGGGCCGTCTGCTCGGGCTGCTCCCACTGGGGCCAGTGGGAGGCGTTCTTGATCAAGTGCACTGTGGCGTCGGGGAAGTGGCGAGCGATGTGCCGGGCGACTTCGGGGTTGAGGTAGGGGTCGTCCTCGCCGAACGCCACGGTGACCGGCACGGTCAGCTTGTTCAACTCGCCGTCCGCGATGCGGCGGTTCTGGATCTCCAGGTCGGGAAACAGGGCGGCAGTCCAGGCGCGGATCGCTACGAGTGCGTCCGGCCGCGTGCCTTCCCCGAACCACTGCGGGGCCACGGAGGCCGCCACCACACCGTCCGGGTCACCGACCGCGTACCCGAACCGCGTCTGGGTGTGCGCCAGGATCCATTCCCGCATCTTCGGGTCGTCCATGAGGGCGTCGGCGAGCGGTGTGAAGTCGGGGTCTCCCAGCAGGCGGATCAGCTCCGGGAACTGCAAGGAAGGGGCGTCCCCGTAGTAGCAGTTGAGGAGTACGAGTCTGTCCACCGACTCGGCGTGGTCCAGGGTGAAGTTGACCGCGACGGCCCCGGACGCGTCGTGGCCGACCAGAACGCAGCGGTCGATTCCCAACTCCGTGAGTACCGCCGTGAGTTCGGCCTCGCGCTGCCCGGGCTGAAGGGCGGCGTACGGGCCACGGTCGGACCCTCCGAAGCCGGAGAAGTCCAGGGTCACCACGCGCCGTGGGGCTACGAGAGGTATGAGGCGGTCATAGATCCGGGAATCGTCCGGAAAACCGTGCATGGCGACGATGGGTAAGCCATCGCCTCCGACGTCACGAACGTGAAGGCGTCCGTAAGGTGTCTCGACCAGTCTGCTCTGGTACTCGTGGTCAGGGGTGGACATGTCGTCCTCTCTGGCTGCATGCGCTGTCACCAACTGCCTTGCGCTTTGGGGACTTTCCGGCAGTCCGCTGTTCCCGACGACGCGTCCTTCCCGCCGTACGGGACACAGTCCTGGGGCCTGTACGGCGGACCCTGTCGGAGACGCGGGGTCTGGCACGCCCTCCCCCACCGCCTCAAAGGCGTGGGGCACCCCCACCGCGTCGAAGGCTTGGAGGGCAGCAACTCGGCGGGAGTCGACGGGTGATGCGCGAGCGGCAGCCGCGCATCACCGCGGTCGGTCGGGTGCCGGCTCTGATCCGGGGTACCGCTCGCGGGTCAGTCGGCGAGGAAGCCGAGCAGGTCCGCGTTGAACCGCTCCTTGAAGGGAGCGACCGACATGAGCCCGTGCGGCGCCCCCTCATAGACCTTCAGCTCGGCGTCCTTGATGAGCTTCACCGACTTCTCCGCCGACGCCACGATGGGCACGATCTGGTCGTCGTCCCCGTGGATGATGAGCGTCGGTACGTCGATGCGCTTGAGGTCCTCGGTCAGATCCGTCTCCGAGAAGGCCTTGACGCAGTCGTACGCACCCTTCATGCCGACCTGCAGGCTCCACAACCGGAAGGCTTCACGCAGCCCCAGGGACACCTGAGAGCCTTCTCGGTTGGCACCGTAGAACGGGGCGCTGAGTTCCCAGTAGTACTGGGAGCGATCATCGAGGACACCCTGGCGGATCCCGTCGAAGACTTCGATGGGCAGGCCCTCGGGATTGCTCTCCGTCTTCAGCATCAGCGGTGGGATCGCGCCGAGGAGCAGGAGCTTCGACACCCGTGACGCGGCCCGCCCGGCCGCGCAGCGCGTCACCTCGCCGCCGCCGGTGGAGTGGCCGACGAGCACCACGTCGTGCAGGTCGAGGTGCTCCAGCAACTGCGTGAGGTCCTCGGCGTAGGTGCTGAGGTCGTTGCCGTTCCACGGCTGGCCCGACCGGCCGTGACCGCGGCGGTCGTGCACGATGGCCCGGTAGCCGTTGCCCGCCACCAGATGAGCCTGGTCGTCCCAGGCGTCGGCGTTGAGCGGCCAGCCGTGGCTGAACACCACGGGGCGACCGCTCCCCCAGTCCTTGTAAAAGATCTCGGTGCCGTCAGAAGTGGTAAAGACTGCCATGATCGATTCACCTTCCGCCGGCGGCCGCACGCCGGGCGCTGTTCCGACAGAACTCGCCGGCGAAGCAGGCCGCTTGAAAATAGTTCAACGGACCCTGGTGTGCATGTGCAACGAACTGACCGCGGCCAACAGGTTATTCGCGAGGTATCTCCCCGTCGCAGTGGTCTGTCGTGCCGGGTGTCGCTTGCCGCTTCCCATCGTGCAGCAGAACGCGTGTGCAGTCATCCCGTACGGTACGTAGTCCGCGTGGTCCGGTGACTACGAACCCGGGGTCCACGGGCCCGAGAATTCCGGGATTCGCGCCGGTGTGCCGGAATTCAGGAACCGAGGTGTTTCCGATTTTCCTGAAGATCTCGACGGGAATGCACTCCGAGTTTCTTGAACACTTTACGCAGGTGATAATCGACCGTATGCACACTCAGGAAGAGTTGTGCGGCGATCTCGGCGTTCGTCGCGCCATCGGCGGCGAGCCGCGCGACTCTGGACTCCTGCGTCGTGAGCTGATTCTCGCTGTCGGTCGCGGGTGTGTGGTGCCGGGCTTCCGACGAGGAGCCGGCCGCGGACAGCTCCATGGCCGCACGCAGCGCATAGCCCCCCGCTCCCATCCGCGTGAACAGGTCGCGGGCGGACCGGAGGTGATGGCGGGCCTCCTTGGTACGGCGGCCCCGGCGCAGCCACTCTCCGTAGAGGTGGTGGCTGCGGGCGAGCCGCCCGGGGCCTCGCGTGTTCTCGTGATGCCGAATCGCCTCAAGATAGAGCGGTTCGGCCGACGCGTCGTCTTCGAGAACAAGTGCGTCGGCGCGTGCCAGATCACCCAGGAGAGCGGGTACGGAAGTCAATTTCGCCAGATCCTGCAAGTAGTCCCGTATGGAAAGAGCCTGCGTCTGTCTGCCGCAGCGGACGGCGGCTTCCACCATGTCGCAGACCGCGAACTTGAGTTGCGAGCTCTCCGCGAGACACCCCTCCAGGCTGCCGAGAGCCTCGGCATAGCGGCCCTGGCTGAGCGAGACGACGCTTCGCGCATAGTCGCGGAATACCAGGAGGTAGCCCTGCCCATGACGAGAGGCTTGCTGTGTGACGATTTCGTCCAGTTCCTGAGCGGTTGTGTACTGGCCACGCCAGGCCGCGACGAGGAGTGCCCCGAGGTGATCTTCTCTGCCGCGCGCCTCTTCCCAGGCAGACCGTTTGTCGAAGAGGATCTCCGCTTCCCGGATGCGTCCGGCAACGAGTTCGGAGAGCGCCGTGTGACTGAGGGCAAGGGCCAGCGGAATTGCCGCGCCCTGCGTACGGGCCTCCTTTTCCATCCGCCACGCCAGGGTGTTGAGAGCCGTGTCGTCGCCCAACAGGGTCGCGTGGGCACATGCCGCGGCAAGCCACTGGAACAATTCGGGTGCCGTCGCCGGAGCTTGACGTACCTCGTCGATGGCGTGGTGGAGTTGAACGGCTGCGGCGGCAATTCCTTCGATGTGCAGCGTGGCGTCGGCCTCCAGGAGAGTGTCACCCGGCGTCCGGTCCATCGCCGGGGGCAGGGGCAGGTCCCGGATGAGCTGGGCCACCGCACGCCGACTGCTGGCGGCGGGGGCCAGGGACCCGCCGATCTGCGCCTGCACCACGGCCTCGACCAGGATGTCGCGGGCCAAGCGGACGTCAACGGGGGCGAGTTGGCGAGCGGCGGAGAGCAGTGCGTCCGCTGCCGCACCCGTGTCGCCGGCAAGACGATGGATGCGCGCCTGGACACGTTGGACCTGCCCGTTGTGGTGCTGATCCGCCTGGTAGGCCGCTGCCGCGTCGAGAAGCGTCTGTCCCCGCCCGGGCGACCCGGCGACCACACTCGCCTCGGCGGCGGTGAGCAGGCGGTGCGCCCGGGACGGCAGGTCGGTGGTCAGCGCGGCGGAGCGGGCGAGGAGGGTGGAGGCCGCCGCCCACCCGCCGCGGCCGAGCGTACGGTGCGCCGCGGCCTCCAACTCCCTGGCCACGGCGTCGTCCGGATGCGTGGCCGCCGACGCGAGATGCCACGCCCGAAGGTCTACGTCGCCGAGGTCGCCGGCGACCTCGGCGAGGACCGCGTGGGTGCGGACGCGGAGCGCGGTGGGTGCGGCGTGATACACGGCCGCGCGGATGAGGGGATGGCGGAAGGTGACGCGATCCCGGATGGTCAGGAGGTTCTGCTCCTCCGCCGGGGCGGCGGCATCGGTGTCGTAGTCCAGGAGGACTCCGGCGCGCCAGAGGACATTGGGGTCAGCGGTGGGGTCGGCGGCAGCCGCGAGGAGCAGGGTCCGGGCGCCGGCCGGCAGGGTCAGGGTCTCCCGTACGTACAGATCCTCGATGGCCTGGCCCAGTGGAACGGGGTCGGGCAGGGGCGAGACGCCGCTCAACTGGGCGGGGCTCAGCTCTCTGACGGCTTCGATCAGGGCCAGAGGGTTGCCTGTTGTGGCGGATACGATCCGGTCGCGCACCTCGGTGTCGAGTGCTCCGTCCACCACCGCCTCGATCAACTGCGTGGCGTAGCGCGCGGGAAGAGCGCCGACCGGCAGCGAGGGCAGCCCTCGGAGAGCCGGTGCTGATCCGATGCCCTCACGGACGGCGAAGACCATGGTGAGGGACTCCGCGTACATGCGTCGCGCCACGAAGCCCAGGGCAACGGCCGACTCCTCGTCCAGCCACTGCGCATCGTCCACCAGACACAGGAGCGGCTGTTCGGCGGCGGCCGCGGTGAGCAGGCCCAAGGCCGCCACCCCGACCAGGAGACGGTCCGGAGGAGCGGAGTGGTCCTGCAGGCCGAAAATGCGCCCGAGCGCGTTGCGCTGCGGAAGTGGTAATCGGGGCAGGCGAAACAGGTGAGGAGCGAGCAGGTGGTGGAGGGCCGCGTACCCGAGTTCCGCCTCGGAATCGACGGCATCAAACCGCAGGATCTGATGGCTGCCCTCGGCTACGGCCTGAACATGGTCCAGCAGGGCGCTCTTGCCGACACCCGGCGCCCCGCGGAGAACGAGGGCACCGCTCATGCCGGTCCGGCCGCGATTGATCAGTGACTGGAGACGGCCGCGTTCTTCGTCGCGGCCGAACAGCTCATCCATCTGTTGTCCTGTGGGCCTTCCATTGCCGCCGGCCGCGAAGATTTTGCCGCTGGACCGGTTCAGCCGGTCCGCCGAGGGATCCGAGCGCTCGCGGGCCGGTACCTGCACATGATCGGTCTCTTCAGTAGATCACCAGTTGCGGAGCCGTGGCGGTGCTTTGAGATGGGAGCCCGGCCCGCACGCACACACACCCAGCGCACTCAAGGACACCGCCACCGCCACATCCGCTGAACGAAAAAGACCAGCTCAGACGGGGTCTGAGCTGGTCTTGGCGATGAGCCCCCTGTCGGATTCGAACCGACGACCTACGCATTACAAGTCCGGGCGGGATCTTGCCGGATGGTTCCGGAACCTTCTTCGGTGTCCGAAACCACCAGGTCAGGACAGGTACTGCTCCGGGATCAGTCCACGCAGTGATGGGTCTCTGCCACCTCATCCGCTCACGCATCGCTCACGCATCACGTGCCGCCGAGCAGCGGCTTCATGGGAACCACCGGGGCGACACCGACAGCCAAGGCGCGCGGTCGTGGGGAGGCCGAGTGCTAGGCCGGGCCGCCGAGGTCGTGCGCAATCCAGCCCGGTGCATCTCAGTCCCGCGGACATGACCGGTGGCTTGACCGCTCGACGGATGGTTGGCCGATAAGACGCATCCGTTCAGGCACTCTGTGGTGCACTAGCACTTCCCTGGCAGCGGGCTCGGCGCCGGCCTCTCGCGTACCCGGGCGGAAGCCCTGAGGACCAGCGAGCAGCGAGGAGTCACCGTGACCGCACGCGAGCATGAAGGACACGGTGGGCCGACCGTTCCCACTCCCGTGAACCGGGGTGGCCAGGGCAGGGTGATGACCCTGGCTGGGACACTGGCCGCAGCGGAGACAGCGGCACCCGTGGAGTCGCTCGACGTGGTCGCGCGGATGCTCAGGGAGCACCTCGGGGCCGCGTCGGTGTCGTTCCTCATCACCGACTTCACCGGCGGCTCGGTGGTACGGCTGGGTGCGGCGGGCAGCGTCGACACCGATGAACCCGCCCGGCGCATCACCCTGCGTGGCACCCTGTACGACGACGTGATCCGCACCCAGCGGCCGAGCGTGGAGGACAAGGGCGAGGGCGCGCTGGTGCGGATCGTGGCCCCGGTGACCAACCGCGGGGACGCCATCGGACTCCTCGAACTGTTCCTGCCCGCGGCACCCGACGCGGAGACCATGCGGGAGGTCGGTGAGACCGCACACGCCCTGGCGTACATCGTCATCGCGAACCGGTCCTTCACCGACGTTTACCAGTGGGGCCGCCGTACCACTCCGCTGAGCCTGGCCGCGGAGATCCAGCATCGGCTACTCCCGGCTTCGCTGGCGTGCGAGGCCGCGCAGTTCGCCGTGGCCGGGGCGCTGGAGCCGGCCGACCACGTCGGGGGTGACACCTTCGACTACGTCATCGACCGGGACACCGTCCAGCTCTCCGTCACCGACGCCATGGGCCACGATGTCGACGCCGCGCTGCTGGCCACCCTCCTGGTGGGCGCCCTGCGCCGGGCCCGGCGTTCCGGTGCCGACCTCGCCGAACAGGCCCGCCAGGCCGACCAGGCCATGCGTGAGCACGGCCGTCAGAGCTACGTCACCGGTCAGCTTCTCCGCATCAGCCTGATCGACGGCACAACCGAGTTCATCAACGCCGGCCACCCCTGGCCGCTGCGCATGCGGAACGGCAAAGTGCAGGAGATCACTCCGAAGATCGATATGCCGTTCGGCTTCCACGCCCCTCACACCTACCGAGTCCAGTCGCTGGACCTGCAGCCGGGCGACCGGCTGGTGATGCTGACCGACGGCATGCTGGAGCGCAATGCCAACAGTCTCGATCTGTCGGACCTGATCGTGCGCACCAGCGCGCTGCACCCCCGTGAGGCCGCCCGCACTCTCATCGGGGCGATCGTAGACGCCAACCACGGCCACCTACAGGACGACGCGACCGTCATGTGCCTGGACTGGCACGGCGTCGACCACTCGGAGCGGGACGCCAACACCGGCGCCGACCTCACCGATGCCTCCGCACCGTCACGGGCAAGGCGGGCACCTTCCGCGCGATGACCCGATGTCTGCTCCGGCATCCCGCTGCGTCCGGTCCCCGGGCGGGGCCGCCCGGGGCAGCTGCCCGGCTGACCGCGTCACCGAGGGAGACGCCTGCGACGGCGGCCCAGGCGCAGGCCAAGATGGACGACCGTCGCATCGCCCAGGGGGACGAACGCCAGCCGGTGCCGGGTCGGCAGGCCGACCATGCCGGTCGCGAACGCGGGCTGGTCTGTGGCCGTGTCCACGTAGACCGCCTCCAGGACGCCGATCTTGTGCTGCTCATGGTCGACCACGTCGTGGCTCGCCATTCCCTGATGTCTTGCGCCTCGAACACGGCAGCCCCTCTGTCGCGGGTCAGCTGAAGACCGCTGGCGTCGCGTTCTCCTCCCTCCTTACCTGTCCACAGAGCGTCACACCCTTCAGAGCAGCCAAGTTGCAGGCCGGACGGCGGACGACCTTCACGCGCGGCGCGATGCCTCGGCGACCGCCCGGCCCGTCGCGCACCAGCGTGGCGGCGCGTGCGACGAGCCGCCGCAGCCGGAACGCTGTCGCGGTCAGTAGGCGGCCAGGGAGACGGCGATGTAGTGCGCGGTGAAGGCCACCACGGTCAGGGCGTGGAACACCTCGTGGAAGCCGAACCAGCGGGGTGAGGGGTCGGGGCGCTGGAGGGCGTAGACCACCGCGCCGGCGCTGTAGAGGAGCCCGCCGACCACGATCAGGATGAGTACGGCCGCTCCCCCGGTGTGCAGGAAGTCGAGCAGGTAACGCACCGGGGCCCATCCCAGGGCGAGGTAACACGGGGTGTACAGCCAGCGCGGAGCTCCGACCCAGAAGACCCGGAACGCGATACCGGCCAACGCGCCCGCCCACACGATCCACATCAGCAGGGACCGCTGGCCCGGCGGGAGGAGAAGCACCGCCAGGGGTGTGCAGGTGCCGGCGATGATGAGGAAGATGTTGGCGTGGTCGAGACGTCGCAGGAGTGCCTCGCCGAGCCGCCCCCAAGTGCCACGGTGGTAGATCGCGCTCGTTGCGAACAGCATCCAGGCGGTGACCGAATACACGGCGCAGGCCAGGGCCGCCTGCGGGGTGCGAGCCAGACAGACGAGAACGATGCCTGCGATCAGTGAGGCAGGGACCATCGCGGCATGGAGCCAGCCACGCAGCCTCGGCTTGATCGGTTCGGCCAGGTCGGCCGCCCGCTTGACCAGAGCGGCAACCGGATGAACTTCTTTTTCTGCTTCATCGCCGTCCGGTCCGACCGGCGGCCGGTCTTCCCGACTCTCCTCGCTCCGTGAGGCGCCGTGAACATGTTCGGCTTCAGCGGCGTCGCGGGACACGGCTCCTCGTCCCCTCTCGGACTCCTGGGCATCACCGGCGATCATGGGGCCATGGGGCCATGCTAGAAGGCGGCACCCGAACGCCATTCCGGGAGGTCGGTCGCGAACCTGACATCCACGTCGTCGGCATCGTGGTCCGCAGCCGTTTCGACTCCGGCCCTCGTCGACACTGCCGTCAATTGGGCCCGTCGAAGCCGAGCAGACCGGCCGGCCGGCCGGCCATGGGAACGATCAGGACTTCCGAACGGGCATTCCGCCCGGCTACGTCCAAGGATCGCGTCGTGGCCAGGCCCATCGGCACAGCGAACGGCGAGGTGTGCGAGCACGGGACGACGCTCGAAGCGGCCGGGTCCCGTGCCGAGCGTCAACAGGATCTGTGGTGCACAGCATCAGGGCCGCGCAGCAACGGCTGGGCGGCCCTGATCTGTTGAGTGAATCTGGGACCGGCGTGACCTCGGCCGCAGAGTTCCCGAGGGCCGGTCACCGTTCCCCGTGTCCGGGTGAGCAGCACGGCACGCGCAGTCGGCGGGGGTGACCGTCGCGGTGTGCGTGATTCCTCGGGCAGGGGTGCGGGGTCAGGCCGGGTTGATGTTTTCGGCCTGGGGGCCCTTCTGGCCCTGGGTGACGTCGAACGTCACGGCCTGGCCCTCCTGGAGCTCACGGAAGCCCGAGGAGTTGATCGCCGAGTAGTGCGCGAAGACGTCCGGGCCGCCGCCGTCCTGGGCGATGAAGCCGAAGCCCTTCTCCGCGTTGAACCACTTCACAGTTCCCGTAGCCATGTCTCATGCCTTCCAGTCGATGAACGCCTCCCACTCCGTGTGGAAGGCGGAGGTGATCGCCCTGGTCCCTGCGGCACAGCACAGCAAAACGCCCACGCCAAGAGCGTGGGCTATAGGGAACTCCGAACCACGACAGCTGACGCAGACGCTACATGCCCGCACCCCGCGTCACCAGAGGAAGCGATCACGCCGAACACCGGGACCGGGACCGGGAGTACGGTGCCCGCCGTTGCCGACGGGCTCAGCCGTCTCAGTCCGTGGTCGTCGGGTTCGACGATTCTGCGGCGCGGCGGTATTCGGCGTTGATGCGTTGGGCTTCTTCGAGCTGGTCTTCGAGGACGATGATGCGGCATGCGGCCTCGACAGAGGTGCCGTGGTCGACGAGTTCCCGGGCGCGGGCGGCGATGCGCAGCTGGTAGCGGGAGTAGCGGCGGTGGCCGCCCTCGGAGCGGAGCGGGGTGATCAGGCGGGCTTCGCCGATGGCGCGCAGGAAGCCCTGGGTGGTGCCGAGCAGTTCGGCGGCCCGGCCCATCGTGTAAGCGGGGTAGTCGTCGTCGTCGATACGGCTGAACGAGTCGTCTGCTGTCATCTGCACCTCTCCATGGAACGCGTGGAGGGGCCCTGATGCTCATCGCACCAGGGCCCCGAAGGAACTCCTACACCATCTGCCGACCCTGTTACTGCGTCGGCCTTCTGTTTCCGCAGCCCGGACCTGAACGCTGTCGCGGCTGCTGGGATCGCGGTTGCTTGACCGGAGACCACCTCACTATCGATGTCCTGCGGTACCCGGGTTCAAGATGTCGGCCCGGGCGATCCTGATGGCGCTCGGCTCCTCCGTTCTTCCCTCTGGGATCAACTGCCTACAAATGGCGGTACTGCGCACTGCTGGTGATACGTACTGCTCGGCGGCCTGTGACAGCACCGCTCTTCGGCAGCCAGCCCCGTCGCCCGTCATGCGTCTGCTCTGGCTTGGAACCCCACTGCCGAACCTCCCGGTGCGCGCGTCCGCAGCCGACGCCTTCACCGAGGTGCTGCTCACTCACTTCACTGCTGGGTACCGCGAACTGCACTTTCGGGTACTGCCCTTGCGGTCCTGCTCACGGCGGCCCCTGATCACCGCGGGCCACCCGGTACGGTCGCCAGTCGCGTCGCCGTCCTGCAACCGCCCTGGCTTCGCGACTCCACCACCGCACCGTCCTGCGAACTGCATGCACTGCCTGCATGTACTGCCGCCCGGCAGTTCGTGTCTGCCAGGCCCTGCTGTCTCTCTGGGCTACGAGAGAACCATAACCACGCCCCAAGGCCAATGTCTACTCCGACAAACACAGATTTCCGCGCGTTCGACAGAGAGGCAATCGACCTCGAACAGTGGCCGGCGCAGGAGGAGGGGCCGTCAGCGCCTGGTTAACGGGCCGCAGGCGGGAACGAGACACGGTAGGCAGAACCGGACATAGACGATCCACAGACCGGGGAGACCTGATGAACACGATGAGCGTCAACGTCGCAACCGTCCGCTCCGCGACATTCGTCGTCGGCGCACGCGAAAGCGCCCGGGACTTCCTCGGAGGTCTCCTACGTCCGATCACAGCCGAGGACGCCGACACCGTGGTCCTGGTCGTCTCGGAGCTCGTCACCAACGCCCTGCGTCACGGCGGCGGCACCTGCACCCTGGACCTGACCGCACACCCCGACAGCATCGAGGTGGCTGTGCACGACCACAGCCCCGAGATGCCGCGCATGCGCACCCCCGACCTGAACGACGGCACCGGAGGCTTCGGCTGGCCCATGGTCAACCGACTCGCACGTACCACCGCGGTCACCCGCCAGGCGGACGGCGGCAAGATCGTGAGCGCCCTCCTAGCCCGGTAACGCCACCGCTGAAGCAGCCGGACGGCCGGCAAATACAATCTGACCCATGTCGAAGCATGACGAGCTGCTCGTTGACGTCGCCACCGTGGTGGAGTCCGGGCAGAGCAACCAGATGTCCCTGACCGTGGTCACCGGTGGCACTGTCATCACCGGCCGACTGGCTCCCGAAGCCGTGTGAAGGCGGAGGGTGTCGGAGGTTCTGACGGATTCCGCCCGCCTGGGAGAGTTCTCCGCCGTGTTCGACACCCCCGCGAAGGAGGACGGGCCACCCACTCATCTGCACTTCCACGTCGCCCGAATTCTTCAGGGCACGGTGGGGATCCCGGAGACGGGCGGGATGTACCGGGTCGCGATCGAGGACGTCAGTGCCTGGACCGTGGGCGACTTCAGCTATTCCGACCACTGATATTCCGGCCGCTGAGGGACCACGGCGACGGGAACCCGTCGCACGCAGTGGGCCCGGCAGACTTGCGTCGGCCGGGCCCACTGCTGTTCAGGTGTCGCCGTGTGCCCGTCGCGTCGGTCAGACGGACATGGGAGTACCGAGCATCGCGGAAGCCTGCCGGAGCGAGCCGAGGATGCCTACGGGTACGGCCTTGGGGAGGGCGCGGCAGGTGAAGCCGAGCTTGGTCATCGCCCGACGGACTTCGTCGGCGCTGAAGTCGCGGCGGTCCTGGCGGGTGATGACCTGGCCGACCTGCTTGACGGGGTAGTGACGGCGGCCGATGATCACGGACTCGCCCATGACCTGCTCGGGCTTGACGCCCTTCATCGATTCCAGCACACCGCTCTTGGTGAGCTCGAAGGGGAAACGGGCGATGACGCAGCGCATGGGGCCTCACAGGGAGAAGGGGAGAACGGTTCGACCAGGGTGAGGTGGATCAGCGGGAGAGGGCGAGGGCGCCCAGGGCGCCGCCTTGCCCGTCGGCCACTGGCAGGGCACCGAGCCGACGGGAGCGCATCGCGTGCTCGGCTTCGGCCATCGTCATCACGGGTGACGTGAACGACCGGTGGTCGCCGAGGATGTCGCGCAGGCGGACGCGGTCCGTGTAGGCGGAGCTGTCGCGCACCGCGGTGAGTTCGGTCCGGGTGACCAGGCCGGTGCACTGGCCGTCCTGGTCGCAGACGACCAGCCGGGCCGTGCGGGCGGCGGTCATGACGGACAGCGCCACCTCGACGCTCATGTCGTCCCAGACCTGCGGTCCGGCCACCTCCATGACCTCAGCCGGCGCCCTGTACACAGGGCCGGCGTTCGCCGGGCGGGGCTGCGTCTCAACCAGCGTCAAAAGATGCCTCCTGCAGAGATGGGTCAGCTTCCTGATCACGAAGGTCCTAGGCCGCCGTACCGACGACGAACTGGCGTACGGGCCCGCGCCGGGCTCCCGGGGAGGGGCGGCGCCGGCCCCTGGAGGAGGCGCTGCGCTTGGGGCGTTCGGCCACCGGTGCGGTGATGACGACCGGGATGCCGGAGGGAGCCTGGGCACCGGTGATGCGGTTCAGTTCGGCCTCGCCGGAGCGGACCTCGGTGATCTGCGGCCGGATCCCGGCGTCCGACATAAGGCGGGCCATGCCGCGTCGCTGGCCGGGTGTCACGAGGGTGACGACGCTGCCGGACTCGCCGGCACGAGCGGTACGGCCACCGCGGTGGAGGTAGTCCTTGTGGTCGGTCGGCGGGTCGACGTTGACGACCAGGTCGAGGTTGTCGACGTGAATGCCTCGCGCCGCCACATTGGTCGCTACCAGCACGCTGACGTGCCCCGTCTTGAACTGGGCGAGTGTGCGGGTGCGCTGCGGCTGCGACTTGCCGCCGTGCAGCGCGGCGGCCCGGACCCCGCTGTTGAGGAGGTCCTGCGTCAGCCGGTCGACGGCGTGCTTGGTGTCCAGGAACATGATCACCCGGCCCTCACGGGCGGCGATCTCGGTCGTGGCGGCGTACTTGTCGGCGCCGTGGACGTGCAGGACGTGGTGCTCCATCGTCGTGACCGCACCGGCCGACGGATCGACCGAATGCACGACGGGGTCGGTGAGATAGCGGCGCACAAGCAGGTCGACGTTACGGTCCAAGGTGGCGGAGAACAGCATCCGCTGCCCCTCCGGACGCACCTGGTCGAGCAGCGCGGTAACCTGCGGCATGAAGCCCATGTCGGCCATCTGGTCGGCCTCGTCCAGCACCGTGATGCCCACCTGGTTCAGACGGCAGTCGCCACGGTCGATGAGGTCCTTGAGCCGGCCCGGGGTCGCGACGACGACCTCGGCACCGCCTCGCAGCACGCTGACCTGCCTGCCGATCGACATCCCGCCCACCACAGTGGTGAGCCGCAGCCTGACGGAGCGGGCGTACGGAGTGAGCGCGTCGGTCACCTGCTGCGCCAGCTCACGCGTCGGTACGAGGATCAGTCCCAGCGGCTGGCGGGGCTCGGCACGCTGTCCGGCCGTACGGGCGAGCAGGGCGAGGCCGAAGGCGAGGGTCTTGCCGGAACCGGTGCGCCCGCGGCCCAGGACGTCACGGCCCGCCAGAGTGTTCGGCAACGTCGCACCCTGGATCGGGAACGGTGCGCTCACACCCTGCCTGCCCAGTTCGGCCAGCAGTTGCTCGGGCATGTCGAGATCTGCGAAGCCCTCAACGGCGGGCAGCGCGGGGGTGATCGTCTCAGGGAGCGCGAACTCGCCCTGCACCGCGGCGGGCCGACGGCCGTAACCGCCGGAACGGACAGGCCCGCCGGAACGGCGCGGTGCCGACGAGCCGTAGCGGCTACCGCCCTTTCCTGCGTCGGCGCTGCCATTACGGGTGCGGGCGGAGCGGTCGTTCGTACGTGTGCGGTTCATGCGGAACCTTCCTCGATGTGGCACATATCAAGGAATTCCCGCAGCATTGAGCAGCACGGAGAACTACAAGTATGGACCGATGACAAAAGGCAAAAGAAAGCAGATCCGGCCGACGGAAACCCACGCGGGCACAGGTGCTGAAATGAATTACGTAGCAGCGACGCACAATCCGGGCATCGACTGCGGCGCGGCTCTTCAGGTTGCGTCTGCATCTCTGAAGGATGAGCCGCACGTGGTGGCGCTGGGGATTTCTCCGAGCCGTCCCGCAGGTGAAACCGTTGCGGGAAAACGCGTGTAGCTGGGGCCCACACCCCGAGGGATGCGGGCCCCCGCTACAAAGCGCTCGTCAGCGTCAGGCCGGAACGATGTTCTCGGCCGTCGGGCCCTTCTGGCCCTGCGCGATGTCGAAAGTCACCTTCTGGCCTTCCAGCAGCTCGCGGAAACCCTGGGCGGTAATGTTCGAGTAGTGGGCGAACACGTCAGCGCCGCCACCGTCCTGCTCGATGAAGCCGAAGCCCTTTTCCGCGTTGAACCACTTCACGGTACCAGCAGCCATGTCATATCTCCTTCGGGGCAGTACATCGGAATCCGCACTGCGCGGAGACCGTGTCGCCGCAATGATTACCCCGCCCGGAAAACGACCGGAAATACAAAAGCGCTCTCTCCGGCCGAAGCCGAGTGGGAGCACTTGAAGTTTCGGGAACCAAAACTGCAACTGAGATCAACAGTAGCACGCCACCACGGCCCGCGCCGGTTAACTAATTCCACTCCACCCATTGCGACAAAAACTCTCGCTGCATGGTCCGGCAAACTCTCAGCTCACAAACACAATTATTGACTCACTCACAGTGCAACGTTCCGGCAAAGCACAGTCGCCAGCCGCAACCAGTGCGCTGAAGGCCGCGGTGATCCGACATATGACGTCCACGTCCTCCGCTCCGACCACGGATGTGCCGGCTACTGGCGCGGAGCATGCGCGTGGTGGCCTCGCGGGCGATGGGCATGGCCACCCCGGAACCTGCCCCTGCACCCGCAACTGAGACCGGGGACCGCCGCGCGGCGCACTCCGGTGCCCGCCGCCGCATCCACTGAACGAAAAAGACCAGCTCAGACGTGGTCTGAGCTGGTCTTCAGGATGAGCCCCCTGTCGGATTCGAACCGACGACCTACGCATTACAAGGTCATTTGAGGCACTGCGGCAACCTGCCCGAACGTCCTGCACCGCCCCTGACCTGCGCGTTTTCCATCCCCGACGGTCCTCGACTTTCCTCGACTATCCCGTACTGACCTGTACGGGATGTGTACTGGGGCAATCTCAGACCCGATGACGTTATCCCTACTTCAGTGTTCACTTTGAACACTAACCCGTGTATGGTGGACACCAAGCCGCTCGGAAAGAACGGTGGCCCCCAGCGGCGTTGGAGCGCCGACCGAGGGCCTACGGAACCACCTGCTGTAACAGGGAGAACCGATGCTCAACCTTCTCATGTCCCCTCGTACGGGCCGTACGGTCCGCGCCATGATCGGCGCCCTCGTCGAGACCGCCGCCGACACCCTCCGCTCCCTGGCCCCCGCCGACCAGGCGCCGGCCGCGACCGTCGAAGCGCCCGACCCGAGCGACGTCTACGGCATCGACGAGATGCCCGAAACCGACACCATCGAGTCCGCCGCCCGCGAGTACGAGCGCGCCGCCGACCAGGCCCGCCGCGCCGACCGCGGCAAGCGCGCCGCGAAGAAGATCCTCGACAAGCTGCCCGCCGGCATCTACGGCGGATGGAAGGTGTTCCGCACCCCGTCCTCCCGGCAGACCCCGGACCTCGCCGAGATCACCCGCATCTTCAAGGCCAACAACCTCGGCCCCGTCCCCATGAAGGACTGCGCGCCGTCCCTGAAGGTGGAGCGCGTCGAGGTTCTGGCCGGCATCGAGAGCCTGACGGTGGTGGCTGCCTGATGCGTACCAACCACGTCCCCGCCGTCGACGCCACGGCGACCGGTCACCTGCCGTACGCCGTCCAGACCGCCAGCCACCCGGCCGACACCACGACAGGGGCCCGCGAGCACACCGAGCACAGCGACGAGCACACCCGCTACGCCGCCGCCGGCCTCTACGTCGCCACCTGCGCCTACAACGAGGCCATCACCAAGCCCAACCCCTCCGCCACCCTCGACGACATGGCGGACAGCGTGGCCGAGATCATGCCCGCCGTGGCCAAGGTCGTCGGCGCCGACAAGGCCGGTTTGGAGTTCGCCGAGACGCTGCGGGCCTCCATCGCCGACCGGTTGTGGGCGTTCACCGCGATCGAGTTCGCCCGCACCGAGTGCGGGGACGGCTACGGCTACGTCTTCGACTTCCTCGCCGACAGTGTGCGGAACGGCGGCGACCCGCATATCGCCCGTCAGACCGCGCTCGACCTGCCGAAGCGGATCCGTGAGACCGCGGAGGCTGCCCGATGATGACCACCATCAGCGCCGACGCCGCCCGGATCATCGAGCAGCTGGAGGCCAACCACGCCGCAAGCACCACGGCCGGCCTCGGCAGCCCCGAACTGGACGCCTTCCACAACCGGGTTGTCGAACTGATCGCCCAGGCTCCGGACCCGCAGCTCCGTATCCGCGAACTCGCCGACCTCCTCGCCGGTGCACGACCCGAGGCCAGCGCGTGAGCGCGAGCCCGGCCGAGCAGGCGCCCACCCTCACGGTGGGCGCCCTGCCCGGGCCTATTGACCCGTCGGACCTCGCTGTTGCGATCCGCGTCGGGCAGCACATGCTGGCCCGGTACGGCGCCGTCGGTCTCGGCGACATCCACGCCTACGCCGAAGCCCACGGCGGTCTCACCGAAGCCCTCCGCATCCTGCTGCGCGCCCTCGACGCCGAGCCGGACACCTCTTCCCCCAGCTCTGGAGGAAGTGGGCGCTGCCCGGCCGCGCACCCCGAGGACCCCACCCCGTGCACCGGCCCGGTCGCGGTCACCGTCCTCGACGCGGCGAACGCGGGCGCCCACGGCTGCGAGCACCACGCCGCACGGCTCCTTGCCTCGCTGGAGGGCGGGCGCGTGTACGGCCTGCCCGACGCCCCGAGCGGTACAGCGATTCGCGTATTCAAGGCCGCTGGCGCCCTGCGCCCGTTCCCGTGGATCGCGGACGCCCCGCGTGTCCTGCCATCCCAGCTCAGCCGCGACGAGAACCGCCCCGGAGGTGAGCATCGATGAGCACCGAACCGCGCACCATCACCCTGGCCACCTCGGACTTCGGCCCGGTCACCCTCACGTGCCCAGCATGGTGTGCCGGACACAGCCACCACGACCCCGAGACCGCCCGCGCCGACCTCATGCACACCGGACCGGCCGTCGACTTCACCCACCTCGGCACCACCGTGTTCTCCGCCGAGATCGTGCAGTCCCCGCACGCCGCCCCGGGCCCGGCCCACCTCGGCGGCCGGACACCCGGCGTCTCCGTGCACCCGCTCGGCAAGACCCTCGACCCCGTCCAAATCTTCAGCCTCGCCGCCGCCCTCGACCGGTACGCCGACCAGCTCCGAGACCTCGGCGACCAGCTCACCGCGGTCCTCAACGGAGGTGCCGAGTGAAGCGCGGCCACATCAGCCGGCCGACCGAACGTGCCGCCATCCGCGCGGCGTGCCGGTCGGCCCGGCCGCTCCCGTCTGTCCCTGCCCTCATGGCCGCGCTGCTCGACGCGAACGCGCGGCAGGACCGCGAGGGCACCTGCCTCGCCGCGCACCGCATCGTGCGCGTCTCCGACTTCGAATGGGAGGACCAGTGAGCACCCTCTCGCGCGACACCCGCCGCATCGTCGTCGCCCACCTCACCGCCCGCGGCATGATCCCGGCGGAGATCGCTTCTGAGCTGGGCGTTTCCCGCGACACCGTGCGCAGGGACCTGGCGGAAACACCCCCGCAGGCACCTGCTCCCGCGGACCCTGTTGCGGCGCCTCCTGCGCCCGGTCTGCTGCTCCCCGAGAGCACGCAACTGCGCCAGGACTTGAACGTCCTCGCCGCCGCATACAAGGCGCAGCGAGAGGACGTGGCACGGTCCGCCATCCACCAGGCGGCGCAGGCCGTGCGTGCCCGTGTGCACGCCCGCTTCGCCCCCGAGCAGGTCGCGCAGGAGGCCCGGTCGTGAAGTGGCTCATCCTCGGCGCGCTGCTCGGTCTGCTGCTCCTGTACCCGGCTCTCCTCGCGGTCGTCGTCGCCATCGCCGCGGCGATCCTCGGCAAGCCGGTCGTCGTTGCCTTCGCGGCCGGTCTGTTCGTCCGCCCGCGACTGCCCCGTGTGCGGCGGTGGGCGCCGTGACCGAGCCCTCTCCGCTCGACAAGGCGGAGGCCGCGGCGAGAGAGGCGGAGACGAACACCGTCGCCGTGCAGCTGGCGCTCGCCGCCGTCGAGCTGGCGAAGGCCGCCACCACCCAGCAGGCGCCGGCCTGCCAGCACCAGCACAAGGCCAAGCCGACGTTCGACGCGAAGAAGTGGTGGACGATCGGCGGCCTCGCGATCGTCGGCGGCTGCGTCGCCTGCGCCCTGGCCCTCGCGTTCGCCCTCGCGTCGGTCGCCGTCGCCATCGGCGCGACCTGCGCCACCGCCTGCCTGATCGTCCTGCGCTCGATGTGGCGCGACTTCGCCAACGGCCGCTGACCTGCCCTTCCGTCCTCCGCGACGTGTCCCAGATGGGACACGTGCGGGGGTGCGGTGAGGTCGGACAGCCCGGCCCACAACCAGGGAGAACCCCGTGAACAAGTCCACCGCAGAGCAGTACGTCCAGTTGGCGTGGAGCGCCACCGCCAAGGCCGAGGCCCTGGCGCGGGACGCCGAGCGGTACGCCCGCGACCAGGACTTCCTGCACAAGGTCGAGCCGCTCGCCACCGCCGGCCGTCTGTGGGCCGAGGTCGCGCAGTCCTACGCCGCGATCGCGGCCGTCCTGCCCGAGCCGCTGCCCGAACTCCCCACCGCCGGAACGGAGTACTGACCCATGGCCGACGACTTCCGCTTCAAGGACTTCACCACCGGCGAGAAGACCCGCATCGTCCTGCTCGCCGCTCGCATGGGGTGGCGCGGGATGGCCGGACCTGAGGTCGACATCTCCGACCTGAAGCGCAAGGCCGAGCGCATCGAGAAGACCGCCGAGCGGCGCAAGAACGGCAAGTAGCTGCACCCCGGGGACGGCGTCCAACCGCCAAGAAGTGCGCCGTCCCCGGGCCCGGACCACCCAGAGAGCGACCGGAGAAACCAGGATGACCGACACCACCACCGAGCGCGTCAACGGGCACGCCGAACCGAAGGTGTCCCTGCTCAAACTCGCCCCCGAACACTCACCGGCCGCGACCGCCGCGCCCGCGCCCGAGAAGCCGCAGCCCGGCCGCCGCCGGGTCCGCATCGACCACCTGCGCCGCGTTGTCGTCGAGGCCCGCGAGCACGACACCTACCGGATCATCGTCCGACACGGCTCCTACCTGGTCGGCGGCGCGCGCATCCTCACCCGGCGCACCTGGGACGCACGCACAACCGCCCGGCACGAACGGTTCATGCGCGCCGCCGAGGCCGCCGGCCAAGAGGACGTCGCCCGCGACTGGGAGCAGCGCGCCTATATCTTCCGCCAGTCCCGCCACCGACGCCGTATGGAGCTGCTACAGCTGGCCATCAACGCCCCGAAGGCCCTGTTCATGGGCGCCGTCGCCGGGGCCGGTGGTCTGCTGATGATCGGCATCATGCTGGCGTGGGCCAACCACGATGTGCACGACGTCGTCACTCCGCTCGCCGCGGCGGTCTCCTTCGTCGCCTGGGTGGCGTTCCTCGCCGGAGTCATCTGGGATCCGCTGCTGACCGCGCTGCCGTGGCTCGCGCTCGCCGGTATGTGGGCCGTTGGCCGGCACCGGCAGACCGCCCCCACATGGGCGTTGCCCGTCGGCGGCGACGGCCGCGATGTCATCCCCGACGAGGGCGCCATCCTCCGCGCGCTCGGCAATCTCGGCATCGCCCCCCTCAACAAGGCCATCAAGGACGGCTGGCAGCCCCGTTGGGAGCAGCCGACCACCCGGTCCGGGAACGGCTGGCACACCCAGTTGCAGCTGCCCATGGGCGTCACCGTCGAGATGATCGCCGCCAAGAAGTCCGTCCTGGCCCACAACCTCCTCCGGAAGCCCGTCGAGGTGTGGCCGACCGAACCGCCCAAGCAGCCCGGCGTGCTCGACCTGTGGGTAGCCGACCAGGGCTCCCTGTCCGGGGTCGTACCGCCGTGGCCGCTGCTGACCGAGGGCGTCACCGACTACTTCCGCGGGGTGCCCGTGGCCGTGTCGCAGCGCGGCGAGGCCATCATCGGCAAGCTCATGGCCGCGAACTACATGGTCGGCGGGATCATGGGTTCAGGTAAGTCGTCCCTGGTCATCGCCCTGTTGCTCGGCGCGATCCTCGACCCGCTCGTCATCGTCGAGGCGTACGTCATGGCGTACAACACCGACTACGACCCGCTCAGGCCGCGCCTGCGGACGCTCGTCAAGGGCGACGACGACGAGGACATCAAGGCCGCCCTCGACGCCCTGCGGGACCTGCGCGACGAGGTCACCACCCGCGGCAAGCTGCTGGAGGAACTCGGCGACGGCGCCACCAAGGTGACGCGCGAGCTGGCGCTGAAGGACCCGCGGATGCGGCCGAAGGTCGTCGTGTTCGACGAGTGCCACGAACTCTTCATGCACCGCGAGTACGGCAAAGAGGCCGCTGAGCTGGCCATCAAGGTGATGAAGAAGGCGAGGAAGACCGCCATCACCCTCGTGTGGGTCACGGTCTCCCCGACCGCCGATTCGCTGCCGCGCGATGTCACCCGCAACACCTCCCACCGCGTGGCGTTCGCGGTCGGCGACCACGTGGCGAACGATGGCCTGCTCGGCTCGGGGAAGCACAAGGCGGGCGTCACCGCGACCACCCTGATTCCCGGCGAGGATGTCGGTACCGCCGTCACGGTGGGGTTCAGCAGCAAGCCGTTCGAGGTGGTCCGCGCCCACTACGTGGCCCGCGACCCGGACAAGGGCATCGACCAGGTGACCCCGGTCGTCGAGCGCGCCATGGCCCTGTACGACGGGAGCGCCGCCCCTCAGGCGCCCGCGTTCGAGCCGGTCGACCACCTCGCCGACATCCTCGCCGTCCTCGGCCTGGAGGCGAAGCTGCGCACGCAGGACGTCATCCACCGGCTGCGTGACCACAACCCTGCCGAGTACGACGGGTGGTCGTTCCGCGACCTCGCGCGCGTCCTCGACGACTGCGGGCACGGGGAGTACAAGACCGGCGGTGTGATGCACGTCAGCCGGCAGCGCCTCCTCGACGCGCTCGCCGACCGAGCGGCCGACGCTGTGGAGGATGAGGAGGACGACATCTGACGGGAGGGAGGCGGCTGGATCTTGGGGAGTTCTCCCTGCCCGCCTCCCCTGCTGCCTCCCCATCGGTGACCTGCACAAATGGCCGGTTGGGGAGGCAAGGGAGGCAAGTTCCCGCGGCTGCGGGAAACGGGAAACGGGCACTTCAGCTTCCCCCGCCGCGCCTCCCTCCCCGTACTGCGTCACTCCTCATCTACGTCCCGCACTTCGACCATGTACTCCAAGTCGCTTCGGGTGCGGAGCTGCTGTTTCACCGACTCACGGACATCGCCAGAGAGCGAGACCGAAAGTCCTGTGAGGGCGTCGGAAACGTCAGGGCGCGTGACCTCGACAGGACCGAGCGGGGTGGGGTCAAGGCTTCCTAGCGCTTGGCGGGCCTCGTCGAGTTGGTCGGCACGCGCACTCGTTGAGACGTACGTCCGAACAGCCATGCCTGCCTCCTTGCTGGACTGACCTGGCCTCAGGTTCACCCCGGCCCCGGCTTCGCGCCACTCGTCACCCCTCGAACCGCACTCCCCTGAACGGTCATCACGGCCGCGCAGAGAGCTCTGTCCATGCGCCCTGTTGCGGCCATCAGCCCGACAGCTACCGTGCGCTCGCAGATCACCCACCCACGAAGGGAACGCCATGACCCGGCGACTGTGGAAGGTCGGCACCAACTCCGGCAACGACGGATGCCCCACCCTGTACACCGAGCCCGGCACCGACACGTACGTCGTGCAGGGCGACCCCGTCACCGACCCGGCCGAGCTGGGACAGCTCGACCTCGCGCAGGGCGAGGCCGCGGTGACGGTGCCCCGGGAACTGCTCGCGAACTTCGGCCCGAAGGAGCCCGTGCACGTGCCCCAGTTCATCAGCTTCGACGAGTTCGGCGGCATGTTCGCCAAGCTCAAGCACTCCGCGTGGAGGCTGGAGACCCGCGGCCGGTACGCGTCCGACGAGGACACCGACACCTACCGCCAGTTCGCCGACGGACGGACCGTGGCCTGGGACCTGGACGACCCGTGGTGTGTCGGTCGGCGCGAACAGACCGCGCTGGGCAAGCGGTTCGAGCGGGTACGGATCCTCGACGAGCCGCCCACCCCCGGCCAGCTGTACCTCCTCGACAACGCCCGCCGGAACGCCGCGGTCGGCGAGGACATCCGCGTCCTCCCCCGCGGCAAGGCCGACGAACTCGGCCTGCCCCGAGAGGACTTCTGGATCTTCGACTCGCGTGTGGTCGCCCTGCTCCACCACAACGACGCCGACGAGCTGACCGAGATCGAGCTGCTCACCAACCCCGTGGACGTGCTCCGCTACGCGCAGGTACGCGAAGCCGCATGGCACCACGCCGTGCCCTACGACCAGGCCGAGCGGTAACTTCGGCATGTGACCACGGACTTCCAGCAGGCCCGCGAGGCGCTCGGCCGACGGCTCCGTGAGCTGCGCGCCGACAAGACCCAACGGGAACTCGCGGCCCTGCTGGAGTGGCCGCAGGCCAAGGTGTCCAAGCTGGAGACCGGGCGCCAGACAGCCACCCCCGAGGACCTCATAGCGTGGGCCAAGGCCACCGGGCACCCGTCCACCACGGAGGAACTCGTCGCCCGCCTGCAAGGGCTGGAGACGCACACGCGGTCCTGGCGGCGCCAACTGCGCGCAGGCCACCGCCCGGTGCAGGACGTCCTCACCATCGAGTACGAGCGCACCACGGACTTCCGCGTGTGGCAGAGCGCCATGGTCGTCGGCATCCTCCAGACGCCCGACTACGCCCGGCACGTCTTCTCCCGCATGGCCGAGCTACAGCAGGCGCCCCGCGACGTCGAGGACGCCGTACGGGCCCGTGTACGGCGCCAGGAGATGCTGTACCAGCCCGGCCGGACGTTCCACATCGTCATGTGGGAGGCCGCCCTGCATGCCGGTATGGCGCCGCCCGACGTCCTCGCCGCACAGCTGGACCGTCTCGCGAGCGTCATCGGCCTGGACACCGTGCGCCTGGGCATCGTGCCCTTCGGCGCGCAGCTTGGGGTCCCGCCGGCCAACTCCTTCTGGCTGTACGACGAGCGGCTCGTCATCGTTGAGGACTGGCACGCCGAGCTGTGGCTCGACGACACGGACAGCGTCGCCCTGTACCGGCGGGTGTGGGACAGCCTCGACTCTGCGGCGGTCTACGGCACCCATGCCCGGCGCCTGATCGCCCGGGCGCGCGCCCACTTCGCCGACCTCGCCTGAGCATCAGCGCGCATCAGCACAGGCCGTAGCCGAATATTCGCGAATCAGACCGCACGCTGATTCTCGGTCCTCCCTACGGTCCTGGTCATGGCCACAAAGCCCGCCCTGTCGCTCCGACAGCAAGGCCAGGACTGGTTGCTGTCCTGCACCGCTGAACCCACCGACGCGCGCCGCCGATGGGACCGCGAGGAACTCGCTCCCTTCCCCACCGGCATCCACTGGCGGGCCGCCGAAGCGCCCCTCCTGCCGTCCGTCCACGCCATGCAGCGGATCGGCTCCAAGCGCCTGGGCCCGGTCCTCGCCGACGTAGACGCCGAACGGGCCTGGTGGCTTCTCCCGCCCGACGTGGGCGACCAGCTGGACGACGTACGGCAGCTCACCGTCCGGCCGCCCGGCTGGGTCCTCAAGTGCCCACCCGTTCTGTACGCGGTGGACGGACGCATGTGGCTGGAACGGCCGGACGGTACCGGCCGGTTGACCGATCCCGTACTGCTGGGTGCCGCGTTCGGCCCTGGTGGACGACTCTCGGAGGCTGCTCGATGAGAACGGACATGGATCCGCCCCCCGTACTCGGGCTGCCGCTCGCTGAACCGATGCCGCCGGCTGACTGCGGGGTGTGCGCAGCGCTGGCCCGGCAGCGGACCGAGGCCACCCGGGACGGGGACCTCTCGCGGGCGACGGACTGCAACGTCGAGATCCGCAACCACCACCGCCCGGCCAGTACAGGGAGCGCGTCATGACCATGCGCTTCTGCAGGTACTGCGACGGCCCGCTGACCGACCCGGACGACACGGTCCTCCTGTGGCACGAGGAGGGCATGAGCGGGCCGGGGCGGGACGTCTACGCGCACCGCGCGCATGCCGACCTTGTCGAGCCGGATCCCGTTCTGCTCCGCATCTTCGCCCGCGTCTTGATCGCGAAGGCCGCACGGTCAGGAGGCTGACCGCCCCATGGACCCTGCTGCCGGCGGAGACTGTCGGCAGCAGGAAGGGCGGCCGCCCTACACGTCCCCCAGGCTGGGCGGCCGCCGTACAACCCCTACAGGAACCGCCTTGAACGAACCGCTCACACCGGCACAGCAGACCGTCGTCGACTTCGCGCGCCGCGACCTGGCGACCGCGCGCGCTTCGGACCTCGGGTCGATAGAAGCCGCGAGCCTCATCCTTCTCGTCGAGCGCATACGGCACCGGCTCGGCTCGGTGCTGGAAGTCATCGACGAGGTGGCGCCCACGAGCGGATAGCGGCGGTTACACGAACTCCCGCCTGCCCAGTACCCCATGCGCCATGGGGCAGACGGGAACCAAGAGGGCCCCGGCCGGTACGCGCGTCTCCCGGTCGGGGCCCTCAGCCGTCTTGTACGGCGGACCAGTCGATCAGCTCGGGATGGTCGCGCAGCCTCAGGGCAAACAGCCCGGCGCCGATACGGCGAGGGACGGCAGGCTCCGCCCACTGGTGGCCGTCGTCGCACCGCATGAATGCCGGCGTCTCGCTCGCGTCCTCGCTGTCGATGATCAGGGTCAGCTCGTCGAACTGGCCGCACACGGGACACGCGGCCTGCCGATCACCCCGATACAGCGGCGGCACCCGCAGCTCCGCAATCACGTTCACGACTCGCCCCTCAACTGCGGAGGCCAGCCCGGAACAGGCACGTGCTCGCTCACACAGTTGAGGACCCGCCAGCCCGCCTCGACGTCGTACCGCATCAGCAGCGGAACGAACGGGGAACCCTCCGCCACCACGTTCCCCGACTCCGGGCGGGGCAGCATGTACAGCAGCTCCAGGTCGACGCCGACCAGCTTGTGTTCAGCGGTCGCGCCCCACTCGTGGACGTCCTGCTTCCACCCGTGCAGCGCCTCCAGCTGGAGCCGCTCGAACTCCGGCCACAGCGGATGCTCGGGACACTCGGCGGTGAAGGCCTCGACGACCTCGTCAGGATCGAAGCCGCACGCCCGCGTGAGGTCCCGTTGGTCCTGTAGCCAGCCCTGCGCCCAGCAGCGGCGAAAGAGCGGGTCGACGAGAGGCCACGCATCCGTGAGGCTGTGGTCGCCCCACACGGCCTGTGTGAAGACGTATCCGGCCTGGCATACGGGCCAGTGCAGGAAGTCGTCGAGGGCCTGCGGGGTGATGCCGTCGAGACTCATCAGATGCGGCTCCTGTCGCTCTTACGGATCTCTTCCTTCATCGCCGCCGCCAACTGCCGCGCGGCCAGCTTCTGCCCGGCGGGAGTGGAGAAGTCGAACGTGCCGGACACGGTGATGTTCTCGATGGTGATGCTGCCGCCGTTGCGGAGCATGCTCTGGAACGCTTCCCGCTCGGCCGCGGTGAGGACGGCTTCCGGCTTCCCGGTCCGGTTGACGGCGAGCGTCGCGCCGGGCTGGAGGAGGCCACCTGAGTCGTACTTTGCGGCGGGTGCGAAGCCCCAGTGGGACGTGAACAAGGGATCGTTGTAGCCGCGGGCACTCTTGCCCATGTGGACGCCGGCGCCGCCGGAGGACTCGACGTTCATTCCGGCGAGCGTTCCCGCGGTGTGGCCGACGCCCGCGTTCGTGATGCCGATCATGAACGGGGAGTTCAGGTTCCGCACCCAGCCCGCCGGCCCGTTGTTCCCTACGAAGCTGCCGGTCGCCCACCGGCGGTGCGGCTTCTCCCCGCGGATCACCGACTCGATCGCGGACATCAGACCCGAGCAGTCCCAGCTGGGGTTCCCGTTGCCGGCCCACTGGTAGGGCAGCCCGTTCTGCGTTTTTACCCACGACAGGGCCTTCTGTACGGCCGGGCCGCCGACGGCCTTCTTGTCCTCGTTGCCGAACCAGCCGAGCATCCCGTCGACGGCCTTGTTCGCGGTGTCCTTCATCAGCCCGCCGATGCCTGCGTTGCCGCCGGGGATGCGGCTGATGAGCGGCCGCACCAGCGAGGACAGCGCCTTCTGCGCGGCGGACTTGAGGCCGCCGATGACCAGGTCCTTCGCCCACGAGGTCGCCGAGGAGATGGCGCCGCCGATCGCGGAGGTGACGGAGCCGACGATGCCCCCGTTCCCGAAGTGCTGGGTCGGTCCTTGGTAGCGCTGCTTCTCCTGCTGAGGCGACGGGTTGCCGCCCGTCTTCACGGGGTGGTCAGCGCCGAGCATGGCGTCGATCGCACGGTGACCGCCGAGACGGGCGACCTGCGGGTTGGACAGGACGCGCTCGCCCGGTTCCAACATCGCAGGAACCTTGTCGCCCTTCCCGGAGCCGGGAACCTCACCGCCCTGGTTGAAGCCGAGTGGCGCCTTGGGCAGCGTGATCTTGCTGCTGATCTTCCCCGCGATGGAGTTCCACATCGTGCGGATGCCGTTGTTGTAGACGGTCCCAATCACGAAGCGGATCGGTGCGGCAATCTTGGATTTGACGCCGTCCCAGATCGTGCCCAACGCGTTCTTCAGGTTGGTGAACGCGTTCCGCATCCCGGTGCCGAACCCGGAGATCTTCGAATTGATCGTGGTGAAGATCCCGGAGACGGTGTTCTTCGCGCCGTTCCACAGCGCCGACCACGTATTCGAGATGCCGGTCTTCAGGCTGGTGAAGCTGTTCTTCACCCACGTCCACGCGCCGTTGAGCGCGTTCTTCAGCCCGTTGTAGAACGTCGTCCAGGCACCCGACAGGGCCGTCCACAACTCGCGCCAGATCTGGACGACACCGTTCTTCAGGGTCGTGAACAGCGCCTTCGTCTTCGTCCACAGGCCACTGAACCAACCGGTGATCGCGTTGACCAGATCCGGGATGATCGAGTGGCCGACGAGGATGTCGTACAAGTCCTTGAAGGGCTGGATGACCAGCTTGTTGATCCAGTCCCACGTCGTCGCGAAGACGGCTTTGATTCCGTCCCAGACGCCCGTGACCACGGCACGGAATGTCTCCGAGTGCGACCACGCGTACGCGAACGCAGCCGCCAGACCAGCCACCGCAAGGACGACCAGGCCGATCGGGTTGGCGTCCATGACCGCGGTCAAGATGGCCTGCACCGTGGTGACTGCGATCGTGGCCAGTTCCCACAGCTTCATCGCCGTGACGATGGCGAGGATCCCGGCCGCGATCGATCCGACCAGCGTCTGATGGTCGCCGAGGAACTCGAAGAACGACTTGAGCGGGCCCGCCACTGTCCCCGCGAGGTCCGCGATCATCGAGACGAACGGGGCCGCGATCGGCACCAGGTTCTCCAGGGCTACGCCCACCACGTCGATGAGGACCGACGCGATCTTGTGCAGGGACCCGAAGATCGAGCCCAGCGCCTTCTGCATCTCCGGCAGGCCCGTGACCCGGCGCAGCTCCGCGAAGGCGTCGCTGAGGGTGGTGAGCGCGTTGGCGCCGCCAAGCTGCGCGGCGTCCATGATGTTGCCGAGGGTTCCGAAGATGTCCCCGACCAGGTGGCCGAACTGCTTCGCCAGGTCGATGGCGTGGTTGATGGCCCGTTCCAGCGCGCCCGACTTGAAGGCGTCGCTGATCTTCTTCGAGATCCTGTCGGCCGCGCCGGCCGCACCGTCCGACAGCCGCTTGAACGCGGGCGAGGCAGCGACGGAGATCTGCGTAAGCCCGGTGACGAACTGGCCCGGGATCCTCGTGAGCGGGCGCATGCCGTCGTTGAGGCCGTCGAACAGCTTGCGGAGCATCCCGGTCTTGCCGAGCTCCGTCACCGCGCCGGCCGCGTTCTTCGCGATCGTGTTGAGGATCCCGGCCGTACCCACCAGGCCGTCGTGGACGGACGGCAGGGTCGCCCGCGCCATCGTCGTGAACGTGTCCCCGAGCCCCTTGAAGAGCCGTTCCTGAATGTCCAGCTTCAGGGCCCGCCAGGCGCCTCCCTGCGCGACGACGGCCTTGACGAACTCCCGCGCGGAGGGTGCGAGTTTCGCCATGGCGTCGGCAACCTTTGCCGTTGCCGCGGCCCCGGCGGTCTGCGCGTCGGCCACGTTGCGGGCCGCGTCGGCCACCGACTGCTGGGCATCGGCAATCTGCCTCGCTCCATCAACGGCGGCCTTCGTCGCGGCAGCCCGCGCGTCGGCTACGTCCCGCTCGGCCTTCGCGACCTTCTGCGCGCCATCCACTGCCGCGCGGGACTGCTCGATCTCCGCATCCTTCAACGCCTGCGTCTTGTCCGTGACGGTCTGGTTGGCGTCCGCGATGCCCTGCTTGGCCTTCGTAACCGTCGCACTGCCTTCGACCCCGGCCTTGTTCGCGGCGTCCGCCTGGTCCTGCAACCGCTGCGTCTCGGTCTGCTGCTCGTTGAGGGCCTGGACTGCCTTGTCGTAGGCGAGCTGGTCCTTCGCCAACTGCTCGGCGGACACCTTCGACCCGGCGGCCTTGTCCGCGGCAAGCTGCTTCTCGGCGTCCTGGAGATCGATCACCTTCTGCCGCTGGTCCAACTGGGCGTCGGCGAGCCTGTTGTTGAGGTCTTCGAGTTCCTGCGCGGCGTCCTTGCGGGCCTGCGTGAGGTCCTGCTGAGCCTGCCGCGCGGCCCGCTGCGCGTCTGCGAGATCCCGCTCCGCGCCCGCCACCGACTCGGCCGCCCGCCGGTTCGCGTCGGCTACGTCGGAGACGGTCGACTTGAGGGACCGCTGTGCGTCCTCCACCTGCCGGGCGGCCTGCACGCGCGCCTCAGCTGCCCGTACCTCGGCGTCCTTCACGCCTTGCTGGGCCTTCGCGAGGGAGCGCTGCGCATCCTCGACACGGCGGGTCGCAGCGGCAGCCGCGTTGCCCGACGTGACTGCCGGCGTGAACGCCTGCTTGAAAGCGGCACCGATGCCTGACGTGCCCAGCTTGATCGCGGCGAACGCACTACCCAGGGACAGGACGGCGGGTGCGGCCAGTGCCGCGGCCGGGCCGATCTGGATGAGGGAGGCGCCCAGCGACACGATCGTGGGCAGCGCGGAGAGGGCGGCGGCGGTGAGGGCGGCGAAGCGGGAGGACAGCATGCCGACGCCACCGGCGGAGCCGCCGAGGCCGGCCAGGATGCCGAGCGCCGAGCGGTCGACGTCGACTCTGACGCTGACGGTGCGGGAGCGTGTGAGGAGCGCGAGGTCGTCGGCCGCCGAGCGGGTGTCGGCATCCGCGGTGATACGCGCTGTGCGAGCCCGGGTGAGCAAAGCCAGGTCGTCCGCCGCGGCGCGGGTGTCGAGGTCCGCGGTGATACGGACGATGCGGTCACGGGTGAGGGTGGCGAGCTGAGCCTCGGCTGCGAGGCGGGCGGACTCGCCCAGCTCCGCGAGGATGTTGAGGCGGCGGTCGCGGAGGTTGAGGGCGCTGAACGCGGTGCCGTCGAGGTTGACCTTGACGCGCATCGAGCGGTCGCGGAGGAACCTGTCGAGTCCGGTCTTCGCGTCTTTGTCGTCGAGGTTGAGGCGGACACCGACCTCGTTGCGCTTCGACTTCAGGCGATCCATCGCGCGGTCGTAGCCGGACTCGTCGGCCGTTACTTCTACGTACCCCTCGGCGATGCGGAACTGGCCGGCCATCAGGCGACCGCCAACTCTGCGGTGTGCGTGAGGAGTTGGTCGAGGTGGACGTCGAGTGCATCGGCGAGGGCGGCGGCGATGTCGATGGGCGGGGTGGCCCGGCCGGTTTCGTACGACCAGACGGCGTCCTCCGTACGACCGACTACGGCTGCGAGTTGAGCGGCGGTGATTCCGGCGAGCCTGCGCTGATCGCGCAAGGCGGCGCCGTCGAAGACGCGGGCCACGAGGGTGCTCCAGGGTGAGCAGCTGATGGGGGTGGCCCGTCCTGGGCTGACTGGTGAGCGGTCCCGCTCGTCGTGCCCGGGTGTCCATCACGGACTACTGGTGGCCCCATCACGGGCGCCACGGCCTGACTTGATTCTACTTCAACTAGCCTTTGAATCACAGGTCAGATGCATACCTTGCCTACGATTCATTGCCTGCCGGATGCTGTGGCGTATGGCATCCACCACTTCACCGCGCTGGTCGGCGCTCCCGCTCGGCTTCGGCGTCCTGCTGCGCAACGCACGCATCGACCGGTACTTCTCCCGAGACGCCCTCGCCGCGGCTATCGGCACGTCCGCCCACACCGTGCAGGCCATCGAGGAGGAACGCCGACCGCCCGCCATCGACGTCGCCGAACGCGTCTGTGACGTCCTCGCGTTGGGCCCGTGGGAGTCGGCGGTCTTGATGGCCGTGGCGGTCGATACGGGCGCGCTCAGGACTCGGCGCGGCGTACGTCACGTCAACCGGCGCGGCACGCCGGTACCGGACGCCGTACGCGAGCGGATCGCCTGCGAGCGGGCGGCGACAGCATCACCCGAACGTCCTACGCTCACCGCATGGAGCAGAGCGAGGTCATAAAGCGGGTCGTCGGCATGCTGACTCAGGCTGGCGAATGGGCACAGCAGCTCGAGGAAGGCCGCAGGGCCGAAGACGTCGACACCACCGACGGCCCCGTCACGGCGATGCTCAACGAAGTCCTGGCATACGGGTTCTCCCTGCCCACCTCTGCATCACATCAGGAGATCGCCGAAGCCATGAACGAGAGGTGGACCAGGGCCGTTCGCCAGCTCGTCGGGGCCTTCACCGTCGCCTTCACAGAACTCGCCCACACTCACGACACCGGAGACTTCGACACCACCTCAGCTGACGTACTGCGCCGACTGGCTCTCAGAGCGGACGAATTCGGCGACCCCGACTAAGCCGCCCGCCAGCATGATTGTGCCCGACCGCCACGTGGGCGGCCGGGCACAATTCAGCGGCCGGTGAAATCCGGTCAGAAGATCACGGGGCGAACGGCCTGCGTCGCTCCTCGGCGCGCGGCCAAGGCAGCGTGGCGCCCAGCCTCCTGCCGCTCCCGCTCCCTCCTCGCATACCGCTCGGCCGTGCTCACCGGCTGCTCGCCTTCCTCCTCGTACTCCTCGACCTCGTCGGTGTCGTCGTACTCTTCCTCGTCGTCCGGCTCGGGATCGGCGCCGATGACGCCGCGCGCACGCAGCTCGTTCATCCGCGCTCGCGTCCGCAGTTCCTCATCCGCACGGTGTCCGGCGAGGGCGCGCTCCGCGTACCGCTCGGCCGTCGACTGCCCGGTCCGCGTGGCCCTCGGCGCCTCTGCTCGCTGCTGCTCGGCCGCGCGGATCCGCTCGGCATGCAAGGCCGCGGACGCGATCACGGGCCTGTTGACGTTGGACATGCTCTCTCCCTGCTGTGGGTGCCGGGGGTCCGGTTTGGTCCGGACCCCCTTGGGGTGTGCGTCAGGCGGCGGTCGGGCTCCCGTCGCTGTCCTCGCTGGTGAGTTCGGCGAGGATGCGTTCGTTCTTCACCTCCACCTCGCGGATCAGTTCGGCGACTTCGCGGTTCCGCTGCTCGATCTCGGCAGCCGGCACCAACTCATGAACGTGGATCTCCCACCGCTCACGACGAGTTGGTTCGGTCTCCCGCCCGCAGGCACGGTGAGCCTCGGTGATGAACTCGGCGAGGTCGTCTTCAACGTCGTGGACGTACGGCTGCGGCCAGTCGCGGCCCATGCGGCAGGCCTGCCCGTGATGCCGGCACTCCGGGTTGTCGAGGGCCTTGGGGGCGGCCTGTTCCAGGCGCAGGAGGCGTGTCGTCAGTCTGCGGCTCATGCCGCCGTCCTTTCGGTGTCGAAGGCCGCTTCGAGGGCAGCTACGCGCTCCTCCAGGGCCACGTGCTCGGCGATGTTGGGCAGGGCTCCGAGGAGGGCGACAGCAGCGCGGAGGCGGATGGCGGGGCTGTCGTCGCTGAGGCTGTCGTGGAGGACAGTGACCGCGTCCCGTGCGGCAGAGGAGAGGGCGCGGACGGCTTCATCGAGGAGCGCCCGCCGGGCGGCCTCGACCTCGGCACGGAACTCGGGGGCCTCTGCCCAGCGGCGGATCGTGCGCCCGGACACGCCGACCTGTTCGCCGACTTTGTCACTGTTCGTTCCACGGGCGAGCAGGACCACGGCCTGAGCCTTGGCGTCGAGTTCCGTCAGGCCATTACTGGTCACTGGCGGTCACCTCCTTGAAGGTCTGGGATGCTGCCGGGTGGCCGGCCCCGTCACCCGCGGGGCCGGCCGTAGTGCGCGGGTCAGGCGTCGCAGGTGCAGGAGCTGCCGGGGAAGTTCTCGCCGGGCACCGCGTCGTGCAGTGAGCAGTTGGTGTCGAGCCGCTCGTTGAGCGCGGTCTCGTCGGCGGCCTGCGTCAGGCTCGCGGCGATCGCACGGGCTTCGTCCGGGGTGAAGACGAGGGTCTCCTCGCCGGTCTCGATGGTCACGAAGTAGCCGCTGTAGTGCCCGGCGTTGGCGCTGCCCTGGGTGCTCTTGATCTGGATGCGGTCGTTGAAGGGGCCGTCGTGGGTGGTGGTGAGCGGCAGGCGGTTACGGGGCTTGGTCGTGGTGTCGGTGGTCCATGGGTCGTTCTGCGGGGTGATGGTCTGCTCGGTCATGGTCGTTCTCCTTCGGTGGGCGGGTTGGCCGGCCGCCTGGTGACGGCCGGAAGTCTGGTCAGGCCGCGATCGTCTTGGCCTTGCCGTAGCGCTGGATCCCGTGGCCGTGCGCCGGGTCGGCGGCGTTGAGTTGGCGGATCAGCTCGCCGCAGTACGCGTCCCACGCTTCCGAGGTGCGCAGCCACTGCTCGGTGTCGGTGCTGGCCGGCGTACGGTCCTGCTCCGCTTCCTTCCATCCGGCCAGCCACTCGCCGCCGGTGTAGATGCGCCACGCGCGGTCTGGGTCGGGGTCTTTGGCGGCCTCGGGTTTGTAGCCGCGTTCCCAGCCGATCAGGGGTGTGGCGAGGGGCTTGACGAGGGCGTCCCAGGCGCATCCGCCGCACATGGTGTCTGCGGGGCGTACGAACTGGCAGAGCGCGGTGACGAGTTGAGCGAGGGCGCGGAGCCGGTGGTCGGCGGTGAGCGCGCGGTCGTATTCGGTGTGCTGCGGGGTGCTCATGTCGGTCTCCTGTGGCGTGTTTCACCTACGGGGTGCTGTGCTGCGTCGAAAAGCGGTAGCACCGGTAGCGGCCGGTGGTGGTTCTCAGGTCAAGGGCTGGTTCTGCTGCTACCGGTTTGGGCTTCAAACCGGTAGCTGACCGGTAGCGGGAACCGGTAGCAGCGGCGGTAACCGGTAGCGCGCTACCGTTCTCGGTCGCCGCTGCTACCGGTCGGCTACCGCTTCCGGTTCCGCGCTGGTAGCGGGGCGGCTGTGGTCTGATCTGCTGCGATGCGCCCTGTCCGTCTGCTGCTACCGCTGCTACCGCTCTTCTCGGGGATAGGGCGCACCTACGGTGGAATGCATTACGCGCTCTCTCCGGTGATCCGGTCGGCTCGGACATGGAGCACCCGGCGGCTTCTGCCCGCGATCCTCCGTACGACGGTGGGCCTGCCGTCTTCGCTGTTGGAAGCAAGGTGGCCGCCTTCCTTGAGCCGCTTGTGGATGGTGACTTTCGTGGTCGCCAATGGCTCGGCAGCCCGTCCGGCATGGTCGCGAGCCACTTCGTACGCCACGTCCGGGTGCAGGAGGACGTCTCCGGTAGCGGATAGCCAACCGAGGCATTTGCCCTTGGCTCGGTAGGCCGACTGGTAGCCCCCCGACGGGTACGGCTCCCAGCCCCACCGCTCCGGCTCCTCGGGCTCACGCCCGGTCTCCTGGTCGGCCAAGTGCACGGCACCCGACACCAGCGCGGAGGCCAGCGCCCGCAGGTAGATCTCGGCGACAGCCATGCCCTTGGCGTAGGCGGTCTGTTCCGCAGCCACTTGAAGAAGGGCCGTCTTCACCTTGTCCATCTGCGCCGTCGCCTCGTCGCCCGTGAAAGCGCCGACGGTGACCGCATAGGTGAGGAACTCGCGGTACCCCGTCAACAGGCCGGCCGTCGCCTCGGGGACACGGGCGTGACCGGCGGAGGCTTGGGCCAGTTCGGCGCGGCGCTCGGCGATCTGCTCGCGCAGCCGGTCGGCGTACTCGGCGTCCGCATCGAGGAGGCCTGCGAGGTGGCGTACGAAGCCGGCCATCGCGAGTTCGTACACGCCATTCGCCGCGCGCCGCTGGGCCTCGGTCAGCTTGGTGACGTCGATGGCTCCGGCATCGACCGTGGTGACCGTCAGCCTGGCGCGCAGGGATTCGCCGGGCGGCACGTCCTCGCCGGTCGCCGCGATCTGCGCCTTTGGGGGACGCTCGGGGCGGCGGGTTCCGTCCGGGCGTAGCCGTCCTCGTCCAGCGCTGTTCGCCGCCCCGCGGAAGATCCGGTCGGCTGCGGTGGCCAGTCGGCGGGGGTCGTCTGCGGACTGCGGCGCGTAGTCGTCGATGACCAGCAGGACATTCGCAAGCTGGTTGGCGATGGATTCCAGCGCGTTGCCCGTGAAGTTCCAGTTCGCCGGGAAGTGCCGGGCATCGAGGCATCGCCCGAAGTGCTGGAGCACCGTGGCGGAGGCCGCGCTTTTAAGTGATCCGCTGGGCCCTACTACGTACGCGCTGGTTTCCGGTAGCAGCGGTAGCGGCGCGCGGTAGGCGGCTCCGAGCAGGGGTGCGGTGATGGTCAGCGGCGCCATGTCCAGCAGTGCCATGGACGCGCGGACGGCCGTGGCCAGCGACTCGGCGCCCACCTCGGACGGGTCGCGCAAGGCGTACATGTTCAAGTTTTCGGTGCCCAGGTCGACGGTGACGGACGTGTCCAGGCCGGCCGCGCCCAGGGCACCGGAGGCGGTGAGGAATCTCCAGGTGCCGTCGATGTCCGCACGCCATCCGGTGTGGGCGTAGGTGGTCTGGCTGTCCCACTGGTCGTTGCCGAAGTACTGCGCGGCTGTGGCGACATGGGCCTCGTCGCGGGACATGGGCGTGATGACGGCTGAGGCGCCGATTGCCTGGGCGGCCCAACGTCGGGCCATGGGCAGTCGTTCGGCGGGAACCTCGACCTCGACCGAGTGTCCGCCGGGCCGTGTTACTCGGATCTTGATGAGTGTGGTGATCTCGGCACCGTCGTCCCGGATCACCTGCGCCACGACCTCGGGGACGAAGCGGGCGAGGAGCATCTGCCCGCCGTCTGGAGTGGCCAGGTACAGACAGCCGTTCTCGGAGGTGTACGGGCAGTCTGAGCGGACCGCGGTCCTGATCTGGGTGACGCGCTGCTTTTTGGCCTCGGAGGCGAGGGACCGCCAGTCACCGGCACCGAGGAGCTTCGCGTCGACGATCGCCTTGCGGTACCGCTGCAACTCGATTTCGCCCCGGCCGGCCAGCCACGCCACCAACTCGCCGATGCGGTCGAGCCGCTTGTCGTGTTCCAGGTCGGTGAACTCTGCAATGACTTCCTCGGGGGTGCCGAAAGGGCACTGATCAAGCTGGTCAACGTCAATGCCGTTGTCCTGGAGGAACTCGCGGGCCTGCTCGTCGGTACTCATGCGCTGTTCCTCACAGGTGCATTTCGGGCGCTGTTGACGGTGCGTTCAGCGGCATGTTCGGGGTGACCGAGGGAGACGGCAGCATCAACTAGGGCGCGGCTGATGGAGTCGGCATCGACGCCGGTCTCGTAGGCCCGACAGGCCGCCCAATACAGGCGGTTGTTCAGCTCGTTCTCGCCCGCCTCCAACACGAACTTGATCAGGCTGACCAGGGCCGCGCCCCGGCGAGGACCGGGCAGGTAGACCGGTGCCCGTCGGACCGGAGGCGGGGGCAGCATCAGGGCGAGCAGCGCATCCGGAAGTTGGGCAGCTGGGCGCCGGTCAACGAACCGGTAAATGCCCTTCGGAGTCCAGGACCCAGGGCCGACGAGGAATCCGCCGTATCCCCTGACGTCGACGCCTGGACCGAGTTTGCTCGCACTGTTCCGCACCGGAGCGCCGGCCGGACCGATGAACCAACGATGTTCGCCGCCGGACGGGGTGGCGATGATGGTCGTCTCGGGCACGGTGAAAACATGCTGCTCGGCAAGAGCGGCGAGGGAGACGACGCCATCCACACCGTTCTTACGGTCGAGGTCGACACCAAGAAGAGGCTCATAACCCCGCCCGCAGGCGATCCCATATCCGCAAGCGTGGGGGGCTGCGTCGAAGAGTTCGTCGAGTTGCTTCGGGTCGGTCGTCGCGTCGTGGACGCCGTGACCGAGCCGCCCACAAGTTCCACGGCACGGTGGTGTACCCGGCGGATCGTCGCGGTGTGGAGAGCGGATCGCGGGCAGCTTGGCGCTGCCGATGGGGAAGACGTGCAGGCCGTGTTGGGCTGCCTGGTGTGCGCTCTCGATGGCGCACAGCCAGGCCCTTCGGGTGGACCGGTTACTCACGCGTTCCCCCCGCCTCGACGCCCTCGTCTGGCGGGCTGGAGGTCATAGCGGCTCCCGCAGGGGGCACGCACGATGCCGAGGTGAATATGGCGGTGCCATCCCTCGCACTTCGGGCAGCGGCCGGTGAACTCGATGCGCCCCCGCGTCGAGAGAACGATGGGTCGTACGACAGGCAGAGGCGGTACCGTGGACTCAGTCCCGCCACCGAAGAGGACTTCTTGCTGAGACCCGCCGGTCAGCCCCCGGCGGGTCTTCGCGTTGGTGGTCATGCTGCGGCGCCTCCGGCCTTGACGGTCTGGGCGCACAGCCACGCCTCGATGGCACTGCGGCGGTACTTGATGCGCCCACCTTTGCCAGGGGTCTGCTTGATGTAGTCGGGCCCGATGCCCGTCCACCGCCAGTTGGCCAGCGTCTGCTGGCTGAACCCGTAGTCCTCGTGCACCTCGCGGGGCGTGAGCAGAGGGTCTTGCATGGTCTTCTCCCGTGTGGCCTTTTCAGCCTTACCGGTCATCATCATCACCCTTTCAGTGTTCACAATGAACACTGTTATGGGTACAGTGAACACGTGGCAGAGACGAAGGTAGCACCCCAGGGAGAGAAATGGACACTCATGCGCCATACGCTGTTGCTCATGACCGACGAGAAGCGCCGACCGCGCCCCGCAGCCCAGTACGGACCAGTCGCACAGGCCGTGGCCAGGAACGTTGAGCGGATCCGGAAGATCCGCAACATGACGATCTACTCGCTGTCGGGCGAGCTCGATAAGGTCGGCCGGCCGATCGCCCCGTCGGCTATTGCCAAGATCGAGCGGCAGCAACGACAGGTGACGGTGGACGACTTGGTGGCTCTCGCGGTCGCCCTCAACACGGCCCCGATCGCGTTGCTCCTGCCGTCCGTATGGGGTGACTCACCGATCGAGTTGACCAGCGAACGGCGTCTCGCCGCGCGGACCGCGTGGCGGTGGGTCCGCGGGCTCTCGCCGGCCAGCGATTACGGCGTTAATCCCGCCGAGGTCGTCGTCGGTTCGGACGACGATGAGTGGGAGGACGAACTCGACCGGAAGTACTGGCAGCTGCGGCAGGACTACGACGCCGTGACGCTACCGCCCGAACTCCGGCGAGTGCGTCAGCATCCAGCAAGTCGCGACGCGGACGCCGTGACCTTGCAGACCGAGCGGCTCATTCGCATGGCCGGCGGCAAGGCCGGTGACGATGCGTTCGAAGACCAGCTGGCGCGAGCGCGAGGCGCAGTCGATCGCCTCGCGACGGAGCTGGAGCGGCTGTCCGAGGAGCGGACTCTGAGGCGATCACAAGCAGGGGGCTCAGGTGGCTAGGGTCTGGATCGAAGATCGCGCCAACCACGCCGACTACCAGCAGGCCGTGGAGAAGTGGCAAGCGGCCAAGAAGGAAGGTGGCAAGCGCCAGCCTCCAGGCAGGTGGCGTGTCCGCTGGTACGGCCCAGATGGCAAGCCGAAGGCCAAGACGTTCGGGAAGTTGCCGCAGGCCGAAGCTGAGAAGGATGCGATCACAGCCCGCCTCGACAAGGGCGTGTACCGGGACCCGAAGTCGGGGAAGGCGCCCGTCAAGGTCGTCGCCGAGGAGTGGTTCACGGCGAAGCGGAAGATCGGCCGAACCACCAGGCGCGACTACCGCGACCTGCTCGACAACTACGTGATCCCGCGCTGGGGCGACTGGCAGATCGCAGCGATCCAGTGGGAGGACGTCTCCGCCTGGATCACCGACTTGGAGACGAAGCCAGGGAAGTCGGGGAAGCAGTTGGGTGCGGCCCGCATCATCAAGGCGTATCGGGTGCTGTCCATGGTGATGAAGCACGCGATCTTTTCCAAGCGCATCGCCGCCAGCCCGTGCCACGACCATGAACTCCCTCGGCCGGACGACGAGGACGAGCACATCTATCTGACCTACGACCAGCTGGAACGGCTGGCGTTGGCAGCAGATGAGTACCGGCTCCTGATCCTGGTCCTGGGGTACAGCGGAATCCGGTGGGCGGAGGCGTCGGCGGTGAAGGCCGGCCGTCTGTCCGTGCCGCAGCGCCGCATGCGCATCACACAGAACTACACCGACGTGCGTGGGGAGTTGGCGCTCGGTCCGGTGAAGAACCACGAGAAGCGCTCGGTGCCGCTCCCCCGGTCGTTCGCCGACGAGCTAGGCACGCTGGCCGTCGGCAAGGGCAAGGAAGATCTGTTGTTCACCGCGCCCGAGGGCGGCCCGCTTCGCTACGCCAACTTCCGCTCCCGGGTGTTCGATCCCGCGGTGAAGGCGGCCGGCCTCGACGGGATGGGCATCACTCCGCACAAGCTGCGACACACAGCCGCATCTCTGGCAATCGCCGCAGGAGCGGACGTCAAGGTCATTCAGCTCATGCTCGGACACAAGGACGCAAGCATGACCTTGAACATCTACGGCCACCTGTTCCCGGACCGCCTCGACGAGGTAGCCGACGCGCTCGACGCGGGCCGAAAGGTCGCACTGGCTCTCGCGGATGCGTCGCTCACCAACGTATAGCGATCAAAGCAGCGTGTACTAAATGCGTATGGGGCCTGGTCAGTGATCTTGACCGGGCCCCATCGCATACCGGCCTTGACCAGCATGTTCCTCGTTGAGCCCCCTGTCGGATTCGAACCGACGACCTACGCATTACAAGTGCGTTGCTCTGGCCAACTGAGCTAAGGAGGCCTGCACGGGTGCGAGGCGCCTGTGGGGCGTGCGCGATCACGTGCCTGGTGCAGTGTACCCAGGTCCCCGAGCCGCCCTGTCGAAAATTTCCGCGAAGTTCACATGCCCTCGGGTACTGACAGACCGGGCAAACGCCAGGTACCGTCCGTACCCAGTTCACTCGTGTGGACTACACCACCACCTTCCTACAACGGATCGTCCGGCACGTTCCTGCCGGTAGAAGGGGGCCTTCACCATGGCCACTGTTTCGTTCGACAAGGCGACCCGGATCTACCCGGGCACCGAGAAGCCCGCCGTCGATGGTCTGGAGATCGAGGTCGGGGACGGCGAGTTCCTCGTCCTCGTCGGTCCGTCCGGCTGTGGCAAGTCCACCTCGCTCCGCATGCTCGCGGGGCTCGAGGACGTCAACGCCGGCGCCATCCGCATCGGTGACCGCGACGTCACGCACCTGCCGCCGAAGGACCGGGACATCGCCATGGTGTTCCAGAACTACGCGCTGTACCCGCACATGACCGTCGCCGACAACATGGGCTTCGCGCTCAAGATCGCCGGCGTCAACAAGGCCGAGATCCGCCAGAAGGTCGAGGACGCGGCGAAGATCCTCGACCTCACCGAGTACCTCGGCCGCAAGCCGAAGGCGCTCTCCGGCGGTCAGCGCCAGCGTGTCGCGATGGGCCGCGCGATCGTCCGCGAGCCCCAGGTCTTCCTCATGGACGAGCCGCTGTCGAACCTCGACGCCAAGCTCCGCGTCTCGACCCGTACGCAGATCGCCTCGCTGCAGCGCCGCCTCGGCATCACCACCGTCTACGTCACCCACGACCAGGTCGAGGCCATGACGATGGGCGACCGGGTGGCCGTACTCAAGGACGGTCTGCTCCAGCAGGTCGACAGCCCCCGCAACATGTACGACCGCCCCGCGAACCTCTTCGTCGCCGGCTTCATCGGCTCCCCGGCCATGAACCTGGTCGAGGTCCCGATCACCGACGGCGGTGTGAAGTTCGGCAACTCGGTCGTCCCCGTCAACCGCGAGGCGCTCAAGGCCGCCACCGACAAGGGTGACCGCACGGTCACCGTCGGCGTACGCCCCGAGCACTTCGACATCGACGAGCACAACGGCGAGGCCGCGAAGTCCCTCACCAAGGACTCCGAGGACGCTCCGGCCGGTCTCGCGGTCTCCGTGAACGTCGTGGAGGAGCTGGGCGCCGACGGTTTCGTCTACGGCAGCGCCAAGGTCGGCGACGACCTGAAGGACCTGGTCGTGCGCGTCAGCGGCCGTTCGGTGCCGGAGAAGGGCGCCACCCTGCACGTGGTGCCGCGTCCGGACGAGATCCACGTGTTCTCGACCTCGACGGGCGAGCGCCTCACCGACTGATCGGACGTTCGCAGGAAGGGCCTCGCGGTGACCGCGGGGCCCTTTCCCGTTTCCGGTCCGCTCCGGCCGACCCATCAACCGGCCTGTGGACCGATATGACAAATACCCTGGCAGACCCGTCATTTCGAGCAGCGTTCGTCAACGCCCTACCCAATTCGAGGCACCAATCCATCCCCCGAATTGGTGACTAAATGTCGCCAAATCATCACCGGGCGCTACCCTCACACGCGTGAAGCACTCCAATAACCAACAGCCGCGACGCGGCCGGGGCCCCGCCCGTCGGGTCGGCCGCACCCTCGCCCTCGTCCTGCCCGTCATGATGGTGCTCTCCGGGACCCTCGCGGTCACCCGGGTCAACTGGTCGGGCAGCCCCTCCAGTTCGATGCTCACCGCGACGGACGTCACGGCGGCCGGAGCCTCCTCGCGGGCCGCCGCACGCGCCCCGCAGGACGTCCTGCGCGACCAGCTCATGACCGAGCTCCAGGACAAGAACCCAGGCGTCGTCCTGACCCACCTCCAGGAGGCGGTGAACGGCCACCCGTCGCTCGCCACGCACTGCACCTCCATCGCCCGCGCACTGGGCCGCGCAGCGGTCCGTATCTACGGCGCCGCACGCGCCCAGTCCTACGCCCGCCCCGTGTGCGACACCGCGTTCGCCTCCGGGGTCATGGCCGCGCACAGCTGACCGGAGCCGGCGCCCGGAGTAGGAGGTCGGTAACGGCTGATTAAGGAACGGTTGCAGCCGAAAGATGCGGTGGGGCCGCCACGTACAGTTCTGGTCATGACCGATCCGAACGCCGCGTCGCGCCCCACCCAAGCCGTGATCCTGGCCGGTGGCCAGGGATCCCGGCTGCGCCCCTACACCGACGACCGGCCCAAGCCGATGGTCGAGATCCCGGGCACCGGGACGCCGATCATCGGCCATCAGCTCGTCTGGCTCGCCGAAGAGGGCGTGACCGACGTCGTCGTCAGCTGCGGGCACCTCGCCGAGGTGCTGCAGGACTGGCTGAAAACAGCCGATCTGCCCGTGAACGTGACCACGGTCGTCGAGACGGAGCCGCTGGGCCGCGGCGGCGGCCTCAAGTACGCCGCCGCGCATCTGCCCCGCCCGGACAGCCCCTGGTACGCCACCAACGGCGACATCTGGACCCGCTTCTCGCTGCGCGACATGGCGGACTTCCACACCGAGCGCGACGCCGTCGCCACGATCGCGCTGGCCCGGCCGCGGATCCCCTGGGGGGCCGTGCAGACCGACGACTTCGGGCGGGTCACGGACTTCATCGAGTCGCCGCCGACGCAGTACGCGATCAATGCGGGGGTGTACGTCTTCTCGCCCGAGTTCGCGGAGTTGTTGCCGGAGCGGGGGGATCACGAGCGGACGACTTTTCCGCACCTCGCGCGTGAGTTGCGGCTGGCCGGGTTCCCGATTCCGCAGGGGGCGTACTGGCGGGCCATCGACACTGCGAAGGACCTCAGGGAAGCCGCCAAGGAGCTTGCTGCGCTAGGTCGTTGAGTGCGGGCCGGTGGGGGCTGGTCGCGCAACTCCCCGCGCCCCCAATAGGGCGCCCCGGTCGACGTACGTCGAGAAGGGCCCGCACGGATTCGTGCGGGCCCTTCTCGTGTGCCGGAGTATCAGCCGGTGGACGGCGACTGCGTCAACAAGCCGCCCACCGGCCCAGCTACCCCAACAGGCCGCCCACCAGGCCCGGCTGGCCGGAGGAGGACGAACCCCCGGTGCTGGAGCCGCCGCTTGAGCCGGTGCCGCCGGTCGTGCCGCCGCCCGACGTGGGGCCGGAGGTCGTACTGGGGGCCTGGCCGGCCGGGGAGGACTGCTGGGGCTGGGTGTGGCCCGCGGTGCCCTGGGTCTGGCTGGGGGCGCCGCCGGTGGCCGTACCGGTCGAGGAGTGGGTCGCGCCCGGGCTCGTCGCGGCGTGCGACGGGCTGGCCGAAGTGGGCTGCCGGGACGGCGAGTTGACCGCCGAGGGGCTGCTGCCGCGGCTCTTGGTCGGTTCACCGGGGAGCGGGGCGCCGGGCAGTTCGTTGCGCGGGGCCTCGCCGGGGCCGGGGACGACCACGCGGCTGGAGTCGCGCACCGCGCCGCCGAGCAGCGAGCCGATGAGCAGGGTGAGGCCGATGGCGACCGCCGTGACCAGGGCGCCGCGGCGCAGGACGTAGCGGCGCAGTTCCCAGATGTCGGCGCGGGGGCCGAGGCGGCGCCAGGCGCTGCCCGCGAGGCGGCCGTCGACGGAGTAGACGGGGGCGCCGGCGATGATCAGCGGGGACCAGGCGGCGAGGTAGATGATGTCGGGGGCGTCGTAGGCGGGAACGGTCTTCCAGCTGACGGTGACGATGAGCGCGGCGGAGAGCAGCGCGCCGCCGACCGCCGCGACCCGCTGCCAGAGGCCGAGGATCGTCAGGACGCCCACGACGACCTGGGCGAAGGCGATGACGAGCCCGGAGCCGACGGGGTGCTGGAGCGCGAACTGCCGTAGTGGCTCGGCGACTTCCCAGGGATGCAGGGTGTTGAGCCACTTCACCATGGAGCCGCGTTTGCCGCCGTCGAAGTAGACGGGGTCGCACAGCTTGCCCATGCCGGCGTAGATGGAGATGAAGCCGAGGAAGATGCGCAGCGGGAGCAGGACGACGCCGAGGTTCATCCGGCGGCCCGGGTAATAGGCGTGCCGTACCGGGTCGTTGGGGTGCCGTCCGGTACGCCGCTCGCGCTCGCCGTCCGCCTCGAAGTCCTCGAACTCCCCGTCCGCGTAGGCGGGTTCGTCGTAGGCGCTGCCCACGGTCCGCATCTGCGGCAGGAGTCGGTTCTCGCCGGTGTCGTGGGCGTGGCCGCGCTGGGCGCCGACGATGGGGGTCTCGAGGGTCTGCGCGGTCAGGTCGCCGTCGTGGTCGCCGCCGTAACCGCCGTCCGCGATACGGGGGATGACCTGCGTGGCGCCCGCGTCGCCGGCCGGCTGCTCGCCGTGGCGGACGCCGCTGCCCCGCACGGCCTGGAGGAGCCGGTGGGCGCCGGTGTCGTCCGGGGCGGACCGACCGCTCCAGACGACGGGCCTACGGCGCGCGGCACCGGCCGCGGGCATCCGGGCGGTGTCCTCGGCGGTGCTCAACTGCCGTGCGAGGCGCGGGTTTTGGGTGCGCGTCGAGGCGCCCAGCTGCACGCGGAAACTCGCATGGTTGACGATGACCTGGGCCGGATCGCTCGGCACCTTCACCATGCTCAGCGCGGGAGCGTCGTCCAATCCGGACTGGAATCCGGACGAGCGGTCCCCCGTGGGTGTGCGGGGTGTTCTGGTGTCCACACTCATCTAACCGAGTGACGTGTGTTTAGGACACTGCTTTGACTTGCCGGATGTGTCCGGACAGCGTCAAGCTCGCCCTCGACCGCCAGATTGCCCCGAGTGGGTGACCGCGCCGAACATCCGTACAGCCGGAACTCGGCTACGACTCAGCTACGGCGCCGAGCCGCCTCGTAGAGCACGATCCCCGCCGCGACCCCCGCGTTCAACGACTCCGCGCCACCCGGCATCGGAATCCGTACCCGGTAGTCGCAGGACCCCTCTCGTCTGCCGCCCTCGCAGCTTCGCGCTTCGGGACGGCTGCGCCGGCCCGACCTACGGGCACTGCGCCAACCGCCGTCAGGACCGTCGCCGAGCCGCCTCGTACAGGACGATCCCGGCCGCCACCCCCGCGTTCAACGACTCCGCGCCACCCGGCATCGGAATCCGCACCCGGTAGTCGCACGTCTCGCCGACGAGGCGGGAGAGGCCCTTGCCCTCGCTGCCGACGACGATGACGACCGGGCCCTCCAGGGCGGGGAGTTCGCCGATTCCGGCCTCGCCGTCGGCGGCCAGGCCGACGATCGCGATGCCGGCCTTCTTGTACGCCTCCAGGGCGCGGGTCAGGTTCGTGGCGCGGGCGACGGGCGTACGGGCCGCCGTACCGGCCGACGTCTTCCAGGCACCGGCGGTCATGCCGGCCGCGCGCCGCTCGGGGACGAGGACGCCGTGGCCGCCGAACGCGGAGACCGAGCGGACGATCGCGCCGAGGTTGCGCGGGTCGGTCACCCCGTCGAGGGCGACGATCAGCGGGTCCTCGCCCTTGTCGTAGGCCGCGTTGGCGAGGTCCTCGGCGTGCGCGTACTCGTACGGCGGGACCTGGAGGACCAGGCCCTGGTGGTTGAGGCCGTTGGTCATGCGGTCCAGCTCGGGGCGCGGGGCCTCCATGAGGTGGACGCCACCGCGCTCGGCGACCAGCTGGAGCGCCTCGCGCACCCGCTCGTCGTTGTCGATGAACTGCTGGACATAGAGCGTGACCGCCGGAACGCCCTCGCGCAGCGCCTCCACGACCGGGTTGCGGCCGACGACCATCTCGGACGTGCCCTTGCCGCCACGCCCGCGCGCGACCGGCGCGCGCCGCTGGACCTGCTTGGCCTTGGCGTTGGCGATGCGGTTCTTCTTGTGGCCCTTGCGTGCCTCGGCGGGCGGGGTCGGACCCTTGCCTTCCAGGCCCCGGCGCCGCTGGCCGCCACTGCCGACCTGCGCGCCCTTCTTGCCGGACATGCGGCGGTTGTTGGCTGCCATGACCTACCTGTCTGTGCGATGCGATGAGTGTGAATGAGTACGAATGAATACGTGCGTCTATGCAGTGTGCCGCCCGGAGGGCCGGGCGGCACAGTCGATCTTCGTTGACCGGGACGGGTTCAGCGTGGGCCGAGAGTCCAGCGCGGGCCCTGCGGGCCGTCCTCGATGACCAGCCCGGACTGGTTGAGCTGGTCACGGATGGCGTCCGCGGTGCCCCAGTCCTTACGGCCCCGGGCGGCCTCGCGCTGGTCGAGGACCATGCGGACCAGGGTGTCGACCACGCCGTGCAGATCCTCGCCGCGGTCGGTCTCGCCCGCCCACTGCGGGTCCAGCGGGTCGAGCCCGAGGACGCCGAGCATGGCGCGCACCTCGGCGAGGCGGGCCACGGCGGCTTCCTTGTCGTCGGCCGCAAGCGCCGAATTCCCCTGCCGAACCGTCGTGTGTACGACGGCCAGGGCCTGCGGCACGCCCAGGTCGTCGTCCATCGCCTCGGCGAACGCCGGCGGCACCTCGGCCGCGGGCTCGACGACTCCCCCGGCCTTCTCCACGACCCGCTGCACGAAGCCCTCGATCCGCGCGAACGCGGACTCGGCCTCGCGCAGGGCCTCCTCGCTGTACTCGATCATCGAGCGGTAGTGCGGAGTGCCGAGGTAGTAGCGGAGCACGATCGGCCGCCACACCTTGACCATCTCGCTGACCAGCACGCTGTTGCCGAGCGACTTCGACATCTTCTCGCCGCTCATGGTGACCCAGGCGTTGTGCACCCAGTACTGCGCGAAGTCGTCGCCGTAGGCCTTCGCCTGGGCGATCTCGTTCTCGTGGTGCGGGAAGATCAGGTCGAGGCCGCCGCCGTGGATGTCGAAGGCCGGGCCCAGGTACTTGTGCGCCATCGCCGAGCACTCCAGGTGCCAGCCCGGCCGGCCGCGACCCCACGGGGTCTCCCAGTCGGGCTCGCCCGGCTTGGTCGCCTTCCACATCGCGAAGTCGCGCGGGTCGCGCTTGCCGGTGATGCCTTCCTCGGCGGGCTGGCGCAGGTCGTCGATGTCCTGGTTCGACAGCTGCAAGTAGTCCGGGTACGACCGCACGTCGAAGTAGACGCTGCCGTCCGCCTCGTAGGCGTACCCGCGCTCGATCAGCCCGCGCATCATCTCGATCATCTCGGGCACATGGCCGGTCGCCCGCGGTTCGTACGTCGGCGGGAGGCAGCCGAGTGCCTGGTAGCCGTCGTTGAACGCGCGCTCGTTCTCGTAGCCGATCGCCCACCAAGGGCGGCCCTGGTCACGGGACTTGGCGATGATCTTGTCGTCGATGTCGGTGACGTTGCGGATGAACGTGACGTCGTAGCCGCGGTGTTCGAACCAGCGGCGCAGGATGTCGAAGTTCAGGCCCGAGCGGATGTGGCCGATGTGCGGGGCGGCCTGCACGGTGGCACCACACAGGTAGATCGAGACACAGCCCGCTGTGAGCGGGGTGAAGTCGCGAATCTGCCGGGTGCTGGTGTCGTACAGGCGAATGGTCACGGTACAAGGGTAGTGGGCGTGGGGCTGTGCATCCGACGGTTGGGTCGAATGTTGTCCGCGGGCCGGTGGGGGCTGGTCGCGCCCCGCGG
>NZ_BARG01000062.1 GCF_000376565.1 Streptomyces hokutonensis | reverse complement strand
GGCTGGGCACCATGGAACTCTCCGCCGAGCGCAGTGAGATCACGCTGGAGGAGCTGACCAACCACATGGCGGGCGGCACCGAACTCGCCGCGCTCAAGCACGAGTTGTCCCAGGTCCGTGGTGTCGACGTCGAAGAGCTCCCCGAGGAGAAGGACCTCAAGGCCTCGGCGAGCAGCGGTTCCGAAGGGACGTCCTGACATGCCCGACCGTCCCTCTCTGGACCGCATCCGGGTGGGCTCCGCCCCCGACTCCTGGGGCGTGTGGTTCCCGGACGACCCCCAACAGGTGCCGTGGCAGCGGTTCCTGGACGAGGTCGCCCAGGCCGGCTACTCGTGGATCGAGCTGGGTCCGTACGGCTATCTGCCGACCGACCCGGCCCGGCTCACGGACGAGATCGCGCGGCGCGACCTGAAGGTCTCCGCGGGCACGGTCTTCACCGGCCTGCACCGCGGCCCCTCCGTCTGGGACGCCACCTGGGAGCACGTGAGCCAAGTGGCCGCGCTCACCCAGGCGATGGGCGCCAAGCACCTCGTGGTCATCCCCTCCTTCTGGCGGGACGACAAGACCGCCGAGATCCTGGAGCCGCCGGAGCTGACCGGCGAGCAGTGGGCGCACCTCACCAAGGGCATGGAACGCCTCGGGCACGAGGTCAAGGAGGCGTACGGGCTCGACATCGTCGTCCACCCGCACGCCGACACGCACCTCGACACCGAGGACCACGTCGAGCACTTCCTCGACTCGACCGACTCCGAACTGGTCAACCTCTGCCTGGACACGGGGCATTACGCCTACTGCGGCGGCGACAGCGTCAAGCTGATCGAGACCTACGGCGAGCGCATCGGCTATCTGCACCTCAAGCAGGTCGACCCGGAGATCCTCGCCGACGTCGTCAAGAACGAGATCCCGTTCGGACCGGCCGTGCAGCGGGGCGTGATGTGCGAACCGCCGTCCGGTGTACCGGAGTTGGAGCCGGTGCTGGTCGCGGCGCAGCGCCTGGGCGTCGAGCTGTTCGCGATCGTCGAGCAGGACATGTACCCGTGCGAGCCGGACAAGCCGCTGCCCATCGCGGAGCGCACCCGCAAGTTCCTCCGCTCCTGCGGTGCCTGACGAACGTGAGCGACGTGACGACCCTGACGAGCCGAAAGGACGGCCGATGGCCATGAACCCGCGCGACACGCTCGGAGTGGCAGTGGTCGGAACCGGAAAGATGGGGGCGGACCACGTCCGCCGGATCGAGGACGTGGTCAACGGCGCCCGGGTGAGCGCCGTTGTGGACGTCGACGCCGAGCGCGCCAAACGGATCGCGTCCGGGATCGAGGGCTGCACCGCGTACACCGACCCGGCCGCCGCGATGGCGGCGGCCGACGTCGACGCGGTCCTGATCGCCTCACCGGGGCCCGCCCACGAGGCGGCCCTGCTGACGGCCTTCGAGCACGACCTCCCGGTCCTGTGCGAGAAGCCGCTCACCCCCGACGCGGCCTCCGCGCTGCGCGTCCTGGAGGCCGAGGTGCGCCTCGGCCACCGCCGGGTCCAGGTCGGCTTCATGCGGCGCTACGACGCCGAGTACATGAAGCTCAAGTCCCTCCTGGAAACAGGCCAGTTGGGCCGACCGCTGATGCTGCACAACCGGCACCGCAACGCGGCCAGCCCGCCCTTCTTCACCAGCTCCATGCTGATCAGCGACTCCGTGGCCCACGAGACCGACGCGACCCGTTGGCTCCTCGGGCACGAGATCACCGCCGTCCAGGTGCTGCGCCCGCGCCCCTCGGCGAGCGCCCCGGACGACCTCCAGGACCCGCAGTTCGTCGTCTTCGAGACCGACGGCGGCGCGATCGTCGACGTCGAGATGTTCGTCAACTGCGGCTTCGGCTACCAGGTCCAGGCCGAGATAGTCTGCGAACGCGGCACCGCCCGCATCGGCGACGGCCACGCCATGGTCACCAACATGGCCGGCCGCTGGGGCGGCACCATCGCCCAGGACTTCACCGAACGCTTCGCCGACGCCTACGACCGCGAGCTCCAGACCTGGGTCGACGCCACCCGCCGGGGCGAGGTCACCGGCCCGACCGCCTGGGACGGCTACGCGTCGGCGGCCGTGTGCGAGGCCGGCGTGCGGGCGTTGGAGGAAGGTGTGCGGGTGGAGGTCGAGTTGGTGGAGCGGCCCGCGTTCTACCGATAGCGACTTCAGGGGGGGAGGCGCGGATGGGGCCCGTGCGCATGTCGCTGCCGTTGCTGCGTGCCACGGCACGCCTGGCTCCCGGTCCGGGAGTTCCGCTGCTCGGGGCCGCGTTGCTGCACTGCGCGGTCCCCGGCTGGGCCCTGCTGCGCCCGCCGCCGCCCGCTCGCCGGTCGGCCTGGGCCCGGGAAGCGGTCGCCCTGTACCGCCCCGAGGCCGAACAAATCCGCCCCGAACAACGCCACTTGGACGCGCTGAGCCGCGCACTGGTCGTACACGCCCACACCCTGGTGCTGGCGGAGCGTTACGAGGAAGCCGGCACCGTCGTGGACGCGGCGCTGGGTGTGCCGGGTGCGCGGATGTCCCCCGCCCTGACCGCGTGCGCCCTTCACGCACGGGCACAGGCACTCGTCTTCGGGGGTCGGGCGGAGGAGGCCCAGGAACCCGCCCGTGAGTGCGTGCGGTTGTATCGCGGCTCGCCGCCTCCCGCGCGGCGGGACCGAAGCCTGGGTGCCCTGCCGGTCGCCTTGCGCACGCAGGGACTCGCGTTCGCCGTTCTCGGCCGTACGGCGGAGTCCGTCGCCGTGTACCTGGAGTGTGCCGACCTCCTGCGGGCCGTGTCCGTACGGCAGTTGTCGCGTTTCCTGCGGCTGCGGGCACAGGTGCTGGTCGAGTTGGCCGGCGGACTGCGGGCGCTCGGCCGGTACGAGGAGGTCCTCGCGCTGGAGTCCGAGGCGAAGGACGCGGTGTACGGGGTGATCGCGAGGCTCTATCCGGAGTTCGTCCTGCCGTTGCGCGTCCGGCTGCTCACGGACCTGGCCTACTGCCACGACGCGACGGGCTCTCCTGCCGCCGCGCGCACGCTCGCCGAAGAGGCGGTCTCCGAGGCCCGTGAACTGGCCGACCAGCCCGAGTGGTTCGCCGAGGCGCTGCACTGCCTGGGCCTCGTCCTCGACGAACTGGGCGCGTACGACGAGCAGTTGACCACCCTCACGGAACTCGCCGGGCTGTACACGCGCCTTGCCGCCGACCGTCCGGAAGTCTTCGAGCCGCTGCTCGCCGACACCCTGGACGACCTGGCCCGCTGCCACCGGCGGAGCGGCGACCACCTCAAGGCCGTGGCGGACACGGAACGGGCCGTGGCCGTGTACCGGCGCGTCGGACGGTACGAGGACCGACTCGCCCGCATCCTCGCCAACCTCAGCATCCGTCAGCAGAGCGCCGACGACGCGGAGTCGGCCGTGTCGAGCGCCCGCGAAGCGGTCGCCCTCACCCGCCGGCTCGCCGAGTCCGACAGCGAGACCCACGGTCCCCTGACGGCCCGCCGCCTGCGGGTCCTGGCCCAGGCCCTCGGCCTCGCCGGCGATCACACCGCCGCTGTCGCCCGCTACGAGGAGGCCGAGGCCGTCCTGAGAGATCTGATCGGCGTCCCCGGCGTCGAGGCGGACCTGGCGGTCACGGTCTCGGCCCTCGCCGGCGCGCTCGACACCGAGGTCCAGGACCGGCTGGCCGCCGGTCGGCCCGACGAGGCGGTCGCCGCCCTGTGCTCCCTGCTCGGCCTCACCCGCCGCACCGACGTCAGAGACGTCCACGCCCGGTGTGTCATCGCGTTCGCCCGGGCCCGTGCGGAACGCCCGGACGACATCGACGTCGTCCGGGCGTGGGAGCGGGTGGTCGGGGAGCCGTACCCGACCTTCGTCTACCGCAGAACCGAGACCCGCGGCCGGGGCGCGAAGCCCGCCGCGCGGTAGGACTCGTCGATGAGGGTCATCGTCGCGACCGCGTCGTCCGGGCCCAGCGGCAGAGGCGCGCCGTTTCTCAACCGGGCGGCGAACGCCTCCAGTTGGTAGGTGTACGAGGAGCGGCGGCCGAGCCGCTCCGTGCGTTCGCCGTCCGTCGTGCGGATGACGACCCGGTCGTCCAGGTGGGGGAGGACGAAGTTCGGCGCGAACGCCTCGCCCCGGCTGCCGGTGATCCGGCAGCTCATCACCATCTCGTCGTAGGCCATGTGACAGCGGGCGGAGCCCGTGGCGCCGCTCGGGAAGGCGAGGTCGGCGTCCAGCCACTCGTCGACGCCCGGTGCACCGGCGCGTTCGCCGCCCCGGGCCGCGACCAGCCGGGGTGCGCCGCCCGCCCAGGGCGCGAGCATGCGCTGGGCGTGCAGGCTGTAGCAGCCCAGGTCCATGACGGCGCCGCCGGCCAGGTCGAGGGACCAGCGCGGGTCGGTGTCCGGCGGGGCCGGGATCGCGACCAGTGTCTCTACGTGCCGCAGCTCGCCCAGTTCACCGGAGGCCAGCAGCTCGTGCAGGCGCCGGGTGACCGGGTGGAAGAGGTAGTGGAAGGCCTCCATGAAGACCGTGCTGGCCTTCGCCGCCGCCTCCCGGACCTCGGCCGCCTCCTCCGCGTTGCTCGCCGAGGGCTTCTCGGACAGGACGTGCTTGCCCGCCTCCAGCGCGGCGAGGTTCCACGGCCCGTGCAGACCGTTGGCGAGGGGGTTGTAGACGACCTCCACCTCGGGGTCGGCGATCAGGTCGGCGTACGAGTCCGCGACCCGCTCGACGCGGTGCGCCGCGGCGTACGCCTCCGCGCGGTCCCGGTCGCGGGCGGCCACCGCCACGAGGCGGTGGCCGGTCGTCCGGGCCGGGCCGATCAGGGACTGCTCGGTGATCCGAGCCGCTCCCAGTACTCCGATGCGCAGTGGTTCCCGGCCCGGACCGCTCATGCTTCGCGTACCTCCTGGATGGTGACGGGGCGGTGCTCGTGCAGCGACAGGGTGCAGGCGTCGGCGATCCAGCCGGCCTCCAGCGCGTCGGCGACGGTGCAGGGGGAGGTGCGGGTGCCGGCCACCACCTCGGTGAACGCGGTGAGTTCGGCGCGGTAGGCGGCGGTGAAGCGGTCCATGAAGAAGTCGTGCGGGACACCCGCGGGGAAGGTCACGCCGGGCTCCACGGAGCGCAGCGGCAGCTTGTCCTCCAGGCCGACCGCGATGGAGTCGGTGAAGCCGTGGATCTCCATGCGGACGTCGTAACCCCGGGCGTTGTGGCGGGAGTTGGAGACCACCGCGATGGTGCCGTCGTCGAGGGTGAGGATGGCGCCGGTGGTGTCGGCGTCGCCCGCCTCCTTGATGTACTCGGCGCCCCGGTTGCCGCCGACCGCGTACACCTCGACGACCTCACGGCCGGTGACCCAGCGGATGATGTCGAAGTCGTGCACGGAACAGTCGCGGAAGATGCCACCGGACGCGGCGATGTACGCGGCGGGGGGCGGCGCCGGGTCCAGCGTGGTGGAGCGTACGGTGTGCAGCTTGCCCAGCTCGCCGGACTGAACGGCGGCGCGCGCGTTGACGAAGCCGGTGTCGAAGCGGCGGTTGTAGCCGATCTGGATCGGCACGTCGCTGCCCTCGACGGCCTTGAGGACCTGGACGCCCTCGGCCATCGTCTTGGCGACGGGCTTCTCGCAGAAGACCGGGATGCCCGCCTCGACGGCGGCCAGGATCAGGCCCGGGTGGGCGTCGGTCGCCGCGGCCACCACGACACCGTCGACCCCGGCGGCCAGTACGGCCTCGGGGGAGTCCGCGACCTCGGCGCCGAACCGCTCGGCGGCCTTCTTGGCGGCCTCCGCGAACGGGTCGGCCACGACGAGGGACTCGACCACGTCGAGTCCGGACAGGGTCTCGGCGTGGAAGGCGCCGATGCGGCCGAGGCCGAGGATTCCGATGCGCATGAGGGCTCTTGCTTTCTTGAGGGGTGCGGGTTTCTTGCTGTTGTCTCTCGCGCGGGTCGCTCGCGAGACGGTGAACGTCGTTCGGGCGTGCTCCTCAGCTCTCGCGCCGCTCGGCGCCGGCCCGCAGCTCCCCGCGGAGCGCCTGCGGGGCCCATCCCTCGCGCACCGCGCGGCGCACGATGTCGGCCTGCGAGGGCGGGGCGAGCCCCTCGACGGGCGGGTCGTTGTCGAGGTTGGTGGGGAAGGGATAGCCCTCGGCACTGGCCGCGACGACCGCGTCCAGCCACTCCTCGCGCACACCCTCGGCCTTCCGCCTGAGCAGCACCGGGAAGACCGCGTTGCTGACGGCCTCGCGGTCCACCGTCTCCATCGCCCGCCCGAACGCGGAGGACACCTGGAGCAGGTTCGCCATGCGCCGCACATCCGCGGTGCGGTTGGTGCCGGCCGCGTGGAACAGCGCCGGGTTGAAGAACGCGGCATCGCCCTTGGCGAGCGGGAGTTGGATGTGGTGGGACTCGAAGTAGGCCTGGAATTCCGGGAGTCGCCACGCCAGATAGCCGGGCTCGTACTTCTGCGAGTGCGGCAGGTACATCGTCGGCCCCGACTCCACCGGCATGTCGCAGTGCGCGACCGCCCCTTGGAGGGTGAGCACGGGGGAGAGGCGGTGCACGTGCGCCGGGTAGCCGGCGGCGGTCTCGTTGCCGAGGAACCCGAGGTGGTAGTCGCGATGCGCGGTCTGGGCCGCGCCGCCCGGGTGGACCACGTTGATCTGCGAGGTGACCTGATAGCCGGGGCCCAGCCAGGCCTCGGACACCAGGGCCAGCATGTCGTTCGCGTAGTAGTCGGCGAACGCCTCCGGGTCATAGAGCGCGGCCTTCTCCAGGGCGTTCCACACCCGGTCGTTGGCCCCCGGCTTCGCGAAGTGGTCACCGGCGCCCGCGCCGGACGCGTGCTGCTCGGCGATCAGCGCCTCGAAGACCTCGGTCGTACGGTCCACCACCGCCGCGTCCGGGAACGCGTCCCGCAGGACCACGATGCCGGGCCCCTCGGCGAACACCCGCACCAGCTCGGCCTGCACCTCGCGGCGCTCACCGGCAGCCACCGACTTGCGGAGCCGGGCGCTGTGGTAGACGAGGACGTTCCGCTCGACCGAGGACGCGTACGGGAAGTCGCCGAGGTCGGTGGGCCGCTCGACGAGCGTGCGGAAGGCGTCGAGATCGCAGTCCTGCTCGGTGAGCCAGGCGGGGCGCTCTTCGGATGTGAAGGACATCGTCGTCCCCTCGGGTCACGTGGTGGTGCGGTCCTGTCATTCTTGTCAGTACAAACCCTTCGAACAACCGGCAGCGAGCCATCAAAAACCCCTCAAGGAGACGACCGGTGGGCCACCCCTTCCCGATCAGGGAAATCGCACGTCAGGCGGGCCTCAGCGAGGCCACCGTGGACCGGGTGCTGAATGCCAGGGGCGGTGTCCGCGAGAGCACCGTGCGTGAGGTCCGGCAGGCCATCGCGGATCTCGACCGGCAGCGCACCCAGGTCAGGCTGGTCGGGCGTACGTTCATGATCGACATCGTGATGCAGACACCGGAGCGGTTCTCCACGGCCGTACGGGTGGCGCTGGAGGCCGAGCTGCCCGATCTGCACCCGGCCGTGGTGCGCTCCCGCTTCCACTTCCGGGAGACCGCGCCGGTGAAGGAACTCGTCGCGACCCTGGACCGGATTGCCCGGCGCGGCTCGCAGGGCGTCATCCTCAAGGCGCCGGACGTCCCCGAGATCACCGCGGCCGTCGGCCGGCTCGTCACCGCCGGTATCCCGGTCGTCACCCTGGTCACCGACCTGCCCGCGAGCGCCCGCCTCGCCTACGTCGGCATCGACAACCGCGCGGCCGGCGCCACCGCCGCCTACCTGATGGGCCAGTGGCTCGGCGACCGCCCCGGCAATGTCCTCACCAGCCTGAGCAGCGGTTTCTTCCGCAACGAGGAGGAGCGCGAGATGGGCTTCCGCAGCACCATGCGCGCCCGCTACCCGGACCGGTCCCTCGTCGAGATCACCGAGGGTCACGGCCTGGACGCCACCCAGTACGAGCTGGTCCGGGCCGCCCTGAAGCGTGACCCGGACATCCGCGCGGTCTACTCGATCGGCGGCGGCAACATCGCGACCCTGCGCGCCTTCGCCGACCTGGGCCGCGAGTGCGCCGTGTTCGTCGCGCACGACCTCGACCACGACAACACCCGGCTGCTGCACGAGCAGCGGCTGTCGGCCGTCCTCCACCACGACCTGCGCCAGGACGTCCGCGAAGCCTGCCGGATAGTGATGCGCGCCCACGACGCGCTGCCGCCGGCGGGCCCGACCCTGCCGTCCTCGATCCAGGTGGTCACGCCCTACAACCTGCCTACGGCGCCCATGCGTTGAGGCGGCTCACAGATTGATCGCGTACGCCTTGCGCAGCGTCTCGTGCACCGTCCACGTCGTACGGTCGCCCTCGCGCAGCACGGCCATGTCCCCGGGACCGACCTTCAGGGTGTCCCCGCCCTCGACCTCGATGGTCGCCGAGCCGCTGATCACGACGAACAGCTCGTCCGCCTCCGTGTCGGTGACCACCCCCGGCGTGATCTGCCAGATCCCCCGGATCTGCCGCCCGTCCTCGGACTCCCACACCACCTTCCCGGTCACCTCGGGCGTACCGGAGACGATCTGCGCCGGGTCCAGCGGCTCGGCTTCGAGCTCGGCGTCGGGGATGCGGACAACGAAACTGTGCGTCATGCCGCGACCCTAGCCCGGACCGGCAGGGCCCGGATGTGGACACTGTGTGGGACATCGGCCCAGGTGGGAGGACACTTCGTCGCGGAGTGGCGGCCCGGGTGGCGCCGGGCGATCGTGGAGGGCATGGCGCAGACCACGGAGGCCGTCCCCGACCCGCAGCCGCACCCGCACGACACCCGGGAGAACATCCTCTTCGGAGGCGTCTACGGCGCGGTCCTCGCCTGCTCGATGGTCGCCGCGCTCACCCAGTACGGCCACACCGACAAGGCCAGCCGCCGTTACGACGCCGTGTGGCTGCTGGTGACCGCGGGTGCCTCGGCACTCGCCCACGGGTACGCGCACTACATCGCCGAGCGCGCCCCGCACCGCCGCTGGGACGCCCTGCGCACCCTGCGCGACGAGTGGCCGCTGGTCGCCGCCGCACTTCCGACCGTGCTGCTGCTCGCCGGGGCGGGCTGGGGCTGGTGGCCCGCGAACGGCGTCGAGTACGCGGCCTTCGTCCTCAACATCGCGCTGCTGTTCGCCCTGGGCCTGGTCACCGCCCGCTGGTCGGCGCGGAGTTGGATGGTCGCCGTGGTGATCGGGGCGGTGGACGCGCTGCTCGGGGTGGTCGTGGTCGTGGCGAACGCCCTGATCAAATAGGCCGGTTCAGTGTCGGACGGGTCTGGTCGATCTGCTGCTCACGAGACGCCCTGGTACCCGCGCAGCTTGCGGTACAGCGTGGCCCGTCCGATGCCCAACGCGGCAGCCGTCCGTGCCTTGTTGCCGCCGTGCCTACGCAATGCGGCCAGGATCGCGGCGCGTTCGGCGTGTTCCATCGGGCTGAGCCGCCGGGCCGCGGGTCCCTCCCGGACGGGGTCGGGGAGTTCGGCCCGGCGCACCGGACCGGTGACCCGCCGGTGTTCCGCCAACGCCCGTACGACATGGGCGAGTTCGGTGACGTTCCCGGGCCAGGGGTGTTCCTCCAGGGCCCGCAGCGCGTCCAGCGTCCAGCTGAGCGGCGGCTGTCCCGGGGCCGGCCGGGGCGCCAGGACCGGCAGCAACTCCCGTACGTCCTCCCGGCGTTCCCGCAGCGCGGGCAGCGCGACCGACCGGGCGGCCAGGGTGTCCAGGAGGCGTTGGAAGCAGGGGCCCGGGGGAGTGCCCGGCGTGTAGGTGACCAGCAGATGCACGTCCGGGTGTTCGTCGAGCAGGGAGTTGAGCGCGGCGACATCCGGCTGGGCCAGCCGCTCGGCGTGCCGCAGGAGCAGTGGGCGGCCGTCGGCCAACTCGCCGTACTTCACGCCCAGTTCGGGTGACTCGGCGGCGTCGGCGACCAACGGCACGGTCTCACCGAGCAGTTCACGCGCCAGCGCGGTCTTGCGGGTGCCGCGCTCGCCGGTCAGCAGCAGCGGCTCCGGGACCCGGGCCAGCTCGACCGCCCGCGCGACCGCGTGCCGCCAGGGCACCGACCCGCCCGCGAGCGCCAGCGCGGGGCGCGGAACGGGACGCGGCACCTCGACGGCCCGCGCCTCGAGCACGGCGACGATCCCGAGCACGTGACCTTCGTGCCGTACGGGAGTGAGCGCGGCGGTGCATCCCGCGTTGTCGGGGAGTGTCGCGTCGTACGACTCCTGGCCGGTGCTCGCGCGTTCCAGGGCGGCCAGTACCTGGGGGGTGGCGAGGCGGACGGCGGCCTCGCTGATCAGGCGGTTGCGGCCGTCGAGGGCGACGACCGCGCGGTCGGGGCCTCGCGCGGCGCGGGTGTAGGCGTCGAGGAGCACCCGTTCGGCCGTACGGGAGCGGGCGAGGAGTTCCGCCTCCACCGCGCCGGCCGTGGCCTCCGCGAGGGCGGCACCGGGATGCGGGCCGCACCCGGCGCACAGGCCGGACGCGACCGTCACCGTGCCGAGCGCCTGCCCGGTCTCCGGGGCGAACAGCGGCACGCTGACCGCCGACACGTCCTGCCACACGTCGAGGAAGTGCTCGGGGCCGTGCACCTCGGCCCGGCTCCGGGTGCGCAGGGCGAGGGCCGCGCTGTTGTGGCCCACCTCCCGCTCGGACAGATCGCGGCACCGGTCGCCGCCGGGCACCTGGCCCGCCGTCCACACCACCCGCGGCCGTTCGTCGGTCAGCAGCAGCGCCGAGTGGCCGCCGAGGGCCGGCGCGACGCGCTCCAGCACCGGCCGCGCCGCCTCCAACAGGGCTGATTCGACGGGCGCTTCGGAGTCGTGGAGCGGACCGTCGAGGTCGTGCCGTACGCCGAAGAAGCGGGCGCGCCGCCAGGCGGCGAGGACCTCGTCCGGGACGCCGTCGGGCAGCGGGCGGTCGGTCAGGAACCGCTCGCGCGCCTGGCGCAGCGGAGCGAGGGCGGGGGAGTGCTCCACGATGGTCATGACGCCCCACACCGTATCGGGCCCGTGGTGGCGGCCGCCGCGGGGCTGTGACTGTCTCGTAATGAGACATCTGAGGGTGTTCCGCCCGCATGGTGATCGTGAAGAGTCGGTGCCTTTCTCACCCCGGCCCCAACCTGCCTCACCCCCTGGAGCGTCCCGCCGTGCCCGTTGTCGAGACCGACGTACTGATCGTGGGCAGCGGCCCGGCCGGCGCCGCCGCCGCGCTGGCGCTGAGCGTCTACGGCGTGCCCCACATCGTCGTCACCCGCTACGCGCGCCTCACCAGGACGCCCCGCGCGCACATCACCAACCAGCGCACCATGGAGGTCCTGCGCGACCTCGGTGTCGGCAAGGACCGCTTCACCCTCCTCACCGGCATCGGCGGCGACGCCTGGCTGCGCGCGGCCGAGTCCCAGCAACTCGACATCGCCACGGTCGTCATCGGCCCCGGCCGGCAGTACGAGGACCCGTACGACTGGGCCCGCCTCGGCGAGATCTCCGACGGGGGCGCCCTGCTGGTCCGCCCCGACGGTTACGTCGCCCTCCGCCACGCCGACGCGGCCGAGAACGGCAAACATTTGCTCACGGACGCGGTGCGACGCATCCTCGGGGATGGTTGATATTTCAACAGGCTAGGGAGCAGGCATGACCACTCACGTCACCGTCACGGACGAGGCCGTCGCGAGTCTGCGGGACACCGCCGACCCCCGCCTGCACGAACTGCTGTCGGGCCTGATCCGGCATCTGCACGCGTTCGCGCTGGAGACCCGCCTCACCCGGGCGGAGTGGGAGCGGGCGATCGGCTTTCTGACGGAGACCGGGCAGGCCTGCACGGAAACCCGACAGGAGTTCATCCTCCTGTCGGACGTGCTCGGCCTGTCGATGCTGGTGGAGACCATCAACGGCGAGCGCGAGGCCGGTGCCACCGAGTCGACGGTGCTCGGCCCCTTCCACATGACCGAGTCGCCGGTCCGTGAACTCGGCGCGAACATCGACCTGGTGGGCGGCGGCGAGCCGTGCGTGGTCAGCGGCCGGATCGTGTCGGGGGACGGCACCCCGCTCCCCGGCGCCCTCCTCGACGTCTGGCAGGCCGACACCAACGGCTTCTACGACGTGCAGCAGCCGGACGTCCAACCCCCGGGCAACGGACGGGGGTTGTTCACCACGGACGCCGAGGGCCGCTTCCGGTTCCGCACCTGTGTGCCGAGCCCGTACCCCATCCCCACGGACGGCCCGGTCGGCGACCTCCTCCGGGCGACCGGACGCCACCCCTACCGCCCCGCCCACATCCACTTCATCGCCTCGGCCGACGGCCACGCCCCCGTCACCACCCACATCTTCGTCGCGGGCAGCGACTACCTCGACTCCGACGCGGTCTTCGCCGTGAAACAGAGCCTCGTCGAGGACTTCAACCTCACCGACGACCCTTCCCTGGCACGGGAGTTCGGCATCGCCAACCCCTTCCGGCATGCGCGGTTCGACCTCGTACTGGAGCAGCAGTCGTGAAGGGCTCCCTCGACTTCGCCTACGACGCCCAGCCCATGCGGGTCGTCTTCCGCCCCGGCGCCGCGCTGACCGCGACCGCCGGCGAGGCCGAACGGCTCGGACTGCGGCGGGTGTTGGTGCTCTCGGGCGCCCGGGGCGTGGACACCGCTCAGGCCGTCGCCGACTCGCTGGGCGACGCGTGTGCCGCGGTGCACGCCGAGGCGAAGATGCACGTCCCGGTCGAAGTCGCCGACCGCGCCGTCGAGTTGGCGCGCTCGCTGGGCGCCGACGGATGTGTCGCGGTCGGCGGCGGCTCGGCGATCGGTCTCGGCAAGGCCATCGCCCTGCGCACCGGCCTCCCGCTGATCGCCGTGCCCTCCACCTACTCCGGCTCGGAGATGACCCCGGTCTGGGGTCTCACCGAAAACGGCGCCAAACGCACCGGCCGCGACCCCGCCGTCCGGCCCCGCAGCGTCGTCTACGACCCCGAACTCACCCTGGAACTCCCCGTACCGCTCACGGTGACCAGCGGTATCAACGCGATCGCGCACGCTGTCGAGGCCCTGTACGCGCCCGACACCTCGCCGTTGATCGCGCTGATGGCGGAGGAGGGCGTGGGGGCGCTGGCGGACGCGCTCCCCGAACTGGCCACCGAACCACGGTCGTTGGAGGCCCGGGGCCGTGCGCTGTATGGGGCCTGGCTGTGCGGTTCGTGCCTCGGCGCCACGACCATGGGCCTGCACCACAAGCTCTGCCATGTCCTCGGCGGCACCTTCGGCCTGCCGCACGCGGAGACGCACACGGTGGTGCTGCCGTACGCGCTGGCGTACAACGCGTCCGCAGCGCCGGAGGCGGCGGCCGCCGTGGCCCGCGCGCTGGACGCGGAGGATGCGCCAACAGCCCTGTGGCAGCTGGCCGGACGGCTCGGTGCCCCGCGCTCGCTCGCCGAACTCGGCCTGAAGGAGGGCGACTTGGCGACGGCGGCGGCGCAGGCGGTGAGCCAGGCGTACGCCAACCCCCGACCGGTCACCGAGGACGGGGTGCTCGCGCTGCTGCGGGCGGCCTACGAGGGAACCGCCCCCGTGTAGTCAGTGGTTCGTGCGGACGCCGTCCAGCGCGATGGCCAGGACGCGGTCGCGCTGGGTGTCGTCCACGAACGTCGTCCCGGTGACCCCGGCCACCAGGCGCAGCAGATCACCGAAGTCCATGTCGGTGCGGGCCACGCCCGCCTTCTGCGCGCGCTCGAACAGCGGGCCGCCCGCCGAGAACATCGACTCGCGGCAGGTCCCGAAGATCTCCGAGTCGTTGTCCAGCGCCTCGCGCACCGCCTGCTTGGTCACCATGTAGCCCGCGAAACGGTTCAGCCACGAGTTCAGCGCCTCCCACGGCTCCTGGTCGGCGACGGCCAGGGCGACCTGGCACAGCGCGTTGACCTCGTCGGCGTAGACGCTCTCGAAGAGGGCCCGGCGGGTCGGGAAGTTCCGGTAGAGGGTGCCGATGCCGACGCCCGCGCGGCGCGCGATGTCCTCCAGTGACGCCTCCGAGCCGTGCTCCGCGAAGGCCTCGCGGGCGGCGGCCAGCAGGGCGTCGTAGTTGCGGGCGGCGTCCTTTCGGTGGGGGCGCTGGGCCGCGACGATTTCGCTGACGGGGAACGGCTGGGCCGTCACTGATGCCTCCCGGGCGGACTCGGTTGAACCGGAGGTGTGCCTCCGTTATGGTGGAGGGGTACCTCCACTTTAGCAGTGGTGGGTGCGTACCGCCGTGGACGTGTGCGTGCGGACGCGCCCTGCCCGCTTGTTTCGGAGAGGCTCTCCATGCCCCGCACATCCACCACCCGCCTCACCTTCGCGGTCCTCGCGACGGGAGCGGGCGTCTTCTCCATGCTGCAGTCGCTGATCGCGCCGGCCCTGCCGACCGTCCAGCACGCGCTGCACACCTCCCAGTCCACCGCGACCTGGGTGATGACGGCCTATCTGCTGTCCGCCTCGGTCTTCACCCCGATACTCGGCCGCGTCGGCGACCTGATCGGCAAGAAACGCACACTCGTCGCCGTCCTGCTGGCCGTCCTGGCCGGCTGTCTGATCGCCGCGCTCGCGCCCAACATCGGCGTACTGATCGTCGCCCGGGTCGTCCAGGGCATCGGCGGCGCGCTGTTCCCGCTCTCCTTCGGCATCATCCGCGACGAGTTCGACGCGTCCCAAGTACCGGGCAGCATCAGCAACTTGTCCGCCGTGATCGCCGCGGGCGGCGGTGTCGGCATGGTGGCCGCCGGACCCATCGTGTCCGCCCTCGACTACCGCTGGCTGTTCTGGTTCCCCGTCGGCATCGTCGCCGTCACCACCCTCATCGCCCTGCGCTACGTCCCCGAGTCGCCGAGCCGCGCCGAGGGCAGCGTCAACTGGTCCGGCGCCGTACTCCTGTCCGGCTGGCTGGTGGCGCTGCTGCTCCCGCTCAGCCAGGCGAGCCGTTGGGGCTGGGGCTCCATCCGCGTCGTGGGCCTGTTCGCCGCGGCCGTCGTACTCTTCGCGGCCTGGCTGTACGCCGAGGCCCGCTCCCGCAGCCCGCTCATCGACCTCAAGGTGATGCGGCTGCCCTCCGTGTGGACCACCAACACCGCCGCGCTGCTCTTCGGCGCGGGCATGTACTCGATCTGGTCCTTCCTGCCCGGCTTCGTCCAGACGCCGTCGTCGGCCGGCTACGGCTTCGGCGCCAGCGTCACCGCGTCCGGACTCCTCATGCTGCCGATGCTGATCGCGATGTTCGTCTCCGGCGTGCTCAGCGGCCGACTGGAGCCGGTGGTCGGCGCCAAGGCGCTGCTCACCACCGGTGCCGCACTCGGCGCGGTCGCCTGCGCGATCCTCGCCCTCTGGCACGACCAGCAGTGGCAGATCGCCCTCGTCGCGGGCATCTTCGGTCTCGGCATCGGACTCGCCTTCGCCTCCATGGCCAACCTCATCGTCGGCAGCGTCCCGCCCGAGCAGACCGGCGCCGCGACCGGCATGAACGCCAACATCCGCACCATCGGCGGCTCCATCGGCGCCGCGGTGACCAGCGTCCTGGTCACCGGCCACCTCCAGGCGTCCGGCCTGCCGTACGGCTCCGGGTACACCCACGGCTTCGCGCTGCTGGCGGTGCTGCTCCTCGGGGCCGCGCTGGCCGCACTCCTGGTGCCGGCGCGACGGTCCGGCCGTAGCGGCGGAAAGACCGTCAGCACCTCCGAGTCCGCGCTCCTGAAGGCGGAGGAGGAAGCGTCGGTGATGGCTCCCGGCGCCCTCAACTGACCCGGCCGGTGTGCCAGCATGAGCCGATGATCGAACAGAGCGCCCGGCGCCCCGGTGCCGAACTCCTGGACGTCCACCGGCTCAGGCTCGTCGAATCAGCCGCTCCTCGGCTCACCCCCGAGGAGCGGCTGGCGATGGACCGGGTGTGGGACGCGAAGGTGCGGGACAACCCGAGCTTCTTCGACGGGCCGGTCCTGGTGTGCGCGGGCGCGGAGCGGGACGGGCCGTACGAACTGGTCATCTCCTGGGTGCGGACGACGTACCGCCACTTCGCCCTGCGCCGGGTCCCGTTCGCCACCTCATGGCTGCCGTCCTTCTTCGTCTCCGTCCTCCAACCGGCCGACGACGGACGCCTGTTGGTCGGCCGCATGTCCGACTCCACGGCGGCGCCCGGCCGTTGGCAGCTGCCGGGCGGCTCGCTCGAACCGCCCGAGGGCGACGAACCGCTCGACATGAAGGCCCTGCGCCGCCACGCCGCACGGGAGTTGATCGAGGAGACCGGCATCGAGGCCCGGCCCGAGGACCTCACCTTCTGGAACGTCACCCGCGCCGGGAACGGCGGCATCGGCGTCCTCTTCCGCGCGCCGTCGCTCCCGGAGACCGAAGTGCGCGCGCGGCACGCGGCGATGGCCGAGGCGGAGCGGGCCCGGGGCCGCGAACCGGAACTCGACGCCATCGCCCTGATCCACTCCACCGCCCAATTCCCGCTCCTGGTGGGCACACGCGCGGACTATCTGGAGCCGATCGTCCGCCGCTACGCGGAAGGCGGCGGAACGGGTGTCTCGATATGAGACACCCGCAATGGTGACGAAGCCTTCAAGATCGGCAGAGCACGACCGCTGTGAAGAAAGGTGATCACCATGGCCCTCGCACTGCTCAGGCGCTGGCTGCCCCAAGGCGCCGCCGCCCCGGCGGCGGGCCTCTCGCTCCCCCTCCCGCCCGGCGCCGGCGGCCTCGGCCGTGAGATCGTCGACCCGATGGGCGCGCCCATGGCGTCCGCCGAGGTCACGGTGACGGCCCTGGACTCGCACCGCGTAACCGCCTCCGGTACGACCGACCCGTACGGCTTCTTCCTCGCCGCGCTGCCGCCCGGGCGCTACAGCCTCCTCGTCTCGGCCCAGGGACTCCAGCCGCACCAGGAGACGGTGGAGATCGCCGCCGGAACCGCCGCGCCCACCGAACGCGTGTGGCTCCAGCCCGGCCGCGCCCAGGAACTCCCGCCGCCCGGCACCTGGCTCTTCGACCCGCCGCACACCGCGATCCGCTTCATCGCCAAACACGTCGGCATGGCCCATGTGCACGGCCGCTTCGAACGCTTCCAGGGCGGCATCCAGATCGCCCAGGAGGTGACCGAGTCCAAGGTCCACGTCCGCATCGACGCGTCCAGCATCACCACCGGCAACACCACGCGCGACAACCACCTGCGCTCCGGCGACTTCCTCGACGTGGAGCGCTACCCGTACATCGACTTCACCAGCACCCGGTTCGCGTACCGCGGCGGCAGCAAGTGGACGCTGCAGGGTTCCCTCACGATGCACGGCGTGAGCCGATCGGTGAACCTGGACACCACCTACCTGGGCACCGTCAACGGCGGCTACGCGGAGGAACTCCGCTGCGCGGCCCTCGCCACGGCCGAACTGCACCGCGAGGACTACACGTTGAACTGGCGCAGCATGCTCGCCCGGGGCATCGCGGTCGTCGGCCCCACCGTCCAGCTGGAGCTGGACATCCAGGCGATGTACCGCACCCACGACACCCCGACGCCGCCGAAGTGACCCGGCGCATGCGGTAAGGTTTACCTGCGCGTTCACCCGACCGACCGGGTGCGACGCGACCGGGACGTGGCGCAGCTTGGTAGCGCACTTGACTGGGGGTCAAGGGGTCGCAGGTTCAAATCCTGTCGTCCCGACTCTATGGAGTCGCAGGTGAGGGGCGGTTTCGGAGGAATCCGAAGCCGCCCCTCGGTCATGGTTGGGGTCCGGCGTCCCTTGACCGCACTCAGTGGGTGAGGACAGTCGTTGTGGGAAGGGCATTCAGCACGCCGAGGAGTGCGGAGAGCGTCGTACCCGCGGCTGTGATCTTGTGGACGTCCGGGGGCAGGTAGCGCTGAGCGGTAGTCCGCGAACCGTGGCCGGCGATCCTGAGCGGTAGGTGGAGGGGGATTCCGACGACCTCGCCCCAGTGGGTGGCGTCGCGCAGGATCGCGGTGGAACAGGATCCCGTTGACCATCGGCCGCCGCGTTGGCCTGGCGGAGGCAGATACGGCTTCAGCCGCACCGACTCCGCGCTCGTCAGATCACCCCGCCCCAGACCGAGACCAACGAGCAGGCAAGCCGACAGTCACATGATCTGCCGGGTAGGGTCGCGGGGACCTGGACCACGGGTGGACTCGGCTTCTCGGCAGTCTGAACGTGCGTACCTGGTTCCAGGGAGCTCCAATAGTCGTATGACCAAGGCGCCCGGGCAGCGCTCAGCGACCTGCTGCAGCGGCTCGCGCGGCGGAAGGGGCTGCGACCACCTCGCGAGCGGATGAGGATGTAGAAAACGCTGGAGCGAACTGTCGCCCTGCTGGCGGCGTTTAGCGCTATCGCCGTTGTCGGCTTCATCTGGAAATCGATCAAGCAGCTCAACAGTGAGCAAGTCATTACCCGAGAGGGACAGATCACCGATCGATACATGGCCGCCGTTGAGCCTCTCGGCAACAAGGACTCCGAGGACGTGCGTCTCGGTGGCCTCTATTGTCTCCAACGTGTCGTGCAGGATTCCCCACGGGACCAGCCCACCGCGATCAACGTAATCTTTGCCTTCATCCGTGCCCACGGGAAAGACCGAAGCCTGGCGCTGGTCAGAAGGCTGTGACCAGTGGCATCGCTGAGGCAGCTGCCCAGACGCGTCGTCCGTCCTTGTTGACGATCGGGCGCCAGGTTTCCGCTCACTGACTAGGCTTGTCGCTCATCAGCCGCGTACGGGGGTGGGGACACGGTGAATGGTGACACGGTGTGCGAGGTGAGCCTCCTGCTGGAGGGCGGCGAGGACAGCGAACAGGAAGAACTTGACCGTCTCACCCTCCAGTTGCGTGAGTGGCTCCTGGAACTGGACGTCGAGCGCGTCCAGTTGGACCGCACGGACCGGGCACCGGGTGGCTCCAAGCCCGGTGACGTGATCTCCCTAGGCGCCCTGACCGTCACCATGGCCCCGTTCGCGCTCCGGGCGGTCGTGCGCCTGGTTGAGCGGTGGATCGAGCACCGGCCCGTTCGCACGGTCAGCATCACGCTCGGTGAGGACAGCCTGGAACTCCAGGTCGTCTCATCGACGGATCAGCGTCGGTTGGTCGACGCCTTCATCGCCGCTCACGAGTCGCATCCCGCCGAGGCGCGAGCTGTTGGCCCCGGGTCCGAACCCGGGCCGGTGTCCGGTTCCGGAACAGGCGAGCGGGCCTGAAACCGCCGCCGTGACCGGAGGTCGCTTCGCCCTGCTCATCGCCGCGGGCCGCTATGACCAGCCGGGCCTGCGGCTGCTCCGCTCGCCCCAGTACGACGTCGACGGGCTGGGCGAGGTGCTCCGGGACCCACGGATCGGCGGGTTCGAGGTCCACCGCCTCATCGACGGCCGGCACCACGAGGTGAACCGCGCCATCGAAGTCTTCTTCCGTGACCGCGGCCTGAACCAAATGCTCCTGCTCCACATCTCCTGCCACGGCATCAAGAACGACAGCGGGGAACTGTTCTTCGCGGCACGCGACACCGACCGGGAACTGCTCGCCTCTACCGCTGTGTCCGCGGCCTTCCTACAGGCCCAGATGCGCGGTTGCCGCGCCAGATCGATCGTGCTGCTGCTCGACTGCTGCTACAGCGGCGCCTTCCTGACCGGCAGCAAGGGCGACGACAGCGTGCTTGTCGCAGAGGAGCTGGCCGGGCGCGGCCGGGCGGTTCTCACCGCGACCAGCCGCACCGAGTACGCCTGGGAGGGAGACCGCCTCGACGAACTGGGCCCCGAACCCTCCCACTTCACCGGTGCGCTCATCGAGGGACTGCGCTCGGGCGAGGCGGATCACGACCGGGACGGCCTGGTGACTGTCACTGACCTGTACCACTACGTCTACGAGCGGATGCGCGCCGCGCGCCTGAAGCAGCGCCCGCAGATGTGGGCCGAACTGGAACACCGGGTGGTGATCGCGTACTCGGCCCGGGGCGACCTCGCCGGAAACGGCCCTCTCGATCTCACGGCCGGCCCGCTTGATCCGAGATCCGGCCCGATCGCCGCCGTCCCGCAGGCAGAGGCGAGCACCGTGCGGCCTCTCCGGCTCGCCGACCGGTACGAGCTAGGTCATCTGCTCGGCCGGGGCGGGGCGACCGAGGTCCACAGGGCTCGTGACACCCGGCTGGGCCGTACCGCCGCTGTGAAGACGCTCGGGGCGGGCCTCGCCGACGACGCGTCCGTCCTGGCCCGGTTCCGGCGGGCGGCCCGGTCGGCCGCCCGACTCAACCACCCCGCGATCGTCGCGGTGTACGACGCAGGCGAGGACTGCGTCGACGGCGTCCGCGTCCCGTACATCGTGATGGAGTACGTCGACGGCGTCACCCTGCGGGAACTGCTGCGCCCCGGACGGAGGATGCCGCCCGAACGGTGCCTGGAGATCACTGTCGAGGTCTTGCGGGCTCTCGAGTACGCCCATCGCAAGGGTGTCGTCCACCGTGACGTTCAGCCAGCGAACGTCATGCTGACGCGCACGGGCCAGGTCAAGGTCACAGACTTCGGGATCGGCCGCGCGATGGGCGGTGTCGGTGTCTCGACGAGACGGTCCGCCGCGATGACAGGCACGGTGCACTATCTCTCCCCGGAGCAGGCGAAGGGTGAGCGGGTCGACGCCCGCTCCGACCTCTACTCGACGGGCTGCCTGCTGTACGAACTTCTGGCCGGTCGCCCGCCGTTCATCGGGGACGTCCCGGTCGCGATCGCGTACCAGCACATGCGCGCGGACCCGAGTCCACCGAGCGTCTTCGATGCCGGAATCCCGCCCGCGGTGGACGCCGTAGCCCTGAGGGCCTTGGTGAAGGAGCCGAACGACCGCTATCAGTCGGCCGTCGAGATGCGGACGGACATCGAGACCCACCTGTATGGCCGAGTCGGTGCGTCCGCCGGTGCACCTGATCCGACCGCGGAGCAGGAGTCCGGAGCGACGAAGTCGTCCTGCGGAGAGGGCGACTTCGTGGCGGGTCCCGGACTCGCCGACCCGATCACGTTGTCCACTCAGCTCTGCGAGAGCTGCGCCGTGGTGAGATTCGGCGGGGAGCTCGACTACGCGAGCAGCTGGTTCGTTGCCGAACTGCTGCGAGATCTCCGGACGCAGGGCCGTGTGCACTACGTGGTCGTCTTCGAGGAGGCGGCCTTGCTGGACTCTGCCGGGCTCAACACGTTCTTGGCCCATCTGGACGCCGTCAGGGCCTTGGGCGGCTCGATGCGTGTCGTCATAGAAAGCAGCGTGATCCGCAGGGTCTTCGAAGTGACCGGCGTCGACGGTGTGCTGCTGGTGGATCACTCCCTCGACGAGGCGATGACGGCCATGCGGGCGACGGCGAATTGCCCGGATCAGTGAGCCCTTTCGGGTTTTCGATGTGGTGGCCGAACCGAGACCGCCTCCACGGCGGAAAGCCTCCTCGTCAACTGCCCTGCAGGCACCGGCGCGTCGGTCCGGGCGCTGTCCACCGAGGTCGGCTTGTGGCGTCTCCGTAGTCAGGCGCCCACCCAGTGCTCCTGTCATCTATCGTCCCCAGAGAGACCGAAACTGTCGAGCCCGCATCCCTTCGACACTGACAGTCCACATACGGGGGTCGTTCATGCCACGTGCACTGTGCTACGCCGATGCCGTCAAACTGCTGGGTGGCGACAGCCCGTTGGTGAGGGCGATCGACCGACTGACAGGCGGACTCCTCCTGTTGGCGACCGGAGGCGGCAGCGAGCTTGCACTCAATCTCTTCGACGCGAAAGGTGAACTGGCCGCAGTCAGCGGGCAGTTAGTGGGGCGCCTGCGAGACCGGCTGCACGGGTTGAGCCGCATCGACCGCACCGAACGGCTGACGGCCGCGCACAAGGTCATCGTTCTGACCTCGTACTTCGAGGCACTCAGCACGGTCGAGCTTCCCTTCGACCGAGAAGCGCTCCCACGGCGCCGAGCCTCCCAAGTGGTGCTGGCTACTGGGGAGTCGGCGTCCTCGGACAGGCTGGGAGACCTTGCCGGCATTCTCCGTGACACCAGCGTGCCCGGAGAGTGCCTGCCGTTCGGCGGGGAAGCACCGTCCGACGAACTGCGGCGGTTCTACGCCTCCGTCAGTGCCCGGATCAGCACCTATGTGCAAGGGCTCGATGCCTGGAACGCGGTCAGCCCCGACATGCAGGCCGGCTTCAACGGCTGCCTGGCCGACGAGATACCAGCGCTCGCCCTTCGCGGCTACGAGGAGCACCTGCGGCGGCTTGCCGCCGAGTTCCCCGAGGTGGCGTTCTGGACGCACCGACAGGGCCTCGGCTCGGTCCATGAACAGCTCCGGCAACTGCACACCGGACTGGAGGGGTTGGGGCAAGTCCTCGGCGAGATCGCGTCCGGTGCTTCTCCGGACGACCGGCGCGAGGCTCTGGCCCGCCGGTACCGGAACACCCTGGAGCGGCCGATCGTAGCGACCGGAGAGGTGCCCGCGGGCCTGACCATTCCGTCCCTGGCTGTCGCCTACATCAACCATCGCTACCGCGCGGCCCCCGCCACGGTCTCCGCCCGGCTGGACCGGGAGTCCTGGTGGCAGGAGTTCCCCGTGCAGGAAGACGTGCAGGAGTTCCTGGCCGGCTATCTGACCTCGGCCCGCGCCACAGAGGGCCCGCTGGTCGTACTCGGGCAGCCCGGATCGGGAAAGTCCGTGCTGACCATGGCGCTGGCCGCCCGTCTACCCGCCCGCGACTTCCTGACGATCAGGGTCTCGCTGCGGGAAGTGCCGGCGGACACCGATCTGCAGTCCCAGATCGAGTACGCGATCCGCGATGCCACCGGAGAGAATCTCTCCTGGCCGGTGCTGGCTCGGTCGGCCGGCGATGCGCTCCCCGTGGTCTTGCTGGACGGCTTCGACGAACTCCTGCAGGCCACCGGAACCGGCCAGACCGACTATCTGGAACAGATCACCCGCTTTCAGGAGCGGGAGGCCGACCAGGGACGGCCGGTGGCCGTGATCGTCACCAGCCGTACCGCCGTCGCCGACCGGGCCCGGATCCCGCAGTCGGGAGCCGTGGCTCTGAGGCTGGAGGCGTTCTCCGAGAGCCAGGTGGAACGCTGGCTGACGGTCTGGAACAACCACAACTCCGCCTACCTGACGGAGCACGGGCTGAACGCGCTCCCGGCGAGCGTGGTGCTGCTCCAGCCGGACCTCGCGGCCCAGCCGCTGCTGCTGATGATGCTGGCCCTCTACGATCTTGCCGGCAACGCGCTCCAGCGCTACGGCGAGGGCCTCGACGAGGCAGACCTCTACGAGCGGATCCTCACGAGTTTCGCCGAGCGTGAGGTCCGCAAGACCCGGCCCGAGTTGCACACAGGCCCCCTGCAGACCGCGGTCGAGGAGGAGTTGCTACTGCTGTCGGTCGCCGCGTTCACGATGTTCAACCGAGGTCGGCAGTGGGCAGCGGAGGACGAACTGTCCGGCGACCTCGTCGCCATGCTCGGCGATATTGTCACACCCCGCGGTGCGACGGGATTCCATGCCGCAGCCACCCCCGCGCAGACGCTGGTCGGCCGCTTCTTCTTCATCCACGAGGCACAGGCCCTGCGCAACGACGTCAGGCTCACCTCGTGCGAGTTTCTGCATGCCACCTTCGGTGAATATCTGGTGGCGCGCCTTACCGTTCGCGAACTCGATGACCTCGCCCTGGTCGCCTCAGCGCGCAGGCGGCACAGTGGAGACGATGGATTCCTTCGCGCGCTGCTGTCCTTCTCCCCGCTGACCATCCGCGGGAAGATCATCGACTTTCTCACCTCGTTGATGCAACGGCTTCCGGTGGACCGACGCGCCCTGGCCCGGGAGGTCCTGCTCACCGCCTTCCGCGGCGCCCTCGCCCCCTGGAAGGACGGCGGCCATGAAGGCTACGGCCCGGAGCAGGTCAGCATGCCCGCACGGCACGCCGCATACTCGGCGAACCTCGTCGTTCTCATCCTCATGGCAGGCCACCCCGAACCGGTCACCGGCCGCGACCTGTTCCCTCAGACCCCGTCGGTCAAGCACGACTGGCGTTGCCATGCGATGCTCTGGCGCTCCCAGTTCACCATCGAGGGATGGGCCAGCCTGGCCCCCCGGCTACGCCTCGAACGCACCTGGACGCTCGGAGAGCGGGACATCTCTCTGAGCATCGCCCCCTGGACGCCGCCCGACCCCGAGGGTTTCTGGGTCTCCAACAGCCACCCCGAGAACGTGGAGGGGTGGGTGGGATGGAGTCATGCGTCGGTGGAAGACCTCCGCCGGGAAAGCTACTTCACCTGTGATTTTGCCGAGGACATCGCATGGCACGCGTTGCTGCCGATCATCGAGGCCCTGGACGTGGCGGCGTCAGCGGGCCGCGAAGGCACCGACGCCACCACGGCGTTCGGCGTCCCGTCCGGCGGACGAGCCGTCTCCGCCGCGCAGGCCATCCTCGCGCTGTGGATGGCTTCCAGTGGTCCCACGACCACGGAAGAACTCCAGCAGTCCTACGAGACATGTCTCAGAGTCATTGACTACAGCCGCCCAGAGAATGACGCGAACCGGCATGTCCTGCTCGCTCGCGTTCTGCGACAGCTGGCCGCGGACCGGGACAGGCTCTCCCGTGAATTCCGGGACAAGCTGTTACAGGACGTCTTCGGTCCTTCTCTTCTCGCCGATGCGTACTTGGACGAGCATCCAACAGTCCGGCAGTGGGCTGCCCAGGCTTTCGGAGACATAGGCTTCACGGACCCGGTCGGCCCCAGTCCCCGTTAAGGGCGTCCGACGGACCTTGGTGGGGGACTTCGCCCTCGGCACCAAGGCCCTGCGAGCCTTCCGGCAGGAGATCTCCCGACCAGTGCTTGGTTCACTGCAGAGCGCCTTCAAGGAAGATGCCTGTTTTCCTGTCGTCCCGACTTTTCGAAGTCGTGGATCAGGGGCTGTTTCAGAGAGATCTGAAGCGGCCCCTTTGATCGTTTTCGGGGAGCGCCTGGGGAGCAGGACGTTCGGCCAGGAGGAGATTCCCGTGGGGAAGACCTGACCGGCGGGAACCTTGTCGGGCTGTCTTACGCGTGCGTAGCGTGTGTCGTGACCTGGTGCCTGGGAGGCGTCGACAGGGCGACGCCGGTGAAAGGGCTGACCGGCCAGGGCAGAGTGCGGACGGTGCGCGCGTCCGATCGCCGGGGGTTGTCGTGGTGACGTTCAGACTTCTCGGGCCCGTCGAGATAGTGGGCCGCGGCCCCGTCGACGTAGGCCCTCCGCAGCGGCGGAGTGTGATGGCGGCGCTCGCGGTGGACGCCGGACGGGCGGTGCCGCTCGAGACGTTGATGAGGCGGGTGTGGGGTGAGGAGCCGCCGGAGGGGTCGCGTTCGGCGCTGTACGCGCATGTGGCCCGTATCCGGCAGGTGTTGGCAGCCACCGGGGGCGTTCGCCCGCCGGGCCTGCTGCGGCGCGGCGGCGGTTACGTGCTGGACACCGACTCCGACGAGGTGGACCTCCACCGGTTCCATCGCCTGGTCGCCGACGCCCGCAGAGCCGGCCGGAGCGACGCCGACCAGGTGAGGATGCTCCGCGAGGCCCTGGACCTGTGGCGCGGGGAGCCGCTCACCGGACTGTCGGGGGAGTGGGTGTCGCGGATGCGCGACACCTGGGAGCGGCAGCGGCTGGACGCGGTCACGGCCTGGGCCGACGCGGAGACGGCGGTGGGCAACCATGCGGTGGTGATCGGCCGGTTGCCCGAGCTGATCGGCGAACACCCGCTCGTGGAGCCGCTGGTGGCCGCGCTGATGCGGGCGCTGTACGAGGCGGGGCGCGGCTCCGAGGCCCTGGGGTGCTTCGCCGAGGTACGGAAGCGGCTGGCCGAGGAGCTCGGCGCCGACCCCGGGACCGAGCTCCGGCAGATCCACCGGGCGATCCTGCAAGGTGCCTACGAGCCGGGTCGGGCCACGGCTCCGCCGCCCGCGGCGCGGCCCCGGTCCACGCCGGTTCTGGCTCGACTGCCCCTGGACGTACCGGCGTTCACCGGCCGGGAGGAGGAGCTGGCCCGGCTCGACAAGATCCTCGCGGAGGGCATCGGCAGTCCCGCGGTGGCGGTGGTCTCGACCCTCTCCGGCACCGCGGGCGTGGGGAAGACAGCGATGGCCGTCCACTGGGCGCACCGGGTGGCCGACTGGTTCAAGGACGGCCAGATCTACGTCAACCTCCACGGCTTCGAGCCTTCGCGGCCGCCCGTGACCCCGGCGGAGGCACTGCCCCGACTACTGGAGGCACTGGGCGTGCTCCCGCAGCACATGCCGGTGAGCCTGGAGGCGCAGACCGGGCTGTACCGGAGCCTGCTGGCGGGACGGCGGATGCTGGTGATGCTCGACAACGCCCGCGACGCCGAACAGGTGCGGGCGTTCCTCCCCGGCAGTCCGGGCTGCTTCACCCTGGTGACCAGCCGGAACCGGCTCTCCGGCCTGATCGCCCTGGAAGGCGCCCGGAGCCTCGTCCTGGACGTGCTGCCCGCCGCGGAGTGCCGACGGCTGCTCGCCCGCCGGATAGGGGCCGAGCGTGTCATGTCCGAACCGCTGGCGGTCGACGAGATCGTGAGCCGCTGCGCGCGGCTGCCGCTGGCCCTGGTGATCGTGGCGGCCCGCGCGGCCATCGAGCCGCGGCTCGGCCTGGCCCGGCTCGCCGCCGAACTCCGGGACGCCCAGGCCTCACCCGACGGGCTGGACAGCTTCGGCGACGAGGACACCCGGGCGGACGTACGGACCGTCTTCTCCTGGTCGTACGGGACCCTGAGCCCGCAGGCCGCCCGGATGTTCCGGCTCCTCGGCGTGCACCCCGGGCCGGACATCGGCGTGGCCGCCGCCGCGAGCCTGGCCGGGCTCCCCGTCCACAGCGCGGACCGACTGCTGACCGTGCTGGCCGACAGCTGTCTGGCCACGGAGTACTCGCGCGGCAGATACGTACTCCACGACCTCTTACGGATGTACGCCGCCGAACTCGCCGGCACCGCGGACGCGGCCGACGAGACGCGCGCCGCCCACGACCGCGTGTTCGGCCACTATCTGCACTCCGCCCACTCCGCCGACCGCATGCTGGATCCGCACCGCGACCCGATCGCTTTGCCGCCCGTGGTGCCCGGCGTCTCCCCCGAACACGCCGCGGACCACGGAGCGGCCCTTGCCTGGTGCACGGCCGAGCACCAGGTACTCCTCGCGGTGGTGCACCGGTCGGGCACCGCCACGCGGGCGCCGGATGCCCCGGTCTGGCAGCTGACCCGCGCCCTGAGCACGTTTCTGCAGCGCCGCGGCCACTGGTCCGACTGGGCCGCGGCGCAGGAGGCCGCGCTGGACGCCGCACTCCGCTCGGCTTCCCCGGTCGGCGAAGCCGACGCCCACCGCGGCCTCGGCCGTGCGTACACCCGCCTGACACGTCTGGACGACGCGCTCACCCACCTCGCCCGCGCCCTGGACCTCCACAAGGCCCTCGACGACCGTACGGAAGTGGCGCACACCCACCTCGACCTGGCCCGCCTGCACGCCCGGCGGGACGCCTGTCCCGAAGCCCTGGCCTGCGCCCAGGAGGCCCTCGACCAGTACACGTCCCTGGGCCATCGGGCCGGACAGGCGCGGGCTTTGAACGCGGTCGGCTGGTACCACGCGCAGCTCGGCGACCACCGGCGGTGTGTGGAGTTGTGCGGGCGGGCGCTGGAGCTCTTCACCGAACTCGGCGTCCGCGACGGACAGGCGGACACCTGGGACAGCCTCGGCTACGCCCACCAGCACCTCGGCGACCACCGAAGGGCCGCGGACTGCTACGGCAACGCCGTCGCGCTCTTCCACAGCCTCGGCGACCGCTACTTCGAGGCCGACGTGCTCGTCCACCTCGGCGAGAGCCACCGGGCCGCCGGCGAGGCCCAGGCGGCACAGCGGGCCGCCCGGAGCGCGGCGGACATCCTCGACGAACTCGGCGTACCGGACTCGGACGGCGTCCGAGCCCGGCTGCGCCGGCTCGGCCTGCCGGCCGGGCCGGCGCGCGGAGACGTCAGGGAGCGTCAGTAGTAACAGACGCCCGTGTGCCTGCCGTTCTGGCCGTTGGAGTAGTCGTATGCTTGAAAGTGGAAGTAGGAGCTGGTGATGGGGCCGAAACGGCCGTCCACGTCCACCACGTGGGAGTGCCAGTTGTTGTTGATCTGCGTCTGGGCGTTCCGCACCGCCTGCTCGGTGGCGGGGCCGAAGTCCCGGTCCTCCGCGATGTTCTGGTCGAAGCAGGCGTTCAGGCTCTCCTGCACGACCAGTACGGGGAGGCCTTTCATCCCCCGGACCACGACGCAGTTGTAGTTTCCCGAACCCGCCGACGGCACATGGAGGTACCAGTCGCCACCGAGACTCACGTTGGTGAAGCCGGTGCACGGGACCTCGGCGGCGGCCGTGTCGGACGCGGCCGACGCCGTTCCCGGGCTGCCCACCACCAGTGCCGGGACGGCGAGCGCCGCCACTGCCGCGAACGAAGCCAGGCTTGTCCGTCGTGTTGCTCGCATTGATTCCCTCTCCTTTGTCCCACGTCCCCCGCGCGGATGCGCTCGGTGCACGTGACGACGATGGAGAGGTGTTCTTGCCGGAACCTTGTCGGAATCTTGCTGCCTGTGGGGCGCAACCGCGTGCGCCGTCGCTACAGCGGAGTCGCCGCGTGCAGCAGGAGCAGCAGGGTCACCGCCGAGTTCGCCGAGAACGTCGCGGACAGGGCCGCACCCGCCGCGGCGCTCCAGAGCGCCAGGCCCACGGCGGTGAACAGCGGCGGCCAGGTGCGTGCCGGAGGCGCCGGCGCCAGCAGCGCGGCGACACGGCGGGGGAGCGGGCCCGGCGCCGCGAGGCCCGCGAGCGTCGGTCCCGGCGTGCCGCGTGGGACGAGCGCCGCTTTGCCGATCGCGCGGGCCACGGCCTTGCGGCTGCCGACACGGTGCGCGGCCTCCTCGTCCGCCCAGCGCTCGGCGACGTAGGAGACGGCCGTGCGCAGCGGCACCAGGAACGGGTTGGCCTGCGCGGCCAGTTGAGCGATCAGCAGGTGGCGGTGGTGGCGGGCGGTGAGGTGGGCCCGCTCATGCGCGAACAGGGCTCGGCGCTCCCGGCTGTCCAGGCGGTCGAGCATGCCGGTGGACACGACGATCCGGTCGCGTGGACCGGCGGGCAGGGCGTAGGCGTACGGCTCGGCGTCGGGGAGGACCGCGACCGGGGTGTCGCGCAGGCCGGTGAGCGCCGCGTGAGCCTGCCTCCGTACGCGGACATGGCGCCACAGGGTCCGGCCGCAGCCCGCAACCACCGCCAGGAGCAAGGGAATTGCGGCTTTCCCCGCGATCTCGTCCTGGGGCACGCTCTCCCGTACCTCGGGGTCCGACCAGCCGTCCGGCAGTGGATTGCCGGGGAGTTGGGCGGTACCGACCACCATCAGCAGGCCCAGGCACAGGGTGCTGCACACGGCCATGACGGCGGCCACGACGCTCAGCAGGGTCGTGGCGGCGCGGGGGTGGAGGTGTTGGGTGGCGAGGTGGGCGATCGGCCAGGCCGTCAACGGCAGGAGCAGCGGCAGGAGGACGAAGACACCCACGGGGCGTCAGCCCGCCGACTCGTCGGGCTCGTCGGCCGCCTGGTCCAGCAGGGCGCGCAGCAGTTGCTCGTCGTCCTCCGGCAGGGCGGTGATGAAGCTGGCCAGTACCGCCCTGCGGTCCTGCTCGCGATCGAGCACCTTGCGCATCTTCAGCGCGGCGAGCCCCGCCTCGTCAGCGGCGGGCGACCAGACGAACGAGCGGCCCTCCCGCCTGCGCGTCACGGCCTGCTTCTCCAGCAGACGGATCAGCACGGTCATCACGGTCGTGTAGGCGAGATCGGCGTCCAGGTGCTCCTGCACCCAGGCCGCGGTCACCGGCGTCCCGGCGGTGTGCAGGACGGTGAGCACCTGCGTCTCCAGCGCGCCCTGTGCCCGGCGCGGGGGACGCGGATCCGGCTTCGCCACGTTCCGTTCTCCTCCTGCCGCCGCGGGGACGCGATCGCCACATCGTAGCGACGCGGGGCCGACCGGCGGTGCCGACCTCCCGCGGATTTCTACACTGTTGTAGATTCTAGCTGCGGGTCCGTGCCTCGGACCCGGATCGTCGGCATGCGTGGAGGGACGAGTCATGGGTGTTTCCCTGTCCAAGGGCGGCAACGTTTCGCTGAGCAAGGAGGCGCCGGGCCTCACCGCGGTACTGGTCGGACTCGGCTGGGACGTGCGCACCACGACCGGCGCGGACTTCGACCTGGACGCCTCCGCGCTGCTGCTCGACGCGTCGGGCAAGGTCCCCTCCGACCAGCACTTCGTCTTCTACAACAACCTCAAGAGCCCCGAGGGCTCGGTGGAGCACACCGGCGACAACCTCACCGGTGAGGGCGAGGGCGACGACGAGTCCCTCAAGGTGGACCTCGCCACCGTACCGGCCGAGGTCGACAAGATCGTCTTCCCCGTCTCGATCCACGACGCCGACTCCCGCGGACAGAGCTTCGGACAGGTCCGCAACGCCTTCATCCGCGTCGTCAACCAGGCCGGCGGCGCCGAACTCGCCCGCTACGACCTGTCCGAGGACGCGTCGACCGAGACCGCCATGGTCTTCGGCGAGCTCTACCGCAACGGCGCGGAGTGGAAGTTCCGCGCGGTGGGGCAGGGTTACGCCGCCGGGCTGGCCGGCATCGCCGCCGACTTCGGGGTCGGTGTCTGAGAAGTCCGACCCCGGGCCCCGAACTCCTCGTCCAGCAGCCCGCCGAACGGCAGAAAGAGAGACCGCGCATGTCCGTCAACCTGGGCAAGGGCCAGCAGGTCAGTCTCAGCAAGTCCGACGGCAGTGCCCTGACGTCCGTACGCATGGGGCTCGGCTGGCAGGCCGCGCCCCGCAAGGGATTCCTGGCCAAGCTGACCGGTCCCCGCGAGATCGACCTGGACGCCTCGGCCCTGCTCTTCGCGGGCCGGGAGTCGGTCGACGTCGTCTACTTCCAGCATCTGACGAGCAATGACGGCTCCGTCCGCCACACCGGGGACAACCTGGTCGGCGGGGCCGGCACCGGTGACGACGAGACGATCCTGGTGGACCTCGGCCGCGTCCCCGTCCACATCGACCAGATCGTCTTCACGGTCAACTCGTTCACCGGACAGACCTTCGCCGAGGTGCAGAACGCCTTCTGCCGGCTCATCGACGAGACCACCGGACAGGAACTGGCCCGCTACACCCTCAGCGGCGGTGGCACCTACACGGCCCAGATCATGGCGAAACTTTACCGAGCCGGTGGCGGCTGGCAGTTGAAGGCGATCGGCGAACCCGCGGCCGGCCGCACCTTCCAGGACCTGCTGCCCGCCGTGACCGCCCATCTGTGACCGCTCCCGACCCGTGCCGAGCGGCACGGGTCGGGAATCGGGAGCGCCGACTGTGCTTCGCCCCCGCGAACTGCGAACTGCCGCGCCTCATCGCGGACTTGGGCATCCGTAACACCGCCGACCGCGCTACCGCCGTGTTCCGCACCCCGGGCAGAACGCGGCGCCGTCCGGCACCACGGCGGAGCAGGACGCGCACGCGGTGGACTGGGCGAGGTGATAACCGCAGCCGGAGCAGAAGGCGGCGCCGTGGGTCTCGGTCCGGCACTGCGGGCACACCAACTGCCGCGGTGTGGAGGGGTCGTAGCCCTGCCCGGCCTGCTGGCCCGCGGCGTAGGCCCGCTGGGACGCCATGTCGTTGAGGCCGCGCTGCTGGGCCGCCATGGCCTCGGCCGCGGTGTCGGGCGCGCAGCGCAGACACAGGCCCTGGGCCGCGTTCCAGCAGCGTCCGCAGACGTAGTCGGTGCAGCGCGCGCAGCGGTTGAAGTGCCCCTCAGCGTTGTCGATCGCCTGCTGGAAGGCGTGGTCACGGGCCTGTCCCCAGCCGGCGCCCGCGAGCCCGTCGGCCGCGGACGACACTCCCCGGCCCGCGCTGCCCAGCAGACTCCAGGCCACATCGACGCCCTTGCCGAGCCAGGTGGCGGCCCGCTCACCGACGTACGCCTCGAACGGCGAACGCCAGGTGTCGTAGCAGCGGGCGCACGAGAACTCGAACTGGAAACCGGCCCCCGTTCCGTTGCGCACGCACAGATCACGGTAGTTGTTGCTGAAGTAGATTTCACCGCTCACGTGGTCCCCCCACAGTTCAGGCCATCGGCACACTGCCGTATGACGCGAGCGGCAGAGTACTGGTTCTCGCCAAATTCCCGGTGATGGGGGGACATCTGCCCAGGGGAAGGGCCTGCGGTACGTTCGGTCCCGGATGTGCACGCCGTCCCGAGAGAAGGCGGGAGATGGCCGAACCCCGGTCCCGGCGCCGCTGGCTCGCGCTCGTGGTCTTCGCGGTCGTCGTCTACGTCCTCGTACGCGCGGCCGACACCCCGCAGGCCGCGACTCCGCGCCCCTCGACCGGGCCGGGGGCGTCCGGATCGGCCTCACCGAGGAGTTCGGCCAGTCCTTCACCTCGGGTCACCGCCTCTTCCTACGACCCCGCCGCCTACGCGCCCCAAGTCCGCGCCAGGGCCCAACAGGCCGGGGTGAGCGCCCAGTTGGTGATGGCGATCCTCTACAACGAGGCGTACAAGCCGCACGACGCGGCCTTCGAGCGGGCCTGGCAGCGGTCCAAGCCGGACGCGGCCTTCGGTATCGCCAACATGCACCGCGCGACCTTCGACGAGGTCAAGCGGGGCCGGGACTTCGCCGACCGCAGCTGGGACGAACTCCCCGACGACCGCGACCTCGCCATCGAGGCCGAGGCCTGGTACCTGCACGACCTCGCGGCCCAACTCCCCACGACCCGCCACACCTCCCTCGGCAAGGACGACCTCCTCGCCCTCGGCTACAACACCGGCGCGGGCAACATGCTCGCCTTCGCCCGCGGTGCGACACCGGGCAGCCAGGCGCAGTCGTACCTGGACCGCTTGCACGCCAACTGGGCGAAGGCCGGGAAAGCCGTTGCGCGGTAGGGCAGGCGAGAGGCTGCGCGGCCGAACAGGGCCTCGCCCGATCCGAGTTGGGGACCGCGGAAGGGGGAGCCCAGAGGCGGAAGTGATGACAGTTGCTATATTGCGCAATCATCCGGCCCGTGGGCTGGGCCCTGACGTGCGGCTCGGCCCGTCGGTGCCGCCCGTCGGGGCGGCGGTCGGTGCCGGTGTCGAGGACAGCGTAGGGAGTGGTGGATGAGCGACCCCCGGGGCGAGAGGTCCGGCCGTGCGGCCACGAGGGATCGCTCCGGCATGCCACGCCCGCGCAGAGCGGACGAAGGGTCGGCCCATCGGCCACCCGCCGGGAGGGCCGCGGCGCGGCAGGCGGCGAGGAGCGGCGGCCATCGCTCGCGACGCCGGGCCAAACCGGTGGCCCGGCGCCGAAAGGCCGCCCGCATAGCCCTGATCACGGTCTCGGCGCTCATCCTCGTCACCGCCGGAGTCGGCACCTGGCTCTGGCAGCACCTGAACGGCAACATCAACAGTGTCGCGCTCGACGACGGCGCGGGAGGCAAGGAGAAGGCCGACGCCTTCGGCCGTACACCGATCAACCTGCTGGTGATCGGTTCGGACGGGCGGAACAACGCGGCCGACTGCAAACTGGGCGGCGGCTGCGGCTCCGGGAGTTCGACCGTCGGCCACAACGCGGACGTGGAGATGGTGGTGCACGTCTCCGCCGACCGCTCCAACGCCACCGTGATGAGCGTGCCGCGCGACACGATGACCCAGGTGCCCGCCTGCAAGGACCCGGACAGCAGCCAGGCGACGGCCGGTTACTACGGGCAGATCAACAGCGCGCTCCAGTACGGCCCGGCGTGCCAGGTGAAGACCGTGCACCAGCTCACCGGCATCACGATCGACCACTTCGTGATGCTCGACTTCGCCGGCGTGGTGAAGATGTCCGACGCGGTCGGCGGGGTCTCGGTCTGCGTCAGCGACAACGTCTACGACACCTACTCGCACCTGAAACTGGCCAAGGGCACCCACACCCTCAAGGGCACCGCGGCACTGGAGTTCGTGCGCTCCCGGCACGGTTTCGGGGACGGCAGCGACCTGGGCCGTACCGTCTCCCAGCACCTGTTCCTCAGCGCGATGATCCGCAAGTTCAAGAGCGCGGGCACGCTGGCCAATCCCGCCAAGGTGTACTCCCTGGCCGACGCCGCCACCAAGGCCCTGACCGTCGACACCGGACTGGGCAGCGTCGGCAAGCTCGTGGACCTGGCGACCGACCTGGACAAGGTCCCGTCGAAGCGGATGACCTTCACCACCATGCAGACCGGTGCCGACCCGGCCAACGCGGACCGGGTCGTCCCGGCGGCCGGTGCCAAGTCCCTGTTCGCGGCCATCGCCAACGACCAGTCCCTGAGTTCGGGCAGCGGCAAGAAGAAAGCATCCTCCTCGCCCTCCACGACCGCGCCCGCCACCGTGCCGGCCGCCGAGGTCGCCGTAAAGGTGGAGAACGGCACCACCATCGGCGGACGCGCCTCCGTGATCGCCAACGCCCTCATCACCAAGGGCTTCAGCCCCGGCACCAGCACCGGCAACGCACCCGAACAGGCGGCGACCACCAAACTCACCTACGGCCCCGGCGAGAAGGCCGAGGCCCAGACGGTGGCCTCCGCCCTCGGCCTGTCCGCCGCACACCTCACCCAGAGCAGCGCGAGCGGCCTGACCCTCGTCATCGGCGCCGACTGGCCCACCGGCACGACGCTCTCGAGCGGTTCCTCGTCCGCCGCCCCCGCCGACACCCACGCGGCCGTCTCCAACGCCAACGCCTCGACCGCCGACCAGTCCAAGACCTGCGCCAAGGTCAGCCCGTACAAGACCGTGTCCCTGAACGGTGTGCCGATGACCCCGGCCCAGGCCTACGCGGCGGCGAGCAGCAGGAAGGACTCGGCGTCGTAGCCGAGGAGACCGTCGTAATAATCCCGGCAGAGGTCTTCCCCACGTCCGTATGATCCTGCCGCGATGAAGAGACGAGTGCAGTTCACCGAGCAGGTCGCGCGGTTCCGTGAGTACATGCCGGCCTCTGACCGGGAGAAGTTCGAGCGCCTTGTCGACCGGATCGTGGCCGATCCCGAGGGCGACGACAGTCACCTCGTCTACACCACCGACACCGTGACGCGTTCGGCCTGGGAGGACCGCGTGATGGTCCACTTCGTCGTGACGAGTTTCTTCGTGGTCGTCATCGAGCTGGACATCTACGACGCGGCACGCGGCTTCAACGAGGTGTAGCAACGCGCAACATTCATAAATTGCGTGACAGTGCAAGAAACTTGCATCGGCTTGCGTAATTCATTCTTTGTTTCGTCGTAATCTAGCGGGCTGGATGCGGGCTCTGTACGGTCGGGGCGCCGGTTCCCCCCACTCCGTGAAGGAGCATCAGATGCTGACGATCCTCAGACCCCGGCGACTGGCGGTGGCCGTAGTCGCCACCGTCGGCGCGATGTGCGTATCCGTCTTACCGGCCGCCGCCACCCAGCAGTCGCCGCCGACCAGGGCGGCGGCGCACCCAACGGCAGTTCACCCGGCCACAGCGAGTGCAACGGCGGGCGCGACAACCCCGTTCGAGGTCGACGAAGCCGAAGCCGGAACCCCCACCGCAGGCGCGGTCGTCCGCTCGCTGACCTCGGCCCCGACGACCCAGTACTCCAGCGCAGCCCTCGAGGCCTCAGGCCATTCCTACGTCCATCTGGACGGCACAGGCCAGTCGGTGCAGTGGACGAACACCACCGGCCGACCCATCTCCTTCCTCAACGTCCGCGCGAGCATCCCCGATTCGGCGTCCGGCGGTGGCACCACCGCGACACTGAACCTGTACGTCGACGGCGTGTTCCGGCAGGCGCTGAACCTCAACTCGCTGCAGAGCTGGGTGTACGAGGGCAACGGGAACTACAACACGAGCGACAACCAGAACCCGGCCGACGGCGATCCGAGGGTCTTCTGGGACGAGTCGCACACCTTCGTCACGGGGGACCCGATCCCGGCCGGCGCCACCTTCTCACTGCGCAAGGACTCCGCCAACAGCGCGTCCTTCTACGACATCGACTCCGTCGACGTGGAGAACCCGCCGGCGCCGAAGGCACAGCCGGCCGACTCGATCTCGATCACGAGTTGCGGCGCCGTGGCGGACAGCACCCCGACCAACGGCGCGGCCGACAGCCAGTCGGTGGACAGCCGGGCCGCCATCCAGAACTGCATCGACCAGGCCGAGCAGCAGGGCAAGATCCTGTGGATCCCGCAGGGCACCTTCTATGTGAAGGGCACCGCCGGACTGACCGCGCAGGGCATCACCGTCGCGGGCGCGGGGCTCTGGTACAGCACGGTCTACCGTGACGTCCCGGTCCCCAACTCCACACCCCTGGCAGCCCTGTTCGACCTGACCTCCTGCACGGTGCGTGACTTCCACATCGACGCCAACGCCGTCAGTCGGAGCACCATCGGCGGGGACGGCGGTGCGATGGACACCACCGGCACCGACTGGCTGGCCGACGGCATCTGGACCCAGCACACCATGTCGGGCTTCTGGGCCTCCGGCACCGGCGGGACGGTGAGGAACAGCAGGCTGACGTCGGTCTGGGCGGACGGGATCAACGTCAACAACGTGTCTCTGGGCGCGGACACCGGCAACGACCTGACCGTCACCAACAACTTCGTGCGCGGTACCGGGGACGACGCGATCGCCATCAACTCGGTGAACTACAACACCAACAGCGACGGTTCCAAGACCTACTACAGCCCGATGACCAATGTCACCGTCAGCGACAACACCTCGATCGCGCCCTGGGGAGGCAAGGGCGTCGGCATCTACGGCGGCAGCGGCCACCTGGTCAAGGACAACTACGTTGGCGACACGGCCCGTTACATCGGTCTGGGCGCCGGACGCTTCGGCGTCAACGGCAGTGACCTGCTCTCCGCGACCGTGACCGGCAACGCCGTGGTCCGCTCCGGCGGCAACGCCTACAGCCAGGGCCAGCCCGCCCTGCACATCGGCAACGGCGGCGACGGACAGAACGTCGGGACCGTCGACAAGGTGACGGTGGCCGGCAACACCGTCACCGACTCCCTCTACGACGGGATCGGCTTCTCCACCTCGACCAACACCCTGCTCCAGGACAACACCGTCAACTGCCCGGGCCGCAACGGCATTTCGATCTCACCGCCGTTCTACCCCGCGCCCACCGGCTCCGCGACGATCACCGGCAACACGGTCACCGGACTCGACCCCGGCACCTCGGCCTTCGTCAACAACTCCACCGGTTTCACCGCCACGTTGAGCGACAACCACTGGCCGCCGCCCGCTCCCGAGGGCCCCTACGGGGGCACCCCGGCCGCCGTGCCTGGAACGGTCCAGGCGGAGGACTACGACACCGGCGGCCAGGGCGTCGCGTACAACGTCACCTCTGTCAACGGCAACGCCAACTCCTACCGGGCCGACGGCGTCGACCTCGACAACACCTCGGACACAGGGGGCGGTCACAACCTGGGTTGGACCGGTCCAGGGCAGTGGTTCCGCTACACGGTCGACGTCGCCACGGCCGGCACCTACACCCTCGGCCTCCGGGTCGCGGCCCCGACCGCGGTGACCGGCGCGCTGCACCTGTCGGACGCCTCCGGCACGAACCTCACCGGAGCCGTCGACCTGCCCGCCACCGGCGACTGGCAGACCTGGTCCACCGTGACCACCCGGGTGACACTGCCCGCCGGCCGACAGGTTCTGACGCTCGACCAGGACACCGGCGGCTGGAACCTCAACTACCTTGCCTTCGCCGCGAGTTCGGACACCCCCAGCACCGATCTCGCCGTGGGCAAGCCCACCGGCGAGTCCAGCCACAACGACGTGTACCCGTCCTCGAACGTCACGGACGGCAACCAGAACACCTACTGGGAGAGCGCCAACAACGCGTTCCCGCAGTGGGTCCAGGTCGACCTGGGCTCGGCCCGGACGGCCTCCCGCGCGGTCCTGCAACTGCCCGCCGCCTGGGGCGCCCGCACCCAGACCCTGACGCTCGGCGGCAGCACCGACGGCACCGCCTTCACCACCCTGAAGTCCTCGGCCGCCCTCACCTTCGACCCGAGCACCGGGAACACCGTCACGCTCACCTTCCCCGCCACCGCCCAGCGCTACTACCGCGTCACCGTCACCGCCAACAACGGCTGGCCCGCGGCCCAGTTCTCCACGTTCCAGGTCTGGGCCGCCTGACCTCCGACCCCACCCTCCCCACGGTGCCGCCGGACCCTCCGTCCGGCGGCGCCGGCATATGCACGGCCCGCCTGAGATCTTGCGGGCCGTGTTTTTGTTTGTTGCAGAGTTCTGTCTAGTTATTGCGTGATCATGTCTATGACATTACGGTCCCCCATACATCGTCACCAACCCCCCGTCTCCCTCCCCTCCCTGGCGATGCCCGCGGAACAGTTGCGGCATTTCGTGATCAAAGGAGTGGCACGTGTTCCATTCCATCCGAGATCTGAGACGAGCCCTCGTCTGGGCGGTCAGCACCGTGATGCTGGCCGCCGTAGGCGTCTTCGCTCTGGCGGCACCACCCGCCTCGGCGGCGTCCACCGCCACCGGCGGCAGCGGCGCGAGCCTGCCCTACGTCGAGGTGCAGGCGGAGAACTCCGCCACCAACGGCACCAACATCGGCCCGAGTTACACCGCCGGCCAGCTCGCCGACGAGGCGTCCTACCGCAAGGCGACGACCCTCCAGGGCACCGGCCAGTACGTCACGTTCACCACGCCGGTGGCCACCAACTCGATCAACTTCCGCTACAGCATTCCCGACACCTCGGGCGGCTCGGTGTACACCGCCGCGCTGTCGCTGTACGTCAACGGCGTCAAGCAGCCCGACTTCACCCTGACCAACGCCTACAGCTGGTACTACGGCAGCTACCCCTTCACCAACACACCGGGCAGCAACCCGCACCACTTCTACGACGAGGCCCACCGCCTGTTCTCCACCACCTATCCGGCGGGCACGACCTTCAAGCTCCAGGTCGACGCGGGCGACACCGCCTCCTCCTACACGATCGACTTCGCCGACTTCGAGCAGGTCGGCGCCGCCCTGACCGCCCCCTCCGGCTCGGTCTCGGTGACCAGCAAGGGCGCCGACGCGACCGGCGTGGCCGACGCGACCAGCGCGTTCAACGCCGCGATCAGCTCGGCCGGCCCCGGCGGCACCGTGTGGATCCCGCCGGGCACCTTCAACATCCCCGGCCACATCAGCGTCAACAACGTCACGATCGCCGGCGCCGGCATGTGGTATTCGACGGTCACCGGCACGGCCCCCGGCTTCTACGGCAACTCCGCGCCCAACGCGAGCACCGGTGTCCGTCTGCAGAACTTCGCGATCTTCGGCAATGTGCAGGAACGCGACGACAGCGCCCAGGTCAACGGCATCGGCGGCGCGATGAGCAGCTCCACCGTCTCCAACCTGTGGATCGACCACATGAAGGTCGGCGCCTGGATGGACGGACCGATGGACGGACTGACGTTCACCGGCATGCGCATCCGGGACACCACCGCCGACGGCATCAACTTCCATGGCGGCGTCACCAATTCGAAGGTGACCAACAGCGACATCCGCAACACCGGCGACGACGGCATCGCCACCTGGGCGGACTCCGCCATCGGCGCCGACGCCAACGACACGATCTCCAACAACACCGTGTCCCTGCAGATCCTCGCCAACGCCATCGCGATCTACGGCGGTCACGACAACACCGTCAGCGGCAACCGCGTGGTGGACACCGGCATCGCCCAGGGCGGCGGCATCCACGTGGGGCAGCGCTTCACCTCGACACCGGTCGGCACCACCACCATCTCCGACAACACCATGGTCCGGGCCGGCAGCCTCGACCCCAACTGGCAGTTCGGCGTGGGCGCGTTGTGGTTCGACGGCAGCCAGGGCGCGATCACCGGCCCCATCAACGTGACCAACGCGCTGATCCAGCAGAGCCCCTACGAAGCGGTCCAGTGGGTCGAGGGCACCATCAGCGGGGTCAACCTCAACAACGTGACCATCGCCGGCACCGGAACCTTCGCCCTCCAGGAACAGACCGGCGGCGCGGCCAAGTTCACCAACGTCTCGGCCACCGGCGTCGGTTACTCGAACCCGGTGTACAGCTGCTCGGGCGGCAGCTTCGTCGTCACCGACGGCGGCGGCAACTCCGGTATCAGCGGCACGCCTTACTGCGGCGGCTGGCCGGCCCCGGTCTACCCGCCGTACCCACCCGAAGGCGTGACGGCCACCCCCGGCGCGCTCAACTTCGGTTCGGTGGCGACCGGTTCGACGAGCGACGCGCAGACCGTGACGGTCTCCAACCCGACCAGCTCCGCGGCGTCCGTCTCCTCGATCTCCACCAGCGGCGACTTCTCCCAGACCAACACCTGCGGCTCGTCGATCGCGGCGAACGGCTCCTGCACGGTCAGCGTGAAGTTCGCGCCGACCGCGACGGGCAGCCGTAGCGGATCTCTGACCGTCAACGCGGGCGGGGTCACCAACACGGTCACCCTCTCCGGTACCGGCACCGCGCCGGGACCGGTACTGAACACCGACCCGGCGAGTCTGGCCTTCGACGGTACGGTGGTCGGCTCGTCGGCCACCGCGCAGACGGTGAAGGTGACGAACTCGGGCACCGCGTCGGCGACCGTCTCCGCGGTCGCGGCGACCGGTGACTTCAGCCAGACCAACAACTGCTCGACCCTCGCGGTCGGCGCCTCCTGCACGGTGACCGTCGGCTTCAAGCCCACCACGGGCGGAGCGCGCACGGGCAACCTGACCGTCACCAGCAACGCCAACAACAGCCCGACCACGGTCTCCCTGACCGGAACCGGCATCGACAGCACCACCAACATCGCCGCCGGGCGGCCGGCTTCGGCGAGTTCGAGCAACAGCCCCTACGTCGCCTCGAACCTCACCGACCCGGACGCGTCGACGTACTGGGAGGGCACGAACGGCTCGTTCCCGCAGTGGGCGCAGGTCGACCTCGGCCAGAACTACAGCGTCGGCAAGGTCGTCCTCAAACTCCCGCCGGCCACGGCATGGTCGGCCCGCACCGAGACCCTGTCGGTGCAGGGCTCCACGGACGGCTCCAGCTTCTCCACGATCAAGGCCTCGGCGGGCTACACCTTCGACCCGAACGCCAACGGCAACACGGCGACCATCACGTTCAGCGCCGCCACGGCGCGCTACGTGCGGGTCAACATCAGCTCCAACACCGGCTGGAACGCCGCCCAGTTGTCTGACTTCGAGGTGTTCCCGAGCAGCGGGGGCTCCTCACCGGCGACCCTGTCGGCCAGCCCGACCTCGTTGACGTATCCCACCCAGGCGCTCAACACCGCGAGCAGCGCGCAGACGGTCACGGTGACCAACACCGGGACCGCGGCCGCGACCGTCTCCGGCGTCACCACCACGGGCGACTTCGCGCAGAGCAACACCTGCGGGACGTCGATCGCGGCGGGTGCCTCCTGCACGGTGGCCGTCACGTTCACACCCACCGCGTCCGGCACCCGCACCGGCGAACTCGACATCGCAAGCAACGCGTCGAACGGTACGACCACGGTCGCGCTGACCGGCACCGGAGCCGGCACGGTGAGCAGGAACCTGGCGGCGGGCGCGGCCACCACCGAGTCCAGCCACACCGACGTCTACGCCTCGTCGAACGTGACGGACGGCAACCAGGGCACCTACTGGGAGAGCGCCAACAACGCCTTCCCGCAGTGGGTCCAGGTCGACCTCGGGTCCGCGCAGAGCGCGAGCCGCGTCGTCCTCCGGCTCCCCGCGACCTGGGGCGCCCGGGGCCAGACGCTGTCCCTGTCGGGCAGCACCGACGGCGCCGCCTTCACCACCCTCAAGTCGTCGGCGACGTACACCTTCGACCCCACCACCAACAACACCGTCACGATCACGTTCACCGCGGCCACCGAGCGATACCTGCGGGTGAACATCACGGCGAACAACGGCTGGCCGGCCGGCCAGATCTCCGAGTTCCAGGTCTGGAACACCTGACCTGACACGACGGTGCCGCCGGGCGCGTCCGCGCCCGGCGGTCCCCACCACCGAAAGGAGTCGAGATGGGTGTCACCCGCAGAGTCTTCCTGAGGGCCGCGATCGCGGCCACCGCGGTGGGAGCGGCGGAGGCCGTATTCCCCCCAACAGCGTCAGCCGCGAGCTCGCCGGGCGACGTGGTCGGCAAGGTCACCGTCGGCTACCAGGGCTGGTTCGCCTGTATCGGCGACGGCGCGCCCATCAACGGCTGGTGGCACTGGAGCCAGGACTGGGGCCAGGCGCCGTCCCGCAACAACACCAACATCAAGTGCTGGCCCGACGTGCGTGAGTACACCAACACCTACCAGACCTCGTATGCCGCCCTCGGCAACGGCCAGCCCGCCAAGCTGTTCTCGTCCTACGACCAGCAGACGGTGAACACCCACTTCCTGTGGTTGCAGCAGAACGGCATCGACACGGCCGCCCTGCAACGCTTCAACCCCACCGGCGGCGAGGGCCCCACGCGTGACGCCATGGCGACCAAGGTGCGCAGCGCCGCCGAGTCGTACGGCCGGAAGTTCTACATCATGTACGACGTCTCCAACTGGACGAACATGCAGTCCGAGATCAAGACGGACTGGACGAACAAGATGTCGGCGCACACGGCGAGTTCGGCGTACGCGAAGCAGAACGGCAAGCCGGTGGTGTGCATTTGGGGCTTCGGCTTCAACGACCCCAACCACCCCTTCACTCCCGACGCCTGCCTGGACGTCGTCAACTGGTTCAAGGGGCAGGGGTGTTACGTCATCGGCGGCGTTCCGCGCGAGTGGCGGACCGGTACCGGGGGCTCGCAGTCCGGCTTCCTGGGCGTCTACCACGCCTTCAACATGATCTCGCCGTGGATGGTCGGCGCCATCGGCAATGTCACCGAGGCCGACAACGCGTACACCACCTACACGGTCCCCGACCAGGCCGACTGCAACGCCAACGGCATCGACTACCAGCCCTGCGTCCTGCCCGGCGATGTCTCCGGACGGCAGCGCGCGCACGGCGACTTCATGTGGCGGCAGTTCTACAACGTGGTGCGGGCCGGGGTGCAGGGCATCTACATCTCGATGTTCGACGAGTACAACGAGGGCAACCAGATCGCCAAGACCGCGGAGACGCAGGCGTGGGTGCCGATCGACTCCGGGTTCCTCGCCCTCGACGAGGACGGCACCGCCTGCTCCTCCGACTACTACCTGCGGCTGACCGGCGACGGTGGTCGCATGCTCAAGGGCCAGCTCGCACTGACCCCAACTCGCCCCACTCAGCCGGTGGTTCCCAACGGAGGTGACACCAGCCCGCCCGCCGCGCCGGCCGGCCTGACCGTCACCGGACACACCAGCAACTCCGTCTCACTGAGCTGGAACACCTCGACCGACAACGTCGGCGTGACCGGCTACCGGATCCTCCAGGTGTCCGGCTCGACCAGCACACAGGTGGGCACCACCGGCTCAACGTCCTTCACCGTCACCGGACTTGGCGCGTCCACCGCCTACACCTTCGACGTCGTCGCCCTCGACGCGGCCGGAAACGTGTCCCAGCCCTCCAACCAGGTCACCGTCACCACCGACGCCCCCTCCTCCACCACCAACCTCGCCCTCCATCGCCCCACTTCGGAGAGCAGCCACACCCAGGTCTACGCCTCGGCCAACGCGACCGACGGCGACACCTCCACCTACTGGGAGTCCGCCAACAACGCCTTCCCGCAGTGGATCCAGGTCGACCTGGGCGCCGCGACCGGCGTCAGACGGATCGTCCTCAACCTCCCGCCGGCGACGGCCTGGTCCACCCGGACCCAGACCATCTCAGTCCAGGGCGGCACGGACGCCGGCACCTCCACCCAGCTCCTCGCCGCGGCGGGCTACACCTTCGACCCGGCGACCGGCAACACCGCGACCCTCACCCTCCCGTCCACGGTCAGCGTCCGCTACGTACGCCTCACCGTCTCGGCCAACAACGGCTGGCCGGCCGGGCAGGTCTCGGAGTTCCAGGTGTTCGGAGCCTGAGGAGCGGGCGGTGTCGCGTCAGCCCCCGCCGTCCAGGTCCGTGCGCTGCCGCACCACCCGCAACTCGCGGTCCAGCAGCTCCACTTCGTACAACTTGCCGCGCGCGTTCTCAAACGGGCGGTGGAGAATCAGCATCAACCGCCCGTCGAACGTGGGGAACAGCATGCCGTGCCCGCTGTCCTCCCGTACCAGCGGCCGGTGTTGGCGCCACGGCCCGGTGAGTTCGCCCGACTCCGAGACGGCGTACGTCTGGACGTAACCGCCGCTCAAGGTGCCGTCCGGGTCCGCACGGTTCTTCTCGTACGTCGACCAGAGCATGAGCAGGGAACCGTCGGGGGTGCGGTAGAGCTGCGGTCCGTCCGTGACGTAGGGCGGGAGTTGGTGCGGGACGCCGGCCGGGATCTCCTCGCCGATCCAGGACGCGTCCGAGGCCTTGAACAGGAAGACCGGGTCGCCGATCGTCCCGGTGAGGTCCGGGGCCAGCCGGATCGCCTCCATGGTGCCGTCGACGGTCTGCAGCCACTCGTGCGCGTACACCATCCACGGCTGCCCGGACGGGTCGACGTACAGCGTGCCGTCCAGGGTCATGAGGTGCCCGGGCGGGGTGGGGCGGGCGGGGTCGACCGAGGTGAAGGGGCCGAGCAGGGAATCGGACACGGCCGTGACCGTGCCGCGCCGGTGGTTCACGAGGGCGAACGGTGTGCCCCAGCGGCCGGGGGGCGGCACCGGCAGCGGGCTCTTCTCGTCGTGCAGCGTGGTGAACAGGTAGTAGCGGCCGTTCCACCGGTGCACCTCCGGCGCCCAACCGCCGTCGCCCGCCCAGAGGCCGGTCTGCTCCGCCGCCTGGAAGACCACCGCGGGACGCGCCCAGTCGCGCAGGTCGTGGCTGCGGTAGACCATCGTGCCGACGCCCTCCACACCCGACACCGAAGGGTCGTTGGACGTGTAGAGGTGATAGGTGCGCGTCTCCTCGTCCGCGACGACGAACGGATCGTGCAACGGCATGTCGGGGAGCCGCAGGGGCTCACTCACCGGGATCACCATGGAGTCACCGTAGGGCCCACATCCCCCGTGCGCATCACCGCTGTTGAGGGAAAAACGCTTGGACCGCACCCGTGCCTGCGCGGGACACTGCCATTCCTGGCCAGCGCCGATGCCGGGCTGCCGTACGACATCATGGGGTGGGGGATGGGAACGCCTGACACGCGCGAGGCCGGGTCGCGCCGGGGCTCGGTGCTTCTCGCACTGCGTTACTACGGCCGGGAGTTGGCCCGGCTCCGGCGGTGGACCGCGCCCGCCACACTGCTGCCGGCGCTGGGCAACATCGGCATCAACTACATCGCTCCGCTGATCGTCGCCAAGCTCGTCGGCCGCATCGCCGGCGACACGGGCATCGGCGTCGGCTCGACGCTGCCGTACGTCCTCGGGTTCGCCGGGGTGCTGCTGTTCGCCGAGGTGCTGTGGCGGCTCGGACTGCACTGTCTGAACCGGCTGGACGCGCTCGGGATCGAGCACCTGTATGTGATCGGCATGGACGAACTGTTCGCGAAGGACGCCGCGTTCTTCCACGAGAACTTCGCGGGGTCGCTCACCAAGCGGGTGCTGAGCTTCGCCTCCCGCTTCGAGGAGTTCGTCGACACGATGACCTTCCAGGTCGTCGGCAGCCTGGTGCCGCTGCTGTTCGGCTCGGTCGTGCTGTGGCGCTACGAACCGCTGCTCGTCGTAGGGCTGTTGGTGATGATCGCGCTCACCGCCCTGGTCGTGGCACCCCTCATCCGGCGCCGCCAGGCACTCGTCGACCAGCGCGAGGAGGCCATCGCCCGGGTCTCCGGCCATGTCGCCGACAGCCTGATGAACATGGACACGGTCCGCGCGTTCGCCGCCGAGGAACGCGAGGCCGCCGAACACCGCTCCCGCGTCGCCAAGTCACGCCGGCTGACCCTCCGTTCCTGGGACTACGGCAACCTGCGCATCGACACCATCGTCGCGCCACTCTCCGTACTCACCAACGCACTTGGCCTGCTGCTCGCGGTCGCGCTCGGCGGCGGCGAGCACGGAGTCGAGGCGGTCGTGGTCGCGTTCACGTACTACTCCAACGCGACCCGGATCATGTTCGAGTTCAACCAGATCTACCGGCGCCTGGAAAGCTCGATGACGGAAGCCGCCCAGTTCACCGAACTGCTGCTGGCCTCGCCCACCGTGCTCGACCCGGACACGCCGGAACCGCTGCTCTCCCGCGCCGCCGACGTCCGCTTCGAGAACGTGACCTTCGCCCACGCGGGCGCCGACACCCTCTTCGACGGGCTCGAACTGGCCGTGCCCAGCGGGACGAAGATCGGCCTCGTGGGCCGGTCCGGCGGCGGCAAGACCACGCTCAGCCGGTTGCTGCTGCGCATGACGGACATCGACTCCGGTCGCATCCTGATCGGCGGCCAGGACATCAGCCGGCTGCGCCAGGCCGACCTGCGGAGCCTGATCGCCTACGTCCCGCAGGATCCGGCGATGTTCCACCGCACCCTGCGGGAGAACATCGCGTTCGCCCGGCCCGACGCCACCGATGCCGAGGTCCGCCGGGCGGCCGAGGCCGCGCACGTCACCGAGTTCGCCGACGCGTTGCCGGACGGCTTCGACACGATGGTGGGGGAGCGCGGGATCAAGCTCTCCGGCGGTCAGCGCCAGCGCGTCGCCCTGGCCCGGGCGATCCTGCGCGACGCCCCGATCCTGCTGCTCGACGAGGCCACCAGCGCCCTCGACTCGGAGAGCGAGGTCCTCGTCCAGGAGGCGCTGTGGCGGCTCATGGAGGGGCGGACCGCACTCGTGGTCGCGCACCGGCTGAGCACGGTCGCCGGCATGGACCGGCTGGTCGTCCTCGACCGCGGCCGGATCGTCGAACAGGGCACGCACCAGGAGCTGTTGGCGGCCGAGGGCGCCTACGCGAAGCTCTGGCAGCACCAGTCGGGCGGCTTCCTCGACGAGAGCCCGGAGCGCGCCGCGGACCTGCGCTGACGTCCCGGACACCGGCCCGGTGTGCGGGACGTCGCACCCACTCACGGACAACCGGTTTCTAGTAGACGGTGTTCCGGGACTGTGTCGCAGAGGTCACCCAGTCTTTTCGAAAGTTCGCCCAAGGTCTTGACGCCGTTTCCAAGCCGGAAGAAGCTCTGCCCCAACGTGTGACAACCGGTTTCTATTGGAGGTGGTGCGGTCATGCACCCACATGCTGGTGCTCCCCTGAGCCGCCGACGATTTCTCGCCCTCTCGGCGACCGGTGCCGCGGCCGGCGCGGCGGCGCTGAACGGCTGCGCCCTCCAGGTCTCCACCGGGGTGGGCGCGGCGGGCGAGACCGTCACGGTGATGGCGAAGGCCGACGACCTCAACCCCGACCTGATCGGGCAGGCCCGGAAGGACACCGGAATCGCCATCAAGCGCGTCGACTACGACATCACCAAGCTGATCGCGATGCTCACCAGCGGCAACCCGCCGGACCTGGTGCGCGGGGTCGGCGCCGTGGACGCCGCGTTCTACGCCGCGCGGGACGTGATGCAGGAACTGGACTCGTACTTCGCCACCAGCAGCGTTCTGCGTCCCGACGACCTGGACCCCGTCAACGACCTCTGGCGCTACGACGGAAAGGTCCAGGGAAAGGGCCCCCGCTACGGCATGGCCAAGGACTTCTCCCAGGACTCCATGTACTGGTTCAACACCGCGGCCTTCGACAAGAAGGGCGTCGCCTACCCGTCGGAGGACACCCCCATCACCTTCGACGAGTGGCTGGACCATGCCCAACACCTCGTACAGCGTTCGAAGGGTCAGACAACGGTCTTCGGCGGCAGCTACAACGGCCTGGTCAAACTCACGCTCATGGCGACCATGACCGCCTCCGCCGGCGGCAGCCTGTTCGCCGACGACTTCTCCAAGGTCGACTTCACCACCCCCGAGGCCCGCCAGGCGCTCGCCTGGTACCTGGACTACTGCAAGCTCAAGGTCGGCCCCAGCCCCGTCCTGCCGGACCCCAACGGCTGGGACGGCCCCACCTACCAGGCCGGTCGCATGGCCATGTCGAACAACGGCTACTGGATGGGCGGCATGATCGGCACCGACAAGAAGCTCGCCGAGGTCTCCCGGCTCGCCCCCGCCCCCGTCTTCGCGGGCGGCCCCCGGATCAGCGCCTGCCAGGGCGGCACCGGCATGTGGATGCCCCGCAAGTCGAGGAACAAGGACGCCGCCTGGCGGGTCTTCGAGTGGTACTTCGGCGAAGCGCCGGCCAAGACCCGCGCCTCCAGCGGCTGGGGCATCCCCACCCTGAAGTCCCTGCGACCCCTGATGCCCCATCAGGAGGACTTCCAGAAACGGACGTTGAGCGCACAGGAGAACGAGCTGAAGCACTTCTCGGTGGTCGCGATCTCCCCGTACATCTCGGGCGACGCCTTCGAGTCCCTCTTCAACCAGGCCGCCACGCCCGCGATGCAGGGCGAGTTGTCCGTCGACCGCCTCGCCGGACGCCTCAACTCGGTCATCAACAAGCAGATCAAACGCGGGAAGGAGCAGGTGGGATGACGGTCGATCAGGCCTCGTCGCCGGCCGTCGGACGGCCGCGCCCGACCGCGAAGGCCGGCCTGTCCCGGTCCGCCGCGCGCACCGGGCCGTCCATGACCACGCGCAAGCACCGCGCGTTCTACATGTTCGCCTCACCGTGGATCATCGGCTTCTCCCTGCTCACCATCGCGCCCATGGCGTACGCGCTGTGGCTGAGCTTCACCACCTACGACGGCATCTCCCCGCACTGGCACTACGTCGGCCTCGGCAACTACCGCGAGCTGATGGGCGATTCGGTCACCTGGGACGCCCTCGGCCGGGCCGGTCTGTTCGCCCTGCTCTCCGTGCCGCTGTCGATCATCGCGGGACTCGCACTCGCCGTCCTCGTCAACCGGCCCATGAAGGGACGCGGGCTCTTCCGCACCCTGCTCTACCTCCCCGCCGTGGTACCGCCGGTGGGCGCGGGCATCGCCTTCAAGAACCTCTTCGACCAGAACTCCGGTGCCGCCAACGGTGTGTTGACCTTCTTCGGCTTCGACGCGATCGGCTGGCTGGCCGACCCCTACGCCCGCTACGTCCTCGTCATGACGGTGCTCTGGGCCGCCGGCAACATCATGATCATCTCGCTGGCGGGGCTCCAGGACGTCCCTCGCGAACTCCACGAGGCGGCCCGCATCGACGGCGCGAGCGCCTGGCGCACCTTCCGCAGCATCACCGTGCCGCTGCTGTCACCGGTTCTGCTCTTCCAGACCGTGACCGGGGTGATCGCCTCGGTGCAGACCATCATGCCGATGCTGCTCGCCCCCATGGCCGGCACGAGCGGCCTCACCACCATCCCGCAGTCCAACTACACCTACATGATCCATGTGTTCTCGGAGTACTTCGCGCTCGGCCGGTACGGCTACGCCTCCGCGCTGCTGTGGGTGCTCTTCGTCCTGATCCTCGTCGCGACCGGACTCATCTTCAGGTTCACCTCCGGCGTGGTCTTCTACAACGTCGGCCCGGAGGCACAGAAGTGACCGCCACCAGCGTGAACCCCAAGTCCCCGGCCCGCACGCGGATACGCGTCAACAGGCTCGTCCTCTACACGGCACTCGTCGTCATCACCGGCCTGTTCCTCGGCCCGTTCGGCTGGCTGATCCTCACCGGCCTCAAGGCCCCCGCCGAGCTGGCCGCCGCACCCGTGCACTGGCTGCCGACACACTTCGAGTGGCACAACTTCGTCGACGCCTACCGGGCCATCGACTTCCTCGGCTACGCCCGCAACTCCCTGATCATCGCGACGATTTACGCCACGCTCGTCACGCTCAGCTCCGCCTGGGTCGGCTTCGGCTTCGCCCGGCTCACCGCGCCCGGCAAGAAGGTGCTGTTCGGCATCCTCATCGGCTCGATGATGCTGCCCCAGATGATCACCCTGCTGCCGACCTATCTGATCTTCGCCAAGTTCGGCATGGTCGACACCTATTGGCCGTGGGTGCTGTGGGGCCTGTCCTCGGCCCCGTATCTCGTCTTCCTCTTCCGGCAGTTCTTCGCGGGCCTGCCCCGCGAGTTGGAGGAGGCGGCCGTCGTCGACGGCTGCGGATACGGCGGGATCTTCTGGCGGATCTTCCTCCCGCAGTCCTGGCCGGTCCTCTCGGCGAGTTTCGTCATCGCCTTCACCTGGACCTGGGGCGACTACATCGCGCCCCAACTCCTGCTCTCCACCGACCACTCCACGCTCGCCGTCGCGGTGATGACCACCTACGTCTCGGCGGCCGGCACCCCCAACACCAACCTCCAGGCCGCGGCCTCCGTGATGTACGTCGTCCCGATCCTGCTGATCTTCCTCGTCGCCCAGCGCGGGTTCGTCGCCGGGATGTCGACGAGCGGTCTCAAGTAGCCCGTCCTCTCCACCCTTTGCAAGGAGTAGGTATGAACACGCCCCTTTCCCGTCGTGCGGCCCTCCAAGCCGCCGGTGCCACCGCGCTCGCCGCCGGTCTGTCCGGGCTGACCGCCACGGCGGCGCACGCCGGCGACGGCCACAACTCCCTCCCGAAGCTGGTGACTTACCCGCGCCCGACGACCATGCCGACCAACACCAGCTTCCAGGTGCGGGTCCGTACCGCCCCCGACGGTGCCTGGCAGACCCTCGACATCTACCGGCCGCAGTTCGAGGAGATCAACGCCACCACCGGGTCGGGCAAGGTCTACAGCTCGTCGATGGCGTACTTCGACTTCAACGGCTCGGTCGAGATCGAGGTGACCTACCTCAAGGGCGGCACCACCAAGGCCCGGGTGAGACCGGACGCGCTGGGCATCAAGCCCGAACTCCTCGGCGACACCCTGCGGTTCACCCTCGACGAGCCGAAGGACGTCGTCGTCCAGATCAACGACGAGATCTTCGACGCCCTGCACCTGATCACCAACCGCGTCGAGCACCACGCCCCGTCCGCCGACGACCCGGACGTCATCTACTTCGGCCCCGGCGTCCACACCGTCACCGGCAACGTCCTCACCGTCCCCAGCGGCAAGACCGTCTACCTCGCGGGCGGCGCCGTCCTGACCGCGCAGGTCTACTTCAAGGACGTGGAGAAGTCCCGCCTCACGGGCCACGGCGTGCTCTACAACAACCCCGGCGGCGCCGTCCTCTGCGAGGGCAGCAAGAACATCCGCGTCGAGAACGTCATCATCCTCAACCCGGCCGGCTACGCGGGCACGTTCGCCGAGAGCGACAACGTCCACATCAAGAAGGCACGCGCGTTCAGTTCGAAGGGCAACGGCGACGGCTTCGACGTCTTCTCCTCGACCCGGATCACCTTCGACGGCTGCTTCATGCGCAACTCCGACGACTGCATCGCCATCTACTGCCACCGCTGGAACTACTACGGCGACACCCGCGACATCACCGTCAAGAACTGCACCCTGTGGGCCGACGTCGCCCACCCGATCAACGTCGGCACACACGGCAACACGGACGCGCCCGAGACGATCGAGAACCTCGTCATCAAGAACATCGACATCCTCGACCACCGCGAACCCCAGATGAACTACCAGGGCTGCATCGCCCTCAACCCCGGCGACTCCAACCTCATCAAGAACGTCCGCATCGAGGACGTACGGATCGAGGACTTCCGCTGGGGCCAGGTCATCTACATGAAGGTCATGTACAACACGAAGTACAACACCTCGGTCGGCCGCGGCATCAACGGCGTCTACGTCAAGAACCTCAGCTACACGGGCACCCACGCCAACCCGTCGCTCTTCCTCGGCTACGACGCCGAACACGCCATCACCAACGTCACGTTCGAGAACCTGGTGATCAACGGGCTGGTGGTCGCCGACTCGATGAAGAAGCCGAGCTGGTACTACACCACGGACGCGATCCAGTGGTTCTACAACGAGCACGTGACCAACTTGAAGTTCCTTACGACTGCCGAGGCCGAGGCGGCTGCCGCGTCATGACGAACCCTGCACCTGGGAGGGGGCGTCGGTCGGCTGCGGCGCCGTGGGAGCTGGTCGCGCAGTTCCCCGCGCCCCTTTGGGGCGCTGTTGGCGAGCCGCAGTCGAATACATCGGGAACGCTCAGCCGCCGAGGTTTCCTCGGCGGCGCTGCCGCCCTCCTGCTGGCCTCGGGCGTGAGCGGACTGCTCGTGCCCGGGCGGGCCGCGGCGGCCCCGGACAACACCGAGGTGACCTTCTCCCACCCCGGCCTGCTGCACACCGCCGACGATCTCGCCCGGATGAGGGCGGCGGTCGCCGCCAAGCAATCCCCGGTCTACGACGGCTACTTGGCGCTCGCGGCCCACGCCCGCTCCTCCGCGTCGTACACCGTGCAGAACACCGGGCAGATCACCACCTGGGGCCGTGGTCCCGCCAACTACCAGAACCAGGCCGTCGCCGACTCGGCCGCCGCCTACCAGAACGCCCTCATCTGGTCCGTCACCGGCGACACCGCGCACGCGGACAAGGCCCGCGACATCCTCAACGCCTGGTCCGCCTCGCTCACCGCCATCACCGGAGCCGACGGCCCGCTCGGCGCCGGCCTCCAGGCCTTCAAGTTCGTCAACGCGGCCGAACTCCTGCGCCACACCGGCTACGAGGGCTGGAGCGCCGCCGACATCGCCCGCTGTGAGGACTCCTTCCTCCGCGTCTGGTACCCGGCCGTCTCCTGCTACATGCTCTACGCCAACGGCAACTGGGACCTGACGTCCCTTCAATCCCTGCTGGCCATAGGGGTGTTCTGCGAAGAACCGAGCCTCTTCTACGACGCGCTCCGCTTCGCCGCGGCCGGCGCGGGCAACGGGAGCGTCCTCCACCGCATCGTCACCGCCGCCGGCCAGGGCCAGGAGAGCGGCCGGGACCAGGGCCACGAACAACTCGCGGTCGGCCTCCTCGCCGATGCCGCGCAGGTCGCCTGGAACCAGGGCGTCGACCTCTGGGGCTTCGACGACAACCGCATCCTCGCCAACGTCGAGTACGCCGCCCGCTACAACCTCGGCGGCGACGTCCCCTTCGTCCCCGACCTCGACCGCACCGGCAAGTACATCAAGCTGGCCGTCTCGGCCACCTCGCGCGGCACCCTGCCACCCATCTACGAGATGGCGTACGCGCATTACGCAGGCGTGCGCGGCCTCGACACCCCGTACACGAAGAACGCCGTCTTCCGTGGCACCGGGGGCAGCCGGGTCGTCGAGGGCAGCAACGACGACCTGCCGAGCTGGGGCACCTTCGCCTACGCCGGCGCCACGGCATCCGCGCCGACCGTGCCGACACCACCGGCCGGTGTCACGGCTGTGGGCAACGACCGTTCCGTGCAGGTGAGTTGGCTGCCCTCGACCTGGGCCGACTCCTACACGGTCCTGCGGGCCACCGACGTCGACGGCCACTACGAGAGGATCGCGTCCGGGGTCGCACGGCCGACGTACACCGACCGGAACGTGCACGCGGGACGGACGTACTACTACACGGTCGCCGCTGCCAACTCGCTCGGTGTGAGCGGCAGTTCGGCATGGGCAGCCGCCTCGGCCGGGCTCCCCGGGCCCTGGTCGACCCAGGACATCGGCGACGACGTGAAGATCCCCGGTTCGGCTGTCTTCGACGGTGAGCGTTTCGTCCTGGAGGCGAGCGGCACCGCCGACACCTACCGCCTCGCTCACCTCCCGCTGCGCGGCGACGGCACGGTCACCGCGCGGATCGTGTGGCCGGTCAGCTCGCAGTACTCCAAGATCGGCGTCACCGTACGCGCCTCCCTGGACGCCGACGCTCCGCACGCCTCGATGCTGATCCAGGGGCTGCCGCTGCACACCTGGAGCGGGGTGTTCTCCACCCGGCCCTCCACCGGCGCCGACATCTCCGCGACCGGCAGCACGCCCGTACCACCCTCGCAGCAACAGGCGATCACTGTGAACGCGTCCTTCCCGATCTCCAACCTCGGCACGCTGCCCGAGTCGGCGACCCCGCTGGAGGCGCCGTACGTCGAGGGCGCGGGCGACGGCTACCGGCTGCGGAAGCCCTACTGGGTGAGAGTGACCCGGAAGGGCGCGCGCTGCACCGGAGCCATCTCGCCGGACGGCGTCCATTGGACCGAAGTAGGCGTGTCTGAAGTCGAGTTGGGGCGCACCGCCTACGCGGGCCTCGCCCTCACCTCCTGCCTCGGCGTCGACCAGGCCTACGCCGAGACCGGCACCGGCGCCTTCGACAACGTCGACGTGACGTCCACGAGCGGCACGGTCTGGTGCGTGCCCCGTCCGGCCCGCGCCGCCACCGACCTGAGGGCCGAAACCGGTGCCGACGCCGTCGAGTTGGCCTGGTCCGACCCGGACCTGTCCGCCGAGTACACGGTCCTGCGCGCCACCCGAGCCAACGGGCCGTACAAGACCCTCGCCACCCGCGTCGGCCCGGTCGGCTTCGGCACCCGCATCCGGTACGTCGACCCGACGGGGACGCCTGGAACGACGTATCACTACACGGTCGCGAAGACCAACGCCGGTGGGCGCGGGCCGCGTTCGGTGCCGGTGCGGGCTGTGATGCCGAGCCCCTCCACGCCCCAACTCACCTCCACGAACGTCGTGTTCACGAACGAGGGAGCCGACTTCCGCCATCTGCTGCGGGCCTCGCACGAGCCTGTGCGGTTCGCCGCGGACGGCCTGCCCGCCGGGCTGCGCATCGACCGGCGTACCGGGCTCATCTCCGGAATCCCCACGGAGACAGGGGAGTTCACGGTCGCGACCACCGCCGCCAACGCCTCAGGAACCGCCACCGGCACCCTCGTCCTCACGGTCGGCACCGCGCCGCCCGCGCCGTGGACGTACGGCGATCTCGGCGACACCGTGCTCGACGACCGTGACTTCGGGACGCTGGGCGTGGTGGCGATCACCACGCCGGGCAGCACGTCGTACGACGGCGGGACCTTCACCGTGCGGGGCGCGGGCGTCGATCTGAACGCCAATGGCCAGGGAATGACAGGGCAGTTCGTGCGGCGGCCGGTCAGCGGTGACTGCGAGGTCGTCGCCCGGCTCGTCTCCCGGACCGGTGCCACGGCCGACCGGGTGGGGCTGCTCATGGCCAAGTCGCTGTCGCCGTTCGACCAGGCGGCGGGCGTGATCGTCACCGGTGGTACGACCGCTCAGCTCATGCTCCGCAAGACCGTGGCCGGTGCCTCCGCCTTCACCGGCGGTGCCGCCGTCACCCTCCCCGCCCTGCTGCGGCTGAAGCGCGCCGGGACCGCCTTCAGCGCAGCGCTGTCCACCGATGACGGTGTCACCTGGACCCCCCTCGCCGACGGAGAGATCCCCGGCTTCGGTGACGCCCCCTACTACGTCGGCCTGGTGGTCTGCTCGCGCAGTCAACCGGTCCGCTGCACCACGGAGTTCGACGAGGTGAGCATCGCGCCCACCTGATCCTCCACGGATTGGAGATGCACCGCAATGAGCCGCACTTCCCCCCACGAGCACCTCCGCAGAACAGAGTTGAGCCGCCGCGGTCTGTTGAAGACCGCGGGCGGGCTCACCGCAGCCGTCGCTCTCGGCGGCGCCGCGGTGGCCACGACCGCGCACGCGGCCCCGGCCACCTTCACCCACCCCGGCATGCTGCACAACGCCGGCGACATCAACCGGGCCAAGGTCAGGGTCGCGGCGGGAACCGACCCCTGGCTGTCCGGCTGGAACAAGCTGACCGCCAACTCCCACTCGCAGTCGACCTGGACGAACCGGGCGACCGCGACGATCATCCGGGGCGGCGACGGCCAGAACTACAGCCTGCTCTACAACGACATCGCCGCCGCCTACCAGAACGCCCTGCGCTGGAAGGTCGGCGGCACCGAGGCGAACGCCGTCTGCGCCGCGAACATCCTCAACGCCTGGTCGTCCACGCTGACTTCGGTCACCGGGAACGCCGACCGGTTTCTCGCGGCCGGCCTCTACGGCTGGCAGTTCGCCAACGCCTGCGAACTCATGCGGGACTACAGCGGGTTCAACCTGTCTGCTGCCCAGCAGATGCTGGCGAACGTCTTCTACCCGCTCAACAACAGCTTCCTCACCAACCACAACGACGCCTGCATCACCAACTACTGGGCCAACTGGGACCTGTGCAACATGGCGTCGATCCTGGCCATCGGGATCCTCAACGAGGACAGCGCCAAGTACGACCAGGCCGTCACGTACTTCAAGTCGGGTGCGGGCAACGGCTCGATCGCGCACGCCGTGCCGTATCTGTACACCGACTCGGACGGCTATGCGCTCGGCCAGTGGCAGGAGTCCGGCCGCGACCAGGGCCACACCGTCATGGGCATGGGGCAGATGGGCGCCGTGTGCGAGATGGCCTGGAACCAGGGCGACGACCTGTACTCGTACGACAGCCGCCGCTTCATGAAAGCCGCCCAGTACGTCGCCAAGTACAACGCGGGCAGCGACGTGCCCTTCACCACCTACACCTGGGGCACCGGGCAGAGCTGCGCCCAGTCGTCCCAGACGGTGATCTCCGCGTCCTCGCGCGGCCAGATCCGGCCGGTGTGGGCGATGCTCCACTTCCACTACAACCGGCGCATCGGCCTCGACGACAAGTACATCTCGGCCATGTACTACAACCTCGTCGCACCCGAGGGCGGGGGAGGTGACTACGGCTCCGACAGCGGCGGCTACGACCAGCTCGGCTTCGGGACCCTGATGTACGCGAAGTAGCGGCCCGGCCTGTCCACGGGTCGGGACCAGTGCCCGACCCGTGGACGCCCTCTTGACCCCGGGCGACGGTGGATCGACACTCCAGTAGGGAATCCTAGTGAACAGGTAGGGAAACATGGGGCGCCTTGAGCCGGTCACCACCAGCCGAGTGGACCGTTCGCCCCTTCTGACCTCCCGCCGTCACATCGATCTGCTGCGGGTCTGCAGCGCCATGAGCCCACTGCGCTGAGCCCCTCCACCGTTCGACGACGCTTCCGCCGCGCGTACGTCCACGCGCCCGTACCCGGGGAGTCCCATGTCCGTCACGCCTCTCGCCGCCGTCCCCTCACCCCGCTCCGCCCCCCAGTTCCGGGGCCGGATCGGGAGCGACGCGCGCAGCGGGCACTACGCCGTGCCGCGCCGCTACCGCCTCCACCTGTCCACCGCCTGCGCCGACGGCCTGCGCATCGCCGTCACCCACAGCCTGCTCGGCCTCCACGAGAGCTGTCCGGCCGTGTTCCTGTCCGCCGTGCCCGACTGTCCGAGTGGTGGACACTCCGCGCTGCGCCCGCTCTACGAGGCGAGCGCCCACCGCTACTCCGGACCCGCCGCCGCGCCCGTGCTCAGCGACGACTGGTCCGGCCGCATCGTCAGCACCCACGCCCCGGACATCACCCGTGACCTCGCCCGGCACTTCGGCGCGGGCGGACCCGAGCTCTATCCGTGCGGCGCCGAGTCGGAGATCGAGGCCGTCGAGCGGCTCTGCGCGCAGGGCATCGAGGAAGCGGCACAGCGCGCCGGCGCGGCCGCTGGCGAACAGGCCGAGCGCGACGAAGCCCTCGGCCGGCTGCTCGAGACGCTGGGCTCGCTCGACCGCTGGCTGGACGGCCGCGAGCACATGATCCGCGACGAACTCACCGCCGCGGACGTGGAGTTGTGGGTGACGCTGGTGCAACTCGACACCGTGCACCGCTACCACCTGGACGCCGCCGCCGTGCAGCGCATCGCCGACCACTCCCACCTGTGGGCCTACGCCCGCCGGCTGGCCGCCCACCCGGCCTTCGGCACCCACCTCGACCTCGACGGCATCGCCCGCCGCCACCACGCCCGCTGCCAGGGCCTGGAGGCCGCCGGTGCCGCCGTCCAGATCCTGGACTGGGCAGCCCATGCCGCGGACGAAACGGGAGCTTGCCGCAGCTGAGCGGCGTCTTCGCCGTCCACTTGCTGGACGGCCGTTGACATTCGTTCGGGCAATTGTCTTAACTTACGGCCAGAACGGTCATGAGTGTCAGCGACAAGCCCTGGCTTGCTGACCGGCAACCCTCGCACGCGGTGGGGTGCCCCAGGTGACGACCGGACCGGATGACGTTTCGGTAAGCGCGAGGCCCTGCGGGGCCGGAACAGTGACAGGTGACGCCATGTACGCAGCTCCCAGGACGGCCACATGCCGCCCGCAGGGCTGCGTACGGTCGTACGCCAACCTGTTCGTCGCCGACCGCGCTGTCGATCTGCTCCGGGTCAGCAGCGCACTGTGTACCGCGCCGGGCCGCGCCCGCTGTCGGGCCTGACGACCAGTCGGCCGACGCACCTCTGACGCACACCCGATCCCGTCGGTGTGCCTGCCCCCTCCCCGCCCCCGGTCCCGCGCACCCGCGCGTGCCGTCCGCCGTCGCGCGCCCACCGCCACGGACCGGGGTCTGTGAACCCGCCGGAGCCCACCATGAGTGAACCCCCAGGCACCACCGTGTCCCTGGCCGAAGCCCCCTCGGCCGACACACCGTCAAAACCCCTGACGGCGCAGCGAGTTCAGCCGCTGCGCCGGCCCGGCCGGTGGATCGTCACGCTGGTCGTGCTGGTGCTGATCGCCCAGTTCGTCCACGGACTGGTCACCAACTCCTTCTACCAGTGGGACCGTTTCGGCTACTGGTTCCTGCGCCCGACGATCCTCGACGGACTCGTCATCACGCTCGAAGTGACCGCGCTCAGCGCGGTGTTGGGCCTCCTCGGCGGCATCCTGCTCGCCCTGGCCCGGCTGTCGAAGAGCCCCGTGCTGCGCGCCGCGAGCTGGACCTATGTGTGGGCGCTGCGCTCGATCCCGCTCATCGTGGTGCTGATCTTCCTCTACAACTTCAGCGCCCTGTACCAGACGCTCAGCATCGGCGTCCCGTTCGGCCCCGCCTTCTTCTCCTTCGACGAGTCGAAGCTGGCCACCGACATGGTCGTCGCCGTCGTCGGACTCAGCCTCAACGAGGCGGCGTACGCGGCCGAAGTGGTCCGCGGCGGCATCCTCTCCGTCGACCAGGGCCAGCACGAGGCGGCCTCCGCCCTCGGCCTCCCCAAGGGCTACCAGTTCCGCAGAATCGTCTTCCCGCAGGCGCTGCGCTCCATCACCCCGAACTACGTCAACCAGCTGATCGGCCTGATCAAGAGCACCTCACTGGTCTTCTACGTCTCGCTGCTCGACCTGTTCGGCTCCGCGCAGACGATGGGCTCCACCTACCCCGGCGACATCGTGCCGCTGCTCCTGGTCGTCACCGTCTGGTACCTGATCCTGACCAGCGTCGTGTCGGTCGTCCAGTTCTACGTCGAGCGTCACTACGCTCGGGGCGCCACCCGCTCCCTGCCGCCCACCCCGATCCAGAAACTCCGCAACGGTGTCACCGATCTGCGGGCCCGCATCCGCAGGGAGACCGCCGTATGACCACGAACACCGTCGAACCGCTGGCGGACATCACACCCGCCGCCGTAGAGGTGCACGACGTCCACAAGTGGTACGGCGCCCACCGGGTGCTGGACGGCGTCGACCTCACGGTGCGGCCCGGCGAGGTCACCGTGATCCTCGGCCCGTCCGGTTCCGGCAAGTCCACGCTGCTGCGGGTCATCAATCACCTGGAGAAGCCGGAGATCGGCTACGTCAGCGTCAACGGCGAGCTCATCGGGGTGAAGCAACAGGGCGGACGGCTCAAGGAGTTGAGCGAACGCGCCATCCTCGCGCAGCGCAGCCGGATCGGGTTCGTCTTCCAGAACTTCAACCTCTTCCCGCACCTGACCGTCCTGGACAACGTGGCCGCCGCCCCGGTCGCCACCGGCAGGCTCGGCAAGCCCGAAGCCCTGGAACTGGCAAGGGAGTTGCTCGGCCGCGTGGGTCTCGCCGAGAAGACCGGCGCCTATCCGAGGCAGCTCTCCGGCGGCCAGCAGCAGCGCGTCGCCATCGCCCGCGCCCTCGCCCTGCGGCCCGGCGTCATCCTCTTCGACGAGCCGACCTCCGCCCTCGACCCCGAACTCGTCGGCGAAGTCCTGTCCGTCATCAAGGACTTGGCGACCAGCGGCACCACCCTCGTCATCGTCACCCACGAGATCGGCTTCGCCCGCGAGGTCGCCGACCGGGTCGTCTTCATCGACGGCGGAAAGATCGTCGAACAGGGCCCGCCGCACGAGGTCCTCGACAAGCCACAGCACGAACGGACCAGGGACTTCCTCAGCAAGGTCCTCTGAGCCACCCCTTCTTCACCTTCACAAGCCCTCAACACCGAGCCTAGGAACAGCCATGTCTACTCTCAGCCTGCGCAGCAGAATCACTCGCGGACTCACCGCGGGAACCGTCCTCGCTTCCCTCGCCGGTGGTCTCGCGGCCTGCGGCGGCGACAGTGACGCGGCCACCACGTCCGGCAGTGCCGCCTCCGGCACGGTCACCGTGGGCGCCTTCTCCCTCGGTGCCGCCAAGGAGGCGAAGCTCAAGGTCGCCGAAGTGAAGTCGATCAGCGCCGAGTTGCCCAAGTCCATAGCGAAGAGCGGCAAGTTGGAGATCGGCGTCGGCTTCCTGCCGGCCGGATCCCCGCCGCTCGGCTACGTCGGCTCGGACCAGAAGACCCTCACCGGCTCCGAGACCGACATCGCCCGCCTGGTCGCCGCCGTCCTCGGTCTCAAGCCGGAGCTGAAGAACTCCACTTGGGAGAACCTCTTCATCGGCCTGGACAGCGGCAAGGTCGATGTCGCCTTCTCCAACGTCACCGACACCGAGGAGCGCAAGGCGAAGTACGAGTTCGCCTCCTACCGCGAGGACAACCTCGGCTTCGCGGTGAAGGCCGACAACTCCTGGAACTTCGACGGCAATTACGAGAACCTCGCCGGCAAGACCGTCGCCGTGGGCGCCGGCACCAACCAGGAGCGGATCCTCCTGGAGTGGAAGAAGAAGCTGGCCGCCGAGGGCAAGAAGGCGCTCACCGTCAAGTACTTCCAGGACAACAACAGCACCTACCTCGCGCTGGCCTCCGGGAAGATCGACGCCTACCTCTCCCCGAACCCCTCGGTCGCCTACCAGGTCTCCTCGACCAAGGGGACGGCCAAGGCGGTCCGCAACGCGGGCACGTACTCCGGTGCCGGATCCACCCTCCAGGGCCTGATCGCGGCCACGGCGAAGAAGAACAGCGGCCTCGCCAAGCCCCTCGCGGACGCCATCAACTACCTGATCAAGAACGGTCAGTACGCCAAGTGGCTGGCCGCCTGGAACCTCTCCAACGAGGCCGTCGCCAAGTCCGAGATCAACCCGCCCGGACTGCCGAAGACCGACTCCTGACCCACCCCTCCCAGCAAGGGGACCCCGCCGCACCCCGGCGGGGTCCCCGACCCGTGCGACCAGTACCGGAGCCGTCACCCGATGTCTTCCACCGCCAGTATCGAAACGACCACCTCCCACGTCCTGGACAACCCGGCCTGGGCCGCGCTCACCGGCCCGCACGCCCACCTCGCCGAACGCGTCGGCCGTGCCGCCCGCTACCGGGTCGACGTGGCCGGCTTCAACGCCATCACCGACAACGACGACCCGCGCGCCTGGGCCGACCTGGCCACGCTCATCGGACCCGGCGGCACCGCCGCCGTGCGCGGAGTGAGCGAGACCCCGGACGGCTGGGAGATCGTCCGTTCCGGACAGGGTGTCCAGCTCGTGGACACCGCTCTGCGGGCCGAGCACGACCCCGAGGCCGTCCGTCTCGGCGCCGACGACGTGCCCGAGATCCTCGACCTGGTCGCCCGCACCGAACCCGGCCCCTACCTTCCCCGCACCGTAGAGATGGGCACCTACCTCGGCATCCGCCACGAGGGCCGACTGGTCGCTTTGGCCGGCGAACGCCTCCACCCGCCCGGCTGGACCGAGATCAGCGCCGTGTGCACCGACCCCGACCACCGCGGCCGGGGCCTGGCCACCCGCCTGGTCCGCGCCGTCGCCGCCGGCATCAAGGAACGCGGCGACCACCCCTTCCTGCACGCCGCGGCCACCAACGCCAACGCCATCCGGCTGTACGAGTCGATCGGCTTCACGCTGCGCGCCCGTACGGTCTTCTCGCTCGTACGGTTCACCGGCCCGACTTCCGCCGCCGATCCGGAAGAAACGGCATAGCCGTGCGGTTGCCCCTGATGAAGCCGGAGTCCGAGGAGGTGGAGCACATGTGTGGCGCCGCTGTCCTCCACGTGCGACTCACCACCCGCCAGCACATAGACCTGCTGCGCGTGGCCGGCGCGCTCTGTCGCCCCTGACCCCGTTGCCCCAGCCGCCGTGCGCCCGCTTCCAGGGCCGGCGATCTCGTACGGACCTCCAGGAAGGCACCACTCGTGTCATCGACCTCCCCTTCTCCTCTGCATCTCGCCGTCGCCCTCGACGGCACCGGCTGGCACCCCGCCTCCTGGCGCGAGCCGGTGGCCCGGCCCCGCGACCTGTTCACCGCCGCCTACTGGGCCCACCAGGTCGCCGAGGCCGAGCGCGGTCTCCTCGACTTCGTGACCTTCGAGGACGGCCTCGGCCTCCAGTCCTCGCACTACGGCGAGCTGGACGGCCGCACCGACCAGGTCCGCGGCCGCCTCGACGCCGTACTGATCGCGGCCCGCATCGCACCGCTCACCAGCCACATAGGCCTGGTCCCGACGGTGGTGTCCACGCACACGGAGCCGTTCCACATATCCAAGGCGATCGCCACCCTCGACTACGTCAGCACCGGCCGCGCCGGTGTACGAGTGCAGCTCTCGGCCCGCCCGCACGAGGCCGACCACTTCGGGCGGCGCGACTTCCCGCCGATCAGCCTGGAGAGCCTGCGCACCCCGGCCGGACAGGAACGGCTCGCCGAGCACTTCGAGGAGGCCGCCGACTACATCGAGGTCGTGCGCCGCCTCTGGGACAGCTGGGAGGACGACGCCGAGATCCGGGACGTCGCCACCGGCCGCTTCGTCGACCGCGACAAGCTCCACTACATCGACTTCGAGGGCCGCCACTTCAGCGTCAAGGGCCCCTCCATCACCCCCCGGCCGCCGCAGGGCCAGCCGATCGTCAGCTCCCTGGCCCACCAGACCATCCCGTACCGGCTGGTGGCCCGCGCCACCGACATCGGCTACGTCACCCCGCACGACACCGACGACGCCCGCGCGATCGTCGCGGAGATCCGCGCCGAACAGGACGCGGCGGGCCGCGCCGACGAACCGCTGCACATCTTCGGAGACCTGGTGGTCTTCCTCGACGACGACGAGGCCACGGCGGTCGCCCGCCGCGAGCGCCTCGACGCCCTGGCGGGGGAGCCGTACACCAGCGACGCCCGGATCTTCGCCGGTACGCCCGTCCAACTCGCCGATCTCCTCCAGGAGTTGCAGTCGGCGGGGCTGACCGGTTTCCGGCTGCGGCCCGCCGTCGCGGGACACGACCTGCCGGCGATCACCCAGGGGCTGGTCCCCGAACTCCAGCGCCGGAACGCCTTCCGCCGCGCCTACGAGGCCGACACCCTGCGCGGCCTGCTGGGGCTCACCCGCCCCGCCAACCGCTACGCCGCCGCGAACGCCTGAGCCGGAGGGACCGTACGACATGAGCAAGCCCCTGAAGCAGATCCACCTGGCCGCCCACTTCCCCGGCGTCAACAACACCACCGTGTGGAGCGACCCCGCGGCCGGCAGCCACATCGAGTTCAGCTCCTTCGCGCACTTCGCGAAGACCGCCGAGCGCGCCAAGTTCGACTTCCTGTTCCTCGCCGAGGGCCTGCGGCTGCGCGAACAGGGCGGCAAGATCTACGACTTGGACGTGGTCGGCCGCCCCGACACCTTCACGATCCTCGCCGCGCTCGCCGCCGTCACCGAACACCTCGGACTCACCGGCACCATCAACTCCACGTTCAACGAGCCCTACGAGGTGGCCCGCCAGTTCGCCAGCCTCGACCACCTCTCCGACGGGCGTGCGGCCTGGAACGTCGTCACCTCCTGGGACGCGTTCACCGGCGAGAACTTCCGCCGCGGCGGCTTCCTGCCCCAGGACGAGCGCTACTCCCGGGCCAAGGAGTTCCTCGCCACCACCAACGAACTCTTCGACTCCTGGCACGGTGACGAGATCGTGGCCGACCAGGCCACCGGCACCTTCCTGACCGACGCCAAGGCCGGAGCCTTCGTCCACCAGGGCCAACACTTCGACATCCACGGCCAGTTCAACGTCCCGCGCTCCCCGCAGGGCCGCCCGGTCATCTTCCAGGCCGGCGACTCCGACGAGGGCCGCGAGTTCGCCGCCTCCAGTGCCGACGCCATCTTCAGCCGGTACAGCACCCTCACCGAGGGTCAGGCCTTCTACACCGACGTCAAGGCCCGGCTCGCCAAGTACGGCCGCAGGTCTGACCAGTTGCTGATCCTCCCGGCCGCGACCTTCGTGCTCGGCGACACCGACGCGGAGGCCGAGGACCTCGCGAAGGAGGTGCGCCGCCAGCAGGTCAGCGGCGCCACCGCCATCAAGCACCTGGAGTTCGTCTGGAACCGGGACCTCTCCTCCTACGACCCGGACGGCCCGCTGCCCGACATCGACCCGGACGTCAGCGACAACCACATCTCCAAGGGCCGGGCCCAAGTACGCATGTACCGCGACCCGTTGGCCACCGCCCGCGAGTGGCGTGAGCGGGCGGCCGCGAACAACTGGTCCATCCGCGACCTGGTCATCGAGACCGGCAACCGCCAGGCCTTCATCGGCTCCCCGTCGACCGTCGCGAAGACCATCAACGACTTCGTGCAGGCCGACGCCAGCGACGGCTTCATCCTCGTCCCGCACATCACCCCGACCGGACTCGACCCCTTTGCCGACAAGGTGGTCCCGCTCCTCCAGGAACAGGGCGTCTTCCGCACCGAGTACGAAGGCCCCACCCTCCGCGACCACCTCGGCCTGGCCCACCCCGACGACGTGCGCGAGGAACGGGCGGCGTCGTGAAGTTCCTCGCGATCACGCTCATCGTCCACCGCCCCGACCCGGTCACGGGCATCCAGAAGTCGACCCACGAGCGTTTCCGCGAGGTCCTCGAAAACGCCGTACTGGCCGAGGAGATGGGCCTCGACGGCTTCGGCGTGGGGGAGCGGCACGAGCGCCCCTTCATCTCCTCCTCACCGACCGTCGTCCTCAGCCACGTCGCCGCGCTCACCCGCCGTATCCGCCTCTTCACGGCCGTCACCACACTCAGCCTCCTCGACCCGGTCCGGGCCTACGAGGACTACGCCACGCTGGACCATCTTTCCGGCGGACGCCTGGACCTGATCATCGGCAAGGGCAACGGCACGGCCCAGCGCGAGCTGTTCCACGTCACGCCCGAGGACCAGTGGGAGCGCAACGCCGAGAGCTACGAGGTGTTCCGGCAGCTCTGGCGGCAGGACAAGGTGACGGCGAAGACCCGGTTCCGCCCGGAACTGAAGGACGCCGAGGTGTGGCCGCGGCCCTACCAGCTGCCGATCCGGGTCTGGCACGGCAGCGCCACCAGCAAGGAGAGCGTCGACCTGGCCGCCCGCTACGGCGACCCGCTGTTCTCCGCCAACGTCACCAACCCCATAGAGCCGTATGCCGAGTTGATCCGCTACTACCGCGAACGCTGGGAGCACTACGGCCACGACCCGGCGGACATCGCGGTGGGCGCGGGCACGGCCGGCCTCTACGTCGCCCCCACGACCCAGGAGGCGCTGGCCGTCTACCGGCCGATCTTCGAGAGCAACCTCGCCTTCCAGAAGCAGGTGGGCCTGCCCATCGTCTTCGAGACCCTGGAGGACTTCGTCGAGCGCAGCTCCGCGCTGATCGGCAGCCCCCAGCAGGTCATCGACAAGGTGCACCGCTACCACGAGCAGTTCGGGCACACGGTGCTCCATCTGCACGCGGACGCCGGCGGCTTGACGGACCGTCAGCACCGTGACTCGCTGGAGCTGTTCGGGTCGGCGGTGGCTCCCGTGCTCCGCAAGGACATCCCGGACCCGCCGTTCGACTGGGCCCCGGTACTGCCGGAGGCGTCCACCACCGAGGAGCCCGCGCATGCCTGACATCCCGCTCGGCGTCCTCGACCTGGTCCCGATCTCCTCCGGCTCCACCGCACCCGAGGCGCTGCGCAACTCCATCGAACTCGCGCGCAGGGCCGAGGAGTTCGGGTACGCCCGCTACTGGTTCGCCGAGCACCACCTCAACCCCGGAGTCGCCGGCACGTCCCCCGCGGTGGTCCTGGCGCTGACGGCGTCCGCGACCTCCACCATCCGGCTCGGCTCCGGCGCCGTACAACTCGGCCACCGCACCGCGCTGTCCACGGTCGAGGAGTTCGGCCTGCTCGACGCGCTGCACCCCGGCCGCTTCGACCTGGGCCTGGGCCGCTCGGGCGGCCGACCGTCGCCCCCGCTGCCCTCGGCCACCCCGGTCGTCGACGGCCGGGCCCCCAACGGCCTGCGCATCCCGCCCCGCTTCTCCTTCGAACGGCTCCTCGGCTCACCCCGGATCGCCCTCCAGCGCAAACTGCTCCTGCTGCCCAAGGCCGAGTCCCAGGAGTACGGCGAGCAGATCGACGACGTCCTCGCGCTGCTGGCCGGCACCTACCGTTCCCCGGAGGGCGTGGAGGCCCACGTCGTACCGGGCGAGGGCGCCGACCTGGAGCTGTGGATCCTGGGCAGCAGCGGAGGCACCAGCGCCGAGGTCGCGGGCCGCAACGGCCTCCGCTTCGCGGCGAATTACCACGTCAGCCCCGCCAGCGTCCTTGAGGCGGCGGACGGTTACCGCGCCGCGTTCCAGCCCTCCGACGTCCTCGACAAGCCGTACGTCAGCGTCTCCGCCGATGTCGTCGTCGCCGAGGACGACGACACGGCACGCGAACTCGCCACCGGCTACGGCCTGTGGGTGCGCTCCATCCGCACGGCGGAGGGCGCCATCAAGTTCCCGACCCCCGACGAGGCCCGCGCCCACGTCTGGAGCGACGAGGACAGCGAACTGGTCCAGGACCGCATCGACACCCAGTTCGTCGGCTCACCCACTCGGGTCGCCGACCAACTGGAACAACTCCAAGAGGCCGTCGGCGCCGACGAGTTGCTCATCACCACCATCACCCACGACCACCCGGACCGGGTGCGCTCGTACGAGCTCCTCGCAGAAGAATGGCGCCGCCGGGGTCACTCCTCCCAGTCGAGCTGATGCTCCGGGGTCCCCACGGAACGCCCGTACGCGACCGCTTCGGCGCGGCCCGGCTCGTCGCCGCGCCGATAGCGGAACACTTTCCCCGCGAAGACGACGACCCGTTCATCGCCGACGGTGAAGTCGGCGTACCAGCCATTGGCCGGCTCCAGAGCGGCGGCGAGTGCCTCCGCGATCGGACCCGCGGCGCTGTCGTCGTCGGTCTCCCACTCGATGAACGTCCAGGCGTCGGGCTGCCCGGCGGTCGCACTCGCCGAGTTGTCGACCCGCTCGACCTTCCGGATGCGCAGCCCGTGCGGCGCGAACACGGCACCGGGGCGAAGGCTCTCGCCGAGGACGTAACCCGTGATCATGACCTGTCTCCTTCTCGACTCCGTACGGCTCTCTGCCATGATCGATGCCATGGACGTCCGTATCGAACCTGCCGATGTCACCGACCTCCACCAGGTACTGGAGGACCACGCACGCTACTGGGGCGAGCGTGACCTTCGCGCGCTCCATGTGACCGCGCTGGTGCAGGAGTTCGGGTCCACCTGTCTGGTCGCCCGGGCCGACGACGGCATCCGTGGTTACCTCTTCGGGTTCGTCACGCCCGACCACACCGGGTACGTGCACCTGATCGCGACCCGGGACGACGCACGCGGCACCGGTCTCGGGCGCGACCTGTACACGGCGTTCATCGAGGCCGCCGGACGGCAGGGCGCGGTCCGCCTCAAGGCCATCACCTCGGTCACCAACGAGGGGTCGATCGCCTTCCACCGCACCCTCGGTTTCGACGCGCGGACTGTCGAGGACTACGACGGGCCGGCCCGACCCCGGGTCGTCTTCACCCGTGAGCTGAGGCCGACCCGCTAGCGCCGCACAGGTCCAGCAGGCGGCGACCGCCGTCCCCCGCGAACCACTCCGCGTGGCCCACGTAGTACTCGTACGCCAGCCGGGTGTTCTCCGCCGATCGCGTCACACCGTGGAAGTAGCCCAGCTCGGAGAGCGCGAACTCGGCATGGACCAGGGGGAGCAGGGCGGGCAGCGCCTTCGACTCGGTGGGGGTGAGCGGGCGTACGGACCGGTAGCCGTCCAGGAGCGCGAGGGCGTCCTGCTCGCGGACCGGGAAGCCGGGCTGGAGCCACTGGACCGTGTTGCGTTCGATCGCGGTGGCCAGGTCGTGCACGGCGGTCGTGCGGTCGCTCATGCCGAAGTCCAGCGCTGTGGCGACCGAACCGTCCTCGTTCCAGAGGAGGTTGGAGGCGTGCCAGTCGTTGTGGGTCCACAGGGGATCCAACCCCTCTAGGTGTGGGGCCAGTTCCTCGTGGAGCGGGAGCAGGACCCGTCGGGTGTCCTCGCGCCACGGGAAGTCCGCCAGTCCCTTTGCCAGTTGGGGGCGCTCCTCCACATAACGCTCCAGCTCCGCCGCAGGGTCGGCCGAGGCGAACACCGTGAACGACGCGACCAGCGGCTGCACTTGGCGGCGCGGCGCGTCGAAACCCTCCGAGGCGAGGTGCAGGCGGGCCAGTGCCTCGCCTGCCGCGCGAGCGTGGGCGGAGGTGTGGAACGGGGACCAGGACAGGGCATCGCGGTAGAGGTCCGTGCCGGTGCCGGACGAGTGCACCTCGTACGTCCACTCGCCGCGCGTCGCCGCGTCCAGCACCTCGACGACCGGGGCGCCGCGCAGCCGCAGGTGTCGTAGGAAGGCGTGTTCCTCGGCCAGACCCTCTGCCGTGCGGACGGAGGTGTGGTGGCGTTTCACGAAGAGGCGGCGGTTGGACCGTTCCACGACGGCCGCCGCAGACAGAGGGCGCGGGCTGCGCCACACCACCCGGGCCGGGCCCACGATGTCGGTCACCTCGGTGTCCGTCAGGGGTGGCCAGTCGGGGGCGACCGGGTCGGTGCCCAGGCCGTGGGCGAGGTGTGAACTCACGCTGTCTTCACCGCCGTTGTGCCCCGCAGGGCGTCCAGGACGCGGCGCTCAGTGGCGGCGAAGTCCGGGTTGGTGAAGTCGTCGGCGCCGCGCGGGCGGGCCAGCGGGACCTCGACGTGGTCGACGATCGTGGCCGGGCGGGGGGAGAGGACGTGGACCGTGTCCGCGAGCAGGACCGCCTCGCGGATGTCGTGGGTGACCAGGACGACCGTCCAGCGGTGGCGCTGCCACATGCCGGCCAGCCACAGCTGCATCTCGGTGCGGGTGAGGGAGTCGAGCGCGCCGAAGGGTTCGTCGAGCAGGAGGACCGGTCGCTCCAGGACCACCGTGCGCAGCAGGGCCGCGCGTTGCCGCATACCGCCGCTGAGTTGGGACGGGTACGCCTTCTGGAAGCCGTCGAGGCCGAAGTCCGCGAACAGGGCGTCGGCCCGGCGCCGTGCTTCTTTCTTTCCAACTCCCTGCGCCTCAAGGCCAAGTGCCGTGTTGTCCAGCACGGTCCGCCAGGGGAAGAGGAGGTCCTTCTGCGGCATGTAGGCGACCTTGCCGGACTCCACTCCGGCCGGTTCGCCCTCCACCAGTACCTGGCCCGACGTGGGACGGTCGAGGCCGGAGACGAGATTGAACAGGGTGCTCTTGCCGCTTCCGCTTGGGCCGATGACCGCCGCGAACTCGCCCTGCTCCACGGTGAGTTCGAGATCCTGCAGGACTTCCAGAGGACCGAACGACTTACCGACACCCTCAATGCGCAGACTGCTCATGACGACCTGTCCTCCTTCAAGGCCCGTTCCCACGGGAGTACCAGCCGTTGCAGCAGATAGGTCGCGCCGAACAGGGCGATGCTCAGCGCGGCCGTCACCGCGACCGCCGCGAACACCAGGTCCGTACGGAACGCGCTTTTCTGGGCCTGCATATAGATGCCGAGGCCCGCCTCCGCGCCCGCGTACTCGGCGAAGACGGCGCCGACGACGGCGTAGGTGATGCTCACGCGGAGCCCGGCGAAGAAGTACGGCATCGCGCTCGGCACCCGGACCAGCCGGAACGTCCGCCAGCGGCCCGCGCCGAGCGAGCGCAGCAGCCGCATCGCCTCGCGGTCGGTCGCCGCGAAGCCCGCCGCGAGGTTGGCGGCGAGCGGGAAGAACGTCGTCAGGGTCACCACCAGCATCTTCGGCAGCAGACCGAAGCCGAACCAGATGATCAGTAGGGGCGCGACGGCCACGATCGGGATGGTCTGCGAGGCGACGAGCAGCGGGTACAGGCCCCGGCGGGCGGCGGAGGAGAAGTCGAGGAGGACGGCGACGAGCCAGGCCGCCGCGAACGACAGCGCGAAGCCGAGCAGCGTCTCCTGGAGGGTGGGGAGCGTCTGGTCCCACAGGTCTTGGCGGTTCAGCCAGCCCTGCTCCACGACCCGGGCGGGAGAGGGGAGCGTCGTCGGATCGACGCCGGCGGCGGTGACGTACAGCTGCCAGCCGCCGAGGAGCACGGCCAGGACGAGGAGCGGCGGCCACAACGACCGCAGCAGCGGCCTCACTTGGCGTCCGGGAGGTAGGCGTTGGTGAAGAACGTCGACGCCTTCGGGGCGGAGGTGAGCTTCTTGCCGTTGGCGTCGACCAGCAGGCCCGCCTTGTACTCGAAGTCCGCGAAGGCCTGCCAGCGCTCCGCGCTCTGCGTGCCGATGGAACCCTCGGTGCCCTTGTAGTACTCCTTGGCGAGCAGCGCCTCGCTCTGCTGCACCAGCTTGGTGTTGGTGAGGACGCTCTTGTTCGCCGAGATCAGCAAGTCGGCTGCCTGGGACGGGTGTTCGACGGCGTAGCGGTAGCCCTTGTCGACGGCCGCGAGGAACTTCTTCGCCAGCTCGGGGTTCTTCTTCAGGAACTGGTCCGAGGACGCGACGAGGGTCGAGTAGATGGCTGGGAAGCCGTAGTCGGAGAGCTGGAAGTTCTTGAGCGGCTTGCCGTTCAGCTCCGCCTCCAGGCCCTCCCAGGTCGGCATCGGCATCGCGAAGTCCGCCTTGCCCGCGTAAAGCGCCTGGTACGCCGCGGTGTTGAGGGTGACCTGCTTGAAGTCGCCCTTGCCGCCCGCACTTTGGATCACCTTCTGCAGCAGCGGCTTCTCGTACGGCGCGCCGAAACCGGCGTACGTCTTGCCGTCGAGGTCCTTCGGCGAGGTGATGTCGCTGCGGTCTGCGCGCACGGCGATCGTCACGTCGGTTTTCTGCGTCACCGCGTAGACGGAGGTGATGTCCTGGCCGGCGGCCCGTGCGGTGGTGATGCCCTCCTGGTACGAGATCCCGAAGTCCGCCTTGTGGTTGGCGATCAGGGTCTCGGGAGCGGTCGAGCCGTACGGCACGATCTTCAGGTCGATCCCGGCGGTCTTGAACCAGCCCTTGGCCTGGGCGACGTAGATGCCGGTGTGGTTGGTGTTGGGCGTCCAGTCCAGCGCGAGGGTGACGGTCGTGGTGCCGTCCTTCGCGGCGGCCGTGGAGTCGGCGGAGCAGCCGGTGGCGGCGAGGAGGGCGGTCGCGGCGATGGCGGTCAGGGCGGTACGGCGATGCATGTCGGGTCCTTCGAGGGGTGGGAGGGCTGGCGGGTCGGTCCGGTCACGGCCGACACAGCGCGCTGCCCACCCGCATGAAGTCGACGGCGAGGCGCCGGGTCAGCGTCCGCGCCTGGCAGGCCAGGGCTCTCATGTGGCCACGTCCAGCAGGCCGTTGGTGAACGACTTCGCCCAGTCCCGGTCGTCCGGGATCGCGCCGTTCTCGGCGAGCCAGTGCGCGTACGGGCCCATCCGGCCCTCGTCGATCACACCCCAACGGCCGTCCGCGTCCGTCCAGGTGGGCGCGATCAGTGCCAAGGAGCGGGCGATCAGCGGGCGCGGGAAGTACGGGATGACGTGCTCCAGCAACTCCAGCGTGGCGTCCGGCTCTTGGGCCGCCGCCGCGTAGCCGCGTGCCGTGACGGCGAGGAAGTCCCGTACCAGGGAGGGGTGTTCGGCGAGCAGTGTCTCGTTCGTGCCGAGCAGGTAGCTGTGGTAGCGCGGGGCGCCGATCTCGTCCACCGGCCAGGTCAGCCGCTGTTCCTCGGGCAGATCGCCGCGCAGGGCGTCCCAGGACCAGTAGTTGCCGAAGGTGGCGTCGGCCTCGCCCGCCGCGATGTCGTCCACGGTCAGCTCGCGCGCACCGGCGTCGATCCCGATCACGGCGTCCGGGTCGCCGCCGTCGGCCGCCACCAGGTGGCGCACCATGGCCCGGCCGCGCGGGGTCGGGTTGAAGGCGATACGGCGGCCGGCGAGGTCGCGGGGGCGGGTGATGCCGGTCGAGGTGGTGGTCTGGATGGCCTCCAGGCCCCGGTGGTTGATCGCGGACACGGCGATCAGCGGCTGCCCCCGCTCCGCCCGCCGGGCCAGCAGCCGGTTCGGCGGGAAGATCCCGAAGTCCACCTCGCCCCGCGCCAGGTATTCGAGGGTGTCCCCGCGTCCCGGATCCTGGACCACCAGCTCGACGTCCAGACCGGCCTCGGCGTACCAGCGACGGGCGCGGGCGACGTACAGACCGGCCGAATTCGGCCACGGGTGGAAATAGTCCAGCATGACCCGTATGTGCGGCATGGGGGAACTCCGAAACGTGCGCAGGCGTGACGGCGCCTGAAGGAACGGGAGAGGGGTGCGCGAAGGCGGTGGATCAGTGCGTGCGACAACAACAGGAGCGGCGCGCCGGGGAGTTGACCACCGGGTGCTGGGGCTCGACTGCTGAAGACACGTGAACTCCTACGCGGGCGCTGAGGCGCGAGTGGTGCGGTCGGCGTCCCCATGGGGGCCGGACTCTCGACGAGCCGGTCCCAGACGCCCTCTCAGCCCAACCGGGTAGGGGCTCCCGCGTAGATGGCCGAACGATAACCGCACCACCCGGATTCTGTGCAAGCCTCGTCCGGAATGCGGGACGGGCATGCCCGATGAGTGAGACGCCCAGGTCGCGGGCGTACGATCGGCCGCCATGACCACCTCCCTGCTGCCCGGCCCCCTGGTCGACGACACCTGGCTCGCCGCGCATCTCGACGACCCCCGGCTGGTCGTCCTCGACGCCACCGCGCTGCTGCCCTCACCCCGTGAGGACGGCGACTACCGCTCCGCGAGCGGGCGCGGGACCTGGGCCGAGCGGCACCTGCCCGGATCGCGACACGCCGACCTGACCGGCGATCTCTCCGACCACGAGGCGCCGTACCACTTCGCCGTGCCGTCTCCCGGCAGGCTCGTCGCCGTGCTGGCCCGGCTGGGCGTGGGGGAGGGCGTCGAGGTCGTCGCGTACGACAGCGGCGGCGGCATCTGGGCGGCCCGCCTGTGGTGGATGCTCCGGGCGATCGGCGTACCGGCGGCCGTGCTGGACGGCGGTCTCGAGGCGTGGGAGGCGGCCGGACGTCCGCTGGCCTCCGGCGACGACACCGACCCGGCACCGGTCGTCCGTCCCGCGACACCTGTCGTACGGCCGGATCTGTGGTCCGGGATCGAGGACGTGGCCGCCATCAGCCGCGGCGAGCGGCCCGGCACCCTGGTCTGTGCGCTGCCACCCGGCGGCTACGACGGCTCCGCGCCCACCCGCTACAGCCGCCGCGGACACATCCCGGGCAGCCGCAGCCTCCCGGGACGCGGCCTGCTGGACGGCACCGGACGCATGCTGCCCGAAACCGAACTCGCCGCCAGGGTCGGAGCCGTCCTCGACACCGACGACTCGCCGGTCGTCCTGTACTGCGGCGGCGGGATCTCGGCCGCGGGCGCCGCGCTCGCGCTCACGCTGCTCGGGCGTACGGACGTCTCCGTGTACGACGGTTCACTGGAGGAGTGGTCCAAGGACCCTGCCCGGCCAATGGAGTTGGGCGGCTGAACGCGGTGGCGTGGCCGGAGCTCGTATCCCTCCCCCGAAGGTTACGAGCTCCGGCCGCTTCCCCCGGCGCCGGACCTGTGGTCCGTCCGTCCGCGTGCGGCTGTACACGTGCTGTTACCAGCACATCACCGCGGTGTCCCCCGACCCCCACGTGGAGTACAGGCGCACACGGACGAAGTAGCGGCGGCCCTTGACGAGCCTGACCTTGAGTGTTGCGTTGTGCGGGGTGCCCCCGTCGTCCTGGCCGGCGAGGAAGCGCGGTTCGCCGTCCCGTTCCTCGAAGACCACGACGACCGTGTCGCTGTCCCCGAAGGCCCCGACGGCGTACTCGCGCGTCTGGGTCGGCTCGATCGTGAAGTCGGCCTGCTCGCCCGGCCCCAGCCGCAGCGGCGCCGAGCGGAACGGCACCAGCTCGGACGGTCGGGGAGGGCCGACGGGCGGGTACCAGCGGAGCGCGAACTCCTTGTCCGAGGAGGAGAGTCCGCCGTGCGGATGCAGACCCGTGCGGTACTCCTCCGGCTCCAGGATCAGGCCGGACGTGAACGGGTACTCCATGATCGACTGCGGGTCCCAGACGGAGCCGTTGACCTCGTCGGGGTCGAGCTTGCGCAGGATGTTGACGAGCGTCCTGTCCCGGCTCCAGAAGTTCGGCGGGCCCGCCAGCTCGGCGTACACGGCCTCGTCGTCCCAGTGGATCCCGGCGAACGGGCTCTGGTGCTCGTGCAGCATGCCCAGCGCGTGCCCGATCTCGTGCAGCGCCGTGCCGCGCTGTCCGGGCGCGGTCAGGTCCCAGCCGAAGTTCATGGTGCGGTCGCCCAGACCGACCGTGAGCGCGTCGCGCCCCACCGCCGACCAGGAGCCGTCACCGGCCTGGAACCCGATGCGCAGCTCCGCCTCCGAACGGTCGGTGACCTCGGCGAAGTCGACACCGAGGCCGAGCCCCCGCCACTCACGGAAGCACTCGCGCACGACGTCCTGCTGCTCCTTGGCACCGGCCCACGGCACCCGCCGCAGCTCGCCGGTCCCGGGCACCGGGATGACGGACGTGTCGGCGGCGGAGTTGTCGACGTCGAAGAAGTAGTAGTGCAGGACCGTGCCGTTGACCCACATCCGGCTGCCGCCGACGAGCGCACCGCGCCGCTCCGCGGCCAGTCCCGGTCCGAACTCCGGGGCCGGCTGCTGCGCGAGGGAGCAGTAGCGAGCGGTCATGCGACCAGAGTGCCGTTGACCGTACCCGGGCGCCTGAGTCGAGGGCTACTCAAGTCACCCTGTATCAGGCATGAGTAGCCCGACTCATATCTGCGTGATGACTTTCGAACAGGACGCGAAGACCCTTGAACTGCCCTGGCCGTTCACCGGCCGGGAGGACGAACTCGAACTGATCCGCAGGTCGTTGACGGCAGGACGGCACGGCATCGTGGTCACCGGCCCGGCCGGCCGGGGCAAGACCCGGCTGGTCACCGAGGCCGTCCGGGGTGGCGACTGCGCCCGGATCACCGGGACGCCCGAGACCCGCGCGCTGCCCTTCGCCGCGTTCGCCCACCTGCTGCCCGAGAGCGTCTCCCTGCACCGAGCGGTCCAACTCCTGTCCGGCACCCGGCTGTTGCTCATCGACGACGCCCACCTCCTCGACGACTCCTCGGCCGCCCTCGTCCACCAGCTCGCCGTCCACGGCCGGACCCGCCTGATCGTCGTGGTGGCCGACGGCGACCCGGTACCCGGCGCGGTCTCCCGCCTCTGGACCGGCGAACTGCTGCCGCGCCTCGCGCTGGAGCCGCTGCCCCGCGAGGAGATCGCCCAGCTGCTCGCGGCGGGCGCCGGCGGCCCGCTGGAACCCCTCACCGTGAAACGCCTCCACCACCTCTGCCAAGGCGATCTGCGCCTGCTGCGCGACCTGTTCGGCGCGGTGCGCGAGCACGGACTGCTCACGCGGGCCACGGACACCGACGAGTGGGCCTGGCGCGGCCCGGTGCCGGTCACCGCGACGGTCCGCGAACGCACCGCGCAGGTCCTCGCCCGCGCCGACCTCGACGAGCGCGAGAGCCTCGAACGCCTGGCCTTCGCCGAGCCGTTGGCGTCCTCCCTCGACGACTTCGACCTCGACATCCTCGAACGACTGGAGGCCGAGGACCTGATCCGCGTCGACGACCGGGGCGCCGTCCACCTCACCCACCCCCTCCACGGCCCCGCCCTGCGCGCCGCCGCCGGCCGGCTCCGGGCCCGCCGCCTCGCCCGCACCCCCGACCAGTGCGTCCCGGCCCTCGCGGCCGAACGGGCCGCGCTCACCGACCGCATCGACCGGACCGACGTACGGCCGCTGCCGACGCCGGTGGGGGAGTGGCTGGTGGCCGAGGGTGCACCGGTACCGGCCGGGTACGCGGCCGTACGCGCCCGGTTCGCGAGGCTGCGCGGCGAACTGCGCGAGGCCGCGGCCTGGGCACGGGAGGGGCTGCGGGAGACCCCGGCGGATCGCGCCTGCGGGGTCGAACTCGCCCTGGCCGCCGCCCAGTCGGGCGATGTGCCGGACACCGGCGAGACCCTGGCCCACCGCCCCGCGAGCGGCTGGGCGGCGGCGGCCCGGGGCGATGTGGAGACGGCCCGCGAGACCGTGGCCGAGGCGGTGGCGCCGAATCGGTGTGGCGGCACCGCGGAGGACGGCAGGCCCGCCGCGTACGCCCTCTACGACGCCGTACGCCTCGGTGCACCCGAACAGGTCGCCGGCCGGCTCGCCCGGCTGCCCGGCGACGGACCGGCCGTGCTCGCGCGGCACGCCGAGGCGCTGGTCGACGGGGACGGGCCCGCGCTGGACCGGGTGGCGGGGGAGCTGGAGCAGCGCGGGTTCCTGCTGTTCGCGGCCGAGGCGCACGCCCAGGCCGTACGGGCGCACCGCGATCCGCGCGCCGCGCGCATGTCCCGCACCCGCGCGGTCGCGCTGGCCCGCCGCTGCCAGGGCGCCCGCACCCCGGCCCTTTCCGGCCTGGTGCTCGGTGAACTCACCGCCCGCCAGCGGCAGATCGTCACCCTCGCCGCCGCGGGTCTCAGCAACCGCCAGATCGCCGAACGCCTCACCCTCTCGGTCCGCACCGTCGGCAACCACCTCTACAGCGCCTACGCCCGCCTCGGCGCGAGCGACCGCGGCGCGCTGCCGTGGCTGGTGGAGCTGCCGACGGCGCAGTCGGCGTGACCGATGGCCCGCCGCCGGGTCGACCGGTGAGGTTGCTCCGAAGGGAGTGAGTGCCCGGCTTGTGGCCTGGTGGGCGGCGTCGCCTGGGGGTGTGGCGCGGGGGCTCTGCCAGTGGGCTCGAGCGACCGGGCGCGTTGCCGTGGCTGGTGGAGCTGCCGACGGCGCAGTCGGCGTGACGGGTGGCGGGCGGAACCGTGCCTGATCTGTGAGGCCGACGGCTCGGGCTCGGGTCGGCAGATCGACGCCCGGAGCTTCTTCGACGCGTGCGCCGATCCGGTCGCGCTCGACATGCCTGCGCGCGTGGCCGAACCGGGGCGGTCGGCCACGCCGCCGGGCATGGGACGGCCCGCCTCGTGCCCGTACCGCATCGGCCGAGCCGCCCGGGTGGGTCAGGCCGCTCCGAACGCCGTGAACGCCCAGCCCGTCGCCTGGTGCATCGCGTCCCCCGGCAGCGCGGTCCGGGCGTCGCGCAGGGCCTCCGCCAGGGAGAGGCCCGCGCTGAGGCCCTTGTGGAGGGCGAGCATCAGCGGGACCACGGCGGCGTCGCTGACGGGGGCGCTGCTCGCCACCACTCCCGCCGTGCCCAGCGGGAGCAACGCCGTTACCAGGCCGAGGAGTTCGTCGGCGCCCACCGGGGCGAGGCGGGCCGTGTCGCAGCTGGAGAGGATGATCCGGTACGGGCTGCGGGCGAGGCGTTCGAAGTCGTGGACGATGAGCGGGCCGTCGGCCATGCGAAGGGCCGAGAACAGGGGGCTGTCCGCGCGGAACGTGCCGTGCGCGGCGATATGGGCCAACGTCGCGCCGTCCAACTCGGCCAGTACCCGGGGGACTTCGGCGTCGTCGTGCTCCAGGACCGTGGGCGTGCCGTAGCGGTCGGCCAGGTCCGGGACCTCGGCGCCGTCGGTCGCGAGGCCGGGACCGCGCACCAGGACGTGCCGTCCGCCGGGCGGTGGCCGGGTGTCCAGGGCGCGCAGCCAACTGCCCGCCGACGGCGACACACTGAGCACCCGCTCGCGCAGCGAGGGCAGCAACGCCCAGGGAACACGGTGGAGTCGGCCCGGCGGGACCACCACCACCGGCCCGGAGCCCAGGTGTTGGACCGCCTCGCCGAGGAGTAGTTCCTCCAGCCGTCGGCCCGCCGCCTCCACCACCGGCAGCCTGGCCTCCGCCCCGGGATGCGCCAGTCGCCGCAGTCCCGCCTGCACGTGCTCCGCCTCGGCCATCGCCTCCGAGAGCAGGCCCGCCGCGAACCGCCGCACCCGCCCCTGGCCGCACAGCAGGGCGTGCACCCGCCCGTCGACCACGGCGAGTTCCACCAGCCGCCCCTCACCGAGGCGTGCCAGCAACCGAGTTGGATCGAAGCGCTCACCCTCGCCGGGTGCGTCACCGCGCATGTGGAGGGTGCGGGAGCGGATCTCCCGTTCCAGGCGCCGCTGTTCGCGCTCCAGGGCCGGTACCGGGTGGCCCTCCATCCGGGCCTCCTCCGCGCGGGCGGCGATCTCGCGGAACGCCGTCAGACCGCTCAGCAGGGCGGGGTCGGCGGGCGGCCGGGCGGGCGGGGTGGACAGCGCGGTCGCCCGCCAGCGCTCGCTCCACGCCAACAGCCGTCGCGGACCACCCGAGTTGAGGCTCGCCCGCTGCGCGAGCGCCGCCAGCTCCGCGCCCTGCGCGGTGGCCCGGGCCCGCAACTCCGAGGCGCCCAGGGTCGTACGGTGGTCGTCCAGGACGTCGAGCCCGCGCCGGCAGGCCTCCAGCACCCCGCGTCCCGAACCGGCGGCCTCGGCGCGCAGCGCCTGCGCCGCCCAGCCGGTCATCTGGGCCAGCGGCGGGCCGGCACGTCTGCTGCGGGCGGCCACCGCCAAGTGCCGTTCCGCATCCGCCGTCCAGCCCAGCGCCAGCGCGATCCGGCCCGCGAGCAGCGCGGCCTCCGGCGCCGACGGGGAGCCGAACGCGGCCAGCCGGCCGGCCACCGCGGCGGCGTCCGCGACCAGCCGGCCCGAGGCCCGCCCGGCCGCCAACCTCGCCTCGATCAGCACCAGTTGGGCATGCGTCTGCCACCAGGTGCGGCGCTGCGCGGCGAACAGCCGTACCGCCACGGCCGCGCGCGCGATCGCCGTGGGCGGATCGTCCGCGAGCCGCGCCGCCCGGGCGGCCACGAGCAGCAGCTCCGCCTTGCGGGTGGACTGCCCGCCTATGCCGTCGAGCAGCCCGATCGCCGTGTCCGCCTGGGCGAGTGCCTCCGCCGCCAGGCCCGCGCTCAGCAGCACCTCGCAGCGGCGGATGGTGAGCATGAAGGTGGGGGTGGTCAGCTTGGCGTACATCTCCTCTGCCTCGTCGAGGAGTTGGAGCGCCACCGGGATGTCGCCCGAGCGGAACGCGGCCAGACCCCTGCTCTCCACCGCGTCGGCCTTGTCGTGCTCCTGGCCGGTGGTCTCCCACAGCCGCTCGGCCGCGGTGAAGTCGGCGTCGGCCCGGTCCACCGCGCCGAGCGCCAGATGCACGGTCGCGCGCAGGGTCAGTGCCCGCGCCGTCCAGATCACGTCCTCCGTCTGCCGCAGCACGGGGATCGCCCGCCGTACGTCGTCCAGCGCCTCCTTGTGCCGGCCCAGCACCCACCAGGCGTAGGCCCGCAGGAACAGGACGCGCGCCCTGGACTTTCTGCTGCCGCGGGCGATGCCCCGCTCGAAGGCCGCCAGCCCCTGCCGGGTGCGGCCCGCGTGCACCAGCGCCACCCCGAGCGTGCCGAGGACGTCCGCCTCCCGGTCCGCCGAATCGGCGCGCGCCGCCAGGTCGCGGGCGCGCCGCAAGTGCTTGAGAGCGAGCCGGAGATCGCCGAAGTCCCGCTGCCAGATACCGATCACATGGTGGGCCACGGAGGCCTGGAACGGCGTCGGATCGCCGTCGAGGACCTCCCGCGCACCGGCCAGCGCCTCGCTCGGAGCCGCGAACACCATCGGCAGCAGTTCGAGAACCGGGTCGCCATCCGCTGTCACTCCTCGGATGGTAGTGGCCCCCGGTGCACACCACACGTGTTTGGCGCTGTATCAAGTAACGGCCCGCGGGCTCTGATTGACGACCGCCGCCCCAGTGGGAGGACACGCCATGGCACCACAGCGATTCCACGAGCAGTTCGACCAGATCCAGCGCTCGATGCCCGACATCCCCCTCGCGATGGGGCCCGACGACTCCGCCGAGTTCTTCTACGAGAAGGGCGTCGTGCTCGCCCGCGACGGCGAGGAGGCCCGCCTCGTCGAGGACACCGTACGCACCCACTTCACCGAGGCCACCGGCCTCACCGCCGACTCCGTCCGCCGGGCCGGACCCGAGACCAACCGGTCCGGGATCACCCGCATCCAGGTCGGCGACCCCGCCCACGGCGACCGGCGCGCCGACCGCGCCGTCGCCAACGCGCTGCGCGCCCTGCGCGAGCCCGAGGGCCGCGCGGGCCGCCGACTCGTCAGCCGCAACCACGTCGTGTCGATCGCCGTGAACGCCTGTCCCGGCGACGAACCCGTGCCCGCCCCGCTCACGCAGGGCGCCAACCCCGCACCCGCGGAAGCCGGTTACGACGCGGACACCGCCGTCGACGTCCTCGTCATCGACACCGGACTCATGCACGACTACCGGTCCTACCCGCTGCTGGCCCACGTCCAGGGCGACCCCCAGATCAAGGAGACCGACGCGGCGGGAGTGCTCCAACAGTACGTAGGACACGGCACGTTCATCGCCGGGCTCGTCGCGGCCGTCTCGCCCAACACCGAGGTGACCGTCCGCAACACCCTCAACGACGCGGGCGCCATCCTCGAATCCGACTTCGGCGAGGCGCTGTTCGCCGCCGTCGACCAGAACGGGTGGCCCGACGTCATCAGCCTCTCCGCCGGCACCAGCAACGGCCGCACCGACGGCCTCCTCGGCGTCGAGGGCTTCATGCAGGCCCTGCGCGGACAGCGCACCCTGCTCGTCGCGGCGGCCGGCAACAACGCCAGCGCCACCCCCTTCTGGCCCGCCGCCTACGCCGACCTGCCCGACTACCGGGACGTCGTCCTCTCGGTCGGCGCCCTGCGCGGCGACGGCGAGCACGGCGCCTGCTTCAGCAACCACGGTGCCTGGGTGAAGGCCTACGCCCCCGGCGAGCGGCTCGTCGGCCCCCTCACCGGCTTCGACGCACCCACGCCCTACACCTACCAGCACAGCACCTACGACGCCTGCCGGTTCGGCTTCACCTACTCCTGCACCTGCCAATACCCGTCCCACACCGGGGTGTTGAGCCAGCAGGGCGCCAACTCGGCCGGGAAGCCCGACCAGGTGATGTTCGAGGGGTTCGCGCACTGGAGCGGGACCTCGTTCGCCACCCCCGTCGCCGCAGGCCTGGTCGCCGCCTACATGACGGCGAACAAGGAGAGCGACGCGCGCGCCGCCCGTACCCAACTCCTCGCGGCCAACACCGAGTACGCCGAAGTACGCGGGGCGCATGTACCGGCGCTGCGCCCGCCCACCTGGCGCCCGGTCCCCGTCGTGCCGCTCTCCGCACCGGCATGAGGGCCGGAACCATCCCCTCCACGGCGTACGATGACATGCCGTACACGAGGGGTGGCACCGTGGACCGTGCAGAAGTCGGCGCGCTCGTCCGGTCGGCAGTCGACGGCGACGCGGCGGCCTGGAAGGCGCTCGTGGAGGGGCTCAGCCCACTGGTCTGGTCAGTGGTGCGCGCCCATCGGCTCTCCGACGCCGACGCCGGCGAGGTCTACCAGACCGTGTGGTTCCGCTTCGCCCAGCACCTGGGCCGCATCCGGGAACCCGACAAGGCGGGCTCCTGGCTGGCGAGCACCGCGCGCAACGAGTGCCTGAAGGTGATCAAGGGGCTGCGGCGGCTCATGCCCACGGACGATCCCCAACTCCTCGACCGCGTCAGCGAGGAGCGCACCCCCGAGCAGTCGGTCCTCGACTCGGAGGAGGCGGCCTCCGAGGCCGAGCGCATCCGCAGGCTGTGGCAGGAGTTCGCCGGACTGGGCGAGCGGTGCAGGCAGTTACTGCGTGTCCTGATGGCCTCGCCGCCACCCAGTTATCAGGAGGTGTCCGCCGGTCTGGGCATCGCCGTGGGCAGTATCGGACCCATGCGCCAGCGCTGTCTGCGCCGGCTGCGGGCCCGACTGAACGCCGGGGAGGCGCTGTGAACGGCATGTACGGCGACGGACCCGGAGCGTTCGACGCCTTCGGCCAGGACCCCTTCGACGACGAGGAGTTCGACGACCAGCAGGGCGAACAGGGCGACGAGGGCACGGAGTTCGACGACGCCCTCCTGGAGGAGGAGCTTCGCCAGGCGGCCGCCATCCTGGACCCGGTCCCCGCCGAACTGCGCCAAGTCGCCATGGACGCCTACGCGTTGTACGACATGGACGCCCGGCTCGCGGAGCTGACCTTCGACTCCCTGGTCGACGCCATCCCGGTCAGGGGAGCCCTGGACGTACCGCGCATGCTGACGTTCACGGCGGGCGAGCTCAGCGTCGACGTGGAGGTCACGAGCGAGGGCCTGATGGGCCAGGTGATGCCGCCCCAGCCGGCCGGCATCGAGGTCCTGAACGGCCTGCAGGCACTGCGCCCCACCACCCTCACGGCCGACTCCATGGGCCGTTTCACCAGCGACGTACCCCCGACCGGTCCCTTCGCGCTACGGCTGCGGACCGGCGGGGAGGTGGTCGTCACGGAGTGGCTGCGGGCGTGACCGCCGGTGCGCGAGGAAGGAGAGCGGGACACCCCTTCCTCGCGCATCAGGCACCGGCGCCCTACCAGGTCACCGGCAGCGTCTGCGGCCCACGGATCATCGTCTTCCGGCGCCAGACGATCTCCTCGGCGGGGACGGCCAGTTGGAGGCCGGGCAAGCGGTCCAGCAATGTGTCGACGAGGAGTTCGGTCTGCAGCCGGGCCAGCACGGCACCGGTGCAGTAGTGCGGGCCGTTGCCCAGGGCCAGATGCGGGTTGGGATCGCGGTCGACGTCGATGCGGTCCGGGTCCGGGAAGACGTCCGGGTCGCGGTTGGCGGCGAGGTAGGAGACGTAGATCGGGTCCCCCGCGCTGATCCGGTGGCCGTGCAACTCGACGTCCTCCAGGGCGATCCGGGCCAGACCGACGGAGGAGCGGTGCGGGATGTAGCGGAGGAGTTCGTCCAACGCGGCCTCCCTGCACTCCGGTTGACCTCGTAGGCGCTCCAGCAGCTCGGGGCGGGTGAGCATCAGGTACAGCATCTGGCCGCAGTTGTGGGTGACTGCCTCCCCGCCGATCTGCAAGGGGCCCGCGAGACCCACCGCCTCCTGCTCGCTGATGTCGCCCCGGGCCACGGCGGTGCCCAGCAGCGAGTACACATCGGTGCCCTCGCTGTCGGCGCGGGCGCGGATGGTGTCGGTGATCCACGCGTACATGCCGTTCTTGGCCCGGTCGGCGGCCTCGGCGCCACCGGACGTGGAGATGATCTGCCGGGTCCAGGAGTGCACCTGCTCCCGGTCCTCCTCGGGCACCCCCATGACCTCGCTGACCACCGCGAGCGGGAAGGGCTCCAGGACCCGCTCGATCAGATCCGCCGGCGGCCCGTCCGCCACGACCCCGTCCACCAGCGAGTCGAGCAGTGCCTGCGCGCGGGGCCGCAGCCGCTTCATCGCGCCGACCGTGAACGCGCCGGCGACCGGCTTGCGCAGCCGGTTGTGGTCCGGCTGGTCGGCGAACGCCAGTGACCCTGGGCGCGGCTTGAAGTGCGGGGCCATGCGCGTCACTTGACGGGTCGTCACCTCCGCGCGGCCGAACCGCGGATCGTTGGTGATTATCTTCACGTCGTCGTAGCGGGTGGCCAGCCACGCCCAGCCCTCACCGTGCGGCAGCCGGATCCGGTTCAGCGGGCCCTCGCGCATCAGCTCCGCGAGGACCGGGTCGAAGTCGGTCCCGGTCAGGTCGATCGGGGGCCAGTCCCGTACGGGCGGCTGCGGGGCCTGGCTGGTCAGCGTGGTGGTCTCCTCGGTCATGCGTCCACCCTCGTACGCCCCCGCCCGCCTGTCCTGCGGGAGTGCTCCAGCCGGAGGGTCAGCCCGATACGGCGGCCACGAGCGCCGCCAGCGCGGAAGCCAGCCGGGCGACCGAGAGGCCGTCGGGCGGCCCGCCGGGCTCCGTCATGTACGTGTCCCGGCGCAGCTCCACCATCAGCGCTCCTACGGCCGGTTCCTTGCCGTAGAACTCCAGCGGCACGTAGGTCCCGATGAACGGGCTGTTGACGCCGATCTCCCCGCACCCCGCGAACGCCTCGCGCGCCGCCGCCAGCAGCGCGGGCGGGGTGTGGAAGGAGTCCGTGCCCAGGCAGACGGGCGGCCGGGGGCCGGTGCCGTGCAGTTCGTAGGGGAGCGGGGCGGTGGGGTATGAGTGCAGGTCGACCACGACGGCCCGGCCGGTCGCGGCCAGCCGGTCGGCTACGGCCTCCGTCATGGCGCGGGCGTACGGGCGGAAGTAGCGGCCGATCAGCGGCTCGGGGTCGTGCTCGGCGAGCCGCAGCTCGGCGCGGTGCGTGGTGCGGGTGTAGACCGCGCCCATGCCCACGGCGAGCATCTCCTCCCGCTCGTCCGGGAACCGCTCGGGATCCACGACCAGCCGCGACAGCCGGTTCACGAACCGCCACGGGGCGAGGGCACACGCGCGTGCCGCCTCCTCGGCGATCCGGGCGGTGTGGCTGTCGGTGATGTGGTCCAGTTCGCGAGCCAGCGACGGGTCGTCCAGCACGATGTCCGCGCGGACCTCGGCCGGTATCTCCCGCGCGGAATGCGGGACATGAAGGATCACGGGCGACTCGGCGGCACCGGGCAGCAACTCGAAGGACGGCGCGGAGGACGGCGCGGAGAGGGACACGGGCGGCTCCCGGGGCGTTGTCAGTGGCGTGGTGCAGGATCAAGGTATCGGCAGCGACGATCACGGACCGGGGGAGCACCACCATGCCTGTCAGCAACCAGCAGATCACCGAGCACGCGTTCCTGCGCGGGCTGTACCGGGACGACTACTACCCCGACCCCGTGGTGGACCTCGGCAAGGCGATCCTGCTGCGACTGTGCGAGCGCATCGAGACCGAGCGGCCCGCAGACCTGCCCGCGCTGTACGCGCTGACCGAGGTCGCCACCGAGGAGTTCAACGCGCTGCAGGACGACTTCGAGGCGGCCGGCAGCGAGATCGAGACCGTGGCGCGCGAAGAGATAGCCGAGGACTTCTGGTTCGTGGCCAAGGCGTACGGCTACGCGGACGCGGACGTGGAGGAGCTGATCGCCGTACGGGACTGGTGACCGGGGGACTGCCGCGCTGTCGCGTGGGGACGCGGCCGCCCCGGCCAGGAGGAACCCGGCCGGGGCGGAGTGACTCGGAGGGCCCGGGTCAGCTCAGCGAGGCAAGTGCCTCGTTCCACGTCGTCGACGGGCGCATGACCTTCGCGGCCTTGGCCGGGTCGGGCTGGTAGTAGCCGCCGATGTCGGCCGGGTGACCCTGGACCGCGAGGAGCTCCTCGATGATCGTCTGCTCGGCGCCCGCGAGGGTCTCGGCGAGAGAGGCGAAGGCCTTCGCGAGGTCCGCGTCCTCGGTCTGCGCGGCCAGTTCCTGCGCCCAGTACAGGGAGAGGAAGAAGTGGCTGCCGCGGTTGTCGATGCCGCCGACGCGACGGGTCGGGGACTTGTCCTCGTTGAGGAAGGTCGCCGTCGCGCGGTCGAGGGTGTCGGCGAGGACCTTGGCACGGGCGTTGCCGGTGAACGTCGCGTACTGCTCCAGGGAGGGGACCAGCGCGAAGAACTCACCGAGCGAGTCCCAGCGCAGGTAGTCCTCCTTGACCAGCTGCTGCACGTGCTTCGGCGCGGAGCCGCCGGCACCGGTCTCGAAGAGGCCGCCGCCCGCCATCAGCGGGACGACCGACAGCATCTTGGCGCTGGTGCCCAGCTCCAGGATGGGGAAGAGGTCGGTCAGGTAGTCGCGGAGCACGTTGCCGGTCACCGAGATGGTGTCCTCGCCGCGGCGGATGCGCTCCACCGACAGCTTGGTCGCCTCGACCGGGGCGAGGACACGGATGTCCAGACCCTCGGTGTCGTGCTCCGGCAGGTACGCCTCGACCTTCTTGATCAGCTGGGCGTCGTGCGCGCGGGTCTCGTCCAGCCAGAACACCGCCGGGCTGCCGGTGGCACGCGCACGCGTGACGGCCAGCTTCACCCAGTCCTTGATCGGGGCGTCCTTGGTCTGGCAGGCGCGGAAGATGTCACCCTTGGCGACCGGCTGCTCCAGGACGACGTTGCCGGCCTGGTCGACGAGGCGGACCGTACCGGCGGCCCGGACCTCGAAGGTCTTGTCGTGGGAGCCGTACTCCTCGGCCTTCTGCGCCATCAGACCGACGTTGGGCACCGAGCCCATGGTCGAGGGGTCGTAGGCGCCGTGGGCGCGGCAGTCGTCCAGGACGGCCTGGTAGACGCCGGAGTAGGAGGAGTCCGGGAGCACCGCGAGGGTGTCCGCCTCCGCGCCGTCCGGGCCCCACATGTGGCCGGAGGTGCGGATCATGGCCGGCATCGAGGCGTCGACGATCACGTCGGACGGCACGTGCAGGTTGGTGATGCCCTTGTCGGAGTCGACCATCGCGAGCGCGGGGCCCTCGGCGATCTCCGCGTCGAAGGAGGCCTTGATCGCGTCGCCCTCGGGCAGCGCGGCGAGGCCCTTGAGGATGCCGCCGAGACCGTCGTTCGGGGAGAGACCGGCCGCGGCGAGCGTGGCGCCGTACTGCTCGAAGGTCTTCGGGAAGAAGGCGCGGACCACGTGGCCGAAGATGATCGGGTCGGAGACCTTCATCATCGTGGCCTTCAGGTGCACCGAGAAGAGGATGTCCTCGGCCTTGGCGCGGGCGATCTGCGCGGTGAGGAACTCGCGCAGCTCGGCGACGTGCAGCACGGAGGCGTCGACGACCTCGTCCTTCTGGACGGGTACGGACTCGCGCAGCACGGTGGTGGTGCCGTCCTCGGCGACCAGCTCGATGCGCAGCGCACCGGCCTCGGCGATCGTCGCGGACTTCTCGGTGGAGCGGAAGTCGTTCTCGCCCATGGTGGCGACATTGGTCTTGGAGTCCGAGGACCAGGCGCCCATGCGGTGCGGGTGGGTCTTGGCGTAGTTCTTGACCGAGGCGGGGGCGCGCCGGTCGGAGTTGCCCTCGCGCAGGACCGGGTTCACCGCGGAGCCCTTGACCTTGTCGTAGCGGGACTGGATGTCCCGCTCCTCGTCGGTCTTCGGGTCGTCCGGGTAGTTCGGCAGCGCGTAGCCCTGCGCCTGCAGCTCGGCCACCGCGGCCTTGAGCTGCGGGATGGACGCCGAGATGTTCGGCAGCTTGATGATGTTGGCCTCGGGCGTCTTCGCCAGTTCGCCCAGCTCGTGCAGGGCGTCCGGGATCCGCTGGTCCTCGGTGAGGTACTCCGGGAACACGGCGATGATGCGCCCGGCCAGCGAGATGTCCCGCGTGGTCACGGCGACACCCGCCTGCGAGGCGTACGCCTGGACCACCGGCAGGAAGGAATACGTCGCCAGGGCCGGGGCCTCGTCAGTGTGCGTATAGATGATGGTCGAGTCAGTCACCGGTGCTCCGCTCCACGTCTGCAACATTGCTCGACATCAAGATATCTCGTGATGGGATCCCGCTCGACAGCGGTCCGTCCGCACTGCGCGAACACCAGTCCGTCGATCAAGGGCAACCGACCGACCGGTTCGGCAGTCAGTAAGGAACGGATCACCTTCACTGACCGACGGCCGGAGCTGACCACCCGGCCGCCCGAGCGAGAGCGGATCATGAGAAATCGCACCAGAGTGACGGCCCCGCTGGCCGCCCTGATAGGTACGGCAACAGCACTGACCACGGGTTCCCCGGCCTTCGCGGCCGGACGGGGGAACGACGACACGACGACTGCGCGGGGGTACGGCGAAGAGGGCGGCGAGACCCTCGGCGACCCGGTGTACCCGAGCCTCGGCAACGACGGCTACCGCGTCCGCTCCTACGACCTCGACCTCGCCTACGACGCGACGACGAAGCTCGTCGACGGCACGGTCACGATGGAACTGCGCACCACCGAGGCCCTGGCCCGGTTCTCCCTCGACTCGCTCGGCCTCGACATCCACGAGGTCCGCGTCCAGGGCCGCAGAGCCGACTTCGAGCAGGCCGGCGAGAAGCTGCGGATCACGCCCGCCCGGACGCTCCCGGCGAAGGCCCGGGTCACCGTCTGCGTGGAGTACTCCGCCGACCCGAGCCGCGCCGCCGCGCCCACCGGCGGCTGGGTCGTCACCCCCGACGGCTTCGCGGTGTGCGGCCAGCCGAACCTGGCGCACACCGTCTTCCCCTGCAACGACCACCCCAGCGACAAGGCCGACTTCACGTTCCGCGTCACCGTCCCGGACGGGCTGCGCGGGGTCGCGAACGGTCAACTGGTGTGCACCGAGCGGCTGGACGGCGACCGGACCGCGTTCAGCTACCGCTCGCGCTCGCCGATGGCCACCGAACTGGTGCAGATCACGGTCGGCGACTACGTCGTCAAGGAGCGCAGCGGCCCGCACGGCCTGCCGCTGCGGGACATCGTGCCGACCGCCCGCGCCGCCGCCCTGGAACCGGCGCTCGCGCTGACGCCGGGCCTGGTGGACTGGCTGGAGCAGCGGCTCGGGGCGTTCCCGTTCGAGACGTACGGACTGCTGCCCTGCAACTCCGACAGCCCGACCGCCTTTGATTTCACGGGACTCGAGACCCAGACCCTCACCCTGTACAAGCCGAACTTCCTGCTCCAGGTGGAGAGCAAGATCGGCTCGCACATGATGCACGAACTGGTCCACTCCTGGTTCGGCAACAGCGTCAGCCCCGCCACCTGGGCCGACCTGTGGCTCAACGAGGGCCACGCCGACTTCTACGGGCTGCTCTACCGCTACGAGCGCGGCTGGCCCGACTCCCTCGGGCTGACCACGATGGAAGCCCGCATGAAGGACACCTACGCGCGCGGCGACCAGTGGCGGCACGACTCGGGCCCGGTCGCCGCCCCCAACGCGGTCAACCTCTTCGACAACCAGCGCTACCTGGGTGGCGTCCTTGTCCTGTACGCCTTGCGGGAGTTGATAGGCGAGGACACCTTCCACGCCGTGGAGCGCGCGTTCCTCGCCCGGTACCGCGACTCCTCGGCGACGACGGAGGACTACATCGCCGTCGCGTCGAGGGTCTCCGGCCAGGACCTGTCCGGCTTCCTGAGGGACTGGCTCTACGGTACGACGACGCCGCGCATGCCCGGTCACCCGGACTGGACGGTGACGCCGGTCAAGCAGTCGCTCACCGCCCCGCGGCACTACCGTGACAACTCGGCGACGCTCTGAGGGAGTTGACCGGCCAGGTCAGTCGAGCCGGGCGGAGGAGACTTCGCCCGGCTCGTCCTCCGGGACCCGCTGCTGAGGTATGGCGATCGTGCCCTGCTGCAAGGCCACGGTCCGCGTCGGCGCCGGGATCCGGATGCCCTCCGCCCGATACCGCTTGTGCAGGCGCTTGATGAACTCGTGCTTGATGCGGAACTGGTCGCTGAACTCGCCGACGCCCAGGATCACCGTGAAGCCGATCCGGGAGTCGCCGAACGTGTGGAAACGGATGGCCGGTTCGTGCTCCGGGATCGCACCGGTGATGTCGGTCATGACCTCGGCGATGACCTCCATGGTCACCTTCTCGACATGCTCCAGGTCGCTGTCGTAGCCGACGCCCACCTGGACCAGGATCGTCAACTGCTGCTCGGGACGCATGAAGTTGGTCATGTTCGTCTTGGCGAGCTGGCCGTTCGGTATGACGACGAGGTTGTTGGAGAGCGCCCTGACCGTCGTCTGACGCCAGTTGATGTCCTCGACGTATCCCTCCTCGCCGCTGCTCAGCCGGATGTAGTCGCCGGGCTGCACGGTCTTCGAGGCGAGGATGTGGATGCCGGCGAAGAGGTTGGCGAGGGTGTCCTGCAGCGCGAGCGCGACGGCGAGACCGCCGACGCCCAGGGCGGTGAGCATCGGCGCTATCGAGATGCCGAGCGTCTGGAGCATCACCAGGAAGCCGATGGCCAGGACCAGTATCCGGGTGATGTTGACGAAGATCGTGGCCGAACCGGCGACACCGGAACGGGAGTTGGTGACCGCCCGGACCAGACCGGCGATCACCCGGGCCGCCGACACCGTCACGGCGAGGATGACCAGCACCCGGAGGGTCTGGTTGACCTGGTGCTGGACCGTGTGCGTCAGCGGCAGCACCGCCCCCGCGACCGCCGCGCCACCGGCGATCGCCGACCACGGCACCACGGTCCGCAGTGCGTCGACGATCACGTCGTCGCCGCTCCAGCGGGTGCGGTCGGCGTGCTTGCCGAGCCAGCGCAGCAGTACGCGCAGCAGAAAGGCCGCCAACAGGCCCGAGGCCAGGGCGATTCCGGCCAGCATGAAGTCGTCCAGGGTCGGCGTGCGGTTCATCGGTCACCTCCGGGGAGCGAAGCTGCGGCGGAGAGGGCCGCCGACGGCCGGATGTGAAGTGTCGTCACGTTGCCACCTGCTCGAATTGCGGGCATTGCCGGTATTGCGCTCGCACCGGCCGGGACGGACCCGCACACCGGCGCGACCGCTCATCCTGCCGTATCCGGACGGGGAGTTCGTACCCGGTGTGAGGCTGTGAGCATGGGTTTCGGACGGTGCCCGTACCACCGTCGAGCGCGGTAATGCCCACGTTCCGCATCACCCCCCGCTTCCTCGTCCTCCCCAACTCCACAGATATATCCGCGAGTTGACTGAAGATCAGAAATGCTTGACGTGGTGTGCGGAGCGGCGGCAGGCTGTCGGGCGTTGATCTACGGGAGGGGTGGTATGACGGGTCCGGTACTCGCCGTCGACCAGGGAACATCCGGTACGAAGGCCCTGGTGATCTGTCCCGAACGCGGCGTGATCGGCACCGGGTTCGTCTCGGTGGGGAACCGCCGGCTGCCGGGCGGCCTGGTCGAGGCCGACCCCGAGCAACTGTACGAGTCGGTGATCGTCGCCGGGCGCCGCGCGCTCGCCGAGGCCGACGAACCCGTGACGGCGCTGGGCCTCGCCAACCAGGGCGAGACCGTGCTCGCCTGGGACCCCGACACCGGTATGCCGTTGACCGACGCGCTGGTGTGGCAGGACCGGCGTGCGGAGAGCGTCTGTGCCGAACTCGCCGAGCACGCCGACGAGTTACGCGCACTGACCGGCCTGCCGCTCGACCCGTACTTCGCCGCCCCCAAGATGGCCTGGATCCGCCGCCACCTCACCCGCGAGGGCATGGTCACCACCAGCGACTCCTGGCTGGTGCACCGCCTCACCGGCACCCATGTCACCGACGCCGCGACCGCAGGCCGTACCCAACTCCTCGACCTGGACAAAGCCGCCTGGTCGCCCCGCGCCCTCGACCTCTACGGACTCCTGGACGAACGCCTCCCGGGCGTCGTCGACTGCGCCCGACCCATCGGTACGACCACCGCGTTCGGCGCGGAGATCCCCCTCACCGGACTCGCCGTGGACCAGCAGGCGTCCCTTCTGGCCCAGCGGATCACCGCCCCCGGCGGCGCCAAGTGCACTTACGGCACAGGGGCGTTCCTGCTCGCCCACACCGGCGACACACCCCGGCGGGGGGACTCGGGCCTGGTGAGCTGCGTGGCCTGGCGGCTGGACGGGCGGACCAGCTACTGCCTCGACGGGCAGGTGTACACGGCCGCGTCCGCCGTACGGTGGCTCTCCGACCTCGGCATCATCACCGGCCCCGCCGACCTCGACCGCGTCGGCGGCACCGTCCCCGACAGCGGCGGCGTCACCTTCGTCCCCGCCCTCGCCGGACTGGCCGCCCCCTGGTGGCGCGGAGACCTCCGCGGCTCCCTCACCGGACTCGGCCTCGACACCACGGCCGGACACCTGGTGCACGCCCTGTGCGAGGGTCTCGCCGCACAGGTCGTCGAACTCGCCGAAGCCGCCGCCACCGACCTCGGCGCACCCCTCGACGTGCTGCGCGTCGACGGCGGCCTCACCCGCTCGGCCCTGCTCATGCAGACCCAGGCCGACCTGCTGCAACGCCCCGTCGAGGTGTCCGTACTGCCCGACGCGACCGCTCTCGGCGCGGGCGCGCTGGCCCGCCTCGGCGCCGAGCCCGGACTGGCCCTCGCCGACGTACTGCCCGACGGAAAACCCTCCGCCGTCTACGAGCCCCGGATCGGCCCCGACCAGGCGGCCGAACGCCTCGCCGCCTTCCGGGCCGAGGTCACCGCCCTGCTCGACCGCACCCCCGTATGACCGTCACGGCCAACGGCCCGCTGCCGTCACGGAGTTACGACGTGGCGGTGGTCGGGGCGGGAGTGGTCGGCTGCGCGATCGCCCGCGAACTGGCCCGCCACCCGAACCTGCGCGTCGCGCTCGTCGAGGCCCAGGACGACGTCGGCCAGGGCACCTCCAAGGCCAACACCGCGATCCTGCACACCGGCTTCGACGCGGTACCGGGCTCCCTCGAAGCACGCCTCGTCCGCGAGGGCGCCCGCCAACTCACCGCCTACGCAGGGGAGTCGGGCATCCCCGTCGAGCCGGTGGGCGCGCTGCTCGTCGCCTGGGACGAGGAACAGCTCGCCGCGCTCCCGCACTTGGCGGAGAAAGCCGTACGCAACGAATACGCGGACGCACGCATCGTCGAGCCGCCCGAACTCTACGCACGCGAACCCCACCTCGGCCCGGGCGCGCTCGGCGCCCTGCACGTGCCCGGCGAGAGCATCGTCTGCCCCTGGACGACGACACTGGCGTACGCCACCCAGGCGGTCCGGCACGGAGTCGATCTGCACCTCAACTCCCGTGTGGAGCAGGCGAGTCGGCAGGACGGCGGCCATGTCCTCACCACCACCCGGGGCACCCTGCGCGCCCGGTACCTCGTCAACGCCGCCGGACTGCACGCCGACACCCTCGACCGCCTGCTCGGCCACCACGACTTCACCGTGACCCCGCGCCGTGGCCAGCTGATCGTCTTCGACAAGCTCGCCCGCGACCTGCTCCGCCACATCCTCCTGCCCGTCCCCACCGCACTCGGCAAGGGTGTTCTGGTCACCCCGACCGTCTACGGCAACCTGCTGCTCGGGCCCACCGCCGAGGACCTGGACGACAAGCGGGCGACCGGCTCGACCGCCGAAGGGCTCGCCCTGCTGCGGGAGAAGGGCGCCCGCGTCCTGCCCGCGCTGCTCGACGAGGAGATCACCACCGTCTACGCCGGACTGCGCGCCGCCACCGAGTACGACGACTACCGCATCACCGCGCATCCCGGGCAGGCGTACGTCACGGTCGGCGGCATCCGCTCCACCGGCCTGACCGCGTCCCTTGCCATCGCCGCCCATGTCACCGCGCTGCTCGCCGACACAGGCCTGGACCTGGGTCCTGCCGTCGACCTCGAACCCGTCCGCATGCCGAACCTCGGCGAGGCCTTCCCCCGCCCCTACCAACGGGCCGAACTCATCGCCGCCGACCCGGAGTACGGCACCATCGTCTGCCACTGCGAGCGCGTGACGCGCGGCGAGATACGGGACGCGCTGGCAAGTACGGTTCCGCCGCTCGGCCTCGACGGACTGCGTCGGCGCACGCGGGCCCGGGCGGGCCGCTGCCAGGGCTTCTACTGCGGGGCGGCCGTACGGGAGTTGTTCGAAGGAGCCGGGGCGTGACCGGCCCACCCCGCGACGTCGACGTCCTGATCGTCGGCGCGGGCCCCGCCGGACTCGCCGCCGCCGCGCGGCTCGCCGCTCCCGGAGTCGCCCGCGTCGAGGTCCTGGACCGGGAACAGCAGGCCGGGGGAGTGCCCCGGCACTGCCACCACGGTGGCTTCGGCACCTGGACGCATCCGCTCACCGGGCCCGCGTACGCCCGCCTGCTCCTCGGCGCCGCCGTGCGGGCCGGAGCCGTAGTCCGCACAGGGGTCACCGCCCTCGACTGGGCGGGGCCGCTGGCCCTCAACACCCTTGGCCCGCATGGGCTGGAGACCATCCGAGCGGCGGCCGTCGTCCTCGCCACAGGTGCCCGTGAAAGGCCCCGCGCCGCCCGCCTCGTGTCGGGCACCCGGCCCGACGGGGTGTACACCACCGGCGAGTTGCAGCAGGCGGTGCATCTGTACCGGCAGCGGATCGGCACCCGGGTGGTCGTGGTCGGTGCCGAGGACGTCTCCTACGCGGCGGCCGACACCGTACGGGCAGCCGGAGCCGAACTCGTCGCCATGGTCACCGAGTTGGACCGCTCGCAGACGACGACCGCCCGCGCCCAGTACGCCCGCCTGCGACACCGCGTCCCACTCCTCACCGACACCACGGTCACCGAACTCCTCGGCCACGGACGGCTGTCCGGCGTGCGCGTCCGGCACCGGGACGGCCGTACCGTCCAACTCGCCTGCGACACGGTCGTGTTCACCGGTGACTTCGTGCCCGACCACGAACTCGCCAGGCGTGGCGGGCTCGATCTGGCCCCCGACACCCGGGGCCCCGCCGTCGACGGGACCCTGCACACCTCGCGGCCCGGTGTGTTCGCGGCCGGCGGTGTGCTGCACCCCGGGGAGCGCGCGGCCACCGCCACCCGAGAGGGCAGCCAGGTCGCCACCGCCGTAAGGGAGTTGCTCGAAGGACCCCGGAGTTTCCACGGCAAGCGGCCCGACTTGCCGCAGTAGGCGGCCGTTTCTCACATCCCCCGCCCGCTGGGTCCCGCCCGTGCGCCGATACGACGATGACCGACGCAACCGCGACAACGACCGTCCCGGCCGTTCAGGTGCGCGACCGGGCCACCTGGGCGGAGCTCTTCTTCGATCTGGTCCTCGCGTTCGGCGTGGGCCAGATCGCGCACCTGCTCTCCGGACACCCCAGCTGGCCCGTCCTCGGACAGTGTCTGCTCGTGCTCGTCCCGCTCTGGTGGGCCTGGGTGGACGTCGTCATGGCGATGAACGCCGTCCACGAGACCAATCTCCAACGCGTGTTCCTCCTGATGACCGCACTCGCCGTCTACGGCATGGCGGTTGCCGCGCCACAAGCGCTCGTCGACCGCGAACAGGCCCTGCTCTACGCGGGCAGTTACCTCGCGCTGCGCCTGCTCATCGGCGAGGCCATCCGCAGAGAGTGCGCTCTCTACACCATCCACCCCTACCGTGCCGGACTCGCCTTCGCGCTCGTACTGTTCGCCGCCGCCACCCTCCCCGCCCCCTGGCGCGAGGTGTGCTGGGCGTTCGCGGTGGTCGCCGAACTGGCGGCGCCCGTGCTGCTCAGCGGCCATCTGCGGCGACTGGCCTTCGGCGTCAACCACCTCCCGGAACGCTTCGGGCTGTTCATCATCATCGCCCTCGGCGAGAACATCTTCTCCGTCGGCGCCGGAGTCGCCAAGGGCCCCCTCGACCCGGTCAGCCTGACCGCGCTCGTCCTCGCCTTCCTCATCGGCTGCGCCCTGTGGTGGCTCTACTTCCACCTCGCCGCCTCGGCCGTCGCCCACGCCCTGCGCACCCACCCCACCCCCGCCGTCGTCGTCCGCGACGTCCTCAGCTACGGCCATCTCGCCCTGGTCGCGGGCCTGTTGCTGGTCTCCGTCGGCGCCGTACGCACCGTGCACGACCCGCTGCGGGCCCCGCACTCCGGAGCTGCCGGACTGCTGCCCGTAGGCGCGGCCCTGATCCTGCTGACGTTCTGCTACACGCGCCGCCGGATGTTCGGCGCCGCGTCCGCCACCCGCTTCTACTGCGGACTGGTCCTCCTGGCCGCCGCCGTCGTGGCGCCCCTGGTGCCGGCCCTCGCCGTGCTGGCCCTCACCACCGTGCTGCTCCTGCTGGTCAACGGCGTCGAGCACTGGCTGATCAGTACCGACCGGAGCGTGCCGCTGGTGCTGCGTTCACGGTCCTTCGACGCGACCTGACGTAGTGCGGGGACGGACCTCGGGCAGTGCCGCCGGCCTCCTCGCGACGCGCGCGAGGGTCCGCCTGGCCTTCCTACGGTCGCCGTATGCAACTTTCCCGTTCGGAACGTTCGGAAGAGGAGGTGGCGTGATGCCGTCCCGCAACGCCTTACCGGCCTTGCTGTCGCTGTCACTCGGCTACTTCAGCCTGGGGACGATCTCGCTGGCGGTCGTCGGCCTGAACGGTCCGATCGGGGACGACCTGCACGTCCAGCCCGCCTCCGTGGGCATCCTCGTCACCGTCTTCGCGCTGACCTTCGCGGTCTGCGCGCCCACCGCCCCCATCCTGCTGCGCCGGTGGAACCGCAAGCGCGTCCTCCTCGTCGGCATCGGGCTGCTCACCGTGGGCGCCGCACTCGGTGCCGTGGCGCCCAACTACGGCTTCCTGACGGTCACTCGGGTCCTCGCCGCGATGGGCGCCGCCGTCTTCGGCCCCGGCGCCTCGGCGGCCGGGGCGCTCATCGTCCCGGCCGAGCGCCGGCAGCGGGCGCTGGCCACCGTGTTCGGCGGGATGACGGCCGCCGCCGTGCTCGGTGTGCCGCTGGCGTCCTTCCTCGGCGGCAGCCTCGGCTGGCGCCCGGCGCTGCTCGGCGTGGCCGCGCTCTCCGCGATCGCCTTCGTGACGGTGTTCGTGTTCGTCCCCGAGATCCCCGCCGGCGAACCGCCCACCCTGCGCGCCTACCGCGGCGCGCTGGGCACCCCCGCGACCGTGGCCACCGTCTCGACGACCCTGCTCTTCATGGCCGCCCAGTTCACCGTCTACGGCATCGCGGGCGCCTACCTCAAGGACCGCTTCGACGCGTCTTCCGGGCTGATCTCCGTGACCCTGCTCGCCTTCGGCGTCATCGGCGTCGCGGGCAACGCGACGGCACCGAGGATCGCCGAACGGCTCGGTGGGGACCGGACCGTGGGCCTCGCCGTCATCGGACTCGCCGCGGGCTTCGCCCTGTTGCTGGTCGCCCCGCACTCCCACGCCGGGCTGGTGTTCTTCGCGTTCTGGGCCTTCTTCAGCCAGCTCTACCAGGCCCCGCAGCAGGCCCGGCTGGTCGAACTCGTGCCCCTGCAACCGGGGTTGATCCTCGCCCTGAACGCCGCCGCGCTCTACCTCGGGATGAGCCTCGGCAGCTTCATCGGCAGCTCGCTGCTGCCCGGCGTGGGCGCGGGCCCCATCCCGGCCGCGGCCCTGGGAGTCCTCGTCCTCGCCGCGCTGGCCCATGTGCTGTCCGTCCGGCAGGCCTCGGCGGCGGCGTCCGCCGAGCAGCCCGCCACACCTGTACACATCAGTTAGTTCAGTCAGTCAAGGAGAACTCATGAGCAGCCACCAGGTGCACTTCGTCAGCGAATACCTGGAGACCGTCTGGAACCAGGGGCAGACCGACCTGGCCGACAAGTACCTGGCCGCGGACCTCATCCAGCACAACCCGAACCTGCCCGACGGACGGGAGCCGCTGGTCGAGTTCATCAAGGGCTTCCGCAAGCAGCTTCCCGACGCGCGGTTCGAGATCAAGCGCGCGGCGAGCTCCGGCGAACTGGTCTTCGTGCACACCCACTTCCGCGCCACCGCGACGGACCGGGGTTCGGTGGTCGTGGAGATCTTCCGGCTCGAAGGCGGACTGATCGTCGAGCACTGGGACGTCCGCGACGAGATCCCGGAGACCACGGTCAGCGGACACGACGTCGTCTGACGCCCCCTCAACTCCTGCCGCCCAGAAGGCTCCCGGCCTCCTGGGCGGCAGTTTTTCGTCCAGCCACCAGAAGAAGGTCCTCCAGCCAGAAGAAGGAGACAGCAGTGACACGAAAACAACCCGACCGAAGCATGTCCGCCGGCCTCACCCGGCGCGGACTCCTCGGCACCGCCACCGCCGCGGGGATCACTGCGGCCGTGGTCCCCACCCGCGCCCTCGCCACGGACAACAGCACCCCCGGCGCGGTCATCGTCAACGCGGCCGACTCCCGCTATCTCGACCTCACCTCCCGCGGCTACAACGCGAGATTCACCGCCGCCCCCGACTCGATACGCCTCGTCCACACCACCGCCCAGGTGGTGTCCGTCGTCCAGGAGGCGGTCGACGCCGGCAAACGCATCGGCGTGCGCGGCGGCGGGCACTGCCTCGACGGACTCGTCGACGACCCGGACGTACGGACACTCGTCGACATGTCGGAGATGGACGCGGTCCACTACGACCCCGCCCGCCGCGCCTTCATGGTCGAGGGCGGCGCCACGCTGGGCCACGTCTACCGCACCCTGTACCTGGAGTGGGGCGTGTCCCTGCCCGGCGGCACCTGCCCGACGGTCGGCGTCGGCGGCCATGTCACCGGCGGCGGCTACGGCGCGATGTGCCGCCAGTACGGTGCCGTCGTCGACCACCTCTACGCCGTGGAGGTCGTCGTGGTCGACGCCTCCGGCACCGCCCGTGCCGTGGTCGCCACCCGCGAGGCCGGCGACCCGCACCGCGACCTGTGGTGGGCCCACACGGGCGGTGGCGGAGGCACCTTCGGCATCGTCACCCGCTACTGGTTCCGCGCCCCCGACGCCACCGGCACCGACCCCTCGACCCTCCTGCCCAGACCCCCGAAGACCCTTCTGAAGTCGACGGTCGCCATCAAGTGGACCGACCTGACGGAGGCCGCCTTCACCGCGCTCATCGCGAACCACGGCACCTGGCACGCCCGCAATAGCGTCGCCGGCTCCTCGTACGACAGCCTGCACAGCGTCCTGATCCTCTACAACCGCATCCAGGGCAGCCTCGTCCTCAACACCCAGATGGACGGCACCCGTTCGGACGCATCCGCCCTCCTCGACGCCTACGTCACGGCGGTGGTCGGAGGCATCGGCGTCCCGTACACGGACGGCCGCTCCTCCTGGCCCTGGCTGAAGACGACCCTCAAAGACCCCTACGACACCGGCCTCTACAACCGCACCAAGTCCAAGGGCGCCTATCTGCGCCAGGGTTGGTCACCCGCACAGGCCAGGACGCTCTACGGCTACCTCTCCGACGCCGCCTACGACGGGCACGCCGGCATCCTGCTCTACTCCTACGGCGGCAAGGTCAACACGGTCTCGTCCACCGCCACCGCACTCGCCCAGCGGGACTCGATCCTGAAGGCCAACTTCACGACGTACTGGCCCGATCCGACGCAGGACGACCGGCACGTGGCCTGGATGCGCGCCCTCTACCGCGACCTGTACGCGGACACCGGCGGAGTGCCGGTACCGAACGACACCAACGACGGCTCGTACATCAACTACCCCGACACCGACCTCACCGACCCGGCCTGGAACACCTCCGGCGTGCCCTGGCAGACGCTCTACTTCAAGGGCAACCTCGCCAAGTTGCGCCAGGTGAAAGCCACTTGGGACCCGGGCAACGTGTTCCACCACAAGCTGTCCGTCACCGCGAACTAGCACCGGCACACCACGAAGCCCCCGCCTCGCGTGCACGAGGCGGGGGCTCGGTGCTGCCGTGGGCCGCTCAGCCGCTCAGGTCGGCCGGGAAGGTCACCCCGGTCAACGACTCGCTCAGCGCGCGCAGTTGGGCGCGGGCCTTCTCGTCGTAGGCCTGGGCGCCCGCCCGGGAGCGCTGGGTGCGGTTGAAGTAGGTGCCCGTGACGTCGTCGAGGGCCGGGTCGGTGATCAGGCGCAGGGTGCTGTGCACACCCTCCGCGACCGTGGACTGCGGGGTGAACAGGTTCACCACCATCTTCGTCGGCATGTACGACGCGGGGTGCAGGGCGTTGGCCGTCACCCCGGTGCCGCGCAGCCGCTCCGCCAGGTCGATGGTGAGGCTGATCTGGGCCAGCTTCGCCTGGCAGTAGGCCTGCACGCCGTCCCAGTGCCGCTCCAGCATCACATCGCGGAAGTCGATCGGCGCCTGGCCCGCGGAGCTGACGTTGATGATGCGGGCCGGGGCCGAGCGCACCAGCAGGGGCGCCAGCCGGCAGCTGAGCATGTAGGCCGCCAAGTAGTCGACCTGGAAGGTGAGTTCCAGGCCGTCCTGGCTCTCGTGGCGCACCAGCTCGACCCCGATGCCGGCGTTGTTCACCAGCGCGTCGAGCCGGTCGTGCGTGGCGAGGATCCGGTCGGCCAGCTTGCGGATGTCCTCCAGCGAGGAGAAATCGGCCAGCTCGTAGCTGAGCCGGTCGTTGCCGGTGGACGCGCGCAGTTCGGCCAGCAGCTCCGCGCCCTTGGCCGCGTTGCGGCCGTGCAGGATCAACGACGCCCCCTGCGCGGCGAGTTCACGGGCCAGCTCACGGCCCATGCCGTCGGTGGCGCCGGTGAGGAGGATGGTCTGGTCGGGGACGGGCCTCATGGTGGTGCACTCTCCTGTCAGGCGTACGTGGCCAGTTCGTCGGTGGTCTGATCGGTGTAGCCCTGGCTGACCTCCAGCACGATGCCGTCCGGGTCGGACACCCACACCGTCTTCCAGCCGGGGATGAACTCGTCGAAGGTCAACGGGCCGAGCAGCGGCTCCAGTTCGCCCCCGGCGGCGGCGAGGAACGCGTCCACGTCGTCGACCTGGAACGCGAGATGCCGTGCCGTGCCGGGGTTGGCCGGGCCGTCCTTCGCCGTGGTGAACAGGGCGTCCGCGTCGGTCGCGAACAGCTCCAGGTAGACGGGGCCGTTGCGCAGGAACACCACGCGGACCCCGTCGGCCTCCACCACCCGGGCCCGGGCGAACCCGAAGTGCCGGGTGTAGAAGTCCTCCGTGGCCTTCTGGTCACGGCAGTTGAGGCCGACGTGCGACCAGCGCAGGCCGGCCGGAGCGGTCGTCATAGCGCTCACTTCCCGGTGACCGCGGCGAACGGCACACTGTCGTGGAAGTTCGCGAAGTAGGTGATGAGACCGCCGGTGACGCGGAAGTAGTTGCACACCTTGGCCTCGACGGTGATGCCGTCGTGGGTGGTGCCGGTGATGTCGGAGACCACCGCGGCCTGCTCGCCGTCCACGACCACGTGCCGGGGCACGTTGGCGAAGGAGGCGTACATCTCCGGGAAGCCCTTCATCATCTCGCGGAGGGTCTCGCGGCCCTCGACGTGTCCGGCCAGCTGTTCGTCCATGGTCTGGTCGATGGCGAACAGGTCGCACCAGGCGTCCCACTCACCGGAGTTGGCCAGCCGGTAGTACGTGTCGACCACTTCTCGGGTGTTCATGCGCCCGTCCTTTCCGGTTGCTGTCTGGGGTGCGGGAACGGTCAGGGGAGCGGCACGCCGACCTGGCGCATCAGGCCCGCGGTGTCGGCCTGCACCCAGCGCTCGACGACCTTGCCGTCCTCCAGCCGGTAGACCTCCAGGCTGGTCCAGGAGACCTCCTTGCCGGTCGGCTCCTGGCCGAAGAACGGCGCGATGTGCCGGCCGTGGAAGGTGATGTGCATGATCACCTTGTCCGGCGAGGCGGGGTAGAGCGCGTCGAGGTGCACGCTGAAGTCGAGCCCGTCGTAGGCGCCCTGGATGATGCCCTTCAGCTCCTCCAGGCTCTCGCAGCTCCACGCCGGGTTGTTGTCGTGGAACGTCGGCCCGAACAGGTCGTCGAGGGCGTCCAGTCGGCGCTGGTTGACGGCGTCGCTGACCTGCTGGACGACGGCCAGGTTCGAGGCGTCGGAGGAGATCTGCTCGCGCAGCCCGAGCATGTCGTCCTGCGCCCACCGCTCCACGAACAGGCCGTCCTCGACCCGCCAGATCTCGGTGGTGGACCACTCGACCTTGCGGCCCGTGGCCGGGAAGCCGAGCAGCTCGCCGAGGTGTGTGCCGGTCAGCTTGACCCGGGTCAGGACCCGGTCCTCGCCGAGCGCCGACAGCTCCTCCAACTCGCCCTTCAGATCCAGGGTGTTGTAGGCCCCGCGCAGCGCCTCCAGATAGGAGTCGAGGCCGTTGATGTCGAACCCGGGGTGGTGGTCGGTGAAGCCGGCGGCGATGACCCGGGGCATCTCCGCCTGGTCACCGGCGTTGAACGCGTCGAGGAAACGCCGGTACAGCTTCAGGTTCTCCTGCTGGGACTGGTCGAGGTCGGACATGGTGCATCCCCTAGCTCAAGTGGACGTCGGACAGGGACGGTTCGGAGAGAGCCGGGACGGCGGCCGCGCGGACGAACGCCGCCGCGCGCTCGCCGATCATGACGCTCGGCGCGTGCGTGTTGCCGGCGGTGATCGACGGCATCACCGACGCGTCCGCGACCCGCAGCCCGGCGATGCCGTGCACCCGCAGCTCGGGGTCCGTGACGGCGTCCGCGCCCGTGCCCATGCGGCAGGTGCCGGCCGGGTGCCACAGGGTGGTCGCGTTGGTGGCGACGTACCGGCGCAGCTCGGCGGGCCCGGTGATGTCCTTGCCGGGGCCCAGCTCGTCGCCGCGGAACGCGTCGAAGGCGCGGGTGGAAGCCAGCTCGCGCGCCAACTCCACGCCCCGCACCAGGACTTCGAGGTCGGCGGTGGAGGTGAGGTAACCGGCGCTGACGACGGCGTTGGACTCCGGATCGGCGTCGCGCAGCCGCACCCGGCCCCGGCTCTGCGGCCGCAGCGCGATCGGTGCGAAGGTGAAGCCGGGACCCTCCCACTGGTCGGCGGGGGCGTCGGCCGGCAGGAACTTGATGGGACCGAAGGTGAATTGGAGGTCGGGGGCGTCCTCAGGACCGGCCTCGCGGGTGTGGGTGAACAGCCCCGCCTCGGACAGCAGCGCCCCGTCCGGGTGCTCCTGGAGCGACTGGTAGCAGACGGGCGTGAACAGGTGGTCCTGAAGTCCGGCGCCGACCCCCGGCAGGTCCTGGACACAGCGGATGCCGTGCTCCCGCAGGTGCGCGGCCGGACCGATGCCGGAGAGCATGAGCAGCTTCGGCGTCTCGAACGCCCCGGCGGACACGATGACTTCGCTCTCGGCGCGCAACTGCCGCCGCTCGCCGTCCTGGACGTACTCGACGCCCGTGACCCGAGTCCCGTCCAGCAGCAGCCGGGTGACCAGGGTGTCCGTCAGCACGGTCAGGTTGGAACGGTCCAGGGCCGGTCGCAGATAGGCGTCGGCGGTGCTGCACCGGCGGCCCGCGTCGTCGCGGAACGTCTGGTACAGGAAGCCGAAGCCCTCCTGCCGGGCGCCGTTGTAGTCCCCGTCGGCGTCCGCGGCGTACCCGAGCTCACCGGCGCCTGCCACGAACGCCCGCGCGATGGGGGAGGGTTGGTCGAGCTGCCGCACCCGGACGGGACCGCCCGCGCCGCGGAACTCGTCGGCGCCGCCCGAGTAGTCCTCGGCCAGCCGGAAGAACGGCAGGACCTCGTCGTACGACCAACCGGTCGCGCCCTCGGCGACCCAGCGGGTGTAGTCGTGGCGGCTGCCGCGCACCCACATCAGGGCGTTGACGGAACTGCAGCCGCCGACGACCTTGCCACGGGCCACGGGGACCCGTCGGCCCTCCATGCCCGCCTCGGACTCGGTGACGTAGCCCCAGTCGATCTCGCTCCGCCACTCGGCGGTGAGCAGCGAGAGGACCGAGGCCGCGTCGGCCCGGTGGATCTCGGGGCGCTCGTCCCAGCCGCCCGCCTCCAGCAGGACCACGGTCGTCGAGGGATCCTCGCTCAGGCGGGCCGCGACCGCGCAGCCGGCCGAGCCGGCGCCGACGACGATGTAATCGGCCCCGAGGGGCAGCGACTTCGACGGCATGACAGCCTCCAAAAGGTGACGGGAAATCAGATCGCGGCCGGCTCGCCGACCCGGTAGTCGACGATCAGCGGGCGGGCGCCCGGCGTGGACCGCTCCAACTGCCACTTCTGGTTGATCCGGAAGGACGAGACGGACCCGTCGGCGGTCGACTTGGCGGTCCACACCACCGTGACGTCGACGTCGATCCGGGTGCCCTCCTCGTGCGTGGTGACCTTCTCCACGGTGTGGCTCTGGTCGGTGTAGGCCTCGCCGACGGCCGTGTACCAGTCGAGGAAGTCCGCGTGGCTGTACAGGGTCCGCTCCGGGAAGGCCATCACCAGGCCCTTGTCGGTGACGAAGGGCAGCAGCTCCTCGACCGGCGCGTGCGCGCTCAGCAGGTCGTACCAGCGCTGCACGAACTCGGCGATCTCCCGGTCGGAGCCGGTCTGTTCGCTCGGCATGTGTGTCTCCGCTCATCGGGGTTCCGCTCCCGGGGGCCGGAAGCGGCACGGGTCCGATGACCCCACATCCGCGCCCGCCCGGTCCGCTCGTGCGCGCGGACCGGCCGCACTGTGCGAAGTCGCGGCCCGAGCTGCGGCAACTCCCGCCGTGCGCCGGTGGGTTCACGCGACGAGGACCGATGGCCACAACATGCCGTAGTGCGTTCGGCCACTTGAGGATGTGCCGCGACCGGGGCGCCCCCGGCGGCCGGGGCGAACGGCCCCGACGTAGACAGGAATCCGCCAGTTGGCACCGTCCCGCCGAACGGGAGGAACCCCATGAGCAGGCGCATTCTGGTCGTCCTGTCCGAACACGGTTACTGGGGCGAGGAGTTGATCGGCCCCCTGGAGACCTTCGACCAGGCCGGCTACCACCTCACCTTCGCCACCCCCACCGGCAAGCGCCCGCAGGCGCTGCCGCCGAGCATGGACCCCGAGTACATCGACCCGCCGCTCGGCCGCTCCGTCACCACCCCCGAGACCGCCGCCAAGGTGCGCAAGGTCGAGGACTCCGACCGGCTCGACAACCCGCTCGACCTGTCGTCCTGGCTGCCCGACCGGCCCTACCGGTCCAAGCCGTACTTCCTGCGCGACTGGGAGGCCTACAACACCCGCCTGGAGCAGGTGCGTTCACAGATCGCCGACCGCTACGACGCGCTGCTGATCGTCGGCGGCAGCGGACCGATCGTCGACCTCGCCAACAACTGGCGGGTCCACGACCTGATCCTCGCCTTCCACGCCCTGGACCGGCCGATCGCCGCCGAGTGCTACGGCGTCGCCTGCCTCGCCTTCGCCCGCGACCAGGAGACCCGCGAGTCCCTCATCCGCGGCAAGCACGTCACCGGGCACTGCATCGAGTACGACTACAAGGACGGCACCGGGTTCATCGGCACCGACTTCGTCATGGGGCCGCCGCCGTACCCGCTGGAGTACATCCTGCGCGACGCCACCGCACCCGGCGGCGCCTACCACGGGAACTTCGGCAAGGAGACCTCCGTCATCGTCGACTACCCGTTCATCACGGGCCGTTCGACGCCCGACTCCTACCTGACCGGACAGAAGACCGTCGAGGTCCTCGAACAGGGCCTGCGGCAGTGGGGGTTCAGGACGACCGCCTGACCCAGGCGACCGTCTCACGCTCCTTCGCCCCGACGAGAGGTGAGCACACGATGGACAGCAGGCCCGCGCGGATCGCGCTGCTCGAACAACTGCAGGCCGAAGGGGTCCGGTTCATGTTCGGCAACCCCGGCACGGTCGAGCAGGGGTTCCTCGACGAACTGCGCTCCTTCCCCTCGATCCAGTACATCCTGGCCCTCCAGGAGTGCACGGCCGTCGGCATGGCCGACGGCTACGCACGCGCCACCCGCACCCCGGCGGTCCTGCAACTCCACTCCGGAGTAGGGCTCGGCAACGGCATCGGCATGCTCTACCAGGCGATGCGCGGCCACGCCCCGATCGTCACCCTGGTCGGCGAGGCCGGGCTGCGCTACGACAGCATGGACGCGCAGATGGCCGCCGACCTGGTCGGTATGGCCAAACCGGTGACCAAATGGGCCACCCGCGTGGTCGACCCCGACTCCACGCTGCGGGTGCTGCGCCGCGCCTTCAAGGTCGCCGCGACCCCGCCGTACGGTCCGGTACTGGTCGTGCTGCCCGCCGACGTCATGGACCACGACACCACCGAGGCGGTGGCGCCCGTCTCCTACCCGGAGACCCGCAGCCTGCCCGCCCCCGACACCGTGGCGAGGGCCGCCGCGCTGCTCGCCGACGCCCGCAACCCGCTCGTCATCGCCGGCGACGGCGTCCACTTCGCGGGCGCCCAGGCCGAGTTGGGGCGGCTGGCCGAGGTGTGGGGCGCCGATGTGTACGGCGCGGACTGGGCCGAGGTCAACCTGTCCGTCGAACACCCCGCCTACGCGGGCCAGTTGGGCCACATGTTCGGCGACCAGAGCCGGAAGATCACCGGCGCGGCCGACGGTGTCCTCATCGTGGGCACTTATGTGCTGCCCGAGGTGTACCCGGCGCTCGACGGCGTCTTCGGGGCCGGTGTCCCGGTCGTGCACATCGACCTCGACTCCGGCGCGATCGCCAAGAACCACCCCGTCGACCTCGGCATCGTCGCCGACCCGAAGGCCACTCTCGGCCTGCTCGCCGACGCGCTCGGCCGGGAGATGGGCCTCGGGCGGCGGACGGCGGCGGTCGAGCGGCTGCGCCGGCACGCCGCGCAGCGCTCGGCCGCGCTCGCGGCGGCCGACGCGCGGGAGGAGGCGACGGCGACTGCCCTTGAGCTGCCCACCATCGCCCTCGCCCAGGAGTTCGCGCGCCGGCTGCCGTCGGACGCGATCCTGTTCGACGAGGCGCTGACGGCGTCCCCGGAGCTCTTCCGCAGGCTGGCGCCGATCGTGCCGGGCCAGTGGATGGCGACCCGCGGCGGCTCCCTGGGCGTCGGCATTCCCGGCGCGCTGGGCGCCCAACTCGCCCACCCCGACCGCACGGTGGTCGGCTTCACCGGCGACGGCGGCAGCATGTACACCTTCCAGGCGCTGTGGACGGCGGCCCGCTACGGCCTCCCCACCAAGTTCGTCATCTGCAACAACGGCCGCTACAAGCTCCTGGAGGACAACATCGAGGAGTACTGGCGCGACCAGCACATCCCCGCCCACGAACAGCCCGAGATCTTCGACCTGAGCAGCCCGGCCGTCGACTTCGTCTCCCTCGCCGGCTCGCTCGGCGTGGCCGCCGTACGGGTCGAGAAGCCCGGGCAGGCCGAGGAGGCGGTCGCGCAGGCGCTCGCCCACCGCGGGCCGTTCCTCATCGACCTGGTGACCGCCAAGGGGAAGGGGTAGCCGCCGTGCGACTGTCCGGTCACAAGATCGCCGTCCTGATGGAGAGCGACTTCTACGAGCCCGAGATCCTCTACTACCGCTACCGCTTCCCCGAGGAGGGAGCCGAAGTCCACTTCCTGTCCCGCCTGTGGGGCAACGAGGAGATGACCTTCCAGGGGCACGAGCACCGTATGCCCTTCGAGGTCAACGAGTCCTTCGAGGACCTCGACGAGTTCGCGCTGAAGGAGTACTCGGCGGTGATCGTCCCCTCCGGGATGGTCGCCGACCGGCTGCGCTACACCGAGGACCCCCAACTCCTGCCGCCCGCCTCCCAGTTCCTGCGCCGCGCGTTCGCCGACCCGGCGATCGTCAAGGGCATCATCTGCCACGGCATGTGGCTCGCCGCACCCGTGCAGGGCCTGATGCACGGCCGGCGCGCGGTGGTCCACAACAACCTGCTGGGCGACCTGCGCAACATGGGCGGCGAGTACGTCGACCAGGACGTCGTCATCCACGACGACCTGGTCACCGGCCGCACCGGCAACCACTGCCACCTCTTCGCACGGACCATCATCGACCTGCTCGCATCCCGTACGCCGGCCCCGACCGGGCTCCGCTGACGGGATCCGACCGGGAGGAGTCGACCATGACACCGGTGACCGGGCGCATCCCCGTCCTCGACGTCCGACCACGGGTGCGGGACGGGGAGCTGCCCGCCAAGGCCGTGACCGGCGAACACCTCGACATCACGGCCACCGTCTTCCGCGAGGGCCACGGCGCCGTCGCCGCGGACGTCGTCCTGCACGACCCCGCCGGGCGCCCGGCCCACCGGGTCCCGATGACCCTCGTCGACGAGGACGCCGACCGCTGGCGGGCGACCGTCGTCCCCGACACGGAGGGCCTGTGGACCTTCCGTGTCGAGGCCTGGGCCGACCCGCTGGAGAGCTGGCGGCACGACGCCGCGCTGAAGATCGAGGCGGACGTCGACACCGAACTCACCCTGACCGAGGGCGCGTTGCTGCACGAACGGGCGGCACTCGGCATCACCGCATCGGACCGCCGGGAGGCGGTCTCCGCGGCCGTGGCCGCGCTCCGCGACACCCTGGGCTCCCCTCCGGCCCGGCTGTCCGCCGTCACCACCCCCCGGGTGACGGCCGCCCTGGGGCGCTACGCGCTGCGTGACCTCGTCACCGCCTCCCGGCCCCTGCCGCTGCGCGTCGAACGGCGGCGCGCCCTGGTCGGCTCCTGGTACGAACTGTTCCCCCGCTCGGAGGGAGCGGTGGTCCAAGCGGGCAGCCGCCCGACCGGCGGCACCCTGCGGACGGCCGCCGAGCGGCTGCCCGCCGTCGCCGCGATGGGCTTCGACGTCGTCTACCTCCCGCCCGTCCACCCCATCGGCACCACCCACCGCAAGGGCGCCGACAACACGCTCCACGCAGGCCCCGACGACGTCGGCTCGCCCTGGGCCATCGGCTCCCGGCACGGCGGCCACGACGCGATCCACCCCGACCTCGGCACCGAGGACGACTTCCGCCACTTCGTCGCCACCGCACGGGAGTTGGGCCTCGAAGTCGCCCTGGACCTCGCCCTCCAGTGCTCCCCGGACCACCCCTGGCTCACCGAGCACCCCGAGTGGTTCCACCACCGCGCCGACGGCTCCATCGCCTACGCCGAGAACCCGCCCAAGACGTACGAGGACATCCACCAGCTCGACTTCGACGGCGACCCCGAGGGCCTGTACGCCGAGGCGCTGCGGATCGTGCGGCACTGGATGGACCTCGGGGTGCGCATCTTCCGCGTGGACAACCCGCACACCAAACCGGTGCAGTTCTGGGAGTGGCTGATCGCCGAGGTCGACGCCACCGACCCCGATGTGCTGTTCCTCGCCGAGGCGTTCACCCGCCGGGCCATGGTGCACGCACTGGCACAGGCCGGCTTCCAGCAGTCGTACACCTACTTCACCTGGAAGAACACCAAGGCCGAACTGACCGCCTACCTGCCCGAACTCGCCCAGGACAGCGCCGACTTCCTCCGCCCGAACCTCTTCGTGAACACCCCCGACATCCTGCACGCCTACCTCCAGCACGGCGGCAGGCCCGCCTTCGAGGTCCGGGCCGTGCTGGCCGCGACCGCCGCGCCGAGCTGGGGCGTCTACGCCGGCTACGAACTCTGCGAGAACACCCCGCTGGCCGAGGGCACCGAGGACTACCTCGCCTCGGAGAAGTACCAACTCCGGCCCCGTGACTGGGCATTGGCCGAGTCCGAGGGTCGCACCATCACCCCGCTGATCACCCTGCTCAACCGGCTCCGCCGACTCCACCCCGCCCTCCAGGAGTTGCGCAACCTGCGCCTCCAGGACACGGACAACGACCAGATCCTCGCCTACACCAAACACGTCGAACTGCCGGACGGCGCAACCGACTTGGTGCTCGTGATCGTCAACCTCGACCCGCACCGCACCCACGAGGCCACCGTCACCTGCGACCCGGCCGTCCTCGGCCTGCCCGCCGACGGCACCCTCAAGCTGCGCGACGAGCTCACCGGGGAGACCTACGCCTGGGGCGAGTCCACCTACGTACGCCTCGATCCGGCCCACCAGGTCGCGCACGTGCTCACACCCGCGGAGGGAACATGAGCGACGGCATCCTCGAACCCCTGCTGCCGGCCCTCGCACCATGGCTGGAGGGCCGCCGATGGTTCGACGCCCGCTACGGAGGAGCCCGGCTCGAAGCCAGAGCCGCCACCGTGCTCGGCACCGAACCGCCCCTGCTGCTGCACGCCGTGGTCTCGGCCCGGCGCGAGGACGGGTCCGTCCTCGACTACCAACTCCTGCTCGGCCTGCGCCCCCACCTCCCCACCCGCCTCGAACCGGCCGCCGTCGCCACCGTCCCCACCGGCCCCTTCCAGGGCTGGCAGGTCTACGACGCCCTCGCCGACGGCGCCCTGCTCGGACTGCTGCTGCGCACCCTCGCGGGCCCCGGCACCGACCCGGGCCTGCGCCTGGAACGCACCGGCCGCTATCCGTTGCCCGTCGGCCTGGTGCCCCATCCGCTCGAGGGCGAGATGAGCAACACGGCCGTGGCGTACGGCGGCCGGATCCTCCTCAAGATCTTCCGCCGCCCCGAACCGGGCCCGCACACCGAGGTCGAGGCCCTGCACGCCCTCACCCGGCAGCACTGCGCCCGCACCCCCCACCTCTACGGCGCGCTGCACAGCGACGCCCCCGGCGCCGAGGGCCTGGTGCTCGGCCTGATCGAGGAGTTCCTGCCCGACGCCCGCGACGGCTGGGAGGAGGCGGTGCGACAGGCGGGCGACTGCATGGACGGCGCGGGCCGCACCGCCCCGGCCACCGGCGGTTTCACCGCGCACGCGCACGGCCTGGGCCGCGCCGTCGCGGACGTGCACGGCGCGCTGGGCAAGGCGTTCGGCCGCAGCCGGCTCACGGCGCAGGACGTGGCCGAGGAGGCGGCCCGCATGAACATGCGGCTCAAGGAGGCTGCCGAGGAGGTCCCGGCCCTCGCCCGCTACACCACCCGGCTCGGCGCCCTCTTCGACGACTACGCCCGGGTCGCCGGGCGCGGCAGCCCCGTCTTCGCCCAGCGCACCCACGGGGATCTGCACCTGGGCCAGGCGCTGCGCGCGGCGGACGGCTGGCGGATCGTCGACTTCGAGGGCGAACCGGCCCGGCCCGCCGCCGAACGCGCCCGCCCGCAGCCGGTGTTGCGCGACATCGCGGGCATGCTCCGTTCATTCGACTACGCGGCCCGCACCGGCCTGGCCGACCGCGAGTCCGGAGACGCGGGGGAGGGCGGCTCGCCCGCGCGGCGACTGCGCCGACGCCGGCGCGCCTACGCGTGGGCGGTGCGCAACCGGCGGGCGTTCATCGAGGGCTACGCCTCCGCCGGGCGGGAGGACCCACGCTGCCAGCCGGTGGCCCTGCGCGCCTTCGAGGCGGACAAGGCCGTGTACGAGGCCGTATACGAGTCCCGTCTCCGCCCCGACCGGTTGAAGATCCCGCTCGCCGCCGTGCACCGGCTGGCGAACACCTCCCGCTGAACTCCACCGAATTCACCGCCCACGCCGGAATATGAACTCCCGTGCTCTGCAAGGGAATTCCGGCGGGAATTCCCGGTGGCGGGAGACCGGGCGGAATTCACCGGCGGATTTCCCGCCCTCGCGGCCCGTCGAGCGGAGACACGACGAACCCCCCGCCCCGGGCACTCTGCCAGGCGGGGGGTTCGGAGGGCCGGAATCCGGCCGGAAACGGAACCGGGGCGCCTGCCCCGCCGGACCGCTTCATGACGAAAGGTCCGGGCCTTTACCGGGGGTGAGGGTGCAAGGTCCGTACCGGATTCGGGATTACGGCGGGCAGTTCAGGCGTGGTGCTGTTCGGAGAGGATCTGGCCGGGGTCGCGGTGCGGTGCCATACCGGCGGCCGACAGCGCCCGGTCGTACGCCTTGAGCGCCTCGGCGGTGTTGCCCTGGCGCTTCCACAGGTCGCCCAGGTAACGCCAGTTGAGGGCCACCTGGTGGGACGGGCGGAACTGGCGCAGCTGCCGGGTGGCAGCCTGGAGATACTGCGCGGCCTGCTCGTGGTTGCCGCGCATCAGCTGGATCTCGGCGAGCGTGCCGCGCGCGCCGACGGCCTGGATGCGGGACTCGGTGCCGGTCAGCCCCAGGGCCCGCTCGGCGTGCGCCGCGGCCTCGTCCCACTGCCCGAGCATCGCGTCCGCGTCGGCGAGACCGATCTCGCACTGGGCGAGCTCCGGCGCGTTGCCCACCTCCGCCAGGAGCTGCTGCGCCTCCTCCAACAGCTGCTTGCCGCGCGCCGGTTCGGGCTCGTCGACCTGGAGCAGCAGGGAGCCGTAGTTCATCTTGAGCATCGCGAGATGGCGCAGGTTGTCGTCCTCCGACATCAGCGCGAGCGCCCGCTCCACCAGGGCCAGGGCCTCGTTGAGCTGGCCGCGCGAGCGGGCCACCAGGCCGGCGTTCCAGTAGACGGCGCCGCGCGCGGCCCGGGCGCCCTGCTTCTCGGCGGCGTCCAGGAGCTTGCCGCCCATCAGCTGAGCGTGGATGAGGTCGCCGCGCATGTGGAACGAGCCCATGAGCGTGGCGCCGAGCTGGACGTGGTCGACCGTCACGTCCAGTCCCAGGGCGTCCAGCCGGGCCATCGCGCGCTCGCCGATCTCGATGCTGAGCGTGATGTCGCCGGCGTTGCGATAGCAGCGGCACAGGGCCACCGCGATCTGGCACCACTCGGCCGATCCCGGCGCCAGGTCGGGGTCCCGCTGCAGCTCCTCCAGGACCGCGATGGCGGCCTCGGTCCGGTCGAGCTTCTCCAGCGCGGAGGCCTGCCCCATGCGCGCCCGCCGGGTCATCGGGACGTCCAGGAGATTGGGCTTCGTCAGCAGCTCACTGAGGGTCTGCAGCGCCTCGCCGTTGCTCCCGTTGCGCAGGGCCATCTCGCCGAAGGCCAGCCGCAGGCGCGCCTCTTCCAGCTCGTGGTCGTCCCGTCCGCTGCGCAGGTACTCGGCGGAGCAGCCGAGGCGCTCCGCGAGGGCTGCGAGCACCGCGTCCGACGGTGCGCGCTTGCCGGATTCGATCAAGGAGATGTAGCTCGCCGAAATCTCGCTGGACGCCAGGTCCTGCTGCTTGAGGCCACGTTTGCCGCGCAGCAGCCGGATGCGGTCGCCCAGCCCTGTGGTCGTCGTGTTTTCGAGAGGGTCCATGTGGGCTCCTAGGAGGTGGCTTTGACCACCGGGATGACAGATCAACGTTACCAGTAAGTCGCCCGCGATCCAATGGAGTCTGCTTGATCGATTCGCTGGCGCGAAGTGGCCTGGACTGGCATTTTCTGAATTGACGTTAATTCATTCTTCATTTGGGTGTGGGCATTCCGCTTTTCGAGATCGTCTTTTGCAAGATTAATACTTGACTCATTGAGTAAGTTCTTGTTGACTCGTCTTGTCAACGCGTCATCCGTAAATGCTCGGAGAGGAGATTTTCATGAGCATCAAAGTATTCACGCTCATAGCAATCGTCGTCTTCGTCGGTGGGCTTGTGACGAGCGGACTCTGGTTGAACGGTTCGGGTGCCACCACGCACCCACTGCGCGAGGGCATCGCCCAGTCGAGCGGTGCGAGCGGAGCCTGCTGCTGAGGCGGCCGTACGGACAACGGCACACGAGGCTCAGCGGACCGGAGGACGGTCCGGCGGTCAGCTCCAGGGCCGGCCGGTCGTCCCCCGGTCCGACCGTGTCTGCTCCCAGGGCAGTCCCCGGTGCGGGAAGTGGCACGCCACCGTGTGGTCGCCGGCCGGAGTGACCTGCGACGGCCGCGGGATCTCGGTCTCGCACCGCATCCGCCGCGCGACCGGGAGGGCCGCGGCCACGGGACACCGGGACCGGAAACGGCACCCCGCGACCAGCGGTGCCCCGGCCGGGGGTTCGCCGGGCAGCACGATCCGGCGCCGGGCGCGCTCGGCGACCGGGTCGAGCAGCGGGACGGCCGACAGCAGCGCCCGCGCGTAGGGATGACGGGGCCCGTCGAACACCTCGGCGACGGGCCCCGTCTCCACGACCCGCCCCGCATACATCACACACACCCGGTCGGCGATCTGCCGGACCACCGCCAGATCGTGCGACACCAGCAGATACGCCGGCCCCAACTCCCGCTTCAGCCGCAGCAGCAGTTCCAGGATCTGGGCCTGCACGGACACGTCCAGCGCGGACACCGGCTCGTCGAGCAGCAACAGTGCGGGCTCGACGGCCAGGGCGCGCGCGATCGCGACCCGCTGCCGCTGCCCCCCGGAGAACTGATGCGGATAGCGCTCCGCGTCCCCCGGATCCAGCCCCACCTGACCGAGCAACCGCGGAACCCGCGCCGCTACGACGTCCCGTGGCACCCGGTGCGCGTACAACGGCTCCGCGACGATGTCACCCACCGGCATCCGCGGATCCAGACTCGACAGGGGATCCTGCGGCACGATCTGCACGGCACCGCGCAGGAGTCGGGCGGTACGCCGGGTCAGCCGTGCGACATCCTGACCGAGGATCTCGACGGTGCCCGCCTCCGGGGCGGTGAGCGACACGATCTCCATCAGGGCCGTCGACTTCCCGGCCCCGGACTCACCCACCAGCGCGAGGGTCTCCCCGCGGCACACCTCCAGATCGACCTCCTCGACCGCCCGCACCGCCCGCTCACGGCGGCGGCGACCGCTGACGGGCACGTACGTCTTGGCGAGGCCGGAGACGCGGAGCACGACTTCGGGGGTGACTGGGCCGGGGCGGGACAGGGGAAACGCGGCCGGCTGTGGGGCAGTCGGGAGGGCATGTCTCCCACCCGGTGTGGTGTGGACGGCCGGTCCTTTGCCCGGTAACGCGGGTTGCCCGCTCAGGTAGGGCCCCGCGCCGCGGGCTCCGCCGGGTCCGGCGTGCTTCCCGCTGACGACCTCCGCTGCCCCTCCCGACCCGGCGACCTCCGATGCCCCACCCGGCGGAAAAAGTCCCGTAGCCCCCCGATGGATCACCAGCGGGATCCGCCGGCACGCCGCCTCGTGCGTGGCGGGTCCGGCGAGGCCTGCCCGGGACGGGCTGTCCACGCCCAGGAGGGGGATGGTGGAGGTCTCGCACTCCGGCTGGGCCAGCGGACAGCGCGGTGCGAAGGCGCAGCCGGGGCCCGCTGCTCCCGGTGCCGGGGCCGTCCCGGGTATCGGGGTGAGGGGGACGCGGGCGTCGGCCCGGGGGACCGAGCCGACAAGGCCGACCGTGTACGGCATGCGGGGGCGGGTGAGTACCGTTTCGACCGGGCCGGACTCCACCACCCGGCCCGCGTACAGCACGGCGACCCGGTCCGCCGTGCCCGCGATGACGCCGAGGTCGTGCGTGACGAGCAGCAGGGCCGCGCCGGTCTCGCGGCGGGCGTCGGCCAGGGCGTCCAGGACCTGGGCCTGCACGGTGACGTCGAGCGCGCTGGTGGGTTCGTCCGCGACCAGGACATCGGGGCCGTTGGCCATCGCCATCGCGATCATCGCCCGTTGCAGCATGCCCCCGGACAACTGGTGCGGGTAGGCCCGCGCGGCCCTTGACGGCTCCGGCACCCCCACGAAGTCCAGCAGCTCCACCGCCCGCCGCAGCGCCGACTCCCGGTGCGGGCGCGGCCGTTGGTGGATGCGTACCGCCTCCGCGAGCTGGTCGCCGACCCGCCGCACCGGGGTGAAGGCGTGCAGCGGGTCCTGGAAGACCATGGCGATCCGGCGCCCGCGCAATCGCGCCAACTCCCGCTCCGGGAGCCCGAGCAGCTCGTCTCCGAGCAGCCGTACCGATCCGCCCACCGTCGCGTTCGGCGGCGCGAGACCCATCAGGGACAGTGCGGTCAACGTCTTGCCGGTCCCCGACTCGCCCACCAGGCCCAGTACTTCACCGCGACGGAGGGTCAAGTCGACGCCTCGCACCACTGGTACCGGTGGGCGTCGCCCCGCGCCGACGGCGACCGTCAGGTCGCGGACCTCCAGGACGGCGTTCACCCGGACACCCCCGACGGCACGGTGGCGCGCGACGGTGCGACGCCGTCCGCCGTCTTCGGATCGAGCGCGTCCCGCAGCGCGCCGCCGACGAGGTTGACGGCCAGCACGAACGCGATCAGCAGCCCGGTGGGGAAGAAGAACATCCACGGATACACCAGCGCCACGTCCGTCGCGTCCGCGATCAGCGTGCCGAGGGACACGTCCGGGGGCTGGACGCCGAGACCGAAGTACGACAGCCCGGTCTCGCTGATCACCGCCGCGCCCACCGCCAGCGTCGCGTCCGTGATGAGGAACGACGCCGTGTGCGGCAGCACGTGCCGCCACAGGATGCGGACGGGTGAGACTCCCATCAGCCGTGCCACCACCACGAACTGACGCTCTCTCAGCGATCGTGTCATCCCGCGCACCGCCCGCGCGGTGACCATCCAGCCCAGCAGCGCCAGCAGTCCGACCAGCGCGATCCAACTGCGGTCGCGCAGCCGGGGCGCGGCCACGGACAGCACGAGGAAAGCCGGGAGGACGAGCATGAGGTCCACGACGAACATCAGCACCCGGTCCGTCCAGCCCCCGAAGTAGCCCGCGCAGGCGCCCACCACCGCGGCCAGCCCGGTCGAGAACACCGCGACCAGCAGCCCGATCAGCAGCGACTTCTGCAGTCCCCGCACCACCTGGGCGAAGACGTCCTGCCCGATCCGGTTGGTGCCCATCCAGTGCCGCGCGTCCGGCGGCTGCCGCAGCGCCGTGTAGTCGACGTCCGTGTGCGTCCACGGGCTGAGGTACGGCCCCACGAACGCCAGGGCGAACAGCACCAGCAGGACCGCGAGTCCGCACAGCGCCCCCGGCCGCCGTACCGTCCGGCGCAGTACCGCGCGCCCCCGTCCGCCGGCCCTCACGGCTGCCGTACCCGGGGATCGAGCAATGCGTGCAGGACGTCGGCGAGCAGCCCGGCGAGCAGGACGACGGCCGCGGCGAAGATGTTCACGGCCACCACCGAGTTCACGTCGCCCTTCTGCACCGAGTCGACGAGCCAACTCCCCATGCCGGGCCAGCCGAAGACCGCCTCGGTGAACACGGCCCCGGTGAACAGGGTCAGCATCCCGTAGGCGAAGAACACCGACACCGGGACGAGCGAGATCCGCAGCCCGTGCCGCAGCAGCGCCCGTCCCGGGGTGAGCCCCTTGGCGCGGGCGGTGCGCAGGTGGTCGGCGCCCAGGACGTCGAGGGTGGCGGCGCGCTGGTAGCGGCTGTAGGAGGCGATCGCGGGGAGCGCCACACAGATCGCCGGCAGCAGCAAGTGGGCGGCGGTGTCCCGCAGTTGGACGGTCCAGTCGCCCTGGAGTCCCGGTGTGTGCTCGCCCGTGTAGAGGACGACCTGGCTCCCGGCGGCCCGGTTGACCGCCAGCGCGCCGGTCTTCAACAGCAGCGCCAGCACGAACGTGGGCACGCACAGCACCGCGAACGAGAACACCGTCAGGATCCGGTCGCCCGGCCGGCCGTGGCGGACCGCACCCCACATCCCGGCCAGCACCCCCACCGCCGTACCCACCACGGTGCCGATCAGCAACAACCGCACCGACACCCCGACCCGGCGGCCGAACTCGGCGTTCACCGACTCCCCGTCGATGGTCGGCCCCAGATCGCCGTGGAGGGCCCGCCCCGCCCAGTGCGCGAACCGCTCCGGCAGCGGAGCGCGGTCGTCCATGCCCAGCCGGGCCAGCTCCGCGTCGACGACCCGGGCGGGCGGGGGCGGTTGCCGGCCCTCGAAGTAGGCGCGCGGATCGAGCGCGGTCGAGGCGAGCGCGTAGGTGAGGACGACGGAGGTGAGGAAGAGGATCGTGCAGTGGACCAGGCGCCTGAGGATCAGGGAGAGCATGGGCCCTCGTTCCGCTTCATATGGGTGACACATCGTGATGTTAAGCTCCGGCTCCGCAATGCGCAGGACAGTTCGGGCAGTTGACGGTTCGTCCGTAATGGGAGGACCGCAGGGTGGAGCGATTACGGCGCCGGTTCGCGCGCTCGCTGGTGTGCACGCTCGTCCTCCTGGCCATGGCCGGCTGCTCCGGTTCCCCGGCCCCCGGCCGCCGTCCGGCGCTGCCGACCTACGGCACCCACGACATCAACGCCCAGCCCGCGGACGCCCTGCGCGCGGGCGGCACTCTGACCCTGCCGATGGCGCAGATGATCACGCAGTTCAACTTCGACCACGTCGACGGCGCCCTGGACGACGTGTGGACCGTCGACAGCATGACCGAGCCCCGGCTCTTCGCCCGCGACGCCAAGGGCGTCCCGCACGCGGTGCCGGAGTACCTGCTCTCCGCGTCCGTCACCGGCACCTCGCCCCAGGTCGTCACCTACCGGCTCAACCCGAAGGCCCGCTGGTCCGACGGAAAGGCCCTGGGCTGGCGGGACTTCGCCGCCCAGTGGCACGCGCTCGGCGGCGCCGACCAGCGCTACCTGGTCGCCGACACCAGCGGCTACGACCGTATCGCCGACGTACGCCAGGGCGCCGGCGCGCACGAGGTGCGGGTCACCTTCAAGCAGCCGTACGCCGACTGGCGCAGGCTGTTCACCCCGCTCTTCCCGGCCGCCGCCTACGACACCCCGCAGCGCTTCAACTCCGGCTGGCAGGGGCAACTGCCCATCAGCGCGGGCCCGTTCAAGCTCGCCTCGGTCGACCGGACCGCGCAGACCCTCACCCTCGTCCCCGACCCCCGCTGGTGGGGCACGAAACCCCGGCTCGACCGGATCGTCTTCCGCGTCCTCGACGCCGACGCCGCTCTCCAGGCCTTCCTGAACGGCGAGGTCGACGCGGTCAACGCGGCCACCAGCGAGGCCTACGCGCAGCTGAAGAACGCGCCGGACAGCGAGATCCGCATCGGCTCCGCCTGGGACGAGGTGCACATCACCCTCAACGGCGCGGGCGGCCCGCTCGCCGACCAGACGGTACGCAACGCGGTCCAACAGGCCGTCGACCGCACCGCGTTGGCCGACGTCGCCGCCGAAGGCCTCCCGGTCAAGGTGCCGTTGCTCGGCAACCACTTCTTCATGACCAACCAGCCCGGCTACACCGACAACTCCCGCCCCTACGGCACCTACGACCTCAGGGCCGCCGAAAAGGCCCTGGACGCCGCGGGCTGGAAGAGCCCGGGCGCCGGCAGGACCCGCATGAAGAACGGCCGCAGCCTCACCCTCCGCTTCGTGCTCAGCGAGGGCACCAACCGGCTCGGCGAGGACCTCGCCCAGCTCGTCCAGCACATGCTCGCCCAGGCCGGCATCCGGATCGACATCCAGAAGGTGCCCGCGTCCGCCTACGCGCCGCAGTACCTGGAGAAGGGCAACTTCGACCTCGCCATCTTCCGCTTCACCGGCCTGACGTACCCGAGCTCCGCCTACGCCATCTACCGCCGCCCCACGACGGGACAGCCGTACCAGAACTACGGCGGCGTCGGATCGGCACAGGTCGACCAGCTCCTCGGCCAGGCCGTCGGAGCCCTCGACGAACGGACCGCCCAGCGGCTCTACGACCGGGCGGACGCCGAGATCTGGCGGCTCGGACACGACATCGAGCTCTACCAGCGGCCGCAGATCCTCGCCGTCCGCAAGGGCCTGGCCAACTACGGGGTGCCGGGACTCGGCGACGTCGACTTCAGCAAGGTCGGCTGGCAGAAGTGAGCGCACGGCGGCCCCGTACGGACGTATCCGTACGGGGCCGTCGTGAGGCACCGGTTCAGGCACGCGGGCGGCTCAGGGCTCTCTCGTCCGCCTGCTGGCGCACCATGTCGTAGCCGAGCGCGGCCGAGGCCAGCGTCACATGGTGGTGCCAGCCCCGGAAGGAGCGGCCCTCGAAGTCGCCGAGCCCGAACTCCTCGTGCATCCGGCCGAGCGCCCCCTCGGCGAACCGCCGCAACTGCGCCAGCGGCACGATCTCCGCGAGCCGGCGGGCCGGGAGGTTCGTCAGCCAGTAGGCGCGCGGCCGGGAGCGGCCGTAGGGCCAGTCCGCGAGGAGGAGACGCGGGCGGGGGAGTGTGCCCGCGGCCGGGTCCGCGCGCAGCAGCACCGGGCCGGTCACGAACTCCGAGTGCCGCATGCGCTCGGTCACCGGGTCGTGCCAGGTCACCGAGGTCCGCTCACCGTGGCGCGCCGCGTGCGCGGCGAGTTCGGCGAGCGTGCCGCGCGTGCCGGGGGCGGCGGCCTGCCGGCGGGACAGCAGCACCGGGGTGTGCGGCGCCGCCTGGACGAGATAGCCGAGGCCGCGCGCCTCCAGACCGCGCAGCAGCGGGTCCGGGTCGCTCTCGCAGCGCCAGTCGGCCAGCACCGGCAGCGGCTCCAGGGACCACTCGTCGAGCATCTCGTCGAGCGCCTCCAGTACGTAGCTCCAGCGCGGCCTGCACCGTTCCTGGGCCGGGACATGGGCCTGGCCGCGCAGCCGCTCGTCGCGGTCCCAGCGGGCCGGCAGCAGCAGCCGCCAGTTCACCGGGACCCCGCCCGCCTGGCCCACCAGGGAGGCGGCGAGCGCCAGTTGGCAGTTCACCGTCCGCTCCTGGGAGGACGCGTACTGGCGGGCCACGCCCACCGACCGGTCGCCGTTCTTGGCGAAGACGACCTCGTCGACGGACCAGGCCTCGGCGCGGAAGGCCCGCACCACCTGCCGGGCGAGCCGCCCCCGCACGGGAGCGGACGCCCACGGACTCTGGTTCACGAACTGCTGGATCTGCTGCACGGCCCGCCTGCCGAGCACCTGCTCGGAGATCCGGGCGGGCGTCTTGCGCCCGGGCACGTCCAGCAGCCCGCGCACATACACCTCGCCCCAGCGCCGCTGGTCGGCGCGGGTGAAGTCGCCGAACAGCTCGCGGCAGTAGGCGGGGAGCCCGGCGGAGGTGCCCGGCGGTGCCCCCGGGGTGCGCATCGGGGGTAATGGGAGGGTGATGGTCGCGAGGTCACTCATGGTTGCACTCGTCACCCCCAGCCAGCAGGAAGGCGTCCGTCGCGAGGAGGGCGTCCGCCACGTCCGGCAGCGCGCAGCCCACGATGACGAAGTCGACGTCCAGGCCCGCCTTGGTGCGCTGGAACAGCAGCTCGTTGATGGCGGGCCGGCACATGCCCCCGACCTCGCACAGGTGGAACTCCACGCGCTGCGGTTGCGCCGCCATGACCTCGGCCAGGACTCGGCGGAACTTGCCCAGTTCGGTCGCGTCGATCACGCCGTGGCAGCTGACGTGGGCGGTGCCGCCGTCGAACGAGGTGCGCATCCGCAGCCGCATGGTGGCCGGCTCCAACTCGACGCGGACGCGCACCGGTTCGTCGCCGCGGGGCAGGACGATCGTCAGGTCCTTGCCGTCGAAGTTGTGGTAGGGCTGGTCGTCGACCCACACCCGGGTCAGCTCCACCGAGCCGGCCGGCAGCAGGTCCGGCGCGACCCGCAGCACCCGGCCCGGCAGGTCCTCCGGGCGCGGCTTGAAGTGCAGGGTGACCGGGTCGTCGCTGAGCAGCAGCCCGGTGTAGGCGGCCGACAGGTAGCACAGCTCCAGCGCGTGGTAACCGGCCATCGCGTGGCTGCCCTTGAGGCGTTCGGTGCCCAGCAGGTACGGGATGCCGTTCGCCAGCACGTTGAAGTAGACGCCGCCGTCCTGGTAGTCGAGGAAGAAGGCGTTGTAGAACGCCGCCGCCTCGCGCGCCAGCCGCAGCTGCTCCGGGTCGCCGGTGGTGCCGGCCAGGATCAGATAGGCGAGGATCGCCTGTTCCTGCTGCCACCAGGCCTTGCGGTCGTGCCACACCATGCGGTGGATGCCGCTGTCCGGGTCGGGCTGCCGCTCGACCACGTCCAGCCAGCCGCCGCGCAACCCGTCGCTGCCCACCGGCGGCATGATCTCGGCGATCCGCTCGGCGGTCGTGCCGTACTCGGGCTTGTCGTGCAGGGACTTGATGCGGGTCAGGTTCCAGGCGATCTTCAGGTTGTGGCCGACGACCGCCCGGTCCTGCTGCCAGCCCCAGGTCCGGTCCGGACTCCAGTCGGCGTGGAACCGCTCCTGCACGAACGGGCTGTTCGGCTCGTCCGGGAACCGCTCCACGATGGTGTCCGCGGTCTCCTCGAGCAGCGCGGCGAAGTCCGAACGGCCGGTCGCCAGATAGGCGTTGATCAGATACGCGGGGGCGTGGTCGCCGACCGAGTTCCAGTTCTTGCGGGACCGGTTGCGGCCCAGCGAGTCGGCGTTCGGGTCCAGGGTGATCGGGTCGAGGTGCGAGAAGAACCCGCCGCGCACGGGGTCGCGGAAGTACTTCTGGAACAGCTCGACCGTCCGGTCGATGTCCTGGAGGATCCGCGGGTCTCCGGTGACGCGGAACGTCTGGGTGGGACCGGCGAGCGCGTAGATCTGCTCGTACATCGGGATGGCGTCGAAGTCGTCGCCGAACTCCGAGGCGAAGACCGGACGGTGGCCGGAGGACGTGATGTCGATGCCGTGGTACCAGTAGGTGATCCCGTCTGCGGTGTCGTCCACCCGCATGTGCTCGCGCAGATACTCGGTGCCGGCCTCGGCCGCCTCCAGGAAGCGGTCCTTGCCGGTCAGCAGATACGCCGTGGCCAGGCCGTAGACCAGCCGGGAGATGGTGTCCGTCTCCTGGCGTACGTCCGCGCCGGCGAAGTCCGGCAGATGGGTGCCGCTGAGCGTGAGATGGGTGCGGAATCCGCGCCAGTCGTACACGCCGTCGGGGAAGTGGCCGCGCAGATAGAAGTCGGCGATGGCGGCGGCCTGTTGCACCCACCAGTTCGGGTGCTCGAAGACGTACTGGCCGCGGGTCTCCTCCGGGAAGGTGATCTCCTTGGCCTCGAACCGGGAGCCGCCCTCCCACTCGTAGAGGATGCCGTACGCGAAGACGTAGCGGCCCTCGGCCAGCATGTCGACGGTGTCGGCGGTGGTGTCCCGGTAGTCGTCGCCGAGGTTGCGGACGATGCGCGAGACGGCGTTCGCGGGCAGGTGGACCGTGAACTCCCGTTCGTCCGAGGTGCGCAGGCCGAAGCGGCGGCCGGTCGGGCTGTAGTAGGTGATGTAGCCGGCGAGCGTGTCGGAGTTGATGCGTCGTTGCGCAGGTGCACTCATCTCAGGTGCCCTTCTCGTCGGGCAGGGACGCGAGCAGGACGACGCTGCGGCCCTGGGCGTGGTGGGTCGGACCGGCGACCAGCTCCTCTTCTCCGGGCGGAAGGATGTCGTAGGGGCCGGGGCGGGCCGTGTCGAGCACGCGGTGCCAGTGGTGGCCGGGGATCTCGGGCAGCTCGAAGTCGAGCCCCAGGTGGTACATGTTGAGGATCAGATGCAGGTCCGGGTCACCGTCGAAACCGCCGTACGTGCAGGCCAGCACCCGGGCGTTGGGGTCGTCCCAGCCGGGTTGGTGGAGCCGGGTGCCGTGCCAGGTGATGTCGGGCTGGGAGCGGGAGTTGAGGCGTTCGGAGAAGAACTGCGGTTCGCGCAGGGTGCGGTAGCGCTTGCGGAGCTGGACGACGCGCCGGGTGAAGGCGGTCGTCTCCTTCTCCTTCCTGGCCTGGTTCCAGTCGAGCCAGGAGGTCTGGTTGTCCTGGCAGTAGCCGTTGTTGTTGCCGCCCTGGCTGTTGCGGAACTCGTCGCCGGCCAGCAGCATCGGCACCCCGCGGCTGAGCATCAGCAGGGACAGCAGGTTCTTGATCTGCCGTACCCGCAGGCATTCGACGTCGGAGTCGTCGGTGGGTCCCTCGACCCCGCAGTTCCAGCTGTAGTTCTCGTCCGCGCCGTCGGCGTTGGCCTCACCGTTGGCGTGGTTGTGCTTCGCGTTGTAGCTGACCAGGTCGTTGAGGGTGAAGCCGTCGTGGCAGGTGATGAAGTTGATGCTGTTGGTGGGGAGTTCGCCCTGGGCGGCGAACAGGTCGGCCGAGCCGCCGAGCCGGGAGGCGACCTCGCCGACCATGCCGGCGTCGCCGCGCACGAACCGCCGTACGTCGTCGCGGAACGGGCCGTTCCACTGCGCCCAGCGCTTCCCCGGGAACCGGCCGACCTGATACAGGCCGCCGCCGTCCCACGGCTCCGCGATGATCTTCGTCTCGGACAGCACCTGCGACAGCTCGATCGCCCAGAGGGCCGGCGGCACCGCCATCTCGTAGCCGAGGGGGCCGCGGGACAGCTCGGAGGCGAGGTCGAAGCGGAAGCCGTCGACGTGGTGCTCGGTCACCCAGTACTCGAGGCACTCCACGATGAACTTGGTGACCATCGGGTGGTTGGCGTTGACAGCGTTGCCGCACCCGGTGAAGTCCATGTAGTGCGAGCGGTCCTGCGGCCACAGGTGGTAGTACGCCTCGTTGGCCGCGCCCCGGAAGCTGATCGTCGGCCCGAACTCGTTGCCCTCGCTGGTGTGGTTGAAGACCACGTCGAGGATGACCTCGATGCCCGCCTGGTGGAACGCCTTCACCATGTCGCGGAACTCGGTGATGTGCGTGGCGAGATGGGGGCTCGAGCAGTAGCCGGTGTGCGGGGCGAAGAAGCCGTAGGGGTCGTAGCCCCAGTAGTTGCGCAGCGGGGTGCCGTCGGGTCCTGTGCGGAGCACCTGGGTCTCGTCGAAGTCGAAGACCGGCAGCAACTCCACGGCGGTGACGCCGAGTTCGCGCAGATGCGGGATCTTGTCGATGACGGCGGAGAAGGTGCCGGGCCGCGCGGTCTCCGAGGTGGGGGAGGCGGTGAGGCCGCGTACGTGCATCTCGTAGACGACGGTCTCCGCCATCGGGGTGTGCAGCGGGGCGTCGCCCTCCCAGTCGTAGTCGTCCAGGTCGACGACGAGACTGCGCATGCAGTGCTCGACGTTGTCCCCGGGGCCGATGGCGTGGGTGCGCTCCCAGCGGCTGTTGACGTTGGCCCGCGCGTACGGGTCGATCAGCACCTTCCGCTGGTCGAACCGGCTGCCCAGGGCGCTGAGGTCGCGCGGTCCGTCGATGCGGAAGGCGTACACCTGGCCGGCGCCGATCCCGCGCACGTGGCAGTGCCAGAAGTGGAAGCTGCGGTGGCGGTCGGGGAGCAGCGGGATCGTGCGGTAGGGCTGCGGGCTGTCGCAGTGCTCGAAGAGCAACAGGTCGACACGGGTGGCGTGTTCGGAGAAGAGCGAGAAGTTGACACCGTCGCTGTCGACGGTGGTCCCCAGCGGCTGCGGGCGGCCGGGGGTGACGTCGGAGGGATGGCCGCCGTAGGTGCCGGTGGCCTCTTCGGGACTCAAGGTCATCTGTTCTGTCATGGCATTCGTCGCAGAGTCGGTCGGAGTGTCGTACACATCGGTGGCCACCCTCAGGCGAGTGCGGCCCGGGCCGCGGTCGGAGTGTCGGCGCGGAGGCCGGTGAACAGTTCGTCCCAGGGCGGGGAGCCGGCGCCCGGTCCCACCTCGCTGCGCATCTCGAAGGTCACGCCCCGGGCGGCGGGCGAGTACAGCGCCTCGACGCAGGCGTCCGCCACATGCGGGCGGGCCACCCGGCCGTCGCCGACGTCGCCCTGCTCCAGGTGCAGATGGCCGTGGCCGGGCTCGTCCGTCAGCCAGCCCGGGCGGATCACCGTGTACGGCAGCCCGGAGGAGCGGACCGCGTTCTCGCCGGCCAGCCGCCAGTCCAGCATCCGGCCGTAGGCGTTCATCGGGTGGTCGCGGCGGGTCACATGGCGCTGGCTGACCAGCACGAAGTGCGGGCTGCCGGAGGCGGCGAGGAGGGCGTCCAGGACATGGCGGACCCCGGTGTGCAGGGTGGTCTCGGGGCTGTCGGGACCTGCGTCGTCGGTGCCCGGCTCCACGATGTAGACGACCGCCGAACAGCCGTGCAGGGGTGTGCGGACGGTGGCGGGGGCGCGTACGTCGGCCGCGAAGAACTGCGCCTGCGGCGGATTGTGCCGCCGGGCGCGCTGCGTGCTGCGGCCGATGACCCGGACGCTCTCGCCGCGGGCGAGCAGTTGACGGGCGACGAGCCGGCCGACGCGGCCGGTTCCTCCTATGACTGCGATCGGGCTGTCCATCGAGATCTCCACGGGGCTGCGGAAGAGCCGGAAGGGGCGGGGGAGTTGGCGGGGCGCGCTCAGATCCAGTGCAGGATGTCGTCGGAGCTGGTCAGATGGGTGCCGGTGGGCAGACCGGTGACGGCGGGCACCCGCAGCCGCGGATACACGCTCACCCCGGTCAGCCGGGTACCGGGACGCAGGTCGGCGGCCTCGCCGATCGCGGAGTGCAGCAGCCGGACCGGGTTGTCGCGCTCGGAGTGCACGCGCGCCAGCGGCCCGACGTACGAGTCGGTGATACGGGCGTACGGCCCGACGACGGCGCCGTCGCCGATCGCCGTCCGGCTCAGCCGGGCGCCCTCGTCCACGTCGACGCCGTCGCCGATGTCGCTGAACCGCAGCTTCACTCCGGGACCGATCTCGGCGTTACGCCCGATGCGGACGGCGGGGCCGATGACGACACTGCCCTCGGAGATCTTCTGGGCCAGGGTGGTGCCGGTCACGCTGTCCTTGGTGCGCAGGCTGGACTCGTGGATCCAGTACCGGGGGTCGGTGCTGGTCGGTTCGCCCATGGCCCGGTTCATCCGGCGGTAGTGGCCGCCGAGCACGTCGCCGAGGGTGGCGAGGTAGTCGGGGATGCTGCCGAGGTCGCCGAGCCGGTCGATGGGGGCGACCGCGACCGGCAGTCCCCGCCCGACCAGCCAGGGCAGCAGGTCGCCGCCCCAGTCCAGGCGCTGCTGGGCGAGCCGGATCATCTCGGGGTTGCGCGCGGCGAGCCGTAATCGGCCGCAGTCGACCAGGTACATCCCGGCGTTGGTGGGCAGGGTGGTGCGGGAGCCGGGCAGCGAGGTCTCGGGGAAGACGCGGTGGACGCGGTCCAGGTCGGGCTTCTCCAGGAATCCCGCGACCAGTCCGTCCGGGGAGGTCTGCATCACGCCGTACTTGCCGGCGATCTCCTCGGGGGTACGGCCGACCGCGGCGACGGTCACGACGGCGTCGGCGGCGTCGTGCGTGTCGACCAGTGTGCTGAGGTCGAACTCGAAGACCGAGTCCACCGGCAGCACCAGGGCGCGGCCGGCCAGGTCCCACTGTTCGAGGTTGTGCAGGGTGGCGGCGCCCGAGCCGACGTTGTAGCGGTCGAGCCGGGCGCGGGAGTAGTGGATCTCCACGCCGAACCGTTCGCCGTGGCCGAGCACGAGCTTGATCTGGCTGTGGTTCTCGGCGCCCTGGGCGATCACGTAGAAGCGGCGGATGCCCTGGTCACGGCAGGACTCGACGAGCCATTCGACGACCGAGCGGCCGACGAACGGGATGAGGGCCTTGCTGCGGATGTAGTCGGACGAGGCGAGGGTGAGCGGCTTGGCGCGTTCGCCCCGGCCTCCCGCCAGGATGATGCCTAACGTCTCGTCCCCCATGACAGTCCTGCCTCCTCGGCTGACAAATCAACGCTCTTCAGTCAACTCGTGCTGTCATGTGTAGTCAAGTAAAAAGTAAAACAAAGGAGTTGGGGTGAACGCGAATCAGCCCCGGCCGATGCTTCGACCAGGGCTGATGGAGCTTTACGGGATTGTTGAATCGAGTTCTGCAGTCAGATGACTCGCAGTCGGACCAGAGCACCGAGCGTCAACGCGCCCGGAATGATGGGAATCCAGACCGTGATGATCCGGTACGCCAGCACCACCGCCGTGGCCACCGCGACCGGACCGCCCGCCGCGACCAGCGCCACGATCAGCGCGGCCTCCACCGAGCCGATCCCGCCCGGCGTGGGCACCAGCGCGACGGCCACCGTCGCCGCCAGATAGGCGAGCGCCATCTGCGCGGGCGGCACCGGCAGATTCAACGCCTGCCCCACGGCGACCAGGCCGGCCGCCTGGAGCGCGGGGAACGCCAGCGAACCGCCCCACAGCGCCAGCGCCCGGGCCGGCCGGGTGTGCACGGAACGGGCCTCGCTCAGCGCGGTGCGCAGGAACGACAGGACGGCCGTACGCAGCCGTCGCACCAGGACGAGCACCACGACCGCCGCGCACAGCACGGCACCGAGGATCAGCAGCAGCGGGCCGACCGCCCCCGCCGGAAGGAGAGTTCCCAGGCGCAGGGCGTCCGGGAAGGCGATCAGCAGACCGGTGAGCAGCGTCAGCCGGGCTATCGACTCCGCGAGCAGGAACAGCGCCAGCGCGGCCGACGAACGGGCCAGCGGCAGCCCGCACACGGTCAGGAACCGCAGATTCACCGCGCCCGCGCCAAGTCCCGTGGGCAGCAGATGATTCGCCGCGCCCGCCGCGAACTGCGTGGCCAACAGCCGCCGCGCGGGCAGCCGTTCGACGACGGCACCCTGCCGGGTGACCGCGGCGGCGACCCAGGTCAGACAGGTGGCACCGGCCGCCGCCACCAGCCAGGGCCACTCCGCCGCCCGCAACTGGCCGAAGCCCGCGACGAGGACGGACCGGTGCTGGACGGCGACGACGGCGACCAGGAGCAACGGAAGCAGGCACAGGATCTGCCGGACGCGGATGTGTCTCACACCACTGGAGGTTCTCCGCGCCACGACAACTGCGGGTTGCGGCAGCGCGGACAGTTCCTTACGCGAGGCCTTACACGTGTCCTCGCCCGGGGATCCGGCGGATACGTTGACCTCAACGCCGCTTGAGGTCCTACGGTCTCTCCCATGAGCATGGAAAGCACCGCCTGGACCCAACTGCACAGTGTCATGACCGCGGAACAGGAGCGCCGGCCGCTGGCCCGCGCCACGCTGCGCCGCATCGCTGCGTTCGCGCGACCGCACCGCCGCCCGATCGCCCGCTTCGTCCTGCTCGGGGTGCTGACCGCACTGCTCGCCGTCGCGACCCCCGTACTGGCCGGACATGTCGTCGACGCGATCGTGTCGGGCGGCGACGACGGCACCGTCGTACGCCTCGCCCTGCTCATCGCCCTGATCGCGGTCGCCGAGGCGGCGCTCGGCATTCTTGGCCGACGCCTTTCCTCCGCGCTCGGGGAGGGACTCATCCTCGATCTGCGGACAGCCGTCTTCGATCATGTGCAGCGCATGCCGGTCGCGTTCTTCACACGTACTCGTACGGGAGCGCTCGTCTCCCGACTCAACAACGACGTCATCGGCGCGCAGCGGGCGTTCAGCAACACGCTCTCCGGAGTGGTGTCCAACGTGGTGACACTGCTGCTCACGCTGGCCGTCATGCTCACCCTGTCCTGGCAGATCACCCTGCTCGCGCTCGTCCTGCTCCCGGTGTTCGTGGTCCCGGCCCGCCGGATGGGCAGCCGCATGGCCCGCATGCAGCGCGAGGCGGCCACGCTCAACGCGGCGATGAGCACCCGTATGACCGAACGCTTCTCCGCCCCCGGCGCCACCCTCGTGAAACTCTTCGGCCGCCCCGAGGAGGAGTCCGTCGAGTTCGCCGAACGCGCGAGCCGCGTCCGCGACATCGGCGTCCGCACGGCCACCGCCCAGTCGGTGTTCATCACCTCCCTGACCCTGGTCTCCGCCCTGGCTCTCGCCCTCGTCTACGGCCTCGGCGGCTGGTTCGCCCTGCACGGCACCCTGGAGCCGGGCGCGGTCGTCTCCCTGGCCCTGCTCCTGACCCGCCTCTACGCCCCGCTCACCGCGCTCGCCGGAGCCCGCGTCGAGGTGATGAGCGCCCTGGTCAGCTTCGAGCGCGTCTTCGAGGTGCTGGACCTGAAACCGCTGATCGAGGAGAAGCCGGACGCCCGCGAGGTCCCCGAGGGCCCGGTCGCGGTCGAGTTCGACGAGGTCCGCTTCGCCTACCCCTCCGCCGACAAGGTCTCCCTCGCCTCACTCGAAGAGGTCGCCACCCTCGACACCCGCGGCGGCGCCGAGGTCCTGCACGGCGTCTCCTTCCGCGCCGAACCCGGCCAGACCATCGCCCTCGTCGGCTCCTCCGGCGCCGGCAAGTCCACCATCGCCCAACTCCTGCCCCGCCTCTACGACGTCGACGAAGGCGCCGTCCGCATCGGCGGCACCGACGTCCGCGACCTCACGGCCGCCTCCCTGCGGGCCACCCTCGGCATGGTCACCCAGGACGGCCACCTCTTCCACGACTCCGTCCGCGCCAACCTCCTGCTGGCCCAACCCACCGCCACCGAGGACGAGTTGTGGGACGCGCTGCGCCGCTCCCGCCTCGACGATCTCGTACGGTCCCTGCCCGACGGCCTGGACACGGTCGTCGGCGAACGCGGCTACCGCCTCTCCGGAGGCGAGCGCCAACGCCTCACCATCGCCCGCCTGTTGCTGGCCCGCCAGCGCGTCGTCATCCTCGACGAGGCCACCGCGCACCTGGACAACACCTCGGAGGCCGCCGTGCAGGAGGCCCTGACGGAGGCACTCCAGGGCCGCACGGCCGTGGTGATCGCCCACCGGCTGTCCACGGTGCGCTCCGCCGACCAGATCCTGGTCGTCGAGGCGGGGCGCATCGTGGAACGCGGCACGCACGACGAACTCCTCGCCGCCGACGGGCGATACGCCGAGCTGTACCGCACGCAGTTCGCGAAGCAGGCGGTACCGGACGCGGTCGTATAGGGGGCGCGGGGTCAGGGCTCGCGGTGCTCGTGCGCCGCCTTCTCCAGCTCCTCGGCCTCCGCCTCCGCCACCCTGATCTCGGCCTCCACGTCGATCGAGCGGCTGAGCCACCAATACAGCAGACCGGCGACCGGCAGGCCGACGAACAGGGAGAGGTCGGCGCCGTCCATGGCGTGGGCGATCGGGCCGACGTAGAGGGTGCCGACGGAGAAGAACGGCACCATCACGCCGAAGCCCACCAGGTAGGAGATGATCCCGTGCCAGCCCCAACGGCCGTAGATGCCGCGCGGGTTGAAGATCTCCGCGATGGCGTAGTGACCGCGGCGCACCACGTAGTAGTCCATCAGGTTGACCGCGGTCCACGGGATGAACAGATAGAGCACCAGCAGCAGGAAGTTGTTGAAGTTGGTGAGGAAGTCGGAGGTCGCGGCGAAGGCGCCGACCAGCGAGAGCGCGGCGGTCAGGCCGATCGTCAACGCCCGGACGGCCACGGTCGGTTGGACCTTCTTGAGCGAGTCGATCGCGCTGATCAGGGTCAGCGAACCGCCGTACATGTTCAGCGCGGTGACGGAGATCAGGCCGAGCGTGGCGAAGAGGAGCACGATCGCGCCGAAGCCGCTGAACACCTTGTCGCCCGCCGCGTTGATCGAGCGGATCGTGTCGAAGTCCTTGCCCGCCCAGGCCGCGAGCAGCGCGCCCAGTGTCATCAGCCAGACCCCGCCGAGCGCCGAACCGAAGTAGGTCCAGTAGAAGGTCTTGCGGACGGTCACGTCCGGCGGGAGATAGCGCGAGTAGTCCGACACGTAGATCGCCCAGCTGATCTGATAGCCGGCGACCACGCCGAACTGGGCCAGGAACGGCGTCCAGGAGAAGCCGCCGAGGTCGAAGGAGCCCGCCGGGTAGTGCAGGGTCGCGAGCACACCCACGGTGAAGATCCCGAAGACGACCAGGAAGGTGTACGTCAGGAACTGCTCCGCCTTGTGGATGACGTCGTAGCCCACCAGCGCGATCACGAAGCCGATGACGGTGACCACGGCCACCCACATCTTGGTGTTGCCGTGCACCGTGGTGTGCAGCGCCTCACCGGCCAGGATCGTGTTGAAGACGTTGAAGCCCGCGTACTGCACATAGGCGAACAGCCACACCAACAGGGCGCCCACATAACCGAATTGGGGCCGCGACTGGATCATCTGCGGCAGTCCGAGCTGCGGGCCCTGGGCCGAGTGGAAGGCCATGAAGAAGGTGCCGAGCAGGGTGCCGGCGACGATCGCGATGAGCGACCAGATGAGGTTGCCGCCCTCGGTGATGCTGATCAGGCCGACCGCCAGCGTGGCGATCTGCGCGTTCGACATGAACCACAGGGGGCCGAGGTGCCACAGCTTGCCGTGGCGCTCGTTCAGGGGGACGTAGTCGATGGAACGTATCTCCAGCCCCGACACCCGGGGCTCTGAGTCGGTGGTCACGGTGCCTCCCAGGTGCTGATCCAGCCTCTGTGGCCACATTCATCCCCCACGGGGGACCCGGCAACCGCAACGGATACTGTGAAACCAGCCCTTGACCCGCGACTGCGGGCAGGGAGCCGAGTCCCGGAGTGTCCGACACCTGCACATCGTCATCGGCCGAACGTCAGCCTGTCTTGCGGCCCCAGCTCGGCCCCACCAGTTTCCACTCCGTGTCCCAGGAGTCGATACGGCGCTGATCCAGCCGGTACCGGGCGGCGGCTCCGGCACCGAACGCCAGACCGGCGAAGGCGGTCGTGGCGATCAGGCCCAGGACGGCGGATTCGAGAGTCGCGTCGGTCCGGCTCGGGGGTTCGTAGGTGAGACTGCCTGCGGCGTTCACCCAGATCACGACCTCGGATCCGGCCTTCTTCCCGGTCTCCACCAGCGTGCTGCCCGTACGGCGGGTGCCGTCGGCGGTCGTCCAGCGGACCTCCGCCTTGATCAGGTCTCGGGCTCCGCCGACCGTCGAGCTCGGGGACGGGGTGTCCGTGAGGAGCACCGCTTGTATCGAGTGCCGCTCGGTGCGCTGCGCGGAGAACACCTCGTCGGCGGCGTGGAACGTCACCAGGCCACAGAGCGCGCCGCCCACCAGGACCACCGTCCACATCACCAGGACGATCCAGGCCTCGACGATGTCGTCGTGGCGGCGCAACGGATTGCTCCGCAACCGCCACAGCCGCTTCTTCAGACGTCTGTTCCTGCCCATGGGTCCGCACCTCCTCGTCGTGGTCACCAATACGAAGGTGCCGGTCCGGAACGCGGGCGGGCATGGGCCGAAGAGGGACTGCCGGGTACCCGCTCGGTACCTCGACCCGGGGCCCGGACGGGCCGTTCAGCCCGCTGTGGCGGAGGCGCCGCCGGAGTCCGGACCGGCGGCCAGAGCGGTCGACAGCCGCGCGTGGATCTCGAAGACATCGGCGAGCTGGGCGTGGCGCAGGATCCGCAGGAAACCCGTCCTGCCGGTGACGAGCCGGAGCCGTCCGCCCCGGGCCGCGATCCGGTTCTGCGCCCGGCACAGGACGCCGAGACCGGCGCAGTCGATGAACGACAGGGCGCGCAGGTCCAGGACGAGATCGGGGGAGGGGGCCGTCAGCGCGTCCAGACGAGCCGACAGCGGCTGCCCCGTGAGGAGGTCGATCTCGCCGTGCAGTTCCATGACGGTCGTCCCGGCGATCACACGTTCCGAGGAACGCAGAGCGGTGGCGGGGGTGTGGATCTCGGTCATGGTGTGAGCCAACCGGCCAGGTGGTCCCGCCAGGAAGGGCCGACTGGACCTGTCCACATGTTCGACCTGGGCCGTTCGGCCCATGCGGTGGCCACTCGGTCGGGACGACCCGTTCGTCCGGCCGATGAGGGCCGACCGGCCCAAGCGGGGAGCGACGGACCCGGACACGCTGGACAGGCGGGGGGCAGTCGACCGAGTGGGGAAGGAACGTCATGAAGGGCTACGTCTTCCACGGTCCGGGACAGTCCTCCTGGGACAACGTCCCGGATCCCGGCATCAAGGACGCCACCGACGTGATCGTGCGCGTCGACGCCGTCACCATCTGCGGAACCGACCTGCACATCCTCAAGGGCGACGTACCCGAGGTGCGCCCCGGCACGATCCTCGGCCACGAGGCGGTCGGCGAGGTCGTGGAGGCGGGCTCCGACGTGCGGACCGTACGGCCCGGGGACCGGGTCCTGGTCTCCTGCATCACCGCCTGCGGGCGCTGCGCCTACTGCCGTAAGGCCATGTACGGACAGTGCCGCGACGGCGGAGGCTGGATCCTCGGCCATCTCATCGACGGCACCCAGGCCGAGTACGTGCGCGTCCCGCACGCCGACCTCTCCGTCCACCCGCTGCCCAGCACCCTGGACGCCAGGGACGCCGTGCTCCTGGCGGACATCTTCCCCACCGGGTACGAGGTGGGCGTGCTCAACGGCCAGGTGCGCCCCGGAGACACCGTCGCCGTCGTCGGCGCCGGCCCGGTTGGACTGGCGGCCATCGCCACGGCCCGGCTGTTCTCGCCCGAGCGCGTCGTCGCCGTGGACCTGGCCGCCGCCCGGCTGGACGCGGCGAAGCGGTTCGGCGCCGACGCCGTCGTGGACGCCCGCGAGACCCCCGAGCAGCTCGTCGCCGATCTCACCGACGGGATGGGCGCGGACGTCGTCATCGAGGCGGTCGGCGTGCCGGAGACCTTCGAGCTGTGTACGCGCATGGTGCGGCCCGGCGGACACATCGCCAACGTCGGCGTCCACGGCAAGCCCGCGACCCTGCACCTCGAAGATCTGTGGATCAAGAACATCACCATCACCACCGGCCTGGTCGACACCCACTCCACCCCCACCCTGCTGAGGATGGCCGCCGCCGGACGGCTGCCCACCTCGCAACTGGTCACCCACACCTTCCCGCTGGAGCGCATGGAGGAGGCGTACGACGTCTTCGCCAAGGCCGCCGACACCGGCGCCCTCAAGGTCGTCCTCGGCGGGGCTGGGCACGAGGAAGTCGCCGTTCGCGCAGTAGGAGAAGAAGAGGACGTGACGAGCCATGCCTGACCCGTTTCCGCTGAACGTGACGGAGGGATCGCCCACCGGCGATCTCGGACGCCGGATCGCCGTACGGCGCACGGCACTTGGCCTCTCCCGGGAGGAGACGGCCGACCGCGCGGGGGTGGCGGCGAGCTACCTCCAGTACCTGGAGGAGTTTCCCGGTGCCGCTCCGGGCCGGAGCGTTCTCCTCAGGCTCGCCGCGGCCCTGGACACCACCGTGACCGACCTCGCCGGGGGCGGCAGCGATCTCACACCTGGCCAGGGCCGGGCCGGCTCGGACCCGACGTTCACCGGGCTGACCGTCGAAGAGTGCCGTGAGCTGCTGTCGACCCACGGGGTGGGCAGGGTCGCGGTGCCCACCGCCTCGGGACCCGTCATCGTCCCCGTCAACTACAGCGTGGTCGACGGCGCGATCGTGTACCGGACCGCTTCCGGCGCGATGCCGTCCCGGGCGGCGGGCTGCCAGGTGACCTTCGAGATCGACCGCATCGACGACGCGTTCGGCGAGGGCTGGAGCGTGCTGGCGCTCGGCCGGGCGCGGTCCGTGACCGACGCCGACGACGTGCGGCGGCTGACGGAACACGCGTCCAGCAAGCCGTGGGCCGGCGGCCCGCGCGAGGAGTGGATCCGTATCGACGCGCTGAGTCTCACCGGACGTCGGATCACCACGCGCCGAGGGACGTTCTCCGGAGAGAGCGGGACTGATGGCCCTTCACCCGCCGATCCTGCACGGCGAAACATGGAGTGACACCTACAGACCCACAAACCCGCGCACAGGGCGAGAGACGGACTGGCTGATGTATTCCAACGACGGATTCCGCGAACTGGAACGACACGAGTGCCTGCGCCGGCTGGGGCAGGCCCCCGTCGGCCGCATCGTGCACACCCGCCAGGCCCTGCCCGCCGTACTGCCCGTGAACTTCTGTCTGGACCACGACGGCGCGGTGCTGCTGCGTACCTCCGCGGCCTCGGAGCTGGTGCGCGCGATCGACGGCTCGGTCGTCGCCTTCGAGGCCGACGAGGTCGACGCCGTCGCGCACTCCGGCTGGAGCGTCGTCGTCACCGGGTCGGCCACCGTCGTGACCGACCCGGCGGAGCACGAACGCATGCTCCGAAACGGCCCGACCTCCTGGGTTCCCTCGTCCCAGGAGGTCTTCGTCCGGATCGAGCCCGAGCTGGTGACGGGACGTGAACTCGTGGGCGGGCGCTCGATGTACGGGGTGGGTCTCACCGGGGCGACCTGACGACGGCCCGAGCGATCCGCCCCGAGTGCCCTGCTGTGAGCTTCCTGTCCGTAAACCCTTAGCACCGGCGACGGGCGCTTGGCGCAACCCGACGTGTGGGAACGGCACAACAAATTCCGCGGCAGCACCTTGTCTCCCAGGTCCTGCTCAGACAGTTCACCGTGCCCGGGCCGAAAGGCAGCGGGCGGCAACCACTCCCGTTCGACCTGCGCAACCCGGGGCGCCGGCACAAGCTCAAAGGCACACGAGCATGCGGCTGGGCCGAGAACTTCGTCGCCCTTGAGCGGCCTGCGCGATCCACACGTGCGCTCCGGGTCGTACGCCGTTCCCGAAGAAGTGGTCGCCCCCCTTGGACGACGGCTCGATCGCCATCGGCGTTCAGGACGAGCGCCATTCCGGACGGCGTGTGAAGTCGTCGCGTGAGCGGGTGGTCGTACGGGCGACCCGACCTTCCGGGTTCACCTTGGACGACATTGACAAGGACATCACGGGGCCGCTGCGAGCTCTGGTGGCGATCGGCGTCGACGAACCGGTCAGTGTTTTCAACTTGCGTGTCAGTCCCGAGGCCTCGCCGCCCGAAGGGAGACTCGTACGACCCTTCGATGTCGATCCTCCTGAGGGCGAGGAACCCGAGGTCCTCTCTTCGGCAGTGCCTTCTCCCCTCCCGCTGTCACCTGCCGTTGAGGACATGCCGTCATTCCTTGCCTCCTGGCCGGAAGTGGCTCGCCGCTGCTCGGTCCCCTTGGACGCGGTGGAGCCGCGTCTTCGTTCGGGATCTCTCCAACTGCAGTTCTTGGACGTCGTGAACGCCGCCGAGACCCTGCACCGTGCCCTTCATGCCGACCCGACCGAGTACCCCTTCGCGGAGCGCGTGCGCAAGGGACTTGAACAGTCGGAGATCAAGTTCACGGCCCGTGAGCGACGGACCGTCCGTGACGCGGTCAGGTTCACTGAAGTGCCCCTGGAACGACGCCTGCTCGCTCTCGCCGAGGGCCTCGGCCCGGACGTCTGTGCCTGGCTCTTCGCCGGCGCCGTCCGCCCCTGGGCCTTCGTCACCGCACGCCTCCGCAATGTGCTCAGCCACGGATTTGCAGCATCCGACGGTGTCCACGAAGAGCCCGGCGCGCTCGCGGGAGCACTGCGCCTGACGGAAGCGGTGATCACACTTCGCCTTCTCACCGAGGCCGGACTTCCCTCCGGCGCGGACCTGTTGACCCGGCTCGAACGACACCGCGGCCTGCGCTCGCTCTCGAAGCAGACGGTCGCCGACTGGCATGCGCTGGCACACCGGATCAATCCCGACCAGTGGGCGCTGCCGGACCCTGGTCCTCAGCACGCTTTAGGTGACGCCGAAGCCCTCGAAGTAGAAACGGATCCAACCATTCTGGCGCCGCCCGCGTAGCACTGTGGAGTGCCGGTTCCCCTGCCCTCGCATCGGGAGATGCCTGGACCGTACGGCCCCTCAAGAAGGGGCCGTACGGCATGTCATCAGGTTCCTGCGGCCCCTGACCCGGCCCGTCCGCACAGGACGAGCATCGTCGTCGGAGCCGTTGCGCGCCTTGGCGGCCCCTTCCCGTCGAACAGCGTGAGCACGCAACAGTCAGAAGGGAAACGGGACATGACCATCCATCATGTGGTCGTCGGAGTGGACGGTTCGCTGATCTCCGTACGGGCGCTGGACCGGGCCGCGGACGAGGCCGCGCGGCGCGGCGTCGAACTGACCGTGGTGTACGCCGTGCCCGACAGCGACGAAGCCGGGCCGGTCCTGGCGTCCGCCCTCACGCGCGTCGGAACACGTCACCCCGAGCTGACGGTGTCGACCAGGGACGCCGTCGGCGGTCCGGTGCGCACGCTCGTGCGGGAGAGCGAGGGCGCGGATCTCACCGTCGTAGGGACCCGGGGCATGGGCGGCATCGCCGGCCTGCTGTTCGGCTCGGTGAGCCTGCGGCTGGCCGCGCAGGTGCGCAGCCCGTTGCTCGTCGTCCGCGGCGACCATCCGTGCGACGACGGAAGGCCCGTGCTGCTCGGCCTGGAGGGCGACAACGACCAGGACACGGCGTTCTACGCCTTCCAGGAGGCCGAGCGGCGCGGCGTCCCGCTGCACGTCCTGCACTCCTGGAGCCACCGGCACGTCACCCCCGAACTGCCCTCCCTGGTCGCGGCGACGAGCCCCGGCCAGGAGCAACTCGTCCAGCAGGGAAGGGCGGAGGACTCCGTTCCGCGTTTCGCCCTGTCCCGGCTGAGCGAGCGGCACCCCGGTGTCCGGGTCGAGAGCCGCACGGTCCGCACCGGGCCGGCGCACGCCCTGCTGGAGGCCACGCGCGACTGCGCCGTCGTGATCGTCGGCGCGCACCACCGCACCCACCGGTTCGGCCCCCGGCTGGGACCCGTGGCGCACACCCTGCTGCACCGCTCCCACAGCCCGGTGATCGTGGTGCCCACCGCCAACTGACCTGGCGGACAGGGACGTTCGGCCCCTCGCTCCGGGCCTGGCAGCCCCTCCGCCGACGCGCTCCGCCGCGAGACATTGAGGGCGTAACGAGAGTCCTCTGATCCAACGCATCGTTCCCTCGAAAGGGATGAGCATCATGGCAGTCCACAACCAACCCCAATCCCACCCGCGCTTCCACTTCCCGTCCCTGCACCGGACCGGGACGGCGCAGGCCACTACCGACACGGCAACAGCGACCACCACGGCGCGTGCCTACGCCTTCGCGTCCCTGCGTCTGCTGACCGGGTTCGTCTTCCTGTGGGCGTTCCTCGACAAGACCTTCGGCTTCGGTTACGCCACCCCCTCCGGCAAGGGCTGGATCGACGGTGGTTCGCCGACGAAGGGTTTCCTGAGCAGCGTGGCAGCCGGTCCGATGGAGTCGACGTTCCACGACTGGGCCGGTGCGGACTGGGCGAACTGGCTGTTCATGCTCGGTCTTCTCGGCATCGGTATCGCGCTCATCGCGGGTGTCGCGCTGCGGCTGGCCGCGGTGGCGGGCACGGCGATGATGGCGCTGATGTGGATCGCCGAGTGGCCGCCGGCCAGGCACCTCTCCGACGGATCGCTGAGCATGTCGTCGAACCCGTTCGCCGACTACCACCTGATCTACGCCGTCGTGATCATCGCCCTTGCGGCGGCCGGCGCCGGCGCCACCTGGGGTCTGGGCAAGGTCTGGGCCAAGCTCCCGATCGTCCGCGACCGCAACTGGCTGAAGTAGCAGCCAAAAGCACGTCGTGACCGGGGTACCGCCGCACAACAGCGGCGGTACCCCAGTCAGTTGAGTGAGTTCGGGCCGAACCTCAGCAGGGCCAGTCGGCGGAGACGAGCAGCAGCCCGGTCACCAGGTCCGGGTGAATGCGCACCACATAGTCCATTGTCTGCCGCACCCAGGGCCGCAACAGCCTTTGATACCGGGCCAGTTCACCGCTGTCGGTCACCAAGTGGGCGTAGCCCGTGACCACCACGCTCCAGCCGAGGTGAGTGTCGGGGGCGATGTCGTCGGCTTCGTACGCGACGACGACTCCCGAACCGTCGGCCTGGAGGGTACGCGAGGTCATGGCTGCGCCCTCGTGGGTCCCGATGACGATGACCCCGTCGTCGACGATGTGGTTGACCGGACGGATGGTCGGCAGCGCGTGCTGGGTGAAGGCGATCCTCCCCAGCGACACGCTGCCCAGCAGACGCAAGGCCTCTTCCGTGGTCGTGGGCAGCCTCCGTACGGGTTCGTCACTCACTGCGTGGGGTCTCCGGCCGACGGCCCACCGGGCAGATGCAGCCGATGGACAGGGTGTGTAGGGGCTTGATCAGCCAATGGAACGGCGCCGGCGCGGGATCCGATAGGGCCGATCGGCCTCTCGTCGTCGGCCGATCGGCCCGTTGCTCTGCGTCCCGGCCCGCGGTTGCCGGCGCCGTCGACGCCGAAGACGAGACTGCCCGCCGTTCCGGCGCCGCCCTACAACCGTCGCGACACCACGGCAGCGGTTACGGCGTGGGTTCCGGGCCCGCCACGGACGAGGCTGAGAATCCACAGCAGACGCCCACGGTCTACAGCGAAGCCGACGTCGAACCCGCTCTGTGCTGACCTGGGCCGTCACGCAGTAGGACACCCCGTTGGCGGGGCAGCCCGGGCGACGGGTGACAGGGCGGTCCCAACAGGGATGAGAACTGATCGGAGTTCCCGGTACGAGGGCACGACAGAGGCCTGATCCCGTGTTCTCGCCGCCCTCCGACCGATACGGTGGCACAAGACCAGATAGGTTGACCTGTGGTGTGGTTAGGCGATCTGGAGGACCACCGGTGGCAAGCGCTGAGGATTCCCGGGAGGCCCGCGTACGGCTGCCGCAGTTGAAGCTGGACGAGCTGCTGGAGGAGCTCCAGGCGCGGCTGGACGCGGCACGCGGTACCCGCGACCGGGTGCACAGCCTGCTGGAGGCGGTGCTCTCCGTCGGCCGGGAACTGGAGCTGGAGCAGGCCCTCCACAGCATCGTCGAGGCCGCCGCGGTTCTCGTCGACGCCGAGTACGCGGCGCTCGGCGTGATCACCCCGGACGGAAAGGCCCTGTCGGCCTTCCACACGGTCGGTGTCACCGAGGAGCAGATCGCCCGCATCGGTCCGTACCCGGAGGGTCATGGCATCCTCGGCGAGCTGATCCGCCACCCCGAGCCGCTGCGTCTCGTGAAGATCTCCGAGCACTCGGCCTCGTACGGCTTCCCGCCCAACCACCCGCCGATGAACACCTTCCTCGGTGTACCGATCCGGGTGCGCGACCAGATCTTCGGCAACCTCTACCTCACCGAGAAGCGCGCCGGAGCGCAGTTCGACGACGAGGACGAGTCCGTCCTGTCCACCCTGGCGGTGGCGGCCGGTGTCGCGATCGACAATGCCCGCCTGTACGAGGAGTCCCGGCTGCGGGAACGCTGGCTGCGGGCGAACGCGGAGATCACCCACACCCTGCTGTCCGGCGACGCTCCTGCCAAAGTTCTCGGCCTGATCGCCGAGCGGGCCGGCGAGATCACGGGCTCCGCCCTCGCGGCAGTTGCCCTGCCGATGGAGGACACCGAGACCCTTGCGGTGGAGATCGCCGTCGGCATGGACGCCGAGGCCCATCAGGGGCTGATACTGCCCATGGACCGCAGCCTGATGGGGCTGGCCTTCTCCGGTGCCGCCCCCGTCACCAGCGTGGACGCGAGCAACGACGGTCGTATCTCCTTGGAGCCACGGCGCTTCGAGGGACTCGGCCCCGCGGTGGCCGTGCCCATCGGTTCGGGCGAGGCCGGTGTGCGCGGCGTGGTCCTGCTCGCGCGAGAGGCCGGACGACAGCCCTTCTCGGCGACGGAGACCGAGACCCTTCAGGCCTTTGCCGCGCAGGCGGCCGTCGCCATGGAGCTGGCCGAACGCCGACGGGACGCCGAGGAGGTCGCGGTGCTCCAGGACCGCGACCGTATCGCCCGGGACCTGCACGACCTGGCCATTCAGCGGTTGTTCGCCACCGGCATGACCCTCCAGAGCGCGGGCCGCTTCATCGACCACGCCGGGGCCGCCGAGCGTGTGGACCGCGCGGTGGACGATCTCGACGAGACCATCAAGATCATCAGGTCGACGATCTTCGGCCTGCGGGCACGTGACGGTGGCGCCGGGAAAGGGCTACGGGCTCGCGTCGTGCGCGCGGTCGGTGAAGCCGCGCCCGTGGTCGGCTTCGCACCCAGCGTGCGGATGGAGGGGTTGGTCGACACCGATGTGCCGCGGGAGATCGCCGACCAGGTGATCGCCGTGCTGACCGAGGCGCTGACCAACGTCGCCCGGCACGCGCGGGCCGGCCGGGCCGACGTCGCCCTGGAGACGGACGGCCGTGAAGTGCGCCTGACCGTGACCGACAACGGTGTTGGCATTCCGCCCGAGGGGCGTCGCAGTGGTCTTGCCAACATGACTGAGCGCGCTGAGCAGTTGGGCGGAGAGATGGACTGGTCCACTCCGCCGGACGGCGGCACCAGACTGGTGTGGCGGGTGCCGGTGACCGAGGGGTAGGGATACCGCGATTGCCCGGCCGTCCCGCGTGCGGACGGTTCCAGGCTCACTGAACACGAGGTCGAGGGCGGGGCGACGACTGACGGCACTGGCCGTCCGTCGCCCCGCCCTTCGGCGTTGTGGAGTTGGTCGCCGAGTCGTCCGGAGGGGCACCGGGTCCGACAGGTACGGGCACGGGGGCCGGTCGGTGGGTCGACGGGGTCCGTCCGGCCCCTGTGGGCGTGCCGGGGGCCGCACGAGTCTGGAGTCCAGTGAAGCGCCGCTTCCAACAGGGAGGGTGCCTGGAGAGGGGTGGACTGTGATGAGTGGCCCGGTGGTTGTGGGAGTGGACGGTTCGCGGTCGAATCTGGCGGTGGTGGAAGTTGCCGCGAAGGCGGCCGAACGGCTCGGAGTCGGCCTGGAGTTGACGCAGGTGGTCGGCTGGCCGGCTGGAGCCGGGCGGTTCGGCATTCCCTCGTGGGAGAGGGACGGGACCGGTGGGTACGCGTCGGCGAGGGGCGTGCTGGCCGAGGCCGAGCGGCAGGCCCACAGCGCCGCACCGCAGGTGCGGATCTCGCGCGAAGTCCTCGTCGGCGAGCCCGGGAACGTGATGGAGGGCGCGTCGCACACCGCATCGCTGACGGTCGTCGGAGCCGATAGCGCGCCGGTGTACGGCACCTCGCGCAGGGGATCGCCGGCCGCGTGTCTGTCCGCACGGGTGTCCGGTCCGCTGCTGGTCGTACGCGGCAGGCCGAACCCGGTCGGTCCGGTGCTGCTCGCGGTGCACGGCACGGCGACGCTGCGTGGAGCCGCCGAATTCGCCTTCGCCGAGGCCTCGGCACGCGGGGCGGACCTCGTGGCCGTGTACCTGCGGAACATCTCCGCCGTACGTCCCTACGGCGGGTCCGCCCATGGAGTGACCGAGGACGAGGAGGACCTCGCGCTCGCAGACGCTCTGGCAGGGCTGTGCGAGAAGTACCCGGACGTCACCCTGCGGTGCCGCCGGTCTCGCGGCCGAGCCCGTCGAGCCCTCGTCGAGGCCAGTGCCGACAGCCAGCTCCTCGTGGTCGGAGCGCGCGGCCGGTTCGGGTTCGTGGGCCTGCCGCTGGACCCGGTCTGCCAGACGGCGCTGCGCGAGGCGGACTGCCCCGTTGCCCTCGTCCACTGCTGACGCTTGCGGACGGCCGTACGAACCAGAGGCCGGTAGAACGCCATCAGGCGGTCTGCCGGCCTCTCGGTTCTGAAAGTGATCCACCTTGGTGCCGACGAGCCGAAGCCGTGGGAGCGCGGGCCGAAGGTCGGCCCCCTTCACGCGTCATGTCCTGGCCGCCGACGACGAGTTCACCGTCCACAAGATCACCGACGACGCCACCGCAGGGGCCCGGGGCGCCTGGTGAGGGCCATGCTCGCCAGTGTCGCTGCCGGACATGGACCCGGGCCCGGTTGACCAGCCGTGCCGTCAGGCGTGCGGGGTAAGCCGTGCGTCTTCCCTCAGGACCTGACGCGCCGTACGGCGTGGTGAGGCGGGCCCCTGTGGGCCGTAGCCGAGGCGGAGCACCATCTGGGGGTGCGCCCGGCGGCTGTCCGTGAGTTGCTCGCGCAGGTCGGGCCACTCCAGCGCCTGGTGGAGCAGGGAGGCCCGTACGCCGTGTTCGGTGGCGACCAGCAGGACGCGTTCGAGTGCCTCGCCGGCGCGCAGCCAGTCCGTCCGGCGGTCGTGGAGGGTGGACAGGACGGCGAGGGAAGGACGTTTCTCGAAGGGGCGGGCGACGAGTGTCATGGGACGCCGGTGAGCACCGAAGTCCCGCATCGGGATCCGTTCCCGGAAGTCCTGTGGCCCGACCGCCTCCGGCGGCATGCCGAGCGAGTCGCTGTCGGGACGGTGGACCCAGCGGCGGCTCTCCGCAGCCCGGTCCGAGTCCGCGGTGTTGCGCTGCTCCGCCTCACGGGTCAGCCGCAACAGCTGGTCGGTCTCCGCCGGTCCGGGGAGGTCGAGCGTCGCACCTTCCGCATGGGCCGCCTCGGCCAGTTCGGCCAGCACGGTGGCCGGCACTTGGCGGTCGGCGAACGGGAAGCGGCTGCTGTGCCGGCGCCACACCGCGTCGTACAACCGCGGCGCCGCCGAGAACCGCGCGGTTCCGGCGAGTCGTACGGTGGCCAGCAGATCGGGTTCGTGAGGCCGGGGGAGCAGCCGGGTCACGGGCTCCCAGCCGTGGTGGGCGACCGCCACGCGCAGGTTGAACAGCGCGCAGCCGACCGAGACGTGCAGGGCGCGCCCCGACGGGTCGGTGTGCCGCAGGCCGCGTTCCGCGACCGCCCGGATCTCCAGGGTCACGGTGCCCGGGTCGAGGCGGAACCGCCAGGGCTGGGTGTTGTGGATCGAGGGTGCGGCGACGGACGCCGCGATCAGTGTCTCCAAAGTCGGGACGTCGAGAACCGTGCTGGACATGTGGTCTCCTCCCCGCCCCGCGGCCCGACGGCGGCCGGGCTGTTCGCTGTTCGTGTGCCCAGCGTGGTCCTGCGAGGAGGGCCAGGAGGAGGGGCCGTACGGCCTTGGGAGCGCGCCGGACGGCCCGGCGCGCGGCTCAGTTGCCGGACTCGGGCTGCTCCAGGTGGGAGGCGAGCACGGCGGCCTGCACCCGGCGCTGGACGCCCAGCTTGGCCAGCAGCCGGGAGATGTGGTTCTTGACGGTCTTCTCCGAGAGGTACAGCTTCTTGCCGATCTCGCGGTTGGTGAGGCCGTCCCCGATCAGTGCGAGGATCTCCCGTTCACGCGGGGACAGACTCGCCAACTCCGGTGCCATCTCCGGGGCTTGGGCGGGTTCGGCGCGCAGCGAGCGCATCAGGCGGGCCGTCGTCGCGGGGTCGAGCATCGACTGCCCGGAGGCGACCGTCCGGACCGCCGAGACGAGGTCGGTGCCCTTGATCTGCTTGAGCACATAGCCGGAGGCCCCGGCCATGATGGCGTCGAGCAGGGCGTCCTCGTCGTCGAACGAGGTCAGCATCAGGACGGCCAACTCCGGCATCTGGTCGCGCAGTTCGCGGCAGACGGTGATGCCGTTGCCGTCGGGGAGACGTACGTCCAGGACGGCGACGTGCGGGCGCACCGCGGGGGCCCGCACGAGCGCGTGCTCGACGTTCTCGGCGTCGCCGACCACCGAGATGTCCTCCTCGGCGTCCAGCAGGTCGGCCAGGCCACGTCGTACGACCTCGTGGTCGTCCAGCAGGAACACGCGGATCGGATCCTGTGCGGTGAAGGTGCGTGCCTCGGTCATCTCGACCCCTTGTTCCCCGGAGGATGAACGGACTGCGGGCCGTCCGTGGACACGATCATCACGCGCCCGGCCCGGAAGCACTAGGGCCGACCGGCCCAACCGGCCCTTTCTGCGTGTCCTTACCGGCCCCCGTGCGACGGCCGGGCGGCCCCTCCCGGGCGGCTATCACCCAGTGGGAGCGTCCTCTTGTTCTCGTCTTCTTCATGATGCCCGTGAGGGGGTGTGACCGATGCGGAAGATCAAGCGAGTGAAGGTCCTGGGGTGGCGCTGGCGGCGCAACGAACTGCGTCGGCACAGCGACGTGGTGGAAGCGTGGATCGTCCTCAGCGCCTGGACGTTCGCGATGGCTGCCGGGACTGTCGCCGGTGTGGCCGGCGCCCAGAGTGTGGCGGCGGCGCAGGAGAGGAACGCGGCGGAGCATCGGCCGGCGACCGCCGTATTGCTCGGTACCGTGCCGAGTGCCGCGGCCGGCTACAACCGGGTGCGGGCGACGGTTCGCTGGACCGACGCGCAGGGCACCGTACGCACCACCACGGCGGATGTGAAGGCCGGGGGTCGCGTCGGCGGCACCGTACCGGTGTGGACGGACGGTCGCGGCCACCTGGTGGACGAGCCCGCGAGCCCGGCCGTGGCGGCGGCTCGCGCGGTGCTGGCCGGAACGGGGGCAGGACTGGCCGGCGGACTGTTCGTGCTCGCCGGTGGACGTCTGATCCGGCTGAGGGTGGAGCGCCGGGCCACCGAGCAGTGGGGCCAGGAGTGGGAGCTGACCGGGGCGCGCTGGCGGCGCAGCACCGGCTGAGACGCCGTTGCCTCGTCGGTGGTCGGTGGCCGGCGGGGCAACGGCTTACGGGGCGACCGTACTTCTCAGTCCGCGGAGCGGTCGGGCTCGTCGAGTGCGAACTCCACATCGACAACCCCCTCGACGGCTCGGACAAGCCGCGCGGCCACGGGAACCAGGGACGTGTCGCGTACCCGGCCGCCGAACCGTACGACCCCGTCCCGCACCTCGACCCGGACCGTCGACGCGGGACCGGGGAACAGGTACGCCACCACTTCGCGGCGCACCTCCTCCGCGATCTCCTTGTCGTCCCGGAGGAACACCTTCAGCAGGTCGGCCCGGCTGACGACACCCTCCAGCCGGCCCGCGTGGTCGACGACGGGCAGCCGCTTGACCTTGGCCCGGGCCATGGCCCGCGCGGCCTGCGCGAGGGTCGCGCCCGCGCCCACGGTCAGCGCGGGAGACGTCATCAGCTCACCCGCGGTCACCGAACCGGCCTTCGCGAGGTCCGACAGCCGACGCAACTGCGTGTACCGGTCGGGGTCGCTGTCGCGGAACTCCTCCTTCGGCAGCAGATCGGCCTCCGAGACGATCCCGATCACCCGGTCCGCCGCGTCGAGCACCGGCAGGGCGCTGACCTTCCGCTCCTGCATCGTGCGGACGATGTCCTTGAAAGCGGCCCCGCGGACGACGGTGGCGACGGTACGGGTCATCACGTCGCCCACGATGTGCGGTGATCCATGCATGGTCACTCCTCCCTGTTGGCGGTCCATCGGTGCGGTCACCGCATGCCGCCGCTGCCGTACGGGGCGTACAGGTCCAGCAGCCGGGTGCGGGCCGAGCGGAGCCGGTGGGCCACGATGTCGCCCACCCACTGGGCGACGGTCATGCCGAACGCGGGATCGTCCTTGCACAGGGTGCGTACGGCCGTGGCGTCGAACTCCCAGGCGCGTACCGGTGTCGTGGCCTCGGCGCCCAGGTGCCAGGCGTGCGGGCCGAACAGCCAGGACCAGCCGACGAGTTCGTTGTGTCCCAGCGATTCGATGACGGCGGCCCGGCGGCCGGGCACGTGCATGTCGAGGGCGATCGTGCCGGTGCGGATGATCCAGAACCGGTCGGCGCGGGCACCCTCCTCGAAGAGCCGGGTGCCCTGGGGGATCGACACCTCCCGTGCGAGCTTCATCAGCCGTTCGCGGTGCTCCACGGGCAGGGCCCGCGGCATGGTCGTGGTGGGGGAAGCGTTCATGGCGTGCCTCCAGAGAGTCTTACGGACCTACCACCTCCAGCGTGTGCCGGTGGGTCCCGCCCTGCCATGGGCCACTTGGCCTGCGGAACGGGCCGACCGGCGCCCCGTGCGAGCCTGGTGGCACCCTGTGTCACGACGCCTCCAGCGGTTCGATGGAAACGAGAGAAGAACTCGACAGACAGAGGGGGTGGACACCATGGGCACGACCTTGACACCGGAGTTCTGGAGGCAGTTCGCCGTTCTGCTGGTGATGGCGACCGCGCTCACCGTCGTGGCCGGCGCCGCACTCGACGCGCTGGTGCTGCGGATGCGCGCCCGCCGGACCTCGCAGCGGCCCTCGGCCGCGCGGGTGGTCCACACGCACCGGCCGGCCGGGCGGACGCCCGTCCATCACTGACGCACAGTTCGTGAAGGCCGGACCCGCAGTAGCCGATCCCTTTCGGTGACCTGCGGGTCCGTCGCTTCTCGCAACATAGGGGTGCTGTCGGCGGCCGAGCGGTGGGTTCGTACGATCGGACAGTGATCAAGCAGACGACGGTGCGCATGGGACGGAAGCAGGTCCTCGGGACCGTCGTCTGCGGTGTGATCGCCCTTTCCCTCGTCGGTGTCGCCGTCTACCTGGCCGTCTCGGCCGTCGGGCGCCTGGGGCTGGTCGGGCAGCAGCTGGCCATGCGGGTCACGTACTGCGACGCGACCGCACCGGCCACGACGTCCCGGGGCGGCAGTCGTCCTGACCTCGTCTGCCGCGGGTTCGTGGATCCGGCGCAGGCCTCCGGCCGCGGGACGCAGCGGATCACGGCGACCGGCTTCTCCTCCGAGCCCCGCTTCGGCGTGCCCGTGGAGGTGTCCAAGGAACCATGGGGGTCCTGGGTACCGGTGGACCAGGGCGCCTGGAACAAGCTGGGCCGGGGGCTCTCCCCGCTGGTCCCGCTCGCCTTCGCCGGCTTGTTCGCCAAGGTGCCGGTGGCTGTATGGCGCGGCCGGAGGAACTCCGGGCAGTCGCGCGAGGGGGCCTCGGCGTAGGAACGGGCTTCGCGCTCGAAGCCGACGCCGAGCCCGTCGGGCCGGGGAGCCGGCCGGAACGCACCGCTGGACCTGGGGCGCCGACCACCCGTGCCCCGGTCGGCGGCGCGCCGAAGCCGTCGAGTCCTGCTCGCGTCGTGGTGCGCTGACGGCCCACGGAGTCGCCGCGAGTTCGTTGCCGCGGATTCCGCGGAGCCGCCCGACGAACAGCCGAAGGGCGATGCCGCACCGGCACACCAGACCCCCCGCAAGGGAACGGCCGGGATCGCGGCCCACGCCTCCCGGAAGCCCGAAGGCCCGGCTGACCGTCAGCATGCTCTGCGCGAACGCCGGTGTGGTGCAGGCGAGTTAGGGAGGTCGCCGTCATTGAGCCAGACAGCACCGGCGCCGCAACGGCGGCAGCGGACGCCACTCCAGTGTCGGAGGCCTCGGCGCGATCCTCACCCGCGCTCACGCGTGTGCCCTTCAACTGCTGGGCGCAGCCCGCAAAGTCGAGGTTCCGCTCCCCGGCCCGGTGGGCCGCGCGCTGACCGGAGCCTGTCCTGCGGGGGGCCCAACAGGCCCTGTGGAAGGGGCCGTTCAGACCGCCACCGGCGGACCAACGGCATCAGGTGACGGACGTCCCGCCGCACCAGAGTGAGTGGTGCAACGAACGACCCGACACCTCGAAAGGACCACGATCATGGCCGTCCACGAGCACCCGCACCGCACCTCCGGCTTCCACCTGCCGACGTTCCGCAGGAACGGGTCCGCGTCCGAGGGCACCGTGACGGCAGCCGCTACGGAGACCACCAGGGCGCGTGCCTACGTCTTCGCGTCCCTGCGTCTGCTGACCGGGTTCGTCTTCCTGTGGGCGTTCCTCGACAAGACCTTCGGGTTCGGTTACGCCACCCCCTCCGGTGAGGGCTGGATCGACGGTGGTTCGCCGACGAAGGGTTTCCTGAGCAGTGTGGCGGCGGGTCCGATGGAGTCGACGTTCCATGACTGGGCGGGTGCGGGCTGGGCGAACTGGCTGTTCATGCTCGGTCTGTTGGGTATCGGTGTCGCGCTGGTCGCGGGTGTGGCGCTGCGGCTGGCTGCGGTGGCGGGCACGGTGATGATGGCGCTGATGTGGATCGCGGAGTGGCCGCCGGCCAGGCACCTCTCCGACGGGTCGCTGAGCATGTCGTCCAACCCGTTCGCGGACTACCACCTGATCTACGCCGTCGTGATCATCGCTCTCGCAGCGGCCGGCGCCGGAGCGACCTGGGGTCTGGGCAGGGTCTGGGCGAAGCTCCCGATCGTCCGCGACCACACCTGGCTGCGCTGACCGCAGCAGATACGGCGGGCCCTCGTGGAGGGGGCCCGCCGTGCGGCTGGCCATTGGGCCGAACGGCCCCTGCCGGGGACCTGCGGCCCCTGCCGCGGGAACCCCTACGCCACGAACCTGGAATCAGACATCCGTTCAGGAGGAAGAACCATGGTCCGCACTGTTGTCGCAGGTCTCGACGGTTCCCCCGAGAGCCGCGCCGCCGCCGAGTGGGCGGCCCGCGAGGCCGAACTGCGCGGCCTGGCGCTGAAGGTCGTCCACGGCTGGGAGCCTGCCCCGGACCCGTTGGCCCAGGCCCCGCTGCTGGGCGGTGAGACGCAACAGCACTGGAGCCGGCGCATTCCTCGCGAGGCGGGGGAGGGCCTGCGGCTGCGCCACCCCGGTCTGGACGTGACCGAGGACCAGGTGACCGGCACGCCCACGGACGCGCTGCTCGACGCGGCGAAGGACGCCGAACTGCTGGTCCTCGGCTCGCGCGGGCTGAGCGGCGTCGGCGGATTCCTCGTCGGCTCCGTCGGCCTCTCCGTCGTCGCGAACGCGGAGCTGCCCGTGGTCCTGGTCCGGGCCGGCGAACAGGCCGCCGACGAACACGAGAAGGACCCGGCGGGCAGCCCGTCGACCGACACCCCGTACCGGCCCGTGGTCCTCGGCCTCGACGCCGGCACCCCCGCCGACGCGGTCATCGAGTTCGCGTTCGCCGAGGCCGCCCGCCGCGACACCGGCCTGCGCGTCGTCTACGGCTGGAACCTGCCGCCGTACTACGCCTACGGCCTCGCGATGGACGCGGGCCTGAACGACGAGCTCTCCCGCGAGGAGACCGCCGCGCTCACCGAGGCCCTGAGTCCCTGGCGCCAGAAGCGCCCCGACATCGAGGTCGCCCTGGAGCCCCGCGTGGGCAGCGCCGCCGACCACTTGGTGGACGCCTCCCGCGAGGCCTCCCTGGTCGTCATCGGCCGCCGGATCCGCCGCGCCGCGCTCGGCGCCCACATCGGCCCGGTCGCGCACGGCGTCCTGCACCATGCCATCGCCCCCGTGGCCGTCGTCGCCCACGACTGACCCACCCCCGTCTTTCCCCCGAGGAGCATTAGCCATGAAGGCAGCAGTTGTACGGGCGTTCGGTGAACCCCTGGTCATCGAGGACCGCCCCGACCCCGAGCCCGGCCCCGGCCAGGTCCGTGTCCGCGTCGAGGCCTCCGGGCTGTGCCACACCGACATCCACGCCGCGCACGGCGACTGGCCGGTCAAGCCCAGCCCGCCGTTCGTCCCCGGCCACGAGGGCGTCGGCCTCGTCGAGAAGCTCGGCGACGGCGTCACCCACCTGACCGTCGGTCAGCGGGTCGCGGTGCCGTGGCTCGGCAAGGCCTGCGGGCGCTGCGAGCACTGCCTGTCCGGCTGGGAGACGCTGTGCGAGCAGCAGATCAACACCGGCTACGGCTGCGACGGCGGCTACGCGGAGAAGATGCTGGCCTGGGCCGACTTCGCCCAGCCGGTGCCCGACGGCGTGAGCGCGATCGACGCCGCCCCGCTGACCTGCGCCGGCGTCACGACGTACAAGGCGCTCAAGGTCGCCGGCGTGCGGCCCTCCCAGCTGGTCGCGATCTCCGGTGTCGGCGGGCTCGGCCACCTCGCCGTGCAGTACGCGAAGATCGCCGGCGCCCAGGTCGCGGCCATCGACGTCACCGACGAGAAGCTCGAACTAGCCACCGCGCTCGGCGCCGACCTCGTCATCGACGCCCGCAAGGACGACGTGGGAGAGGTGCTGAAGCGGCACGGCGGCGCGCACGCGGCGATCGCCCTGGCCGTGAACGAGGACGCGTTCGCCGCCGTCAACTCCGGTCTGCGGCGCGGCGGGAAGCTCGTCATGGTCGCCCTGCCCGCGCACGGCACGATCCAGGTCCCGATCTTCGACACCGTGCTCAACGGCACCTCCGTGATCGGCTCGATCGTCGGCACCCGGCAGGACCTCGCCGAGGTCTTCCAACTGCACGCCACCGGACAGACCAAGGTCATCTCCGAGACCCGCCCGCTGAGTTCGGTCAACGAGTCCATCGCCGACGTGCTGCGCGGCGACGTCAAGGCCCGGATCGTCTTCGACCTCGGCGCGGGGCGGTGACAGCCATGCCGAAGGCCCTGCCGATCGTCGTCGGCGTCGACGGCTCCGAGCCCAGCCTGCGGGCCGTCGACTGGGCGGCCGACGAGGCCGCCGTACGCGGACTGCCGCTGCGGCTGGTGTACGCGTCGCTGTGGGAGCGGTACGAGGGGACCTCGCTCGCCGACGACATCGGCAAGCCGTCCGAGCAGGTGCTCGCCGAGGACGTCGTGGCGACCGCCGCCCGGCGCGCCCACCACCGTCGGCCCGAGGTGGAGATCTCCACCGACGTGCTGCCCGAGGAACCCGAGTACGCCCTGGTGCGGGAGAGCCGCAGCGCCTCCGCGCTGGTGACCGGCACCCGTGGCCGCAGCGGTCTCGCCGAGGCGCTGCTCGGCTCGGTGAGCCTGACCGTGGCCGGGCACGCGCAGTGCCCGATGGTCGTCGTCCGCGGCAACCACGACAACCAGGCCCGCACCGCGACTCACGGCCGCGTCGTCGTGGGCGTGGGGGAGAAGCCGGCGGGCTCGGCGGCCGTGCGCTTCGCCTTCGAGGAGGCGCGGCGCCGCGGGGTGCCGGTGGAGGTCGTACGGGCCTGGCGCTGCCCCGCGCACGAGACCACCGACCATCCGCTGATGTCCGGAGAACCCGCCCGGCTGCACGAGCAACAGGCGGTCGAGTCCCTGGAGGCGGCGCTCCAGGACGCACCCGCCGACGTCGAGTCGCACCGCCGTGTCGTCGAGGGCCCCACCCGCGCCGTGCTTGTGGACGCCTCGCGCGACGCCGACCTCCTGATCGTCGGAGCCAAGCGCCGACCCGGGCACTACGGACTCCAACTCGGCCGTGTGGCCCACGGAGTGCTGCACCACTCCGCCTGCCCGGTCGTCATCGTGCCCGAACACCCATGAGCACGAGCCTCTCCAACTCCGCCTGTTGACCCAGTAGTTACGTCTCTCTCGACTCACACCGACGACTTCCGGAGCCTCCGATGCCCAAGGCCGAAAACCTGGACACCCCCGCACTCTCCGACGACGAACTGCGTACCCTGGACTCCCACTGGCGCGCCGCCAACTACCTTGCCGCCGGGCAGATCTACCTGATGGCGAACGCTCTGCTTACCGAGCCCCTGAAGCCGGAGCACATCAAGCCGCGGCTGCTGGGTCACTGGGGTACCTCGCCCGGCCTCAACCTCGTGTACACCCACCTCAACCGGGTGATCAAAGCGCGCGGCCTCGACGCGCTGTGCGTGTGGGGACCCGGTCACGGCGGACCCTCCGTGGTCGCCAACTCCTGGCTGGAGGGCAGCTACAGCGAGACCTATCCGGACGTGAGCCGCGACGCGGCCGGCATGGCGCGACTGTTCCGGCAGTTCTCCTTCCCCGGCGGCGTGCCCAGCCACGTGGCACCGGAGACCCCCGGCTCCATCCACGAGGGCGGCGAACTCGGCTACTCGCTCGCCCACGCGTACGGCGCCGCTCTCGACAACCCGGACCTGCTCGTCGCCTGTGTGATCGGTGACGGCGAGGCGGAGACCGGCCCGCTGGCCGCCGCCTGGCACTCCAACAAGTTCCTCGACCCGGTCCACGACGGCGCGGTCCTGCCGATCCTGCACCTCAACGGCTACAAGATCGCCAACCCGACGGTCCTGTCCCGCATCCCCGAGTCCGAACTCGACGAACTGCTGCGCGGCTACGGCCACGACCCGATCCACGTCACAGGCGACGACCCGCTCCAGGTTCACCGGGCCATGGCTGCCGCGTTCGACGACGCGCTGGACCGCATCGCCGTGATGCAGCGCACCGCCCGCGAGGACGGCGTGACCGAGCGCGTGCACTGGCCGGTGATCGTGCTGCGCACCCCGAAGGGCTGGACCGGCCCCGCCGAGGTCGACGGCGTCCCGGTCGAGGGCACCTGGCGCGCACACCAGGTCCCGCTGTCCGAGGTGCGTGAAAACCCGGAGCATCTACGGCAGTTGGAGGCCTGGCTGCGTTCGTACCACCCGGAGCAGCTCTTCGGCCCGGACGGCCGGCCCGTCGCGGACGTCCTGGCCTGTGTGCCCGAGGGCGTCAAACGCCTGGGCTCCAGCCCGTACGCCAACGGCGGCCTGCTGGTGCACGACCTGCCGATCCCCTCCCTGGACCGTTTCGCCGTCCCGGTCGAGAAGCCGGGCACCACCCTGCACGAGCCGACCCGCGTCCTCGGCGACCTCCTCGAACAGGTCATGCACGACACCTCGGTGAGCCGCGACTTCCGTGTCGTGGGCCCGGACGAGACCGCCTCCAACCGCCTCCAGGCCGTCTTCAACGCCAGCGGCAAGGCCTGGCAGGCGCAGACGCTGCCCGTCGACGAGCACCTGGAGCGGCACGGCCGCGTGATGGAGATCCTCTCCGAACACACCTGCCAGGGCTGGCTGGAGGGCTATCTCCTCACCGGGCGGCACGGACTGTTCTCCTGCTACGAGGCGTTCGTCCACATCGTCGACTCGATGGTCAACCAGCACATCAAGTGGCTGAAGACATCGAGGGAGTTGGCATGGCGGGCGCCGATCGCCTCCCTCAACTACCTGCTCACCTCGCACGTCTGGCGCCAGGACCACAACGGCTTCTCGCACCAGGACCCCGGCTTCGTCGACCACGTCCTCAACAAGAGCCCCGAAGTCGTCCGGGTCTACCTCCCGCCGGACGCCAACACCCTTCTCTCCGTGGCCGATCACGTCCTGCGCAGCCGCGACTACGTCAACGTGGTCGTCGCCGGCAAACAGCCCTGCTTCGACTGGCTCTCCATGGAACAGGCCCGCGCCCACTGCGCGCGCGGCGCCGGGATCTGGGAGTGGGCGGGCACGGAGAACGGCGGCGAACCCGACGTCGTGCTGGCCTGCGCCGGTGACGTCCCGACCCTGGAGGTGCTGGCCGCCGCCCAGTTGCTGCGCCGCCACCTGCCCCAGCTCGCCGTCCGGGTCGTCAACGTCGTCGACATGACCCGGCTGCTGCCGCGCGAGGAACACCCGCACGGGATGAGCGACTTCGAGTACGACGGCCTGTTCACCACCGACAAGCCGGTCATCTTCGCCTACCACGGCTACCCGTGGCTCATCCACCGCCTCGCCTACCGCCGGGCCGGCCACGCCAACCTGCACGTGCGCGGCTACAAGGAGTCCGGCACCACGACCACACCGTTCGACATGGTCGTCCGCAACGACCTCGACCGCTACCGCCTCGTCATGGACGTCATCGACCGCGTCCCCGGCCTCGCCGTCCGCGCCGCCGCCGTACGCCAGCAGATGGCCGACGCCCGCACCCGCCACCACGCCTGGATCCGCGAACACGGCACCGACCTGCCCGAAGTCGCCGACTGGACCTGGAACGCCTGAAGTCCCCTCCTCAGCAAAGGAGTTCACCGCCATGACCGTACGCGTCGGCATCAACGGCTTCGGCCGGATAGGCCGCACCTATCTGCGCGCGGCACTCGACCGCGCCGAGGCGGGCACCCAGGACGTCGAGGTCGTCGCCGTCAACGACATCACCTCGCCCGCCACCCTCGCCCACCTCCTGGAGTACGACTCGACGTTCGGCCGCATCGGACGCGAGGTCCTCCATGACGACACCTCGATCACCGTCGACGGCCGACGCATCGAGGTCACGGCCGAACGCGACCCGGCCGCCCTCCACTGGTCCGACTACGGCGCCGACATCGTCATCGAGTCCACCGGCCGCTTCCGCGACCGCGACTCCGCCGCCCTGCACCTCAAGGCGGGCGCGCACACGGTGCTGCTGTCCGCGCCCGGCAAGAACGCGGACGCCACGATCGTGATGGGGGTCAACGACAAGACGTACGACCGCCGCCAGGACCGGATCGTCTCGGCCGCCTCCTGCACCACCAACTGTGTCGCCCCGATGGTCAAGGTGCTGAACGACGCCTTCGGCATCGAGCGCGGCATGATGACCACCATCCACGGCTACACCAACGACCAGTCCCTCCTCGACGCCCCGCACAAGGACCTGCGCCGGGCCCGCTCGGCGGCCCTGAGCATCATCCCGACCAGCACGGGTGCCGCCCGCGCCGTGGGCCTGGTGGTGCCCGAGATGGCGGGCGCCCTGGACGGCATCGCCGTACGCGTACCGGTGGAGGACGGGTCGCTCACCGACCTCGCGGTCGTCCTGAACCGGGAGACGACGGCGGACGAGGTCAACGCCGCGTTCACCGAAGCGGCGGACGGCCCGCTCAACGGCATCCTGCGCGTCTCGAAGGCCCCGATCGTCTCCCGAGACGTCATCGGCGACCCCGCGTCCTGCATCTTCGACCCGGCACTCACCCAGGCGAACGGCACCCTGGTCAAGGTCTTCGGCTGGTACGACAACGAGTGGGGCTACACCAACCGCCTCCTCGACCTGACGGCGCTGGTCGCCGACGACTGAGCACGACCGCGAGAGGCCCCGTGAGGTGGGCCTGTGGGCGGATTCCCGAGGGCCGAAAGGCCCCATGGTCCGCCCCCAGGCAGCCCATGGGGCCTCTCCCCGTTCCGCGGGACGCTCGAAGTGTCGAAGAAACCCGGAGGAGACCCGTGATGACGGACGACGTACTCAGCCGACCCACAGTCCACGCCCTGCTCGCGGACGGCAGCACCGTGTGCATACGTCCCGTGCGGCCCGGCGACCACGACCAGCTGCGGGGACTCTATGAGGAGATGTCCCCGGAGCACCTCCGGCTGCGGTTCTTCGGAGTGAGCCGCCGGTCCGCCGAGATGGCGGCCGACCGGGCCTGCCGGCCGCACCCCGGATACCGGGCCCTGCTCGCCGAGGCCAAGGGACAGGTGATCGGACTCGCCGAGTACGACACCGGCGGTGCCGGGACGGCGGCAGACATCTCCGTCGCGGTCGCCGACGGACTCCACCACCGCGGCATCGGCACCCTTCTCGTGGAACATCTGGTCTCCGCCGCCCGCGCCGAGGGCGTCACCACGTTCACGGCCGACGCGCTCAGCGAGAACCACGAGATCCTGCGGCTCTTCGCCGACCTCGGCCTGCGCACCGCCCGCCGCTTCGAGGGCCCAGAGATGCGCTGCACCATCGAGCTCGACGAGGACGAGAACTACCTGTCGGCCACCGAGGCACGCGGCCGGGCCGCCGATGTCGCCAGCCTCGTACCGCTGCTGCGCCCGGACGCGGTCGCCGTCGTCGGCGCCGGACGTACGGCCGGTTCCGTGGGCCGCGCGATCCTGCACCACCTGAAGGCCGGCGGCTTCACCCGCCGCCTCTTCGCGGTGAATCCCGCGGCCACCTCGATCCTCGGCGTGCCGAGCTATCCCTCCGTCGGCGCCCTGCCCAGGACCCCTGACCTCGTGGTTGTCGCCGTACCCGCCGCCGCTGTCCCGGCCACCGCCGAGGAGTGCGGCAAGGCGGGCGTACGCGCCCTTCTCGTCGTCACGGCGGGACTCGACCACGCCCAGGCCACGGCGCTGACGGCGGCCTGCCGGACGTACGGCATGCGGCTCGTCGGCCCCAACTGCCTCGGTGTCTCCAACACCGACCCGGAACTGAACCTCGACGCGACCTTCGCCGCGGGCCACCCGAGCCCCGGCACCGCGGGCATCGCCGTGCAGTCCGGCGGCGTCGGCATCGCCCTGCTCGACGGACTGTCCCGGCTCGGCGTCGGCGTCTCGACCTTCGCGTCCCTGGGCGACAAGTTCGACGTCAGCGGCAACGACATGCTCCAGTGGTGGGAGAGCGATGGCACCACCGACCTCGCCCTGCTGCACCTGGAGTCCTTCGGCAACCCGCGGGCGTTCTCCCGCACCGCGCGGCGCGTGACCCGCCGTATGCCGGTCCTGACCGTGGACGCGGGCCGCACCGACGCGGGCCGTCGCGCCGCCGCCTCGCACACCGCGGCAGCGGCCACCCGGACCATGACCCGCGGGGCGCTGTTCACCCAGGCCGGCATCACCGCGACCCACTCGGTCGGTGAACTCCTCGAAGCCGCCGCCCTGTTGCACTCCCAGCCGCTGCCCACCGGCTCCCGGGTCGCGATCGTCACCAACGCCGGCGGAGCCGGGGTCCTCGCCGCCGACGCCTGCGCCGAGGCCGGGCTCACCCTGCCGACGCCCACCCCCGAACTCGTCGACGACCTGCTCGCCGTACTGCCGGAAGGCGCCGCGACCGGCAACCCGATCGACGTCACCGCGGCCGTGAGCGAGGAGCAGTTGAGGGACTGCGTGGACCGGATCATGCGGCACGCCGGCGTCGACGCCGTGCTGGTGGCCCTGGTGCCCACGGCGGTCGCCGAGGCGACCGGCGACGATCTCGTCCGGGCCCTCACCCGCGCAACCGGACACCGGCCGAAGCCAATCGCGGTGGTGCGGCTCGAACAGGCCTTGCCCGTCGAGCTGTTGCCCACCACGGACGGCCGTACCGTCCCCGCGTACGCCGAACCCCAGGCGGCGGCACGGGCGTTGGCGCACGCCGCCCGCCGTGCGGCCTGGCTCGCCCGGCCCGCCGGGACGATCCCGGACCTCGACGGAGTCGAGACCGCACGCGCCCGCACCTTCGTCGAGACGTACCTCGACGCGAACGCGGACGGCGGCTGGCTCGATCCGCGCCAGTGCGCCGAACTCCTCGGCTGCTACGGCATTCCCCAGCTCGCCTGGGCCTGGGCTGACACCGAGGACGGCGCCGTCCTCGCCGCCGAACGGTTGCGCGGCGCCGACGGCCGGGTGGTCATGAAGGGCCACTGGCCGGGCCTGCTGCACAAGAGCGAACAGCGCGCCGTCCATCTCGACCTGCGTGGTGACGCCCAAGTACGGGCCGCCTTCCGGGACTTGGAGACCCGGTTCGCCGGACTGCTGACCGGCGTGGTCGTGCAGCCGCTCGCCGAGCGCGGCACCGAGCTGTTCGCCGGTGTCGTCCAGGACCAGGTGTTCGGACCGCTCGTCCTGTTCGGGCTCGGCGGCACCGCGACCGAGATCCTCGCCGACCACACCGCCCGGCTCGCCCCGCTCACCGACCACGACGTGCACGACCTGATCACGGCCCCGCGCTGCGCCCCGCTCCTGTTCGGCGCGCACGGCAGCCGGCCCGTCGACCTCGAAGGCCTCGAACAGCTGCTGCTGCGGCTGTCCCGGATGGCGAGCGACCTGCCCCAGTTGGCCGAGGCCGACTTCAACCCCGTACTCGCGGCACCGGGCGGAGTCTCCGTCCTCGATGCTCGCGTCCGCCTGCTGCCCCGCGGGGCGCAGGACCCGTATCTGCGCCGACTTCGCTGAGGAGGGAACACCATGAAGCACAACAAGGTCGGCTCCGTGATGACCACGGAGGTCGTTCGCGCCACCTACGGAACGCCGTTCAAGGAGGTGGCACGCCTGCTCGGCGAGCACCGCATCAGCGGCCTGCCGGTTGTCAACGAGGACGACAAGGTCCTCGGAGTCGTCTCCGAGACGGACCTGATGGCTCACCAGGCCGAGGCCCCCGACCCGTACGAGGCGAAGAAGCGGTTCCGGTTCGCCGACCTGACGCGCAGCGCCAGGCGGCGGGCCGCGAAGGCCACGGCCCGCACCGCCGGTCAGCTGATGACCGAACCCGCCGTCACCGTGCACGCCACCGACACCATCGTCGAGGCCGCGCGGACCATGGCCCAGCATCGCGTGGAGCGGCTGCCCGTCCTTGACGAGGAGAACCGGCTCGTCGGCATCGTCACCCGCCGCGACGTGCTCCAGGTCTTCCTGCGCTCCGACGCGGACATCCACGACGAGGTCGTCGAAGAGGTGCTGGTCCGTGCCCTGTGGCAGGCGCCGCGCAGCATCGACGTCTCCGTGGCGGAGGGCGTCGTCACGCTCGCCGGCCAGATGGAGCGCAAGAGCGAGACGGAGATCGCCCTCTCCATGACCCGTCAGATCGACGGTGTCGTCGCGGTCGTCGACGAGCTCACGTATCGCCTGGACGACTCGCAACTCCGCCCGGAGGAGCCGAGGTTCCACGGTGTCACCGAGGACTGGGTGCGCCACCTGTGAAATGAGAGGAGGGGACTGCCATGCCCACCAGCGTGCTGGTCACCTATGGAACGACGAACGGATCGACCGCGGGGATCGCCGAGGCCGTTGCCGAGGTCCTGCGCAAGGCCGGCTTCACCATCGACGTGTTGCCCGCCGGGTCCGTCCTGAGCGTCATGCCCTACGACGCCGTGGTGATCGGCAGCGGACTGTACGCCGGCCGCTGGCACCGCGACGCCCGCCGGTTCCTGAACCGGCACGGCCGTCAACTGGCCGAGCGCCCGGTGTGGTTGTTCAGCAGCGGTCCGCTCGACGCCTCGGCCTCGGAGCGGGACATCCCGCCCGTGTTCGGCGTGCGGCGGGCCATGGCCCGGCTCGATGCCAGGGGGCATGTCACCTTCGGCGGTTGTCTGGAGGAGGGGGCCAAGGGGCGCATCGCCCAGTCGATCGTGCGCAACGGGAAGGGCGGAGACTTCCGCGACTTCGGTGCGATCGAGGAGTGGGCTGGGCGGATCGCGGACGAGTTGCTGCCGAAGGGGAAGGAGGACTGACCGACCTGTCGTACGTGCACTTCGGAGGGGACGGCCCCGGCGCGGTACCGACGCGCCGGGGCCGCCCCGGACCGGGGTGGTGACAGCCGGGCAGACGGTTCGGCACCGGTCCGGAGAGGGCCGTCCAGGCCCGACAAGGGGACCGAAGTCCCATACGCCCAGGGCCGATGGGCGAGGACCCTGAAAGGGAACGGGGACGGTCGACGAAGGGGGCACCATGTCTCTGACCCACGCACAACACGGCCGCGCAGCCCTGCACTTGGCCCACGCCGCGTCCCTCGCGCCCTCGCCGCACAACAACCAGCCCTGGTTCTTCGCCGAGCAGGGTCACGACCACGGCTTCGAGATCCACGCGGACCGCGACCGCCGGCTGGTCCTGACCGACCCCGGCGGCCGGGAGGCGGTCGTCGCCTGCGGGGCGGCGCTGTTCAACGCGCGGATCGCCGTGCGCAACCTCGGCTTCCGCCCCGCCGTCGACCTGCTCCCCGAGACCGGCAACCCGGCCTACCTGGCCCGTGTGGCCTTCGCCGCCCACGCCCCGGTCACCTACGACGAGGCGCTGATGGCGGGCGCGATGGCACACCGGCACACGCACCGCGGGCCGTTCGCCGCCGAGGCCGTCGCTGAGGAACTGCTCGACGAGCTGCGGGAACACGCACGGGCCGAGGGCGCCGCCCTCCAGGTCGTAGACGACCCGGACCAACTGGACCAGCTCGCAGACCTGGTGCGCACTGCGGAGGACGTGCACCGCGCCGACCGGCGGCATACGGCCGAGATCGCGGGATGCGTCGGGCCGGCCGGGGTGCCGGCCGAGGCGTGCCTGTACCACCCCGACTGCGTACTGCTGGCCGCCCGCGACTACATGGGTCTCGCCCGCCAGTTCGCCGTACCGCCCCAGAAATGGGTGTCGCGCACGGGCACGGTCGCCGTTCTGACCACCCCGTACGACACCCGCTCGGACTGGCTGCGCGCAGGGCAGGCGCTCCAGCGGGTACTGCTGTACGCGGCGGCCCATCGGGTCAGTGCGGCTTTCCACACCCAGCCCCTCGAAGTGCCCGCGCTGCGCGCGGAGTTCCGCACACGCATCGCCTTCGGCCGATTCCCGCAGATGGTCCTGCGCCTCGGCCACCCGACCCAGACCTGGGCCACGCCACGACGCACGCCCGCTGAGACGCTGCTCCGCAGCGACATGCCGGTCAGGTGAGGATCGTGACCCCCAGCAGGCACGGAAAGGTGGCCGGAGTGCGCTGGTGGAGGCTTCGGCGCAACCCCCTCAGGCGCCGTAGTTACCTCGTCGAGGCCTGGTTGCTGCTCGCGGTCTGGATCCTCGCGGTCGTGGCCGCGGCCGGCGCGGGCGTCTGGACGGTCCTCGCCGTGGAACGGCACATCGACGCCCTGCGGGCCGACCGGCACTCGGTGACGGCCGTGCTCGTCGAGGACGCCCAGCGCACCGTGGGCACGGCCGACGGCAGCGACAACTACCGGGCCACCGTGCGCTGGACCGCGGCGGACGGCACGCAGGCCATAGGGCTGGCCCGGGTGGACTCCAGCAGCAAGGCCGGATCCACCACCCATGTGTGGCTGGACACCGAGGGCCGTCTCGTGCCCGACCCCCCGACCGCGACGCAGGGGCGGATCGAGGGGATGGTGCTGGGCGTGTGGGCCGCCGCGGGCGCCGGCGGAGCGGTGCTCCTTGGCGGTCGGGGTGTGTCCGGGCGACTGGAACGGCGCCGGTTGGAGCAGTGGGACGCTGAGTGGACGCGCATCGGTCCGCAGTGGGGCCACAAGACCGGCTGACGTGCGCCCATACGCCAACGGTCGGTAGATCCATTGGAGTTGATCCGTTTGATGGGGTTCCTTAAAATTGGATCTGGTCGGTATTTCGTGACAGTTGCGATCGCAGCAGGATCCGTGTGCGGAGGAGCCGGAATGAGCCTCGGCCGTATATTTACCGCTTGATCGTCTTAAACGGTTGCAATGGCCCTCAACGACTCCGTAGCTACAGGTGAGCATCATGCCAGCGAGGACGGCATCCCAGTTCTGGCGGATGAATCCGGCGAGGCTCGTCACGGTGGCCCGCCACAACGACTTCGGACCGGGCCCGGCACGGGTACGCGTAGTCAGACCCTCAACCTTCCGACGAACGTGCGCTGTCCGCATTCGGCGACATCGCACAAGAACTGCTGAACCTCCAGCTTCACCCCCACACCATGCCCGGAGCGAGTCAGGCGCGCAGTTCGGGCACGTCAACTCCGAAACGGCGCTGTGGGCTTCGGCCACTACAGCCCCGCCCACCACAGCCAACCGGTCCAGCATCATCCCCACGGCATTCGGGAACAGTGAATGTGACGGATGATCTGACCGGAATCGCTTTCAGGGAGCGCCATTGCTGCAAGCTCTGCCCAGATCAAAAGCGTCGTACAAGGCAGCACTGCGGCAGAGATTAGTCCGAGTCCCTCTTATGGGTTCTGCGCAGTGGGTACTTCCCAGGAGGGGCGGCGACCACGAGGGTGTGGATCTTGTGCGACTGACTATTGATCGTACGCAACTTGCTTATGCCGCCAAGGTTACTTTCTTGGCCGCTCGGGCCCTACACGGCGATCCGACGGTCGTTATCGGTACGAGCTTGGCGTGGCACTTCTATCCGAAGACGAAGCTAGTCGTTGACGCCTGCCGTGCGCTGGACGATCCGTGGCCCCTGCTCGCTGAGAAAGCCGTCACAGCCACCCCTCCCGTCAGGCCAACAGCACAGCGAGACCGTCCACACCGTGGCGGAAAACATGTCACCCAACCCCGTCGAACATCAGAGTCCACAATCGCTGGGAAACACCACACCAGTGACGCCGAACGACGGCGGGAGCGCCACCGAGCCCAACGCGCGGCACGAGGGGAAGATCCGGAAGTTGAGCGGGACTACCGCGAGGCACAACAGCAACGAGCGCAGAATGACCGCCGCAGGGCTCGGCTGGCGGAACACCCACAAGGGGAGGAACCAGGGCGCGAGCGGATCAGTCCAAAGAGGCCCCGGCGGCCATCTCGCGCTGACGACTACACGTACCGGCCTCGCCCCCTGCGCCATGGCCGCTGGTAGGCATCTACCGGTCTCCGATCGTGACGGTCACGAAATACCGACCAGATGCGTTTTCACGGATGACCATTGCGTTCAGCCGCCATTGAGTGAGTTCCGGCTGGGAGTTGGTACTCGCCGAAAGAACTTCAGCGGTGCGTGAGGTCGAGCCGGACGTCCACAACGCCCTCCACCGCCCGCATCGCCCGGGCGGCCACCGGCACGAGCGTACGGTCGGGCAGGGGACCGCCCAGCGTGACCACGCCGTTGGTCACCTCGACGGTCAGCGCGGTGGTCACCGGGAGGCGGCCGAGCACGCTGCGTCGGATCTCCCCGGCGATCTCTTCGTCGGGACGGAGGAAGACCTTGAGCAGGTCCCCGCGGCTCACGATCCCCTGCAGCAGGCCGACTCCGTCCACGACGGGCAGCCGTTTGACATGGCGCCGGGCCATGATGCGCGCGGCCTCGGCGAGCGGGGCATCGGCGTGCACGGTCACGGCCGGGCTGCTCATGAGCTCGCCCGCGGTCACCGCCCCCGCTTTGGCGCGGTGCGCGGGATCGCTGTCGCCCGCCCCGTCCTCGCCGCCGCGGAACTCTTCCTTGGCGAGCAGGTCTGCCTCGGACACCACCCCGATGACCCGGCCCTCGCCGGCCAACACGGGGACGGCGCTGACCTTCCACTGGCTGAGCAGTTCGACGACGTCCTTGAACGGCGCCTCGCTGCCGACGGCGACGACGGTATGGGTCATCACATCGCTCACGGTGTACGGAGATTCGGACATCACAGCCTCCCGTGGTCTTTCCTGAGGTGGGGACGGGCGTCGGATCGAGGAAATGGGTGGAACTCCGGGTGCTGTCGGGTGAGTACGGCGGTCATCACGGTCCTTGCTCCGCGGGCGTCGCGCGCAGGTCGACCAGCCTGGCGCGGGCGGCGCTCAGGCGGTGGGCCAATACCCGGCCGACCCAGTGTTCGACGGCCCGGCCGAACTCGGCGTCGTCCAGGTACATCAGACGGACGGCGACCGCGTCGAACTCGTAGGCCTCCACCTGCGTCACCGCGGTCGCGCCCAACTGCCAGACGTACGGCTCGTACAGCCAGGACCAGCCGACGAGATCACCGATCCCGAGTGTCTCCACGACGGGAGGCGGGCGGTCGGGCAGACGGATGTCGAGGGCGGCGGTGCCAGCCTTGATGATCCAGAACCGGTCGGCGTGCCCGTCCTCCTCGAACAGCCGGGTGCCGGGCGGGAAGCAGACATCGCGGCCCACCCGAAGCAGCCGTTCGCGATGTATCGGGGGCAGCGCGTGATTCATGCGGAGCGCGATCGAAGGGGGCATCACTCTGTCTCCGTTCCGTGTTCGGCAGGGCTACGCGGAGGGTGTGCGTGCCGAAGACGACGATGCGTAAACCCATCCTCGTACCTCTCACCGTGCGCCACCGCCGCCGGCTTTCGCAGGGGCCGAACGACCCATCGGCCGAGGCCGACCCGCCCCGGCCTACGACGGCACGACGGCGACCGGGCATCGCGCGTGCTTCAGGAGGGCCAGTGCGGTGGGGCCCGGTGCGGTGTGCCGGCCGATCACCACCAGTCCGGACGTTCCGGAGGCGTGGGCAAGGGCCTCGGCCGGCGGGAACAGCAGCACGTCCGCGCGGACCTCGACGTCCGGGTACTTGCCGTGCCACGGCCGCAGCGCGTCGGTCAGCAGGTCCTCCTCGTGGTCCTCGCGGGCGGCGCGTTCCTGCTCCGGCAGCGGGAGGAGCGAGGCGGCGGCGCTCGCGGGAAGTGCCCAGGCGTGCACCGCGTGCAGCGGGACGCCGTGCTGCCGGGCCGCCTCGAAGGCGAAACCGAGCGCGCCCCCGGACGGGTCCCGGGCGTCGACGCCCACGGTCACGGCGTCGGTGTGACCCGGCACATCGAGCCCCGCGAGCGTTCCGGGCACGAGGAGCAGGGGCCCGGCACACCCGGTGGCTAGGGCCGCTGCGGTCGAGCCCAGGGGCGTCCGGGTGTGCTGACCCTCGCCGCGCAGCCCGAGCACGACCAGTTCCGCGTGCGTGCTCGCCGACCGTAGCTCGGGGACGGGCGCCCCGGTGAGATTCGCTGCCCGGACGGTCAACGACGGGTGGCGGGCGGTGAGTTCGGCGACCACGTGGCCCGCCACGGTGTCCGGGCGGTAGGGCCACTGTTCCACCGGGTCGAGGTTCTCCGGTGGTGCCACATGCACCACGCGCAGCGGTAGCCCGCGCCGCAGCGCCTCGCGTGCGGCCCAGTCCGCGGCGACGCGGCTGCGTGCCGACCGGTCGACTCCGGCGATGATCACTCGTTCCATGGTGTGCCGCCTTCCAGGTCCGTGGCCCCTCCACCATGACGGTCCGGGGCGGGCGCGTGGTGGGGCCGAACGGACCCGGGTGGTGACCTGGCGGCCCATACCTGCGGGCGGAGCGCGGGACGACGCTGGAAGGGAGGAGCAGACCGAGCGCAGGAGGTGCGGACCATGCTTCCGCCCGTCATCGCCGGAGTCGACGGTTCCGCGGAGAGTCTCGCCGCGGCCGACTGGGCCGCCCGGGAGGCGGCACGCCGCGACCTGCCGTTGCGGCTCGTACACGTCTGGAACTGGCATCCGCGCCAGGAGGACGGCGAACCCGTCACGGCCGCCCAGCGTCATCAGGCGCGCCGTGTCCTGCGGCAGGCCAAGGAGAGGTGCCGTGCCGTCGCCCCCGGTCTCCGCCTCCACGAAGAGCAGGTCGAGGGTCCCGCGACCGCGGCTCTGGTGAAGGCGGCCGAGGAGGCGGAGCTGCTGGTGCTGGGCTCGCGCGGCCTGAGCGGGTTCACCGGGCTCCTTGTGGGCTCGGTCGCGCAGGGCGTGGTGGCCCGCGCCACACGTCCCGTGGTGCTCGTGCGGGCGGACGAGAAGGCCGCCGACGAGCACCTTCCGGCAGGCGACGGACGCGGCTCCGTCCTGACCGGCTACCGGGACGTGGTCCTGGGCGTCGACCTCGGCGATCCCTGCGACGCGGTGATCGAGTTCGCCTTCGAGGCGGCCCGCGTGCGCGGCGCCCGCCTCCGCGCCGTCCACGCCTGGCAGCCGCCGTCCCCGCTGGGGCTCGGCCCCGGCGAGATCGCCCTGGTGAGCGGCCCGCAGCGAGCCGAGGAATGGCACGGTTTCCTGTCCGCCGTACTCCAGGTGTGGCGCGACAAGTACCCCGGCGTCGAGGTCGCCGAGACCGTCGCCGAGGGCCGGGCCCAGTCCGCGCTGCTCCGGGCCGCCTCCGGAGCGGGCCTTCTCGTGGTCGGCAGGCACCTCACCGAACGACCGGCGGGTCCGCGCATCGGCCCCGTCACCCATACCGCCATCCATCACGTCGGCTGCCCCGTGGCCGTCGTACCTCACGAGTGAGAGGCCCGAGTCCTGATGACTGCGCCGACCAAGTACGTGTACGAGTTCGCCGAAGGCAGCCGCGAGATGGCCGCCCTGCTGGGCGGCAAGGGCGCCGGCCTGGCCGAGATGACCCGGCTCGGGCTGCCCGTGCCGCCCGGATTCACCGTCACCACCGAGGCCTGCAAGGTCTACCTGAAGACGGGCGAGGAGCCGCCCGAGCTGGCCCTCGAGACGGCCCGCGCGCTGGCCGGACTGGAACGGACGATGGGCCGCACCCTCGGCGCGCCCGACGATCCGCTGCTGGTCTCCGTCCGCTCGGGCGCCCGCTTCTCCATGCCCGGCATGATGGAGACCATCCTCGACATCGGCCTCAACGACAGGTCCGTCACCGGGATCGCCAAGGCGTCCGGGCAGGAGCGGTTCGCCTGGGACTCCTACCGGCGGCTCATCCAGATGTTCGGCCACACCGTGATGGGCGTCGACGGCGACCTGTTCGAGGAGGCCATCGCCGCGCACAAGGCACGCCGCGAGGTGACCGGCGACCACGACCTCGACACCACCGAACTCGCCCTGATCACCGAGGAGTTCAAGGCCATCATCCGCAAGGAGACCGGCGAGGACTTCCCGCAGGACCCGGCCGAGCAGCTGACCCGCGCCATCCGCGCCGTCTTCGACTCCTGGAACGGCGAACGCGCCCGCGTCTACCGCCACCGCGAACACATCTCCGAGGACCTCGGCACCGCCGTCAACGTCCAGGCGATGGTCTTCGGGAACCTCGGTGACGATTCCGGCACCGGCGTCACCTTCACCCGCGACCCCGCCACCGGCGAACGCGGCATGTACGGCGACTACCTGCCCGACGCACAGGGCGAGGACGTAGTCGCGGGCGTCCGCGACGCGCTGCCCCTGATCGAGCTGAAGCGGCTCAACCCCCGCGCGTACGTCCAGCTCAGCGATCACCTGCGCACTCTGGAGCACCACTACCGCGACCTGTGCGACGTCGAGTTCACCGTCGAGCGCGGCAAGCTGTGGATCCTCCAGACCCGCGTCGGCAAGCGCACCGCCGAGGCCGCCTTCCGCATCGCCCACGACCTGCGCGAGGAGGGCACGATCGGCGCGGACGAGGCCCTGGTCCGCGTCGACGGCACCGAACTGACCCGCCTGATGTTCCCCCGCTTCGACACCACCCCGGCCGACGTGCCCCTCGCCCAGGGCGTTCCCGCCTCCCCGGGCGCGGCCGTGGGCGTAGTGGTCTTCGACTCCGCCGAGGCGGTACGACGCGCCGCGGCCGGCGAGGCCACGGTCCTCGTCCGCCGGGAGACCACCCCCGACGACCTCCCCGGCATGATCGCCGCACAGGCCGTCCTGACCAGCCGCGGCGGCAAGACCAGCCACGCCGCCGTCGTCGCACGCGGCATGGGCAAGGTCTGCGTCTGCGGCGCCGAATCCCTCACGGTCGACCCGACGACCCGTCAATTAACCGCAGAATCCGGCGTGTTGGTGCACGAGGGCGACACCGTCTCCGTCGACGGCACCGCCGGCACCGTCCACCTCGGCGCGCTCCCGCTGACCGCGTCCGACGTCGGCCGCGCCCTCGAGACCGGCACCACGAGCGGCCCACTAACGGATGCGGTTCTGGGCGCCCTCGCCCACGCCGACTCCGTACGACGCCTCGAAGTGCGGGCCAACGCCGACACCCCCGAGGACGCCGTACGCGCCCGCGGCCTCGGCGCGCAGGGCATCGGGCTGTGCCGTACCGAGCACATGTTCCTGGGCGAACGCAGGGCGCTGGTCGAGGCGATGATCCTGGCCCGCGACGACAGTGCCCGCCGGGAGGCCCTGGCCGCACTGCTGCCCCTCCAGCGCGAGGACTTCACCGGCATCCTCACGGCGATGGACGGACTCCCGGTGACCATCCGGCTCATCGACCCGCCGCTGCACGAATTCCTGCCGGACCACACGGAGTTGGCCGTACGCCTGGCCCGCGCCGAGCACCCTGACCCGCACGACCGCGAACTGCTCGCAGCCGTCGAGCGCATGCACGAGCAGAACCCGATGCTCGGGCTGCGCGGCGTCCGGCTCGGCCTGGCCGTGCCCGGACTGATGGCCATGCAGGTGCGGGCGATCGCCGAAGCGGCGGTCGCGCGACTGCGGGCCGGTGGCCGGCCACGCGCCGAGATCATGATCCCGCTCGTCGGAACGGTCGAGGAGCTGCGGCTGGCCCGCACCGAGGCGGAAGAGGTCCTCGCCGAGGTCCAGAAGGAGACCGGTGCCACCCTCGACTGCCCGATCGGCACGATGATCGAACTGCCGCGCGCCGCACTCACCGCCGGGCGTATCGCCGAATGCGCCGACTTCTTCTCCTTCGGCACCAACGACCTCACCCAGACCACCTGGGGCCTGTCCCGCGACGACGCCGAGGCATCCTTCTTCCCGCTGTACCTGGAGAAGGGTGTCTTCACCGTGTCGCCGTTCGACACGATCGACCAGGAGGGCGTGGGCCGACTCGTCGAACTGGCCGTCGAGGCCGGCCGCAGCGTCAACTCCCGCCTGGAGACCGGGGTGTGCGGCGAGCACGGCGGTGACCCGGAGTCGATCCACTTCTTCCACCGGGTGGGCCTGGACTACGTCTCCTGCTCGCCGTTCCGCATTCCGGCGGCACGGTTGGAGGCGGGGCGGGCGGCGCTCATGGACATCACCGGGGGTAGCGACAGCAGGTGAGTGGTTCGGTCAGCGATGAGGGCAGAGGGCACAGGTCTCCGTGGTCAATCAAGGAGCGATGACCACGGGCCCTGTGCCCGCCTGGGCTTGCGGCTTGGCCGCCGCACCCTAGTGGTCGTCCGTGCACTCGTACTGTCCCCAGCTCAGTGAGCCGTGCGCGCGGTCTACCTTGATCTGCCCGTGGTTGAGGACGTACGGGGCGGCGGCGAGACTGGGGTCGGTCCGGACAATATTGGCGGCGAGCGCCGCGACGCGTGAGTCGATCGCGGGCTCGGCACCCAGCAGGATCTGATCCAGGTACGCGGCGTAGTGCCGCGCGGCGCCGGGGCGTCGGTCCAGGGCGGACCTGGCAGTACGGAGCTGCTGCTCGGTCAGCTCGCCGTCCTGGTGGTTGCGTTGGCATCTGCGGCACAGGCGGATCAGTCGCCACGGATCGGGTGCCTCGGGCTGCTCTCCCGTCTTGCGGAATCCGGGTGGCCATGGCGTCGGTTCGGGGTCTTCCATGAGGACGATGTCGATGAGTTGTCGGGTCTCCCCGCACACTGAGCACTCGGGGCTGAGCGCGTGCATCAGCCCCCGGGTGGCGTCGGACATGGGTGGCGGCTCGGCCTGGTTGGCTTGGGCATCCTCCTCGTGGCGGGCCTGCTTCCAGAGCCGATCAATGCGCCGGTCGATGTTGTCGAGACTCTCCTCGCGGTCGGTCTCGGTCCCCAAGTCTCTTGCCCGCTCTGCTAGTTGGAGGGCGACGGCCGTCACAACGTCCAAACTGGGCAACTTCGCCTTGGCGAAGGCGTTGTGGATGGTGGTGTGGCCGGGCCGGCCTCCGAGACGCTTGGCGATGTCCCGGGTGGTGGGGCACCCGGCCCTTTGGTGCAGCATGTGCAATTGCCGATTGAGATCGCGGCGTGCCCCGGGAGGCAGTTGAGGCTGTTTGATGGCTCCAGGTCGGCCCATGTAGCGCTCCCTTCCGTACCAGTGTCGGGCATCAATTCTCGGAGGCTTCTTCGTCTGGCATCGGCGCCAATGCAACCTCACCCGGCTGATGCCCCAGACGATCAGCGCGACGAGGAGGCCAGAGGCGACGTTCTCGATGAACGACATAGAGCGAGCCTCCACCCGGACCAGGGCCGGATGGACAGATATGAACAGCGGAGGCCTGCCGATTTCAGTGCGCCGGACCAGAAACGCGATTCTGATGCTGGGCCAGTTCTCCGACGCCGTCGGCCAGGGCCGTGCCGGGACGGAAAATCCTGCCCGGATGTCAGTGGCTGCGGCCACACTTGATGCATGACGCAAGACCGTGCCGCTTGGGCAGCGCAGTTGCTGGTCCCCACCGGACCCGCCATCAACCCGATGGCGTTGAGCCGGCAGATGCTGCTGCCCATCCTCGATGCCAACGCGCTCCTGGTCGAAGCCTGCTACATGGTCAAGCACGGCCTCCACCAGGACAAGATCACCGGCCTGGCGGGAACGGGCCGCGCCAACCCCTACGTCGCCGCGCACGTCCCTGGCGAGATCGCCAGGCACCTGCCGCGTATGGCGGACCACTACGGGGTGCCGGAACAGCAGGTGCGCCATCTGCTCGAACGGGAGATCCTTCCCTCCCTCCGGGTGGTCGACCTGGAGATCCGTGATCACCTGTCCGGCCAGACCCAGCGCATCCTGCGGGTCGACCCGGAGATGCCGTTGCGACATCGGGGCGACCCGGACGACGCGCCCACGATGGCGCTCGCGGAGTTCCTGGGGCCCTGCGTCATCGTCTCCCAGGACAGCGTCTTCTTCCGTTTCGGGTTCGGCGTCATCGAGTGGGTCCCCGTCGCCCAGGGGGTACTGCGCATGGCCGGCCTGGAAGCCACGGCCGCGGACGCGCTGGTCCTCATCAACCTCGTGTTTGAGCTGTTCGGAGCAGGCCTCCGAAACCTGGTCGTCCTGGCTGCGAACCACCCGCTGCTCGCGACGGTCATCACGGCCGGGCTGCTGTGGTGGTGCCACCGCAACGGCTACCTGGCCCGCGACAACTGGCAGCAACGCCTCGCGCGGGTGCGGGAGGCGGCCAGGCCACTGCTGAAGGTGACCGAGGCGGCGATGAACGAGCACCAGGCGCTCAGCGACTCACTCGTCGTGGTGGAGCCCCCGGCCTGCCCCACCAGCGAGCAACTGGCTGCCCGGCACCTCGCGCGCTGCGGTCGGTCCCTGACACCCGCGCAACTTCGCGACGCGCTCGCCCGACGAGGTCACGTAGTCTCCGCCGCGCAGTTGAAGCGAGACATGCAAGCACACCACGCGTTCGTCCGCGCGCCCGGCGATGTCTGGACGATCGGCCGCCCGGTCGAGGGATTCGACGACCTGTAGTACCTCGTTCTCGTACCTGTTGCATCATCACAAATGCCCAGGTCACCCATGCCTTCCAACACGTCGCAAGGTGACCGTTGGTCGGTGACGGCTCAGAACAGCGTCGGCACAACCGCCTCGATCAGATGCGGCCCCGGCTCGGCGAAAGCCTCTCGCAACCGGGCCATGAACTCCGCGGCGGTGGTCGCCCGCGACGCCGGTACGCCCATGCCCCGGGCGAGGGCGACGAAGTCGAGGCCGGGACGGGTCAGATCGAGCAGGTCGCGGTGGGCGGGGCCGTTCGCACGTGTACCGAGGCGCTGGGACTCCATGGTGAGGATTGCGTAGGAGCCGTTCGCGAAGACCACGGTGGTGATGTCGAGCCCCTCGCGGGCGTGCGTCCACAGCGCCGAGACGGTGTACATGGCGCTGCCGTCGGCCTCCAGGCACAGCACCGGCCGGCCGGGGCAGGCGATCGCCGCACCGGCGGCGAGCGGCAGGCCCTGGCCGATGGCTCCGCCGGTGAGGGTGAGCCAGTCGTGGCGCGGTGCGCCCGCCGTGGCCCCGGGGAGCCAGAGGCCGGAGGTGTTGGCCTCGTCGACCACGATCGCCCCCTCGGGCAGCAGCGCCCCGATGGCCGTGGCGGCGGACTCTGCGGTCAGCGCGCCGGTTGGCGATGCCGGCCGTGTGGCGGGCTGCAGCACCGCCGATACGTCCGCTGCGACGGAGTTCGCCAAGTCGCCCAAGGCAGCGGGGATATCGTCGGTCGCCGTGGCGAGGGTGTGTACCTGGCAGCCGTCCGGCACCAACTGACTGGGCAGGCCCGGGTGGGCGAAGAACGACACCGGGGCGCGGGCACCCACCAGCACCAGGTGCCGTACGCCGTTGAGTTGCGCCATCGCTCCCTCGGCGAGGTAGCCGAGCCGCTCCACCGACGGCAGGCCCGCGCCGCGTTCCAGACGGGCCGGGAACGTCTCGCACAGCAGCCGGGCACCGGTGGCGGCGGCGATCCGGCCGGCCTCGCTCAGCCCCGGTTCACGGGTGGCTGTGCCGCCGAGGAGCAGGGCGGCGGGTTCGCCGGAGCGCAGGGCCGCGGCCACGATGGCGAAGGTCTGTTCCGGTACGGCGGCGGGTGACCGGGCCGCGACCGGCGGTGCGGGTCGGGCACCGTCCGACCAGGACACGTCGGCGGGCAGCAGCACGGTGGCCACCTGCCCAGGAGCACCCGCCGCGGCGGCCACCGCCTCCGCCACGTCGCCGCCGACGGTGGCGGGGCCGGCGCAGCGGCGGACCCAGCCGGAGACGGTACGGGCCAGCGCGTCGACGTCGGACTCCAGCGGCGCGTCGTACTTCTTGTGGTACGTCGCGTGGTCGCCGACCAGGTTCACCACCGGGGTGGCTGCGCGGCGGGCGTTGTGGAGGTTGGCCAGGCCGTTGCCGAGCCCCGGGCCGAGATGCAGCAGGGTGGCGGCGGGGCGGCCGGTCATCCGGCCGTAGCCGTCGGCCGCTCCGGTGGCCACGCCTTCGAACAGGCATGGGACGGCGCGCAGGCCGGGCTCGTCGTCCAGGGCGGCGACGAAGTGCAGTTCGGAGGTGCCGGGGTTGGCGAAGCACACCTCGACGCCGGAGTTCCTGAGGGTGCGGGCAACGGCATGGGCACCGTTCACGGTGATTCCGCCCTTCATGTGGATGCGGTCAGTCGAAGAGGACGCCGGGGTTGAGGATCCCGTCGGGGTCGAAGGCGTGCTTGATCCGGCGCATCAGCTCCACCTTGGCGGGGTCCTCCAGCTCCAGGAAGTACCGCTTCTTCGCCGTACCGATGCCGTGCTCGCCGGAGATCGCCCCGCCGAGCTCCGTGCCCGCCCGGAACAGCCGTCGCAGGACCTTGTCCCGCCGTTGCCCGTCCGGTTGGAAGACCGCGAGGTGCACGTTTCCGTCGCCCGCGTGCCCGCAGCCGGTGACGATGGATCCGCTGTCCCCGGCGATGACGTCGGCTGCGGCGAACAGGCGGGGCAGGGAGGCGCGGGGTACCACGATGTCCACGATCTCGTCGGCGCCGGCCGCCTTGGAGGCCCAGAACGCCCGTTCCCGGGCTTCGATCAGTTGGCGTGCGGCTGTTGCGGGCAGCACGTAGACGTCGGCCGCGCCCAGTTCGAGCAACTGCCCGCCGAGTGACTCCACATCGGCTTCGAGCCGTTCGGCCGACTGCCCTTCGAGGACCACCACCAGATAGGCGAGTGCCGTGTCGCGGACCTGTTGCGGGATGCCGAGCCCGAGGTCCTGCTGGGCGGTCATCGCCGCCATCGTGAGCATGTCCACGTACTCCAGGACCAGCGGATCAACGCCCGTGGCCAGCAGGCGCGGCACCGCGCGGGTGATCTCTTCGGCCGTCGCGAAGGGCGCCAGCACCGTCGCACTCTGCCCGCCGCGGGGTTTCAGACGCAGGGTCGCCTCGGTGACCAGGGCGAGGGTGCCCTCGGAGCCCACGAGGAGCTGGGTCAGGTCGTAGCCCGTGCTCGTCTTGACGTATTTTCCTCCGCTGCGCACGATCGAGCCGGAGGCCAGGACCGCCTCGACACCGAGGACATGGTGGCGGGTAACGCCGTGCCGGACTGCGTGCATGCCACCGGCGTTGGTGGCGATCGTGCCGCCGACCGACGCGCTCGACTCACCTGGGCGTACCGGGTAGCACAGCCCGAACTCGGCTGCGTGGTCGTCGAGTTCGGCCAGGGTGACCCCCGGCTGGACCACGGCTACGTGGTTGTCGGCGTCGATCTCCACCACGTGGTTCATCCGCTCGAAGGACACGACGATCCCGTCCGTGCTGGGCACGCAGGCCCCGCACAGCCCGGTGCCGGATCCCCGTGCAGTGACGGGGACGCGCTGCGCGGCGGCGACCGCCAGGATCTCGGACACTTCGGCGGTCGCTGCGGGACGCACCACGTACCTCGCCCGTCGGGCCGCGACGGTCAGCGACTCGTCGTGCCCGTACTCCTCGGGAACGTGGTCCTCCATGAGCACGTGCTCCGGCCCTACCACCTTCGCCAGGAGCGATCCGGTGTCGGTCATGATCCGGTTCCCTTCGGTGGGTTTCTCGCCCCGGCCTCCGCGCGCGGGTCGACGATGCGCTCACCAGAATGTGGGCATGGCGGCGGACACGGGAAAGGTCAACCAGCCCTAATTCAGGGCCGGTTGACCCATCCGCTCGCACTCAGGCCAGCGCGGCCCTGAGCACGTCGAAGGCCGTCGCCGGATCGGCCAGCGCGTGGTAGATGCCGGGTATCTCGCGCTCGTCGAGGCCGAGCAGGCCGTAGACGGCGTGCATGGCGCCGCGCACGGAGTACTCGACGGTGAAGACCACGTCCTCGGGGATCTCCGTGAACTGGCCCAGGAAGGCGAAGTTGGCGGAGCCGCGCGGGATCACCAGGGGCCGGTCGTGCACGGTGCGCGGGGCGAACTGGCTGGTGATGTACGGCATCATCACCGGGATCACGGTCGTGGTCGCCGCGACCTGCTCCTCGATGTCCGACATCCCGAGGTGGCCGAGGAGTTCGGTGAGGATCTCCCGGCCCGTGGCCTCGGCCATCGGCTTGCCGACGAAGTCGCCGTCGCGGTCGGTGAACAGGCCGTAGCCCCACAGGGTGTAGACGTTCTCGGGCTGGCCGTCGAAGTGCGGGGCGTGCGGTACGACCACGGACATCAGCCAGTTGGAGTCCTTGAACGTCATCAGCGCGCCCGTGCCGGGGAGGTTGCCGGACAGTTCCTCGATGCGGTGCAGGAGGAGTGGGTCGCGCATGGTGAGGGTGAAGGACTCCCACTTGGCCTCGTCCACGTTGTCGTTGAAGGCGGTGGGCCGGCCGAAGTCGTCTGCCTTGGCGGCGATGGTCTCCCAGAGCCGCCATCCGCCGTCCCGCTTGTCGCGGACGAGTTCCGGCGCGCTGTCGTCGGTGCCGTAGGCGGCGTCGGCGGTCATCGAACCCAGGGTGAGGAACGCGTAGTCGTCTGCGGTGAGTTCGTACGTGTCCGGTCGGCCGTCGCGTTCCACGTGCAGGCGGCGAGCGCGTCGTACGCCCTCTTCGGCGGTGGTGAAGTCGACGTCGGTGACCCGCACGCCGTACTCGAAGACCACACCGCGGGTCTCCAGCCAGGTGCGCAGCGGGCGGATGATCGAGTCGAACTGGTTGAGGCGGGTGCGGCGCACGCCGGCGAGGGTGTGCATGCGGGGGAACTCCTGCATGAAGCGCAGGAGATAGCGCTTCAGTTCGATGGCGCTGTGCCAGTTCTGGAAGGCGAAGGTGGTGCGCCACATCGCCCAGAAGTTGGTGGCGAAGAAGTGCGGGGAGAAGAAGTCCTCGATCCTGCGGGCCCCGATGACTGTCTCGGGCAGCACCAGCAGACGGGTCAACTCCAGGCGGTCGCGGGTGTCGAGGCCGTAGTCCGCGGCGTCGAGGATCGTGGTGCCCGGGCCGATCAGGCGGGCCTTGGCGTCGGTGGGCCACTTGGTGTTGAACTCGGTGATCTCCTCGCGTACCGAAACCGTCCCGTCGGTGAGGGTGGGGATCGTCTCCAGGAGGTTCCACAGGCAGGTGTAGGCCTCCTCCTCCAGCATCCGGCCGCCCCGGGTGACGTACCCGGCGGGCTCGCCGCTGCCGTCCATCGAGCCGCCGGCGATCGGCAGTTCCTCCAGGACGTGGATGTGCTCGCCGGGGAAGTCGGCGTCGCGGACGAGGAAGGCGGCGACCGCGAGGGAGGCGATGCCGCCGCCGACGAGGTAGGCGTGGGATGAGTGCGGAGCGTCTGCCATGACGTCCCTCCGTTCTGCCGCCCGGGTGGGATACGGGCGGTCGACAGTGTTCAGGACCCGGGCACGGACACCTGCTCTGGTTTCGCGGTGTGGGGTGCGGCGGGCGGCGCCGGGGCGCTCGGGGCGAGCGTGGCGGCCTTGGTCTTCAGTCAACTCACCGGATGATCAAGCGGGCAGGGGCCGGAGGTCCCTGCCCGCCGGCGGATGGTCCCGGCCTTGGTTGCCGTGTGGGACGGAGGGTGCTCACGAGTCGGCCCCTGCCGGGGCCCGCGATCGCACGCCGACGGCCCGGCTGGAGCGCCGGGCCGGGCGGACGACAGGTGGGGGAGCGGTCTCACCAGTGGCCGAGGACCTTCAGCCACAGGGCGCCCACGCCCATCCAGATGACGATGTTCGCGCCGGCAGCGATCAGGCCGGTGCGCCACCATTCGCCGAGGGTGACGTACCCGCCGCCGAAGAGGACCGGAGCCGGGCCGGAGGCATAGTGGGTCAGGCCGCCGTACAGGGAGCTGATGAAGCCGAGCACCAGGGCGGCCATCACCGGCGGTGCGCCGGTAGCGATCGCGGCCGAGAGGAAGGCGGCGTACATCGCGGCCACGTGCGCGGTGTTGGAGGCGAAGAGGTAGTGGGAGAAGAGGTAGACCAGCGTGAGGATCACGAACGCGGTCTGCCAGCCCACCCCGTCGGTGGCCTTGGTCATGGTGTCGCTGAACCAGCCGATCACCCCGAGTTCCTGGAGCTGACCGGCCATCATGACCAGGACGGAGAACCACACCAGCGTCGTCCAGGCCGACTTCTCCGCGACCAGGTCGCCCCACGTCAGTACGCCGGTGACGAGCAGCAGGGCCACACCGGTGAAGGCGGAGACGGTGGCCGAGAGGTCCCAGACCTGGCCGCCCACCGACCACAGCAGGAGCAGCAGGACGAAGACCGCCGCCATGGTCCATTCCTGACGGGACATCCGGCCGAGCTCGGCGAGCTGGGCGCGCGCCTGGCCCGGCGCCTCCGGCGTGGCACGGACGGTGGGCGGGAACACGCGGTACAGCAGCGCGGGGAGGACCAGCAGGGCGACCAGGCCGGGAACGATCGCCGCCAGGGCCCAGGAGGTCCAGGTGAGGTGGATGTCGTGGTCCGCGGCGAGCTTCTGCACCAGGGGATTGGCGGCCATGGAGGTCAGGAACATGGCGCTGGTGACCGTGTTGATCTGCATGGCGGTGACGGTGAGGTAGGCGCCCAGCGTGCGGCGGCTCTCGTCGCCCGGGTGCGAGCCGGCGTTTTCGCTCAGTGAGCGGATGACCGGCTGGATGACACCGCCGGAGCGGGCGGTGTTGCTGGGGGTGGCCGGGGCCAGTACGAGGTCGGTCAGGGTGATGCCGTAAGCGAGTCCCAGGCTGCTGCGGCCCAGGGCGCGGACGAACAGCAGGGCGATACGACGGCCGAGGCCGGTCTTGGTGAAGCCGAGGGAGATGAAGAACGCCGCGACGATCAGCCAGATCGTCGGCTCGGAGAACCCTCCGAGCGCGACATCCGGCTCCAGGGTGCCGGTGATCATCGTGACCGTCAGGCCGACCAGGGCGACCGCGCCCAGCGGCAGTGGCTGCAGGATCAGGCCGAGCACGGTGGCCGTGAAGATGGCCAGGACCGCCCACCCGCCGGACTTGATTCCATCGGGCTGCGGCAGGAGATAGACGACCAGGCCCGCCAGGACCGGAACGACCCACTTCAGCGCTGTTCCCACGGTCACTGTCCTGGGCGGGGTGACGCTCGTACCGGGCGCCGCCCCGGTGGGCGATCCCTCGGAGTCTTTGAAGGGAGCCATCTTTTCCATCCCACGGGTCGGGTCCGGCGCTCCTCGGAGCCTCGGCCGGAACAGGGGCGATCATGTGGGTCCACGCTGAGGGAGCGGGGTGCGGCCGGGCATCGGGCGATCGGCCCTGCTCCTGGGGCCGAACGGCACCTGCTGACTCCTGCGGGTGGAGGACGGGTCGGCCACTGGGCCGTTCGGGACGTGCCGGTTGGGACCAATGGTCCCGAGGGGGGATATTCGGCCACTGATCACGGGCGTCGGCTCCGAGAAGGATCGTGCGTGGATCGACGGATCCGCTCCGACCCGAACAGGGAGCACAACCATGCCCAGGAACAGACGAAGTGACGACTCGTCACTTCCCAAGGCCGCCCTCGGCCTCTCCGGCGCGACCGCGCTCGTGGTCGGCACCATCATCGGAACCGGAGTGTTCGCGCTCCCCTCGGCCCTCGCACCGTACGGGCCGATCTCGCTCGTGGCGTTCGTGATCGTCACCCTCGGCGCACTCGCCCTGGCGGTGACCTTCGGGGCGCTGTCGAAGCGCGTCCCGGCGAGCGGCGGACCGTACGTCTACGCCCGTGAGGCCTTCGGCGAGTTCGCCGGATTCCTCAACGCCTGGTCGTACTGGATCACCGCCTGGGCGGGCAACGCCGCGATCGTGGTGGCCTGGGTCGGTTACGTCGAGGTGTTCGTCAACACCGGCCACAAGACGGCGATTTCGATCCTCATCGCGCTGATCGGGCTCTGGATACCCGCCGCGATCAACCTCACCGGCGTACGGAACATGGGCGCCTTCCAGGTGTTCACCACCGTGCTGAAGTTCCTCCCGCTGCTCTTCATGGCCACCATCGGCCTGCTGTTCGTCGACCCGCACAACTTCGGCTCGTTCAACGCCAGCGGCCAGTCGGCCATGGGCGCCATCTCGGCCGCCGCACCCATCGCGCTGTTCAGCTACATCGGCTTGGAGGCCGCCTCGGTGGTCGCCGGCCGGGTCCGCGAGCCCGGCCGCAACGTCCCGCGCGCCACGATCTACGGCACCCTCGCCTGCGCCGTCATCTACATCCTCGGCACCCTCGCCGTCTTCGGCACCGTCTCGCACGGCCGACTCGGCGCCTCCACCGCCCCGTTCACCGACGCCGCCAACAACATCCTGGGCGGCACCTGGGCCGGCGACACGGTCGCCGTCGCCGCCATCGTCTCCGGCATCGGCGCCCTCAACGGCTGGACCATGCTCTGCGCCGAGATGCCCTACGCTGCCGCCCGCGACGGACTCTTCCCCGGCGCCTTCGCCAGGCTGCGCGGCGAGAGCGGCGTGCCGGTCTTCGGCATCATCGCCTCGACCGTGCTGGCCTCGCTGATCACCGTGTTCAGCTACACGCGCTTCGACGACGTGTTCACCAAGATCGTGCTGCTGAGCGTGCTCACGGCCGTGATCCCGTACCTCTTCTCCGCCGCCGCCCAGCTGTACTGGCTGGTGGTACGAGGACGCGAGAGCATCGCCGGCCGGCGGCTGGCCCGCGACGTCACCGTCTCGGTCCTGGCGATGGCCTTCTCGTACTGGGCGATCCAGGGAAGCGGCTACCAGACCGTCTACTACGGCCTGTTCGTCCTGCTCCTCGGCCTGCCGGTGTACATCTGGCTGAAGCGCGGCCAAGGCGTCTACGGCGAGGAGCCGATCCGCGAGCCGGTCTCCGAGGGCCGGGCTCCCGAGACGCTCACACCGCCGGTCAAGCGGATCTCCCGCGGACTGCCCACCACCCGCACCGGCGGCCTCCGCAGGAATCTCCTCCGCCACCGCGACTGACCCCACCCTCTGTATCGGCCCCGCACCCGTACGACCACAGGAGCAGCCCCGCCATGAACACCACCACCTTCCATGTCGACTCCGAGGTCGGCCGCCTCCGTCAGGTGATCCTGCACCGCCCCGGCCTGGAACTCTCCCGGCTGACCCCGCGCAACGTCGACGCCCTGCTCTTCGACGACATCCTGTGGGCCAAGCGCGCCCGCGAGGAGCACGACGCCTTCGCCCAGGTCCTGCGCGACCACGGGGCCCGCGTGCACTACTTCGCCGACCTGCTGGCCCAGACCCTCGACGCTCCCGAAGCCCGGGACTGGCTGCTGGAGCGGGTCTTCACCCCGGCCACCGTCGGCCCCGCACTGATAGATCCCCTGCGGGAGCTGTGCATCGACCTCGACGGGGAGACCCTCGCCGCCCACCTCATCGGCGGAATCCTCAAGAGCGACCTGCCGCTCGCCACCCCGCACAGCCTGGTCTGGAACGCGCTCGACGCCGAGGACTTCGCGCTGACCCCGCTGCCCAACCACCTCTTCCCGCGCGACAACTCCTGCTGGATGTACGACCGTCTGTCGGTCAACCCGATGGCCAGGACCGCCCGGCGCCGCGAAAGCCTGCACGCCGAGGCCATCTACCGCTTCCACCCGATGTTCGCCGGCACGGTCACCACGCCACTCCTGGACGGTGAGGTCGGCACCCTGGAGGGCGGCGACGTCCACGTCCTGGGCAACGGCGCCGTCATGGTCGGTATGGGCGAGCGCACCACCGCCCAGGCCGTGGAGAACCTGGCCACCCGGCTCTTCGCGACCGGCACGGCGAACCGTCTGATCGCCGTCCAACTCCCCGCCGTCCGCGCCTACATGCACCTCGACACCGTGCTCACCATGGCCGACCGCGACGCCTTCACCGTCTACCCGGGCCTCGCGGACTCCCTGCGCTCGTGGACGCTCATGCCCAGCGACGCCCGTGAGACCGGATTCGAGGTCACCCCGAACTCCGAACTGGCCGGCGCCCTGGCCGAGGCCCTGGACCTGGACAAGGTCCGGATGCTGTCCGCACCGCAGGACATCCGCGGCGCCGAGCGCGAGCAGTGGGACGACGGCAGCAACTTCCTCGCCCTCGCTCCCGGTGTGGTCGTCGGCTACGAGCGCAACGTCACCACCAACACCTACCTCCGCAAACAGGGCATCGAGATCGTCACCATCGCCGGCGCCGAACTCGGCCGCGGCCGGGGCGGACCGCGCTGCATGAGCTGCCCCGTCGAACGCGACCCGGCCGCCTGACGGCCCGACCCGGCAAAGGGACCGCCCGACCGCCTGACCCAGCAAGGGGACCACCACCATGACCATCGACCTGCGAGGCCGCTCCTACCTGAGCGAACTCGACTTCACCGCCCCCGAGATCCACCACCTCCTCGACCTCGCCGCCGGCCTCAAGGCCGCCAAGCACAACGGCACCGAACGACCTCGGCTGACCGGCCGCAACCTCGCGCTGATCTTCGAGAAGACCTCCACCCGCACCCGCTGCGCCTTCGAGGTCGCCGCCGCCGACCAGGGCGCCCGCACCACCTACCTCGGCCCCGGCGACACCCACATCGGCGCCAAGGAGTCCATCGCCGACACCGCCCGCGTGCTGGGCCGCATGTTCGACGCCATCGAGTACCGCGGCTCCGACCAGACCCTCGTCACCGAACTCGCCACCCACTCCGGCGTCCCCGTCTACAACGGGCTCACCGACACCGCGCACCCCACCCAGAGCCTCTGCGACGTCCTGACCATGGACGAGCACAGCTCCAAGCCCCTGCCCGACATCGCCTACTGCTACCTCGGCGACGCCCGCAACAACATGGGCAACTCGCTGCTGTCCATGGGCGCCCTGCTCGGCATGGACGTACGCATCGCCGCGCCCAGGGCGCTGTGGCCGACGGCCGAACTCGTCGCCGCCTGCCGGGAGTTGGGTGAGAACAGCGGAGCCCGGATCACCCTTACCGAGGACATCGACACCGCCGTGCAGAGGGCCGACTTCCTGCACACCGACGTGTGGGTCTCCATGGGCGAACCGGCCGACTCCTGGCGGAAGCGGATCGAACTGCTTCTCCCGTACCAGGTGAACGAGAAAACACTGGCCGCCACCGGCAACCCGGACGTCAAGTTCATGCACTGCCTGCCGGCGCTGCACGACCGCCGTACCCACCTCGGCCAGGACCTCTTCGACACCTACGGCCTGGACGGCCTGGAGGTCACGGACGACGTGTTCTCGTCCCCCGCGTCGATCGTCTTCGACCAGGCGGAGAACCGCCTGCACACCATCAAGGCCGTACTCGTCGCCACCCTGGAGGACTGAACCATGCGTATCGTCATCGCCCTCGGCGGCAACGCCCTGCTGCGCCGCGGCGAACGCCCCGACGCGGCGGTCCAGGAGGCCAACGTCGACCGCGTGACCACCGCGATCGCGGCTCTCGCCCACGACCACGAGATCGTCATCACCCACGGCAACGGCCCCCAGATCGGCCTGCTCGCCGTGGAGAGCGCCGCCGACCCCGCCCTCAGCGCCCCCTACCCGCTCGACCTGCTCGGCGCCCAGACCCAGGGCATGATCGGCTCCCTGCTCGTGCGCACCCTGCACGATGCCCTGCCCGGCCGGCGGATCGCCGTGCTGGTCACCCACACCATCGTCCGGGCCGACGACCCGGCCTTCGAGCACCCCACCAAGTTCGTCGGCCAGGTGTACCCGTACGACGTGGCGTCCGCGCTCGCCCGCAAACGCGGCTGGCACATCGCCGCCGACACGACCGGCTGGCGTCGCGTCGTCCCCTCCCCGGCGCCCGAACGGATCCTGGAGACCGACACCATCCACGACCTGCTGGGCAGCGGCACGCTCGTCATCTGCGCGGGCGGCGGAGGTGTCCCCGTCACCTCGGACTACGACACAGGCGCGCTGACGGGCGTGGAGGCCGTCGTCGACAAGGACCTCACGGCAGCCCTGCTCGCCGAGGACCTGAAGGCCGACTTCCTGCTCATCCTCACCGACGTGCCCTGCGTCTACGAGGGCTACGGCACCCCCGACCAGCGGCCCGTCCTCGGCGCCACTCCCGAGCAACTGCGCGACGGCGACTTCCCGGACGGCTCCATGGGACCGAAGACCGAGGCCGCCGCCCGGTTCGTCGAGCACACCGGGGGACTGGCCGCGATAGGGGCCCTGGACGCGACGTACGAGATCGTCCACGGCCGGTCGGGCACCCTCGTGCGCCCTGATCTGCCCGTCGTATGAGGGCGTCCCGACGGGGGAGGGCCGTTCGGCCCCACCAGGGGGTCGGACGGCCGGGGCCAGTGCCCTGACCGGCCCTCCCGCCGGCGGAGGAGCCGCACGAGTATCGGTAGTGAGGCATTCCAGTGCGAAGCAAGGGAGAGAACCGGCGATGACCATCACAGCGACGGCCGGAACACGTTCGTCCGAGGCATGGCGCGGCTTCGCCGGCACCTCCTGGCGCGAGCGGGTCGACGTCCGGGATTTCATCCAGGCCAACTACACGCCGTACGAAGGCGACGCCGGCTTCCTGACCGGCCCCACCGACCGCACCCGCGCCGTCTGGGAGAAGGTCAGTTCCCTGTTCCCGGAGGAGCGCAGCCGCGGCATCCTCGACGTGGACGCCGCCACTCCCTCCACGATCACCTCGCACGCCCCCGGATACATCGACCGCGAACGGGAGTTGATCGTCGGCCTGCAGACCGACGCCCCGCTGAAGCGCGCGATCATGCCGAACGGCGGCCTGCGCATGGTCGAGAACAGCCTGCGGGCCTACGGCTATGAGGCCGACCCCTTCGTCACGAGCGTGTTCGGCACCTACCGCAAGACCCACAACGACGGTGTCTTCGACGCCTACACCCCCGAAATGCGCGCCGCCCGCAAGGCCGGCATCATCACCGGCCTCCCCGACGCCTACGGCCGCGGCCGGATCATCGGCGACTACCGCCGCGTCGCGCTCTACGGCACGGACCGCCTGATCGAGGCCAAGCGCGTCGAGCGGGCCAAGCTCGACGCCTGTGCGTCCGTTGCCGACATCATCCGGGATCGTGAGGAACTCGCCGAGCAGATACGGGCGTTGGGCGAACTGACCCGGATGGCGGCCACGTACGGCTGCGACGTCTCACGCCCCGCCGCCACCGCCCACGAGGCCGTCCAGTGGCTCTACCTCGGCTACCTCGCCGCAGTGAAGGAGCAGAACGGCGCCGCGATGTCGCTCGGCCGCACCTCCACCTTCCTCGACATCTACCTCCAACGCGACCTGGAGGAAGGGGTGTTGGACGAGACCCGCGCCCAGGAACTCATCGACGACTTCGTGATCAAGCTGCGGATCGTACGGTTCCTGCGCACCCCCGAGTACGACGCCCTCTTCTCCGGCGACCCGACCTGGGTGACGGAGTCCATCGGCGGCATCGGTACCGACGGCCGCCCCCTGGTCACCCGCACCTCCTTCCGCTTCCTCCAGACCCTCTACAACCTCGGCCCCGCACCCGAACCGAACCTGACCGTCCTGTGGTCGCCCCAACTCCCCTTCGCCTTCAAGGAGTTCTGCGCCCAGGTCTCCATCGACACCAGCGCAGTCCAGTACGAGTCCGACGACCTGATGCGCCCGCGCACCGGCGACGACACCGCGATCGCCTGCTGCGTCTCCGCGATGGAGGTCGGCAAGCAGATGCAGTTCTTCGGCGCCCGCGTCAACCTCGCCAAGGCGCTGCTCTACGCCGTCAACGGCGGCCGGGACGAGATGACCGGCGACCAGATCGCGACCCCGACGCCCCCGCTGACCGGCGAGTACCTCGACTACGACGAGCTGTCGGCGGCGTACGACCACGTCCTGGACTGGCTGGCCCGGACCTACGTCAACGCGCTCAACGTCATCCACTACATGCACGACAAGTACGCCTACGAGCGCATCGAGATGGCGCTGCACGACTACCCCGTGCACCGCTTCATGGCCTGCGGCATCGCCGGCCTGTCCGTCGCCGCCGACAGCCTCTCCGCCGTCAAGTACGCACGCGTGAAGGTGTTCCGGGACGCCACCGGCCTCGCCGTCGACTTCCGCACCGAGGGCGACTTCCCGGCCTACGGCAACAACGACGACCGCGCCGACAGCATCGCCGTAGGACTGGTGGAGTCCTTCATGGCGAAGGTCCGTCAGTACCCCACCTACCGGGACGCCGAACACACCCAGTCGGTCCTCACCATCACCTCGAACGTCGTCTACGGCAAGCACACCGGCAACACCCCCGACGGCCGCCACGCCGGACAGCCCTTCGCCCCCGGCGCCAACCCGATGAACGGCCGCGACCGGCACGGCGTCGCCGCCTCCGCCCTCTCGGTGGCCAAGCTGCCGTACGAACAGGCCCGTGACGGCATCTCGTTGACGACGACGATCACGCCGGAGGGACTGGGGCACGCGCCCGACGAACGCGCCGGGCACCTGGTGGGCATCCTCGACGCCTACATGTCGGCGGGCGGCTTCCACATGAACGTCAACGTCCTCGACCGGGCCACGCTGGAGGACGCGATGGAACACCCGGAGAACTACCCGGACTTGACCATCCGCGTCTCCGGCTACGCCGTCAACTTCGTCCGCCTGACCCGCGAGCAGCAGCTCGACGTGATCAGCCGCACCTTCCACGGATCGCTGTGAGCACGATGACGGCGACCAGTACAGGCCGGATCCACTCCTGGGACCTGTCCACCGGCGTGGACGGCCCCGGGACCCGGTTCGTCCTCTTCGTCTCCGGCTGCCCGCTGCGCTGCCTGTACTGCGCCAACCCCGACACCTGGCACATGCGCGACGGCCAGGAGGCGACGGTCGACGAGGTGATGCAGGAGATCGAGAAGTACCGCGCCTTCATCACCACGGCCGGCGGCGGAGTGACGGTAACGGGCGGCGAGCCACTGCTGCAGTCGGCCTTCACCGGCGACATCCTGCGTCGCTGCAAGGAAGCCGGACTGCACACCGCCCTCGACACCTCCGGCTTCCTCGGTGCCCGCGCCACCGACGAACTCCTCGCCGACACCGACCTGGTACTCCTCGACATCAAGTCCTTCCACGCGCCCACGTATCGCCAGCTCACCGGAGGCGAACTGGCGCCCACCCTGGACTTCGCCACCCGCCTGAACCGACTGGGCAAGAGCGTGTGGATCCGGTACGTGCTCGTCCCCGGCTGGACCGATTCATCGCCGGACGTCTACGGCCTCGCCCACTTCCTCGCCGGCCTCGGCAACGTCGACCGCGTCGACGTCCTGCCCTTCCACAAACTCGGAGCCTCGAAGTACGAAGCCCTCCACGTGCCCTTCCGCCTGCTGACAACGCCGACTCCTGGTCCCGATCTGGTCGGGCAGGTCCGAGACCAGTTCCGCGAGCTGGGTCTGGAGGCGTACTGATCCGCTCGGGGCGTCTCGGTTGTATCGAGCACTGGTGTGGACCGACCTGCGCAGTCTGCATGCTGGCATGATCACGGCGTGATCAGTGAGCGTGTGCAGCCCGGCCCCAGGAAGTGCGTCCTCTTCGACGTCGACGGCACGTTGATCGACGCTGTGGACAACCAGCGCCGGGTCTGGGCAAGTTGGGCGGGGCGATACGGATTGGACGCGATCGAGGTCTATCGGGTGGCCCTGCGGACACGGCCAATGGAGACCTTCGCAAAGGTGGCTCCGGACCAGGACCCACGGGAGTGCCTGGCTGCGCTGCACGAGTTGGAGGACGAGGACGTCCGGTCCGGCGTCTATGCGGCGTTCGACGGCGCGTCGCACCTGCTGGGCACCCTGCCGTCGGGGGCGTGGGCGCTCGTGACCTCCAACTACGAGCACCGGGTGCGCGGGCGATTTGCTCGTACGGGCCTGCCGGTCCCGCGCGTCATTGTGGACGCCGCGGCGGTGGAGGAAGGCAAACCCTCGCCCGTGCCCTACCTGTTGGCCGCCGAGCAACTCGGTGTCCGGCCTGAGAACTGCCTGGTCATTGAGGACGCCCCCTCCGGAGTCGAAGCGGGGCTGCGGGCCGGCATGACGGTGTGGGGCGTCAACACCGCGGTTGCGGTGGCCGGCGTGCACCGTCACTTCGCGAGCCTGCGCGAAGCGGTCCCCGACATCCTCGCCTTCGCCCGGCTGGAGGGATCAGCCGGAGTGGGATGATCACAGTGCGGCTCGTGTGATCTCGGCGTCGGAGTCGTCCTGGGTGACCCCGTTCACCGGGCTCGACCCGCGCCAGTTCGCCAGGCTGGTGACCGTGCTGCGGCGTGCGGGCGCGCAGACGCGGTTCGCAGGGGGCGGCCGTGGAGCCTGTCTCTGGAAGATCGGGCGCTGCTGGTCGCGGCGTACTGGCGGACCAACTTGACGATGCGCCAGCTCGCCCTGTTGTTCGGGGTGTCGAAGTCGGCCGCCGACCGCATCATCGACGACCGGGGGCCGAAGCTCGCGCTGCAGCCGCGCCAGCGGTTTGCAAGGGACGCCGTGCTGACCGTGGATGGCCTTTGGTGCCGACCCGCGACCACACAGTGGCCGAGCAGTCCAAGAACTATCGGTACTCCACCAACCATCAGGTGGTCATCGACGCCGATACCCGTCTCGTCGTTCTGGTCGGTCGGCCCGTGCCTGGCAACCGCAACGACTGCAAGGCGTGGGATGAATCCGGTGCAAAGGCCGCTGTCGGTGCCACGACGACGATTGCCGACGGTGGCTACCCCGGTCCTGGCCTGGTATGCCACACCGTCGCCGCAAGGGAGAGGAGTTGACCGCCTGCAAGGAGAAGCACAACAAGTCTCACAAACAAGTCCGTGCCCGCGTTGAGCTCGTCTTCGCACGCATGAAGAGCTGGAAGATACTGCACGACTGGCGTCTCCAAGGTGACGGCGTCTACCACGCGATGTGCGGCATCGCCCGCCTGCACAACCTTGCCCTCGCCGGATAGCGAGCGGTCCGCCAGTCGGCCGGTCTCGCTCTCTCGCACTAAAGATCATTTACGGGACGGCC
>NZ_BARG01000063.1 GCF_000376565.1 Streptomyces hokutonensis | reverse complement strand
CTTAAAAGCGGCCTGGGTTCAGGGGGCGCGGGGAACTGCGCGACCAGCCCCCACCGACCCGCACCCGAAAACGAGACAGCGCTACGGCTTCAATCCGCGCAGCGTCAACGTCAGCAACCTGTCCGCCAGTTCAGGATCCCCAGGATTCCCCTCCGCCGCCAACGCGATCGCATGCGTCAGCTGCAGCAGATCGCCGATCTCGACGTCACCGCGCACGTCACCCGCCTCCTGCGCCCGGAACAGCAACGCACCCCCTGCTTCCCGGATAGGGCTGCTGCACCGGGCCAGGGCAGACGTCTCGTCCTGGCCCACGGCCATCAACGCCCGAGCCAGCCCCCGGTACTCGCTCGCATGCGCCACCATCTCCCGCAGCCAGGTGACCAAAGCCGCACACGGCTGCGGCGCGGTCAGCAACTCCCGTGAGCGCGCGAGGAGTTCACCCACCGCGTCCTCGAAGACCGCGCTCATCAGGGACTGCCGGTTCGGGAAGTGGCGATACAGCGTGCCGATGCCGACGCCCGCGCGCCGCGCCACGTCCTCCAGGGACGCGTCCGTGCCGTGCGCGGCGAAGGACACGCGGGCCTCGGTGAGCAGCCGCTCGTAGTTGCGGCGGGCGTCGGCACGCAGACCCGCCGGCGGCCCGGCTGCGCTGGCCATGGGTCCCACCTGCCCTCCTCGGCGCGATACGGCGTTGTCCCGTCACATTGTTGTCCCGTCACATTACAGAGGTGCCCGGCGGACAGGCTGTTCCTGTCGGCCGGGCACCTCTGTACGTACGGTCGGATCAGTCCTTGATCTCGCAGATCGCGGCGCCGGACGTGATGGACGCGCCGACCTCCGCGCCGAGGCCCTTGATGGTGCCGGACTTGTGCGCGTTCAGCGGCTGTTCCATCTTCATCGCTTCGAGTACGACGACGAGGTCGCCCTCCTTGACCTCCTGGCCCTCCTCGACCGCGACCTTGACGATCGTGCCCTGCATCGGCGAGGCGAGGGTGTCGCCGGAGGCGACGGGGCCGGACTTCTTGGCCGCCCGGCGCTTGGGCTTGGCGCCGGCGGCGAGGCCGGTGCGGGCCAGGGACATGCCGAGCGAGACCGGGAGGGAGACCTCAAGACGCTTGCCGCCGACCTCGACGACGATCGTCTCGCGGTCGGCGTCCTCGTCCGCCTCGGTGTCCGCGGGGGCCGCGAAGGGCTTGATGTCGTTGACGAACTCGGTCTCGATCCAGCGGGTGTGGACCGTGAACGGCTCGGCGGAGCCGGTGAGTTCGGGGGCGAACGCCGGGTCCTTGACGACCGCGCGGTGGAAGGGGATCGCGGTGGCCATGCCCTCGACCCGGAACTCCTCCAGCGCCCGCGCAGCGCGCTGCAGCGCCTGCTCGCGGGTCGCGCCGGTGACGATCAGCTTGGCGAGCAGCGAGTCCCACGCCGGGCCGATCACCGAGCCGGTCTCGACACCGGCGTCCAGGCGGACACCCGGGCCGGACGGCGGGGCGAACGTGGTGACGGTGCCGGGCGCGGGCAGGAAGCCGCGGCCCGGGTCCTCGCCGTTGATGCGGAACTCGAAGGAGTGGCCGCGCAGTTCGGGGTCGCCGTAGCCGAGTTCCTCGCCGTCGGCGATACGGAACATCTCGCGCACGAGGTCGATGCCGGCGACCTCCTCGGTGACCGGGTGCTCGACCTGGAGGCGGGTGTTGACCTCGAGGAAGGAGATCGTGCCGTCCTGGCCGACGAGGAACTCGACGGTCCCGGCGCCGACGTAACCGGCCTCCTTGAGGATGGCCTTGGAGGAGGAGTACAGCTCGGCGACCTGGGCCTCGGAGAGGAAGGGCGCGGGCGCCTCCTCGACCAGCTTCTGGTGCCGGCGCTGGAGGGAGCAGTCACGCGTCGACACGACGACCACGTTGCCGTGGGTGTCGGCCAGGCACTGGGTCTCCACGTGCCGGGGCTTGTCGAGGTAGCGCTCGACGAAGCACTCGCCGCGGCCGAAGGCGGCGACCGCCTCGCGTACGGCGGAGTCGTAGAGCTCGGGGACCTCTTCGAGGGTGCGGGCGACCTTCAGACCGCGGCCGCCGCCACCGAACGCGGCCTTGATCGCGATGGGCAGCCCGTGCTGCTCGGCGAACGCCACGACCTCGTCCGAGCCGGAGACGGGGTCCGGGGTGCCGGCCACCAGCGGGGCACCGGCGCGCTGCGCGATGTGCCGGGCGGCGACCTTGTCACCGAGGTCGCGGATCGCCTGCGGCGGCGGGCCGATCCAGATCAGGTCCGCGTCGAGGACCGCCTGTGCGAACTCGGCGTTCTCGGACAGGAAGCCGTAGCCGGGGTGGACGGCGTCGGCACCGGACTCACGGGCCGCGTTCAGGACCTTGGTGATGTCCAGGTAGCTGCTCGCCGGTGTGTCACCGCCCAGGGCGAACGCCTCATCCGCGGCGCGGACATGCAGAGCGTCCCGGTCCGGGTCGGCGTATACGGCCACGCTCGCGATCCCGGCATCCCGGCAGGCCCGGGCAACGCGGACAGCGATTTCGCCACGATTGGCGATGAGCACCTTGCGCACGATTGAGGCTCCCTCCTTGAAACAAGCCGAGTTTAGGGACTGCCGACACGGCGCATCGACCCGTCCCCTGTGGTGAGCTTGCCCACACGGAGCGTGATACGAGGCCCGCTCGACCCGTGAAATCCCTTGTCGCACCTCGGTACGCAGGACTCCTCGGGGAAACCCTAGCCCTCCTGTGTGGTCAAGGTCTCTGTGAGAGCGTGCCGCGCGCCACGCCGTTTCTTTGTGGAGTCCCTACGAATGGCCCAATGATTCTTTGCCCCTGCCACAACCCTTGTCCCGCGGTTTACCCGTTAGTAGCGTTCACCGTGCCTCGAACGTACTTGAGGTAACGACAACTTTGGTCGAGCGGTGGTCGAGAGTGGGTGGGGGCCGGTGGTACGCAGGCCGGTGGCATGGATCCTGGCGGTCGTTCTCTTCGTGGAGGCCTTCGGCGTAGCCGCGCTGAACTGGTTCCTGGGGATCGTCGCCGACCGCCAGAACATGTCTCTGGCCGGTATCGACCCGGACGCGATGTCCGTCTCCTCGAAGGTCGGCGGAGTCCTCTTCGGCCTCTACTTCCTCCTGTGCGCCGTGGTCGCCCTGCTGGTCGCGATACGCGACCGGGCCCCGGCCGGCCTCGGCCGCATCCTCCTGATCAGCGTGGCCGTGGTGCACGGGCTGCTGGCCGCGTTCGCGTGGGCCATGGTGGAGGGCAAGGCCGCGTTCGCGTTCATGGTGGTGGTGCTCGGCCTCGTGATCCTGCTTCTGATGACCTACGACCGCCTGGAGGACCCCTCGGACGCGGCCCCGGCATCGGAGGGCCCCAAGGACCCGAAGGACCCCGAGCGGCCCGACAAGGGCCCGGCGCCGATCACCCCGCCGCCGGCCCCCAGCCCCTCCTGATCGCTACTTCTCCCGGGGCGTCCACAACTCCGTGATACCGACGCCCAGTTGGCCCAGCAGGCGCCGAACGAGCGGCAGGCTGATGCCGATCACATTGCCGTGGTCGCCGTCGATGCCCTCGATGAACGGTGCGGAACGGCCGTCGAGCGTGAACGCCCCGGCCACGTAAAGGGGTTCGCCCGAGGCGACGTACGCGGCGACCTCGGCGTCGGTCGGCTCGCCGAAGCGGACGACGGTCGACGCGGTCGCCGAGACATACCGGTTGCTCGTCGTGTCGTAGACGCAGTGCCCGGTCTGGAGTGTGCCGGCCCGGCCGCGCATCGACTTCCAGCGGGCGGTGGCCTCCTCGGCGTCGGCGGGCTTGCCCAGCGCCTCGCCGTCCAGGTCCAGCACCGAGTCGCAGCCGATCACCAGTGCGCCGTGCACCTCCGGGCGGGCGGCCACGACGGAAGCCTTCGCCTCGGCGAGTGCTCGCGCCAGCTCGGCCGGGGTGGGGGCTGAGATCGCGTCCTCGTCCACCCCGCTCACGATCACCTCGGGGTCCAGTCCCGCCTGGCGCAGGAGGCCCAGCCGGGCGGGGGACTGGGAGGCGAGCACGAGGCGGCGGCGCGGCTGATCTGTCATACGGCCAGGGTATCCGCGGCGCGTTGGCCGCTCGCCTCAGGCCGAGAGCCCGATCACGATCATCGCCAGCACCATCGCGAGTGCCATGAGTATTCCGAGCCGCCGCAGCATGACCTGCATCTCCCGCAGTTCCTCGGGAGGTTCGTCATCGGGGTCGGACCACAGCATGGCACCAGCGTGCGGCTTGGGTGGGGGCGGGCGCCTGAGTACGGGTACTTAAATTCTTGCCCGGAGTTGTTCCTCTGTGCGCCCACGCGGCGGAGCCGCAAATCGACACAGCCCCGCGCCCCTTAAGGGCGATGCCCTTAACCCGGCCAGAATGTGCGGGTCCATGCACTCGGGCCCGGGATGGGGAGCCTCGCGCCCGCGATCCTCGACGGGTCCGACCACGCGTCGCGCTGCCTCGGTGCGCCGGGCGGTGTCGTTGTCGCCGCCGCGGCGCGGGCCCTGACCACTGCCAGGGCGGCGGCCAGCTCCTCCGGGGTCGGGTTGCCCCTTACGACTTTGATGTTCATGGAGGCCGCTCCTCTACAGGGGGATGTTGCCGTGCTTCTTGGGGGGCAACGACTCGCGCTTGGTGCGGAGTTGGCGCAGGCCCCGGACCACGTGGCGGCGGGTGTCGGAGGGGAGGACGACCGCGTCGATGTAGCCGCGCTCGGCCGCGATGTAGGGGTTGAGGAGGGTGTCCTCGTACTCCTGGATGAGACGGGCGCGCACCGCGTCCAGGTCCTCGCCGGCCGCCTCCGCCTCGGCGAGCGTGCGGCGGTGCAGGATGTTGACCGCGCCCTGGGCGCCCATGACGGCGATCTGGGCGGTCGGCCAGGCGAGGTTGAGGTCGGCGCCCAGGTGCTTGGAGCCCATGACGTCGTAGGCGCCGCCGAAGGCCTTGCGGGTGATGACCGTGATGAGGGGGACGGTCGCCTCCGCGTACGCGTAGATCAGTTTCGCGCCTCTGCGGATGATGCCGTAGTGCTCCTGGTCGACGCCCGGGAGGAAGCCGGGGACGTCCACGAAGGTGAGGACGGGGACGTTGAACGCGTCGCAGGTGCGGACGAAGCGCGCCGCCTTCTCGGACGCGTCGATGTCCAGGCAGCCCGCGAACTGCATGGGCTGGTTCGCGACCACGCCCACCGGGCGGCCCTCGACGCGGCCGAAACCGGTGAGGATGTTCGGCGCGAACAGCGGCTGCGTCTCGAAGAACTCGGCGTCGTCCAGGACGTGTTCGATCACCGTGTGCATGTCGTACGGCTGGTTCGCGCTGTCCGGGACCAGGGTGTCCAGCTCGCGGTCCTCGTCCGTGACGGCGAGGTCCGCCTCCTCGGGGAACGCGGGGGGTTCGCTGAGGTTGTTGGACGGGAGGTACGACAGCAGCTGCTTGACGTACTCGATCGCGTCCTTCTCGTCGCCCGCCATGTGATGGGCCACGCCGGACACGGAGTTGTGGGTGCGCGCGCCGCCCAGTTCCTCGAAGCCGACGTCCTCGCCGGTGACCGTCTTGATGACGTCGGGTCCGGTGATGAACATGTGCGAGGTCTGGTCGACCATCACCGTGAAGTCGGTGATCGCGGGGGAGTAGACCGCGCCGCCCGCGCACGGGCCGACGACCAGGCTGATCTGTGGGATCACGCCGCTCGCGTGCGTGTTGCGGCGGAAGATCTCGCCGTACGCGCCGAGCGAGGCCACGCCCTCCTGGATGCGGGCGCCGCCGGAGTCGTTGATGCCGATGACCGGACAGCCGGTCTTCAGCGCGAAGTCCATCACCTTGACGATCTTCTGGCCGTAGACCTCGCCGAGGGCGCCGCCGAAGACCGTGAAGTCCTGCGAGAACACGGCGACGGGGCGGCCGTCGACCGTGCCGTAGCCGGAGACGACACCGTCGCCGTAGGGGCGGTTCTTCTCCAGGCCGAAGTCCGTGGACCGGTGCCGGGTGAACTCGTCGAACTCGACGAAGGAGTCCTCGTCGAGGAGCAGGTCGATCCGCTCACGGGCCGTCAACTTGCCCTTGGCGTGCTGTTTTTCGACCGCGCGCTCCGAGCCCGCGTGCGTCGCCTCCTGGGTGCGGCGCCGAAGATCCGCGATCTTCCCGGCGGTGGTGTGGATGTCGATCTCTTGAGGCGCTTCCGGCTCGGACATCGGGATTACGGCTCCCTGCCTGCTCAAAAGGGGGGACGGTTACTCATTCGTAGAGTAGTGGCGTGCCTACCGATCGGCAGTGCGGCGTACAACACACCTAGGGTGGCTTGCATGACGCCGCGAGATGCCTCAGACGAGAACAGCAGTCGTTGGTCCGATCTGGACCGTCCACCGCTCAACGGCGCCGCGCTGCGCAAGGGCCTGGTGCGGGACGGCGGCCACGCGGGCCTCTACTGCGACATCGAGGTCGTCCAGCGCACCGGGTCCACCAACGCCGACCTCCTCGCCCGCGCGGTCGCGGGGGACGCCGACGAGGGCGCGGTGCTGGTCGCCGAGGAGCAGACCGCCGGGCGCGGGCGCCTCGACCGGCAGTGGACGGCACCGGCCCGCTCCGGGCTCTTCTTCTCCGTCCTGCTGAAGCCGGGCGACGTCCCCGTGGCCCGCTGGGGCTGGCTCCCGCTGCTCACCGGTGTCGCCGTCGCCACCGGTCTGGCGCGGTCGGCCGGCGTCGACACGGCACTCAAGTGGCCCAACGACCTGCTGGTGACTGTCGGTGGCGAGGAGCGCAAGGCCGGCGGCATCCTCGCCGAGCGCGCCGGGGACGACGCCGTGGTCATCGGCGTCGGCATCAACGTCACCCTGCGTGAGGACGAGCTGCCCGTGCCCCAGGCGGCCTCCCTGGCCCTGGCCGGGGCCGTCGCCACGGACCGCGACCCCCTGCTGCGGGCCGTTCTGCGGTCCCTGGAGCACTGGTACGACAAGTGGCGCGCGGCTGGCGGCGACCCGGTGGAGAGCGGCCTCCAGGAGACCTACGCGGCCGGCTGCGCCACGCTCGGCCGGGTCGTACGGGCCGAGCTGCCCGGGGACCGGTCGATCACCGGCGAGGCCGTCGCGATCGACGGGGACGGGCGGCTGGTCCTCGCGACGGAGGACGGAGTGCAGGAGCCGGTGGGGGCGGGCGACATCGTGCACCTGCGCCCCGCGTGACCCCGGCCGCTCTTGTGGCAGCTTTGTCCGCGTGACTCACGGAGTGAGCTGGCCCACACCTGCCGTAGCATTGGGCCCGGTCGATACCTGACCGTGGCAGATCGGAAGGGCAGCAGGCGTGACCGTCGACGACACGGGCTCCGGCGCGGACGCGGACGGCCGGGTGGACCCCGATGCCGCCGGTGGCCGGGCCGACCCCTATGCCGCCGATCCCGGCGAAGACCCCCTCGCGCTGCGCCTCGAAGGGCTCATCCTGGGCGCGGAGCGCCGCTACACGCCGTTCCAGGCGGCCCGTACCGCCGGCGTCTCCATGGAGCTGGCCACCCGCTTCTGGCGCGCCATGGGCTTCGCCGACGTCGGCCAGGCCAAGGCGTTCACCGAGGCGGACGTCCTCGCGCTGCGCCGCCTCGCCGGTCTCGTCGAGGCGGGGCTGCTGAGCGAGGCGATGGCCGTGCAGGTGGCCCGCTCCACCGGGCAGACCACCGCGCGGCTGGCCGGCTGGCAGATGGACTCGTTCCTGGAGGGCCTGACCGAGCCGCCCGAGCCCGGCATGTCCCGCACCGAGGTGACGTACCCGATCATCGAGCTGCTGCTGCCCGAGCTGGAGGAGTTCCTCGTCTATGTGTGGCGGCGCCAGCTCGCCGCCTCGGCCGGCCGGGTCGTCCAGGCCAGCGACGACGAGGAGATGGTCGACCGGCGCCTCGCCGTCGGCTTCGCCGACCTGGTGGGCTTCACACGGCTGACCCGCCGCATGGAGGAGGAAGAACTCGGCGAACTCGTCGAGGCCTTCGAGACCACCGCCGCCGACCTCGTGGCCGCCCGCGGCGGCCGGCTCATCAAGACCCTCGGCGACGAGGTCCTGTTCTCCGCCGACGATGCCGGGGTCGCCGCCGAGATCGCGCTGCGCCTGATCGAGACCATGGCCCACGACGAGACCATGCCCGAACTCCGCGTCGGCATCGCCTTCGGCACGGTCACGACCCGCATGGGCGACGTCTTCGGCACGACCGTCAACCTCGCCTCGCGGCTGACCTCGATAGCTCCCCGCGACGCCGTCCTCGTCGACAGCGCCTTCGCCGAGGAGCTCATCCGCAGCGGCGAGGCCCCCGCCTCCGAGGCGGAGGCGGCCGAGGCCGCGGCCACCGCCGAGAAGGAGGGCGAGGAGCCGCCCACGTACCGTTTCGCGCTCCAGCCGATGTGGCAGCGGCCGGTGCGCGGCCTGGGTGTGGTCGAACCCTGGCTGCTGACCCGCCGGGACTCGGCCCCGGCGTAGCCCTCAACTCCCGTGGACCAGTGGGTCCACGCAGAGCCCGATGATCGGCACGCACAGACTCGGCCGACTCGGCTCGGGGGCGGGGGAGTTGGCGGTCCGGCTCGGGGTCGGTGTGGGTGCCGGCTGCGGGGCCGCGCTCGTCGCGGGTGCCTGGGGGGCCGGTGCGGTGACCGGTGCGTGTGGCTGTGGGGTGCCCTGCGCCGTCGTCGCCTCGGGGGCGGTCGTGGGTGCCGTCGTCGCGTACGGAGTCGGTACGACGCCGGAGGCGGTGGTCGGCGTCGGGCTCGCGCCGCCCATCACCGAGGTCGCGGAGGGGAGCGCGGACGGGATCGTGGACGGGAACGCCGTCGGGTCCGCGCTGATCGTGGCGGCGGCGTTGGCCGGGTGCCCGGCGCTCTGCCCCGCGTCCACGTCCGGGCTCGGTTCCGCCTCCGCCGTGCCCACCCCGCCGACCCCCGACTCGGGCGTCAGCCGTACGAGGCTCAGCACCCCGGCGGCCACCGCCAGGCCGCCGAAGGCGAGCAGGACCTTGCGCGGCCTGGGGCGTCGGTGGCGGCCCCGGGGAAGGACGGGTGGCGCTACGTCCGCGGTGTCCTCGGCCCGCTCCGCCTGCGTGGTCGTCGTCACGATCCCTCCCCTGTCGTGTGGCGGACGCACGTTATGCGCTTCTCCGGGCGGTCCGGCGGGAGTTGGGCGGCATGTCACCCGAACGGGGAAGGGCCGTGCGATGATCGGGGCGAGTTAAGTTAACCCACGTTAACCAGGAGGGTGTCATGAGCGAGGAACGGTTCGGGGAGTTCGTGCTGGTGCGGCGGCACGACCACGTCGCGGAACTCGTCCTGGACCGGCCCAAGGCCATGAACGCCGTCTCCACCGCGATGGCCGGGTCCATCGCCGCCGCCTGTACGGCGCTGGCGGCCGACCGGGACGTCCGCGTCACCGTGCTGACCTCCTCGCACGAGCGGGCCTTCTGCGTCGGCGCCGACCTCAAGGAGCGCAACTCGCTCACCGACGCGGAGCTCGTACGGCAGCGGCCGCTCGCTCGGAGCGCGTACACGGGTGTTCTGGAACTCCCGATGCCTACGATCGCCGCCGTGCACGGGTTCGCGCTGGGTGGTGGTTTCGAACTGGCCCTGTCCTGCGACCTGATCGTGGCCGACGGTACTGCCGTGGTGGGGTTGCCGGAGGTGTCGGTGGGGGTGATTCCGGGGGGCGGCGGTACGCAGCTGCTGCCTCGGCGGGTGGGGGCGGCTCGGGCGGCCGAACTCATCTTCACCGCACGGCGGTTGGAGGCGCCCGAGGCGGCGGAGCTGGGGCTGGTGGACGTCCTGGTGGAGGCGGGGCAGGATCGTGAGGAGGCCCTTGCCTTGGGTGCGCGCATCGCCGTGAACTCGCCCGTCGGGCTGCGCGCGGCCAAGCGGGCGCTGCGGCTAGGGCATGGGCTCGATCTGCGGACCGGACTCGAGGTCGAGGACGCGGCCTGGCGGTCGGTGGCCTTCTCGGGGGACCGGGCGGAGGGTGTCGCGGCGTTCAACGAGAAGCGGAAGCCGGAGTGGCCGGGGGAGTAGGCCCACCCACCAACGCCCCCAGCACCAACCTCTTAGGGGCGCGGGGCTGTGACATGTGCGGCTCCGCCGCGTGGGCGCGACCAGCCCCCACCGGACCCGCACATGACAGACAGCCCAAGCCTCCGGTCTCCCACCCCCCGACACCTGTTCGCCGCATCAATGTCCCGGTATGCCCTAAACCTCCCTAGCCTGGAGTGATGGGTGAGGACAGGCGGCTGGCTGCCGTGGTGGAGCTGGCGCAGGGGATGGCGGCTGCGCACACCCCGCGCGAGTCCTGGCGGGCGGCGGCGGCCGGGGCGTGCCGGGCGCTGGACGGGAGTTTTGCCGCGCTGTCGGTGTGGGAGCGGGAGCTGGGGCGGCTGCGGGTCCTCGTCAACGTGGGGGAGCGGGCCGCCGGCGAGGAGGAGTTCCCGGACGGTGAGACCTATCCGGTGCACCAGTTCCCGGAGATCACCGAGTTTCTGCACGAGCGGTGGGCCGGGGGCGGCGAGCCCAATGCCTGGGTCGAGACGGCGGAGGGCCTGGCCGCGGGCAGTCCCGGCTACTGCCATCAGCGGGTCGCCGCCCTCCGTCGTCGTAGGCGCGGATGCTGTGTGGTCGCGCCGATCGTGCTGCACGGGCGGGCCTGGGGTGAGCTGTATGTGGCGCGGCCGGTCGGTGCGGCCGTGTTCGGGCGGGGCGACGCGGACTTCGCGACTGTGCTGGCCTCTGTCGTTGCGGCCGGGATCGCGCAGACCGAGCGGCTGGAGGAGGCTCGGCGGCTCGCCTTCACGGACGCGCTCACCGGGCTCGCCAATCGGCGGGCCGTGGATGTACGGCTCGACGAGGCGGTTGAGCGGCATCGGCGGGACGGGGTTGTGGTCAGCCTTGTGGTGTGCGATCTCAATGGGCTCAAGCGCGTCAACGACACCCAGGGGCACGCGGTCGGTGACCGGCTGCTCGAGCGGTTCGGGTCGGTGCTGTCGCTGTGCGGGGCGATGCTGCCGGGGGCGCTGGCGGCGCGGCTCGGCGGGGACGAGTTCTGTCTGCTCGCGGTCGGGCCGCCTGCTGACGAGGTGGTCGACGCGGCGGGTGAACTGTGCCGCAGGGCTGCCGAGTTGGAGCTGGGGGAGGGGGTCGCGTGTGGGGTTGCGTCCACCGAGGATCCGATCGGGGCGGTGCGGTCCGGGCGGCGGCTGTTCCGGCTCGCGGACGCGGCTCAGTACCGGGCGAAGGCGCTGCGGGCGGACCGGCCGGTGGTTGCCGGGCGGGACGGGCCGGACGATCCGGTGGTGCGGCTTGCCGACTCCCCTACGCCGGAGATGCCTGCCGAGCGGCGGCGGTTTCGGGGGCGGCGGGCGTGATGGGTGGGTCGCGTCGCGTTTGGTGTGGGTCGGTGCCGTGTCGGGGGGTGTCCGTCCTCGGAACGGCGCGGAATCGGTCTCGCAGGATTTTGAGGGTGTTGACGCGCCAACCGCTGCGGGCGGACACCCCCCGACACGGCACCTTCGCGCCGTACGCGGCTGTCGGCCCGCTCTGCCCAGTGACCTATCTGTAAGGGTCTAAGTGGGTACCCGGTAGTGACACTGCCGCATTCAATGCGTACGCTCCTGAATATGGATATGCACACTGTGGTGGTGGGGACGTCGGGGGTCACCGCGTCCGACGTTCTTGCCGTGGCGCGCGGAGGCGCCCGGATCGAGCTCTCGGGTGAGGCCCTCGCGGCGCTCGCCGCGGCGCGGGAGATCGTGGACGCGCTGGCCGCCAAGCCGGAGCCCGTGTATGGCGTCAGTACGGGGTTCGGGGCGTTGGCGTCCCGGCACATCAGCCCGGAGCTGCGGGCCCAGTTGCAGCGCAACATCGTTCGCTCGCATGCCGCGGGGATGGGGCCGCGGGTGGAGCGGGAGGTCGTGCGCGCTCTTATGTTCCTGCGGCTCAAGACTGTGTGCTCCGGGCACACCGGTGTGCGGCCTGAGGTCGCTCAGACCATGGCCGATGTGCTCAACGCCGGGATCACCCCCGTTGTTCATGAGTACGGCTCTCTCGGGTGCTCCGGTGACCTTGCCCCGCTCTCGCACTGCGCCCTGACGCTGATGGGAGAGGGTGACGCCGAGGGGCCCGATGGGGTTGTGCGGCCCGCCGGTGAGTTGTTGGGTGAAGCCGGGATCGTGCCTGTCGAGCTGCGGGAGAAGGAGGGGCTTGCCCTTCTCAACGGCACCGACGGGATGCTCGGCATGCTGGTCATGGCTCTCGCCGATCTGGACATGCTCTACAAGTCCGCCGACGTCACGGCAGCGTTGAGTCTGGAGGCGCTGCTCGGTACCGACAAGGTGCTCGCGCCCGAGTTGCACGCCATCCGGCCGCATCCCGGGCAGGGTGCCAGTGCCGCCAACATGCTTGCCGTGCTTGCCGGTTCGGAGCTCACCGGGCATCACCAGGACGGCGCGCCGCGGGTTCAGGACGCGTACTCGGTGCGGTGTGCTCCGCAGGTCGCGGGTGCGGGGCGGGACACCATCGCGCATGCTCGGCTCGTTGCGGAGCGGGAGTTGGCTTCGGCCGTCGACAATCCCGTTGTGCTGCCTGACGGTCGGGTGGAGTCCAACGGCAACTTCCATGGTGCGCCCGTGGCTTACGTTCTTGACTTTCTTGCCATCGCTGCTGCCGATCTCGGGTCGATCTCCGAGCGGCGTACCGACCGGCTGCTCGACAAGAACCGGTCGCACGGGCTGCCGCCGTTCCTCGCGGACGATGCCGGTGTCGACTCCGGGCTGATGATCGCCCAGTACACGCAGGCCGCCCTGGTGAGTGAGATGAAGCGGCTGGCCGTGCCTGCCTCCGCCGACTCGATTCCGTCCTCCGCCATGCAGGAGGACCATGTCTCCATGGGGTGGTCGGCCGCGCGCAAGCTGCGCACCGCCGTCGGCAACCTCACTCGGATCATCGCGGTGGAGTTGTACGCGGCCACGCGTGCCGTGGAGTTGCGTGAGGGGCTGGCTCCGGCGCCCGCGTCCCGGGCGGTCATCGACGCCGTGCGGGCGGCGGGAGTCGAGGGTCCTGGGCCGGACCGGTTCCTGTCTCCCGACCTGGCCGCTGCGGAGGCGTTTGTGCGGGACGGGTGTGTGGTGGAGGCCGTGGAGAAGGTCACCGGGCCGCTGCGGTAGGGGTGTTGGGGCCCGGCTGTGGCAACTGCCGGGCCCCGTACGTCACTTCAGCTTGGCGGACTGGGCGGTGATCACGGCGGTCGGGATGGCGTAGGCCTTCTGCGTCATCAGGGCGCCGAGGTTGACCGTGTAGTACGTGACGAGGGTGTTGCCGTGCCGCACCACCTCGGTGTGCACGGTGCCCGTCTTGCCGCCGGTGTCCTCCATGACGGCGGTCGCGCCGAACGCCACCGACTCGTCGCCGGAGTTCGAGGCCTTCTCGGTCGCGACGCCGGTGTACTTGGTGCCGTCGGAGCCGGGGACGAGGGTGAAGCCGCCGGCGCAGGTCTTGACCGCGTCGGAGATGGTCTTGAACGTCTTCTCGGCGCCGTCGCCGTCGTACGAGGACAGTCCTACGACGGTGGTCGTGCGGTCCAGTGCGGAGCCGAACGCGTCGTCGAACTCCTCCTCGGTCATGTCCTCCACGGACTTGGAGGGGGTGGAGGAGGTCTTCTTCGCCTCGGTGACCAGCCTGTTCGTGGCCGCGGCGGCGTCGCCCGGCGCCTGCCCGGCCATCGCCCAGGCCAGCGGGCGGCACTGCGCCTTGTCGACGGTGACGGCGCTCTTGGTCGCGGGGTACGTCTTGCCGACCGACCCGACCTCGTAGCCGGTGACATCGCCCTTCGCGAGGGCCAGCTTCTGCAACTCGGCGGCGCTGAGCGCCTTCGCGGAGTTCTTGGTGGTGCCTTCGGCGTTGCTCTTGGCGTCGTCGCTCTTCGCGGTGTCCGAACCGCCGTCGGAGCAGCCGGTGATGAGGGCCAGCGACAGTGCGCCCACCGCGACGGTGACGCACAGCCGTATGCCCGATGATCTCTTCATGAGCGGACTATGAAGCTTGAGTCAAGTAAGAGTCAAGCAACTTAAAACCCGAGGCGCTCCCGCCGCACCGAATACGCCACGAAACCGGCGCCGAGACCGAGGAAGACGGTCCCGCCGACGATGTACGGCGTGGTGTCCGGGCTTCCGGTGTCGGCGAGTTGGGTGTCGTCCGAGTAGGTGGTGACCGCCGAGGAGGTCACCCTGGCCTGCTGGGTGACCTGGGAGGTTGGCGTCGCCGAAGTCTCCACTCTCACCTGGTCGGTCACCGTCGCGTTGGCGGAGGGGACGAACCACAGGGCGCCCAGCAGGGTGCCCGCGGCGGTGGCGGTCAGCATCGTTCGGCGAGCGGTTGACACGGAATATCGATCCCCTTGTGGCGCTGGCGAATTGGCCGTGTGGAGCGATGCTAATGAACTCTGCGGGTCGTGGGAAAGTCACGGGAGCTGTGGGCCGTACGCTCCCGGCATGAGCACTCCAGAGACATCACGTTTTGTACGCCTTCGTGTCGAACTCGTTCTTGAAGTGGAGAACGAGGACGCCGTGACCAAGGCCGCGCTGGCCAAGATCGCCGACGATCCGGAACTGCCCGGGGACGAACGGACGCACGCCGAGAGCGCTGTGACGGAAGACACCGCCGAGGCCCTCGCCTATCTCGTGGACCCGTTCGACCTGGTCGGCGAGATGCCCGGGGTCGAACTGGCCCAGGCCTCATGGAGCAGTGAGGAGATCGACTACGACCCGGATTCGCCGGATTGGGACCTCGACGAGGATGATGTCGACGGCGATGAGGAAGCAGACGGGACGGCAGTGGTCGGCTGAGCCGTGCGCGGGAGCGTATGACCCCGGGCGGCAACCGCTGTCCGGGGTTTCGTCGTCCCAGTGGTTCCGGGCGTCACAGTCGACGTGGTGTGCCCCACAGATAGTGGGTAAGCGGAACGGGATGCACCAGTCGTAGCGTTGGATTCTTAAGAACTGTTTAACGGGGCGCTCGGGTGTTTGGTGATTCGGCAACGATGGAGAAGCGTGTGATGACGGACAGTAAGCGGCGCAGGGGTCTTGTGGCCGCGTCCGCACTGCTCGGCGGTGTGCTCGTGCTCACGGCGTGTTCCGGCAGCGACGACAAGTCCTCCGGCAGCGACTCGAGCCAGAGCTCACAGTCGAAGGCCGACGAGGCGGCGGCGAAGAAGTCGTCCGAGGCCCAGATCAAGATCACACCGGCGGACGGTTCGGACAACGCCTCCATCAACAACTCGGCCGCCGTCACCGTCAGCAAGGGCACGCTCACGGCCGTGACGATGACCACCGCGGACGGTACGGCCGTCGCGGGCACCATCTCCGCCGACAAGCTCAGCTGGAAGCCCAGCGCCCAGCTGGAGCGCTCCACGACCTACAAGGTCGCCGCGACCGCCAAGGACTCCGCCGGCCTCGCCGCCCACGAGAACGCCTCCTTCACCACGGTCTCCCCGGCCAACAGCTTCATAGGGAACTTCACTCCCGAGGACGGTTCCACGGTCGGCGTCGGCATGCCGGTCTCGATCAACTTCAACAAGGCGATCACCAACAAGGCCGCCGTCCAGAAGGGCGTCACCGTCACCTCCACCAGCGGCCAGGAAGTCGTCTGCCACTGGTTCAACACCCAGCGCATGGACTGCCGCCCCGAGGACTACTGGAAGGAGAACTCCACCGTCACGCTGAAGCTCGCGCTCGACGGCGTCGAGGGCGCCTCCGGGGTCTACGGCGTGCAGCAGAAGACGGTCACCTTCCACATCGGCCGCAACCAGGTCTCGTACGTCGACGCCAAGTCGAAGCAGATGAAGGTCGAGCAGGACGGCAAGGTCGTCAAGACCATCCCGATCTCGGCCGGTTCCCCCGAACACACCACGTACAACGGCCAGATGGTGATGTCGGAGAAGTTCACGCAGACCCGGATGAACGGCGCGACGGTCGGTTTCACGGACGACGACGGCAAGGGCGAGTACGACATCAAGGACGTCCCCCACGCCATCCGCCTCACCAGCTCCGGCACGTTCATCCACGGCAACTACTGGGGCTCGCCGTCCGTCTTCGGCAGCGTCAACACCAGCCACGGCTGCGTGGGTCTCCAGGACGTGAAGGGCGCAGGCGACAAGAACATGCCGGCCGCCTGGTTCTACAACAACTCGATCGTGGGTGACGTCGTCGTCATCTCCAACACGGGTGACAAGACGGTGGCCCCGGACAACGGCCTCAACGGCTGGAACATGGACTGGGCGCAGTGGAAGGCGGGGTCGGCGGTCTGATCCGCCAACTCCGGTTTGCTTGAAGGCGGTTGCCCCTTGGTTGGGGGTGACCGCCTTTTCGTTGCCTGACGTGGCTCAAGTGGTGTACGGCATATGCGAGTTGCCGGTAATATCCGTCATATGACGCGCCCTCGGGTGCGCCTCCCTTGTTCCGGGTCCCGTCCCCTCGGGGCCCGGCCCGAAGCGAGGCGGATCCGGGTACGAAAAAAGGCCGCCTCCCTGAGAAAAGGGAGGCGCACCCATGGGACGTCATGCCAAGCCAAGGCTGACTCTTGTGTGTCGGCTCACCCGGTTGCTGCCGGAATCGTGGGCCAAGCACGTGAGGAGGTGGTGGCTCTGGTGGCTCAGCAGGTAGCCGGAGGTCCCCAGAAGTATTAGGGGCCTCCGAAGGCTCCTGAGTGAGCCTGAGCCCCTGTCACGGATACCGGCCGTGGCGGGGGCTCGTTCCTCTTCTACGACGATACCGGCTGCGGCGCCCGCAGCAAGCCCGACTGGTCAACAGGGGTCTTCAGCGCGGTGACGAAGGGGGCCCAGGCGGAGGCGGTGAGGATGAGGGCGGGGCCGTGGGGGGCGGTCTTGGAGTCGCGGACGGGGACGAGGCCGGGGAGGTTGGCGGCGACCTCTACGCAGTTGCCGCCGTCCCCGTTGCTGTAGCTCGACTTGCGCCAGAGGGCGGAGCCGGGGAAGTCGGTCGCGATCTCGACGCAATCTCCCCCATCCCCGTTGCTGTAGCTGCTCTTGATCCAGAGCGCGTCACTCAAGTCGGTCCCGTTGCTTGCCATTTCGGAATTCCTCTGCCGCTGCCTTGATCATCGCCAGGGACGCCTCCGGTGACAACGCGACGGCCCTGAGCCGATCGTATGCCTTGCGGTACTGCTTCACGAGGGCCGGATCGTCGATGGTGTCACCGCTGTACGACGCCTCCGTGTAGATCAACGGCGGGGCGTCCGGGAACGCCATGACCTTGATGGAGGCGGCCATCAGAGGATGCGCGCCGCACGTCCGCGGAACGATCTGCGGAGTAACCCGACGTCGCTCGGCCAACTCCACGATTCGGTCGAGTTGTTCGGCCATCTCCTCTGGCGGGAGGACCGGGTCGGCAAGCAGCGACTCGTGCAGGATCACCCAGTACTCAGGGGTGGCGTGGTCGTCCTCGAAGAGGCGGGCACGGGCGAGGCGGCCCGTCACCTTCTCCTCGACCCACTCGTCGGAGGCCGCCGGGTGAGCCGAACGGACCATCGTCCGCGCGTACGTGGCGGTTTGGAGCAGCCCCGGGACGTTGATGGGGCACCACTCCTCGATGGACTCCGCGTGCTTCTCCGCCTCCAGGACCTTCTCGAAGTACGCGGCATGCGGCCCCCTCCGCGCTTTCCGCACAACCTCACAGTTCCGCTCGAAGAACCCGTCCGTCCCCAGCTTCCGATCCGCATGCTGGGCCAGATCGAGCGGCATCCGTCGCTCACCGTGCTCGATGTCGCTCAGGTACGTCTTGCCGTAGAAGATGCCCTCCAGGAACGCATCCAACGACAGCCCCGCCTCCTCCCTCTTCCACCGCAACTCCTTGCCGTAGAAGGTCGGAACGCTCATCGAGCCGTCGATGTCTTTGCCCCGTGCCACCACTTGCCCTCCTCCGCAGCGCCGGTCGCGAACGCGAAACCTCTTTTACGGTAGCCAGCGGGACGCCAGTCTGTGAGGAGTTCGTCACAGAGCGCACAGGAGGCACCCGTTCATGTCCGACCCCTACGACACGACCCTCTGCGTGGAGGAACTCCGCGAGGCCCTCGGCCTGCACGACATCACGCTGCCCTCCCTCGGCGTGGACATCCTGGCCGCCGGCCTCGTCGCGCTCGGGAACTGCAACATCGCCACCGCCCGTGAACTCGCCGCCGCCCTCCGCAAGGCGGCGGGACAGTGACGTTCGAACTCCGTCTGCTCGCAACTCCCAAGGCCGTACCGGAACTTCGCCACCACCTCCGCCACCACACCTACGAAGTCCGCCTCTGCGCAACGGAGTTGGTGACGAACGTGATCGACCACGTCGGGGAAGGGACTCCGGTGACCGTGCGAGTCCTCGACGCGGACGACGGCCACACGCGAGTCGAGGTCACCGACCCGGACCCGCGGGCGTTGCCCGTCCTGCTGAGGGCCGGCGCGACGGACGAACACGGCCGGGGCATGGCACTCCTCGACGCGCTCACGCAGCGGTGGGGCGTGGAACAGGGCGCGGACCGCAAGACGGTCTGGTGCGAGCTGAACTGCCTTGCCGAAAGGGGTCGTTCATCTCAGGGAGCTGCGGGAACGCGTTCACCCTGACGGAACCTTCTTCGAAGTGGGCCTGCTCCCGGGCGGCCCATGGCAGGCTCATGTCGCATGATCGATGAATTCGCGAAGGACAACCTGCACGGGAGACTGCGGCGGGATCGCGAGGCGTTGCTCTGGAAACTCGACGGCTTGTCCGAGTACGACGCCCGGCGGCCTTTGACGGTGACCGGGACCAATCTCCTCGGCCTGGTCAAACACGTGGCCACCGTCGAGGCCAGGTACTTCGGCGAGGTCTTCGAGCGCCCTTCCCCGGAACCGCTCTCCCGGTGGCAGGACTCCGACGGCAGCGATCTGTGGGCGGCAGAGGACGAGACCCGCGACCAGATCATCGCGTTCTACCGGCGCACGTGGGAACACTCGGACGCGACGATCGACGAGCTTCCCCTCGACGCCCCCGGCCATGTGCCGTGGTGGCCGGAGCCGTATACCAATACGAATCTGTTCGCCGTCATGGTCCATGTCCTGGGCGAGTCCGTCCGGCACACCGGGCAGGCCGACATCCTGCGCGAGGGCCTCGACGGCCGGACCGGGTTGCGCCCCGAACACGAGCAGCCCATCGACGAGGAAGCCCGTGCGGCTTACCGCGCGAAGATCGAGAAGGCCGCGTCATTGCGTTAGCCGTTGTCCGGATTCCCGCTTCTCCATCAGCTCTCTCATTTCACGAAAGGCCCCGTCCCTCCGAAATTCGGTGGGAACTTCTCGGGTGTACAGCCGGGCCACCCTCCCGGCGGCGGCTGTCCCGGAGTGGGGAAACAGGGATCAAAGGGTTGTATCGCCCTTGCTTCGCTTCCTCGTTGACAGCCCCGCAGAGGCTCATTCTTTGCCCACGGACAGCCTTCTCATCGTTCTCTTATGTCGGCCTTATGGCATCATCACGCGCCGTACCTAGCTTGCGGGCCATGTTCTTCACCTACCTGAGGCGCGAGTTGCGCCGCCGCAGAAAAGCGGCCCTCGTCGTCGCCTCCGGCCTCGCACTGGGCATTGCGCTGGTCATCGTGGTCAACTCCGTGTCCTCCGGCATGGGGAAGGCGCAGGACAAGGTCCTCCAGTCGCTGTACGGACTCGGCACGGACATGACCGTCACCAAGGCGGCCACGGCCAGCGCGAGCAGCTCGCAGCAGCCGCGGTTCCAGTTCGACGCCAACAACAACGACGACAGCAAGACGCAGAGCAGCGACCGCGTCATGGTCCAGGGCTTCACGACGCTGGCCTCCACCACCGTCACCAAGGTCGCGGGCCAGAAGGGGGTGTCCGACGCCGTCGGCGGGCTCAGCCTCAACGTCGTCAAGGTCGACGGCCAGTTCACCCGCGGCCAGTTCCAGCAGAACCAGGGCAGCGGCACCGGAGGCGGCAACCGGCAGGGCGGTGGCACCGGCGCGCCGCAGGGTGAAGTCACCGGTGGTGGCGCCAACTTCAACATCAACGCGTACACGGTCTACGGCACGGACGTCACCAAGCCCGCGCTCGGCCCGCTGACCTCCTCGAAGATCACCAGCGGCCGTACCTTCACCACCTCCGAGACCAACTCCAAGGTCGTCGTCGCCGACTCGGCGTACGCCAAGGAGAAGAAGCTCAAGGTCGGTTCGACCGTCACCATCAAGAGCGTCAAGTACAAGGTCATCGGGATCGCCACCGCGACCAGCGGTGACGCCGCGGCCAATCTGTACATCCCGCTGACGCAGGCGCAGACCCTGAGCGGTGACAAGAACAAGGTCACCACGATCTACGTCAAGGCGACCGACTCCAAGCAGATCTCGGCCGTCAAGAAGACCATCACCAGCAATGTCTCGGGTACGACGGTCACCACCTCCGCCGACCTGGCGGACACCGTCTCCGGGTCCCTGTCCACCGCCTCCTCCCTCGCCACCAGCGTCGGCAAGTGGCTGTCGATCGCGGTGCTGATCGCCGCGTTCCTGGTCGCCGGTCTGCTCACCTCCTCGGCGGTCTCCCGCCGGGTGCGTGAGTTCGGCACGCTGAAGGCGCTCGGCTGGAAGTCCGGCCGGGTCACCCGGCAGGTGGTCGGCGAGGCCATCGTCAACGGTCTGGTCGGCGGCGCCCTCGGTATCGCGCTCGGCCTGGCGGGCGCGTACGTCGTGACCGCGATCAGCCCGACCCTGTCCGCCTCGCTCGGCAACTCGGCCGGCGGCGCCGCCCGTCCGGGCGGCGGCCCCGGCGGCGGTGGCGGCTTCGGCCGGCAGGCCGCGGCCAAGACGCTCGACGTCGCGCTCACCGCGCCCGTCAACGCCACCACCATCGGCCTCGCGGTCGGCCTCGCCGTAGCCGGCGGCCTGATCGCCGGCGCCTTCGGCGGCTGGCGCGCCTCCCGCCTCCGCCCGGCGGACGCGCTGCGCAGAGTCGAGTAGCGGTCACTGCAGCGCCCCTTCAGGGGCGCGGGGCTGTATCGATTTGCGGCTCTGCCGCGTGGGCGCGACCAGCCACGACGCAGCCGCAGACGAACGACGGCGCAATGGGGCCCGTCCCACCGACGGGCCCCAACCCCCTTTACTTCTCCAGGAGTTGGACCATGTACGAACTCAGAGGCGTCACCAAGCTCTACTCACGCGGCAAGGAAACCGTCCACGCCCTCGACGGCATCGACCTCACCATCGGCGACGGCGACCGCCTGGTCATCCAGGGGCCGACCGGCGGCGGCAAGTCCACCCTGCTCCAGATGATCGGCGCCCTAGACCGCCCCACCGCGGGCGAAATCGTCCTGGACGGCGTCGACCTGGCGAAGCTGTCGGAGGCCAAGCTCACCAAGGTCCGCAGCGAGAACATCGGCTTCGTCTTCCAGTCCTTCAACCTGATCCCGACGCTCACCGCGCAGGAGAACGTCGAGACCGCCCTCGTACCGCTGGGCGTGAAGACGAAGGAGCGGCGCCAGCGGGCCGCCGACGCGCTGGTCTCGGTCGGTCTCGGCGAGCGCCTCGGCCACCTCCCCGGCGAGATGTCCGGCGGACAGCAGCAGCGTGTCGCCATCGCCCGCGCGCTCGTCAAGCAGCCCAAGGTGCTGCTGGCCGACGAGCCGACCGGCAACCTCGACGAGTCGATGCGCGACGAGATCATGGACGTACTGGAGCGCATGTGGAAGGAGCACGGGCTGACCTTCATCATGGTCACCCACGACTCCGCCATCGCGAAGAAGGCGCCGCGTCTCGCCACCATCCGCAAGGGCAAGATCACGGTGAAGGAGAACGCGGGGTCGAAGTAACTCCGGTGCTGTGCAAGGGAGTTCGATGGGAGGAGTTTCCTTAGCGGAGTTCTCGCGGGCTGAACCCGGCGACTGCGTAACGGAGTTCACGCGGGCCCGTAACATTCTCCGGCCGTGCTCTCTTACCCTCCTCTCATCTCTTGAGCGGTTGATCACCCCTCGGCATACTTCGTGTTCCGGGGGGTGTGCGCGCAGGTGTGCGAACTCTCCCCCGGCCGGGTGAATGGGGAAATTCGCCCGGTACCTGAGCTCCAGGGGGAGTCTTGCGCAGACAAGTGAAGAGAGCGTGCGCGGCCGGTGTCGCCACGGCCGCCGCCGTCGCCCTCGCCGCGGGCATGACCAGCCCGGCGTCGGCGAAGTCCGAACAGAGCGGGGGGAGTTCGACCGGCTCCGCGCTGCGTACGGCCGGTGCCGCGCAGGCCCGGCTGGCCGGCGAGCATCATCTGACCCTGATCACCGGCGACCGCGTCACCGTCGACGCCAAGGGCCGGGTCGTGGGACTCGAGCCCGCGAAGGGCCGTCAGCACATACCGGTTCAGGTGCGGAAGGTCGCCGGGCACACGCTCGTCATACCCGCCGACGCGGCCCGTCTGGTCGCGAGCGGCAAGCTCGACCAGCGGCTCTTCGACATCACCGAACTCGACAAGTCCGCCGAGCGCGCCTCCCAGAAGGCCGGCCTGAAGGTCATCGTCGGCTACCAGGGCGCCGCGGCCGCCACCCGCGCCGACGTCCGCGACGCGGGCACGCTGCGCCGGTCCCTGAAGACCCTGAACGCCGACGCCGTGCAGACCCCGCAGCAGGACGCCCCCGAGCTGTGGGACGCGGTCACCAACGGCGACCGTACGGCCTCCGGGATCGCGCACGTCTGGCTCGACGGCGTCCGAAAGGCCAGCCTCGACAAGTCCGTGCCGCAGATCGGCGCCCCCAAGGCATGGGCCGCCGGCTACACAGGCAAGGGCGTCAAGATCGCCGTACTGGACACCGGGGTCGACGCCGACCACCCGGACCTGAAGACGCAGGTGATCGAGGCCAAGAACTTCTCCACCTCCGCCGACACCAAGGACCGCGTCGGACACGGCACCCATGTCGCGTCCATCGCGGCGGGCACCGGCGCGAAGTCGCACGGCAAGTACAAGGGTGTCGCGCCCGACGCGAAGATCCTCAGCGGCAAGGTCCTCGACGACACCGGCTCCGGCGACGACTCCGGCATCCTGGCGGGCATGGAGTGGGCGGCCCAAGAGGGCGCCGACATCGTCAACTTGAGCCTCGGCGGTCAGGACACCCCGGGCATCGACCCGTTGGAGGCGGAGGTCAACAAGCTCTCCGCCGAGAAGGGCATCCTCTTCGCCATCGCGGCGGGCAACGAGGGCCCGGAGTCGATCGGTTCGCCCGGCAGCGCGGACGCGGCCATCACCGTCGGCGCGGTCGACGGCAACGACAAGCTCGCCGACTTCTCCTCCACCGGCCCGCGCCTCGGCGACGGCGCCATCAAGCCGGACGTCACCGCGCCCGGCGTCGACATCACGGCAGCCGCCGCACCCGGCAGCCTCATCGACCAGGAGGTCGGCGAGAACCCGCCCGGCTACCTGACCATCTCGGGTACGTCGATGGCGACCCCGCACGTCGCGGGCGCCGCAGCCCTCCTCAAGCAGGAGCACCCCACGTGGGGCTACGCCGAGCTGAAGGGCGTGCTGACCGGGTCCGCGAAGGGCGGCAAGTACACGCCGTTCCAGCAGGGTTCGGGCCGTATCGCCGTCGACAAGGCCATCAAGCAGAGCGTCATCGCCGACCCGGTGTCGGTGAGCTTCGGCGTGCAGCAGTGGCCGCACACCGACGACACCCCGGTCGCCAAGGAACTCACCTACCGCAACCTCGGCACCACGGCCGTCACCCTCAGCCTCACGGCGGCGGCCACCGACCCGAAGGGCCACACCGCCCCCGCGGGCTTCTTCAAGCTGGGCGCCACGAAGGTGACCGTCCCCGCCGGCGGCAAGGCCTCGGTCGCCCTGACCGTCAACACCAAGCTCGGCGGCACGCTCGACGGCGCCTACTCCGCGTATGTGACGGCGACCGGCGGCGGACAGAGCGTCCGTACGGCCGCGGCCGTGGTGCGCGAGGTGCAGTCGTACGACCTGACGCTGAAGTTCGTCAACCGTGACGGCACCCCCGCCACCTACTACAGCGCCTCGGTGGCGGGCGTCTCCGGCCTCGGCAACGGCCAGTTCTTCAGCCCCTACGACGCCTCGGGCACCGTCAAGATCCGTGTCCCCAAGGGCGGTTACGTCCTCGACGGCGCGATCTTCGTGGACCCGGAGGACGCGGCCAAGGGTGCCGACTGGCTCTCCCGGCCCAAGCTGGACATCAGCAAGGACACCACGCTGACCCTCGACGCCCGTACGACCAAGCCGGTCGACATCACGGTGCCCGACGCCGGCGCCAAGTCGGTCTTCGCGTCACCGGCCTACCTGCTCGAGACCGGCGACGGGGGCGTCTCCTTCGGCTGGTTCCTGGAGACGTACGCCAACTTCCGTACCGCGCACCTCGGTCCGCAGATCACCGACGGTTCGCTGACCGAGCAGTGGGACGCCCACTACATCAAGGGCGCCGACGAGCAGTACGACACCACGACCGCGGCCAAGGTCAAGCAGCTCGCCACCGGCTACACCAAGCACTACAAGGCGAGTGAACTCGCCACGGTGAAGGCCCGCATGGGCGCCGCGGCGAGCGGCAAGACGGGTCAGGTGGCCGCCTTCGGCTATCTGCCCAACGGCATCGGCGGCTCCGCCACCGGCGTCCAGCAGAAGCTGCCCGGCACCCGCACCCTGCACGTCTCCACCATCAACGGAGTGCAGTGGGGGCTGGAGTTCGAGCAGGACGGCGGGCTCGACGCGGACGGCTTCCCGATCACGGAGGCCTACTACACCCTGAACGACCTGCAGACCTTCAAGGCCGGCCAGACCTACTCGAAGACCTTCAACACGGCCGTCTTCGGGCCCCGTCTCACCGCCGACTACGGCGTGTTCCGCATGGGCAACGACATCGCCGGGCTGGTGCCGCTGTTCGCCGACTCCCAGGGCAACCCGGGCTCGTCGACGTTCACCTCGGTCAACACGACCCTGTACCGCAACGGCACCAAGATCGGCTCCAACAAGGACCCGCTGTTCGGCGGGGACACGTTCAAGGTCCCGGCCGCCAACGCCTCGTACAGACTGACCACTTCGGTCATCCGCAGCGTCAAGGTCGCCGCCGCCTCCACCCGGATCGACGCGAGCTGGACGTTCTCCTCGAAGAAGCCGTCCGGTGACACCGTCGCCCAACTCCCGGTCTCCACGGCCCGTTTCCACGCGGTCACCGGCCTGGACAGCCGCGTCGAGGCCGGCAAGAAGGTGACCTTCCCGGTCACCGTCGAGGGCGCGGCGGCCGGCCGCAACCTCAAGTCGCTCGGCGTGTGGGTGTCGTACGACTACGGCCAGACCTGGAAGAAGATCCCCGTGGTCAACGGCAAGATCACCGTCACCAACCCCGCCAAGGGCAAGGCCATCTCCTTCCACGCCAAGATCGCCGACAAGAAGGGCAACAAGTCGACGATCTCGATCTACAACGCGTACTACGCCAAGTGAACCGCTAGTACCTGAGTAGGCCGACAGCGAACGGCCCGCCGGAAGTGCAGCTTCCGGCGGGCCCTTCGTGTTTCTGTGGCCCCATGACAGCCCAGACCGTCGAGTACATCCGGTACCGCATCCCCGAGCAGCGGTCGGCACAGTTCCTGGCCGCCTACACCCGTGCCGCACGTCAGCTGGCCGCGGCCCCGCAGTGCGTGGCGTACGAACTGGCCCGCTGCGAGGAGGATCCCGAGTCCTTCGTGCTCCGCATCACCTGGACGTCCACCGAGGCGCACCTGGAGGGTTTCCGCAGGTCGGACCTGTTCCCGCCGTTCCTCGCCGAGATCGGCCCGTACGTGGAGGACATCGAGGAGATGCGCCACTACGAACCGACGGCGGTCCGCGGAAACGGCTCGGCCGTCCCCACCCTGTACGACTGGGCGGGCGGTGCGGAGGCCTTCTCCCGGCTGACCGAGGTCTTCTACGACAAGGTGCTCAAGGACGACCTCCTCGCCCCTCTCTTCGCCGACCTCGCGCCCGCGCACGCCGCGCACGTCGCCCTCTGGCTGGCCGAGGTCTTCGGCGGCCCGGCCGCCTACTCCGAGACCCAGGGCGGCCACGGCCACATGGTCGCCAAACACTTCGGCAAACACATCACCGAGCCCCAGCGACGGCGTTGGGTCAACCTCGTCCAGGACGCGGCGGACGACGCGGGCCTCCCGACGGACGCGGAGTTCCGCTCGGCGTTCGTCGCGTATGTGGAGTGGGGCACGCGCCTGGCCGTGTACTTCTCCGGCCCGGACGCCCAGCCACCGGCGGAACAGCCGGTGCCACGGTGGGGCTGGGGGTCGATGCCGCCGTATCAGGGGTGACATTGCCGTACCCGGGGACCGTAGGGTCACCGCATGACCGCCGCCGTCACCGCCATGATCACCGCCGTCGTCGGTGTGCTCGGTACGCTCTTCGCGCCCGTCCTCAGTCAGCGTCTCACCGCCCGGCAGCGGGCCGAGGATGTCCAAGTGGCCGAGCGCAGGCGGTTGTTCGAGGAGCGGCGGGATGCCTATACGGCGATGAACCGTTCCTCGCGGCACTTTCATACGCTGCTCAAGGACGCGCTGCACCGCATCCGCGACGGTGTCTACACCGAGCGGGAGCGCGACCAGCTGGAAGAGGCGCGGCGTGAGCACCGGGACCGTTACGCCGAGGCGCAGATGGTCGTGCCCGAACGTGTCCTGGACGCGTCGCGTGCGGTGAACGAGGTCCTCGTGGCCGCCGACGCCGCCGTGAAACGGCTCGACCGGGGGCTGACGCGGGACGGCGAGAACGCCGAGCGGATCATGCTCGACCTGAAGGAGGCCGAGCCCCGGCTGACCGCGATGCGGCGGCTGATGCGGGCCGACCTCGGTGTCACGGAGTGAGGCCGGGGCGGTCCGCCGATGCCGTGCCCGCGCGGGTCGCGTCCGTGCCCCAGCTGGCGAGGAGGCGGAGGGCGTCGGCGGACGGGGAGCCCGGTTCCGCGTGGTAGGTGACGAGGATCTGGTCGGAGCCGTCCGCCAGGCGGAAGCCCTCGAAGTGGAGGGTGAGGTCGCCGACCAGTGGGTGGAGGAGGCGCTTGACGCCGTAGGTCTTCTCCTTGACGTCGTGGGTCGCCCACAGCCGCCTGAACTCCGCGCTCTTCACGGAGAGTTCGCCCACCAGCGCGGACAGCCGCGGGTCGTCCGGGCAGTAGCCCGCGTCCATCCGCAGCATGCTGACGATGTCCGCCGCCTTCTGCTCCCACTCCACGAACAGGTCCCGGTACTCGGGCCGCAGGAACACCAGCCGCGCCCAGTTCCGCTCCTGCGGCGGCAGCTCGGACCAGTCGCCGAAGACGGCCGCGGCCATCCGGTTCCACACCAGAATGTCCGTGCGCCGGCCCGAGATGTACGCCGGAACCGTGTCGATCGTGTCGAGCAGCTGCCGCAGCGGCCCCCGCACGTGCTGGGCCGGGGTCGACGACTTCTTCTTGTGCTGCTTCGGCTTCGCCAGGTGGGTGAGGTGCGAGGACTCGGCATCGGAGAGGCGCAGCGCGCGGGCGATCGCGTCGAGGACCTCCGCCGACACGTTCCGCCCGTTGCCCTGCTCGAGCCGTGTGTAGTACGCCACCGACACCCCGGCCAGCTGCGCCAGCTCCTCGCGCCGCAGCCCGGGCACCCTGCGGTGCCGCCCGAAGTCCGGCAGCCCGACGTCCTCCGGCTTCAGCCGGGCCCTCCGGGTGCGCAGGAACTCGCTGAGCTCGGCACGCTGGTCCAGCGGCCGGCCGGGGTCCAGGGGCTCGGTGGCGGATTCGGGCTGTTCGTCCATGTGCTCCAGTATTCCCGGTCGTACGTCCATGAGCCTGACCTCGCTGGTGGTAGGCACAGCGGACGTACGCAGAAGCGTGGCCTGGGTAGCCGTAGAGCGATCGGGCAGGCTGTACAGCGTGCCCGGCCGGAAGGCAGCCGGGCGCACATCCCCCTAGGAGTGTTCCGGCATGACCACAGTCGCCGCTTACGCAGCCCCCGCCGCCAAGGCTCCCCTGGAGCGCACCACGATCGAGCGCCGGGCGGTCCGCGAGTTCGACGTCCTGATCGACATCAAGTTCGCCGGCATCTGCCACTCGGACATCCACCAGGCCCGCGAGGGCTGGGGCGAGGCCATCTTCCCGATGGTGCCCGGCCACGAGATCGCCGGCATCGTCTCCGAGGTCGGCCCCGGTGTCACCAAGTTCCAGGTCGGCGACCGCGTCGGCGTCGGCTGCATGGTCGACTCCTGCCGCGAGTGCGACAACTGCAAGGCCGGCCTCGAGCAGTACTGCACCGGCGGCAACGTCGGCACGTACAACGCGCTCGACAAGAACGGCGAGCCCACCTACGGCGGCTACGCCGAGAAGATCGTCGTCGACGAGAACTTCGTCCTCGGCATCCCCGAGGGCATCTCCCTCGACGTGGCCGCCCCGCTGCTCTGCGCCGGTATCACCCTGTACTCCCCGCTGAAGCACTGGAACGCCGGCCCCGGCAAGAAGGTCGCGATCGTCGGCATGGGCGGCCTCGGCCACATGGGCGTCAAGATCGCGCACGCGCTCGGCGCGGAGGTCACCGTCCTCTCGCAGACCCTGAGCAAGAAGGAGGACGGCCTCAAGCTCGGCGCCGACCACTACTACGCGACCAGCGACCCGAAGACCTTCGAGGAACTGCGCGGCAGCCTCGACCTGATCATCTCCACCGTGTCGGCGCCGCTCAACCTCGGCGCGTACCTCTCGCTGCTGAAGACGGACGGCGCGCTGGTCAACGTGGGCGCCCCCGAGGAGCCCGTCTCCCTCAACCTGTTCTCTGTGATCGGCGGCCGCAAGACCCTCGCCGGGTCCGGCATCGGCGGCATCCGGGAGACCCAGGAGATGCTGGACTTCTGCGCCGAGCACGGCTTCGGCGCGGAGATCGAGCTGATCTCGGCGGACCAGATCAACGAGGCGTACGAGCGGGTGCTGTCGAGTGACGTCCGCTACCGCTTCGTGATCGACACCGCCACGATCTGACTGCGTCGCTTCTAGCAGGGGCGTGGGGGGCGGTGCGCTGTCGGGTGCGGGTGTGTGGGGGCTGGTCGCGCAGTTCCCCGCGCCCCTGAAGGGTCGGACCAGCGCAGGCGCTTTGCAGGCGCGGTGGTCGGTGCGTTGTCGGGTGCGGGTGTGTGGGGGCTGGTCGCGCAGTTCCCCGCGCCCCTTTAGGTGGGAGCAGCACAGGCGCTTTTAGGGGTGCGGGGCGTGGTGCGTTGTCGGGTGCGGGTGTGTGGGGGCTGGTCGCGCAGTTCCCCGCGCCCCTGAAGGGTCGGACCAGCGCAGGCGCTTTTAGGGGCGCGGTGCGCGCCCCTAAAGACACCGGTCGCCCTGCGTCTTTTAGGGGCGCGGGGAACTGCGCGGCCAGCCCCCACCGGCCCGCGGGCGCCGACGAACCTCAGCCTCCCACCCTGTTCCGCCCCAACAGCCAGAGCAGATACGGCCCCCCGACCAACGAGGTGAGCGCCCCCACCGGAACCTCCAGTGGGGGCAGCACCGTGCGGGCGGCGAGATCCGCCGTCACCAGAATCACCGCACCCGTCAACGCCGAACACAGCAACGGCAGTTGAGGCGTACGGGTGAGCCGCCGGGCCAACTGCGGTGCGGTCAGCGCGACAAACCCGATCGGCCCCGCCGCCCCCGTCGCCGTCGCCGCCAGCACCACCCCGAGCACGGTCAGCGCGAGCCGCGTCCGGTCCACCCGCACCCCGAGCGCGGCAGCCGTGTCGGCGTCGAGCCCGAGCGGCCGTACGGCCCGGCTCGCCCACACCAGCGCGGGCAGACACACCAGCAGTACGACGGCCAGCGGCCCCGCCTGCTCCCAGCCGCGCCCGTTCAGCGAGCCGGTCAGCCACAGCTTCACCTGCTCGGCGGCCTCCAGCTCGCTGTCGGCGAGATACAGCTGCACGACGGCCGACAGCGCGACCCCGATACCAACTCCCGTCAGCACGAACCGACTTGGCTGCATCCCGTGCCGCCACGCCAGCACGTACACCAGCGCGGCGGCGGCGAGCCCGCCCACCACGGAGACGACGGGCATCGCACCCGGCGAGGCGACAAGACCGGTGGACAGCGCGAGCACGGTCGCGGCGGCGGCACCGTGCCCGACCCCGATCACGTCCGGGCTGGCCAGCGGATTCCGCGTGACGGTCTGCACCAGCGCCCCCGCGAGCCCCAGCGCCACCCCGACCAGCGCCCCCAGCACGATCCGCGGCACCCGCAACTCGTTGACGACAAGGTCGTACGGCCCCGAACCGGTACGCAGCGTGTGCCACACCTCGGCGGGCGGGATGTAGGTCTGGCCGAGACAGGCCGCCGCGACCGTCGCAACGGCCAGCAGCAGTACGAGAGTTACGGCCACGACGGCCGAACGGCGGTGCAGGAGCAGGGAGATGGTGGGGCGGGGGCGGAGGACCGTGACGCCGGTGGTGCTCATAGCGCGGTTCCCCTGCGTCGTACCAGCACCACCAGCACCGGCACTCCCACCAGCGCCGTCATCACCCCGGCCGGCACCTCCGCAGGCGCCCGCACCACCCGGCCCGCCGAGTCCGCCGCGACCAGCAGCGCCGCACCGAGCAGCGCGGACAGGGGCAGCAGGGCGCGGTGTCCGCCCGAGGTGAGGCGCCGGGCCAGATGCGGGACGGCGAGTCCGACGAAGGCGATCGGACCGGCCGCGGCCACCGCCGACGCCACCAACAGGGTCGCGCCGAGCGCCGCACACACCCGTACGACCCCCACCCGGTGCCCCAGCGCCCGCGCCGTCTCGTCCCCGAGCGCCAGCGCGTCCAGCCCGCGCGCACAGGCGAGCACCAGCACCGCGCCCACCGCCAGGAACGGCAGCATCCGTACGACGGTGTCGGCGTCCCGCCCGCTCAGCGAGCCGACCTGCCAGAACCGGAACTGGTCCAGGGTGGCCGAGCTGGAGGTCAGGACGACGGTCGTACCACCGGCGGTCATCGCGGACAACGCCGTACCGGCGAGGGCGAGTTTGACCGGGGACGCCCCGCCGCGGCCGCGCGCGGCGATGCCGTAGACCAGGCAGGCGGCGAGGACGGCACCGGCGAAGGCGTACCGGACGTAGCCCTCGAAACCGCTCGCGAGGCCGGTCGCGATGGCGAGGACGACGCCGGCCGCCGCGCCCTGGCTGAGGCCGAGGATGCCCGGGTCGGCGAGCGGGTTGCGGGTGACGGCCTGGAGTGCGGCGCCCGCCACGCCGAGCGCCGCGCCCGCCGTCAGTCCGATCTCGGTGCGGGGCAGCCGCAGCGACCGTACGACCAGGGCGTCGGGTGAACTCCCGCCGTGCAGAAGGGCGTTGAGGACCGTAGCCGGTGGGATCTGGCGGGTGCCGACGGCGAGGCTGAGCAGCACGGCGGCGGCCACCGCGAGGGTGGCCGCCGGCCAGGCGAGGCGCTTGAGGCTCATGACCTTGTGGAAGAACTCGCTACTTGCTTATGTCCTCGGCGAGTTGGAGGACGACGAGGCGGGCGGCGGTGGGGCCCGCGTTGAGGTACCAGGGGTCGTCGTCGACCTTCACCGCGTGCCCGGCCTTGACGGCCTTCATCGACTTCCACAGCGGTCCGGCGAGGACGCTCGCCGCGTCCGTCCTACCCGCGTCGCCCTGTACCGAGTAGAAGATCCAGTCACCGTCGGCCGAGTCGATGCTCTCCGCGCCGATGTCCTGCGAAATCGCCTTGAACTGCTGAGACTTGGGCCGGTCGAGCCCCATGTCGACGGCGATGGAACCGGTGAAGGACGAGACACCGAACATCCGGGTCCGGCCGGGCGTGAACCGCAGCATCGACACGGAGGTCTTCGACAGCGCCTCACCCTTCTCGTGCGCGTCCTCGACGATCTCGTCGAGCAGCTTCTGCGCCTGCTCGCCCTTGCCGATCGCGTCGCCGACGAGCAGCAGGTCGCGCTTCCAGTTGATGCCGTTGCCGGCCGTGACGACGGTAGGCGCGATCTTCGACAGCTTGGGGTAGAGGTCGCCGAGCGAGTCGTTGGCGAGGATCAGGTCGGGCTTGGCGGCGGCGAGCGTCTCCAGGTTGGGTGCCTGGCGGGTGCCCGCGTCCGTCATCGCGGCGAGCTTCGACTTGTCGGCCGGGAAGGCGTCGGCGAGGTAGTCGGGGACGAGCCCGGCGTTGTCGGCGCGGGTGGTGGCGGTAGGGACGGTGCCGAGGGAGAGCAGGTCGTCGAGCTGCCCGGTGCTCAGCACGGCGATCTTCGTGGGCTTCGCCTTGATCGTCGTCCTGCCCTCGAAGTGGGTGACGGTCCGGGGGAAGGTCCCGTCGGTGTCGGTGTCCGCGCCCATGCCGGTCGCGAGGGTGCTCGGTGCGGCGGACGGGCCCTCCGAGGCGCCGATCACCTTGTTCTGCGAGCCCTCGGTCGTCTTCTCGGCATCGTTGTCGGCGGAGGAGGACGAGCACCCGGCCAGCAACCCCCCGACGACGGTCACGGCGGCCACCGCCGTGACAGCCCTCCTCTTGAACGCGCGCACTGTCACTGTCACTCCGACTCTCCGCTGAAAACTGGCCAGGTAAGGCTTACCTTAACTTGCCGTCGGAGTGGGTCGGCCGGGGGGCTCAGTGCGCGAGAAACGACTCGCCTGCGCCATAGGACCGTACGAGCACACCGCCGTCCGCCGCCGGCCGCACCGAGTGCGCCCGCCCCGGCCCGGAGACATGCGCACGTCCGTCCGCCGCCACCTCGACGAGGGTGTTCTCGTCGAGGGCGACACCGTGCGGGAGCCGATGGCGGCCGACGGCGGCGATCAACCGCGGCAGCGTCCCCCACTGCGCCGCGTGCGCGTCCACCGCGAAGGGCGCGAGCCCCAACCCCGGCCGTACGGCGATCTCTTCGAGGTCCTCGGCCGTGTCCTCCGGGCACACCGGAACGCCGTCCAGCAACCACCCGCCGACGACGGCCGACCGCGCGGCGAGCGCGGCCCCGGCGGAGAACCCGGCGTACGGGACGCGCCGCTCGGCGAGAAGGCCGGGCAACAGGTCGAGACAGTCCGCGAAGGCGTCCTGGTAGGCGGGGGTCAGCCCGCCGCACACCAGCAGCCCGTCCACGTCCGAGACCGCGTCGAGGTCGAAGCGCCCGCCGATCGGCACGAGCGACGGTACGGGTGTGCAGTCGGCGGCGGCCCTCAACACGGCGTCGTAGCGCGCGAATTGACGGTCCCCGTCGCCCTCGCCCTCGTCGACGATCACGCAGGCGATGCGGGGCGCGGAACGGGCGGAGCCACCCGCGGCGCGCAGGAAGGGCTCGTAGACGACGGGGGTACCCCATCCTCCGCCGATCAGGAAAGTGCTGGACCTGGGCTTGCTCGGCTCGCTCACCAACGCATCAAAGCCCGTCGCCGCGGCGCTGTCACACGCTTTTGGCGTCCGGAGTCATAGGGGTGAGGGCGCCGCCTCGCCCCGCAGCCGCAGCGCGTCCTGCCCCGGCGGTCTGCCGAACGCGCGGCGGTATTCGCGGCTGAACTGGGACGCGCTGTCGTAGCCGACCGCGAAACCGATGTCGGCGATGTCCCGCGCGCCGCTCATCAGCAGCAGCCGGGCCTCCTGCAAGCGGATCCGCTTCTGGTACTGGATCGGGGTCAGCGCCGTCACCGCGCGGAAGTGCCGGTGGAAGGGGGAGGCGCTCATGCCGGCCAGGCGGGCCAGGTCCTCGATGCGGAGCGTCTCCGTGTGGTGGTCCCGGATCCAGCGAATGGCCCTGCCGATATGGGTGAGTTGACTGTCGGCGAGCCCGATCTGCCGTACGAGAGCGCCCTGTTCACCGGTGATCAGCCGCCACAGGATCTCCTTCTCGATCAACGGCGCGAGCACCTGCGCGTCGCCGGGACGGTCGAGCAGCCGTAGCAACCGGACCGTCGCGTCGAGGAGTTCGGCGGGCGCGTCGCACACGGCGAGGCCGTGCGGGGCCGCCCTGCGGGGGAGCGGGTCGGCGCCGGCCTCCAGGAGCAGTGCGGCGATCTTCGCGGGTTCGAGGGTGAACCCGCAGGCGAGGAAGGGTACTTCGGGGCCGGCCTGTGTGTAGTGTCCGGCAACCGGCAGGTCGACCGAGACGACGAGATACTGCCCGGCCCCGTAGTCATGGACGCGGTCGCCCAGGGTGAGCCGCTTCGAGCCCTGCGCGACGACCGCCAGCACCGGACGGGCGAGACTCGCGCTCGGCTCCTCGGGCCGGACCGCCCGGGTCAGCAGCAGACCGTCGACGGCGAGGGGCCCACGGTCGGCGTGCCGGTCGATCAGGGCACGCAGTTCGCCCAGGAGGGCGTGAGGGTCCACGCGCGTACCCACCTCTCAAGTCGACAGGATCGTGCAAGCACCCGACAGGATCGCCCTAACAACGTACCTGCTCACGGTGGTGTGATCGAGGAGTCGGTTTCCCGCCCACTCTCCGCAGGAGCACTTTCATGTCATTCGACGCACTCGACTCGTACGTCGGTCTCGGCCGGTCCGGTCTCAAGGTCAGCCCCTTCTGCCTCGGGGCGATGAACTTCGGCGAGGACGGCGGCTTCGGCACCGGCGTCGAGGAGTCCGAGAAGATCCTCCAGGCCTACCTCGACCGCGGCGGCAACTTCGTCGACACCGCGAACTTCTACACCAACGGCCACTCCGAGGCGATCCTCGGCGACTTCCTCGCCGCCCGCCCCGGCCTGCGCGACCGTCTGGTCCTCGCCACCAAGTTCTACGGCAACCTCCACCTCGGCGACCCCAACGGCGGCGGCGCGAGCCGCAAGGCGATCCTCGGCCAGGTCGAGGACTCGCTGCGCCGCCTGCGCACCGACTACATCGACCTGTACTGGCTGCACAACCACGACCGTTCCACACCGGTCGAGGAGACCCTGCGCACCCTGGACGACCTGGTGACGGCGGGCAGGATCCGCTACGTCGGCTTCTCCGACACCCCCGCCTGGTTCACCGCGAAGGCCCACACCATGGCGCTGCTGCGCGACTGGACGCCCATCACCGCACTCCAGATGGAGTACTCCCTCCTGGAACGCACCATCGAGGGCGAGCTGATCCCGCTGGCCCAGGACGCGGGGATGGGCGTCCTGCCGTGGAGCCCGCTCAAGAGCGGCTACCTGTCCGGGAAATACACCCGCACCCAGTCGACTCCCGCCGACACCAGGCGCTCCGCCGTCCTCGGCGCCCCGACTGCCGCCCAGTTCAAGGTGATCGACGCCCTCGCCGAGGTGGCCGAGCAGGCGGGCGCGACCTCCGCGGCCACCGCGCTGTCCTGGGTCCTTTCCCGCCCCGGCGTCACCTCCACCCTCATCGGTCCCCGCACCCTGTCCCACCTCGAAGCCAACCTCGCCGCCCTGGACCTCCGGCTCACCCCGGCCCAGACGGCCGCCCTCGACGACGCGTCCGCACCCACCCTCAACTTCCCCCACGACCTCAACCAGCAGGTCGGGACCATGCTCAAGTACGCGGGCGCGACGGTCGACGGAGTGCCGAGCGCCGTGTATCCGCCGCTGCTCGAGAGCGCGGCGCGGTACTGAGGGTGACGGGGAGCGCGGCCGCGCGGCCGTCCAGTCGTACGGCATTCCGGCCGGTGCGCGGGGTACGGAATCGCGGGGCGTCCCCGCGCGTTGTGGACTGTGGGTGACCGAGCCGACAGAAAGTGGAGGTATCGCGATGGCTGCGCAGACGCAGAGGGCCGTACTGGCGGGCGGATGTTTCTGGGGGATGGAGGAGCTGATCCGCCGGCTCCCGGGCGTGACGGCGACCCGCGTCGGATACACCGGCGGTGACGTGGAGAACGCGACCTACCGCAACCACGGCACGCACGCGGAGGCCATAGAGATCCTCTACGACCCCGAGAAGACCGACTACCGCGCGCTCCTGGAGTTCTTCTTCCAGATCCACGACCCGAGCACCAAGAACCGCCAGGGCAACGACATCGGCCTCAGCTACCGCTCGGCGATCTACTACGTCGACGACGAGCAGAAGCGCATCGCCGAGGACACGATCGCCGACGTGGACGCCTCCGGCCTGTGGCCCGGCAAGGTCGTCACCGAGGTGGAGCCGGTCGGCCCCTTCTGGGAGGCCGAGCCCGAGCACCAGGACTACCTGCAGCGTTACCCGGACGGCTACACCTGCCACTTCCCCCGCCCGGGCTGGCGGCTGCCGGCACGCGCGGAGGGCTGAGCCGCTTCGATGGCCATGGGGTAGGCCGGCTCCGGGGGCAGCAGTCGCGCCGCCGAGTCGAGCCGGCCGCTGCCCACCGGCGCGTTCATCTCACGCGCCGTACGGCCTCTCCGGAGAGGTTTTGCTCAAAGGCCGCTCGGATGGCGAGGCAGCCAGTCACGGTGACTCTCGCGCAGCCGGTCCCGTTCTTCGGGACTCGCCGCGATGACGTCCGCGACCTCGCGATCGTCGTCGTACGCGAGCGTCATCCGTCGGGTGCCTTGGGGTGCGTCTCGTGTCGCTCCGGCGGGAGTTCCTGCCCGGACCGTGTTGCACCGGTGGAGGACGACGGCGTACTCGTCCCCGGTCTCCGGATAGCGCTTCGAGCCCGGGAGGCTGTGGAAACGCACCCAGCGGTCGCTGTACGCGGCGCGCAGTTCGTGGGCGACGGGAGGCCCCTTCGGGAACTGGCGCCGCCACAGCGCGGAGAGCCTGTCTCGGTCTCCGTCGAGGTCGCCGCTCATCCTTCGGCCGCGGTCGGCTGTCGTGCGAGCCGGCCCGTCATTCCAGGAGGTGGGCAAGCGATTCCGCTCCAGCGGGATAAGGAAGTTCCTGGGGCAGCAGCCGCGTGGCGGAGTCCAACTCCCCACGGCTGACGAGCGCGTGGAGACGATGGGCGAGCGGAGTCACGTCGCGGATGGCGACCGTCCACTCGTCCGCGTAGCGCCGTACGGCCTCGCCGGAGAGCCCCAGTTGCAGGGATCGGTACGGCAGGGGCTGGAGGCGCAGGTCCCGCTCGGGGTCCCACTGGACGCGGGTGGGCGCGCGCTTCAACTGACGCTGCCAGGCTGCTCGGTCGGGGTGCACCCCGCGGACGTAGCTCGACAGACACGCGTTGCGCAGCGCCCACTCGAAGCCGTCACGGCTGATCTCGACGGCGAGAACCGTCTCCTGCCCCTCCTTCGCACCCCAGCCGCAGCGGTACATCATCCACAGGAACGACGGCTTGATCCACGTCATCCTGTCCCGCTTCCACCCGGCGGAGAAACGGCCGTCGCGGACGGCGGGCAGGCCGATCTCGGGGGAGTACGCCTGATAGACGGTGATCGTGCTCTCCGAGTAGGCCGCACGGATCGTGTGTCGCGGTTGTTCCATGGCGTACAGCGTGGGGTCGGCCGGGTCGGGCGGCCACCGATTTTCTATGGGTGTTCCTGTGGCAACAGCCAGGCGAGGAGGCCTGGTTGCCACTGCTGACGCGGGCTTGGACGTCGCGAACAGGTGGGTCTGTCGGCCGTAGTCGGGGCGAAGCGGCGCAAATCAAAGCAGTCACCCGATGCCCTGTCGTCGAAAGCGCCAAGAAACCGTTTGGCCGTACAAACCACAGGCTGCTCTCATGAATCCCCTGTTCCGGTAGGACTGCCTGCGGGGCAGCCACGTGTCCAAAAGGGGACTCAGTGAGCAGTGTCGGAAGATCCCGTCTGGCCGCCGCGACCGCGGTGGTGACCGTGCTGACGGGCGGTCTCGCCGCGGTGGCCACCTCGTCGGCGTCGGCGGCGACCTGCACGACGAACACCTACACCCGGCAGGTCTTCGCGAACACCGCCTTCTCGGGTGCGGCGAAGCGCACGGACTGCGACACGGCGGTCAGCGAGAACTGGGGCACCAACGCGCCCGGCGTCTCCGGCGTAGGCAAGGACAACTTCGGCGTCCGCTGGACCGTGACCCGTGACCCGTGACTTCGGCTCCGGCGGGCCCTTCGCGTTCACCGCGTCCGGGCAGGACGGCATCCGCGTCTACCTCGACGGCGTACGCAAGATCGACCTGTGGAAGAACGGCACCGCCACCGTCTCCAAGACCGTCGCCCTCACCATCCCCCGCGGCACCCACGTCCTCCGCGTCGACTACGTCAACTGGACCGGCTCCGCCGCCGTCAAGTTCGCCTACACGCCCGGCACTTCGGGCCCGGACGACGTCGCCCCGCTCGCGCCCGCGGGGACGAAGGCGGCGTACGACAAACGCGCCGGCTCCACCACCGTCACCTGGGCGCTCAACAAGGAGATGGATCTCGCCGCCTATCCGTATCAGGTGTACCGACAGGTCGCGGACGGTGGCTGGATCTCCATGGGGCCGACCAACAAGACCACGTGGACCGACCCCGACGTGACATCCGACGGCAGGCGACGCCAGTACGTCGTCCAGGCCACCGACCGCGCGGGGAACGTGTCCGAGCGGACCCCCGTCCTGACGGTCACCCCGCCCGACACCGTCGTTCCGACGGCACCCGTCCTCGCCGTGGCCCACAAGTCGGGGACGGCCAGCTCCCTCGACATCAGCTGGGACCAGCCCAGCGAGCGCACCCAGAACGAGCTGCGCACCGGCGGCACCCTCAAGCTCTACCGCTCCACCGGCGACAGCCTCGGCGACAACCCCGACCTCCTCGCGACGGTGACGGCGGCCTCACCGTCGATCGAGACCTTCACGGACGCACTGCCGGCGTTCGACGGCACGACCTACACCTACGCCGCCGTGGTCACCGATGCCGCCGGCAACGTGTCCCCGATGTCGGAGCCGGTCACGGTGACCCCCGACAGCGTTCCCCCGCCCGCGCTCACCGGCCTGACCGCGACCCCGCGGGCGGACGGCATCGTGCTGAGCTGGGGCGCCCCCGCCGAGAGCGGCCTGCACTACGTCGCCGCCCGCGTCGTCCAGCGGCCCGACGGCAGCATCCACTACGACACCACCGGGTGCAGCGACGCCGGGTCGACGTTCCCTGACAGGGACATACCGGACGAGCTGCTGTGCGCAGGTCCCCTGGACGGCGAGACGGTGACCTTCTTCGTCGCGGCGCTCGACCGCTGGGACAACCACATCCCCTGGGCCGACGCCTCCACGGCCACCGTCACCGAGCCCGACAACAGGCCCGACGACGCCCGCGGCACGGACACCGGCCCGCTCACCATCGCCAACCCCGACACCGTGGGCACTCTCGGATACGTCCAGTGGACCTGCGACGAAGAGACCCTCTGCGGCACCATCTCCGAGTACCAGCTGGACAAGTGGAACGCGTCCACCCACACCTACGAACGAGTCAGCACGGTCGCGAGCTCCAAGGGCCCCCTCTTCAAGGCCTACGTGCCGCGGGTCCACGGCGACACGACGTACTTCCGGATCACCGGAGTCCTCGCCGACGGCACAACCGCAGCCGTGACGCACGGCGCCGGATCCTACGGCGCCACACTGTGAGGCTCAGGCGCCGTCCCTACTGCTGAGAGCTACACGTTCTCGCGTCCGCCCGCCGCCTACTTCTCCGTTCGGCGGAGTTGCCTTCTGCACTTCGTCGCTCTGGGCTGGGCGCGGGATTCAGCTCCCGGTGCTCATGGAGTCGGGCACGTTCGCCGTGGATCCTGAGCCCTGGGGGCCGCCGTGGCGGGTGTGGAAGGACATCGATCCGGACGAGGCGGCAGCACGCGGCATCTACGCGCCGGTCCACGCCCTGTCCGACGGCGCCCCCGGCGCGACAGTCATCTCACCCGGAGACGCCCGAGGCACTCTGCTGGTCACTGAGCGGGGCGGCGGCTACTCCTGCGGCCTCGACGGGGCGGACGGCCCCAACATGGCCTGTGAGTCGTGTGGCCTGGCCGTGGCGAGCCGGATCGACTACTGCTCGCTCTGGCAGGCGGTGTGACTTGCCCCGAACGCCGTGCGCAGTCTCCTCGTCGACGCGGACGACGCACCGCTCCCATGGGGGGAGCCGGCGGCGAAGGGGAAAGGCACGCCCCCGTTCGAGCCGATCACCAGGTGGGGATCCCAGGCGTGGTCGAACCACTGGTGGTCGTGGAGCCCGCAGTGGGAGGCGGCAGCCGGACGGGCCCCTGCCCACTGCTGGTGGCTTCGGAAGGCCGGCCCGTGACCGTCCCGGACGGCCTGGTCAACGAGGTTTTCCAACGAGCTCTCGACGCCCTGTTGCCCGAGGGCCTGCCGGCGCGGCGCTCCGTCCTCGCCGGACCGGGGCTGCCCGTCCCTGACGCGGACGCCGACATACTCCTCGTGCCGGACCACCCGCAGACGGGGAAGACCTGGACCCACGCCGGCCCGGCATACGCGGTACCGCTGCCGTACGGGGTCTGGTTGTGACTGGCCTCTCCCGAGCCGCACCTGCCCACCCCCGCGTCGGGCGGCATGCCCCACGGCGTCCTCCGCGACAACCCGCCCACTCCGCGCCCCGGTTACCTGTTCCGGGCCGATTCGGGAGCCTTCCGTCACACGCTGGTCCGGCTGCCGGCCGGCAGCAGCCCGTGGCTGCGCGAGATCCTTGAGAACCTCACGTTCTCGTCCGGGCAAGCAATCAATCATCCGTGGGAGTTGGCGTAAGACCCGTCGGACATGACCCTCCCGAGTTCGTCTCGAACGGGGTACTTAGCTTGACCCCCGTCCCGCCGATCCCGCAGTACCCCGCCGGATTCTTCGCCAGGTACTGCTGGTGGTATCCCTCGGCCGGATAGAACACCCGCCCCTCCGCCGGCAGTATCTCCGTGGTGATCGTCCTGAAGCCGGAGCGCGTGAGGACCTGTTGGTAGGCCGTGCGGGAGGCTTCCGCGGCGGCCGACTGCGCGGGGGTGTGGGGGTGGATCGCGGAGCGGTACTGCGTACCCACGTCGTTGCCCTGGCGGAAGCCCTGCGTCGGGTTGTGGGACTCCCAGAACGTCTTCAGCAGCCGCTCGTACGAGATCAGCGCCGGGTCGTAGACCACACGGACCGCCTCCGTGTGGCCGGTCAGGCCCGAGCAGACCTCCTCGTAGTGCGGGTTCTCCGTGTAGCCGCCCTGATAGCCGACCAACGTCGTCCACACCCCCACCGGGAGCTGCCAGAACTTGCGCTCGGCACCCCAGAAGCAGCCCAGCCCGAAGTCGGCGATCTCCAGGTGCTCGGGGTAGGGACCGAGCAACGGCGTACCGAGCACGATGTGGCGGTCGGGGACCGCGAACAACCGCTCCGGCCTGCCCTGCAGAGCCTGCTCGGGGGTCGGCAGCTGGGGTGTACGGCTGTGCAGGAACATGCGCTCTCCCAACAGGCCCCGGGGTGAGCCCGAGTCCGAAGTGTGAACGGGCGGGGCGCAATGAGAATTCCGGCCCCGCGGCGGCCGCTGCCCGACCTCGCTGTTCCTGCGGCCCCCGCCGTCAGTGCGGCAAGCTCGCCGGACTCCCGCCGTTCGCCTCGTACCCCGCCACCGCCAGTGCCCGGTACACCGCGAACTCCGCCGCCGGGTCGGGGGACAGCGTCCAGGGGAGGGCTCCGACATGGCCGTCGATGTGTATGAGCTGGTTCATCGCCTCGGACCAGCGCTCGGCGCGGACCAGGAAGAAGACCAGCAGATGGCGGACGTGCGCCAGCATCGGGTCGTCGGGACGGGCCGCGTGCACGGCGAACAGCGCGCCGTGGATCGCCTTCTCCACGACCTCGCTCTGGTAGAAGCTGCTGACCAGGTTCACCTCGGGGAGGTGCTCGAAGACCGCGAAGAGCGGCATCGCGGCGAGGAGGGAGCCCTGGGGTGCACGGGCCGCGGCCGCCTCCGCGAACGAGTTCGCCAGCTCGCGCGAGCCGTGCCACTTCTCGCACCAGTAGTGCAGGGCCGCCAGATGCGCCCCCATGTGGGCCGGCGCGCGGTCGAGGATCTTCAGCCACAGCTGCTCGAACTCCGGCTGCGGATACGTCAGTCCACGGGCCACCGACAACTCGACGATGTACGGGACCGGGTCACCGGGGGAGAGCAGCGCGGCCTGACCGCAGGCGTCCTTCGCCTCCTCCATGATGATCCGGAACTCGTCCGTGCCCCGCGTCGACGTACGCCACGCCTGCTGCACCAGGAACTCCGCGTGCACGGCCGCGCCGCCCGCGTCCTTCGGGTGCTCGGCCCGCCACACCCGCAGCCACTGCCCGCCCGGCGTCTCGCTGACCCCGCCGGGCCGCTGCTGCAGCTCCAGCGAGGCGGCGCCCGCGAAGGCCTGCACCCGCTGCCAGCGCAGCTCGCCCGTGATCTCGGTGCCGGCCAGCAACTGCATCGCCGCGCGGTAGTCCTGCGTGCGCTGCACCAGGTCGAGGACGTCCAGCAGGTCCTGGTCGGGGCCGGGCATGCGGATGTCCAGCTCCTCCTCGCGCACGAAGCCGTAGGTCGCCGGGTCCGCGGCGTCCGGGTGGCCCGGCGAGACCTGCTCGATCATCCCGCGCCTGCGCCGCAGGAACGGGAGCAGCACGAAGCCCATCATGAGCAGCGCCATCAGGACCCAGAGAATCTCCATGCCTCAAGCGAACCAGACGGGTCCGACAATTGGCCAACCCGGCCCATCACCCTGTGGAAAACCCACGTCGCTCCGCCGAGGGCGTCCGGATCGTCGTTCACTCCGCGAGCGCACTACGCTCGGCCCCATGAGCGACAGGCACATCAGTCAGCACTTCGAGACCCTCGCGATCCACGCGGGCAACACCGCCGATCCCCTCACCGGCGCGGTGGTCCCGCCGATCTACCAGGTCTCGACCTACAAGCAGGACGGCGTCGGCGGTCTGCGCGGCGGCTACGAGTACAGCCGTAGCGCCAACCCCACCAGGACCGCCCTGGAAGAGAACCTCGCCGCCCTGGAGGGCGGTCGCCGAGGTCTCGCGTTCGCGTCCGGACTGGCGGCCGAGGACTGCCTGTTGCGTACGCTGCTCAGCCCCGGCGACCACGTCGTCATCCCGAACGACGCGTACGGCGGCACGTTCCGCCTCTTCGCGAAGGTCGTCTCCCGGTGGGGCGTCGAGTGGTCGGTCGCCGACACCAGCGACCCGGCGTCGGTACGGGCCGCCATCACCCCGAAGACCAAGGTCGTCTGGGTGGAGACCCCCTCCAACCCGCTGCTCGGCATCACCGACATCGCCGTCGTGGCGCAGATCGCCCGGGACGCGGGGGCGCGGCTCGTCGTCGACAACACCTTCGCCACGCCGTACCTCCAGCAGCCGCTCGCCCTCGGGGCGGACGTCGTCGTGCACTCCCTGACCAAGTACATGGGCGGCCACTCGGACGTGGTCGGCGGTGCGCTGATCGCGGCCGACGAGGCCCTCGGCGAGGAACTGGCGTACCACCAGAACGCGATGGGCGCGGTCGCCGGGCCCTTCGACTCCTGGCTGGTGCTGCGCGGCGCCAAGACGCTGTCGGTCCGCATGGACCGGCACAGCGAGAACGCCACCAAGGTCGCCGACATGCTCACCCGGCACGCGCGCGTGACGCGCGTCCTCTACCCGGGCCTCCCGGAGCACCCCGGTCACGAGGTCGCCGCCAAGCAGATGCGGGCCTTCGGCGGCATGGTCTCCTTCCAGGTCGAGGGCGGCGAGGAGGCGGCCGTCGAGGTCTGCAACCGCGCCAAGGTGTTCACGCTCGGCGAGTCCCTGGGCGGCGTCGAGTCGCTGATCGAGCACCCGGGGCGCATGACGCACGCGTCCGTCGCCGGTTCGGCCCTGGAGGTCCCCGGCGACCTCGTCCGCCTCTCCGTGGGCATCGAGAACGTGCAGGACCTCCTGGAGGACCTGCAGCAGGCGCTCGGCTAGGGCCGCTCTCACCAGTTCGACAGCGGTGGAGTCGTCTCCGACGGCGGCTCCACCCAGGGATGGACCATCAGCGCCCACACGGTGAACGCCACCACCGCCGCGCACATCAGCATCCACATCAGCCGCCGGGCGGCCCGGCGGCGGCGCAGCATCCGGCCGCCGCGGCGCAGCACGTCCGCGTACAGCTCCGGCGGCACCTGCGGCGGAGTCCGCTCCATGATCCGCCGTACGGCCGCCTCCCGCTCGGGCCTGTTCACGCGCGCGTACCCCCGTTCGGCGACCTCATGACGGCGCCACCTTGGCCCCCGCCACCTTCGGCACCGGGGGCCGCGGCGGATGCAGCAGCCTCGCCGTCGCCCGCTCGCAGATCGTCCGGACCCGTTCCGTGGGCAGCCCGAGCAGCGCTGCGGCCTGTTCCTCGGCGACTCCCTCGTACAACCTGAGGACGACGATCAGCCGCTCCTGGGGCGCGAGGGCGCCCAGTGGGCTGTCGGGGTGCGGGCGGGCCCGGCCGAGGCCGCCGTACTGGTGCCAGGCCGCGCGGGCGAAGCGGCTGGCCAGGTACTGCCGGGCCCGGTCGTACGGGTCCTCGCCGCGCAGCCGGTCCCAGCTCGCGTACGTGTGGGCCAGCGACAGCGTCAGCAGGCGTCGCGCGCGCGGGTTGTCGTCCGTGGCCTCCGCGGTGAGCAGTGTGGCGGCATGCAGCAGCCGCCCTGCCGCGCCCGCGACGAACGCCTCGAACTCCCGGGCCCGGCGGGCGCCCTGGGACACCTGCCGATCGCGCACCATGACCTCCCCCTGATGGCCCCGGTCTCATCTGAGGCCAGGGCCGTCCTGAGGTCAAGACCTCGGTACGAAGGGGCGGGAGTCGGGCACCACGCGCATGTGCCCGACGCGCCGAGGGATCAGGAAGCGGTCGACGGCTCGTTGCCCGGCATCGCCATCCGCGCGGAGAGGGCGCTGTTGAAGCGTGTGAGGAGCGTGCAGAACGCCTCGCGCTCCTCCGGCGCCCAGTCGTGTGTCAACTCGGCCATCAACTGACGCCTGGACGAACGGACTTCCTCCAGTCGCGACTGCCCGCGCGGGGACAGCTGCAGCACCACCGCGCGGCCGTCCTCGGGGTGCGAGGTCCGCTTGACGAGCCCGGTGTCGACGAGCGGCGCCACCTGCCGGGTGACCGTCGAGGAGTCGATCCCCATGCTCGCGGCGAGCGCCTTGACGCCCATCGGGCCTTCCTTGTCGAGGCGGTTGAGCAGCAGATACGCGGCGCGGTCCATGGAGTTGCGCACCTGTCCGACTCCGCCGAGCCGGGTCTGTTCGGCACGGCGCGCGAAGACCGCCACTTCGTGCTGCAGCGTGTCGAGGAGACCGGGTTCACCGACGGTCGTCATGTCCATCGACATTTCAGGTGTTGTGGGCATGGCCGGGGGCTCGCTTCATGAAGGGGGTGCTGGGTTGGGGGACAGGGTACGCGGATGGAAGGCGGCCCGTACCGGCGCTGCGCAAACCAGTCTCGGAGCTTGGTCACAGCCGTGGCGCGCGCCTGTGAACTGCGATGCTTGAGTCATGAGCTACAGCACGGCTGACTCCTTGCGACCCGTCACCCTCGACGATGTGCGCGGCGCCCAGAAGATGCTCACGGGCGTGGCGCGGGTGACCGCGATGGAGGGCAGCAGGCACCTGACCCAGCTCGTCGGCTCACCGGTGCACTTCAAGTGCGAGAACCTCCAGCGCACGGGCTCCTTCAAACTGCGCGGCGCCTACGTCCGTATCGCCGGACTGCTCCCCGAGGAGCGCGCCGCCGGTGTCGTCGCCGCGAGCGCCGGCAACCACGCCCAGGGCGTCGCCCTCGCCTCCGCACTCCTCGGCGTGCGCTCCACGGTCTTCATGCCCAAGGGCGCACCCCTGCCGAAGATCAGCGCCACCAAGGAGTACGGCGCCGAGGTGCGCCTGCACGGCCATGTGGTCGACGAGACGCTGGCCGCCGCGCAGGAGTACGCCCAGGAGACGGGCGCGGTGTTCATCCACCCCTTCGACCACCCGGACATCATCGCGGGCCAGGGCACGGTCGGCCTGGAGATCCTCGACCAGTGCCCCGAGGTGCGCACGATCGTCGTCGGGATCGGCGGCGGCGGACTCGCGGCGGGTGTCGCGGTCGCGGTGAAGGCGCTGCGGCCCGACGTGCGGATCGTGGGCGTGCAGGCGGCGGGCGCCGCAGCGTTTCCGCCCTCGCTGGCGGCCGGACGCCCGGTGTCGATCAAGCACCCCGCGACGATGGCCGACGGCATCAAGGTCGGCAGGCCCGGCGACGTGCCGTTCGGGATCGTCGCCGATCTGGTGGACGAGGTCCGCACGGTCACCGAGAACGAGCTGTCCACCGCGCTGCTGCTGTGCCTGGAACGGGCCAAGCTGGTCGTCGAACCGGCCGGCGCCAGCCCGGTCGCCGCGCTGCTGAGCGATCCGCGAGCCTTCGAGGGACCGGTCGTCGCACTGCTGTCCGGCGGGAACGTGGACCCGCTGCTGCTCCAGCGCATCCTGCGCCACGGCATGTCCGCGCAGGGCCGGTACCTGGCCGTGACGCTGCGGTTGACGGACCGGCCGGGGGCGCTCGCGACGCTTCTCGGGGTGTTGTCAGTGGTCGACGCTAACGTCCTCGATGTGAGCCACGTCCGGACCGACCCACGGCTCGGGCTCACCGAGGTGGAGGTCGAGCTGCACCTGGAGACGAAGGGGCCGGTGCACTGCGCCGAGGTCGGCCAGGCCCTGCGCGACGCGGGCTACACGGTCATCGACTGAGGTCGGAGCCCGTTCGTCACCTGTTCCGTCACTCGTTCGAGAAAATCCGTTGAGAGACGCGATACATCGCGTTATGGTGTGTCTCGTGTCGCCGTTCCTGTGAAAAACGGGAGGCGGAGCACCATGCGCAAACCTAGGCTTTTCGAAGATTCCCCGACGACGTGGAGACTGATATGCCAGGCGCCATCTATGCCGAAGGCCTGGTGAAAACCTTCGGCGATGTGAAAGCTCTGGACGGCGTCGACCTCGATGTCCCCGAGGGCACCGTGCTGGGCCTGCTCGGGCCCAACGGCGCGGGCAAGACGACCGCCGTCCGCTGTCTGACCACTCTCCTGCGACCCGACAGCGGCAAGCTGACCGTGGCCGGCCTCGACGTGCTCAAGCAACCCAACGAGGTGCGGCGTTCCATCGGTCTCTCCGGCCAGTTCGCCGCGGTCGACGAGTACCTGACCGGCAGGGAGAACCTGCAGATGGTCGGCCAGCTCTACCAGATGAAGGCCAGGGCCGCGAAGGCCCGGGCCGACGAACTGCTCGACCAGTTCAACCTCGCGGACGCCGCCGACCGTACGGCGAAGACCTACTCCGGAGGCATGCGCCGCCGGCTCGACCTCGCGGCGGCCCTGGTCGTCTCCCCGCCCGTGATGTTCATGGACGAGCCGACCACCGGCCTCGACCCGCGCAACCGCCAGATGCTGTGGGAGGTCATCAAACAGCTCGTCTCCGGCGGTACGACACTGCTGTTGACCACGCAGTACCTCGAAGAGGCCGACCATCTCGCGCACGACATCGCGGTCGTCGACCACGGCAAGGTCATCGCCCGCGGCACCTCCGACCAGCTCAAGGCCCGCACCGGTGGCGAGCGCGTGGAGGTCGTCGTGCACGAGCGCGACCACATCGAGATCGCCTCGGAGGTGTTGCGCGGCTTCGGCAAGGGCGACACCACCGTCGAGGAGCACACCCGCAAGCTCACCGTGCCCGTCACCGGCGGCGCGAAGCTCCTCGCCGAGGTCATCCGCGATCTCGACACCCGCGGCATCGAGATCGACGACATCGGCCTGCGCCGCCCCACCCTCGACGACGTGTTCCTCTCCCTCACGGGCCACCTGGCCGAGGAGAAGACCGAGGAAAACGGCGCGGACACCACCCCGGACACCAAGGACCGCAAGCAGAAGAAGGAGGCCGCGAAGTGAGTGCCGTCACCGACGCCGTGCCGGTCGCGGCACCGAGCAGCGCGCTGGGCCAGTCCGTGCACGACTCCCTGGTCGTCGCCAAACGCAACTTGATCCGCATGAGCCGGATTCCCGAGATGGTGATCTTCGGGCTGATCCAGCCCATCATGTTCGTGGTGCTGTTCACCTACGTCTTCGGCGGTTCCATGCAGATCGGCGGCAGCACCAGCGCCACCGACTACAAGAACTTCCTGATGGCGGGCATCTTCGCGCAGACCGTCACGTTCGCCACCGCCAGCTCCGGCGCCGGTATCGCCGACGACATGCACAAGGGCCTCATCGACCGCTTCCGCTCGCTGCCCATGGCGCGCGGCGCGGTGCTGACCGGGCGGACGCTCGCGGACCTCGTACAGACCGCGCTGACCCTGCTGGTCCTCGCGATAGTCGCCCTGCTGGTCGGCTGGCGGGTCGGCTCGGACGGGGGCACCAACGCCGGCAAGGTTCTCGGCGCCTTCGGCCTGCTGCTCCTGCTCGGGTACGCGTTCACCTGGATCGGCGCCCTGATCGGGCTCAGCGTCCGCACGCCCGAGGCGGCCACGTCCGGCGGACTGATCTGGCTCTTCCCGGTGACGTTCATCTCGAACGCGTTCGTCGACACGGGCAACATGACCCCGTGGCTGCGGCACATCGCCGAGTGGAACCCGTTCAGCGCCACCGTGCAGGCCTGCCGGGTGCTCTTCGCCAACCCGGGACAGTCGCCCTCGGACGCCTGGCCCATGGTGCACCCGGTGTGGGCCTCACTGATCTACTCGCTCCTGATCATCCTCATATTCCGGACGCTGGCGGTGCGGAAGTACCGCTCGGCGACGGCCTGAGGGGACGCGGGACACCGAATCCCCGGGGCATGGCGAAACCCCCGGCGCCGCGAGGCGGCCGGGGGCTCGTCGAAGGCGAAGCCTCGGAAACCCGTGGCTCGGGTCCCGCAGGTCACATCCCGCAGGTCAGCCGTTGTACGGCTCGGCCTTGAGGATCGTCACCGAAGCCTTCTTGCCGTTGGGCAGCTCGTACTGCGCGTCCTGGCCGACCTTGTGGCCGAGCACGCCGGAGCCCAGCGGGGACTGCGGCGAGTAGGTCTCGATGTCGGCGCTCGCGTACTCGCGCGAGGCGAGCAGGAAGGTCATCGTGTCGTCCTTGTCGCCGTCGAAGGCGATCGTGACGACCATGCCGGGCGCGACCGCACCGTCCGCCGACGCCGGAGCCTCCCCGACCTTGGCCTTCTCCAAGAGCTGGACCAGCTGGCGGATGCGGAGCTCCTGCTTGCCCTGCTCCTCCTTGGCCGCGTGGTACCCGCCGTTCTCGCGCAGGTCGCCCTCCTCGCGCGCGGCCGCGATCTTCGCGGTGACTTCCTCGCGCGCGGGACCAGACAGGTACGCCAGCTCTTCCTTGAGCTTGGTGTACGCCTCCTGCGTAAGCCAGGTGACGTCTTCGCTGGTCTGGGTCACAGGTGCTCCTCGTAGGTACTGGGAATACAAAGCATCGCCCTACCCAGAAGAATGTTCCTTCATGGAAGGGCGAAACCACGAGCCTAACAATTCAACGGCGTCAGGGGGAGGACATAAGGCATCAGAAATACGTCAACGCAGGTCAAGGCCTACGCAACGAGGGTGATGTCAGTCGGTGTGGCAGCCCAGCAGCTCGGCCGTGGTGCCCCTGGCCGTCGTACGCAGGGTGACGACCTTGTCGATGCGGGTCGCGGAGCCGCCGAAGTGGAAGTCGGCGCGGCCCACCTCGGACTGGTCGGCGGCCTGCGAGCGCAGGGTGCAGTAGCCGCTGGTGCCCGAGTCCTTGTGGACCTCCAGATGCACCTTGACCTCGTTGTCCGAGGCCTGGAAAGTGATCACTTCGGCGCTGATCTTGGCCTCGACGACATAGTGGTACGCGAAGTAGCCGACGAGGGCGACGAGGACCGCCGCGAGGACGGCGCCGGCGATCCTGAGCTTGTCGTCGGCACGCTCGTCCGACGAGTTGCCGTAGCGGCCCTCGGGCAGTCGCGTACTCGCCGTACTCATGATCGTCCTCCCGGCAAGGGGCTCAAGGGGCCTCCCGAAACCGGCCCCCGGAATTATTCGCCCCTCGATTCGGTCACTATAGAAGCCGCCGATCGCACCCCAGGACACCGGGGCGCCGACTTACTGAGGATTGAGTCTTGACTGACCAGCTGCGACTGATGGCCGTTCACGCGCACCCCGACGACGAGTCGAGCAAGGGCGCGGCCACCATGGCGAAGTACGTGTCCGAGGGGGTGGACGTGCTGGTCGTGACCTGCACGGGCGGGGAGCGCGGCTCCATCCTCAACCCCAAGCTCCAGGGCGACAAGTACGTCGAGGAGCACATCCACGAGGTACGCAAGAAGGAGATGGACGAGGCCCGCGACATCCTCGGCATCAAGCAGGAGTGGCTCGGCTTCGTCGACTCGGGGCTGCCCGAGGGCGACCCGCTGCCGCCGCTGCCCGAGGGCTGCTTCGCGCTGGAGGACGTCGACCACGCGGCCGGCGAGCTGGTGAAGCAGATCCGCTCCTTCCGTCCGCAGGTGATCACCACCTACGACGAGAACGGCGGGTACCCGCACCCCGACCACATCATGACCCACAAGATCTCGATGGTGGCGTTCGAGGGCGCGACCGACACCGAGAAGTACCCGGAGTCGGAGTACGGCCCGGCGTACCGGCCGCAGAAGCTGTACTACAACCAGGGCTTCAACCGGCAGCGCACCGAGGCCCTGCACAAGGCGCTCCTCGACCGGGGCCTGGAGTCGCCGTACGGGGACTGGCTCAAGCGCTGGGACGAGTCCGGGACGATGCGGGACCGCACGCTCACCACGCACATCCCGTGCGCCGAGTTCTTCGAGATCCGTGACAAGGCGCTGCTCGCGCACGCCACGCAGATCGACCCCGACGGCGGCTGGTTCCGGGTCCCGATGGAGATCCAGAAGGAGGTCTGGCCGACCGAGGAGTACGAGCTCGCGAAGTCTCTGGTCGATACCTCCCTCCCCGAGGACGACCTCTTCGCGGGCATCCGCGACAATGCCTGATATGAGCTCAAGCGCAGCCCTGGCAATGACGCACCTGGTCCCCCTCGCCGAGGTCGACGAGAACAAGGTCACCCCCGGCGTCCTCGGTTTCATCGTCTTCGCGGTGATGGCCCTGGCCGTATGGGGACTGATGAAGTCCATGAGCAAGCAGATGAACAAGGTCGACTTCAAGGAGGCCCCGGACCCGCAGGCGGAGTCCGAGGCCACCCCGGCCGCACCCAAGGCCAAGCAGGGCTGACCGGGCGGGCCCGCGCGGGGGTGCTCAGGGCCGGTCCGGCACCGCCACCCCCATCACCTCACGGGCGTGCCGGTTCGGCACCATGCCCAGCCGCCACGCCTGCCAGCCCGCCTCCAGGTTCACGCCCCGCTCCAGCAGCAGCTGGTACGCCTCCACGTAGTCGTCGAGTTTCTCGTCGCGGTAGGGGTGCCGGGTGCGGGCGAGCTGCGCCAGCTCCTCCTGCGCGACCGCCGTGCCGACCTCGACGCCGCCGGGGGCCGCGTACGGGAGAAGTGTGGAGCGCAGGAAGCGGGCCCAGTCCTCGCCGCGGTGGTCGCCGTACGAGGTGAACAGGCCGAGCGCCTCGTCGCACAGGGTCAGTGCCTGTGCGGTACGGGCGTTGCCCGCGTCGACCACCGCGAGTTCCAGGCAGGTCCACGCCTCGCCGTGGGCGACGCCGATGCGCTGGAAGTCGGCGCGGGCGTCGACGAGGAGCTGGCGGGCGAAGCCGGAGTTGCGCAGCGAACCCGTCTGGGCGGCGCGCTGGTCGCGGGTGACGCGGGCCGAGTGATGCCGGGCGCAGGCCAGGCCGTAGACGTCCCGCATGCGGGAGAACATGGTGCGGGAGCGTTCCAGTTCGCGTACCGCCAGGTCCAGGTTGCCGGTCTCCTCCAGGGCTTGGCCCAGGTAGTAGACCGTCCAGGCCTCGCCGCGGGCGTCCTCGTTGTCGCGGTGCCGGGAGGCCGCAGTGCGCAGGCCGTCCACCGCCGGGGACGGATCGCCGGCGATCAGCCGGGCCCGGGCCAGCTGGGTCAGCGCCCAGGCCTCGCCGCGGGCGTCGCGGGTACGGCCGTAGAGGCCGAGGGCGGTGGTCAGTTCGGACTCGGCGCGGGGGATGTCGCCCATGCGCAGGCCGAGTTGACCGAGCTGGAAGTGGGCCCAGGCCTCGCCGTGCACGGACTCGCCCGCGCGGTGCAGGACCAGGGACTCGGTCAACAGCCGCATGGCTTCCGGGAGTCGGGCGCGGTCGCGCTCGACGGCGGCCAGGGCGTGCATGGTCCAGGCGCGGTCCGTGGCCAGTTGGGGCGGGGCTTGCAGGTCGAGGGCCTCGCGGAGTTTCGCCGCCGCCTCGGTGAGGTTGCCCTGGTGGTGGAGGGTGATGCCGAGGGAGCACAGGGCGCGGGCGGCGCCGGCGTCGTGGTGGGCCTCCATGTAGAGGTCGACGACGGAGGTGAGGGTGGTGCGCGCCTTGTCGAGTTCGCCGAGCTGCCGGGCCGCGATACCCGTGCGCCACTGCACGGACCGCACCAGTAGCCCCTGGTCGACGGCCTGCGCCAACTCGCTGATCTCGCCCAGCCGGTAGAGGTCGCCGCGCAGCAGGCAGTAGTCGCACAGCGCGCCCAGCAGATTGAGTACGGCGCCCTGGTCGACGCCCTCCGCGTGCCGCAGCGTCGAGGTGATGAAGCTGGACTCGTCGTCCAGCCAGCGCAGCGCCTCGTCGAGCGAGGTGAAGCCGTGCGGGCCGAAGCGGTCCGAGCGGGTCGACATGTTGCCGTCGACCAACCGCAGTACGGAGTCGGCGAGTTCGGCGTAGTTCACGATCAGCCGTTCCTGCGCGGCCGTACGTTCCGAGGACTCCTCCTCGTCCAGGAGGCGGGCCTGGGCGAAGGCGCGGACCAGGTCGTGGAGGCGGTAGCGGGTGCCGCGGACGTGGTCGATGAGGCCCGCGCGGGAGAGGGCGACCAGGTGGCGGGTGGCCTCCGTCTCGTCCGTGGCCAGCAGGGCGGCGGCCGCCGCGGCACCGAGCGAGGCACGGCCGGCGAGGGCCAGCCGGCGCAGCAGGGTGCGGGCCGGGTCGGACTGGTCGGTGTAGCGCAGCCACAGCGCCCGCTCGACGGGCTCGACCGGGCCGTACGCGCCGAGGTCCGTGGCCAGTTGGCGGGGCGAGCGTGGGCCGAGGGAGGAGCCCGCGATCCGCAGCGCCAGCGGCAGTCCGCCGCACAACTCCCTGATCCGGTCCTCGGATTCGGCGTCGTAGGGCCCCGAACCGTCCTGCGCCGCGGCTCCCAACAGCTCTTCCGCGCCCGCCGAGTCGAGCGCGTCCACCGGCAACTGGTGGACCCAGGCGGCCAGTTCGGCCGGCAGGTCGAGAGGCTTGCGGGTGGTCACCACGACCAGGCTGTCGGACCGCTCGGGGACCAGGGTGGCCACCTGCCCGGGATCGGAGGCGTCGTCCAGGACGATCGTCACCGGGAGCCCGGTCAGATGCTGGTGGTACAACTCGCCCAGCCGCTTGACCTGTTGGTCGGGGGAGGACCGCTCACGGAACAGGAGCTGTTCGCGGGGCGCGCCGAGCCGGTTCAGCAGATGCAGCAGGGCGTCGCGGGTGGGCAGCGGGGACTCGCCCGGGCTGTCGCCGCGCAGGTCCACCACGCACGCGCCGCGGAACTGGTCGCGCAGATCGTGCGCGGCACGCACCGCGAGGGTGGTGCGGCCGGAACCCGGGGCGCCGTGCAGCACGACCACGGTCGGCCGGGTCTCCGTACTCGCGCGGGCCGCCTGCACCAGCTGCCGGATCCGCGCCAGCTCCGCCCGCCGTCCGGCGAACGCGCCCACCGCGTCCGGGAGTTGACCGAACGACTGCTCCAGCACACTCCGTCTGCGGGCCGCCGCGCTCTTGTCCGTACCGCGCAACTGCGGCCCCGGCTTCTTCGTCGGCCCGGTGGAGGCGGCGAGCACCCGCTGCTGGTCCAGGAAAGGCCGGATGCCCCGCACCTCCAGCGCGGTCAGCCACTGCAACCTCAACTGCTCAGGCCCGCCGGGCTGGTTCGCCGCACCGGCGCGGTGATGCGCGGCCGGCAGATGCGAGGCGGTCACCTTCACGACGGTCGCCGCCGCACCGACGACACCGACGGTCACCCCCGCGCCCAGCGCGGCACCGGTGCCGGTACCGAGGGCCAGGTCGGCCACGATCGCCGCGACGGCGCCAACACCCGCCACCAGCAAGGGAGTTCCACCACCCTCCCTGGCGTACCGCTGCCCGAAGGTGAGCTGCCCGGCCGCCGCCTCGTCGAGCGCGCCCGTATAGGCCGCGTACTCCTCGGCCGCCGTCTCCGCCATGGCGTCCAGCGCGGCCCGCGACCGCGCCAGCAGCACCGGCCCCTCGACGCGCCCGCCGGAGCGCCGCACCTCCTCCTCCACGGCCCGAGCCAACAGCCGCTCGGCATCGCTCCGATGGCTGTCCCGCATGTCGCGCCCCCTCCGACGGCAACTCCCTGGCCTATGAGTGTCCTTCGGGGGAGCCGAGAGCGCGAGAGGGCGACGATCACCCGTTCGCTGCGCGGAAGCGGCAGGCCGTCCTACGACCTCCGTCGCCCGTCGGGCACGATGGGTCCATGCCGAACCGACTGGCCCATGAGACGTCCCCGTACCTGCTTCAGCACGCCGACAACCCCGTCGACTGGTGGCCCTGGTCGGAAGCGGCATTCGACGAGGCCAGGAGGGCGAACAAACCGGTCCTGCTGAGTGTCGGATACAGCAGCTGCCACTGGTGTCACGTGATGGCGCACGAGTCCTTCGAGGACGACCCCACCGCCGACTACCTCAACGAGCACTTCGTCAGCATCAAGGTCGACCGGGAAGAGCGCCCGGACGTCGACGCCGTCTACATGGAGGCCGTGCAGGCGGCGACCGGGCAGGGCGGCTGGCCGATGACCGTGTTTCTCACCCCGGACGCCGAACCGTTCTACTTCGGCACCTACTTCCCGCCCGCGCCCCGCCACGGCATGCCCTCCTTCCGGCAGGTGCTCGAAGGGGTGCGCAGTGCATGGACCGACCGGCGGGACGAGGTCGCCGAGGTCGCCGGGAAGATCACGCGGGATCTGTCACAGCGGGAGATCGACTACGGCGGCACCGAGGCACCCGGCAAGGAGGAGCTGGCGCAGGCGCTGCTGGGGCTCACCCGTGAGTACGACCCGCAGCGCGGGGGATTCGGGGGTGCGCCGAAGTTCCCGCCGTCCATGGTCGTCGAGTTCCTGCTGCGGCATCACGCCCGCACCGGTTCCGAGGGCGCGCTGGAGATGGCGCAGGACACCTGTGAGCGGATGGCGCGCGGCGGTATCTACGACCAGCTCGGGGGCGGGTTCGCGCGGTACTCCGTCGACCGGGAGTGGGTGGTGCCGCACTTCGAGAAGATGCTCTACGACAACGCCCTGCTCTGCCGTGTCTACGCCCACCTGTGGCGCAGCACCGGCTCCGAACTCGCCCGTCGTGTCGCCGTGGAGACCGCCGACTTCATGGTGCGTGAACTCCGTACCAACGAGGGCGGGTTCGCCTCCGCGCTCGACGCCGACAGCGACGACGGGACCGGGACCGGCAAGCACGTCGAGGGTGCCTACTATGTCTGGACGCCCGAGCAGCTCGTCGAGGTGCTCGGCGAGGCGGATGCGGAGCTCGCCGCTCAGTACTTCGGTGTGACGGACGACGGCACCTTCGAGGAGGGGCAGTCCGTCCTCCAACTCCCGCAGAGCGAAGGGGTCTTCGACGCCGAGAGGATCGCGTCGGTCAAGAGCCGTCTCCTCGCGGCCCGTTCGCAGCGGCCCGCCCCCGGCCGTGACGACAAGGTGGTCGCCGCCTGGAACGGGCTCGCGATCGCCGCGCTCGCCGAGACCGGTGCCTACTTCGACCGGCCCGACCTGGTCGAGGCCGCCGTCTCCGCCGCCGATCTCCTCGTACGGCTGCATCTGGACGAGCACGCCAAGCTGGCCCGCACCAGCAAGGACGGTCAAGTCGGCACGAACGCGGGGGTGTTGGAGGACTACGCCGATGTCGCGGAGGGCTTCCTCGCGCTGGCGTCGGTCACGGGGGAGGGGGTGTGGCTGGAGTTCGCCGGGTTCCTGCTGGACCATGTGCTCGCCGGGTTCGTGGACGAGTCGGGGGCGCTCTACGACACCGCCGCCGACGCCGAGCGGCTCATCCGCCGGCCGCAGGATCCGACCGACAACGCCACCCCGTCCGGCTGGACCGCCGCGGCGGGCGCCCTGCTGAGCTACGCGGCCCAGACCGGCGCCGAGCCCCATCGCAGCGCCGCCGAACGGGCGTTGGGGGTCGTGAAGGCGCTCGGGCCGCGGGTGCCGCGGTTCATCGGGTGGGGGCTCGCCGTCGCCGAGGCGTATCTCGACGGGCCGCGCGAGGTCGCCGTCGTAGGACCTTCGCTCGGCGACGAAGCCGCAAAAGCCTTGCACCGTACGGCACTTCTGGGAACCGCGCCCGGTGCGGTGGTCGCCTTCGGGGTCGCGGAGAGTGAGGAGCTGCCGTTGCTCGCGGACCGGCCGCTGGTGGGTGGTGAACCGGCCGCGTATGTCTGCCGTAACTTCACCTGTGACGCGCCGACGACCGACCCCGAACAGTTGCGCACCGCGCTGAGCAGGTGAAACGGCAGAGTCGTAACCATCCCAAACGCGACCAGTGCGGGAAATGGTCATGTGTGGGACCCAATGTGAAGAAACATGCTCTTCACCGAAATCACCTGTCCGCTTCACAGGTCGCCCATAGTCTCGGCCCCGTGACGCGACGGACGTAACTCACCGTCGTGCCAGGGGGATTGGGATCTGGGGGGATCTGCTGTGCTGACGTCCGTATTCGTCGCTGCCGTTTCGCTTGCCCTGTTCTGGATGGCGGCCTTCACCCTGTGGTGGCAGATGCACGCGTGGCGTACGCCCGAAGTGCTCGCCTCCACCCGCTTCAGCAGTCCGGACGGGGACGAGCACGTCTCGTTCTCGTTGCTGCTGCCGGCCCGGCACGAACAGGCCGTGCTGGACCACACCATCCAGCGCCTGCTGGAGTCCACGCACACCGACTTCGAGATCATCGTGATCGTGGGGCACGACGACCCCGAGACCGCGGCGGTGGCCGACAGCGCTGCCGCGCGCGACCCTCGCGTCCGCGTCGTCGTCGACACGCACGAGAAGAAGAACAAGCCGAAGGCCATGAACACGGCGCTGCCGCACTGCCGCGGCGATGTCGTCGGGGTCTTCGACGCCGAGGACCAGGTCCATCCGGAGCTGCTCGCCCATGTCGACCACGCGTTCCGGACGACGGGAGCGGACGTCGTCCAAGGGGGCGTCCAGCTCATCAACTTCCACTCCAGCTGGTACAGCCTGCGCAACTGCCTGGAGTACTTCTTCTGGTTCCGCTCCCGGCTGCATCTGCACGCGCAGAAGGGGTTCATCCCGCTGGGCGGCAACACCGTCTTCGTACGGACCGACACCCTGCGGGAAGCCGACGGCTGGGACCCCAACTGCCTTGCCGAGGACTGCGACTTGGGCGTCCGGCTGTCCAGTGTCGGCAAGAAGGTCGTCGTCGCCTACGACTCCGACATGGTGACCCGGGAGGAGACTCCGGGCTCGCTGATGTCGTTGCTGAAGCAGCGAACCCGCTGGAACCAGGGCTTCCTTCAGGTCTACCGGAAGAAGGACTGGAAGCAACTCCCGGGATTCGGGCAGCGGTTGCTCGCCCGCTACACGCTGATGACGCCGTTCCTGCAGGCCTTCTCCGGGGTGATCATCCCGCTCAACGCGGCGGTCGCGCTCTTCCTGGACGTGCCGGTCGGCATCGCCTTCCTCACCTTCCTGCCGCTGGTCACCGCCGCGGTCACCTTCGTCTTCGAGGTCGTCGGACTGCACGACTTCGGCAAGCAGTACGGACTCCGCGTCCGTGCCGTCCACTATCTGAAGCTCGTCGTGGGCGGCCCCTTCTACCAGGTCCTCCTGGCCGGAGCCGCGATCCGCGCAGTGTGGCGTGAGCAACGTGGCCGAAACGACTGGGAGTTGACCTCCCATGTCGGCGCGCACCTCACCGAACCCGCAGTGATCCGAGAGGACGTTCCTGCGTGACCTCCACCCTTCCCGCGGCGACCACCACGGTCCCCGCGCAGCGGCAGCCTGCGCCTGAAACCGGTTCGACGGGTCGAACGGCGCCGCCGAGCAGACTCCGTTCCTCCCGCCCCGACCTCCTCCTGTGCGGTCTGCTCCTGGCCGCGATCCTCGTCGTGCAGGGCTGGAACATCGCCGACTACCCGACGCTCAGCGACGACGAGGGCACCTACCTCGCCCAGGCCTGGGCCGTCCAGCAGGGCACAGGACTCGCCCACTACACCTACTGGTACGACCACCCGCCGCTCGGCTGGATCCAGCTCGCGCTGCTCACCTGGATCCCCGCGCACTTCAGCCCCGGCTCGATGACCGTCGGCACCATGCGTCTCGTGATGCTGGTGATCAGCGCGATCAGCGCGGTCCTCGTCTACGTCCTCGCCCGCCGCCTGTCCCTGCCCCGCTGGGCGGCGGGACTCGCGATGCTGCTCTTCGGTCTCTCGCCGCTGTCCGTCATCCTTCAGCGGGAGATCTTCCTCGACAACATCGCCGTGATGTGGATGCTGCTCGCGTTCTGCCTGGCCGCGTCACCGAGTCGCCATCTCTGGCACCACTTCGGGGCCGGGCTCGCGGCCGCCGCCTCGGTCCTCACCAAGGAGACGATGGTCGTCGTCCTGCCCGCGCTGGTGGTCACCATGTGGCGGCACGGACACCGGGACACGAGGAAGTTCGCGCTCACCGGCGCCATCACCGCCTGTGTCCTGATCGGCTGCGCGTACCCCCTCTTCGCCCTGCTCAAGGGCGAGTTGCTCCCCGGCAGCGGCCATGTCTCCCTGTGGGACGGCCTCAAGTACCAGATGACCAGGCCGGGTTCGGGTTTCATCCTCGACCGGGGGACCGGCTCCTACGGCGTCCTCCACTCGTGGCTCTACTACGACCGTGTCCTGCCCCTGGGCGGCCTCGCCGGGGCGCTCCTGCTCCTGGTCACCTGGCGCTGGTCGGTCACCGCCCGCTCGCTCGCCGGCCCCGCGCTGACCGTGGCGATCCTCGCCGCGGTGGCCCTGCGCCCGGGCGGCTATCTGCCCGCCATGTACGTCATCGGCGCGCTGCCCTTCCTCGCCCTGGTCCTCGCCGGAGGCACCGCCTCGGTCGCCCACGCGGTGCTGCGCAGATGGCGCGGCGAGGGGGAGAAACGGTACGTCACCGGGGGCCGGTACGCGCTCGCGGCCGTACTGGCGCTCGCCGCCGGCGCCTATGTCGTACCGAAGTGGTACGACGGCGACCGCACCGCCGTGACCGCGGATGCCAACGCCCCCTACCGGGCAGCCTCCAAGTGGCTGTCCACCGAGGTGCGGGACCCGAAGGACACCCGGGTCCTCGTCGACGACGCGCTCTGGCTGGACCTGGTGCACGCCGGGTACCGGCCCGGGCTCGGGGTCATCTGGTTCTACAAGGCCGACCTCGACCCCGCCGTCACCAAGACACTGCCGCACGGCTGGCGGGACATCGACTACGTGGTGGCCTCGCCGACGGTACGGCGCGACGCGGTCGACCTGCCCAACGTCAAGGCGGCGATCGAGCACTCCACCCCCGTCGCCACCTTCGGCAACGGCGACGACCGCATCGAGATCCGGCAGGTCCGGTCCGAGACCGTGGGAGCCCAGCGATGAGCCAAGAGTCCACAGTTCCAGGCGAGTTGGGTGAACCGGCCCTACAGGGCGCGGAGTTGGCCGAGCCCGGTGCCGTCACCATCGTCGTACCGACCTTCAACGAGTCCGCGAACATACGGGAGTTGCTGCACCGGATCACCGAGTCCGTGCCCACGCGGCTGCCCTGCGAAGTCGTCTTCGTCGACGACTCCACCGACGACACCCCCGAGGTGATCTCCGAGGCCGCGCGGGACTGCCCGTTCCCGGTGACCCTGCTGCACCGGGAGGAACCGGTCGGCGGACTCGGGGGCGCGGTCGTCGAGGGGATGAGGAGGGCGTCGTCGGACTGGATCGTCGTCATGGACGGCGATCTCCAGCATCCTCCGTCCCTGGTACCGGAATTGGTGGGTACGGGCGAGCGGGCGCACGCCGGGCTCGTCGTCGCCTCCCGGTACATCAAGGGCGGCAGCCGCGAGGGACTGGCCGGCGGCTACCGCATCGCCGTTTCCCGTGGGGCGACCTGGCTGACCAAGGGCCTCTTCCCGCGCAGACTGCGGGGCATCAGCGACCCGATGAGCGGCTTCTTCGCGATCCGCCGCAGCGCGGTGACGGCGGAGGCGCTCAAGCCGCTCGGCTACAAGATCCTGCTCGAACTAGCCGTCCGCAGCCGCCCGCGCACGGTCACCGAGGTGCCGTTCGTCTTCCAGGACCGCTTCGCCGGCGAGTCCAAGTCGACGGCGAGGGAGGGCTTTCGCTTCCTGCGGCATCTGCTCGGGCTGCGCACCGCCTCGCCGGTCGCGCGCATGCTGGTCTTCGGCCTGATCGGCGCCACCGGCTTCCTCCCGAACCTGGTCGGCCTGTGGGCGCTCACCAAAGCGGGCATGCACTACGTCCCCGCCGAGATCCTCGCCAACCAACTCGGCGTGGCCTGGAACTTCTATCTCATCGAGCACCTCCTGTTCCGCGACCGCCGGATGCACCGCAACTGGTGGGACCGGGCGGGCCGGTTCGCGCTGCTCGCCAACGCGGACCTGGTGCTGCGCATCCCGCTGATCGCCCTGTTCGTCCACAAGTTCGGCATGGGCGCTGTGTCGGCGACGGCACTCGCACTGGTCATGACGTTCGTCCTGCGCTTTGTCGGCACCGAGGCACTGGTCTATCTCCCGCGCCGCAAAGGGAGTTGTACGGAACCGAGGAGAGCCGTGTGAACAAGTACCGCAGAAGAACCGCGTTCGTCGGGGTGGGGACGCTGACCGCCGGACTGCTGCTGACCTCGCCGCAGTCCGCCGAGGCCGCGAACCTCGTCCTCAACCCGGGGTTTGAGACGGCGGGCAGTGACGGGATGCCGTACTGCTGGGAGAAGTCCGGCTGGGGCGACAACGACTTCGACTTCACCACGCCTTCGGACGCGCACTCCGGTTCCAAGGCCATGAAGGTCACCGTGACGCGGCGGGTCGACGGTGACCGCAAGGCGCTGATCACCGAGTCCACGACCTGCGCGCCGGTGGTGACGGCGGGCAAGCAGTACGACCTCGGGCTCTGGTACAAGACGACCACGCCGGACGCCAACATCACCCTCTTCCGGCACGACACCGTCGCCGGCTGGCAGTACTGGACCGACCTCAAGACCCTGGAGATGCAGGGCAGTTGGACCCAGGCGAGCGTCCGTACGCCCGAGGTCCCGGCCGGGACCGACCGGATCACCTGGGGTGTCTCGGTCTACGGCACCGGGTCCGCGACCACCGACGACTACACGATGGACCAGGTGCCGGACACGCTCCCGCCCGCGACCTGTACGGCGACCGCCGAGCAGTGCGCGAACGGGCGTTGGGACGTGTTGCCGACGCAGAACCCCGTCCGCTCGATGCACTCCGTCGTGCTCAACAACGGCAAGGTGCTGCTGATCGCGGGCTCCGGGAACAGTCAGGAGCAGTTCGACGCGGGGACGTTCACGAGCGCGGTGTACGACCCGGTCGCCGGGACGTACAAGGTGATTCCGACGCCGAAGGACATGTTCTGCTCGGGGCACATCCAGTTGCAGGACGGCCGGGTGCTGGTGATGAGCGGCAACAAGGCGTTCCCGGCGGCGGACGGTTCGCACGGGTACGAGGGGTACAAGGACTCGTACATCTTCGACCCGGTGACCGAGACGTACAGCAAGACCAACGACCTCAACGACGGCCACTGGTACCCGTCGGCGACCGAGCTCGGCAACGGTGACGTCGTCTCCTTCGGCGGGCTGCGGGAGGACTCGACGGGGTCGGTGACGGCCGAGTACTGGTCGGACGCGCAGCAGAAGTGGCTGCCGTTGTCGCAGGTCAACCAGACCTGGTCGTACTGGGGGCTGTACCCGTCGATGGTCCTGATGCAGGACGGCCGGCTCTTCTACACGGGCAGCCATGTCTTCGGGAACAACATCCCGGGGACGGGCAGCGCGATCTACGACTACTCCGCCAACACGGTCACGTCGGTCTCGGGGCTTCAGAACAAGGACCAACGCGACCAGTCCGCAAGCGTGTTGCTGCCCCCGGCGCAGGACCAGAAGGTCCTCACCATCGGCGGCGGCAACATCGACTCCAACCCGGACGCCAACCGGCTGACCGACATCATCGACCTCAAGGCGGCCAATCCGGTCTACACGGTCGGCCCCCAAATCCCGCAGGGGACGGTCGACTTGGGGAACGGCCAGGTGGCCGAGACCGGTGCGCAGGGCAAGATGTACGTGTCCGCCGTACTGCTGCCCGACGGCACGGTGCTGGAGACGGGCGGCGCGCTGCACAACCGGGCGAACCCGGTGTACGAGGCGTCGATCTTCGACCCGGCGACCACGACCTTCGACCCGGTGGCCGCCGACCCCGAGGCCCGCGGCTACCACTCCTCGTCCTTCCTGCTGCCGGACGGCCGGGTGATGTCGACCGGTGACAACCCGGGCAACGGCACCTGGAACCACAACGTGTCGATCTACACCCCGCCGTATCTCCTCAAGGGCACGCGGCCGACGATCACTTCGGTGATCGACAACGAGTGGGAGTACGGCGACACCCAGACGATCACCGTCGACCGGCCCATCGCCAAGGCGGAGTTGATCCGCCCGGCCGCGGTCACGCACTCCTCGGACCCGAACCAGCGGTTCGTTGACCTGCCGCTGTCGGTGAACGGCAACACGGTCGACCTGAACGTGACGAGCAACCCCAACCTGGCGCCGCCCGGCTGGTACATGCTCTTCGCGGTCGATGCCAACGGCGTCCCTTCGGTCGCCAAGTGGGTTCATCTGCAAGGCCCTTCGGCCCTGACGACCGACACGGCCTCGGCCCACGTCCACTCCTTCGCCGACGCCCTGACCGGCAAGGTCACCGAGCCCGGCAAGAAGCGCACCTCGCAGAAGGTCCCGGTGACCATCTCCGGCTGCGACCGCCACTACGGCACGATCAACGTCTGCGTACCCACGGTCTTCCCGGCCGAGGTCAAGTCGACTACTGCGGCCCGCTGTTCATGGCTGCGGCAGAACGACTACGGCCGCCTGAAGGTCAACGGCAAGGACGATCCGCTGAGGCTGGACCCGAACAGGGACGGGGTGGCTTGCGGGAAGGGTGACGTGAAGACCGTGCCGACCAAGCGCTAGCGGTCCCTACGGACCCGGAGCACGGGCTCACTCGGAGAGCCCGTGCTCCAGTACGTCCAGCGTGCGGTCCATGAGGTCCTTGAACTCGTCCCGGTGGCCGTGCTCCGCCCAGTACAGGGACGTCTCCATCAGGGCGCCGATGAGGGCCATCGCGGAGACCCGTACCTCCAGGCTCTCCTGGTCCCGGCCGGTGCGCTCGGCGATGGCCTGGCAGAGCATGTCGCCGGTGACCGACATGCTCTCCATCATGCGTGAGCGCACGGCCGGGACCTGGACCATGAGGTGGGTGCGGAGGCGGGACACCTCCTCGTCCTCCTTCATGCCGTACGCGATGGCCTTGTGCATCACGTACCGCAGCGTGACCATCCAGGGCTCGTCGGCCGGGCGGGCCCGGAGTTCGTCCATGATGATCGGGTCGAACTCGTCCGTGATGACGATGTCTTCCTTGGTCGGGAAGTAGCGGAAGACGGTCGACGGCGACACCTCGGCGCGCTCGGCGATCTGCTCGATCGTGGTCGCGTCGTAGCCCTGCTCCTTGACGAGCGCGTACGTCGCGGTGCGGATCGCTTCGCGGGTCTTGATCTTCTTGCGCTCGCGGAGGCCCAGTTGGGGGCGGTCGGCGGGGCTGAAGGGGGAGGGTGCGGCCGTCATGGTGTTCATTGTCCGGCATCCGCCAGGGCGACGGCCACGGCCGCGGCGGGGTCTTCCTCCTCCTGCGCCGTGGGCGCGGCCGGGGTGTTCGGCAGGAACGCCGCCGCCAGCAGCGCGGTGACGAGGGCCGCGGCGCCGCACACCAGCAGGACCAGGCCCATGCCGTGGACGTACGCGCTGTTCGCCGATGCGATCAGGTCTGCCGAGCCCGCCTTCTGGCCGACGATGTGGGCCGCGACCACCGACTCACCAGCCGTGTCCGCCGCCTTCGCGGGCAGGCCGGTCACGTCCAGGCGGTCGCGGAAGGTGCCGGCCAGCAGGCTCCCCAGCAGGGCGATGCCGATCGCGGCGCCGACCTGGCGCATGGTCATCAGGAGCCCGGCGCCGCTGCCGGCCCGGTCGCGGGGGAGCGCGCCGAGGGCGCCGTCCATCGCGGGGACGATCGAGAAGCCGAAACCGAAGCCGGTGACGGACAGCCACAGCGCGGTGAAGCCGTAGCCGGAGTCGACCGTCGTACGGCTGCCGAGGACGGCGGCGAAGGCGAGGACCACCAGGCCCGCGGTGACGACCGCGCGGGAGCCGAACTTGGCGACGAGCGGTTGCGCGGCGCGGGCCGCGACGATCAGGCCGCCCATCATGGGCAGCAGGCGGACGCCGGTGCCGAGCGCGTCGTTGCCGAGGACCGCCTGGAGGTACTGCGGCAGCACGAACAGCAGGCCGGACAGGACGAACATCACGAGGGTCGCGGCCATGGTGTTGAAGAGGAAGCCGCGGTGGGCGAGCAGTTCCATGTCGAGCATGGGCCGTTCCATGCGCCGTTCGCGCAGCACCAGGGCGGCGATGAGGATCGCGGAGCCGATCAGCATGCCCACGATCAGCGGGTCGCCCCAGCCGCGGCTGGGCGCCTCGATGATCGCGTAGATGAGGGCGCCGAGGCCCGCCGCGGTGAACGCCGTGGAGAGGGCGTCGACCTTGGGGGAGGCGGGGTCGCTGGTCTCGGGGAGCAGGAAGACGCAGGCGGCGATGCCGAGCGCGGCCATCGGGATGTTGACCAGGAAGACCGAGCCCCACCAGAAGTGGTTGAGCAGCCAGCCGCCGATGATCGGGCCGAGCGGCAGGCCGAGCGAGGAGGCCGCGGAGATGATGCCGACGGCCTTGGTGCGCTCGTCGGGGCCGAAGAGCGAGGGCAGCACGGACAGGGCGAGCGGGGTGATCAGGGCCGCGCCCACCCCCATCACCGTGCGGGCGGCGATGACCCAGTTCACGTCGTTGGCCATGACGCCGGCCACGGAGCCGGCGAGGAAGATGCCGAGCCCCACGACCAGCATCCGGCGCCGTCCGAAGCGGTCGCCGAGGAGTCCGGCGGGGAGCATCAGGGCCGCGAAGACGATGACGTAGGAGTCCGCCATCCACTGCTGCTGGCCGGTGGTGGCGCCGAGGTCGCCGGCCATGGTGGGCAGGGCGACGTTGAGGATCGTCGTGTCGAAGCCGAGCGTGAGCATGCTCGCGACCAGGGCCCCGAGAGCCCACCAGCGGCGCGGATCGCGCCGCACCTCACTTGATTGAGTGACAGTAGCCATGAAATGAGAGTAGCTGTCAAAAGGTGGCCGCTGTCAATGGGGATCGACTTTCAGCGCATGAAAAATGGCCACGGCTCGAAAGCCGTGGCCATGAACAGGAGGTGTCCCAGCTGCTACCCGTGCTGGTAGGCCACCAGGGAGATCCCCACGTAGTGCACGAGGAAGGCCGCCACCGTCAGGGAGTGGAAGACCTCGTGGAAGCCGAACCAGCGCGGTGACGGGTTCGGACGCTTTATGCCGTAGATCACTCCGCCCGCGCTATAGAGCAGTCCGCCGACGATGACCAGGACCAGGACGGCGATGCCGCCGGTGCGCATGAAGTCCGGCAGGAAGAAGACGGCCGCCCAGCCCATCGCGATGTAGCAGGGGGTGTAGAGCCAGCGCGGGGCGCCGACCCAGAAGACCCGGAAGGCGATGCCCGCCAGTGCCGCGCCCCAGATGCCCCACAGCAGCCACTGACCCTTGGCGCCCGGGAGCAGCAGCATCGTCAGGGGCGTGTACGTGCCCGCGATGATCAGGAAGATGTTGGCGTGATCGAGTCTGCGCAGGATGCCGTCCATGCGCGGGCTCCAGTTGCCCCGGTGGTACAGCGCGCTGACCCCGAAGAGCAGGCAGGCGGTCAGGGCGAAGATCCCGCAGGCGATGCGGCCCCGGGCCGAGTCGGCGAGAGCGGTGAGCACCAGGCCGGAGATGAGCACGGCCGGGAACATGCCGAGGTGCAGCCAGCCGCGCAGCTTCGGCTTCACATGGTCGGGGATTGAGAGCGCGGAGGGACCGTGGCCGGCGATCGGCGTGTCCGTGGGCGCGTCGGGGACGGACGCAGTCATGCGCGCAAGCGTACCTACGGAACCGTAAGTTACGTGTCAGTGCGGCGAGATGGGGGTCCAGAAGTGGCCACTCTCTCATGCGTAGCCGACGTGCGGGTACCCGGGGTGAAGCGACGGTGACGCACGGAAAACATCTCGATACGTGGCGATCCTCACGTCGCTCGTCTGTGAGGCCCTCTGGACAGATGGGCGGACGAGTCGGATGATCAAATGAGTGCGGTCGGCACCGGATGAGCGCCAAGATCGACCATCTGAAGCATCCGGGTCGCAGCCCCCACGGGGCAACAAGGACAAAATCCCTCACCATAGGAGCAATCGTGGCGCGCGACATCGCGGCTCCCCCCGTCATCCCCACCGAACACAAGGAACTGGTCTCGTGGGTGAACGAGATCGCAGAACTGACCCAGCCGGACAGCGTGGTCTGGTGTGACGGATCAGAAGCCGAGTACGAGCGGCTGAGCGAGGAGCTCGTCCGAAAGGGCACCTTCCAGAAGCTCGACCCGATCAAGCGCCCCAACTCCTACTACGCCGCCTCCGACCCGACCGATGTCGCCCGGGTCGAGGACAGGACGTTCATCTGCTCCGAGCAGGAGCAGGACGCGGGACCGACCAACCACTGGAAGGCCCCCGCCGAGATGCGGGAGATCTTCGCGGGAGAAAAGGGCATCTTCCGCGGCTCCATGAAGGGCCGGACGATGTACGTCGTCCCGTTCTGCATGGGCCCCCTCGGCTCGGACCTCTCCGCGATCGGCGTCGAGATCACCGACTCCGCCTACGTCGCCGTCTCCATGCGCACGATGACGCGCATGGGACAGCCCGTCCTCGACGAACTCGGTACCGACGGATTCTTCGTGCGTGCTGTGCACACGCTCGGAGCGCCGCTGGCCGAGGGCGAGGCGGACGTGCCGTGGCCGTGCAACTCCACCAAGTACATCTCGCACTTCCCCGAGAGCCGCGAGATCTGGTCCTACGGCTCCGGCTACGGCGGCAACGCGCTGCTCGGCAAGAAGTGCTACGCCCTGCGCATCGCCTCCGTGATGGCGCGGGACGAGGGCTGGCTGGCCGAGCACATGCTGATCCTCAAACTGACGCCCCCGCAGGGCGAGTCGAAGTACGTGGCCGCCGCCTTCCCGAGCGCCTGCGGCAAGACCAACCTCGCCATGCTGGAGCCCACCGTCTCCGGCTGGACCGTGGAGACCATCGGTGACGACATCGCCTGGATGCGGTTCGGCGAGGACGGCCGGCTCTACGCGATCAACCCCGAGGCAGGCTTCTTCGGCGTCGCGCCCGGCACCGGTGAGCACACCAACGCCAACGCGATGAAGACGCTGTGGGGCAACTCCGTCTTCACCAACGTGGCGTTGACCGACGACAACGACATCTGGTGGGAGGGCATGACGGAGGAGACTCCGGCCCACCTCACCGACTGGAAGGGCAACTCCTGGACACCGGAGTCCGGTTCGCCCGCCGCCCACCCCAACGCCCGCTTCACCGTGCCCGCTTCGCAGTGCCCGATCATCGCGCCCGAGTGGGAGGACCCCAAGGGCGTGCCGATCTCGGCGATCCTCTTCGGCGGCCGGCGCGCCTCCGCCGTACCGCTGGTGACGGAGTCCTTCGACTGGAACCACGGCGTCTTCCTCGGCGCCAACGTGGCCTCCGAGAAGACCGCCGCCGCCGAGGGCAAGGTCGGCGAACTGCGCCGCGACCCGTTCGCCATGCTGCCGTTCTGCGGCTACAACATGGGCGACTACATGGGCCACTGGATCGACGTGGCCAAGGGCAAGGACCAGGCGAAGCTCCCGAAGATCTACTACGTGAACTGGTTCCGCAAGAACGAGGCGGGCAAGTTCGTGTGGCCGGGCTTCGGCGAGAACAGCCGTGTCCTGAAATGGATCGTGGACCGCCTCGACGGCCGCGCCGAGGGCGTCGAGACCCCGATCGGCGTGCTGCCGGCCAAGGGTGCCCTCGACACCAAGGGCCTCGACCTCTCCGAGGCCGACCTCGACTTCCTGCTCACCGTCGACAAGGACGTGTGGCGCGAGGAAGCGGCCCTGGTCCCCGACCACCTCAACACCTTCGGCGACCACACCCCGAAGGAACTGTGGGACGAGTACCGCGCGCTGGTGCAGCGCCTGGGCTAGTCCCCGTAGGACTCCGCGGCCGGTCAACCGAATGTGCCCTGACCAGCAGATCGTCACGGCCGGCCGCGGTGGCAGTAGCACGGTGAGGGCCCGCACAACGGCGTGCGGGCCCTTACCCGTTGGCCTTCATTTCTCCCATCACCTCTGCCCAGACCGGCATTTCGGGGGACACTCGGGACAACCTGCAACGAACCCCGAAGTGAGGTGAGCGGGGTGCGCACTCCGGTCAGCGATCCGCTGAGCGTGGGGCCGTACCGGATCACCGGGCGGCTCGGCTCCGGCGGTATGGGATGGGTGTATCTCGGCCGTTCCCCGGCCGGCCGCGAGGTGGCGGTGAAGGTCGTACGGCCCGAACTCGCCGCCGAGCAGGAGTTCCGCGAGCGCTTCGCCCGCGAGGTCGCCGCCGCCCGGCTGGTCAGCGGCGCCTACACGGCGGCGGTCGTCGACGCGGACACCGAGGCCGAACTCCCTTGGCTGGCGACGATGTACGTGCCCGGGCCCTCCCTCGCCGAGGCCGTCCGCAGCGACGGGCCGCTGCCCGAGGCCCAGGTCCGCAGGCTCGGCGCGTTCCTCGTCGAGGCGCTCCAGGCGATCCACGCGGCCAACCTGGTCCACCGCGACCTCAAACCGGCCAACGTGCTGCTCGCCTCGGACGGCCCCCGTGTCATCGACTTCGGCATCTCCCGCGTCGAGGGCGCCCCGAGCCTCACCCAGGCCGGCATCGTGGTCGGCACCCCGCCGTTCATGTCGCCGGAGCAGATGACGGCCGCACCGGTCGGCCCGCCCACGGACGTGTTCTCCCTCGGCGGTGTCCTCGTCTACGCGCTGACCGGCCGCCCGCCGTTCGGCTCGGGCGAGGCGGTGAGCCTGCGGGTGGTGCACCGCGAACCCGACCTGGACGGCGTACCGGCGGGGCTACGGCCGCTGCTCGCGCGGTGCTTGGCGAAGCGGCCCGGTGAGCGGCCCCGACTGGACGTCCTCCTCGGTGAGTTGCTGGCGCAGCCGCGCGCCGCGGTCTGGCCGCCGCCCGCCGTGGCCCGCACGATCGAGGTCCGGCGCAGCGAGCTGGTGGCCCGGCGCGGGGGCGGTACGAGTCTGCCGGTGCCGTCCTGTCTGCTGCTGCACGCGCAGGCCCTGCTGGACGCGGGCCTCACCGACGACATGGTCACGCGGGCGGTGGTCCGTGGCGACGCCTGAGGCCTCGATCCCGCCCGGCCGGGACTACGACATCGCCTCGTCCTGGCGGCAGTTGACCCACACCTGGGGCGCCCGCCGGAATTACCACGTCGAGAGCGAGGTCGATTCCCTCTCCCTGCAATTCGATCTAGAAGGGTCGGGGCGCACGCTCACCGTGCGTTTCATGACCACGAAAAGACTTCTCGTCGCTTTTGTCACCGACGGTCATTCTCTGCGCAAGGATCAATTGGCGATCGCCGCCGCCGCGTCCAACGCGTGGAACACCGAACAGCTGAATCCCATGCTGTCGGTGTGGGACGTGCGCGGACCGAGCCCCTGCCTCGCCGGAGTCTGCGACCTCCCGCTGACCTGCCGGATCTCACAGGCCGACTTCGATGTTCTGGCCAGTGATTGGGTGGAACGGGCGCGACAGATGTTCACCCGTTGTCATCAGGTTTTCCAGCTGTAGAAGTGAATTGAGCATTCTCAGTCAACCCCTTTCGGCCACGGCCCTGTTGCCTCCACTATGGGCGCCAACGGGGGGTCGTCATGAGACGTACGTTGTGCACTGCCTTGCTGTTCGGTCTGTTGATCGCGGTGATTCCGGCGGGGACGCCGGCTGCCGCCGATGATCCCTGCGGCAAGGATTTCCCGACGCGGCTGGAGTGCTGGAACGACGCGCTCGACGACGGGGTCGTGGTCACCGTCAGGCTGAACAAGTCCCTGGACCTGGAGGGCAGTCGGCGGATCGGCCAGGCCGCCGTCCGTCAGAACCTCAAGAACCTTCAGGTACAGGTACCGGCCGGCGTCCACACCGGCCAGGGCGGCACCTTGCTGTTCATCCTGGCCGGCCAGCGGCTCGTCGACCCGGACGCCACGATCGACCGGCTGGACAAAGAGACGCTGAAAGCCCTCGGCAGCTGCGGCGACGACGAGGTGTGCACGGCGCTTCAGGGATCCTCGCGGACCGGCAGCCAGCTGATCGGCAAGCAGGGCGTCGCCGAACTCGGCAAACACACCTTCACCGTCGGAGAACCGAAGTCCAAGGGCTACCCGCTGCCCCTCCTCCTCGCCCTGACCGCCGTACTCCTCCTCCTGCTCCTCGGCCTCTTCCTGGCCGTCCGCCGCTCCCGCGCCCCGGCGACAGCCATGGCCACCGCCGCAGCGGACGCAGGCCCGGAACCCGCCGAGACCACCGCCAGGCTCCGGCCCGTCCCGCCCGCCCCCGCACCGCCCCCGTCCCCCGGCCGCCGGGTCGGTCCCCGCACCGGTCCGTCCCGAACGGCCGTAGTCCGTACGGCACTTCACCCGCAGGGCTACGTCGAACTCGACCACGTCCTCTACCGGGCGGTGTGGGCCGAGCCCGACCGCACCCCGCCCGAGCCCGGCGCGCAGGTCGAGGTCACCGACGCCCGCGAACCCGACTCCGACGTCCTGTACGCCTTCCCACCCGCCGCCCGGCACCACGCCCGCGGCAGCTCGTGATCCCCGTACTACCGCCAGGAGAAGTCATGCACAGCGAATACCCGCCCACGCTGCCGGCGGAGTACGCCGACATCGAGTTCGAGAACAACGCGCAACGGCTGCCGCTGGTGCTGTGCCTCGACACGTCGAGTTCCATGGCGGGGGCGCCGATCCAGACCCTCAACGACGCGCTCGCCGACTGGACCCGCGAACTCCACGACGACGTCTCCCTCAGCTACAGCGTCGAGGTCGCCGTGATCACCTTCGGCGGCCGGGGCGTCGGCGCCTGGCGCGGACCCCAACTCCTCGACCCGCGCACCCCGATGAGCCCCTTCGTGCCCGCGCACGCCTTCCAGGCACCCCGCTTCACCGCGTCCGGCGTGACGCTGATGACGGAGGCGCTGGAGCTGGCCATGCAGGTCGTGGCGGCCCGCAAGGCGGAGCTGCGCGCCTCCGGACTCCAGTACTACCGCCCGCAGATCTGCCTGGTCACCGACGGCCTCCCCACCGACGGCACCGGCCATATGACCGACTCCTGGCACCGGCTGCTGCCCGTCCTCGCCGAGGAGCAGCAGGCCCGCCGCTTCCGGCTCTACGCGATCGGCGTCGGCGGCATCACCGACCGCGGCGAGCAGGTGCTCCAGGCGTTCGCGCCGAAGTTCAACGCCCGCATCCAGGGCTTCCCGTTCCGCGAGCTGCTCCAGATGATGTCGGCCAGCGCCAACGCCGAGCAGAAGGGCGCGGGCGACGAGGTCTTCGAGAAGATCTTCAGCCAGTTCAAGACCCAGCGCCCGGCCTGGGAGAGCTGAGCGGTGGCCGCGTCGCCCTGGCGCATCCACGGCCTCAGCGTCGAGGGCTACCGCCACCGCCGCACCGGCACCCCCTGCCAGGACGCCTGCACCTATGTGGCGTCCGCGCCGGTGACCGTGCTCGCCGTCGCGGACGGCGCGGGCAGCCGCCCGCACTCCGACCAAGGGGCCCTGCACGCCGTCGAGTTGGCGGCCGAGCACTTCCGGCGCCGGGCCGCCGCCGCGTCCGGCTGCCCGCCCGGCATCGAGGTCCACGACCTGCTCGCCGACGCCTTCCACGACGTAGCGAAGATCTTCCTGGACACCTACGGCGCCGCCGCCCCCGACTACGCCACCACCCTCACCGTCGTCGTCCTCACCCCCGGCTGGCTCGGCCATCTCAGCGTCGGCGACGGTTTCGTCGTCGTACGCGCCGGAACCGAGGACGGACAACGGCAGTTCCACCTCCTGCCGCAGCCGCCCGCCGTCAGCGAGTACAGCAACGAGACCGTCTTCCTCACCTCGCCCGACGCGCCCCGCCGACTGCACACCGACTGCGTGGCGGACCCGCGCGTCGACGGAGTGCTCCTGTCCACCGACGGCCTCGCCCAGGCCGCGCTCTCCACCCCCGGCGGCGGCCCGCAGCAGCCCAACACCTCTTTCGTGGAAGCCGTGTTGCGCTCCCTGGACACCCCGGGACCGGTGACCGACAGCGCCAGCGAGAACATCGCCGCACTCCTCCGCTCCGACCGGCTGACCAGTCTCAACGGCGACGACAAGACGCTCCTGCGGGCCGTGCGCGCGGTGACCCCGTGACCGGCCGCACCGTCCACCTGGACGGCAAGCCAGTAGTCCTCGCCGAACTCCCGCTCAAGGGCGGCGGCCAGGCGGCCGTCTTCCCCGTCGAGGGCGACGACACGATCGTCGTCAAGCTCTACCGCGACCGCCCGGGCCCGGACCTGGAGCGCCGCCTCGCCCGCATGCTGACCATGTCACCGCTCGCGGCCCGCCCCACCGACGCCAACCAGTCGCCCGAACTCGCCTGGCCCACCGCCATCGCCCGCGGCCCCGACGACGCCTTCCTCGGCTACGCCATGCGCCGCTTCGGCGAACCCCAACACGTCCAGCTGGTCGGCCTGTTCACCCGCGCCCAGCGCCTGCGCCTCTTCCCCGACCGCGCGGACTGGCGCTTCCTGCTCGGCGTCTCCTGGAACCTGGCCTTCATGACGGCCCGCATGCACTACGACGGTCTCGTCATCGGCGACTTCTCGTCGAGCAACGTCGTCGTCGACGCCAACGGCTTCGTCACGTTCCTCGACTGCGACTCCATCGCCTTCACCGACCCGGGGACCGGCGAGCACTTCCCGTGCCTGATGCACACCACCGACTACTCCTCACCGGAACGCCAGTCGGGTGCGGCGGCCACCCCGGAGAGCGACAACTTCGCGCTGGCGGTGCTCATTTACCAGCTCCTGACGGCCGGCAACCACCCCTTCGGCGGTGTCCCGCACGACAGCACCTCCGAGTCGACGGTCAAGGACAACATCGCCGCGAGCGTCTCCTACGTCGTCCGCCCCGAGGCGGTCGTCATCCCGCGCGGCACCGTGGACCCCTCGGTCCTCCCGCCCGGCCTCCTCACCCTGGCCCACACGGCCTTCGGCCCGGGCGTCCACGCCCCCGCCGCCCGCCCCACCCCGGAGGTCTGGCTGCGCGCCCTCGACCAGGAACGCTCCCACGTCCAGGCCTGCCCGACCCGCCCCCTGCACACCTACGGCTCCCACCTCCCGACCTGCCCGTGGTGCACCCGCGCGGCGGTGACGGGACACGACGTGTTCAACCCGCCTGTACGACAGCCGGTGCCGGTCCCGGTGGCACCGCCGGAGGACACGCGTGGCTCCCGGTTCGGCCCCCTGAAGGTGGTCGGCGTACTGCTCCTGGTCGTCCTGCTGCTGATCCTGTTGGATCACCTGTCCTGAGTACGCCCGCGCTCCTCCAGGAACCGGGTGTGCGTCTCCTGCCGCCGCTCCTCAGCCTCACGAAGCCCTCTCGCCAGCCCCTGAGCCTCCTCCTGAAGCACCGTCAACTGCCGTTCCAGATGGCGTTCCGGCGGTTCGGCGCCGGGCGCCAGCCGCGTCCACCACCGCGTCCGTACGAAGGTGTCGACCGCCTCCGGTACGTCCTGCCGGATCGCCCGCGACAGGATGTGCACGCCCTCCGGGTCCTGCGCGAGATCCTGGGTGACCTGCGGATCGAGCAGCCCGGCGAGGAGCTGGTTCAGCTCGGTGAGCCGTCCGTCGGCGGCCGGCGGCAGCTCGATCGCGCCGAGGTATCCGCCCAGCCTCTCGAAGTCGTCGCGCAGTTCCGCCAGTTGGGCCGACGGATCGGGGAAGTCGGGCAGCGGCGGCCGTTCCGGCGGCGCGATCAGCGCGCCCGCGCCGTACAGCCCGACGACCACGACCGGCCAGTACGGCCCCGCCACCCCCACGAACGTCAGCACCAGCCCGACGAGCCCGCACGCGCTGCCGGTGAGGTTCTTGCGGGACTCCAAGTAGCCGAGGAACTTACTGGTAGCCACGGATCTCCTCGAAGGCGCCGTCCAGCGAGCCCTTCTGGGCGTCGAAGAGCCGGCCGCCGGTCAGGTCGGCGATGTGCTGGAGCTCCGCCTTGTCCGAGTCGCCGAAGAGGATGGGAAAGACGGGGATCTCCCGCTGGGCGGCGGGCAGTTGGCCGTAGAAGCCGTCGAACTCCTTCGCCTTCGCGCCGGTCGTGTTCTCGCCGTCCGTCATCAGCACGATCGACGTGAATGTGTCGCCGCCGCTCCCGAGATGCTCGTACGCCTTCTCCAGCGAGGTGTAGATCGCGGTGTTCCCGTCGGCGCCGAGCGCCTTGGTGTCCGCGCGGATGGCGTCCAGCCCGGCCTGCGGATCACCCGGGCTCACCACATGCGTCCTCACGCTCTTCACGCCCGACCCGAACGGCATCAGCGTGACTTCTTCCCGCTGCCGGAAGTCGCCGGTCAGAGCGGTGAGGGCCTTCTTCAGCCGGGACAGCCGGTCGCCCGCCATCGACCCCGAGGTGTCCAGGACGTACACGGTCCGCGAGGGCCGGCGCAGCTTGTTCTCGTACGACTCGAGCAGCCCGTCGGCGACGGACCGGCTGCCGGGGAACGGGAGTTCACGCCGTCGGCTGGTGTCCAGGCCGGACGCGGGAGGTACGGAGGTGACGACCGGGCGGCGGTGCGTGCGGGTGGTGATCAGCTTCTGGAGGGCGGCCGTGCGCAGGTCGGTCGTCACCCGGCGGACATTGTCGCGGGTCGTGGTGTCCGTCGAGGCGAGGGAGGTCAGCGGGTAGTCGGCGGTCACGACCCCGTCGCTCGGGCGGATCACGGTCAGCCCTGGGATGCCCTTGAGGACGGACTCGTAGTTGAGCAACGCGTCGACGTTCCCCCGGCGTTGGTACGCCTCCGCGAGCCAGCCCGACGAACCCGACGTCAGCTTCTGCCCCTTGAAGAACTCCTTCAGCCGGGGAGTCGCCTTGGTGACGTCCGCGTCGGTGAGCGCCGACTGGGCGCCGGAGAGCGCGGAGGCCACCGAGATCAGCGTGGAGAAACCGGAGTTGGAGCGGGCCGGGTCGGTCATGCCGTAGGTCAACCTGCCGTCCTGGACGGCCTGTTCGATCTGGGACCAGGTCACCTTGTCCGGCTGCCAGCCCAGTGCCGTGACGGTGGCCGTCTTCACCCCGATCGCGACCGGGCTCGACATGATCGACGTCTCCGAGACGACCTTCTTCGCCGCGTCGGGCCGCAGCCGCAGATAGTCGTTCGACGACAGCCACAGCGCGTCGTACTGACCGTCGACCTTGCCCTTCGCCAGCAGGTCCACCGCGTCCAGGGTGCCCATGTAGGTGGGGCGGATCGTGATGCCGGTGTCCTTGCGGACCTGGTCGAACACCGGGGTCATGTCGCTGAGTTCGCTGGAGGCGAGGACACGGAGGGTGCCGGGGCGGGGTGCGTTGTCGGTCTCGGTCTTCGTGTCCTGCGTCGACGTGCAGGCGGTCAGCAGCGCGGCCGTGCCGAGGGCGAGGGCGAGGAGGCGTCTCATCCGAGACCCCCTTCCAGCGCGCTCTGCGAGCGGCTCCGCTCCAAGTACGAGCTGGCGTTCTGGAGTTCGGAGGTCAGGGACTCCACGGTCGCCGCCATCACCTCGGTCGCCTGGACCTTGTAGGTGTCGATGGCGTCGAGGGTGCGGTAGATCTGCTGGAAGGCGGTGCGCAGTGTCTCCGCGCCCACCGCGGGGTCGGCCGCGATGCGCTGGATCTCGCCGCTCTGGGTGGCGAGCATCTCCGCGTTGCCCCGGATGAGGTCCTCGGTGGTGCCCCGCAGGGCGTTGACCTGGTCGACGACCTTGCGCTGGTTCTCCAGGGCGGAGGCGAGCATGACCGAGATCCGCAGCGCCGAGACGGTCGTGGTCGCCGCCCGGTCCACGCCCTTGATGAGTTCGTCGTTGTTGCGCCGTACGACGTCCATCGCCAAGTAGCCCTGCGCGCACACCGCGAGCTGGGTCAGCAGGTCCTGGTGCTTCTGCCGGACCGGGAAGAGGACGTCCGCGCGCAGGGTGTCGGCCTGGCTCGGGTCGGCGGCCTCGACGCCGGTGATGTGGTGCTCGACGGCCGAGTCGAGGGCCTGGGTGAGGACCACGTACTCCTGGAGCTTGCCCATGGTCTCCCAGAGGCGGACCCGCTCGGTCTGCAACGCGGCGTTGTCGCGCCGGAGTTCGTCCTGGCCGCCGCGCAGCGAGCCCACGATCTTGTTCAACGTGCCCTGCGCGGAGGCGTACTTGGCGACGTGGTCGCGCAGCTTGTTGCCGCCGGGCAGCCGGGACAGGAACTTCCGCCCCTTGGAGGCGGGCAGGTCACGCGGGTCCAAGTCCTCGACCACGCGCCGGAGTTCGACGAGCGATCCGGCGACCTGCGACTGGGCGTCCCCGCCCTTCGAGGGCAGACTGCGTACCGTCCGCTCCAGCATCCGGTTGGACTGCGCGGTGGCGCTGCGCATCTCCCCGGCGCCGAGCGCGGTGATCTCGCCGACCTTGCCCGCGAACTCGGGCGACCGGGCGTCCAGCGCCGCAAGCCCCTCGACATAGGCACTGGCCTTGCGCTCCATGTCCGTACGGACGGAGTCGTCGACGGGCACGAGCCCGCCGGCCTTCTCTCTCGGCACGGGCTTCACGGCCTCCGGCGGAGTGAGCGTGAAGACGTCGTCGCCGCTGAGCGTGTTCTCACTGCTGTTCTGGCTGGTGTTGAAGCTGCTGCTCATGTGGTCCCCCCGATCAACCGCGCGCCCGGCGCGCCATGTCGTGCAGCACCGTGGAGGTGGGCACGGGCGCCTGCCGGACGCCGGTCAGCGTCTGGTTGAGATAGCTGGAGTGGGCGGCCGTGGCCGCGACGAACTCGGCGGTGTCGCCCTGCGGCCGGAACCCGTGCCGTACGGCGAGCTTCCGCAACGTCGGTTCGGAGCTGAGGAGTTCACCCAGCGCCCGGCCCTCCGGAGTGAGCGGTACGACGGTGTGGTCGCTGTTGGCCGTGGTGTCCGGGTAGAGGACGACGAGATCGCCGACCGGCTGCTTCTCGAGGAGCAGCGAGGCCACCTGCGACTCGTACACCAGGACCAGCGGATTGCCGGCGCCACTGATGAAGTCCCTGAACGGCCCGTCCGAGCTGGACTGTTGGGCACCCTGCACACTGATCAGCTTGTGCATCAGGGGCGCGGTGCGAGCGACATCGGCGCTACTGGCGGCCACCCGACCGCCGTTGGCGACGTAGGAGGCCGCGGCGAGATAGAGCGCACCCGAGTTGGAGGTCTCAGGGTCGGTGGTCGCGATGTAGAGGGTGCCGGTCAACTCCCCGTGTTTGTCGGCCCCTTTGAGCTGCTGCCAGGTCCGGTCGGCCTTGGCCGCGTCCAGATACGCACCCATCTTCAGGGTGCCGCGGTCCTGGCTCTTGTCCAGCGTGGCGAGCCCGTTGTCCGCGAGGACCTGGGCGGCGCTGCGATGGGCCACGACGACGAGCGGCGAGTAGAAGGGCCGCGGCAGCGGCTGCCGCACCTTGTACTTGGCGGCGAGCGCGTCCGCGGGCGCCTGGCTGGAGGGGAAGGCGAAGTCGTACCCCTTGAGGTCGCGCCCCTCCATGGCCCAGGACCCGGAGGTCTCCGTCTTCACGGTGAAGCCCTTGGCGGCGAGGGCCTTCACCACATCGGGATCGGCGAAGAAGTCCGCCTTCTCCGAACCGATCACTCCACGCACGGTCTTCGTTGCCGTGCCCTTGTCCCCGTTGTCCCGGCCCGCTACGACGGCTGCCACCACTCCGCCGATCAGCAACACCGCGAGGACGATTCCTGCGATACGTCTCACGAGGGGCAGCGTGCTCGCGGAACCCAACATTCCCCGCGTAAAGGGATGAACGGAGGGTGTCGGACGGGTCCCGGATCAACACGGTTGAGGAAAGCGCCCCTTCAGGGGCGCGGGGAACTGCGCGATCAGCCACAACGGGCGCGCACTCGCAGGAAGTCAGAACCCCTACGGCGATCAGGCGACCGCAGTCCCCGCATGCGCGTCCATCCGCTCGGCAGACAGAATCGCCGCAGCCGTATCCGCCCGGGACGCCGCAACAACCAACGCCCGCCCGGCAAGCGCATGCGCCCGCTGATGCAGCGCATCCAGTCGGGACGTGGGCGCGGTCGCAGCTACACGAACCGGCGAAGCCCCCCGCAACCGCGTCAACTGCCCGGCAAGCCGCTCGGCGGCAACATCCAGCTCGGCCGAAGGCTCAAGCGCCCGCAGCTCATCGGTCACCGCAAGCAGTGCGGCGAGGTGCCCCGCCAGCTGAATGTCCAGCTCCTCCTCACGCGACCGATGCGGAAAGTCGGAGGAGGGGCGGGCCACCGTGCTGTGGACCGACTTCGTGCGGATCGGTTCGTACATGGCATGGTCTCCTGTGCTCAGACAGGAAACCATCCTAGCTTAGATTGCGTCTAAAGTTGTGCTGGCCGAAAAATTGGCCGGAAGAAATCAGGTCCACGAGGTTTACGGCTGGCTGTACCCGTCCAGGAAGTTCCCGATTCGCGTCACCGCGTCCCGCAGATCCCCGACCGTCGGCAGGGTCACGACCCGGAAGTGGTCGGGCTCGGACCAGTTGAACCCGGTGCCGTGAACGACCATGATCTTCTCGCGGCGCAGCAGGTCGAGCACCATCTGCCGGTCGTCCTTGACCTTGAAGACCTGCGGATCGAGCCGCGGGAACAGATACAGCGCCCCCTTCGGCTTCACGCAGGTCACACCCGGGATCTGGGTCAGCAGGTCGTACGCGACATCCCGCTGTTCCTTCAGTCGGCCACCCGGAAGCACCAGGTCGTTGATGGTCTGCCGCCCGCTGAGCGCGGCGACGACCCCGTGCTGGCCGGGCATGTTGGCGCACAGCCGCATGTTCGCCAGGATCGTCAGACCCTCGATGTACGACTCGGCGTGCGCGCGCGGCCCGGAGATCGACACCCACCCGACCCGGTAACCGGCCACCCGGTACGCCTTCGACATCCCGTTGAACGTGAGCGTCAGCAGGTCCGGGGCGATCTTCGCGGTCGGGGTGTGCGTGGCGCCGTCGTAGAGGATCTTGTCGTAGATCTCGTCGGAGCAGACGAGGAGGTTGTGGCGGCGCGCGATGTCGGTAAGGCCGCGCAGCATCGCCTCGTCGTAGACGGCGCCGGTCGGGTTGTTCGGGTTGATGATGACGAGCGCCTTGGTGCGGTCGGTGATCTTCCGCTCCACGTCGGCGAGGTCGGGCATCCAGTCGGACTGCTCGTCGCAGCGGTAGTGGACGGCGGTCCCGCCGGAGAGCGAGACGGCGGCGGTCCACAGCGGGTAGTCCGGGGACGGTACGAGCACCTCGTCGCCGTCGTCGAGGAGCCCCTGCATCGCCATGACGATCAGCTCGGAGACGCCGTTGCCGATGAAGACGTGCTCGACGTCCGTCTCGATGCCGAGGGTCTGGTTGTGCATGACGACCGCGCGGCGGGCGGCCAGCAGGCCCTTCGCGTCGCCGTACCCGTGCGCCGACGACACGTTCCGGAGGATGTCCTCGAGGATCTCGGGCGGGCACTCGAACCCGAACGCGGCCGGGTTGCCCGTGTTGAGCTTCAGGATGCGGTGGCCGGCCGCCTCCAGACGCATCGCCTCTTCGAGAACCGGGCCCCGGATCTCGTAACAGACGTTGGAGAGCTTGGTCGACTGGATCACCTGCATGTCCGTGAGCTTACGGCCCGGTAACGCGGTGCGGGCCGTGTTTTCCACCACGTGAGACGCATCGGTTTGGGCCGTTATCGTCGGTAGCTGTCTCCGGCGCAGGTCCTGTCTCTACACTCTGCCGCCATGTCCAGCCCGCTCCACGACGAGAACGGCGCGTTCGGCGAGTCCGACGCTCCGCCGAACGTGTACCTCCCGCGCGTCGACGCGACGGTTCCGTCGTACGACGGCTACGTCGATCCGGCGGCCGCCCACGGCTGGCAGAACGCGTACGACGAGACCCGCGAGCTGCCGCCGGTACGGGACGACGACGGCGTCGCGGGTGCGGGTGCGGGTTCGGGCGTGGGTTCGGGCGTGGGCCGGGCCGAGCTGCGGAGGCAGGGGACCCGGCGGTCGCGCCGGGTCGTGGTCGCCGTCGGAGCCCTGGGAGCCGTGTCTGTCGCCGTCCTCGTCGTCGGCTTCGCCGTCTCCGGTACTTCCTCGGACGGATCGCCGGGCAAGGGCGACCGGGCGAGTGCCACGACGGGTTCGACGGCCGGTAGGTCGACGGCGGGGGAGTCCGCCACCCGTTCGCCCGGGGGGTCCGTGACCGGTGCGCCCGCCGTCGGTTCGTCGGTGTCCGCGCGATCCTCGGCCTCCGCCGCGACCGTCCCCACGACTGCGGGGTCCACGACCACCGCTCCGGCCGCCACGTCGGCCGCGCCCACCACCGCCACCCCCGCGCACGGCAACGCCGGTCACGGCCGCGGAGCAACCAAGCACCCCAAGTAAGCCATCTACCAAGCCGCGTCGCCGAGTTGGGCGCGCGGCCGTGACCTGCGGCCGGAAACAGTTCCTTGCCCCTCGTGCATCCACGCCATCACAATGCACATGACAAGACAAGAAGCGACCGGAAGATCTCCGTTCGCTCACGTCTCCAGAGGGGACCCCCACATGAACAAGCCTCTCCTTGCCGCACTCTCGGGCCTGGCCATCGCCGGGGCGGGTGTGGTACCCGCCGTCGCCGCGCCGCAGGCGGCACCGAAGGCGGCGGCCGTGACCGTCGACTTCGCCGGCACCGTCTCGCTCAGCAACTGCTCCGGGTCGGTCATCCGCTTCCCGAACTCGACCGACACCTCGCCGGCCCTCGTGCTGACCAACGGCCACTGCCTGGAGACCGGCTTCCCGGCGGCCGGCCAGGTCATCACCGGTCAGTCCTCCACCCGCACCTTCGGGCTGCTGAACTCGGCCGGCACCAAGGTCGCCACGCTCCGCGCCAACCAGGTCGTCTACTCGACGATGACCGACACGGACGTGACGATCTACCGCACCACCACCACGTACGCGGCCATCAAGAGCGCCTACGGCATCAGCCCGCTCACCGTGAGCGCCACGCACCCGACCGCCGGCACCGCCATCAAGGTCGTCTCCGGCTACTGGAAGACGATCTACAGCTGCAACATCGACGGGTTCGTGTACCGGCTGAAGGAGGGCTCCTGGACCTGGAAGGACTCGGTCCGCTACACCTCCGCGTGCAACACCATCGGCGGGACGTCCGGCTCCCCGGTCATCGACACCAGCACCGGGCAGGTCGTCGCCGTCAACAACACGGGCAACGAGGACGGGGAGACCTGCACGGTCGACAACCCGTGCGAGGTCGACGAGAACGGCACGGTGACGGTCCGCGAGGGCATCAACTACGCCGAGGAGACGTACAACATCCCGGCGTGCTTCACCTCGGCGAACGTGCTGAACCTGAGCGCGAGCGCTTGCACTCTGCCCAAGCCGTAAGTCAGGTAAGGGGGTTGGCGTTCCGTCGCACGGGACTGCGACGGACCGACCGGCCCGCCAGTACGTCCGTCCGCCGGCCGTCCTCGATCACGAAACGGCCGTCGATCAGGACGTGGGGGATGCCGGTCGGCAGCCGGCGCGGTTCCTCGAAGGTCGAACCCGCTGCCACCGTCTCCGGGTCGAACAGGACCAGGTCCGCCTTGTAGCCCTCCTTGACCAGGCCCCGGTCCGGCAGGCGCAGGCGGGCCGCCGGGCGGGAGGTCAGATGGGCCACGCACTCCTCCAGGGAGAGCACGCCCAACTCCCTTGTGTACCGGCCCAGATACTGCGGGAACGTGCCGTACGCCCGCGGATGCGGCTTGGCGCCCTGGAGGATGCCGTCCGAGCCGCCCGTGTGGACGCGGTGCCGCATGATCTGCCGGACGTTCTCCTCGTGGCCCACGTGCTGGAGGATCGAGGGGGCCAGACGGTCGGCCAGGAGTAGCTGCCGGGCCGTGGCCCAGCCGTCGAGGCGGCGGCCGACGTGCTCCGCCAGCGCGGGGTCCGCGACCCCCGAGATCTCGATCGTGTCCCAGTCCATCGGCACCCCGTGACAGCCGTCCGAGCCGATCACCTCCAGGTGGTGGCGGATACGGTCGGCCGTGTCGTCGTCCGCGAGCCGCTTCAGGATCGCCTCCGGGCCGCCCTCGCTCGCCCAACTCGGCAGCATCGCCACGAGAGTTGTGCAGCCGGGCGTGTAGGGGTAGGTGTCGAGGCTGATGTCCGCGCCGGTGGCCAGGGCCTCGTCCAGGAGGGTCAGCAGCTCCGGTGCCCGGCCCTCGTTCACGCCGAAGTTCATGGTGGCGTGGGCGAGATGGAGAGAACAGTCGGCCTCCCTCGTCAGCTCCACCATCTCCGCGTAGGCCTCCAGCGCGCCCGCGCCGTAGGAGCGGTGGTGCGGGCAGTAGTAGCCGTCGTACGAGGCCACCACCCGGCAGAGTTCGGTGAGTTCGGCGTCCTTGGCGTACATGCCGGGCGTGTAGGTGAGCCCGGACGACATGCCGACCGCGCCCTGCTTCATGCCCTCCGCGACCAACTGCCGCATCCGGTCCAGCTCTTGGGGCGTCGCCTCCCGGTCCTCCCAGCCGACGGCGAGCATCCGGACCGTGCCCTGCGGGATCAAGTAGGCCGCGTTCACGGCGATCCCGCGATCCAGGCGGTCCAAGTACTCGCCCACCGACCGCCAGTCGAAGTCGATGTCGTCGCCGTACCCGTTCCACCCGGCGATCGCCCGGCGCACCTCCGCGAGCGTGCGGTCGTCGACGGGGGCGTACGACAGCCCGTCCTGGCCGATGACTTCGAGGGTCACCCCCTGCGCGGCCTTGGCGCTGTGGTCCGGGTCGCGGAGCAGGGCAAGGTCGCTGTGCGCGTGCATGTCGATGAAGCCGGGGGAGAGGACAAGACCCTCCGCGTCCAACTCCCGCCGCGCCTTGGGCCGTTGACAGCCCGCCTGCGCCGCCTCCCGCACGATCGAGACGATCCGGCCGCCGTCCACGACCACATCGGCGCGGTACGACGGTCCACCGCTGCCGTCGACGACGTCCGCGTCCCGGATGACGAGCTGCTCCACGACTCCTCCTAGAAGAACGTACGGATGTAGTCGACGACCGTCCCGTCCGCCTCCGCCACCGGGATCAACTGCCACTTGTCGAAGGACGTGCAGGGGTGGGACAGGCCCATCCCGATCCAGTCGCCCACCTCGAGGTCCGCCTCGGCCGTCGTCCGCAGCCAGGCGTGCTGGTCCGACAGGCCGGTGATCTCGACGCCGGTCGCCGGACGTTCGGCGCCGTCCCGGCGGACCACCTGGGCGAAGGGGAGGTCGAGGTCGTAGGCCGCGTCCCGCTTGCCCGCGTTGGCGAAGGCCTGCTCCGGGGAGGGGCGGGAGACGATCTGCGCCCAGAGCCTGAACGCGGGCTCCAGGGCGCCCTCTTCGGGGACGCGGGTGAAGGGGGTCAGCTTGCGGTAGTGGCCGTCGTCGTGCGAGACGTAGGCCCCCGAGCGCAGCAACTTCAGCGCGGGGAGCGAGAGTTCGGGCAGTTCGGCGAAGACGTCGGCCACCGCGTCGAACCAGGCGCTGCCACCCGCGCTGACGACGATCTCGTCAACTCCCTTGAAACGCCCGCCCTTGTCGAACTCCACGGCCAGCGCGGTCAGTCGGCGCAGCCACGCGTGCACCCGCTCCGGGTCCGCCTGCGGCACCTCCCCCTCGTACCCGGCGACCCCGACCAGCCGCAGTGTCTCTACGGCGGCCACCGCGTCCGCGACGGCCGCGCACTCCGCCTCCGTGCGGGCGCCGGTGCGGGCGCTCTCGCCGGCGGCCAGCTCCACGACGACGTCCAGCGGGCGGGCGGCGCCGCGCAGGGCCGCGTCCATCAACTCGACCCCGCGCACGGAGTCGACGTAGCAGACGAAGCGGAAGCCGTCGTCGGCGTCGAGCTGGGACGAGATCCACTTCAGGGCCGCCGCGTCGATGAGTTCGTTCGCCAGGAAGATCCGGTCGATTCCGAACTCCCTTGCCACGCGCACCTGGTGGGGGACGGCGAGGGTGATGCCCCAGGCGCCGTGGGCGAGTTGGCGGTGGAAGAGCTGGGGGGCCATGGAGGTCTTGCCGTGCGGGGCGAAGGCGAGGCCGTGGCGGGTCGCGTAGGTCTCCATGAGGCGGAGGTTGTGCTCCAGGCGCTCGGCGGAGAGGGCGAGGACGGGGGTGGTGAAGCCGCCGGTGAAGAGGTTGCGGCGCTGGGCGGACAGTTCGGCGACGGTGAGGCCGTCGGCGTCCGGGGGGAGGCCCTTGAAACGGTGGTCGACGCGTTCCCCGGCGAGCCGGGCGAGCGCTTCGGTACCGGTGTCGCGGACCATGAGGCCTCCCTGAGCTGGAGTGTTGCAATCTCTGCAACCTTCATTGCGTATATCGCTTACCGCTGTCTAACATCTCGCCCAACACCGGGTCAACGGAGCCGCCGCAAACCGGTGCACCGACGAGGAGCCATCACCATCGTGACCGCCGACGGACAGTCCACCGCCGCCCGTGACGTCGTCGACGTCGTAGCGCTGGGCGAGTCCATGGTCACCTTCCTACCCGGCCGCCCCGGCCGCCTCGCCGACGTGCCGTCCTTCGACCGCGCCATCGGCGGCGCCGAGTCGAACGTCGCCTGTGCGCTGGCCGCCGCCGGGCACAGCGTCCGCTGGGTCAGCCGGGTCGGGGCCGACGGCTTCGGGGACCATCTCGTCGAGACCATCGGCGGGTACGGGGTGGACGTGTCCGCCGTGGAGCGCGATCCCGTGCGCCCCACCGGCATCTACTTCCGCACCGCCGGGGACCGGGCCACCGACGCGCACGAGGTGGCGTACTACCGGGCCGGATCCGCCGCCTCCGCGATGGCCGCGACGAACGTGGACCTGGCCGCCGTACGGGCCGGGCGGGTGCTGCACCTGTCAGGGATCACCCCGATGCTCTCCGACGGCTGTCTCGGCCTGGTCCGTGAGCTGACCGCGCTGCGCGCGCACCGCCCGCTGATCTCCTTCGACGTCAACCACCGCCCCGCGCTGGGGCGTTCGGCCGACGGGCCTGGCGTGCTGCTGGAGCTGGCGCGCGGCGCGGACCTCGTCTTCGTCGGCGAGGACGAGGCGGCCGAAGTGTGGGGGCTGGTCGGGGCCGACGCCGTACGGGCCGCGTTCCCCGACCCCGAGACGCTCGTCGTCAAGCAGGGCGGGCGCGGGGCCACCGTCTTCCACAAGAAGCACGTCACCTTCGTGCCCGCGCCGCACGTCGACGTCGTCGCCGAGGTGGGTGCCGGGGACGCCTTCGCCGCCGGGTTCCTCTCCGCGACCCTGCGGGGACTGCCCGTACGGGACCGGCTGCGGCACGGCCATCTCACGGCCGCCGCGGCCCTCACCGTCCCCGGCGACCTCGCCGCACCCCCGGCCCGCGACCACGCCGACCGCCTGGTCGCCCTCGACGACACCGCGTGGGGGAGACTTCGACTCGGCCCCGGCTGGACCGACGCCGCCGACTGGGCCGACGAGGAGGTATGTACGCCATGAGTCAGACCGTCGACCGCGCGCTCAGCATCCTGCCGCTGCTCGCCGAGGGCCCCGCCGACCTCGGCCAGGTCGCCGAGCGCCTCGACGTCCACAAGTCGACGGCCCTGCGCCTCCTGCGCACCCTGCACGAACACGGCCTCGTCTACCGCCAGTCCGACCAGCGCTACCGCCTCGGCGCCCGCCTCATCGCCCTCGCCCAGGAGGCGATGGAGAACCTCGACATCCGCGAGATCGCCCACCCCCATCTCGTACGCCTCAACGAACAGTGCGGTCATACCGTCCACCTCGCGGTGTACGAGGAGAACGAGGTCCTCTACATCGACAAGGTGGAGAGCCGGTATCCGGTGCGCATGTACTCGCGGATCGGGAAGCCGGTCGCGATCACGGTCGCGGGGGTCGCGAAACTGCTGCTCGCCGACCTTCCGGAGGCCGAGCGGCGGGTCCTCGCCGACAAGCTCGACTACCCCATGTACACCGCCCGCTCCACCCCCAACGCCCCGGCATTCCTAAGGGAGTTGGAGAAGGTGCGGGAACAGGGCTGGGCCACCGACCTCGGCGGCCACGAAGAGTCCATCAACTGCGTCGCCGCGCCGATCCGGGGCGCCGACGGACGCGTGGTCGCCGCGATGTCGGTCTCCGCGCCCAACGTCGTCGTCACCGCCGACGAACTCCTCACCCTGCTCCCGCTGGTCCGTCGTACGGCGGACGCCATCAGCGGGGAGTACTCCGGCAGGACCCCAGTGCCATCATCAAAGGACCCGCATGACTGACAAGACCGCGCTCACGCCCAAGACCCACACCGCCCCGCCCGCGAAGTTCTCGCACGGCGTCCGCAAGGGGAACATCCTGCAGGTCGCCGGGCAGGTCGGCTTCCTCCCCGCCGAGGAGGGCAGGCCGCCGACGCCGGCCGGCCCGACCCTGCGCGAGCAGACCCTCCAGACCCTCGCCAACGTCCGGGCGATCCTTGAGGAGGGCGGCGCGAGCTGGGAGGACGTGATGATGATCCGCGTCTATCTGACGGACGTGGACCACTTCGCCGAGATGAACGCGATCTACAACGAGTACTTCGAGGGCCTCGTCGAGGTCCCCGCCGCGCGCACGACGGTCTACGTCGGCCTCCCCGCCGGCCTGCTCATCGAGATCGACGCGCTGGCCGTTCTGGGCTAGTTCCCCTGCAACTCCCGCACACCGTACGACGGTTCGGCGCCCCCAGGGGTGCCGCGCCGCGATCCCCCCTGCCCGAAAGCCCCATGCTCTTACGACGATCAAGAGGACCCCCACATGTCGCTACCGCTCGCCGCAACCGCCCCCGCGACACCACCCCACACCGGAGGACTGCTCCTCCTACTCGACGGCACGGCAGGCCTGTTGACGGTCGCCGCCATCGGGATCGCGCTCCTGCTCTTCCTGATCATCAAGGTCAGACTCCAGCCCTTCGTGGCCCTCCTCGCGGTCTCGATAACCGTCGGCCTGCTGGCCGGCCTGTCCGTCACCGAACTCTTCGGCACCGTCCAGCGCTCCGACGCCGTCTCCACCATCGAGTCCGGCATGGGCGGCATCCTCGGCCATGTCGCGATCATCATCGGCCTCGGCACGATGCTCGGTGCGATCCTCGAAGTCAGCGGCGGGGCGGAGGTGTTGGCGTCGAGGCTGCTCGGGTTGTTCGGCGAGAAGCGGGCGCCCCTCGCCATGGGCCTGACCGGCCTGATCTTCGGCATCCCGGTCTTCTTCGACGTCGGCATCTTCGTCCTCGCGCCGATCGTGTACGCGGCCGCCAAGCGCGGTGGCAAGTCGATCCTGCTCTACTGCCTGCCGCTGCTCGCGGGCCTGTCGATGACCCACGCGTTCCTGCCGCCGCATCCCGGCCCGGTGGCGGCCGCGGGTCTCCTCCACGTCCAGCTCGGCTGGGTCATCCTCATGGGCATCGTGGTCGGCATCCCCGCCGTGCTCGCCGCGTGGGCCTACGCGGCCTGGATCGGCAAGCGGATCTTCGTCGCCGTACCGCAGGACATGGTCGAGGCGGCGGCCGAGGCGAAGCAGGCGGTCATCGAGGAACAGCGCGCCTCCGGTGTCGTACCCCAGGAGCAGCCGGTGGCGCTGGGCACGGTCCTCGCGATCATCGGCACGCCCCTGGTCCTCATCCTCGCGGCCACCTTCTCGTCGATCGCCTTCGACCCGTCCACCGGCCGCTCGGTGGTGGAGTTCTTCGGCAGCCCGTTCGTGGCGCTGACCATCGCGCTCCTCCTCGCGTACTACCTCCTGGGCATAAGGCGAGGCTGGTCGCGCAAGTCCCTGGAGACCGTCTCCACCGCGTCCCTCAAGCCGGTCGGCAACATCATCCTGGTCGTCGGCGCGGGCGGGGTCTTCGGCGCCGTCCTCAAGGCGAGCGGCGTCGCCCAGGCCCTCTCGGACACCTTCCACGACGTAGGCCTGCCGGTGGTCGTCCTGGCGTACCTGATCTCGCTGGTACTACGGGTCGCACAGGGCTCGGCGACGGTCGCGATCGTGACGACGGCAGGCATCGTGGCCCCCCTCCTCGCCGAGGGCGACCACTCCCAGGCCTTCGTCGCGCTCGTCATCATGGCCATCTCGGCGGGCTCCATCTTCGCCTCGCACGTCAACGACGGGGGCTTCTGGATGGTGGCGAAGTACTTCGGGATCACCGAGCGGGACACGCTGAAGACGTGGACGGTGCTGGAGTCGGTCTTGTCGGTCGCGGGGTTCGCGGTGGCGGCCGTATTGAGCGTCTTCGTCTAGAAGTTCGTGTAGGCGTCTGATAACGAAGTAGGGGCTGGCTGTGTCCGACACAGGATCGTCGACCATACTTCGCGCTGTGGAGCAGCGCATAGGTTCGAGCAGCCAGCCCCTGGAGGGCGCCGGATTCGACCCGGCCTTCGTCCCCGGGCTCACCGCACCCGCCGTGTCCTCCGACGCACCGGAGGACACGAAGTCGCGGGACGCGGAGCCCGAGGACGCGACGGCCGAGGCGGCGGAGCCGGAGGAGTCGTCTGCCGAGAAGGCGGACGTCGAGAAGGCGGACGTCGAGAAGGCGGACGTCGAGAAGGCGGACGTCGAGAAGGCGGATGCCGGGGAGGCGGAGGTCGAGCAGGCCGTCGCTGAGGACGACGACGCCGAGGAAGCCGGTGACGACGAGTCCGACGGGCCCGTCTTCGAGGCCTCCGACCGGCGCGCGGAGATCGTCGCGGACGAGAAGGGCGTACGACTGCGCCTGGACGACCAGAGCTGCGAGTTCCGCTGGGACGAGATCGGCGCCGTCGAGACCGAGACCCCGCGCTTCGGCAAGCGGTTCACCATCACGGTGCACACTCCCGACCGCCGCTGGTACCCGATCGAGATCGAGGCGGCGGCCAGGAGCCGGTTCGCCGAGTGGGAGACGCAGCTCGACGCCGTCCTCGACGCGTACTTCGAGGACGGCGACGAGGACGCCGACGACGAGTCCGCCGAGGTGGACGAGGCGGCGCTCGCCGAGGCGGAGGCCGAGGTCCGCAAGGACTAGCCGGCCGGAAAGGCAGCTAGCTGCAGTACTGGGCCTGCTTGCCGATGGACCGGTACATGCAGTCCGCGTTCTCCAGCAGTTGGAACACCGCGTCCCGGTTCCGCGAGGTCTCCCGCTCGATGACCTCGTCGGGCGGGTAGAACCCGCCCGCGGAACTGGACGTCGGATACATCTCGAAGGTGTAGTCGAAGATCTTCTGGGTGCCCCAGAGGTAGTCGTCGATCGAACCGTCCGTGATGTACAGGTCGCTGGACTGCTCGGCCGTGTACCCGTTGCTCGCGGCCATCTTCTGCCCGACCGCCTTGAACGCGGCGGCGTCGTCCGCGGTCATCCCGGTGGCGGTGTCGGAGTACGTGTAGCCGAAGGGCCACAGCACCAGTTCGCTGTACGTGTGGAAGTCGATCCCCGCGGTGATCTGCTGCTTCCCGCCGACGACCCGGCTCCGCACGAAGTCCGCGACCACCTTCACCTCGGGCGCCGACTCGGCGGACGCGCCCCGGTAGGTCTCGGACGAGGTCGAGCCCGAAGAGCCGCCGCAGCAGCCCCACTTGTAGTTCCAGTTCCGGTTGAGGTCCGTACCGACGTAGGAGGAACCGGAGTTGGGCTGCCGGTTCTTGCGCCAGGACCGGTAGGCGCCGGTCGCGATGTCGTACTCGCCGCCGTCCGGGTTGAGGTCGGGCACGATCCAGATCTCGCGGCTGTTGACGATGCTCGTGACCCGGGAGTCGGTGCCGTAGCCCGCGCCCAGCTCGCGCAGCAGGTACAACGCCATCTCCACCGTGAGGTGTTCGCGCGCGTGCTGGTGGAAGGTGAGGAGGACCTCGGGCTCGTTCTCGTCGGTGGCCACGTTGTCGCTGACCTTGATGGCGACGATGTCGCGGCCCTGGTACGACTTGCCGATCACCTTCTTGCTCATGATTCCGGGGTAGGCGGCGAGCCGCTGGTCGATCTCCGCGTTCGCCTCGGCGTAGTTGTGGTACTTCGAGTCGGCCGAGGGGAAGTCGAGGAGCCGCGGGGCGTCCGCCGCCGAGGACCGGTCGGGCGCCGAGCCCAACAGCGAGACGTCGTAGCCCAGTTGGCGCAGCTGCTTGATCTGGGCGGCGCGGCCGGAGACGACCACGGTCTCCTCGTCGGACTCGTCCACGGTGACACCGGCCGCCGCGATGGCCGTACGGGTGACCGGGGTGTTGTGGTCGACGTGGATCTCGTACTGGCGGATGTCGTCCGCGGCCGGGGAGGCCTGGTGCGCGCTGTCGGCGGTGGCGTTCGCCGTGACGGGTGCCGCGAGGGCGAGGGCCATCAGGGCGGCGAACGCGGCGGTGCGTCTGCCGCGTATACGAAGTCGCATGAAATCTCCTTGCTGGAGTTGGGGGGTGTTTCAGTGCGACGTGCGTGAAGTACCGCGTGCGGGTGGGGTGTTCCTGTGTGGCGCCTATGTTGATGTGTTGGCATGGTCAGGTCAAGGGTGTCCAAAGTCGGTGGCCGGATTACCGCCACTTCGGGCTCAGGACGACAGGACCTCGGCGAGGTCCCACACCACGGCCACCCCGACTCGGTGCCCCCGGACGGATGCGCGGTCCCTGCCGTGAGGGCGGGGGAGGCCGTCCCGGACGGCTGCCCGGAGGCGGCGTAGGCGGCGGAGGACGGGGCGGTGGATGTCGCGCCGCTCGTGGCCGGCGTGGCGGTCGTGGTCTGCCGGGCGGGCCGGGCGCTGCTGCTGGCCTGGTCGGACCGGGTCGCCGCGGCCGATCCGGGTGCGACGGGCGCCGGGTGGACCGAGGCCGCACTCGCCTCGGTCTGCGGGCTGCCAGCGATACCCGTGGTGCTGTGGGCCGGAATGCGGCTCCTCGGCGAGCGGCGGAGTCATCTCCTCGTGCCGGCCGGGGTGACCGTCTGGTGGCTGATCGGCGGGCATGTCGTCGAGGACGCCGGCGTCGGCCCCGCGGCCACGGCCCTGTGGCTGGTCCTGTTCGTGCTGCTGTGCGGAGTGCTGTCCCTCGTCGAGGTGCCGTCCGGCCGACCGGGGAGTGCCGCCGACTCCGGTTGAATCAGAGCCAGTTGGGGCTGAGGGCGATCGCCCGGAGCTGCTTCATCGTCAGGGCCGGGGCGGTACGGGTCGAAGGGGTGTCCTGGGCGCCGGAGTTGAAGGCGCTGATCACCACGCGCGAGCCGTCGGTGCGGATGGTGTCGACCGTCCACATCACGACACCCGAGCCGCCCTTCTCGCCGGGACCCTGGTGCGTGGCGACCTTCGTACCGTCCGACAGGACCTCGGCGTCCGAGCCGAAGAGGTCGCCCTCGACGTCCGACATGTTCGCCTGGACGTTGACCTGGACGAGGCTCTTGCCCTTGCCGTCGTCGACGACGAGATAGCCGAACCCGGTGTCGTCACCGCTGCTGTCGGAGACGGTGAGTCCCTTCGGCAGCAGGCTCTTGAGGGTCGGGGCGACGGGAGCGCCGAAGGCTGTGTCGCCCGGTGCCGGGGTCGCTGCCGGCGTCTGCTCGGGAATCGCGTCGATGACCTTCCGCCACGCCTTCGAAGCCACGAATTTCGTCAACCGGGCGGGGGACAGCGGCGGTTGGGGCCTGGTGATCGGTGAGTCCTTCTCGGCGGCGGCGTTCCACTCGCTCAAGCTCACGTGCTGCCCCTCGGGGGTGACGAGTTCCGCGCTCCACAACTTGGTGTCCACCCGGCGGTCGGGATACTCGTACCCCTGAAGGACCATGACCAGCGACCCGTCCGCCAGCCGGCTCGTGCGGCACGCGTCGTAGTGCGTGAACACCTTCGCCGGGCACGTGGTGGCCTGCCGCGCCTCGTCGCTCCCCGGCTCCAACCGGCCCAGGCTCAGCTCGACGGCCGACTTGCCCTTCCCGTCGTCGTAGACGGCATGGACGTACGGCGCCGGTCCCTCGTCCGTCCCACGGGTCTCGATCTTGGTGTACGAGCCGTCGCCCATCAGGTGTCCGAACGTCATGAACAGGTCCTTGCCGGAGACGGGAGCGGGGGCGGAGGAGGTGGCGGAGGCGTGGGTGGAGGTGGCCGGGGAAGCCTGTGTGCCGGAGCCGCTCGGCAGGAGCACCGCCGTGCCGACGCCGACGAGGGCGATACCGGCGGCGCCGCTCATGACGGCCGCGTTCCGGCGGCGTAGCAGCCGCCGGCGGCCCTTGAGGGCACCCGCGGTGACGAGTGCGGCCCGGTCGGTCTCGAAGGCACCGCCCGCGTCCCGGAGACCGGCCGCGAGCCGTGTCTCGAAGGGGTCGGCGCTGTCGCTGGAGTGTGCGTCGGGCATGGCGAACCACCGTTTCGCATAGGGGGTGTTGGCGAGATGGATGGGCGGGGCGGTCAGGGGCGGGCGTACTCGTCGAGGTTCTCGCCGAGGAGTTCCCGCAGCCGGCCCAGCGCGCGGACGCAGCGGGTGCGTACGGCGGCGGAGCTGACGTGCATGACGTCGGCGGTCTCCTCGACGGACCGGTCCTCCCAGTAGCGCAGGACGACCACGGCCCGGTCCTTCGCGGGCAGCCGGGACAGGGCCTGGAGCAGGGTCAGTCGCAGGGGGGTGTCACCGCCGGAGCCGCCCGGGTCGGGCCGGTCGGGCAGGACGTCGGTGGCGCGCTCGGTGCTGCTGCGGCGCCGCTGGTGCGCGAGGAACGTACGGGTGAGCACGGTCTGCGCGTACCCGGCGGGGTTCCCGATCCGGGACATCCGCCCCCACCCGACGTACAGCTTTCCGAGGGTCTCCTGCACCAGGTCCTCGGCCAGATGCGTGTCCCCTGCGGTCAGCAGACAGGCGGACCGATAGAGATGCCCGGCGCGCGCGGCGGCGAACTCCGCGTACTCGTCGGCGCGTCCCTGTCGTCTCATACCGTCTCCCCCTGCCCCCGCGGGCTGTTGCCCGTGCCACCCTCACTTCATTGATGCGGTGGACCCACAGGAATGTTTCAGACCGGGTCGGCCAGGCGTACGGTCGGCTCGCCCTTCATTGTCAGTGGCGGCTGCTACGCATGCCGCTATGACGGAGGACGAGATCATCCAGGCGGTACGAGAGCGGTATCCGGCAGGTGAACGGCCGCCGACCGCCCCGCCGGAGGCCGTGGCCGAGTTGGAGGCCGCGGTCGGGTATCCCATGCCGCCGCTTCTCAAACGGATCCATCTCGAAGTCGCCGACGGTGGGTTCGGTCGCTGGGGCGAGGCCCTGTCCCTCACCGAAACGGAGTTCAGGTACAGCGACGGCGAACGGCTGGTGGAGGAGTACCTGGGCTGGCGCGGGGCACCGGGCCACCCGCCTTCCGTCGTGCCGCTGTTGACATGGGGCTGTGCGATCTGGTCCCTCGTCGACTTCAGCACCCCGGAGGGCCGGATGTGGGGCTGGGACCCCAACGCCCGGTGCCCGGAGCACGGAGAGGCGCTGTTTCCCGAAGACCTCACCCTGGCCGAGCGGCTTCAAGGGTGGCTGGACGGGACCGCGGCCTTTCCGAGGGCACCCGCCGGGCCGTACTGCACGGAGCGCTGACGCGGGACGAACGCGCCCCGAACACGCCCGCCCCGCGCCTCCGACCGCCGGGGCGGTTGCGCGGGGGCCACCTTGTTCTGTGGGGGCTGTCGTGAGGACCATGTCCCTGACCGCGTACGGGCGTTGCAGCGAGGGGGATCTGCCGTGTTCGACAACCTGGGGGACCTGGGGAAGCTCAAGGACAAGGCCGAGGAGATCGCCGAGGAGCACGGGGACGCGATCTCCGACGGGCTGGAGAAGGCCGGTGAGCTCGTCGACGAGAAGACCGGCGGCAAGCACAGCGAGCAGATCGACGGCGCGGTCGACAAGGCGCAGGCACTGCTGGACAGGCTCGCCGAAAACGCGGGGAACCCGGGGAACCCGGGGAACGCGGGGAACGCCGACGGCAACGACCGGCCGGCGGAGTAGGCACAACGCGGAGGAGTGCGACCGGGCGGCAGTCCGGTCGCACTCCTTGTTCAGCAGGATCCGCTACGGCAGCGCGTGCACATGCGCCCCCACCGAGTTCGACCACGAACTGCCCGCCGCCGCGTCCCAGTTCGTCGACCAGGTCATCGCGCCCCGGAGGTCGGGGTAGGTCTTCGACGGCTTGAAGGTGCCGCAGTTGGTGCCGGCGGTCAGGCAGTCGAGGGCGTTGTTGACGATGGTGGGGGAGACGTAGCCGCTGCCGGCCGCGCTCGTGGAGGCCGGGAGGCCGAGGCCCACCTGGGACGGGGAGAGGCCGCCCTGGAGCTGGATGCAGGCGAGGGCCGTGAGGAAGTCGACCGTGCCCTGGCCGTAGACCTTGCCGTCGCAGCCCAGCATCGTGCCGCTGTTGTAGTACTGCATGTTGACGACCGTGAGGATGTCCTTCACGTTCAGCGCGGTCTGGAAGTACGCGTTCGACGTCGACTGCATGTCGATGGTCTGGGGCGCCATCGTGATGATGAGGGACGAGCCCGCCTTCGACGACAGTGACCTCAACGCCTGTGTCATGTAGGTCGCGTTGATGCCGTTCTCCAGGTCGATGTCGACGCCGTCGAAGCCGTACGTCTGCATCAGGGAGTAGACCGAGTTGGCGAAGTTCGCGGCCGACGTCGAGTCGCTGACCGAGATCGTGCCGTTCTGGCCGCCGATCGAGATGATCACCTTCTTGCCGGCCGCGTGCTTGGCCGCGATGTCCGCCTTGAACTGGTCGACCGTGTAGCCGCCGAGGCCCGACGAGTCGAGCGTGAAGGAGACCGCGCCCGGGGTCGAGGTCGCGTCCGCGAAGGCCACCGCGATGATGTCGTACGGCGAGGAGACGGCCGAGAGCTTCTGGACGGTCGCGCCGTTGTTGAAGTTCTGCCAGTAGCCGGTCACCGCGTGCTTCGGCAGGGTGCCGCCGCCACCCCCGCCGGTCGCCGTCGTCGTGCCCGTCACCGCCGTCGACTTCCCGGACTCACCGGCCGAGTTGGTCGCCGTGACCTGGAAGGAGTACGAGGTCGAAGCCGCAAGTCCCGTCACCGTGGCGGAGGTTCCCGTCACCGCCGTGATCTTCGTGCCGTTCTGGTAGACGTTGTAGCCCGTGGCTCCCGACACCGCGCTCCACGCGAGGGAGACCGAGGAGGACGTCGTCGAGGACACGGACACGCCCGTCGGGGTCGCCGGGACCGTCGGGGCCGGGTCGCTGCCACCGCCGCCGTCGGGGCCGTAGACCGAGATGTCGTCGGCGTAGTAGGCGGCCTGTCCGTACCAGCCGTGGGTGTAGACCGAGACGGAGGTCGTCGAGGCGCCCGTCGTGAACGTCGTCGACAGCTGCTTCCAAGCAGTCGTGTCGGGGGTCCAGGTCGAGACGTCCGTCGTGCCCGTGCCCGTCACGCCCAGGTAGGAGTAGCCGCCCTGCACCCACGCGCTCAGCGTGTACGTCGAGTTGGGCTTGACCGCGACCGACTCGCTGCACTGGGCGTTGTCCTGGCCGGCGGGTGTGGCCTTGAGGGCCGCCGCGCCGCTGTGCACCGGGGAGGAGACGGTCGTGCCGCTGCCCGCCGTACAGGTCCAGTTGGTCAGGCCCGATTCGAAGCCGGCGTTCTTGGCGTTGTTGATGTCGGCGGCGGACGCCTGGCCGGTGCCCGCGAAGGAGAGAGCGAGGGCGGCCATGGCGACCCCGGCCCACAGACGTCTGTTCCTGAGTACGGGCATGCCTGGTGCGCGGTCCACTGATGCCTCCGGTGGGGGAGTTGGAGGGGACTGTGACGAACGGCGGTGGCCACCGCTGGAGTTCAAGAGTTGGTCCAGACCAATCCGCTGTCAAGAGGTCCAGACCAACTTCCCCGGCAGTGGATTCGGGGCCCCGGCCACGATCAGCTGCTCGACCTGCCCCGATTTGGCGTGTTGTGCGCAATGACAGTTGCGGGACAGCTACCGAAACGCTGTTCTCCGGTCACAGGGGCGTGGATACAGTGCTGAGGTAGTCACGCAGTGAAGTCGACTCGGCGTACCGGAGTAATGCCGGGAAGCCGACAGGCGTGAGACGGGGAGCCGCGCGTGCCAACTGCCATTGCCGTGACCAGCGCCGACATGGCGCTGCCGCCACAGGACGAACGAACCGTGCCCGCCGTCGTGCTGCGGGACCTGGATCAACGGCCGCTGGACCAGGCGCTGTCGGAGATGCAGACCCTCATCGACCAGCACGGGCATGTCGTCGTCGTGTCCTCGCAGGCGGTGTCCGAGGGCGTCGACCGGCGGCTGCACACCATCCGGTCCATCCTGGAGACCGACCGGATCGCCCTGTTCCGTCCGAATCTCCCCCCACTCGGACTCGCGGTCCTGGCCCGTCAGTTGAGGCAGCTCGCGTCCTGCGACCTCAGCCCCGGAGTGCTCGCCTCGGCGGGCCGGCTGCTCACCCACTACATCCACGCCGGCGCCGTCCTCGGCTCCGTCACCAGGCTCGACCGGGTCCCCGTCGGCCTCAAGTCGCACGCCAAGTCCTGGGTGCCCGGCAGCCAGTTCGCGGTGATCGCCCACCCGGAACCGCAGCTCATCAGGGTCGGACCCGGAGTCGCCCTCGCCGGGCCGGAGTTCGGCACCTGGATGCTGGTCGCCAAGGGCCAGCTCCAGTCCGACTGGATCGGCACCACCCTCGCCCCGGCCTGGAACGCGATGGGGCTGCGCGAGGCCACCCTGCCCGCCGAGTCGGCGAGTTGGTGGGGCACGGGCAAGCTGATCGAGTTCTGTACATATCTGCCCGACCTGTCGGTGCTGTACCAACTGGTCACCTCGGTACGGCAGTCCGTGTGCCATTGGTGCGGTATCGACGTCATCGGCGACCGTTGTGTCTTCTGCTCGGCAACACCGCCCGTTCACGAGAACCAAACGCCCAGCGGATAAGTCATCCCTTCACAGGACACGCTTACAGCACCTGGTCCCGCTCGACCCGGCTCGATCCGCTCATTTCCGCTCGACCGATATCCCCAATGAGGTTGTACGGTTCATGAACTCCCGTCAGCGCCGCGGCGTGATACTCCTGCTCCTGTCGGTCCTCTGCGCCCTCGGCGCGTTCGCCGGCGTCCTCTCCGTCATCAGTGACGTGAAGTCCAAGGTCGGCCCCGAAGTCGCGGCCTACCAGGTCAGGGACGACGTGGCGCCCTACACGACGCTCACCGCGGCCCAGTTCAAGAAGATCGAGATGCCCAAGCGGTGGCTGTCGGACAACGCCGTGACCGATCTCGGCCAGATCAAGGGCAAGATCGCGGTGACCACCCTGCGGAGCGGCTCCCTGCTGCAGACCGACATGATCGTCGACCAGCCGGCGCTGCGGCCCGGCCAGCAGGAGGTCGCGATCATGATCGACGCGGCCACCGGTGTCGCGGGCAAGATCTACCCGGGCTCCACGGTCAACGTGTACGCCACCTTCGCGGGCGCCAAAGAGGGCGACCCCGACCAGTCGAAGATCATCGTGACCAACGCGAAGGTCATCGACGTCGGCCACATCACCGCCCTCGACCCGGGCAGCAACAGCGACAAGAACCAGCAGCAGTCCACCAACGCCGTCCCCATCACCTTCGCGCTGTCCACGCTGGACGCCCAGCGCATCACCTACGCCGAGTCGTTCGCCGAGCGGGTGCGGCTGGCCCTGGTGGCGCCCGGCACCGATACGACCGTGCCCGAGCAGGACCGGACGTACGAACTCGCGAAGGACAAGTGAGAGGCCCGCATGCCCACCAGGATTCTCCCGGCGGTCGGAGACGCGGACGCCATCCGCGCCATCACGACCCTGCTCAGCCAGCTCCCGGACGCCGACCCGGTGGCCCCGGTGGCCGACTCGACGCAGCTCATCGACACCCTGGCCCGGCTCGCCGCCGAGTCCGTCGACGAGCTGCCCGAGGTCGTGGTGGTGCATGAACGCATCGGTCCCGTCCCGGCGTTGGAGCTGGTCCGCGAAGTCGCCCTGCGCTTCCCGGCCGTCGGCGTCATCCTCATCACCACCGACGCCAGCCCCGGCCTCTTCCAGGCCGCCATGGACGCCGGCGCCCGCGGCCTCATCGCCCTCCCGCTGAGCTACGAGGAGTTGGCCACCCGGGTCCAGGCCGTCGCCGCCTGGTCCGTGGGCGTACGGCGCCATCTCGGCCACGGCGGCGATGTGTTCACCGGCGTCGGCGGCACCGTCGTCACGGTCAGCGGCGCCAAGGGCGGGGTCGGCGCCACCCTCGCCGCGATCCAACTCGCCCTCGCCGCCCAGACCTCGGGCCGTACCACCGCGCTCGTCGACATGGACCTCCAGACCGGCGACATCGCCTCCTACCTGGACGTCCAGTTCCGCCGCTCGGTCGTCGACCTCGCCGCGATCACCGACATCTCACCGCGCGTCCTGGCCGACGCCGTGTTCCGCCACGACACCGGGATGGCCCTGCTGCTCGCCCCCGGCGAGGGCGAACGCGGCGAGGAGGTCACCGACCGGGCCGCCCGCCAGATCGTCAGCGCCCTGCGCTCCCGCTACGAGGTCGTCGTCATCGACTGCGGCGCCCAGATGAGCGGCGCGAGCGCGGCGGCCGTCGAAATGGCCGACACCGCCCTGCTGTTCACCACCCCGGACGTGGTCGCCGTACGCGCCGCGAAGCGCACCGTCCGCATGTGGGACCGGCTGCAGATCCGCAAGGCGGAGGAGACGACCATCGTCGTCAACCGGTACACGCGCGGTACGGAGATCCAGCCGGCCCTCATCCAGCGCATCACCGGCACGGCCGTCGCCGCCACCGCGATCCCCGCCAACTTCAAGGAACTCCAGGGCGCGGTCGACGCGGGCCGCCTGCACGAACTCGACAACAAGAGCGTGGTCAAACAGGCCCTGTGGGGTCTCGCGGGCGAACTCGGACTGGTCAAGGTCCCCGAAGTCGCCCAGAAGGGCGGCCGGACCCGGGGCGGCGGCGACCGCGGCTCGGTGAGCTTCCGGCGCCGTAGGGAGTGAGGGGGATGCGGATGTCCGTCCTGAGGAGAGACCGGGGCCAGGTCACCATCGAGTTCCTCGGCATGACCCCGCTGATCATTCTGACGCTGGTGCTGATGTGGCAGTTCGTGCTGGTGGGGTACACCTACACGCTCGCGGGGAATGCTGCCGACGAGGCGGTACGGGCGGCCACCGCGGCCACGCGCGGCGAACGCCAGGCCGCCTGCGAACAGGCGGGCCTCAGCAAGCTGTCCGCCGCGTGGAGGGGGGACGCCAAGGTGACCTGCCAGGGCGAGGGCTACGTCACGGCCGACGTCAGGCTCCAGGTGCCCGTCCTCTTCCCCGGCTCGATCGCCTTCCCCTTCACGGTCCACGCCCACGCGGGCGCCGTAGAGGAGGCGACGAACTGAGATGTCCTCCAGACGAATCGAGATGCCCTACGGACGAACTGGCCTGTCCTACGGCCGTGAAGCGCGCGACCGCGGTCAAGTCGCCATCGAATACCTCGGGTTCATCCCGATCCTGATCCTCGTGACCCTGGCCGCCGTGCAGTTGGGCCTGATCGCCTACACCGCCGAACAGGCGGGAACTGCGGCCCGGGCGGGAGCGCGCAGCGCCTCGCTCCGGCAGGGCGCCCAGCCGGCGTGCAGCGACGCGGTCAGCTCCGGGCTCACGGTCGTCGGCTGTCCTGCCTCGTTCGGCAGCGACACCGTCACCGTGACCGCCTCCATCCACATCCCGTCCGTCATCCCCGGCTACGACGGCTTCGGCAACGCCAGCAAGACCGCCACCATGCCGCTCGACCACTGACACACCACGACTGAACGACACGGCTCGACTGAACAAGGAGCGAGGAGCACAGCACTCATGGGTCTGCGGGAACGCGTCAACCATCCTGAGGAGAACGGCCATCGGGGCGAGGAAGGCCACATGGTCGCCTCGTACCGCGCCAAACTCCTGGAGGAGATCGACCTCGCGGAGATGAGCGCGCTGGCCGCCGCCGAGCGACGGGCCCGCCTGGAACGGGTGCTCGGGCACATCATCAGCCGGGAGGGCCCGGTCCTCTCGACCGTCGAGCGCTCGCAGCTGATCCGCCGGGTCGTCGACGAGGCGCTCGGCCTCGGCATCCTCGAACCGCTCCTCGAAGACGCGTCGATCACCGAGATCATGGTGAACGGACCGGACGCGATCTTCGTCGAACGCGGCGGCCGCGTCGAGCAGTTGCCGCTGCGCTTCCCCTCCCACGACCAGCTGATGCAGACCATCGAGCGGATCGTGTCGACCGTCAACCGCCGCGTGGACGAGTCGAATCCGATGGTCGACGCGCGCCTGCCGTCCGGCGAACGCGTCAACGTCATCATCCCGCCGCTGTCGTTGACCGGCGCCACGCTCACCATCCGCCGCTTCCCGCGCTCCTTCACGCTCCAGGAGATGGTCGGCTTCGGCTCGCTGGACGAGCACATGCTGTACCTGCTCGCGGGTTTGGTGCACGCGAAGTTCAACATCATCGTGTCGGGCGCCACGGGCACCGGTAAGACGACCCTCCTCAACGCCCTCTCCGGCCTGATCCCGGAGACGGAACGCATCATCACCATCGAGGACTCCGCCGAACTCCAGCTCCAGCAGTCGCACGTGATCCGGCTGGAGGCCCGCCCGCCGAACGTCGAGGGCAAGGGCCAGGTCACCATCCGCGACCTGGTCCGCAACTCGCTGCGCATGCGCCCCGACCGGATCGTGGTCGGTGAGGTCCGCGGCGGTGAGTCCCTCGACATGCTCCAGGCGATGTCCACCGGCCACGACGGCTCCCTCGCGACCGTCCACGCCAACAGCGCGGAGGACGCGCTGATGCGCCTCAAGACGCTGGCGTCCATGTCCGAGGTAGAGATCCCCTTCGAGGCGCTGCACGACCAGATCAACAGCGCGATCGACGTCATCATCCAGCTCACCCGCTTCGCCGACGGCGCGCGCCGGATCACCGAGATCGCCCTCCTCGACAGCCACGGCAGCGAGCCGTACCGCCTGGCGACGGTCGCCCGCTTCAGCCCGCAGCCCATCGCCGCCGACGGCCGGATCTACGGCGTCTTCGAGTACTTCCCGCTCTCGCGCCGCACCGCCGACCGCCTCTACATGGCGAGCCAGCCCCTGCCGCAGGCCTTCGGCGTCGCCCAGAGCACGGAACACCTAGCCCTCAGAGAAGCCAGTAGGTAGGGACCGACCCCATGGATCTCCAGACGATCGTCACGCTCACCACCGGCATCACCCTGCTGACCTGCGTCCTGGGTGTCGCCGGCGTGCACGCCTACGCCACGGGCAGGGCACAGCGCGCGGCCCTGGTCGACCGGCTGTCGTCGACCGGACAGCTCCCGCTCGGCCGCGCCCGCCGCTTCCGCGGCCTGGACCGCAGACTGCGCCGCACCCGCCTCGGCCGCAAGCTCGAACTGCGGCTGGCGGCAACCGGGTTGGACATGACCCCGGGCGAGTTCTTCGTCTACATGCTGGCCACGGTGGCCGCCCTCTGGCTGATCGGCCAGGCCTCCCTGGCGCCCTTCTTCGGCCCGATCGCGGGGCTGTTGGGCATCGGCGTGGCGATCCAGTTCCTCAACTGGCAGCGCCAGAAACGCATCGAGAAGTTCATCAACCAACTCCCCGAACTGGCCCGCATCATGGCCAACGCCACCCACGCGGGCCTCGCCCTGCGCACCTCGATCAGCATGGCGGCGGAGGAGCTGGAGGCGCCGGCCGGGGAGGAACTCGCCAAGGTGGCCAACCAGTTGGCGGTCGGCGCCTCCATGGACGACGCGCTGAGCGAACTGGCGGACCGCCTCCCGTCCCGCGAACTGGTCGTACTGGTAACGACATTGGTGCTCTCGAATCGCGCCGGCGGCCAGGTGGTCAGCGCCCTGCGCAACCTCACCGAGACCCTGGAGGAGCGCAAGGAGACCCGCCGCGAGGTCCGCACCCAGCTCTCCCAGGTCAACATGACCTCGTACGCCGTTCCGGTGATGGGCGTGGGCGCCCTCTTCCTGATGAACGGCGTCAAACCCGGCGCCCTGGACCGGATGACCGGCTCCCCGATCGGCCAGGCCTGCGTGATCATCGCGTTCGGGCTGTACGCGGTCGGCTTCGTCCTCATCCGCCGCCTGTCCCGCATCGACGTCTGAGAGGGGGGAACCTGATGACGGCACTCGTCCTCGGACTGGTCATGGGCCTCAGCGTGTGGGGCATCTTCGCTGGCGTCCGCATGTACCGCGCGGACGCGAAACTCCCCACCGACCTGGTCCTCGCACTGGAGGTCGGCGCGACCCGCACCGGCGCGGTCGACTCCCTCGTCGACCGACTCGGCATGCGCTACGCCCCGACGGTCCTGCGCCTGATGGGCCCCAAGCAGGTGGCCAAGTACCGCCGCAAGATCGACCTCGCGGGCAACCCCGGCGGCCTGACCATCGACCGCTACGCGGCCCGCCGCGCGGTCTACGGCTTCCTGGGCGGCTTCGGCGGCCTGATCTTCCTCCTCAAGGGCAACTACCTCCTCGCCATCATCCTGTTCGCCTTCGGCGCGTTCTGGACGGAGGTCGGCATCTGGTCGGCGATCCGCATCCGCAAGGACGTGATCGAACGGACCCTGCCGGACTTCCTCGACGTACTGGCGGTGGTGGTGAGCGCGGGGCTGGGCTTCCGCCAGGCGCTCGACCGGGTGGCGTCGAAGTACGAGGGGCCCTGGGCGGACGAACTCCGCATCACGCTCCGCCAGATGGACCTGGGCATGAGCCGCCGCGCGGCCTTCACGGAGCTGCGCCGGCGCAACGACAGCGAGCAAGTCGCCATGTTCGTCACGGCGTTGCAGCAGGGCGAGGAGCTGGGCGCGCCGATCGTCGACACGCTGGTCGCCCTCGCGAAGGACATGCGGCGCACGGACGCGCAGAACGCGCGGAGGAAGGCGGCCAGGGCGGTGCCCAAGGCCACCATGATGATCACCACGTTCATGGTCCCGGCCACGATGCTCCTCCTCGGCGCGGGCCTTCTCCTCGGCTCCGGCACGGACTTCAGCACGATCACGGGCAAGTAGGGGACGGGGGCGAGGAGCGGATGGCGACGACGGAGGAACGAACGGGACGACTACGACGGCGCTCGAAGCCGACGGAGATCACGACTCCACCGGCGGGAACCGTCCTGCCCGACCATGTGCGGTCCGGGGCGACGGACATCCCGGTGACGACGGTGACGCCGGCGCTGCCGCCGGGGTGGACGCCGGCGGGGCCGGGGGGACCGGTTGGCTCGGCGAGCTCGGGGGGACCGTTTGGCTCGGCGGGTTCGGCGGGTTCGGCGGGTTCCGCGGGCTCGGGGGCGAGGCTGCCCGGGGTGCCGACGCAACCGGGGCCGGCGGGGTCGGTGGGACCGGCGGGGTCGGTGGTGTCGGCGGTGCCGGCTGCGTCGGGGATGCCGAAGGCGGCCCGTCCGGCCGACGGCGTACGGCCGGCCGCCGACGGCGAGGGCGCCCCGCAGGGGCCACCCGCACCCGACAACGAAAGTAGTACGGGCGGTGCGGGTGGGAGCAGGATCCCGGCCGAAGGCCGGGTCGTGGCCCTCCCCATCCAGATCAGCGCCCTACAGGCAATGTGCAGGCAGGTCTTCGGCTTCCGCCTCGCGATGATCGCCCTCGCCGCCCCCTCCGCCCTCCTCAACGCCAACCCCGGCGTAGCCACCCGCCTCGTAGGCGCAGCAGTCGTCGTCACCTTCATGGCCTCCTACGTCCTGTTCAGGGACTGGGAACGCTTCGGCCCCCTCCTCCTCCGCCACCCCTCCCTCCTCGCCCTGGACACCCTCTTCGCCGCCCTGCTCCTCATCTCCGCCGGCCCCACCAGCACCCTCGCCTACGTCAGCGTCTGCACCCCCCTGCTCGCCGGCATCGTCTACGGCTGGCGAGGCGCCGGCTGCTTCGCCGGTCTCCAGGCGGTCATCCTGCTCCTGGCACAGACGGCAGCGGCCGACGCCCACCGGGGCGTAGCGGAAGCCTCGTTGCTCCCTGGACTGTGCGTGATCGCGGGCGCGGTGGGAGTGACCCTGCGCAACCTGATGCTCCGCTTCGGCGAAGCGACGACGGCGTTGACGACGGTCCAGGCGAGGCTGGCCGTAACGGAGGCGGTAGGAGCCGAACGGGCCCGCCTGGCCCGCGAGTTGCACGACTCGGTGGCGAAGACCCTGCACGGCGTGGCCCTCGCGGCGGACGGCCTGGTGGGCTCGGCCGGCGCGGACCGCATGGACCCGACCCTGGTGAAACAGCAGGCGGAACTGGTGGCCCGCTCCGCCCGCCGGGCCGCCGCGGAGTCCCGCGAACTCCTGGCGGACCTGCGCCGCGAGTCCGACCCCGACGAGGGCACGGACGTACTCGTCGAACTGGCCGCCCGCACAAGGGACTTCAGCACCAGAACCGGCCTGCCCACGACCTACCGCCCCACCGGCGAACACGGCGTACCACCCGTCCCGCCCGCCGTCGCCCGCCAACTCCTCACCATCGCGACGGAGGCGATGGAGAACGCCCACCGCCACGCGACCCCCACCAAGGTCGACGTACGGGCCGGAGTCCACGACAGCCTGCTCCGTATCAGCGTCTACGACGACGGCCGCGGCCTCCCTCCCGGCACAACCCTCGAACAGCTGCGCAGGGCAGGCCATTTCGGCCTTGTCGGCATGGTGGAGCGGGCGGCATCGGTGGGCGCCCGCATCCGCATAGGCCGGGGCGGCCACCCCAAAGGCACGGAAGTCCGCCTGGAACTCCCGCTGGAAGCCCTGACGGCGAAGACGTAACCACAACGCACGCATACGACGCTCACGACCACGACGACGACCCGAGAGGAGGCAGCCATGCCGGACCACACGACGCCCCACCCCGGCGCGCCGCAGCCGAACCCGTTCCCGAACTTCCCGCAACCCGCGCCGACTTCACCCCTTCGGGTGGTGGTGGCCGACGACAACCCGGTGGTCCGGGCCGGCCTCACGGCACTCCTCTCGGGCCGCGCGGACATCACGGTCGTGGCGGAGACGACGGACGGCCGCGAGGCCTACGAGGCGGCCCGGCTGCACCGCCCCGACGTGGTCCTCCTGGACGTACGCATGCCGGGAGTGGACGGCATCTCCGCGCTCCCGTACCTGGTGGGGATCGCCCCGGTCGTGATGCTCACGTACAGCAGGGAGTCGGAGATCGTCCAGGAGGCGCTGCGCCGAGGGGCGGGCGGCTACCTGGTCCACGGCGAGTTCACGGCCGACGAACTGGTCGCCGCCGTAAGGGACATCAAACAGGGCAGGGCCCACTTCACCCCGTCGGCGGCGGGCGCCCTCCTGGCCCAGCTGCGCCAGGAACGGACTGGCCCCGCACTACCTGAAGGCCTGGGCTCATACGAGCCTCAACTAAGTGCAACTGCACACGCGATGGAACGGTCAACACCCTTGCCGTCACCCACTTCACCCAAAGGGCTTTCGCAACTGCAACCGAATGTGCGACAGTTGACACCGGACAGGTCACGGTTCCAACTGAGCGCGAGGGAGGCGGAGATCATGGACCACATAGCGTCCGGCATGACCAACCAGCAGATCGCCGCCACCTGCTTCATCTCCGAGAAGACCGTCAAGAACCACATCAACCGCATCTTCGCCAAACTCCACAGCACAAGCCGCTCCGAGGCCGCCGCCAAGTGGCTCGGCACGGCACCGGGTTCGACGCGAGGGCTGGGGTGAACCGCGGTGAACGGCTGGGACTCCGATTGGGCCCGGAATTGGGCCCTGGGACCCTCTGACACGGGTGCCGTTCAGGCATACCGTTCTTCTGTCGAAAGCGCCGCCGGCGACGAGGAAGCCGGTAACGCGTCACTCGGAGGGGAACACCATGAGCGACCTGATGCTGAAGACCGCCGTCGCGACCAAGGTCCGCGTGAACAACTGGAAGAACACGACCGTCGCGGCCGTCCGGCGCCGCACGGGCGACGAGGGGCAGACCGCGGTGGAGTACCTGGGCATCATCGCGGTGGTCGTGGCGATCGTGCTGGCCATCACGGGTACCAGCATCGGTACGACGATCATGACGAAGATCACCGGTCTGATCAACCAGGTCGGCGGCTGACACGACCGCGCCGATACGGAGACGCAGGGCAGGCCTTCCCCATCTACATCACGGTGGTGGGGGGTCTGCTCTTCCTTGCGTTGGCGTACTTCGCGGTCGGCCAGGCCACCGTGAACCGGAGTGGCGCCCAGACGGCCGCCGACGCGGCGGCGCTCGCGGCGGCACAGGACACCCGCAAGCAACTCGCGGACTTGTGGGTGACCGACGTACTCGACCCCACCAAGTGGCAGGACGTCTTCGACGGCAAGGGCGTGGACTTCGGCGGGTGCGGACGGGCCGCCCAGCTCGCGGCCCAGAACGACGCCGATGTGACGGGGTGCGACCCGAACGCCTTCAGCATGCGCTACGACGTCACTGTGCAGACCAGGAAGACGATGGGAAAGTCGATCGTCCCCGTCACGGAGGGCAAGAAGTCGAACGCCTCCGCCGCGGCGGTCATCGAGCCGCTCTGCACCTTCGAACCCCCCGGCGCCGGTACCGGGGACACCGTGCTGCCGGAACTCACCTGCAAGGACGGCAGGAAGTGGGACCCCGACCCGACCGACCCCACCGGTCTCCCGGGACCCGAGGACCTCTTCGACGTCCATCTGGCCGACTGACAAGCGAACGACGAGTGACGAAGGAAGCAGAGTGATGAGCATTCGGTTCACTGCGCAGGCCCGCAGGGGGATGGTGGCGTTGACCGTTGCGGCGGGTCTGGCCCTCGGGGTGGCCGGCTGCGGCGGGAGCGGGAACGACGCCAAGAAGCCTGATACTTCGGCGTCCCCCTCGAAGACCAGTGGATCCCAGCCGAGTGCTCAGGAGGGGCAGTCCCAGGCACCCCTGGCCGAACTCACCGGCCCGGACGGGCTGTTGCTCCAGATCACCTCCGCCGTTCGCGATTCGGGCGGTTTCCTCACCGTGAACGGCGTCATCAAGAACGACGGCGACAAGTCCGTTGCGATTCCTGTGGCGTTGCGGGGCGACGAGACCGAGATCCTGCGGCACGGTACGTCGCTCGGTGGCGCGACCCTCGTGGACTCCACGGCGAAGAAGCGCTACTACGTGCTGCGTGACACGGACGGACGGCCGCTGACGACGACGGACTTCGGGTCCCTCAACGCGGGTCAGACCCTCCCGGTCTTCATGCAGTTCCCGGCGCCGCCGTCGACCACCACCGAACTCACCCTGCAACTGCCCACCTTCGCCAGCGGCACCATCAAGATCTCCGGGTGAGGCCACAGTGACCACCACTCTCCGCCTCCCCCTCGTCGTCACCGCCGCCACCCTCATGGTCGCCGCGAACCTCGTCGGCGCGGTGACGGCCCACGCCGACACCCCGAGCCCCAGCGTTCCCCCGGGCACCGAGGCCTCCGCCTCCGCCCCCGTGCAGGTCGACCCGAACGACCCAGACCTGAAGCTCCCCGAAGGCGCCACGCTCGCCGCCCCGAAGGTCCTGGACATCAAGTCCGTCGTGGAGGACCAGGGCGGCGAGGAACGCCGCGAGGACACCAACTCGGACGTCACCTTCGCCCTCCAGGCCGAGGTCCTCTTCAGCAAGGACAGCGCGAAACTGAGCGCCGCGTCGAAGTCCCGTATCGACGCGATCGCCGCGGAGATCAAGAAGCAGAACGCGACCACGGTCCGCGTCTTCGGCTTCACCGACAACCTCGGCTCCTCGGCCCACGGCGACGTCCTCTCCAAGCAGCGCGCCGACGCCGTACAGGCCGTCCTGGACGCGGACCTGAACGACCCGAACATCACCTTCGAAGTACGCGGCTACGGCGAGCAGTACCCGATCGCCGACAACTCCACGGAGGCCGGCCGCAAGAAGAACCGCAGGGTCGAGGTGACCTTCCCGCGCACGGAGAGCTGAACACCACGGGCCCACCCGTTACTTGGGTACCGATTTGGGCCCACGGGCCCATCTCGGGCACCCGCCCCGTCCCTAACCTCTGGAAGCTCCAGTGGAGTTGAGCGACAGACGACGGGGGACGGGGAGACATGACCTCGATCGGGGGAACGGGCGGGGGAGTCGGCGGGCCGAGCGGGCGGCGCGAGATGCCCGCCCCGCTCGCCACCGCACTGGTACTGGTCCACGCACTCTTCGCCGTCACCGTCGTCGGCGGCCTCGGCGTCCTCCTGACCGCCGCGTCGTACGACACGCTCGACGGCCAGGTAGTCGCCCTCGTCGCCTACGCCGCCGCGCCGGGCGTCCTCGGCTGGTGGCTGGCCCGCCGCAGCTGGGAGGGCGGGACCCGGGTCCGGCTCGGACTCCTCGCCGTACAGGGCTGGTTGATCCTCGGCGCCGTCGTCAACGTCACCTCCGGATCCGCCCGCGGCAGCCTCCAGCTCTTCCTCCCGATCGTCATCGCGTTCCTCCTGTTCCGCCCGGAGAGCCGCGAGTGGTACGGCCTCGCCGGACTGGAACGCGTCGAGCGCCGTCCCTTCTCCCTTGCCCGGCTGATCCGTTGGCGCCGGGACGAGGGCCAGACGGCGATCGAGTACGCCGGCTTCATCGCGATCGTCGCCGCCATCATCACGGCCCTGCTGGTCACCGGCCTCGGCACCCAGATCTTCAGCGGCATCCAGTCGGAGGTCTGCAAGGTAACCGGCATGTCCTGCGGCACAGCCACAGCCACAGCCACAGGCACCAGCACCACAACCACCGAGACCGACACAACGGGAGCCGACAAGCCCACCCCAGCCGCCGACAAGAAGGACGACAAGGGCGACGGAAGCAACGGAGATGGCGACGACGGCTGCTTCTCCGGCGTGGGCGCCTTCTTCGGCTGCGCCGGCGACCAGGTCAAACAAGTCGGCCAGGGCCTCTTCGTGGACGGCGTCTGGGGTGACCTCACCGGTATCTACGACATGGTCCGCCACCCCATCGACACCGTGAAGGGCATCGGCGACTACGGCAAACAGCTCGGCGACGACTGGTCCAAGAACTCCAAGGACGCCGGAAAGAAGTGGTCCGACGGCGACTACGGCGGCGCCCTGTGGGACTGGACGAGCGCTTCCGCGAAGACGGGCGGCACGGTCCTCTACGACCTGTTCATCGGCGACGACGTGGCCAAGGACTGGAAGAACGGCGACAAGACCCGCGCCGTCACCCACGTCCTGTGGAACGTCGGCTCCCTCTTCATCCCGGGCTATGACGGCGCCAAGATCGTCGAAAAGGTCGGCGACCTCGGCAAGATCGGCAAGTTGGGCAAGCTCGGCGAACTCGCCGAAAAGGCGGCCAAGGCAGCGGAGGACGCGAAGAAGGCGGCCAAGGCCGGGGACGTGGCGGGCGCCGAGAAGGCGGCGAAAGACGCCGACGACGCGGCGGACGCGGCCGAGAAGAAGGCCCGCGAGTCCGGCTGTGTCATCGGCGCCCCGACGCGCCGGATCCCCTACGGCGGCAGCGGTGGCCCCGCGCTCGGCGGCACCGGCACCGGCACCACGGTCCTGGCCGCCGGCAGCTCGCCCTACGTCGTACTCGCTCAGGGCAAGAACTGCGACGAGGACGCCGAGAAGGAGGCGGAGGAGGCCCGCAAGGAGGAGCGGGAGGCCTATCTGGCGAAGAAGCGGGCGGAGGAGCCCGGGCGCGCGGCGAAGGCCGCGGAGAGCAAGAAGCAGTACCCCGACCCCAGGCACAACGACACCTCCGACCCGCGCAACTACAACCCGCCGGACTGGGCCGCCGACCTGAAGAACCGCACGCTCGGCGACGCCGACAGCGGCGACGGCTACTGGGCGAGCCGCGACCGCAACCCCGCGCCCAACTGGAAGAACGAGTCGTGGCTCCGCTACCAGGAGCAGGTCACCGGCACGGTCCGCGGCGAGGAGTACGTGGTCCCGTACCCCAAGGAGGGGGTGCCCGACGTCGAGTTCGACGGCTGGGACGCGGGCAGGCAGACGTACCTGGAGGCCAAGAACGGCTATGAGGGCTACCTCTCCAAGTCCAGCCAGGGGGAGTTGACCCAGTCCGGGAAGACCGAGTTCGTCACCGAGGCGCGGCGGCAGATCGCCGCGGCGGGCGGCAAGACCGTCGAATGGCACTTCTCCAACGCGGACGTGGCCAAGGCGGCCAGGCGGGCGTTCCGCGACGAGGGGCTCGACGTCACGGTCGTCTATGAGAAGCAGAAGCCGGTCGGCGGAACACGCAAGCCGGGCGCGTTCGACTAGCTCGACTAGGGTGACGGCAGCCGGCGGACGGCAGCCGGACCCGCTACGACACCTGACTACGACGGAGGCGGAGAAGGAGATGCGACGTCTGGTGCGGGGCTTCTGGGGCCCCAGGGAGGAGTCGGTCGAGGAGCTGGCCGATCGCTGGGCGGCGACGCTGGACCGGCTCGCCCTGCTCCTCCCGGAAGCCGCTCTGCCCGGGGAATGGAACGTGGTCCGCGCGTCGGGCGGCCCGGCCACACCGCTGTCCACGGACGCGGACACGCACAGTCTGCGTGCCGTCCTCCAGGCCGCCCGCGCCGCCGACGACTGGGCGAAGGGAACCGGCACGGCGCTCCGGCTCACCGCCGCGGGCGCACCGGGTTGGACGGTCGAGGTGAGCGGACTGGCGGGCGGAGACTCCGAGTTCCTGCTCCAGTCGCTGGTGATCGGCATCCGCCCGCCGGCCGGCGCGGCACTCCCCGCCACCGAACTCCTCACCGCCGTGGCCGAGTTCTGGGCGCCCGACTTCGGCGACGTGACCGACGACGACGTACTGGACGCCCTGGAGGACGAGGCCGAGTACCGCGTCGGTGAGCCGTGCGTCGGCCGGGTCGGCTATCTCTCCCCGGCGCGCGGCGAGTTGGTGCCGGACGATCTGACCGCGGCGCGCACGGCGGTGCCGGGCGGCGGCCTGCTGCTCGACATCGCGGCGGAGGGCCACGTGGACACCGTCGTCCGGGCCTTCGAACGGCTGCGGGAGACCGGGGCGCTACGGCCCCTGCCGCGCCCCATGGACCGGGCCACGCTGTGACCGCCGGCGCCGGAGAGCCGAGGCTGCCCGACCGGGCGCTCTCGCACCTCGACGCGCTGCTCACCGGACCCCTTCCGGCGACCGGGCCGACAGTGAGCGAGGGCGATCCGGCCACGGGGGAGTGGACCAGGACCGGAGGCGAGGGTTTCGTGATCGCCCCCCTCCTGGTCGGCAAGCCCCTCACCGGCGTGTACGCACCCGAGTGGAATGCGGCGGAGGAGACGGCCGAGGCCCAACTGACTGTCCTCATCGGCGAATTGGACCGCCGCTTCGGCCCGCACCGCGAAGTAGCCATGCGCGTACCGCTGTTCCGCAAGATCACGGGAGACCCGATGCCCGCACTCTTCCAAGCGCTGTGCGACGAGGACCTGCTGGGCGACCTGACGGTCTGGGGACCACTGCCGAACGCCCCGCGATCGACCGCACGCTGGCTGGCCGTCTCCCTCAACCAGTCCGACGCCGACGCACCCATGATCCTCTGCGCCGCCGTCACCGACCACCCGATCACCGAGCTGCGGGAAACAGGGTGACGATGCCTACTCCGTCTCCACCGTCACCCGAACCCCCACCCCCCACCCCGCCATGACCCCCGCCTCCGCCTCCAGCACATGTCGGGACCGGAGCCGCGGCAGGCCCAGGCGTCCCGGCTTCATCGTGTGGACGGCGACGATCTCCAACTTCCGGTTCAGGTACGCCACATCGATCGGGAAGCGCATCCGGAACGTGTGCACGCTGCTCGCCGGTGAGAGCAGCATCGCCCCGTCGATCCCGTCCCGGCCGAGCAGACCCTTCGTGCGGGCCCGGTAGGAGGTCGCGAGCTCCAGCGGAACGGTGACCGCGCCCGCGGCCCCCCGCACGATCAGCGTTCCCCGCCCGTCACTCCACCGTCGTCCCATACCGGGCCACCTTTCCACGTCACCGCCACTCCGGATCCATATCCGTCCCATCCGGTGTCGGCCGACCGTATCCGTCCCCGACTGGGCCCCACATGGGCCCACGGACCCATGTCCCGCCCGCCGCCACCCGGATATCGTCCCCGCGTGCGCCTGATTCTGATCGTCGTGGGTGCCCTGTGGGGCGCGTGGTCGGGCATCCTGCTGCCCCGCGCCGCCCACCGCCTCTCCGTCGAGGCCGAGGAACCCTGGCAGGGACACTGCCCCGACGGCCACCCGATCAAGGGCCCGTTCGACGGCTGGCTGGGCCGCGCCCGCTGCGAGGGGACCGGCGGCATCGGCATCAGCACTTACGGCCCCAGCACCCCCGCCGTATCCACCGTCACCGCCCTCGTCTGCGCGGGCCTCGCCGCGGCCACCGGCCCCCACCCCGAACTCGCCGTCTGGCTGCTCGCAGCGCCCGTCGCCGTTCTCCTCGCGCTCGTCGACTACCGCGTGCACCGCCTCCCCGACGTCCTCACCCTCCCCCTCGCCGCCGCGACCCTCGCTCTCCTCGGCGTCGCGGCCCTGCTGCCCGCCGACGCCGGCTCCTGGCTCACCGCCCTGCTCGGTGGACTCGCCCTCGGCGCCGGGTACTTGGTGCTGTATCTCATCAACCCCGCCGGCATGGGCTTCGGCGATGTGAAGCTCGCCCTCGCCCTCGGCACGGCCCTCGGCTGGTACGGCTGGCCGGTGCTCGTGACGGGGGCCTTCGCGGGGGTGCTGTACGGCGCGCTGTACGGCCTCGGCATGGTCGCGCTGCGCCGGGCGGGCCGTAGGACGGCGATTCCGCTGGGGCCGTTCATGCTCGGCGGCGCGTTCACGGGCGTGGTGCTGGGAGCGTTGGCGGTGGCGTGAGACGGTGATGGACCCGGTTCTGAACGAGGTGACGTACCCGTGCGGAAGATCTCCTACATGATGTCCGTGTCCCTCGACGGTTTCCTGGAGGGCCCCCGACCGGGACATCAGCTGGCATCTGGTCGACGACGAACTCCACCAGCACATGAACGACACCCTCCGGCCCATGGGCGCCTTCCTCGACGGCCGGGTCACCCACGAACTGATGGCCGCCTACTGGCCCACCGCCGACGCCGACCCGGACGCCTCCGCCGTCACCGCCGAGTTCGCCGCGATCTGGCGGGACAAGCCGAAGACCGTGTACTCGCGGACCTTGCCCGCCGGTCCCGCCGAGTGGAACACGACCATCGTGTCCGAGGTCCTCCCCGAGGAACTGCGCGCCCTCAAGGAACAGCCCGGCGGCGACCTCTGCCTCGGCGGCGCCGACCTCGCCGCCACCTTCCTCCGGCTCGGCCTCGTCGACGAGATCAAGGTGTACGTCCACCCGGTCCTCATCGGCCGCGGGAAGCGGATGTTCCCCAAGGCCGACACCCACACCGCGCTCCGCCTCGTCGAGAACCGCGCCTTCGGCAACGGGGTCGTCCTGCTGCGCTACGAGCGGGTCGCCCCGTAAATCCGTTGTCCGCCGTGCTCCCACCGGATAGGAAGAACCCATGACTGGACTCGGCGCTGTGTTCCGTCCCCAACTTCCCCCCGAGCGACTCCGTGCGGTGGTCGAACTCGCCGACGCCTCGGGCCTCGAAGAGCTCTGGCTGTGGGAGGACTGCTTCCGCGAGGGCGGGATCTCGGCCGCGGCGGCGGCGCTCGCCTGGAGTGAGCGGGTGCGGATCGGCGTCGGACTGCTCCCGGTCCCGCTGCGGAACGTCGCGATCACCGCGATGGAGGCCGCCACGCTGTACCGGCTGTTCCCGGGGCGCCCGATCCTCGCCGTCGGCCACGGCGTCCAGGACTGGATGGGCCAGGTCGGCGCGCGCGCCGAGTCCCCGGTGACCCTGCTGCGCGAGCATCTCGACGCGCTGCGCGCCCTGTTGCGCGGAGAACGGCTCACGGTCCAGGGACGCTACGTCAAGCTCGACGACGTAGGCCTCGACTGGCCGCCGGCCGGTCCCGTCGAGATCCTCGCCGGCGCCGGCGGCCCACGCACCCTCCGCCTCTCCGGAGCCTCGGCGGACGGTACGGTCCTCACCGCCTCCACCGCACCGGACGGCGTCCGACGGGCCCGCCAACTCATCGACGAGGGACGGGAGTCGGCGGGCCGTACCGACACGCACAAGGTCGTCGTCTATCTCCTCACCGCCACCGGGCCCGGCGCCGCCGCCCGACTCCGCGCCGAACTCGCCGAAGAGGGCCTGGAGTCGGTCCCCGACCTCGGTGTCGCCGGCGACGCGGACGCCGTCGCGAAGGCCGTCCAACGCCTCGCCGAGGCCGGCGCCGACACGGTCGTCCTCCAGCCCACCGGCGACGAACCCGACCCGGAGGCCTTCGTACGCTTCGCGGCGGAGGAGGTCAGGGCACTCGTCCCCTGACCGTTCCGCGCTGCTTCGAAAATCGGCAGCGCCCACGGACACCGCCCTGCGACCATCGCCCCATGGGCAACAGCAGGAGCTTTGAGGATCTTGTCGCGGAAGGGGCCGCCGTCCCCACCGAGGGCTGGGACTTCTCGTGGTTCGAGGGGCGGGCCACCGAGGCACGTCCGTCGTGGGGGTACGCGCGCACGGCCGGGGACCGGCTCACCTGGGCGAACACCGCCCTGGACGTCCAGACCGGGGGAGGGGAGGTCTTCGACTTCGCCCTGAGCCGGGCCGCCGTCCAGCCCCCGATGATGGTCGCCGCCACCGAGGGCTGGCCGCCGAACGTCGCCAAGGCCACCGCCCTGCTCCGCTCGCGCGGGGTCGTGGTGGTCGCGGCGGCCGAGGACGCCCCGCTGCCCTTCGCCGACGCCGCCTTCGACCTCGTCCTGAGCCGTCACCCGGTCCGCGCCCACTGGCCCGAGATCGCCCGCGTCCTGCGCCCCGGCGGCACCTACTTCGCCCAACACGTGGGCCCCCGCAGCGCGTTCGAACTCGTGGAGCACTTCCTCGGCCCCCAGCCGGAGGCCGTGAGCGGTGCCCGCGACCCCGAGCGCGAGCGGGCCGGCGCCGAGGCCGCGGGGCTCGAGGTCGTCGGCCTGCGGGCCGAGCGGCTGCGCATGGAGTTCTACGACATCGCGGCCGTCGTGCACTTCCTGCGCAAGGTGATCTGGATGGTCCCGGACTTCACGGTCGAGGCCTACGAGCCCCAACTCCGGTCCCTGCACGAGCAGATCGAGGCCACGGGCCCGTTCGTGACCCACAGCACCCGGCACCTCTTCGACGTACGCAAGCCGCTCGCGTGACGCGCGGCTGATTCAGGCATGCGGTCCGGAGGTCACCTTCCCGATCACCAACTCCGCCCGCGCCTCCAGCACGTCGCCCACCCGTTCCGCCCGCTCGCCCAACTCCCGTTCCTGGCGCGCCGAGAGCTTCCCCAGCGGCTCCACGGTGACGGTCGTACGCCGTCCGCGTCTGCGCTGGTGCCAGACCCCGGCCACCACCCCGTCGACCAGCAGCACGGGGTAGTTGCCGGCCTGCCCGCCCGCCAGCGCCCGCCGGTACGCGGCACCCGGGAACAGCGTCTCGCGGGGCTGGGCGGCGATGACGTAGGCGTCGAAGTAGGGGAGGAGGCGCACGCCCCGGACGGGTTCCTCGGGGAACGACGTGTCGCCCGCCGCCAGCCACGCGCGCGTGCCCTCGAAGTCGACGTCCTCGATTCCGCCCTCGGCGGCGCAGGTCTCGAAGAGCGCCGTCGCCCAACCTCCGGGCGCCGCGAGCCATTTGGCGAAATCCGGTGGGGTCGCCGGGCCGTAGGCGCGCAGATATCGCCGTACGAGGGTGCGCAGGGCCTCGGCCGTGGAGAGGGGGGTGAAGCGGGGCGGGCGGGTGTAGGTGACTTTGCGCCCGCGGTTCGGGCCGAAGCACAGGGCGCCGGACTGGCCGGCCCGGTGCAGGACCTGGCGCCAGCGCGGCCACAGGTCCTGGAAGGCCGGCATCACCCGGTCGCCGGCCCACGGGCCGGTGCGGGCGACGACCGCCTCGTCGAGTTCGTCGATGGTCAGGGTCCGGCCGTCCAGGGCGTCGGCGACGGCCGCGACCACCTCGGTGGCCCGTGTCTCGGTGAGCCGGATGTCGGGGGCGAACCGGCCCGTGCCCGGGATCGCGGTCAACGCGGCGCTCCACAGCGGGAGTTCGGCGGTGGGCAGCAGATGGACGGTCCCGCGCGGGCCGTGGGTCTTGACGAGGGAGGCGGGCGAGCCGTCGGCCTGCCACAACGCCGTTCGCACGTCCGTCCGGGTCCGCCCGGCGGCCCGTACCCCCACCGACACCTCGGCCGCCGACAGCACCTGCGCGTGGGCGGCGAGCATCGACGCCACGACGTCGGCGACCGGTGTGCCGGTCCCGGCCGGCCTGTCCAGGAACTGCCGTTCGAGACGGCGGGCGCTCGCCATGGTCCAAGTGATCTTCACGGTCATGGCGCGACGCTAGGCCCGAAGTAGGTCACCGGACGTCCTCCACTCCTTCACGCGGTTTCCACATCGTTATCGAGATCGACTCGCGTTCCGGCCATCTCCTCACGTAAGTTCGGACCAAGGTAATTCGCGTGAGCAAAGCTGCGCGGTCGGCACCGCGCGGTGGAGGGGGCTGCGCGGTGCCCCTGCCCCGTCAAGCGGATGTTCGCCGGCGGTGTCACCCCTGCGAGCGACACGCCGGGGGGTGGCGGAAAACCTCCACGTCCTCCTCTGAATCCGCTGTGAACCGGCCATGATCAGGGCTGGAATCAGGGCTTCCGGACCCCTCGACGTGTTGTCGGCCGACTTCGGAGAGTAGTTGTGGCACGCCGATGCACGCAGCATCACTTACGAAGGGTTATGGTGGAAACCCCCCCTCGGGCCGGTCCGTATCCCCCCCACGGACCGGCCCGATTTTTTGTGCCCCGCGGTGACGACCCCCCGCGCCTCCTGCACCCCCCCGGCACCGTCCCCGCACCGGCCGACGCCGAGCCCGACCTTCGTGCCGAACCGGGATGAGCCCAGACACCCCTTGGGGGAACCGGGCTCCGGCGGGGGTAGGCTTCGACGCCGGGGACTGCCATCCACGGAGGGGCTGACAACACGTGAACGTGCGCGACACCCTGCGCCGCCTGCTGGTCAGGTTCTACGCACGCAGGGTGGGAGGCCATCTCGACCACGCGTCGGTGCCCAAGCACATCGGCGTCATCATGGACGGCAACCGGCGCTGGGCGAAGGCCGCGGGTTCCACCACCGTCCAGGGGCACCAGGCCGGCGGCGACAAGATCGAGGAGTTCCTCGGCTGGTGCAGCGAGACGGACGTCGAGGTCGTCACCCTCTGGCTGCTGTCGACGGACAACTTCGACCGCCCGCAGGAGGAGCTCGGCCCGCTGCTCGGCATCATCGAGAACGTCGTCAGTTCCCTTGCCGCGGACGGCCGTTGGCGCGTCCACCACGTCGGCACCCTCGACCTGCTGCCGTCCGGGATGCAGTCCGTCCTCAAGGAGGCGGAGGAGTCCACCGCGCACATCGACGGGATACTCGTCAACGTCGCCATCGGCTACGGCGGCCGGCAGGAGATCGCCGACGCGGTCCGCTCGATGATCCTGGACGCCGCCGACAAGGGCACCTCGCTGGAGGAGCTCGCCGACCACGTGGACGTCGAACTCATCGGCAAGCACCTCTATACGGGCGATCAGCCCGACCCCGATCTGGTGATCCGTACCAGTGGGGAGCAGCGGCTGTCCGGATTCATGCTCTGGCAGACGGCCCACTCCGAGTACTACTTCTGCGAAGTCTTCTGGCCCGCCTTCCGCAAGGTCGACTTCCTGCGCGCGATGCGCGACTACGCGGCGCGACACCGACGTTACGGCGGATGACCGGCAAGGCGCCCCGAGTACCCCGTTTGGTGCACAAGTAACAAGGAGTTCACCAGGGCGTCGTCATATGCCGTGGCATGGCGGCGCATGTTCGAGGGCATAAGCCAAGCAGGTCGACGCCCGAACCACGGGTGTCGTATCTCAGCGGACGGCACGGGGCCGTCCGCCCGGGAGGCCCTTTGCACCAGCCCGACCGTGCGGTCAGTACGGACGAGACGGAGGGCCGGTCCCCGGCCCGCGCACTGCGGTCCGGACCGGTCCAGCTCCTCTCCGTCGCTCCCCGACCTCTTCCGAGGGGGTACGTCCTTCCGTGGTGACCAGCACAAAGCGCCGCCTGCCTGACCGGCGCACCTATGTTCTCGACACCAGCGTTCTGCTGGCCGACCCGAACGCACTGAACCGCTTCGACGAGCACGAAGTCGTGCTGCCGATCGTCGTGGTCACAGAGCTGGAGGCCAAGCGGCACCATCCCGAACTCGGCTACTTCGCCCGGCAGGCCCTGCGCCTGCTCGACGAGTTCCGGGTCCGGCACGGTCGCCTCGACGCCCCCATCCCGATCGGGGAACTCGGCGGCACCGTCAGGGTCGAGCTCAACCACTCGGACCCCAGCGTGCTGCCCAGCGGGTACCGCCTGGGGGACAACGACTCCCGCATCCTCGCGGTCGCCCGCAATCTGCAGGCCGAGGGGTACGACGTCACCGTCGTGTCGAAGGACCTTCCGCTCAGGATCAAGGCCTCGTCCGTCGGACTCCTCGCCGAGGAGTACCGCGCGGAACTGGCCATCACGGGCTCCTCCGGCTGGACCGGAATGTCCGAACTGACCCTGCCGGGCGAACAGGTGGACATCCTCTTCGAGGAGGGCCACGTCTACGTCCCGGAAGCGGCCGACCTTCCCGTGCACACCGGACTGACCATCCAGTCCGAGCGCGGCAAGGCACTGGGCCGTGTCACCGCCGACGGCAACGTCCGGCTGGTGCGCGGCGACCGGGAGGCCTTCGGCATCAAGGGCCGCAGCGCGGAACAGCGCATCGCGCTGGATCTGCTGCTCGACCCGGACATCGGGATCCTGTCCATGGGAGGCCGGGCCGGCACCGGCAAGTCCGCGCTCGCGCTCTGCGCGGGCCTGGAGGCGGTCCTGGAGCGCCGCCAGCACAAGAAGGTCATGGTCTTCCGGCCGCTGTACGCGGTGGGCGGACAGGAACTGGGCTATCTGCCCGGCTCCGAGGCCGACAAGATGGGCCCCTGGGCCCAGGCGGTCTTCGACACGCTGTCCGCGGTCACCAGCCGCGAGGTCATCGAGGAGGTCACCGCCCGCGGGATGCTCGAGGTCCTGCCCCTCACCCACATCCGCGGACGCTCGCTGCACGACGCGTTCGTGATCGTGGACGAGGCGCAGTCCCTGGAGCGGAACGTCCTGCTGACCGTTCTGTCCCGAATCGGTGCCAATTCACGGGTGGTTCTCACCCATGACGTGGCCCAGCGGGACAATCTGAGGGTCGGCCGCTACGACGGTGTCGTCGCCGTGGTGGAGAAGCTGAAGGGCCACCCGCTCTTCGCGCATGTGACCCTCACGAGGTCCGAGAGGTCCCAGATCGCGGCGCTTGTGACCGAAATGCTGGAGGACGGCCAAATCTGAGGTAGTTGCAGGTCAGTTGGCGCCGCCCCGCAAAGCCAAGGAGCTTAGCGGGGCGGCGCTTTGGCGTCCTGCTGTTTCTCCAAATCCCCTGGGGCAAACGGGATGTGAGCTTTCACACGCAACTCAGAATTGCCACCCGGCGTCCGGTTACGGCAGAGTCTCACTCCTGTCAGGCCCCGCATACGACACACGTGTACCCCCAGCGGTACGCACCAACTTGAGCATCACAGCCAACTCCACAGCGAAGTCGTATGCCGCCCGCTTCTTCACGCGGCACTCCCCGAGCGGGAGTTGCCCACCGGGCCCGTGCCTCCCGTGACCCCGTAGGTGGGAGGCCAGCGTTCAGGGGCACGATTGCGTCCGCCAGGGTCACCGAAGCGGACGATGCTGGAAGGAAACCGTGTGAGCCGGATTTCGGTCCGGGGATTCGCAGTGGCCTCGGCCACCGCGGTCACCGCCGTCGGAAGCGTCGTGGGCGTTGCCTCTGGCAGCGTCGCTCAGGCGCAGAACAATGACGCCGAGACGACGGCAGCCGACACCACGCTCCTGGCGGACATCCCCACGGGCCAGCAGGCCCAGGTGCAGACCGCCTCCTTGACGCAGCAGGCCGACGCCCAGGCGATCCAGGCCGACGCGAGCGCCAAGAAGGACGCCGAGGAGTCGGCCCGCCTGGCCGCCGCGAAGACCGCGGTCGCCAAGAAGGCCGCAGCCGAAAAGGCGGAGAAGGACGCGAAGGAGCGCGCCGCGGCGAAGTCCGCGGCCAGCCGTTCCTCCTCCAGCTTCCCCGTGCAGAGCTCGTACACGGTCTCGCAGATCCAGGCCATGGCCGCCCAGATGGTGCCGAGCGGCCAGTTCCAGTGCTTCAGCAACATCGTGTCGCACGAGTCCGGCTGGAACTACCACGCCGTCAACGCCTCCTCCGGCGCCTACGGTCTCTTCCAGGCACTCCCCGCCTCCAAGTACTCCTCGGCGGGCTCCGACTGGCAGACCAACCCCGCCACCCAGATCAAGTGGGGCCTCAACTACATGGACAGCCGCTACGGCAGCCCGTGCGAGGCCTGGTCGTTCTGGCAGGCGAACAGCTGGTACTAGTCGTACGCCCGGTTCCGGGCCGCTCAACCTCTGAAGGCCCCTCCCCGTCCTAGGGGGAGGGGCCTTCGCCCTGTACGGTCGGACACGCAACGGCTCCAAGGGGGAGTGGGGTGGGGACAGACGGGGGAAGAGGGCGGATCATGTCGCGAGTGCCAGGGTGGCTCGGCCGGCTCGGCAACGGGCTGAGCGAGATGGGGGAGCGCTTGGACGAGCGCCGTGCCGAGGTGGAGAAGGAACACTCCGACGCCGGGCCCGAGTTGCCGGCCGCCGACCCCGAACCCCCGGAGCGCGTACCGGTACCCGTCCCGATCGACCGTGACCGCCCCGAGCCGGCGCTCGCCGTGCCGTGGGGTGTGCGGGTGGCCGCCGAGGCGGGCTGGCGGCTGCTGATCCTGGCCGGCACGGTCTGGGTGCTGATGCGCGTCATCAGCGCCGTCCAACTGGTGGTCCTGGCCTTCGCCGCGGCCCTCCTCATCACGGCACTGCTCCAGCCGACGGTGGCCGCCCTGATCCGCTACGGCTTTCCGCGCGGGGTCGCCACGGCCCTCACCGCGATCCTCGGCTTCGTCGTGATGGGCCTGATCGGCTGGTTCGTGACCTGGCAGGTCATGGCCAACATCGACAACCTCTCCGACCAGGTCCAGAACGGCGTCGACGATCTGCGCAACTGGCTGCTCAAGGGCCCGTTCCACGTCACCGAGAAGCAGATCAACCAGATCGCCAAGAACCTCCGCGAGGCCATCGGCGCCAACACCGACCAGATCACCTCGGCCGGCCTGGAGGGCGTCCAGGTCATCGTGGAAGCCCTGACCGGCATCCTGCTGACGGTCTTCTCGACCCTCTTCCTTCTCTACGACGGCCCGCGGATCTGGCAGTGGACCCTGAAGCTGGTGCCCGCGGCGGCCCGGCCGGCGATGGCGGGCGCGGGCCCTCGCGCCTGGCGCACCCTCACCGCCTACGTCCGGGGCACGGTGATAGTCGCCCTGATCGACGCCATCTGCATCGGCATCGGCATCTACTTCCTCGGCGTGCCGATGGCCGTGCCGCTCGCCGTCTTCATCTTCCTGTTCTCGTTCATCCCGCTGGTCGGCGCGGTCGCCTCCGGCGCGCTGGCGGTCGTCGTCGCACTGGTCACCCAGGGCGTCGTCGTGGCCCTCTTCACCCTGGGCGTCGTTCTCGCCGTCCAGCAGATCGAGGGCCACATCCTCCAGCCCTTCATCCTGGGCCGCGCGGTCCGGGTCCACCCCCTCGCGGTGGTCCTCTCGGTCGCCGCGGGCGGCATGATCGCGGGCATCGGCGGAGCGGTGGTGGCAGTCCCACTGGTCGCGGTCACCAACACGGTGGTGAGCTACCTGAAGGCCTACGCCCAGGGCACGGAGCCGGCCCCTCGGCTTTCGCCCAAGCCGAGGGGGGCTACGGCGGTCGAACACCCACCGTCGGACCAGGCCCCGTAAACGACATTTCCCACCCACCCACCGGTTCACCGTCAGTCGAGAGGTTCCAGTAACCCCTCCACCACCGCCGCGATCTTGAACGCCTCGGCGACGAGAACCTGTCACCGACGGTGAGCACATGCACTCCTCGCAGCGGAAAAAACCCAAGCGGAATGAGTGCTTCTCGTGGGCTGGTCGGCCCCGATCCCGTCCCAACGTGCATTGATTGTGGGAATAGCTACACTGGGGTGCGTTGATCGGAGGCGGCTATCAGTGACTGTTGGTAATACAAGTAAGAGACGCCAGCCCAGCCTGGCCCAGTTGCGCGCCTTCTCCGCGGTCGCCGAACACCTCCACTTCCGGGACGCGGCCGCCGCGATCGGCATGAGCCAGCCCGCCCTCTCCGGTGCCGTCGCCGCCCTTGAGGACACCCTCGGCGTGACCCTCCTGGAGCGCACCACCCGCAAGGTGCTGCTCTCGCCCGCCGGCGAGCGGCTCGCCGTACGGGCGAAGGCGGTGCTGGAGGAGGTCGGGGCGCTGCTGGCGGAGGCGGAGGCCGTGCGGGCGCCGTTCACCGGGGCGCTGCGCCTCGGGGTCATCCCGACCGTCGCGCCGTATCTGCTGCCGACCGTGCTGCGGCTGGTGCACGACCGGTACCCGGACCTCGACCTCCAGGTGCACGAGGAGCAGACCGCGAACCTGTTGGAAGGGCTGACCACCGGACGCCTCGACCTGCTGCTGCTCGCCGTGCCCCTCGGGATGCCCGGAGTGGTCGAACTCCCGCTGTTCGACGAGGACTTCGTGCTCGTCACACCGCTCGGCCATCCGCTCGGCGGGCGCAGCGGCATCCCGCGCGAGGCGCTGCGGGAGCTGAACCTGCTGCTCCTGGACGAGGGGCACTGCCTGCGCGACCAGGCCCTCGACATCTGCCGCGAGGCGGGCCGCGTGGACGCCCCGGTCACCACGACGGCCGCCGGACTCTCCACGCTCGTGCAGCTCGTCGCCGGCGGGCTCGGGGTCACGCTGCTGCCGCGTACCGCCGTACGGGTCGAGACCACCCGCAGCGACCAACTCCTCACCGGCTACTTCACCGAGCCCGCCCCGACCCGCCGGATCGCCCTCGCGATGCGCACCGGAGCCGCCCGCCGCGCCGAGTACCAGGAGCTGGCCGCCGCCCTCCGCGAGGCCCTGCGACCGCTGCCCGTACGGGTGTTGGGCACCGGCAACTGAGCCGTCCTCGTTCGGTCAAATGAGCGTCGGACAAAGGAAATCGAACGGCGGGAATTCTCAACTTCCGTCACCCGCAGGCAGGTAGGAAGAACCCCGCCGGAATATGCGCTCGGACTGATACACCTTCACCCCTCAGCGCTACACGTCAGGTGCGTGTACGAAAAGCCTAGGGGAGTGATGTCGGGCATTCGGGATTCCCTCGGCCGGGTCGGTCACGACCTGCTCGCGGCGGCTCTTTCGGCCTGTGGGCGCGAGGAGTTCACCGGGGGACTGCGGGTGTCCGGCAGACCCGGCGGGATCTTCCATCTGCGCGGCGGGCTCGTCATCGCGGTGGAGAGCCCCGGCGCGCCCGGCCCCGAGGCACTGCTGCTGCGCTCCGGCCGGGTCACCGGCGAGCAATGGGCCGAGCTGGTAAGGGAGTCGGGCGGTTCGCGCTGGCCGGTGGCCGGACTGATCGCCCACGGGTACGCGGGCGCCGCCCAGTTGCGGATCGTGTGTGTGCTGGCCCTGCACGACGCGGCCTTCGCGGTCGTCGCCGGAGACGTCGACCACTGCGAACGCGCCCCGGACGTACGGCCGTTGGCCCCCGTCGGCATCGGCGAACCCCCGATCCGGCTGCTCCAGGACGGGGCCCGCAGACTCGCCGCGATCGCCGCGCTGCCGTATCCGGTACGGCCCGACCGGGAACGCCCCCGGGCCCCGGCCGGCGGTCTCGACGAGGCCGGACTCGGCATGCTGCAACGGGAGTTGCTCAGTCACGTCGACGGCCGCCGTACCGCCCGCGATCTCGCCTTCCGCACCGGGCGCGGGGTCTACCCGGTCACCGCCGAGGTCGCGCGGATGCTCGCCGAGGGGCTGCTGGAGTGCTCCGACACCCCGGTGTCGATCCCGGTCCGGGTGCCGCCCGAGGGGCCCGTCGTACGCCGTCGTGAACCGGCGCCCGCGCCGCCGCAGTTCACCGCGCCCACCGCGTTGCCCCGCCGGAATCCGGGGGCCAGCGGCATCACCGAATCTCTCGTCCCCGAAAAGAGCGGGGCGGGCTGGAAAGGGTTCTTCCGCCTGCGGAACGGAACCTCGAAATGACCCTGACGACCACATGCGATCAGTTTTAGGGGAGTTGAGTAAGTGGATCACAAAGCCCTGACATTGGAAATGCGCACACTGCGGGAACAGGTGACCGGAATCACCGACACCGCGGTCACGGCGGCCGACGGACTGCTCATCGCGGCCGACACCGCCGACTCGATCGACCCGGAGGTCCTCGCCGCGCTCGCCGCGGCCGGCCTCGGCCTCGCCCGGCGCACCGCCGCGGCCACCGACCGCGGCACGCTGCGCCAGACGGTGACGTACGGCAGTCACGGCTGCGCCGCGACCTACGCCGTCGGCGACACCGCGCTGATGGTGGTGCTCGGCGACGAGGGGATGGACGTGGACCGGCTGCATCTGGCGGCCCGGCCGACGCTCGACCGGATCGAGTCGATCCTCACCGAGAAGGCATCAGAAGGAGTGTGAAGGGATGGCGACGAAGCGTATGACCCCAGGATTCTCCGACCAGGTGATGGGCCTGGTCAAAACCCTCCGGACCGATGCCCCCGACTGTGTGGCCTCGGGCGTGGTCGACATGTCCACCGGCATGCTGCTGTCGTACGAGACCATCGACAACCACCCGCCAGAGGTCCTCGACCTGCTGGCGGGTGCGACCCTCGACCTGTTCCAGGGCCGGACGGTCGTGATGATCGAGGACGTCTTCAAGGAGCGTCGCGGGATCACCAGTGACCATCACTTCTTCCAGGAGATCCTCGTCAACAGCGAGAACCTCACCCATCTGTTCGTGCGGATGACCGAGCAACAGGACGTCGTCGCCGTGGTGGTCTGCCGCAAGTCGGTGAACGTGGGCATGCTCTTCGCCCAAGTCCGGCGCGTGGTGCGGGAGTACGGACTCTGAGGGAAGCGGGCGGGCGGCTGCGGGCGGCTACTCCGTGCGCAGGCCGTCCGGCCGCATCATCCGCAGCAGCGGCGGCAGGCTGAGCAGCGTCACCGCCAGGACGACCGCGCCACCGATGCCGGTCATCATCAGCACGCTCGCCCAGTCGATGGCCACCGGCGTGGCCGTCATCTTCAGCAGTACCGCGCCCAGGGTCAGCCCCACGGTCGAGGCCAGCGCCAGGCCCAGGCCGATCGGGATCGCCGTCTGCCACAGCACCGACAGGCTCAGCGTGCGCCGCCGGGTGCCGAAGGCGACCAGCGCCGACAGCAGCTTCCTGCGCTCGCGCAACTGCTCCAGCTGCGACACCAGCAGGCTGGCCCCGATCAGGACGAGCACACAGGTCGCGCCGACCAGCAGTCCGGTGCGGATGGACGTGAACTGCGCCGACTGCCGGGTGGCCGCCAGGGTGAACACGTCCGCCAGCGGGTCGAGCTTCGCGGCGGTGTTGCGCACGTAGTCGGTCGCGTCCGGCACCGAGGTGTCGAGCGTGACGAACACATGCTGGTCCAGGCTCTGCGCCGCGTTCGCGGGCAGCGCTCCCGAGGTGATCAGCAGTCCGTCGCGGGCGTAACCGGTCGGGTCCTCGCGGTGGGTCGCCTTCTTCAGACCCGCGGGCACCTTCCAGGCCACGGTGTGGCCCGGTGACGAGTCGTACGACGGGTCGAAGTACACCGTCCTGCCCGCCTTGGCCGTCTGAGCCGTCTGCTGGTCGAGGTCGGCGCCGCCGCCGGTGATCCGATAGATGTCACCGTCGCGGCAGCCCGTCAGCCGGGCCACCTCCTGCAGTTCGGCGCAGCTGCCGACGGCGACCTCCACCGAGCCGTCCGGGTTCTTGGCCCGGTCGGCGACCGAGGTGAGCGAGATGGGCGACGTGTGCCGCACGCCCTTGGTCCGGGCGAGCTGCCCGTTCGCCTGGGCCAGCGAGCTGCCGCCGTCGACGGAGACCTCGATCTGGGCCCGGTTCACGTCGTTGCCGGTCTCCTTGGTGTAGTCGCCCTCGACGCCGGCGAACAGCATCTGCAGCGCGATCGCACCGGCCACCGCGACCGCGATGCCGTTGACCATCCGGGCCGCCGTACCGCTGCTCAACTGGAGCCTGCGGACGGCGAGTTGCCAGGACACCGAGCCGGAGTTCAGCCGGGCCACGGTGGCCTCGACGATCCACGGCAGCAGGGCGGTGATGCCGACGAGCAGCAGGACCGTGCCGCCGATGACCAGCCACTGGTTGAAGTTCCCGTTGGTGTTGCCCTGGCCGATCATGGGGTAGAGCATCGCGAGGCCGACCAGCGGCATCAGCAGCCGCCACCACAGCCGCCGCCGCGGCGGCTTCGCCTTGCGGACCACACCGAGCGGTTCGATGACGACCCCGCGCAGCGCGAACAGCGTCACCAGCACGGCCGCGGCCGGTACGGCGACGGCGACGGCCAGGGCGAGCAGCGGCGAGGGGTTGAGGTCGCTGGGGAACATGCTGATGTCCCGCACCTCGATCAGCGACGCCAACTGCCGCCCCGCCAGGAAGAATCCGGTGCCGAGGACGAGCCCGAGGAGCGCCCCCGCGAGCGCCTCGCCGCCCGCGATCCGGCGCGCCATCCGCCCGTCCGCGCCGACCAGGCGCAGCGCCGCGAGCCGCTGGTCCCGGCGGTCGCCGCCGAAGCGTACGGCCGCCGCGATGAACACGCCGACCGGCAGCAGCAGGACGACGAAGACGATCAGGATCAGCAGCAGCAGGATCGGGTCGAGATTGTCCGGCGTGCTGTTGGGGGAGGGCCCGAAGTAGTTGATGCGCTCGACATTGCCGCCGGACCGGTGCTGCAAGAGGTCCTTGCCGCCCGCGTAGTAGGCGAGTTCGGCGGGTCCGATGAGCCCGGTCTGCGCGATGGTGCCGGTGATCTTGTACGGCAGCCGCTCGCGCAGCAGCTTCCCGGAGCCGGACTTGAGGAGCTTGTCCAGCGCGGGGGAGACGACCATCTCGCCCGTCGCCGGGAACTTCGTGAGGCCCGGCGGCAGCGGTGCCTTGGCGCCGTCCGGCTCCAGCATCCTGCCGCGTACGTCCTTGCTGCGGAACGTGGTGTCGGAGTTGGCGACGACGAGGGTGTTGTCCGCCTTCGGCAGCTGCTTGCCGCTGTAGGTGAAGTCCTGCCGCGCGTTGCCGCGGTCGTCGCGCTGGGAGAGCGCGTTCGGCAGCGCGGTGGTGAGCAGCAGCAGCGCCACCCCGAGCCCGACGCCGACCGCCGTCAGTACGGCCCGCACCCAGCCCTCACGCCCGCCGGCGAAGGCGAACCGCACCCCCATGGCCAGATCGGCCGCCCACTGACGCACGTTCATACGATGCGCTCCATGTCCTTCGACTTGCCGTCCCGTACGACGATCTCCCGGTCCGAGTACGCGGCCACCCGGGCCTCGTGCGTGACCAGCACGACGGCCGCGTTGGTGGACCGGGCGGCCTCGGTCAGCAGCTCCATCACGCGCTCGCCGTTGAGCGAGTCCAGCGCGCCGGTCGGCTCGTCGGCGAACAGCACGCGCGGGTTGGTGACCAGCGAGCGGGCGACGGCGACGCGCTGCCCCTGACCGCCCGAGACCTCACCGGGCCGCTTCTTCGCGAGGTCGTCGACCTCGAGGCGCTCCATCCAGTGGAGCGCGGCCCGCTCGGCCTCCTTGCGGTGCGTGCCGTTCAGCCGCAGCGGCAGCGCCACGTTCTCGACACAGGTCAGCTCGGGCACCAACTGGCCGAACTGGAACACGAACCCGAACTCCGAGCGGCGCAGCGCGCTGCGCTGGGCGTCGCTCATCGTCGCCATCTCCTGCCCGTTGTACGTGATCGAGCCCGAGTCGGGCGGCACGATCCCGGCGAGACAGTGCAGCAGCGTCGACTTCCCGGACCCGGAGGGCCCCATCACGGCGACCACCTCACCGGGATGGATGGAGAACTCGGCGCCGTCGAGCGCGGTCGTCGGCCCGTAGGCCTTGCGCAGCTCCTCGGCCGCGAGCAGGGAACCGGCGGGATGTGTCGTCACTTGGCCACCACCTCGGCGAGCTTTTCGAGACGCGCCGCGGTGAGCTCCAGCCACCGCAGGTCGGCCTCCAGATGGAAGAGGGCGTGGTCGCAGATCAGCTGGTCCGCGAGATCGCCCTTGCGCTTGCGGTCGGTCAGGATCCGCATGCCGCGCAGATGTTCGGAGCGCTGCACATCGAGGATCTCCGCCGCGTCGCGGTGCGTGAGCAGCGCGAGAACGACCTTGGTGTAGAGGGTCGACTGCAGATACGGCTCGGGCTTCTCGGGCGTCGCGAGCCATTTCTGTACGTCGGTGATCCCGGCGTCGGTGATCGCGTACCGCTTGCGCTCGGGACCGCCGCCCGCCTCGATGCCGTCGACCTCGACGAGGCCGTTCTTCAGCAGGCGGGACATCGTCGAATAGACCTGGCCGTAGTGCAGAGGCCGGTCGTGACCGAACTTCTCGTCGAAGGCCCGCTTCAGGTCGTAACCATGGCGCGGGCCGGACTCAAGGAGCCCCAGAAGGGTGTGACCGATGGACATGCGGAGCACTCTACACACGGCGTATACCCGGTGTGTATACGCACGGTGTGTAGATCATGGCGGGGGGTACGGCCCCGCAGGTGGGGGCCGATTGTCACGGTTCTGTCACTGGGGCGGCCGGGGCGGCCGACCGCGACGCGGCAGCGGGCCGGCCTCCCCGGGAAGCCGCCCCGCCTCCGCCAGAGCGCGGCGCAGCAGGAACTCGATCTGCGCGTTGGCGGACCGCAGTTCGTCCCCGGCCCACCGGGCGATCGCCTCGTACACCGCGGGGTCCAGCCGCAGCAGCACCTGCTTGCGCTCCTGCTGCGGCCGGCGCTTCGCCCCGGAGGGCTCGGAAGGGTCCGTCACTGGTACAGGGTCCCCGTGTTCAGTACGGGCTGCGGCGACCGGTCCCCGCAGAGCACCACCAGCAGGTTGGACACCATCGCCGCCTTGCGCTCGGAGTCCAGCTCCACGATGTCCCGCTCGGTGATCCGGGCCAGCGCGGCCTCGACCATGCCCACCGCGCCGTCCACGATCTGCCGCCGGGCCGCGACGACCGCCCCGGCCTGCTGCCGCTGGAGCATCGCCGAGGCGATCTCGGGTGCGTAGGCGAGATGCGTGAAGCGGGACTCGATGATCTGGACGCCGGCCGCCTCGACGCGCGCGCTCAGTTCGAGGACGAGCTTCTCGGTGATCTCCTCGGCGTTGCCGCGCAGCGAGAGCCCGCCTTCGTCGTGGGAGTCGTAGGGGTACTCGATGGCGATGTGCCGTACGGCCGCCTCGGTCTGGATGGCGACGAAGTCGCTGTAGTCGTCCACCTCGAAGGTGGCCTGCGCGGTGTCGCGGACCTTCCACACCATGACCGCGGCCAGCTCGATCGGGTTGCCGTAGGCGTCGTTGACCTTGAGGACCGCGGTCTCGTGGTTGCGCACGCGGGTCGAGATCTTCGTGCGCGAGGTGAAGGGGTTCACCCAGCGCAGCCCGTCCTGCCGGATGGTCCCCCGGTAGCGCCCGAAGAGCTGCACGACCCGCGCCTCGCCCGGCGCCACCGTGTTCAGTCCGCGCATCGCGATGACCGCGGCCAGGAAGACGAGGAGGCCGCCGACGATCAGCGCGGCCTTGCCGCCGGGCGCGCTGACCGCGGTGGCGGTGGCGAGCAGTCCGGCGGCGAGCAGCAGCCCGGCCAGTCCGAGGACCAGCGCCAGCGCGCCGCCGATGCTGTGCGCGGCGAACTCGCGCACACGCGGGGCGGGCATCTCGGGTACGTCCGCCGTGGGTGAGTCCGTGGCCATCATGTCCCCCATATCTCGGTTGAAGCAAAGTGATATCACTTTACCCCCGCGCGGCAACCCTCAACCCCGTTCGTACGTCGGTTCCGTTGGAACAGGTGCTGATTCTCACGTCCGTAAAAGACAGGATCGGCAGACCTTTGTCACAACTGGCGGTGTTAGCTTTCTGAGCTGACTTGCAGGCACGGACGAGACGGAAGCGGAGCAGACGGACTCATGGGACGAGCGGAAGAGAGACGAGCGCGCCAACGCGGTGGCCACCGCGCTGCGCCCAAGACCCGCCGCTCGTCGGGGGCCACAGCAACGGCCACCGCCACAGCCACCGCGCCGGCCGGCAGCGCCTCGGCCGGTACGGACGCCAAGAGTGGCAAGGGCGCCAAGGGCGGTAAGAGTTTCATACGCAGACTCTTCACCTGGAAGAAGATCCTCGGCACGTTCCTCGGCCTCTGCCTGCTCGGCATCGGCGCGTTCATCGTGCTCTACATGATGATCAGCATCCCCGCGGGCAACGCGACCGCGAAGCTCCAGAGCAACGTCTACAAGTACAGCGACGGCTCGATCCTGACCCGCAGGGGCCAGGTCAACCGGGAGAACGTGGACCTCTCGCAGGTCCCGAAGGCCGTCCAGGAGACCTTCGTCGCCGCCGAGAACAAGACCTTCTACAAGGACGCCGGCGTCGACCTCAAGGGCACCGCGCGCGGTCTGCTCAACACGCTGTCCGGCAAGGGCGCGCAGGGCGGTTCGACGATCACCCAGCAGTACGTCAAGAACTACTACCTGACGCAGGACCAGACCGTCACGCGCAAGCTGAAGGAACTGGTCATCTCGCTGAAGCTGGACCGCGAGAAGTCCAAGGACTACATCCTCGCCGGATACATCAACACCAGTTACTACGGCCGCGGCGCCTACGGCATCCAGGCCGCCGCGCAGGCCTACTACCAGGTCGACGCGAGGAAGCTCTCGGTCGAGCAGGGCGCCTATCTCGCCGCGCTGCTCCAGGCTCCGAACCAGTACGACTGGGCGATAGCCACCGACACCGGCAAGCGGCTGGTGAAGGCGCGCTGGAACTACGTACTGGACAACATGGTCGAGCAGAACTGGCTGAGCTCCGCCGATCGCCAGAAGATGACGTTCCCGACCCCCAAGGCGCCCAAGGCCGAGGCCGGCATGGAGGGGCAGAACGGCTACCTGGTGACCGAGGCCAACGCGGCGCTGGAGAAGCAGCTGATCTCCAGTGGCCAGGCCGCCAACACCAAGGAGGCCGAGGCGCTGGTCGACGCGGGCGGCTGGACGATCACTCTCAACATCGACAAGAAGAAGCAGGCCCAGCTGGAGAAGTCCGTCAAGTCCCAGCTGACCAGCAAGCTCGACGCCAAGAAGCGCAAGGTCGACGGGAACGTCCAGCCGGGCGCGGTGTCCGTGGACCCGAAGACGGGCGGGGTCGTGGCGATGTACGGCGGCGTGGGCTACACGGAGCACTTCACGAACAACGCCACCCGCACCGACTACCAGCCCGCCTCCACCTTCAAGCCGGTGATCCTCGCCGCGGCCCTGGCCGACCAGGCCAAGACGCAGTCCGGCAAGACGATCACCACCGACACGCTCTACGACGGCACCAGCAAGCGTCCGGTCGTGGGCAGCGCCATCGCCTTCGCGCCGGAGAACGAGGACGACCAGAACTACGGCAAGGTCACCGTCCAGACGGCGATGAACAAGTCGATCAACTCGGTCTTCGCGCAGCTCGGTGTCGACGTCGGCATGGACAAGGTGATGAAGACCGCCGAGCAGCTGGGCATGGACCCCGGCGACCTGAAGGCCGTACCGGCGCAGACCCTGGGCACCATGGGCGCGAGTCCGATGGAGATGGCCGGCGTCTACGCCACCTTCGACAACCACGGCCGGAAGGTCACCCCGGCGATCATCAAGTCGGTCGCGCACAACACGCGCACGGTCACCATGCCGAACCCGATCGGTGCCCAGGTCATCCCGCGTGAGGCCGCCGACACGGTGTCCTCGGTGCTGACCGGTGTGGTCGACGACGGTACGGCGAAGGTGTCGGTGGCCGAGAACAGCAAGCGCGACGGACAGCAGGTCGCGGGCAAGACGGGTACGTCCGACAACAACAAGTCGGCCTGGTTCACCGGCTACACGCCCGACCTGGTCACCTCGGTGGGCCTGTTCGGCGAGAAGAAGGGCAGCGGCGCCCAGGTCCCGCTGACCGGTGCGACCGGTCTGATCACCACGGGCGGCGGCCGTATCAACGGTGGTGGCTACCCGGCGCAGATCTGGGCGACGTACATGTTCGGAGTGACCAAGGCGAACAGCAAGTTCGACCTGGAGACCGACCAGGGCGCGGCCGTCGAGCCGGACTTCACGCCCACCCCGAGCGCGACCGTGTCGGCGACGCCGTCCGCCACGCCGACGACGAAGAGTCCCTCGCCGACCCTGACGACGGAGTCGCCCACGCCTACGCCGACCCCCACGCCGACTCCGACACCCACCCCGACGCCGACGACCAGTCCGCCGACGACACCGAGCGACGACAACACGGACAATCCGTTCGGCCAGCTCGACCAGTAGCCGGGGCTGACGGACGCAAAGGGCGCCCGGCACATCGCCGGGCGCCCTTTGCGCGTACCGCTACTCGAAGTTCGCGGCGATCCGGTCGCCGAGTGCCTTGTCCACGTGTCGCCAGTAGAGCAGGGCACGGTCGAGGACCGAGCGGGACACGTCGGCCTTGAGGTGGCCGGTGACGTTCGACACCAGCCGGTCGCGGGCCGCGTCGTCCAGGACCTCGCGGACCATCGTGCCGGCCTGGCCGAAGTCGTCGTCCTCGCGGTGCAACTTCGTTGTCTCGCGGACCAGTTCACCGGCGGTCTGCCAGCTCGCCGGGTCGCCGAACCGCGCGTAGTCCGCGGCCGGTCCGCCGTAGGAGTTCGGGGCGTACGGCCGGGCCGCGTTGGACGCCTCGTACCGCATCGGGCCGTCCTTGGCATAGGAGTTGACCTGCGAGTGCGGTCGATTCGGCGGCAGCTGGGCGTAGTTGGGGCCGATCCGGTACCGGTGGGTGTCCGGGTAGGAGAACAGCCGGCCCAGCAGCATCTTGTCCGGGGAGGGGCCGATGCCCGGGACCAGGTTCGAGGGCTCGAAGGCGGCCTGCTCGATGTGGACGAAGTAGTCGTCCGGGTTGCGGTTCAGGGTCATGCGGCCGACGTCGATCAGCGGATAGTCCCCGTGCGGCCAGACCTTGGTGAGGTCGAAGGGGTTGAAGCGGTAGTCCGCCGCGTCCTCGAACGGCATGATCTGGACCTTCAGGCTCCAGCTCGGCGCGTTCCCGGACTCGATCGACTCGTAGAGGTCCCGGCGGTGCTTGTCGCCGTCGGACCCGGCCAGTTCGTCGGCCTCGGCCTGGGTGAGGTACTCGATGCCCTGGTCGGTCTTGAAGTGGTACTTCACCCAGAACCGCTCACCGGCGCCGTTGATCCACATGTAGGTGTGGGAGCTGTAGCCGTTCATGTGGCGGTACGTCTTCGGGATGCCCCGGTCGCCCATCAGCCAGGTCACCTGGTGCGCCGACTCGGGGGAGAGGGTCCAGAAGTCCCACTGCATGTCGTTGCTGCGCAGCCCGGTCGCCGGGTGGCGTTTCTGCGAGCGGATGAAGTCCTGGAACTTGATGGTGTCCCGGACGAAGAAGACCGGTGTGTTGTTGCCCACCATGTCGTAATTGCCGTGTTCCGTATAGAACTTGAGGGCGAAGCCGCGCGGGTCGCGCCAGGTGTCGGGCGAGCCCTGCTCACCGGCCACGGTGGAGAACCGCGCCAGCATCTCGGTGCGTTTGCCGGGCTGGAAGAGATCCGCCTTGGTGAACTGGCTGACGTCGTTGGTGACTTCGAAGAAGCCGTACGCGCCGCTGCCCTTGGCGTGGACCACCCGCTCGGGGACCCGCTCCCGGTTGAACTGGGCCATCTTCTCGATGAGGTAGTGGTCCTGGAGCAGGATCGGGCCGTCGGGTCCGACGGTGAGCGAGTGTTCGTCGCTCTCCACCGGGATGCCGACGTTGTTCGTGGTGTACGGAGTGTGCTGGGGTGCCTGCGTCACGAGCGTCCTCCTGTTCGGAAGAAAGTAGGTCGCTTTCGCTTCGCGTACCCCAGCAGTCAACTCCCACGCTGGTACCTCGGCAACTTTTGGACGAGGTCTAATTCCGGTTCAGTTCGAACCAGACCACCTTTCCGGTGCTGAGCCGGGTCGCTCCCCACCGACGGGCCAGTTTGTTGACCAGGTAGAGCCCTCGTCCGCCCTCGTCCGTGGCCCGCGCCTGCCGCAGCCTGGGCAGCTGGGGCACGTCGTCGCCGACCTCGCAGCGCAGCACGTCGGTCCGCAGCAGCCGGAGCGTGACCGGCCGCGAGGCGTACCGCACGGCGTTCGTCACCACCTCGCTGACCAGCAGCTCCACCGAGTCGCTCATGTCCTCCATGCCCCAGCGGGCCAGCGCCCGCCGGGCCAGCCGACGGGCCTGGCCGGGCGCCGAGTCCTCCGGATCGAGGAACCAGTACGCCACGTCGCTCGGCGCGATCCCGTCGAAGCGGGCGGCGAGCAGCGCGATGTCGTCGTCCCGGTCGCCCGGGCCGAGCATGTCGAGCACCTCGTCGCACAGGGCTTCCAGGGGCGGCGGATGGTCCGGCCCGGTGAGCTGCGCGACCGCGGCCAGCTTCTCGCGCAGCTGCTCTATCCCGGTCCAGACGTCCCTGAGACGCGACTCGACCAGCCCGTCCGTGTACAGGAGCAGCGTCGCCCCGGCGGGCGCGTCCAGCTCCACGGCCTCGAAGTCGACGCCGCCGACCCCGATCGGGGCGCCGGGCGGCACCCGCAGTACCTCGGCCCGGCCGCCGAGGTGCAGCAGCACCGGCGGCGGATGGCCCGCGTTGGCGATGGTGATGCGGTGCGAGACCGGGTCGTAGACCGCGTAGAGGCAGGTCGCCATGCGGTCGGTGCCCAGCCGCTGGGCCTGTTCGTCGAGGTGGTGCAGGACCTCCTGCGGGGGCAGGTCCAGGCCCGCCAACGTCTGTGCGGTGGTGCGGAGTTGGCCCATGATCGCGGCCGATGTCATGGAATGCCCCATGACGTCGCCGACGACCAGGGCGACCCGGCTGCCGGGCAGCGGGATCGCGTCGTACCAGTCGCCGCCCACCCGGGCCGTCTCGGCGGCCGGAAGGTAGCGCGAGGCCAGCCGCACGCCGGTGGGGCGCGGCAGGGTCTCGGGGAGCATGGTGCGCTGCAGCTCGTCGGCGATGTACGCCTCACGGCCGTAGAGCACCGCCTTGTCGATGCCCAGGGCGCTGTGCGTGGCGAGCTGGGCGGCGACCAGGAGGTCGTCGGCCTCGAACGCCATGCGCTCGGGGCGGCGCAGGAAGAGCGCCGCGCCGATCACCCGGCGCCGGCCGCGCAGCGGTGCGAGGATCGCGCGCTGTCCGGCCGGGACGATCAACTCGCCGCCCTCGCCGAGCAGTTCGGGCAGCGCGGCGCGGGCGGCCGGGGAGTCGGCGAAGACGGGACGTACGCCCCGCAGCACCTCGTTCAGCGCGCCGCCGGGCCTGACCTCGCACAACTCGGCGGTGACCGCCGAGAGTTCGGACGGCTGCTCGGGCTGGAGCGCGGGCATGAAGCCGTTCTCCGTGTCCCGCTCCTCCGGGATCCGGTCGGTGCGGCGCAACCGCAGCACGACGGGACCCGTGGGCCGCTCGTCGCCGACGGGCAGCGGGTCGCGCAGATAGACCAGGATCGCGTCCGAGAAGGTCGGCACGGTCGCCCGGCACAGCCCCATCACGATCTCGTCCAGGTCGATGCCGCGCGCGATCCGCCGGGTCGCGGCGCCCACGAAGCGCAGCCGGTCCCCGTCCCGCCGCATCGGCATGGGACCGCCCGGAGGCAGCCCCTGGCCCGTACGGCGCTCCTTGGCGGCGGCGTCGGGGACCTCGCCGACCCCCGGCTGGGCCGGGATGGACTCGGGCGCGGGACGCGGGCGGTGGGCGTCGGGTTCGGCGGCCGAGGGCTGGGAGTGCTCGGAGCCACCTGCGGTGTCGGGCTTCACAGGGGTACCTGCCGGGTCCTTCCCCTTGGCGCGGGACGTGCTCGTACCCGGCGCCGAGGACGGCTCACCGGTGCGTGCCTGAGCCGGTAAGGCCGGGGCACCGGACGGCCTGGGCGGCGGCGTCGAGGTACGCAGAAGCGCCCCACGGGGGTCCGTGGGGTCGGCGCCCTGTGGGCGCTCGAAGGAGGTGGGGTGCTCCGTCACGCGTGTCGAATCCGTCCGTCCGGGACCGCACGCTGTACGTACGGTTCGTCCCGCCGAAATGCCGATACCCGGAATACGTGCCCCAGGAACGGAATTCCCGCGTGGTCAGAGGCTGTTCCTGTGCCACCGGTGGACCGGCGGCCCTCAGGACCGGTGTCGCCGGTGTTGCCCTCGTACCCCTCGCTCACGTCCTGCCGCCCCTCGGTGACATCTGGTCAGTCCCGGTGCATGCGCCGGGAGTTGTCGCGGTGCCCTTGCGGAGGACGATCCTACGGTTGCGCACCGGGGGCGCATCAAGGGTCTCATGTGGACATGTGCGCGGGGGTGCGGTCCCAGTCCTCCGGAAGTGAAGGTACAGCCCAGGACGGATCCGGGCGCCAGTGCTGCCAGCCGTCCGCGAACGGGGAGCCCCAGGCGCGGATCACTTCCACCGCCGACCAGCCCGCTTTCCGTACCCGCTCGGCGAGTTGGGGATCCATCAGTCCGTCCCGCTGGGCCTGCGCGAACTCGTCCTCGTCACGCCATTCCCAACTCCGGTCCGGATCCACGGTGATGTCCAGGAAGTGGTCCTCGGAGTCGACCCCGCCGGCCCAACGGGCCAGCGGTTCCTCAAGGTTCACGTACCAGTTCTTGAACCGCCATCCCGGCTCCCAGAACAGCCACACCGACCACGGCTCACCGGGCCGCGCCAGCTTCAGCACGCCCGTCCCGAACCAGCGGTCCAACTGAACCGTGCGCGGCTTGGTGTACCGGGTCTCCAGCGGTTCCCCGTGCACGGACGTCCCATCCGCGAGCACCGGCTTCACGCACTCGGTGCCGGGCGCCATCCAGACGGCGAGCAGCTCCTCGTCGTCGCGCACGACCGTGACGGGGCGGGCGATGTGGAAGCGCGGTCCGGCGTTCTCCCGATAACGCCACAGGATCTGACTCCCGGGCGCCCAGAAGGCCGTAGACGTACCCGCTTCCACCGCTCTCACCGCTCCACCGTCTGCCATGAACAGATATTAGGTGCCCCGGGCATACGACGCTGCGGCGCGCGTCACGGTTCACGCCATGGCGACAATTGGTTACGGACGCGTCATCCGCAGGACATCGAGGGCTTCGTCGAGCTGGACGACGGTCAGATCGCCCCGCTCCACATAGCCGTTCTCCAGCACGACTTGGCGGATCGTCTTCCGTTCCGCCAGTGCCTTCTTGGCCACCTTGGCGGCCTCCTCGTACCCGATGTACTTGTTCAGCGGGGTGACGACGGACGGCGACGACTCCGCGTACTCACGCGCGCGCTCCCGGTGCGCGACGATCCCGTCCACGGTCCGGTCGGCGAGCAGCCGCGAGACATTGGCGAGCAGCCGGATGGACTCGAGCACGTTCTTGGCGATCACCGGCAGCATGACGTTCAGCTCGAAGTTGCCGGCGGCCCCGGCGGTGGCGACGGTCGCGTCATTGCCCACGACCTGCGCGGCGACCATCAGCACGGCTTCCGGAATCACCGGGTTGACCTTGCCGGGCATGATCGACGACCCCGGCTGGAGATCCGGCAGCGAGATCTCGGACAGCCCGGTGCGCGGCCCGGACGCCATCCACCGCAGATCGTTGGCGATCTTCGTCAGTCCTACGGCGATGGTCCGCAGCTGCCCGCTGGTCTCGACGATCCCGTCCCGGGCGCCCTGCGCCTCGAAGTGATCACGTGCCTCGGTCAGCGGCAGCCCGGTGACCAGGGCGACCTCCGCGATCACGGCGGCGGAGAAACCGGGCGGGGTGTTGATCCCGGTGCCCACCGCGGTCCCGCCGAGCGGCAGTTCGGCCAGCCGGGGCAGCGAGGCCTGCAACCGCTCGACGCCGTACCGCACTTGGGCCGCGTACCCGCCGAACTCCTGCCCCAGCGTGACCGGCGTCGCGTCCATCAGGTGCGTCCGCCCGGACTTCACCACGTCGGCGAACTCCACGGACTTGCGCGACAGCGCGCCCGAGAGGTGCTCCAGGGCGGGGATGAGGTCGTGGATGACGGCACCGGTGGCCGCGATGTGGATGCTGGACGGGAAGACGTCGTTGGACGACTGAGAGGCGTTGACGTGGTCGTTCGGATGCACCTCGCGCCCGAGCCGCTCGGTCGCGAGGGTCGCGATCACCTCGTTGGTGTTCATGTTCGACGAGGTGCCGGACCCGGTCTGGAACACGTCGATCGGGAAGTGCTCGTCCCACGCCCCGCCGGCCACCTCACGGGCCGCCTCCTGGATCGCCTCCGCGATGTCCTTGTCCAGCACGCCCAGCTCGGCGTTCACCTTGGCGGCGGCCCCCTTGATCCGGGCCAGGGCCTCGATGTGGGCACGCTCGATGCGCTGGCCGGAAATGGGGAAGTTCTCGACGGCACGCTGCGTCTGCGCCCGCCACTTGGCGTCCGCCGGGACCTGTACCTCGCCCATGGAGTCGTGCTCGATGCGGTAGTCGCTCATACCTGTATATCGACCGGGAGGGCGGGGATGTTCCGGGTCAGCGGGCCGGGACCGTGCAGACGGGCTTTCCGGCCACCTCCGCGCACGCCTGTGCCCCGCGCGGGTCGGCGGCGGCCAGCATCGGGCTGCTGTAGCCGTCCGAGCGGTCGCCCGAGTACTCGGCGGACAGCTCGTCCCGCCCCGACCTGACCGAGATCTCCCGCGCCCCGCCGACCCGGGTGCGCACCTCGGACCAGACGGTCGCGCAGGACGGCGAGTACCGGAGCCGTACGACCTGGGCGGCCCGCGCGACGACACTCTCCGTACGGGCGTCCCGGGCGCACGTCCCGGTGGACGGCAGCTCCCCCTGACAGCTACCGGCACGGCAGGAGAAGGCCGCCTGGTCCGTGTCGCGGTCGAGGACGTCGGCGGCACCGGCGGTGACCGCCACGGTGGCGGCCATCGCGGCGAGGGCGACGAGGGCGCGGGCGGGGGCGCGCAGCCGACGGGGGCGTACGGGCGGTACGGGAGGTTGGATGGGCCTGGACTGCTCCCGGGTGGCCGTGTCCCACAGGGCGAGCAGCGTGCCGGGGTCGGTTCCCGCGAGCCGGGTGAGCGCCTCGACTGCGGCGCGTGGCGGGAACTGGTCGCCGTTCAGATAACGGTGCCAGGTCGACTTGCTGTACGGCGTGACGGAGGCCAGCGCGGCCAGGCTCAGCCCGGTCCGCCGCTTGAGGAGGTGGAGTTCCGCCAGGAGCCGCTGTCTCTCGACCGTCACATGGCCTTCCCTTCCCGGGGGCGGTGCGGGGCCACACCCGGATCGCCCCGAATATGCCGGATTATGAAGGGGTGTTGACCTGGCGCCACCCGACGGGACGTACGGGACCGTCCCGTCGGGTGGCGCAGTCGGTCAGCCGAGCGTCAGCACCAGTGGACGGCGCTGTGGTTGCGGACGTAGTGCGCGGAGACGTAGCCCTCGTGGTGCGGGAGCTTGTACCAGCGGTGGTTGCCGAAGACACCGGAACCGCGCGTCTTGCAGACGATGGGCAGCACCCGCCCGACCGGACGCGTCCCGACGATCCGGTAGCCGGTGCCGGGGCCCGAGCGCACGTTCAGACGGGTGTAGTGGCGGGTCGTGACACTGCCCCAGGCGTGGGCGGCGACGTGGTGCCGGGTGGGGTGCGGCGCCGAGTGGCCGGCCGGGGCGGCGACGGCTGCCGCGGGGAAGAGAGCGACGGCTGCGAGCGCGGCCACAAGACCGTTGCGCAGAGTGCGTCGGATCATGGGGGGTTCCTCCGAGTCGAGCGGGATCACGGGGTGTGATCCTGTCGGTACGGAGCGTTTCCGGCGAAAGGGGTGAAGATGCCGTCCCGTTCATCCCTGGGACAAAGCGGGACGACATCCTGTGCAGCGGGACAAAATCAGCCCGTCCGGCGTTTGAGGACGAGGCCGTCCAGGCCGACCGGGGGTCCGGGGGCGGAGCCCCTGGAGGACGGGACGGGTAGGGGCGGCGGGGGCGAAAAACCACCCCCTGCCACCCCGCACGCACTACGCCAGCCCAGGCCCCCGCACCGGAATGTGCGTGAACGTCGGCTCAGGCGCCGGGTTCTGGAAGAAGTCGTTGCCCTTGTCGTCGACGACGACGAACGCCGGGAAGTCCTCGACCTCGATCTTCCAGACCGCCTCCATGCCGAGCTCCTCGTACTCGACGACCTCGACCTTCTTGATGCAGTCCTGCGCGAGCCGGGCCGCGGGCCCACCGATCGACCCGAGGTAGAACCCGCCGTGCGCGTCACACGCGTCGGTGACCTGTTTGCTGCGGTTCCCCTTGGCGAGCATCACCTTGGACCCGCCCGCCGCCTGGAACTGCTCCACGTAGGAGTCCATGCGCCCGGCCGTCGTAGGACCGAAGGAGCCGGACGCGTAGCCCTCGGGGGTCTTCGCCGGCCCGGCGTAGTACACCGGGTGGTCCTTCAGGTACTGCGGCATCTCCTCGCCCGCGTCCAGCCGCTCCTTGATCTTGGCGTGCGCGATGTCACGCGCCACGACGAGCGGCCCGGAGAGCGAGAGCCGGGTCTTGACCGGGTACTTGGTCAGCTCGGCGAGGATGTCGTCCATGGGCTGGTTGAGGTCGATGCGGACCACATCGGAGGCCTCGTCGAGATGCTCGTCGGTCGTCTCCGGCAGGAACCGTGCCGGGTCGGTCTCCAACTGCTCCAGGAACACGCCCTCGGCGGTGATCTTCGCGACGGCCTGCCGGTCGGCCGAGCAGGAGACGGCGATGGCGACGGGGCACGAGGCACCGTGCCGGGGAAGCCGGACGACCCGCACGTCGTGGCAGAAGTACTTGCCGCCGAACTGCGCCCCGATCCCGATCTTCTGCGTCAGCTCGAAGACCTTCTGCTCCAGGTCCTTGTCCCGGAAGCCGTGGCCCAGCTCCGAACCCTCGGCCGGGATCTCGTCCAGGTAGTGCGCGGAGGCGTACTTCGCGGTCTTCAGCGCGTACTCGGCGCTCGTACCGCCGACGACGATCGCCAGGTGGTAGGGCGGGCAGGCCGCCGTACCCAGCGAACGGATCTTCTCCTCCAGGAACTTCATCATGGAGCCCTCGTTGAGGACCGCCTTCGTCTCCTGGTAGAGGAACGACTTGTTGGCCGAGCCGCCGCCCTTCGCCATGAACAGGAACTTGTAGGCGCCGCCGTCGGTCGCGTACAGCTCGATCTGCGCGGGCAGGTTCGACCCGGTGTTCTTCTCGTCCCACATGGTCAGCGGGGCCATCTGCGAGTACCGCAGGTTGAGGTTCAGATAGGCGTCGTAGATGCCGCGGCTCAGCGCGGCCTCGTCACCGCCCTCCGTGAGGACGTTCTGCCCGCGCTTGCCCATGACGATGGCCGTGCCGGTGTCCTGGCACATGGGCAGCACACCGGCCGCCGCGATGTTCGCGTTCTTCAGGAGGTCCAGCGCCACGAACTTGTCGTTGTTCGACGCCTCGGGGTCGTCGATGATCCGGCGCAGCTGCGCCAGGTGGGCCGGCCGCAGATAGTGCTGGATGTCGTGGATCGCCTCGGCCGCGAGCTTGCGCAGCGCCTCGGGCTCGACCTTGAGGAACGTCCGCCCGTCGGCCTCGAAGGTGGAGACACCCTCGGAGGTCACCAGCCGGTACGGGGTGGTGTCCTCTCCCATGGGGAGCAGATCGGTGTACGCGAACTCAGGCATCGCAGCCCATTCCTCACTCGACAGACGGCCGCCCGCCGACACTGGCGGGCGCTCACCAGCGTAGAACCTGCCGCTGACAGCGAGCTTGTGAGGTAAGGCTCAGTTCGCCACGCCGACGTTGTCCACACCCCTAGTCGCGATCTATCGCGTTTCGGTACTCTGCTGTCGTGGACCTTCAGAAGCAGCCCGCATCCGCGCCCACGGCCCCGCAGCCCGCGCCCGCCGCCTCCGCGCTGCGCGCCTCGGACGCCGACCGTGACCGCATCGCCGACATCCTGCGCGACGCCCTGGCCGAGGGGCGGCTGAGCGCCGACGAGCACGCCGAGCGGGTCGAGGGGGTGCTGAGCGCCAAGACGGTCGGTGAGCTGGAGGTCTTCATCCAGGATCTGCCGGCCGCCCATGGGCACCGGGCGACGGCCGCGTCGTACAGCCCCGCGCCGAACCGTCCGACGGAGGGCGCGATCCCGGCCGAGGCCGACGAGAACGTGGTGGCGGTGTTCAGCTCCGCCATGCGCAAGGGCCGCTGGCGCGCCGGCCGCCGCATGCACGCGTACGCCGTGTTCGGCAGTGTCGAGATCGACCTCAGCGAGGCGATCTTCGAGTACCAGCAGGTCGTCATCAAGGCGGTCTCGGTGTTCGGCAACGTGGAGATCCGCGTCCCGGAGAACGTGTCGCTGCGCGGCACCGGCGGTGGTGTCCTGGGCAACTTCGAGGTGGACACGCTGGACTCGCTGGAGCCGGACGCGCCCGTGATCTACGTCGACGGGTGGGCCGTACTAGGAAACATCGAGGCAAAACCCAAGCGCGGCAAGCTCGTCGCGGACATTCTCGATCGGGTCCAGCGCAAGGTCGACAAGGGTTTGCGCAAACACCTGGACCGTTGACGGTTGTGAATCGGGACACATGTGGAGCTGATCGGTCCGTGCCGGTCCGCCCCTGACATCGCGCACAAGCACACGGAAACCAGCGGTTCGGAACTCAGTGCATAGGCGCGCGCACAGCGGGTAGGCCTTGCTGCATCGTCTCTCGCTCGCGAAGCCGTCGTCAGGAGTAGACCGTGCTGCAACCGCCGCATTCGTCCCTGCAGGTAGCTGCTGTTCCGGCCCAGCGGGTGCCTGCGCGAGACAGGGACCAAGACGCTCCATGGCACACCGAAGCGGTGTGCCGGCGCGACGAGGCCGGCCTGTTCTTCGCACCCTCCAAGGAACCCACCGCCGCCCGACTCTCCCGCGAGGACGCCGCCAAGCGCGTCTGCGCGCGCTGTCCGGTCATGGTCGAGTGCCGCGAACACGCCCTCCTCCAACCCGAGCCCTACGGCGTCTGGGGCGGCCTCACCGCCGCCGAACGCCGAGTGGTCCTGGCCAGGCGCCGCCGCCGCGACCTGGAACTCCAGAAGGCGAGGGCGGCGGGCCGCATAGCAGCGGCAGGCTGACCGACGTAGAAGAGGCGCCCCCACCGCACCGGGGGCGCCTCTTTCACGTACGACCGTGTGGTCGTGGTTCTGGCTGTGGCGTGGCTACTTGGCCCGGTCGAAGTCGATCGCGCTGTAGGCCCGCAGCTTGCTCAGCCGGTGCTCCGAGTCGATCCGCCGCACCGTGCCCGACTTGGACCGCATCACGATGGAGTCGGTGGTCGCGGTCTCCGACCGGTAGCGCACGCCCCGCAGCAGCTCCCCGTCCGTGATCCCGGTCGCGACGAAGAACACGTTCTCGCCCGACACCAGGTCGTTGGTGGTGAGTACCCGGTCCAGATCGTGCCCGGCGTCCAGCGCCCGCTGCCGCTCCGCGTCGTCCTTGGGCCACAACTTGCCCTGGATCACGCCCCCGAGGCACTTCACGGCACAGGCCGAGATGATGCCCTCGGGCGTGCCGCCGACACCGAGCAGCAGATCGACGCCGGTGCCCTCGCGCAGCGCCAGGATCGACCCGGCGACATCCCCGTCGGAGATCAGCTTGATCCGCGCACCGGTCTCCCGGATCTCCTTGATGATCCCGTCGTGCCGCGGCCGGTCCAGGACGACGACAGTGACGTCCTCGGGCGTGACCCGCTTGGCCTTGGCGACCCGGCGGACGTTGACCGAGATCGGCGCCTCGATGTCGACGAACTCGGCGGCCTCGGGCCCGGTGACCAGCTTGTCCATGTAGAACACGGCGGAGGGGTCGAACATCGACCCCCGGTCCGCGGCGGCCAGCACGGCGATCGCGTTCGGCATGCCCTTGGCGTTGAGGGTGGTCCCGTCGATCGGGTCGACGGCGATGTCGCACTCGGGCCCGGTCCCGTCACCGACGCGCTCGCCGTTGAAGAGCATCGGCGCCTCGTCCTTCTCGCCCTCACCGATGACGACGACGCCGTTCATCGAGACGGTGGAGACGAGGGTCCGCATGGCACGCACGGCGGCACCGTCGGCGCCGTTCTTGTCACCGCGCCCGACCCAGCGGCCCGCGGCCATCGCGGCGGCTTCGGTCACCCGGACGAGTTCCAGGGCGAGGTTGCGGTCGGGGGCCTCGGAGGGGACTTCGAGTTCGGACGGCAGATGATGATGCTCGGTCATCGGAGCGCACCTTTCTGATACGACGACGGCCGGATGAGGGTATGGCCACGACTCTATCGCCAGGCAGACAAAATGAGCAGGGGGCCCCACGGATGAGCGGACCAGGGCACCTGCGACGATAGGGACGTGGCAGGTTCGAACGGCAAGCAGAAGACGGTCCGGGACATGATTCTCTCCCTGGGCCTGATCGGGATCGCGGCGGCGATCGTCTACATCTTCATCCCGCACAGCGACCACGCTCCGGACGTCAAGCGGGTCGACTACCGCGTGGAGCTGCTCACCGCACGCCGCGCGGCGCCGTACCCGGTGGCGGCGCCGGAGGGCCTGCCCAAGACCTGGAAGGCGACCTCGGTCCGCTACGACGGCGCCGCTTTCAACGCCTGGCACCTCGGGTTCAGTGCCCCCGGTGGTCAGTACGTGCAGATAGAGCAGTCGACTCAGAAGCCGGCCGACTTCATCGACACCGCGAGCCAGGGCGGCGCCGCCACGAAGACCACCCAGACCATCGGCGGCCACACCTGGACCCGCTACACCGGCGGCCGCTACGACGCCCTCGTGCTCGCGGACAAGGGCTCGACGACGGTCGTGGCGGGCACGGGCTCCTTCGCCCAACTGACCGAGATGGCACAGGCGTTGAAGACGAAGTAGCCCGCCGGGTGTTCCCGCGCTACGGCCGGACGTACGGCGTGGTCATGATCTCCATGTTGTGGCCGCCCGGGTCCTCGAAGTAGGCGCCGCGACCGCCGAAGAGCTCGTTCGTGCGGCCGGGATCCTGGTGGTACGGGTCGGAGTAGTAGGTGACCCCGACCGCCTCCAGGCGACCGATCATCGTGTCGAACCGCTCCTCGGGCACGAGGAACGCGTAGTGCTGCGGTTGGATCGGCTCGTCGCGCTTCTCGTAGTAGTCGAGCGTCACGCCGTTGCCCAGGTCGACCGGGACGAACGGCCCGAAGGGCGCGCCGACCTCCAGACCCAGGATCGCGGCAAGGAACTCGGCCGACAGTTGGCGGTCCACGGCGTAGACCGCGGTGTGGTTCAGCTGGACGGTGGTCGGCAGTGACATGTGTGGGCGGGTCTCCGAGTCTTGGGTCCGATGAGAGCGCCACGTGCGGGCGCTCGGAGGGAAGACAAGGAGGAACGGCGGGGCTCTTGCCCGCCTCGTGCTCACGCCGAGGCCGGGTGCCTCACTCGTGAATGGCCCATGGCCGACCCGGCAGTCACCTGACGGACCCTAGTGCCCCACTGAGCGTCACGGCAACGCCGAACGCAGAAGGCCCCGGCGCGGACAACGTCCTGTCCGCGCCGGGGCCTTGTGCGCGTCACACGTCTCAGACGGTGGTGACGACCTCGTCGTACGCCAGGCGCGGGGAGCGCGGGAACCAGGCGTCCTCGCCCGGCTTGCCGATGTTGATGACGACGAACGGGGTGTGGTCGTCGTCCAGGAACTCCTTCTGGACGCCCGCGAAGTCGAGGCCGGTCATCGGGCCCGCGGCGAGGCCGGCGGCGCGGATGCCGATGATGAAGTACGCGGCCTGGAGGGCGGCGTTCAGCGCGGCGTTGCCCTCGCGGACCGAACGCTCGCCGAAGACGGCGTCCTTGGCCTGCGGGAAGTGCGGGAACAGGGTGGGCAGTTCCTCGTGGAACTCGTTGTCCGCGGAGAGGATCGCGACCAGCGGGGCGGCGGCGGTCTTCTTCTGGTTGCCCTCGGCGAGGTGCTGCACAAGGCGCTCACGGGCCTCGGGGGAGCGGACCAGGGTGATGCGCAGCGGCGACTGGTTCATCGAGGTCGGACCGTACTTGACCAGGTCGTAGATCGCCTGGACCTGCTCGTCGGTCACGGGCTCGTCGGTGAAGGTGTTGGCGGTGCGGGCCTCGCGGAACAGCAGGTCCTGGGCGGCGGAGTCAAGTACGAGAGACATGCGAGAACTTCCTCGGGGGGCCGGAAGCGGATTACCGGACCGCGGTCCGGTTAAGCTGACGAGACCGACCGTACGCGACGGGAGGTTCAATGTTCAACCAAAACCGGAGCATGGTGATCCGCCTCACAGCGAACCACTGTTGCCGCTACCGATCGCCGCTACGCGGCGCCTTTGCGGGCCGCCGCTACTCGGCGTCGCCCTCCGCGGCCTCTTCCTCCGCCAGCGCCGCGTCCAGCCGCGCCCGGGCCCCGTCCAGCCAGCGCCGGCACACCTTGGCCAGCTCCTCGCCCCGCTCCCAGAGCGCGAGCGACTCCTCCAGCGTCGTACCGCCCGCCTCCAGCCGCCGTACGACCTCGATCAGCTCGTCCCGCGCCTGCTCGTACCCGAGCGCCTCTGCCGTCCCGGCACCTTCGTCAACCTTGCTGGTCATCCGCCCACCCTATGCATGTGCCGTATCGACTCGAACCGTGAACTCACCCTCGGCGACCCGCGCCCGCAGCACCTCGTCCGCCGTCACCTCTTCCGGGTCCCGGACCGCGTGCCCGTCGGCCTTCTGCAGCACCGCGTACCCCCGCTTCAGGGTCGCCGCGGGGGAGAGGGCCACCACGCGCGCGTGCGTGTGGGTCAGCTCCGAGTCGGCGCGGTCCAGGAGGTGGCCGAGGGTGCGCCGGCCGCGGTCGAGGAGCGCGGCGACATGGTCCGCCCGCTCGTCGATCATCCGGTGCGGATCCTCTATCGACGGCCGGGCCAGCGCCTGCGCCAGCCCGCGCTCCTCCCGGTCCACGAACGCCACCACACACCGCCGCGCCCGGTCCCGCAGCTGCCGTACCCGCTCGTACTCCTCGCCCACGTCCGGTACGACCTTCTTCGCCGCGTCGGTGGGGGTGGAGGCGCGCAGGTCGGCCACGTAGTCCAGGAGCGGGTTGTCGGGCTCGTGCCCGATCGCGGACACCACGGGCGTACGGCACTCCGACACGGCGCGCACCAACTGCTCGTCGGAGAACGAAAGCAGGTCCTCCACGCTGCCGCCGCCCCGCGCCACGATGATCACGTCCACGCCCTCGAGCGCGTCCAGCTCCTTCACGGCCTGCACGACCTGCGGCACGGCGTGCACGCCCTGCACGGGCACGTTGCGCACCTCGAAGCGGACGGCGGGCCAGCGGTGCCGCGCGTTCTCCAGCACATCCCGCTCGGCCGCCGAGGCCCGCCCGCAGACCAGCCCGATCAGCTGCGGGAGGAACGGCAACGGCTTCTTCCGGTCGGCCGCGAACAGCCCCTCCGCGGCCAGCGACTTCTTCAACTGCTCAAGGCGCGCGAGGAGTTCACCCACCCCCACCGGCCTTATCTCCGTGGCCCGCAACGACAACTGCCCACGCGGGGCGTACCACTCGGGCTTCGCGAGGACGACCACCCGTGCGCCCTCGCTGACGACATCGGCGATCTCGTCGAACACCTGCCGGAAGCAGGTCACGCTCACCGAGATGTCGTACGACGGGTCGCGCAGGGTCAGGAACACGACACCGGCACCCGGGCGCCGCGACAGCTGGGTGATCTGCCCCTCGACCCACACCGCGCCGAGCCGGTCGATCCACCCGCCGATCAGCCGGGAGACCTCACCGACGGGGAGCGGGGCGTCCGGAGCCGTGTTGAGAGCCATGCGACCGAGAGTAACGGCCGCCTCCGACAACGCGGTCGAGGTGAGGAGCGGGTGACCGTCAACCGGTCTCCGTGTCGGCCTTGTTCCGCTTGCCCTGCACCACGAGCACCGCCAGTCCCACCGCCAGCCAGATCGCACCCACCACCTGTGCCGTACCGGAGGCCTCCACGATCACCGCGACCGTGATCGCCGCCCCCAGCACCGGCACCAGCACGTGCCGCCACCACACCACCGGACCGCCCCGGCGCCGTACCGCGAACCAGCCCACCACGCTCGCGTGCAGCAGTGTGAAGGCGGTCAGCGCGCCGATGTCGACGACGGACACCAGATGGTCGAGACCGTCGTCCCGGCGGGCCGCCCAGACCGCCGCGATCAGGGTGATGAGGGCCGCCGACAGGAGTGCGACCCGGGGTACGCCGTCGTCGGTCTGCGACAGGGCGCGGGGCAGTCGTCGGTCGCGGGCCATCGCGAACACCAGGCGTCCGGCCGCGGCCTGCCCGACGAGCGCAGCGAAGGCCGCGCCGATCGCCTTGCTGACGGCCACCAGGTTGTGCAGCCAGTTGCCCACCGACACGTCGACCGCGTCGTAGAACGCCGATCCCTGCTTTCCGGCGTCGGCGGCGAGCTGTGCGGAGGTCGTCGGCTCCAGGAGGGCGACCAGGTACGTCTGGGCGATGAAGAGGACACCGGCCAGGGCGAGGCAGAACAGCAGCGCCCTGGCGACCTTCTCGGAGCCGCCGGTGACCTCCTCCGCGAAGGTGGCGACCGCGTCGAAGCCCAGGTAGGAGAGCACGGCGACGGAGACCGCGCCGATCACCGCCGACAGCGCGAACGCGCCCTGGGTGCCGTCCCCGGAGAGCGGGGACAGCCAGCCCCGTTCGGCGCCGTCGCGTACCAGGACGACGATCGCCGACACGACGAAGACGGCGAGTACGACGATCTCCATCGCGAGGACGAGGAAGCCCACGCGCGCGGCGGCCCGCACGCCCCAGAGGTTGAGGCAGGTCGTGAGGACGACCGCCAGCGCGGTCCACACCCACCGGGAGACCTCCGGGACCAGCGCGTTCATGGCGATCCCGGAGAAGAGATAGGCGACGGCGGGGATCAGGACGTAGTCCAGCATGGCCATCCAGCCGGCGATGAACCCGGCCTCCCTGCCGAGCCCCACGCGCGCGTAGGCGAACACCGAGCCCGCCTGGGGGACGACCCGCACCATCTGCGCGTAGCTGAAAGCGGTGAACGCCATCGCGACGGTCGCGACGACGTAGACCAGCGCGACCGCCCCGTGCGACTTGGCGTCCAGGGTGCCGAACACGCCGACCGGAGCCATCGGGGCGATGAACAGCAGCCCGTAGACGACGAGATCGCGGAAGCCGAGGCTGCGGCGCAGTTGGGGCCCCTCGCCGGCCGTGGTCGTCGTATCCGTGTCCGTGTCGGCCATCTCGCGTCTCCCGTACGTAGTGTCCGGCCCCACCCCTTCCCCTCCACGGCCAGTCTCTCCAAGGACGCGATCTTTGACCCGTCGGGCGCGGCCTTACGATGGGACGCATGACTGCTTCGTCTGGCCGCCGTGTCCTGCTCGCCGCCCCCCGGGGCTACTGCGCGGGTGTGGACCGCGCCGTGATCGCCGTCGAGAAAGCCCTTGAGCAGTACGGGGCTCCGATCTACGTCCGGCACGAGATCGTGCACAACAAGTACGTCGTGCAGACCCTGGAGAAGAAGGGCGCGATCTTCGTCGAACGGACCGAGGAGGTCCCCGAGGGGAACATCGTGATGTTCTCCGCGCACGGTGTCGCGCCCGTCGTCCACGACGAGGCCAAGCGGGGCAATCTCGCCACCATCGACGCGACCTGCCCCCTGGTGACCAAGGTCCACAAGGAAGCCGTCCGGTTCGCCAACGACGACTTCGACATCCTCCTCATCGGGCACGAGGGCCACGAGGAGGTCATCGGCACCTCCGGAGAGGCCCCCGACCACATCACCCTGGTCGACGGTCCCGGCGACGTCGCCAAGGTCGAGGTGCGCGACCCGTCCCGGGTGGTCTGGCTCTCGCAGACGACCCTCTCCGTGGACGAGACCATGGAGACGGTCGACGCCCTGAAGGAGAAGTTCCCGCAGCTCATCTCCCCGCCCAGCGACGACATCTGCTACGCCACGCAGAACCGCCAGCTCGCGGTGAAGCAGATGGGCGAGGACGCCGACCTGGTGATCGTGGTCGGCTCGAGGAACTCCTCCAACTCGATCCGGCTCGTCGAGGTCGCCAAGCTGGCCGGCGCCGACGCCGCGTACCTCGTGGACTTCGCCGACGAGATCGACGAGGCCTGGCTGGAGGGCGTGACCACGGTCGGCGTCACTTCCGGGGCCTCCGTACCCGAGATCCTGGTCGAGCAGGTCCTGGAGTGGCTGTCCGCGCGCGGCTACGAGGACGTGGAGCTGGTGAAGGCCGCCGAGGAGTCCATCACCTTCTCGCTGCCCAAGGAACTCCGCCGTGACCTGCGCGAAGAGGCGGCGGCACTGGTCGCCGAGCGCACGGGTGCGGACCGTTCGACCCCCTCCGGGCAGTGACTGTCAGTCGTTCGTCGTAGCGTGGATCCATGCAGATCTTCGGCGTGGACATCGGTGGATCCGGGATCAAGGGCGCTCCTGTTGACCTGGACAAGGGCGATTTGACCCAAGAGCGGTGCAAAGTGCTGACCCCGCACCCGGCGACGCCGGACGGGGTGGCCGACGGCGTGAAGGAAGTCGTCGAGCACTTCGGCTGGACGGGACCGGTCGGGCTCACGTTTCCGGGTGTGGTGACCGGCGGCGCCACGATCCGTACGGCGGCGAACGTCGACAAGAGCTGGATCGACAAGGACGCGGGCGCGCTGTTCGCCGAGAGACTCGGCGGCCTCCCGGTGACCGTCGTCAACGACGCGGACGCGGCCGGCGTCGCCGAGATGCACTTCGGCGCCGGCCAGGGCCGCAAGGGCACGGTGATCCTGCTGACCTTCGGCACGGGCATCGGCAGCGCCCTCTTTGTCAACGGCATCCTCGTCCCCAACACGGAGCTGGGCCACCTCGAGCTGAACGGCCACGACGCCGAGAAGAAGGCGTCCAGCAAGGCCAAGGAGGACGGCGAGCTGACCTGGGAGCACTGGGCCCACCGGGTCCAGAAGTACCTCGCCCATGTCGAGATGCTGTTCTCGCCCGAACTGTTCATCATCGGCGGGGGAGTCAGCCGCAAGGCGGACAAGTTCCTGCACTTCATCGAGGACATCAAGGCGGAGATCGTCCCGGCGCAGCTGCAGAACAACGCGGGGATCGTGGGGGCGGCGATGCACGCGGCGGGGGACGACTAGCCCTCCGTCCAGCCCCCCCGTCGGGTCGCCCCGGGTCACCCGCGTCGGCGTCGGTTCACCAGCTGGATTCTGCGGACCGTCGCGATGAGGCCCGCGACGAGCGTGCCGCCGTAGAGCCAGCCGGCCTGGGTGGCGAGGGCGGTGACCAGGCCCATCAGGCGGTTGCCGAGGCCGCCGCTGCCGTCGGCCACCGGGAGCAGGCCGACGGCGAAGGCGATCGGCACGACGACCGGCGCGGTCAGCAGGTCGCCGCGCCGGATCCAGACCGCCGTCAGCACGCACACCGGCAGGAACAGCACGCCGTACACGGTCAGCGACGCCCCGAACAGCAGCTGGTCGAGGAACCCGAGCACGATCATCACGGCCGCGCAGAACAGGCCGCCGCCGAGCCCGGTGAGCCGGGGGTTCGGCAGCGGCCGTACGGACTGGGGTGTCGCCGGGCCGGGGCGTCGTACGGCCGCCGGACGGCGCTGCGCGGTGCCACGCGGCTGGGGTCCCGGTCGGGTCGTACGGGCCGGGCCGCCGTTCGGGCCCCGGCCCGCCTGCGGGGGCAGCGGCGGGGCTCCGCGTCTCGCGCCGGGCTGTGGGGGTCGTGTCCTGTGTTGCTCCACTGGACCAACTTAGGTCGGTTTATGTGCCGAATAGGCCCTGGGACACGCCGATGAGCAGACCTTGGCCAGGTGTTCGAGGCGGAGCCGGGAGGGCGCGGCCCACGCCGTAGACTGGTGGATCGGCCCCGGGCCGCAGCCCCGCGAGCCCCCTCATCGCTCTCACGCCTCTCACGTACGGGAAGTCGCAACGTGTCGCTCACGATCGGAATCGTCGGTCTGCCGAATGTCGGCAAGTCGACCCTGTTCAACGCCCTGACCAAGAACGACGTGCTGGCGGCCAACTACCCGTTCGCCACGATCGAGCCGAACGTCGGCGTGGTCGGCGTCCCGGACGCGCGCCTCACCAAGCTCGCCGAGATCTTCTCCTCCCAGAAGATCCTCCCGGCGACCGTCGACTTCGTCGACATCGCGGGCATCGTGAAGGGCGCCTCCGAGGGCGAGGGCCTGGGCAACAAGTTCCTCGCGAACATCCGTGAGTCGGACGCGATCTGCCAGGTCATCCGTGCCTTCAAGGACGAGAACGTCGTGCACGTCGACGGCAAGGTCTCGCCCAAGGACGACATCGAGACGATCAACACCGAGCTGATCCTCGCCGACCTCCAGACCATCGAGAAGGTCCTGCCGCGCCTCCAGAAGGACTCGCGCATCAAGAAGGACGTCGTCCCGAAGGTCGCGGCGGTCGAGGCGGCGAAGGAGATCCTGGAGAAGGGCGACACCCTCTTCTCCCAGGGCATCGTCCAGGGCTCGGGCAAGGAGGAACTCCTCCACGACCTGCACCTGTTGACGACCAAGCCCTTCCTCTACGTCTTCAACGTCGACGAGGACGAACTGGTCGACGAGGACTTCAAGACCGCCCAGCGCGCCCTGGTCGCCCCCGCGGAGGCGATCTTCCTCAACGCCAAGCTCGAGGCGGACCTCGCCGAGCTGGACGAGGAGGACGCGATGGAACTCCTGGAGTCCGTCGGCGCGGAGGAACCCGGCCTCGCCACCCTCGCCCGCGTCGGCTTCGACACCCTCGGCCTCCAGACCTACCTCACCGCCGGCCCCAAGGAATCCCGCGCCTGGACCATCAAGAAGGGCGCCACCGCCCCCGAGGCCGCCGGAGTCATCCACACCGACTTCCAGAAGGGCTTCATCAAGGCGGAGGTCATCTCCTTCTCCGACCTGGTGGAAATGGGCTCGGTCGCGGAGGCCCGCGCGAAGGGGAAGGCGCGGATGGAGGGCAAGGAGTATGTGATGCAGGACGGGGATGTGGTGGAGTTCCGCTTCAACGTCTGAGCGAGTGACGTAGCCGCTTCGCAACCCCGGCTTCCTCTGCGCGGTCGATCACCCCTCCTCCCCGCTAACGTCTATGTTAGTAACATCGTCGTTAGTTTCATGGGTGGAGGTCGGCGAACATGGTGGACTTCGTAGGCCGTCGCCAGGAGCTGGCGACGTTGGAGCGGGAGCTGCAGAAGGTGGCGGCCGGGATTGGCGGGGAGCGGCCCGGTCGGTGCCTGATGTTGCGCGGGCGGCGCCGGGTGGGCAAGTCGCGGCTGGTCGAGCGGTTTGCGGAGCGCTCCGGAGCGCCGTTCCTGTTCTATGCGGCGACCGGTGCGTCCCCCGGGGATGACCTGGCACGGCTGGCCCGCGACGCCCGGGCGTCGACGCTGCCGTTGGCGGGGCTGGTGGCCGCCGCACGGCCGGAGAGCTGGGACGCCGCGTTCGACGTGCTGGCCGCCGCGCTGCCCGCCGACCGGACGAGCGTGCTGGTCATCGACGAGGTGCCGTACCTGATGGATGCCGACGGCGCCTTTGAGGGGATGCTCCAGCGGGCCTGGGACCGGGTGCTGGAGACCAGGCCGGTGCTGCTGGTCCTCATCGGCTCCGATCTGTCGATGATGGAGGCCCTGAACAGCTACGGGCGCCCCTTCCACCAGCGCGGCCGGGAGATGGTGCTGGGAGCACTGAACCCCGCCGAGGTGGGACAGATGCTCGGGCTGGATCCGGCGGAAGCCTTCGACGCCGCCCTGATCACCGGCGGACTGCCGCTGATCTGCGCCGAGTGGCCGCGCGGCGCAGGGCTGTGGGACTTCCTCGGCGAGGCGTTGAGCGATCCGGTTTCGGCCCTGCTCGTGTCCGCCGAGCGCTCGCTGGCTGCCGAATTCCCCCCGCAGGCTCAGGCCCGTACGGTGCTGGCGGCCATCGGCAGCGGCGAGCGGACCTTTACCAACATCGCCCGGGCAGCCGGCGGAATCGGGGCCACGCCCCTGCAGCGGGCCCTGGAGCTGCTCACGAACAAGCGGATCGTCGCCGCGGAGCTGCCCGTATCGCTGCGCCCGTCGAAGGATCGTCGTTATCGGGTGACAGATCCCTACCTGCGGTTCTGGCTGCACCTGCTCGGCCCCTCCATGGAGGAGATCGAGCGGGGGCGGGGCGATCTGACCTTGGCGCGGATCCGGGAGAACTGGACCAGCTGGCGCGGCCGGGCCGTCGAGCCCCTTGTCCGTGAGGCCCTGGCGCGGATACTGCCTGACGATCGGCTTCCCGCGGCCCCCGCGGTGGGCGGCTACTGGACCCGTACCAACGACGTCGAGATCGATCTCGTCGGGGCGGATCGCGCCCCCATTGCCAAGGAGCTGCTCTTCGTCGGCTCCATCAAGTGGCTGGAGCAGTCGCCCTTCGACCGGCACGACCTGGCCGCTCTCCACCGACACCGGGCCGCCCTCACCGACGAACCTGTGCCAGTCGTGGCGGTCTCGCGCGGTGGAGTCGACTGTCCGGGGCTTGAGGCCGCCTACGGTCCCGGCGATCTGCTGACCGCCTGGCCGCTGTGAGCGGCGGACGGCAGGCCGGGCACGGGAGTTGGGGGCGTCGGGATCCCGCAATCCCCTCCCCGCGCCCACTGGCCTACCGCCTCAGAACCCCCGCCGCACGCCACCATCGACCGACACCATCACCCCGGTGATGTACGAAGCCGCCGGTGACAGCATGAACGCGCCCGCGCGGCCGAATTCCTCCGGGGTTCCGTAGCGGCGGAGCGGGATGGCCGACTCGTTGGCGGCGCGCCGTGCGGTGGGGTCGGGGGAGAGGCCGTCCAGTTCGCGCATGCGATCCGTGCCGATCCGGCCCGGCAGCAGGCCGAAGGCGCGGATTCCGCGGGGGCCCAGTTCGTCTGCCAGGGACTTGGTGAAGCCGGCGAGGCCGGGGCGGAGGCCGTTGGAGATGGTCATGCCGGGGGTCGGTTCGTGTGCGGTGATGGAGAGGACGAGGCCGATCGCGCCGCCCGCACCGAGTTCCGCGGCGGCCGCTCGGGCCAGGCGTACCGCGCCCAGGAACACCGACTCGAAGGCCTCCTGCCACTGCTCGTCGGTGTTGTCCGCGACATTGCCCGCAGGCGGGCCGCCGACGCTGACGAGGATGCCGTCGAACCCGCCGAACAACTCCCGCGCGGTGGCGATCAGTTGCTGTGGTGCGTGCGGGGCGGAGTTGTCCATGGCGACTCCGGCCGCGTTCGGGCCCAGTTCCGCCGCCGCCTCCGCCGCGCGGTTCTTGTCGCGGCCGGTGACCACCACCTTGGCGCCGTCGGCGGCCAGTTCGCGGGCGACCGCGTAGCCGAGGCCGCGCGTGCCGCCGGTGACGACGTAGACCCTGTCCTTCAGTCCGAGATCCATGAGGCCGGTTCCTTTCCGTGCGACCAGCGGCCGAGGGTCGTGGCGACGACCGTGTCCACCTGTGCCGCCAGCTTGATGTCGTCCTGTTCCGTCCAGGCCCACGCGACATGTCCGTCGGGGCGGATCAGCGCGGCGCGTACGTCCGCCCAGGCAGGCCGCGTCCGGTCGGGGGCCCCGCCGTGCACCGCCACCCGCTGCCGGGCCCGATCGGCCAGCGTGCCCTCCGCCGTCAGGTCGAGCAGGACGTACGAGTCCGCCCGCAGCGCGCCGAACAGGGTGCTGTCCGTGCCGGGGAGCGCGAGGTCGGGGGCGCGGGTGCCGGTCACCGGGTGGGCCGTGGGGTCGGGGCTCGGGTAGGCGACGTCGAGCGCGGTGAGGCGGCCGGCCAGTACGTCGCTGAACTCCCTTGATTCCGGAACCATTCGGCTCAGCAGATCGCGCAGGGCGAGGCCCTCGGGCGTGAACGCGTGGAACAGGTAGGTCTGCGCGCGGCTGTGCTCCATCAATTGCTCGCCGACCGGGTGGCGGTCGGTGTGGTAGCTGTCCAGCAGCCCCTCCGAGGCCCAGCCGTCGATCGTCGCGGCCAGCTTCCAGCCGAGGTTGAAGGCGTCCTGGAAGCCGACGTTCATGCCGACACCGCCGGTGGGGTAGTGCTGGTGCGCGGCGTCGCCCGCGAGCACGACGCGGCCACGCCGGTAGTGGGTGGCCAGGCGCGTGGCGTTGCCGTAGCGGGAGAGCCAGGACGGGTCACGCATGCCGAAGTCCTCGCCCGCGATGTCGACGACCTTCCGCCGCAGTTCCTCCAGTGTGAAGTCGCCGGGCCACTCGGTGGTCGCGCTGTCGGGACTCGTACCGGCGATGCGCCACCGGTTGTCGGGCAGCGGCACGACCATCAGGCCGCCGCGCTCGGTGAAGCGGTTGAAACCGGGCGCCGGCGGGTTGTCGAAGAGCACGTCACCGAGCCAGCCGAGGTAGCGGGAGTCCGTACCGGGGAAGCCGATCCCGGCCGCCTCGCGCACGGTGCTCCGGGTGCCGTCGCAGCCCGCGAGGTACTCGGTCCTGATCTCGTACGGCCCCTGCGGCCCCTCCACTTGGACGGTCACCGAGTCCGGGTGCTCGGTGAGGCCCGTGACGCGGTGGCCGCGCCGGATGTTCGCGCCGAGCCCGAGGGCGTACTCCTCGAAGAGCGCCTCGGTGCGGGCCTGCGGGATGAAGAGGGTGTACGGGAACGGGGTGTCGAGGAGGGAGAAGTCGAGCCGGTTGGCGAGGTTGGCGAAGTGGCCGGTGGAGATCTTCAGGCTCTCGTCGAGGAAGCGCCGGTGGATCCCGCGCGAGGCCAGTACCTCGATGCCGCGCGGGTGCACGGTGAGCGCCTTGGAGCGCTGGTCGATGTCGGTGCGCGTTTCCAGGACGGTGACGGAGATGTTGTTCAGCCGCAGCTCGGCGGCGAGCCAGAGCCCGACGGGTCCGCCTCCGGCGATGACGACCTGCTGTGTTTCCACGGAACCACCCACTTCTTGGTCGCTGACCAATGTCTGTGGGTGCAGTAAACTAGGTCGGTGACCAATAGGCAACAGAGCGACCGACTGGATCCGGCCACGGTGATTCGCGCGGGACTGGATCTCCTGGACGAGAAGGGCCTCGACGCGGTGTCCACCCGGGCCGTCGCCGACCGGCTCGGCGTACGCATCAACACCGTGCAGTGGCATGTGAAGACCAAGGCCCGGATGCTGGATCTGATGGCGGACGCCGTACTCGGCGAGATCCCGCTCACCGACCTCCCGGCCGAACCCGCCGAGCGGGCCCGCGAGTTGGCCCGCCGTTTCCGCCGCGGCCTGCTGTCCCACCGTGACGGCGCGGCCCTGGTGGTCGGCACCTACCCCGCCGAGCCGGGCACCCTCGCCTTCGCGGAGGCCCTGGTGGAGGCGCTGCTCGCGTGCGGCCTCGGTGACCGTGAGGCCGCCTGGACCTCGTGGGCCGTCATCTACTTCGCCCTGGGCCTCACCCAGGAGGAGCAGGCCGTCGACCACCGTCCGCTGGGCGACATCCTGGCCCGCGCGATCTCCGCGACGACCCACCCCGCGCTGCACCGCGTGGCCGGACATCTCGCGCCGGGGTCCTTCGACGAGCGGTTCGAGTTCGGGGTGGAGGCGATTCTCGCGGGGCGGTGACGGGAGTCGAACGACGGAGAGGGACTGTCAGCGGAGGGTCTTCAGTGCGCTCTCGGCCGCGGCCAGCACCGTGCGGGTCTGGTGTTCCACCTGGTCGCGCACCGGCACCCAGCGCACCCCGAGGGCCCGCTCGAAGTCCGTGCACCATGTGGTGCAGAGCTCGTCCAGCTCGCGGTGCAGCCCCGGGGCGGCCGGGTCCTTGGCCGCCTCCAGGAGGCGTAGCAGAAGGCCCGCCGCGCGGATGGGCTGGCGGCGGGCCACGATGTTCAGGGCCGAGACCTGGGCGGTCGTCAGGTGGCGCGGATCGTCGGGGTGGGTCGCGGCGGCGGCCTGGCGGGCGAGTGGTTTCCAGGAGTCGGCGACCATGTCGTAGAGGCCGTCGGCCATCCACTCCAGTACGCGTCTGAGCGGGTCGTCCTGGGCCGGCGGCAGGAATCCGCGTGCCTTGTGGAGTACGGCGGTCACCTGGCGGCCGCCGTCCAGCACCAGTTCGGCCAGCTCGCGCAGGGCGTGGTCGGCCGCCGGGTACGGGGTCGTGTCGGCGGCCAAGTCCGTTGCCCACATGGGGACTTCGACGATCGCGGTGACACCGCCGTAGCGCAGGGGCGCGCACCAGGTGGACAGCCCGATGTTCTCCGACCCGGCCGCCAGCCGGCCCGTGCTGTCCGGCGGGGGCAGGACGTAGACGGCGGGGCTCGGGTTCTCCCAGTACAGGGCGTCGTACGTGCCGTACTGGAGCGGGATGCCGAGTTCGTCGGCGGACGCCCGGAAGGGTTCGGCCAGTTCGGGCAGGTCGCGGGTCAACTGGACCCAGCTGCCGCCCACATCGGTGCTGTGCAGCGAGCACTGGAGGAACGGCCGCAGCACGTCGATGAGTTGGAACAGCGCGCGGCTCTCCGGGAGCGGGTGCTTGACGATCGGGGCCCACTCGGGCTGCTCCGCGGCGACCGGGCGGAAGGCGGTGCGGTAGTAACTCTTCAAGGTGGAACCGGAGTTGCTGCTCAGCGCCGCGCCGTCCGGGTCGAGGCACAGCACGATGTCCCAGGTGACGAGGGCGGGGTCGGTCGCCGCCGACAGCCGGTCGCCGCGGGCGATCCGCTCCGCCAGCGTGAGCGCGGTCGCGCCGCCCACCGGCTCGTCGGGGTGCGGTCCGGCGACCACCAGGACATGGCGCGGCCCGCGCCCCACGGACAGCATCAGGATCGGCCGGCCCGCGCGGGACGCCCCGATCCGGCGCAGTCGTACGGTGCCCGGAAACCGGGAGACCAGCAGCCGGGCCGACTCGGTGACCTCCGCGACCGTGGGGTAGCGGTCCATCGGGCGCGGCGGGCCGGCCGCCGCCTCCCACGCTGTCGCCGCCATGTCGTGTCCCTCCGGTGGACGCTGTGGCACTCACGGTTTTGGCGTGCTCCTGCCAGCTTTTGTGTACGGGGTGACCGTTGTCAACGACCACTCTCGCCGATTCTTCGAAACATTCGCTCGAAACATTCGGACATTCGAGAAGAAGATTCACTCTGTGAGTGATACACGTCTTTTCGCTGATCTCACCTGCCAATATGTCGGCGAATATTTCGAATCCACTACCGAAACTATTGACAGTTGACAGGGACGTACCAACACTGACGCGGCATGGACCACACACCCGCACGCACGACACATCGCTTACGGCTGTCAATCAGCGGCGCCTGCGCCCTGTTGCTGGCCCTCCTCGCGGCGATGACCCTGCCCGGCACCGCGAGTGCCGCGACGGTGATCACCACGAACCAGACCGGCACCAACAACGGCTACTACTACTCGTTCTGGACCGACTCCCAGGGCACGGTCTCCATGACCCTCAACTCCGGGGGCAACTACGGCACCACGTGGCGCAACACCGGCAACTTCGTGGCAGGCAAGGGCTGGAGCAACGGCGCCCGCCGGACCGTGACGTACTCGGGCAGCTTCAACCCGTCCGGCAACGGCTACCTGTCGCTCTACGGATGGACGTCGAACCCGCTCGTCGAGTACTACATCGTCGACAACTGGGGCACCTACCGGCCCACGGGCACGTACAAGGGCACCGTCACCAGTGACGGCGGCACCTACGACATCTACAAGACCACGCGGTACAACGCCCCCTCGGTGGAAGGCACGAAGACCTTCGACCAGTACTGGAGCGTCCGGCAGACGAAGCGCACCGGCGGCACCATCACCACCGGCAACCACTTCGACGCCTGGGCCCGCGCCGGAATGCCGCTGGGCAGCTTCAGCTACTACATGATCCTCGCGACCGAGGGCTACCAGAGCAGCGGGAACTCCAACATCACGGTGGGCTGAACCAGTTCGGGAGGACACCTCACATGAAGTCCGCACCGCACTTCTCGTTACGACCCCGGTCGGCCACGCCGACCACCGTGCTCGCCGTCGCCGCGCTGATCGCCGCGGGCACCCTCGCCGTAGGCCTCAACACCCCCGCACGGGCCGCCACTTGCAACGGTTACGTCGGCCTCACCTTCGACGACGGTCCGTCCGGCAACACCCCCGCCCTCCTCAACGCGCTGAAGCAGAACGGCCTTCGGGCCACGACGTTCAACGAGGGCCAGTACGCGGCCACTTACCCGGCACAGGTCAGGGCCGAGGTCGCCGCCGGCATGTGGGTCGGCAACCACAGCTACACCCACCCGCACCTCACCCAGCAGACCCAGGCGACGATCGACTCGGAGATCTCCCGGACCCAGCAGGCCGTCGCGGCCGCGGGCGGCGGCACACCCAGACTCTTCCGCCCGCCCTACGGCGAGACCAACGCGACGGTGAAGGCCGTAGAGGCCAAGTACGGTCTGAAGGAGATCATCTGGGACGTCGACTCCCAGGACTGGAACGGCGCGACCACCGACGCGATCGTCGCAGCGGCCGCTCGCCTCACCACCGGCCAGATCATCCTGATGCACGACTGGCCGGCCAACACGGTCGCGGCGATCCCGCGCATCGCGCAGGGGTTGGCGGCTCGGGGGCTGTGCGCCGGGATGATCTCGCCGCAGACCGGGCGCGCGGTTGCCCCTGGATAGCGGCAGCGACGGGCGCGGCGGGTCCCGTCAGGGACACCGTCGCCTCGGGCGCGGCGGCCTTCGCTGCCGCGCCCCGAGGCCGTCGTGACTCAATGGGGCGAGCGGGTCACACAGCCGCGAAGCTCGAGGCCGTGCCGGTCAGCTCCCGCAGCCTTGCGCGTGTCTCCGCGTCGGTCGAGTACACCACCGTGCCGATCATGCCCCGTGTCAGCAGCACCTTGTACGTGTTGCGGATCAGCCGGTCCACGTCCGCGTCCGGTGTCGACTTCTTGAAGACCGGGTCCTTGGACGCCGTACGGTCGGTGACCCAGCGGTCGCCGCGCCACACCAGGTCGGGGCCGATGACGACGCCACTCCAGTCGTACTCGAAGCCCTGTGCCGTGTACACGCAGCCCACCTGCCCGAAACCGGCCGGATCGGTCGCCCACAGGGCGGCCGGAGGCGCGCCCCCGACGGCTCGGTCGCCGAAGACGTTCCAGGGGCGCTCCCAGTCGCCGATGACCACGTCCGCGGGCAGTGCCTGCCCGGGTGGCACCTTCTTCGTCCACTTCCAGCAGTAGCCGGCGGACATGCGCGCGCTGTACTTCTGGGAACGGCGTTCGTCGAGGAACGCCTCCATTGCCTCCGGGCTGTCCGCGAGCATGAGCTGCATCCTGCCGTCGGGCTCCCAGGTCAGCGGGCCGCCCGCTTCGAGCCCCAACAGCCGTACCACCCACCGCAGATACGCGTCGCTGCCACCGCACCGGAACTGGCTTTCCAGCGACACCACATGACAGTCGAGTCCCATCTTCGCGGCCGCAGCCTCGATCTCCGAGACCGTCCCCATCTCGCCGGGCCGGACGACCTGATGTTCGTCCAGCAGGAACACCGGGACGTACGCGGCGTCGATGAGTTCCTCGATCTGCGCCTTGCCGGTGCGGTTGGCCGCCGCCGTGTAGCGGTTGGCCGAGGTCTCCCGCATGCGGTGGGCCTCGTCGCAGATCAGGACGTCGAGACTGTTGGGCTCGGCAGTCATGAAGCTGTTGAAGTACTTGAAGAGATCCTTCACCTCACTCTTCCGAGCGCCCGCGACCTTTCTCATCGTCGTCGTGAACGAGCTGGAGCCCGTCGCGTGCAGCGCGGTGATGCCCTGCCGGTACAGCTCACCGAGAAGCGACAGGGCGATGACGCTCTTGCCGGTGCCGGGCCCGCCGGTGACGACCACGATCTCCTTGCGGTTGGACTGCTTGGCACGGCGGACGGCATTGAGAACCTTGCGATACGCAACCTGTTGGTCGTCCAGCAGGACGAACTGCTCGCGCTCACGTACCTCTTGGGCGGCCACCGCCATGAGCTGTTTGGACGGGCCGATCTTCCCGTTGACGAGTTCGTCCGCGGCCGAAGCACCGGACCCGGCCCCCAGCCTCGTCCGCAGGAAGTCGATGAACTCCCCGCGCCGCGCGCCGATGAAGAGCTGACCGTACTGGTCCTGCTCGGCTTCGAAGAGGCCGCCGACTCCGAACTGGGTGGCATTGTGCAGATACGCGGCGCCGCTGACGCGTTCCGGGTTCGCGGCCAGCGTTCCGTTGAAGGAGATGAGGTACTCGCAGTAGCCGCGCACCTGGTCGACGGGGTTCAGCACTGCCCGGGGGTACTCGGGGATGCGGCACAGCGACGGATCGTCGTCATCCGGTTCGGCGCTGCTCCACTGCTTCAACTCCACGACGACGTACGACGGCAGTCCGGTCTTGGGGTGCACGCCGGCCAGCACCGCGTCGGCCCGCTTGCTGTTCAGCGGCAGTCCGTACTCCAGGAGCATCTCCACCCGGCCGAGTCCCGCGTCGTTGAGCGCGCTCGCGAGTGCGGGGATGCTCCGCTCCCACGAGCGGACCTCGGACGGACTGGGCCGGTGGCCGTGCACGTGGGTGAACTGTTCCGTCAGGCGGAAGAAGAGAGCACCGGACAGACACTCTGCGGCGACCGCGGCGGCGGAGTCGCGGAACAACAAGGCAGGCCCCCAGGCAGCACGAAGGAACTCGTGCGGGTGGGGGCATGTCCTCGGTGACTCCGCCAGGCGGAGCGGAAGCCCGGCGGGCCGCAGTCATGAGGGGATCAAGGCTACCTGTCACGCCTGTTGTAGGCAGGTGGCAGCTGGGATCCCTCAGCGGTGAGCTTCGGCTGGGTGCCGTCGAAGTGCTGCATGCCGATGGTGCCCGGGATGAGCCTGCGCAGTGCGTTGTGGGTCTCGGGGTCGACCGCGTAGACCACGGTGCCGACGACACCGCGGGTGAGGAGCACGTGGTAGGCGTTGCGGATGCACCGCTCGACGATCTCGTCGTCGATCGGGCCGCGGAAGGCGGGATCGTGGGAAGCACTGCGGTCCACCGTGAACTTCCCGTTTCGGAAGAGCAGGTCGGGGCCGATGACGACACCGTTCCAGTCGTACTCGAAGGTCTGGGCCGTGTAGACGCAGCCGATCTGGTCGATGCCGCGACGGTCGGTCGACCACAGGTCCGACTTCGGCGCGTACGGAACGGTGTGTTGCGGCTTCACGTTCCACGGCCGCCGCCAGTCCCCGATGACCACGTCGTCGACGAGCCGGTCCCCGTCCGGGTTGCTCCAGGGCCAGCAGAATCCCGCGGTGATGCGTGCCGTGGCTCCCTCGAGGCCGCGTTCCCGGATGAACAGCTCCATCTGCTCGGGGCTGTCGGCGACCGCGAGCATCATCCGGCCGTCCGGTTGCCAGGTCACCGGGTCGGAGGTGTCCAGGCCCAGCAACCGCTGAACCCAGCGCTGGTACAGCTTGCTGCCGCCCGCGCGGAACGTGCCCTCCAGATCGGTCACTTCGACCAGACAGCCGTGGGCCTCGGCGAGATCCTTCAGATACTCGGCGGTGCCCACCTCGTCCGGGCGGATCGACTGATGGTCGTCGAGCAGGAAGATCGGAACCTTGGCGGCGCTGATCAGTTCGGTGGCCTGCGGCCGGTCGTCGTCACGGAGTTCCTTCGGTGTCCAGCGGTCCGTCGAGTTGCGGCGCATGCGGTGCGCCTCGTCGCAGATCAGGACGTCGAGGCTGTCCGGCGGGGTGTCGGTGAAGCTGTTGAAGTACTGGTACAGCTTGAGGGCCGAGTGGCGCTTGTCCGAAACCTGGCCCCGACGGGCCGTACCGATCATGATGTCCCGCAGGGTTTCCGTGTACGCGTGGGATCCGCTGGCCAGCACGGTCTCACGGCCCTTGAGCCCCAGCGCACGCTGCAACTCCAGGGCTACGGCGCTCTTCCCGCTGCCGGGGCCACCCCGCAGGATGTAGACGCGCTTGGGGCCCGTGACAGGGGCGGGACTGTGGGCGCTGTCGGGGTCGTAGAACAGCCCGACGTCGAAACCGGTGTGAGGCGCGGTCTTCTCCAGGTGCCGGGTGATCCGGTCGAACGCGAGGTACTGCTCGTCGAGGAGCGTGAGGCCACCGTTGACGACGGACCGTTGCCGGGCCACATCGGTGACCTTGAGCAAAGATTCCCTGCGTGCGTGCTCCAGTGCCTGTGCGGCTCGCTTTCCGGACGCGGTGGTGAACTTCGCGGTGAGGGCGCGCCGGAACCGGTCCAGGTCGTCCAGCGTGTAGAGGAAACCGTGGTCGTTCTCGGGCAGGTCGAACAGTGCCTCCACGTCCGCGTCCCGCGCGTTGTGGAGCAGCGCCACCCCCGTCAGCTGATCGGGGCTCTCCCGGAGATGGGGAAGGTAGCGCACCATGTACTCGCAGTAGCGCTGGACCTGTCGTACGGGATGCAGTTTGTTCTTCCCGTCGCCGAACCCGAGATCGACGGCGATCGGGCACCGGGGATCCACCGTGGCGTGCCGTACCTGTTTCAGCTCGACCGCGAGGTACGAGTCACTTCCCGTGCCGTGCTGCCGGCCGCACAGGACCAGGTCGACCGCGGAGTTGGTGTGCGGCAGGTCGACCTCGACCTGCACCTCCACCTCGCCGAGACCACAGTCCAGCAGCGCCTTGACCACTACGGGGATGCTGTTGTTCCAGGAGGCGACATCGCCGGCAGTCGCTGTCCGTCCCTTGTCCTCGGCACACTTGATCAGTCGCTCGGTGAGCGGAAGACGCACCGAACCGGTCTGGGCAACGACGAGTTGACCCAGTTCGGCCGCGGAGAGTTGCAGAAGCACGAAGGGTCCCCAGGCACGAGATGACTCGTGCGGGTGGGGGCATGTCCTTCGTGGCTCCACCGAGGCGGAGCGGAAGCCCGTCGGGCCGCAATGACAGTCCGTAGATTAACCCGGGTCACAGCGGAGTGAGGGCGGGCCCCCGGAGGCCCGCCCCGCCCCGGCTCAGCCGAGGTGGTGCACCACAGCCTGCGCCAGCGCCCACATCAGGTTCGAGCCGAGGCTCGCCGTGATGCCCACCAGGACATCGCGGACCCAAATGCGGTGCTTGGGCGTGTACTCGACGGCAGCCATTGGAATGCGTCCCCTTCGGTTGTGACCGGTGACGGATGCCGGATGGCTCCCGCCGGGAGCGCACCAAGGGCCTTCGTCACCGAAACCGAAGAGGCCTACGTCTCCGCAGGTCACCTCGCGTACATCCTCCGGGAGGAGACGCGGTGCGGGACAACGCTAGCTCATGGCCGGGTGCTCGGAGCAAGGAGTTAAAGCGGAGGGGACGCAGTCAGGCCGACAGCGCGGGACGGGACGCACCCTCGGCGCCTGGGGCAGCGTGTTACTCGTCGGCGCGTGACAACGAGATACCAACCTCGGCCAGCAGCCGCCGCTCCCCATCCGTGAACGTAGGCCCGCCCAGTTGAGGTCGCAGCGGCCCCAGCAGCGCCGCCATCAGCACGCCCGGCCGAAGCAGCGCCGTCCCCGGCGACTTGAGTGTCAGGACCTCCGTCATCGCCGTGGCCACGTGGTAGGAGCCGGTGGCGGTGTGGGAGAGGCGGCTGACGTAGCGCTGGAGGAGGCGGTCGGCCGGGCCGGCGTTCTTGCCTGTTGTGGTCGTGTAGTGGATGTCCTGGCCGACGGCGAGGCTCCAGGCGAGTTCGACGGGGGCGGCGATGGCCCGTTGGGCCGCGCGGGACAGGCCGCGGCCGAGGCCCAGGGCGGAGAGTCGGGTGCGCAGGGCCACGGCGCCCAGGGCCGCGACCGACATGCCGTGGCCGTAGACCGGGTTGAACGCGGCCACCGAGTCGCCGAGGGCGACCAGGCCCTCGGGCCAGGACTTGAGGCGCTCGTAGTAGTGGCGGCGGTTGACCGTGCTGTGGGTCATGACGACGTCGGTGAGCGGTTCGGCGTGGGCCAGGAGGTCGGCGACGAGGGGGTGGCGGAGGGTGCGGGCGTAGGTCTCGAACTCGGCCGCGTCGCGCGGGGGTTGGCCGCCCGGGGTGCCCATCAGGCTGACGTGCCAGCGGCCGTCCTCGATCGGGACGATGCCGCCCGCGCGGCCGGGTTCGCCGCTGAGGGGGTCGGCCTGGACGCTGATCAGGGGCCAGTTGAGGGTGGGGACGGGGGCGCGGTAGATGCGGCTGGCGTAGGCCATGCCGGAGTCGATGCGGGCCTCGGCGGGGGCGGGGACGCCCAGTTCGGCCAGCCAGCGCGGAGTGCGTGTCGCCTTTCCGGAGGCGTCGACGACCAGGTCCGCGGTCAGCTCGCTCTCGGTGCCGTCGGCCGCGCTCAGCCGTACCCCGGTGACCCGGCGCGAACTCCCCAGCAGGGCAGTGACCTTGGTGCGGGGGCGTACGCGGATGCGCGGGTCCTTGAGCACCTGCCTGCGTACGACGGAGTCGGTGAGGTCCCGGCTCGCGGCTATCAGGTAGTGGCTGTCCCGCTTCCAGCGGCGGTACCAGCCCTCGGGGGAGTACAGGACCATGTTGGTCGTCATGGGGACGCGGTTGGCGCCCGCGGCCAGCAGGTCGGCGATCGTGCCGGGCAGTAGGGCGTCGATCGCGTCCGCCCCTCCCGACAACAGGACGTGGAAATGCGCCGCTTGGGGTACCCCCGGGCGTGACTCGGGGCCCTCGGGCAGGTCGTGCGCCTCGATGATCTCGACCGTGTCGACGTGGTCCCGGACCGCGGCTGCCGCGAGCATGCCGGCGAGACTTCCTCCGACGACCACGGCACGGGTTGACGTCCGGGACACCTGGGGAAGCCGTTGCGGCGATTCACTCATGGGGCGACGATAACAAGCGCAATTCGCCTGCCACAGGCGGCAGTTGGGGCTCTGTCCGGCCCCCTCGTGTCACGCGCCGTCGAGGAGTGAGGCGAGGCCTCGGTCGAGGGACGGGCCCAGGGCCTCCCGGCCCGGTTCGGTCACCCGGTAGGTGCGGCGCAGGAAGTGGTGCAGGGCGACCGAGTCGAAGCGGATCATCGCCATGCCCTCCGCCGAGTGGAACTCGACCGCCGTATGGGCGGGGCCGTACGGCCTGATGTGTACGTTGCCCATCCCGGCGGGGGTGTCGAGACCCTCCTCCAGAAGCGCCCGCGCGAAGGTCCAGGTCACCTTCTTGCCGTCGAGCGATATCCAGGCGGGGAACAGGAGTTGGACGGCGAAGGGGTCGCCGGAGGAGTAGCGGAGCGTGACCGTCACGGCCAACTCCTGGTCGTCGTCGGCGATCAGGCGGGCGCCGGTGGGCTGTTCCAGGGTGACGGGGCTCATGGGCGGTCTCCGATTCGGACGGGGGCGACGGCCGTTGTGCCGACGCACCCTCCTTGATCACGCGGAGAGGGCTTTGATTACGCCATCACGCCAAGCATTTATGTGACCTGTGTCACCTTGGGGAACGGCTGCAACTTTAATTGAAAGTTTTGCCATCTAGGGTACAAACCCTTGTCCCCGCCCCACTGGCAACTGGAGCGTTGCTGCCATGAACGACGGCCCCACCGCGGCGTACGCCCGGATCTACGAGGAGCAGCAGCCGCGCCTCGTCGCCTACGCCCGCTCGCTCACCCGTAACACCTGGGTCGCCGAAGACCTCGTCGCCGAGGCGCACTTCAGGGTGTGGCGCAGGCTGTCCGCCGGGCACGAGATCGACAACGTACCGGCGTACCTCATGACCACGGTGAAGCATCTCGCGACCGCGGCGGGGAGCGCGGCACGTGAGACGCCGCTCGATCCCGAGGTCGGCGAGCGGGTCGGCGCGCAACGGGCGCACGAGCAGGTCCACGGGGGCGATCCGGCCGAGCAGGTGTCCTCGACGGACCTGCTGGTGAGGGTGCTTGAGCAGTTGCCGGAGCGCTGGGTGAAGGCGCTGTGGCTGGCCGAGGCGGAGGGGCTGCCGCTGGCGGCGATAGGACCGCAACTCGGCACCAAGCAGGGGGCCACGGCCGTACTGCTGCACCGGGCGCGGGAGGGCATGCGGCAGGCGTTCCTGCGCGCGCAGACCGGCGCTCCGGACGATCCCGCGTGCCAGGTGCACTGGGCCCGGATGCCCGCGTATGTGCGCGGCGGCGCCACCGAGCGGCAGTCCGAACGGCTCCTCGGCCATGTCGACGCGTGCGACGACTGCCGGGCCCGGCTCGCGGCCCTGATGCGCGCCAACGACCGGCTGCCCGCGCTCGTGGCACCGGCCCTGCTGGTGTTCGTGCTCGGCGGCGCCGGCAAGTTCCTGCTGGCCTTCGGCGCGGGATCCGCGGGCGCGGCCACCGCCGCGGCGGGCGGCCACGGCGGCGGGTTGCTGCACGGCGTACGGCACGCGGCGGCCGGCGCCTCCAAGACACAGGTGGGGGCGGCGGTCGGCGCGGCCGTCACAGGCGCCGTCGCGGTGATCGTCGTCCTCGGCGGCGGCGACTCCGCCGAGGTCCCGGTGGCGAAGGGTCCAGTGGCCGAAGTCCCGGTGTCCCAGGCGCCGGTGGCATCGCAGCCGGGGGCGGAGAAGCCCACCAAGACGCCGGGCGGCGGCGGTTCGACCGTGTCGGCACCGGACCGGTCCGCAACCGCCGTCCCTCCGGCCGTACTTGGGGACGGCGGACCCGGGACGGTCGTCATACCGGTGGGAGACGGCAGCCCAACGCCTGTTCCTACGGCCCCGGTCGAGACGCCGACTCCTACGCCGACTCCTACGCCCGTGCCCACGCCGCCGGTTGCTCCGGAGCCGACTCCGACGCCACCGGTTTCCACGGATCCCGAGCCGACTCCCACGGAGCCGACGCCCACCTACCCGGCTCCGAGCGACCCCGTGAAGGAGCCCCCGAAGCCCACGAAACCGGAGCCCACGACCCCGCCCGTACCGTCACCGGAACCCTCCGTGGACGACCCGACTTCCCCCGCCCCCACGCCTGTTGAGACACCGGGCGGCGGTGACCGCCCCTGTGACCGGGCGGCCACGGCCGATGCGGATCAGCCGATCGCGTAGGCGCGGTAGACCGTCTCCGTCGACGTGCCGCCGGCGGAGTCGGTCACCTGGGAGCGCAGGGCGACCGCGCCCGACGCCGGGTTGTGCACGGCGGCCTTCCAGGAGGTACCGGAGCGGGTGACGGACACGGCCTTCCAGGTCGTGCCGCCGTCCGAAGAGGCCCAGACCTTCAGGGACTTGACCGTCGACTTGGTGAACTTGACGTCGGGGCCCTGGGATCCGCGGCCCGCGCTGACGGTGACCGACGTGACGCTGTTCGCCTGCGCCCGGTTGCGGCTGTCGAGGCCCGCCGGCAGGAAGCGGGTCATGAAGACGGGGGCGACCACCGACTTGGCCGGGTCGGCCTTGAACCGCCAGTCGAGCGTCACGCGCGACGACAGCATGCCGGACGGGAAGGTGATGCCCGGGCGGTAGCGGTGGGCGTCCACGGTCAGCCGGTAGGTGCCTGCCGAGTTGATGCGGGCGGCGAACGAGGCGTCGGAGGAACCCCAGTTGGTCAGCGTCCGCTTCTTGACGGTGGTGCTCCCCTTGTACAGGACCACCGTCTCCTTCGTCGGATCGGCACCGCTCGTGCCCACGTCGGGGTCGCCGATCAGCGCGTCCGGGATGAAGTTCACGGACTTCTGCCAGACGGTGGGCAGGTAGTGCAGAGGGCTCCACACGGCCCGCCCGAACGACTGGGTGAAGCTCTGCCCCGCCTTCAGTGTCCGCACCGCCGGGAAACCGCCTGACACGTCGTCCCCGTTGCTCGCGAAGATGTCGTCGCGCGGCTGCCAACTCCCGGGCGTCACATGGGCGGTGGCGCTGTAGGGCGCGCTGCCGCCGTTGACGTTGGCGTACATGTCGGTCGTGCAGTTGTCGACCTTGGGCGCGGCCTGGAGCGCGACGTCGTGCTCGTTCGCCATCTGCGTCCCGCTGCGCACCGAGAAACGCATCGTCGCCAGCTGGGACCGCTTGAACGACCCGCCGGGCGCGGCCGGGACACCGGTCGTGTTCTTCACCGCGATGTAGCTGTCGTTGCCGGACCACTGCGCCATGAACCCGAACTGCAGCAGCCTGGAGGAGTTGGGGATGGCGTAGAGGGACCCCGCGTAGTTCCCGCCGCTCACGGCGACGGCGGAGGGCATACTGGCGTCGGCGGCGCACACCTGCGCGCCGATCATGGCGGGCTCGGTCACATCGGCCGGGGTGTCGAGCGACACCTTCACGGCCTTGCCCTTACGGGCGTCCAGAGTCACGGACTTGGCCCCCGACACCGACACGACCTGCGCGCCGAGAGTGTCGGTGCCCCGGCCGTCCGCGGTGCTCTCGGAGATGTCGGCCATCACGAGGTACTTGCCCGCGGGCAGGCTGAGCTTCTTGCCGGACTTGACGCTGTACGTCTCGTCGGACGGCACGGCGACAACGGTCACCGTCGTCGCCACCTTCGCGCCGTGCCGCCCCAGCGTGGTCACGGTCAGCGAGCCCGACGCCGCCTGCGCGGACGCGGCGGGAACGACCAGCGGCGCGAACAGGGCCACGCCGACGAGAGCGAACGGTATGCGTCTTGTACGTCCGGAACGACCTGTGCTCATGACTACCCCCCAAGATCCAGACTCCCCAAAGGTGACTCATAGTAGCCACGCGCCTCACCCCCCGCCCCTGACCCCCCGGCAAGCCTCCGCGTACGCCCTCACCAGCGGCCGGCCGCCGTTCTCCCGCCGCCACGCGAGGGCGTACCGGCTCGGCGGAACGCCGTGCACCGGACGGGTGGTGACCCCGCCGAGCGTGATCAGATGCGCGTTGCCCGCGGCCACCAGGCAGATGCCCAGACCGGCGACCAGCGCCTCGTACGTCTCCTCCGTGCTCGCGATCTCCGCCCCGATATGCGGCGGTCGGCCACCGCGTTCGGCGAGGGCGAGCCAGTGGTCGCGCAGCGGGCCCGCGTCGGGCGGCAGGGCGAGGAACGGCTCGTCGAGGAGGTCCGCGAAGTCGACCTCGGCGCGGGCGGCCAGCGCATGGGCGTCCGGGAGGGCGACCAGGCGGGGCTCCTCGGCGACCACCGTCCAGTCGTAGCGCTCCGCGTCGGGCAGCGGCAGCCAGACGAAGGCGACGTCCGCGCCGCCGTCCGCGAGCCCCGCCGTCGGATCGTCCCAGCTCACCTGCCGCAGCCGTACGACCGCCTCCGGACGCGCGGCCGTGAACCGGGAGCGGATCGCGGGCAGCAGACCGCCCCGGCCGGGGCTGGTGCTCATGCCGACCACCAGGGTGCTGCGTTCGGCCGCACTGACCTCCGCCAGCGCGGACGAGCCCTCCGCCCAGAGGGCCAACATCCGCTCGGCGTACGGCAGCAGGGCCGTGCCGACCGGGGTGAGTGTCACGGCCTGCCGGTCGCGGCGGAACAGTTCGGCGCCCAACTGCCGCTCCAGCGCCCGGATCTGCTTGCTCAGCGCGGGCTGCGACACGTACAGCCTCTCGGCCGCGCGCGTGAAGTGCAGTTCCTCGGCGACCGCGACGAAGTAGCGCAGGTCCCGCACATGGACGTCTCTCGTCATAGCCATCGGTTATGAGCTTAGGTCTTGGACGCGTCACCGGGGGCGGGAGCAGGCTGTTCAGCAGAGGGAAACAGGGATCTCAAAGGGAGACGTCATGAACAAGGTGTGGCTCGTGACCGGCGCCAGCAGCGGGTTCGGGCGGGCGATCGTGGAGGCCGCGCTCGCCGCCGGTGACGTGGTGGTCGGCGCCGCCCGGCGCACCGAGGCGCTGGACGACCTGGTGGCCGCCCACCCCGACCAGTTGGAGGCGCTGCGACTGGACGTCACCGACACGGGGGCGGCGGAGGCGGCCGTACGGGACGTGGTGGCGCGGCACGGGCGGATCGACGTCCTCGTCAACAACGCGGGCCGTACGCACGTCGGGGCCTTCGAGGAGACCACCGAGCAGGAGCTGCGGGACCTGTTCGACCTGCATGTCTTCGGGCCGGCCGCGCTCACGCGCGCGGTGCTGCCGTTCATGCGGGAGCGGCGCTCCGGGGCGATCGTGCAGATGAGCAGCATGGGCGGGCAGATGTCCTTCGCGGGCTTCTCGGCGTACAGCGGAACGAAGTTCGCGCTGGAGGGGCTGTCCGAGGCGCTCGCGGACGAGGTCGCCGAGTTCGGCATCAAGGTGCTGATCGTCGAGCCGGGCGCCTTCCGGACCGCCCTCTTCGACACCAGCCGGGCCGGGGTCAGCGCCGACAGCGGTGCCTACGCCAAGGTGACCGAGACCCGCGGCTTCGTCTCCGGCGGCGACGGCGGCCAGGCCGGCGACCCCGCGAAGGCGGCGGCCCTCATCCTCGCCGCCCTCGACGCCGAGGAGACCCCGCTGCACCTGCCCCTGGGCGACGACGCCGTCGACGCCGTACTCGGCCACCTCGACCAGGTGCGCGGCGACATCGCGGCCTGGGAGAAGCGGACCCGGGCGACGGGCTTCGACGCCTGACGGAGGGCCGGTTCGACGCGTGACGGACGACCGGTTCGACGCCCGACGGACGGCCGGGAACCCCTGGCCCGCCCGCTTCCGTCCCCGTTGTCAGTGGTGGGTGCCACGATGGACGCACGACGGGACGCATGCGAGCGGGGGGTGACATGGAGGGGGAGTTTCCGCGCGGCGGGCGGCAGATCAGGGAGCTGTGCTCGCGGGGGACGCGGCTGTACGACGTGGCACGCGCCCTGCGCGCCGACCACACCCGCGCCCTCGACACCGTCCGCTCCGCGCTGGAACCGCTGCGGGCCGAACTCGTCGCCCAGGAGCTGGAGTCCATCCCCGTTGGCAGGCTGAAGGATGTCACCGAGGGGCGGCTGCGGCTCGGCGCCGTGGAGGCGGCGGGGCTCACCTCCGTGCGCGCGGTGCACGAGGCGAGCCGGTACGAGCTGCGGCAACTGCCCGGCGTGGGACAGCAGACCGCCGACCGGGCGCTCGCCGCGGCCCGGCAGATCGCGCGGGCCGTCGGGGAGACCGTCTCCGTCCGCATCGACGCCGACGACCCCGACCCCCGCACCACCGCCCTGGTCGTCGCCCTGCAGCGGCTCGTCGAGGCAGGCCCCGAGCTGCGCCGCGCACTGGACGCGGCCACCCGGCTCGACGAACGGCTCGGCGCGCTGCTTCCGGTGGCCCGGCCCGCCACCAGCAGGCTGCTGATGGCGCTCGCGGGACGTCGCCGCAGGGCCGGCGCGCTCGCGGCGGTCGCCGAACTCCACGAACTCGTCGCCGACGCCACCGCCCGGGGCGTACCGCTGCTGATCGCCCAGGCCTCCACCGACCTGCTGCGCCCGCCGGTCTCCGACATCGAGGCCCTGGTCGACTTCGAGCTGCGGTCGGCCGAGTACTACAGCCAGCTCGCCGAGGTCGACGGCGTGCTGCCGGACCACGCGGCGAGCGAGGGCTTCCTGCCCTCGGAGCTGGCCGAGCGCGTGCACGCCCAGCAGCTGGACGACACCCACCGGAGGGTCTCGCTGCGCGGCTACCAGTCGTTCGGCGCCCGGTTCGCGCTCGCCCAGCGCCGGGTCGTCCTCGGGGACGAGATGGGACTCGGCAAGACCATCCAGGCCATCGCCGTACTGGCCCATCTCGCGGCCGAGGGGCACAGCCACTTCCTTGTGGTCTGCCCGGCCGGCGTGCTCATCAACTGGACCCGGGAGATCGGCGCCCGCAGCACCCTGCGCGCCCTGCCCGTGCACGGCCCGGACCGGCAGGAGGCCTACGGGGAGTGGCGCGAGCGCGGGGGAGTCGCGGTCACGACCTTCGACACGCTGCACACCCTGCCCGCGCCCGAGAGCAGGAAGCCAAAGCTCCGGAAGCCCAGGGGCGAGGCCCCGCCCGGCCCCACCCCGGGCATGCTCGTCGTCGACGAGGCCCACTACGTGAAGAACCCGGACACCCGCCGCACCAAGTCGGTCGCCCTGTGGACCGAGCGCTGCGACCGCGTGCTCTTCCTGACGGGTACGCCCATGGAGAACCACGTCGACGAGTTCCGCACCCTCGTCCGCCACCTCCGCCCCGAACTGCTGCCGACGGTCCGCAACGGCACGGCGGCGGCCGGACCCCAGGCCTTCCGCAAGTCCGTCGCCCCCGCCTATCTGCGCCGCAACCAGGTGGACGTCCTCACCGAACTGCCCGCCCTGGTCCAGGTCGACGAGTGGGTGGAGCTCGGCGCCGCCGACCGCGAGGCCTACGACCGCGCGGTCGGCGCCGGGAACTTCATGGCGATGCGCCGGGCCGCCTACGCCGACGCCGAGAAGTCGGCCAAGCTCCAGCGCCTGCGGGAACTGGTCGCCGAGGCCGCGGAGAACGGCGTGAAGGTGGTGGTCTTCTCGTACTTCCGCGATGTGCTGACCACCGTCCGGCGCGCACTGGACGAGCCCGGAATGCGGGTGACCGGGACGATCTCCGGGAGCGTCCCGGCCCTCCGTCGGCAGCAACTGGTCGACGACTTCACCCAGGCCCCCGGCCACGCCGTGCTGCTCGCCCAGATCAGCGCGGGCGGGGTCGGCCTCAACCTCCAGGCCGCCTCCCTGGTCATCCTCTGCGAACCCCAGGTCAAGCCGACGGTGGAGCACCAGGCCGTGGCCCGCGTCCACCGCATGGGCCAGATACGCACGGTCCAGGTGCACCGCATGCTCGCCACCGACAGCGTGGACGACCGGCTCCTGACCATCCTCAAGAACAAGGACCGCCTCTTCGACCGGTTCGCCCGGCGCAGTGACCTCGCGGACGCCACGCCGGACGCGGTCGACATATCGGACGCCACGCTGGCCCGCCGCATCGTCGAGGAGGAACAGCAGCGGCTGGCGGCCGAGGCCAACTGACCTTGCTGGTAAGGGTGGTTGGGCGTCACCGATACCTGGATGTCACGAGCGTACGTCGAGTTCGGCGAGAGCCGCACCCGTACCGCCGCGCACGGTGACACGGACGTACCGGGCGGGCGTCCCGTTCGGGGCGTGCCACGCGCGGCCGTCCGCCGAGACCTCGACCGTGTACGACCCCGGCCGCTTCGTCCACGTGGGCCGGACCGTCCCGACCCGCACCGGGCGGCCCAGGTCCACGGTGAGCGAGGCGTGGTCGGCGCCCGGGGACCAGGCGGTCGCGGGGCTGCCGTCCACGGCCGCCTCCGGGTAGCGGCCGGACTCCGAGGAACTCGCCGTCGCGGGACGGCAGCGGGCCAGGTCGGTGGTGGGGGTGAGGTCGGGCCGCCGGGTCTTCAGGGTGACCGTGCCGGAGAGGGTGCGGCGGCCCTCGGGGGTGTCCAGTACGAAGGGCGCCCCGGAGCGCAGCCGTACGGTCGTCGTCTTCGCGCCGATCGCGATGTCGTACGTACGACCGCGCCAGCGCAGGCCCGACAGGCGTACCCCGTCCGGGAGTTGGGGCGGCAGGCTCGGGTCCAGGTGGAGGGTGTCGGGGCGCAGTCGGAGGCCCGTCAGGCCGTGGGTGAAGACCTGGAGGTAGCCGCCCTTGCCGGTGAGGAAGTCCTGCGCGGGGGAGCCGGCGAGGGGGTCGGAGGCGCCCGCCTTGTCGCCGCGCGACTCGGAGAAGAGGGCGAACGGGCCGCGCGCGAACGGCTGGTAGGCCCGCCGGAGGTAGGTGTACGCGGCACAGCCGGGTTCGCCGACGGCCGCCGCGTCGATCGCGTGGACGGCGTCGGTCATGGCGGGGCCGTCCGGGTCGGTGCGCTGGGCGTAGTAGTCGAGGGTGGCGGCTCCGGCGCCGGCGGGCATCGGCCACTCCAGCGGGTAGATCAGCAGCACGGTGTCGGCCTGCTTGATCCCCGAGCCGTTGTAGCCGTCGTACTGGAGGAAGATCTTGCGTTTCGGGTCGTAGGGGATGCGGAGGTGGTCGGCGATGGTGAGCCAGTCGGCGGGGGCGGGCCGGCCCAGGGTGCGGGCCGCTTCGGTGGCGGCGCGGAGGGCGGTGGCGGCGACGGCGTTGGTGTAGACGGCGTCGTTCACGCCGTTGCTGTACTCGTCGGGGCCGGCGACCTCCTTGATGGAGTAGGAGCCGTCGGGGTTCTTCGTTACCCGCGAAGTCCAGTACTGGGCAAGGCCGTTGAGGAGGGGCCAGCCTTCCGCGCGGAGCCAGGTGCGGTCGCCGGTGGCGAGGTAGTACTGGCGGGCGGCGAGGGCGATGTCGCCCTGGAGGTGGTTCTGGGTGAGGCAGTGCGGTGGCTGCCAGCTCTGGCACTCGTTCCACAGCAGACCGTGGCTCGCGCTGGTCCACGGGAAGAACAGGCCCTTCACCGCCGTCTTCGCGGCGTTCTCGGCGGCGGCCGCGCGGGTGCGGTAGCGGTAGTCGAGGACCGGGCGGGCGAGGTCGGGGTGGGTGGTGAGCAGGGAGGGGAACATCCAGGTCTCGGCGTCCCAGAAGATCATGCCCGCGTAGTTGTCGCTGGTCAGCCCGGCGGGCGCGATGCTGTTCCGGGCGCCGGGGCGCAGCGCGGTCAGCAGCCCGTACTGGGCGGAACGGGCCCAGAGTTGCAGATCCGGATGGCCGGGCACCTCGATGTCGGACGACCACAGCGCCCGCCACGCGGCACTGTGCGCGGCGAGCAGCGCGTCCCACCCGCGCCGCGCGGCCCGCCCGGCGGCGTCCTGGGCGGCGGCCCGGGGATCGCGCGAGGTGAGGGTGGTGTCGACGCCGACGTACTTGGTGGCGGTGTAGGTACGACCGGAGCGGACGGGCAGGACCGCCGTCTGACTGGCGCTCAACTTCCTGCTGCGGACGGCACGTTGGGGACTGCCGGGCGCGTCCAGTACGGAGGCCAGCGCGCCGTCGACACCGGTCCCGTCCGTGCGGAACGCGACGCCGATGGTGTGCGCGCCGACCGGGCCGCCGGCCGTCGGCGTGACGCGGCGGGCACCGCGGCCGTCGAGGCGGTCGGTGAGGGTGAGTTCGCCGTCCCAGTGCGGGGTCACGCGCAGGTGCACGGCGCCGGTGTGTTCACTGTCGCGGGAGGTGAGGACGTCGTAGACCAGGTCGGTGCGGCGGCCGTCCTTCGTCGTCCAGGTGAGGGACGTACGGACGTAGCCGCAGCGCAGGTCGAGGGTCTGGCGGTACCGCGTGATCCGGCTGCCGCTGCCGTACGTCTCGGAGCCCGCCGTCACGTCGAGGCCGGTCCAGGTCGGGAGCGCGGCGAGGGCCTCGCGACCAGCGGTGTTCGCGGGGCCCCGGGCATAGAGGCCGGAGACGAACGCGCCGTCGTAGCGCGGGGTGTAGAGCGGCCAGCCGGTCTTCTCGCCGGACGCCGCGTAGCCCGCGCCGACGGGCGGGACCCGGGTGCCGAGATAGCCGTTGCCGACGTACGGGTGGTACGTGTCGGCCGGGTCGATCCGGGTGGCCGACGGCGCCCAGCCGGTCGCCCCGCAGTCGTCGCGAGGGCCGGGCGCGGCCGACGCCGAGGGCAGGGGGAGGAGCAGGGCGGCGGCGAGGAGCGGGAGGAGCAGACGGGGTGGCTTGGTCACCGTTCGACGATGGGGTGCGCGGCGGGACGGCGGCGGGAAGCGCGCGGGCGGTTACCACGTACGGAGCGCACCGGGCCTGCCCTACCGCTGGTGCGGCTTCGGCGCCGGCTGCGCAGCTCGCAGTCGTCGCGGGGTGCGGCCGACGGCGGGGTCAGGGGGAGCCGCGGACGGGGTGGCTTGGTCACCGTCCGACGATGAGGTGCGCGGCGGCACGCAGGCGGGAAACGCACGGAGGATTACCACGTACGGAGCGCA